>CAVVUP010000017.1:0-188951 GCA_963751435.1 uncultured Verrucomicrobiae bacterium | reverse complement strand
ATAACCTGCCGGGCAGCCACAGCCTGGGCCGCACCCTGTTCGGCGGAGAAAATCACCTACGGCGGCAGCAGCTTCATCCGCAATTTTGATGTGGGCCAGTTCGTTCCCGGCCGCCCGGATCGCCTGGCGGACGAACTGACGGCCTACGGCACACGCTACTGGTTCTTCCATCCGCCCAGCGCCTCCTGGCGGTTCAGCGCCGCCTTGAAATCGCCGGTGACGATGCAACTGAGCGCAGATTCCCGGGTCCCGCCAACGGTGCAGGAGATTGACATTTTCAAGGGACGCAGCGTCGCCACCACCGGCTGGGGGCTCAGCATCGCGACGAAAGACTTGGGCGTGACCGTGCTCAAGATTGATGAACTGGACGACGTGGAGGTTTACTTCTACCACTACGCCGTCTCGCGCCAGATGCCGGAGGGAGTCGCGGCGGGTGCGCTTGGGGCGGAAGGGAAGTCCACCGCTCCGCGAACGGTCCCGTTCCCCTTTTATCTCAAATACCAAAGGAATTCTGAGGGGGAGACAGAAGGAGCTTGGCCTTAGTCAATCAACGCGAGCCATCGCGGGACATTCTATGCGTGGCCGGATCTTCAACGTCGCATTCGCCGGCTTCGTTCTGGACACGTGATCCATCGCGGGACATCCTATGCGTGGCTGAAGTGGACTATGTCCTGGAGTGCGTGGCACGCGAGGCACGAGCGTGACACCGCTTTCGCAGGTACGGTGTGCACTCGAGCGTCCCGCAGCCCTTCGAAAGCGCCGTCGGGCTGCGCTCTGTCGGCGCACTTCACATGCCGGTTCAGGGGGAAGGCCGCGGCAAGGCATAACGGTTCAAGTTCAGTCAACATCCATGACCAAGGAAAAAACCTATGAAACACCATCACATTCTTCTGCTGACACTGCTGGCGCAGGGCTTGATCGCCGTGGACCGCGGCCAGGCCGCCACGACGACCAACGCATCGGCAGGCGATCTGCCCGGCGTGATTCAAGATCTTCAGGAGAAACTCGAGGCGCAGACCCGGCGGATTGACCGACTTTACCGCGCGCTTGGGCCGCATCTGGAAGACCTGGAGGAGAGCGCCGCCGAGGTGGAAAAGCAGCAGCAGGAGGACCGGGTGCTCGCCATGGAGCGGATTCGAGAGGTGAAGGATGAGAGCCTGACCGCCGTCGGGTGCGTCAATCCAGTCGCCGCCGAGTTTGCAGTCATTACCACCCAGGGCGGGGTGCGCCTCTTCGACGCCGAGGGCAAGGCGGTCCGGGAACTCCAGCCAGCGGGCCAGGAGATTACCTGTCTGGCGTTCTCGCCCAAAGGCACCGAACTGCTCACCGGAACGGCGGGCGGCGCCTTGTTGATCTGGGATCTGGCCAGCCACGCCTGCACCACGGTGTCCACCAATGTGGGAAGGGCAGTGGGCCGCGTGACGTGGTTGGGCAATGACCGCGTGGTTTGGGGGGCCTACCAGAAGTATGGGGACGACGGCGGCAAGCACGTGGATCACGACAAGCCGGCGGGCGCCGTTCTGGCCCGCGACACCGGCAAGGTGCTGTGGACCTTCTGCGGTTTTGTGCGGGACGACTTTTTCACATTGGCCGGGGCCCAGGACGGGAGTTCGCTGGTGGTTCTGGAAATTCCGGGCCGGCCGCGCGGCGCCTTTCTCCTCGACAGCGCCACGGGCCAGGTGCGGCACACCTTTTACGACGCGGAGCATGGTTCTGGGCCGCTCTCGGTCGGCCTTGCACCGGACGGCAAGACTCTGGCGGTGGGATATGCGCCCTGCGATATCATCCTGTGGAACGCGCAGACCGGTGAACGGCAGAAGCTGCTCAAGGGCCACAGCAACTGGGTGGTGAGCCTGGCGTTCTCGGACAGCGGCCAGCGCCTGATCTCCGGCGCGGGCGACAGCACCGCACGGGTCTGGGATGTGGAAAGCGGACGGGAGATCGGGCGGATCCGATTCCAAGGCCCATCGAGTTATGTGGATGGCGTGGGCCTGTCACCCAAAGGCGATCTCGCCTTTGCCGTGGCCGAAGGAGTGTTGGTGGTGGCCAAGGTGCCAGCGGGCAGCCCGTCTGCGCAGTGACGGTCGAGGGTGCCGGCTGCTGCATCGAGGTTCAGTGATCCGCCTGCGAGTGCGGACCGCAGGAAAAGTGTGGCCCAGGGCGCCGGGCGCCAAAAGTAACTGTTACCCGGGAGGGTGGCGGAAGATTTCGCATGGTTGGACAGAGGGGCCGTGGGCTGGCAGGCTGAAGCGTCCCCATGATGTCCCCGGTCGGGCAGAGAAAAGGTCATGAACAACCCAAACGCACAGGAGATCTTCGGCACGGCGATGATGGACATCGCCAAGGGCGGGTTTGGGGTCGTCTGGATGGCGGGACACACCTGGATTCGCCGTGCGTTTGTGATGGGCCTGGCGACCGCTGCCGTCGCGTTGAACCTGGCGTCCGCACAATCGCCGGTGGGCTCGGAAACCCTCGGGGATCTGGGACGCAAGGAATGTCTGGCCTTCGAAGGCACGCAGACCTTCTCACGGGAGGCCATCCTGAGACCGTTGGAGATGCGGCTGGAATTTCATGGCCGCACGGACCCGGCCGCACCGCTCGCGGATTACCTGGACTGGATCGAGCAGACCGTCAGACGCGGTTATCAACGGGCGGGGTTTGCCAAGGTCGCCGTGTCGGTTCAAGCCGACCGTCCGGCCCAGCGGATTCGGGTGGGCGTCGTCGAAGGACCGCGCTTTCGCTGCGGCGCCGTGCGTGTCACCGGTCTGGACGTGGCCCTCACCGAGCAATTGACGAATCGTCTGCAGGAGGCTGCCGCGCTGCTCGAAACCACGAAGGGAGCCGGCCAGCCGTGCTTCAGTTGGTCCTGGCGGGAAGGTGAGCATGCCCCGTCCGATCCCAACAGCCTCGCCGGTTTCGAACAGAGCGTCGTGGCAGCGTTGGGCGAGTTGAACCGGCAACAGGCGGAGGCCCGGGTCGGACTCGCGCTCGACGACAGCCGACTCCAGGCGGATCTGTTGATTCAGATCCAGAAGCCGGGCGTGGTCGGCACGCTGGACCAGATCGAGGTGGAAGGGCTTCGGGTGAACTCGCGCGAGGATCTCCTGTCGTTCCTGCAACTGCGTCCGGGCATGCCGCTGAGCGGCAATGTGACCAACGACGTCCTCCAGCGGCTTTATGAAGCCGGTCGGTTCAGCGGGCATCGGGCCACCATCGAGCCGCTGGCGGAACCGGGCCGCTACAAGCTCAACCTGGCCGTCTTCGAGTTCACCAACGCCCCGCCGCTCACGCAGAAACTGAGCCCGGAAGAACAGGCATTCCTGAAGCTGCGCCAGTGGGTGCTGGACTGGAGGCAACGTCCAGAGGACTGGCTGTTGGAGGCGCAGATGACGCGGAACGGCCGCCACGCGAGCGCGGAAATCGTCCTGGGGCAGGAAGGACTGGCACTCTTGATCCGGCAGCCTTCAACCAACCAGCCGCTGCCGTTTGGACTCGGGCTCATCGCCGCCTCCGCGCACTTGGGCTTCTACTCCGGCTCCCAACAAAGCAAGCTAACCGGCAAACCCACCGGCACCCAATTGAAGTCGTATCTGACACTGGCTGGCAATCCGACGGACGATACCGGCCGATTCAATCTCACCTTTGGCGCGGGGTTCTAGCAGCGGAACCGACGGCGCCCCCTACTCGATGCGGCTGGACCTGGCCCCGGTGGCGTTCGTGGCGTTCGCCCATCCCCGCGAGGGAAACTGCCACATTGAGCAAGGCATTCTCTCGGTTCGCAGCCAGGCGGATGCGGAGTCTTCCTTCGAACTCACGGCCGACGCGGGCACCGGACGCCTCATCGCCTGGCGCATGAGGGAGCGCACCAATGACATCGAGGTGGTGCTGCGCAGCGAGGAAGGCGCGTTCGCCCGCGTGCTGCGCGAGATCGCCACCGAAAGTGCCGCGTTTGCCAACGCGTTTGATGCGCGGCATCCGTGGAGCAGTTCGCTCGCCCTGCTCGGGCGGGAGGTTCGCGGGACGGTGGAAAGGGAATTCCCTGAGTGGCTCGATGGGCCGGACAATCGCGCGACCGGACGCCTCAAGGCGGGGGAACTGTTCGAAACGTTGATGGCGGCGGAGGAACTGCCCTGGAGCGAGTTGTTCGCCCCGCTGGATTTCCTCTCCGGCACGGGTTCGGAGGAAGACAGCGGCGAGGATTTTCCATTTGTGGTGGATGGCCCGGTGCCTGACCTGGGGGCGAGCAGGGAGTGGGTCCGGCTGATCGGCGGCATGGTGCTGGCGGTCAACGACGACCTTTGGGCGCGCGGTTCGTGGCCGTGGGCGGTGATGCGCGATGCCACCTTCCTTACCGCCGGCGAAAACCGCTGGGCCACCAACGACATCACAAGGCTCGCCCAAACCGAGGAAACCGGGCCTCTGGGTTGCCTGATCGCCGCCCACGCGCTGGGCCGCTTTGATCCGCTCCTGGCCATTCTCTTTGCACGGCACGGGGCTGCTCGCTTAGCTCCCGTCACCGTGCAGGAGGATCTCCGCCTGCTGCTACGCAGCGAGCAGGCGGGACCCAGGTTCCTGCGCGGCGCGCTTCAGGTCACACCCGGGCTCACCGAACCGCAATTGCGGATCTTGATGAAACTCATCGGCACGAACGCGCTGCCACTGGCCCTCGAAAGTGTCGCCGCGCTGAGGATGAATCCAAACCTGCCGCCCGACGAAGCGCTGCGCCCGGTGATCGAGCGGCATTGGGAAAAGGAAATCCGACCGCGGCTGCTGACGGAGTTTGCCAGGAGCTGCCTGACCGGCATCCAAGCCGGTGCCCCGCCCCTGGATCAAGCGGCCGCGCGCGCCGCCGCGGACTGGCTGCAGAACGCAGCCGGGCTGGATTACGCCCCCGCACAAATGCTCCTTGGCCGCCTTTATCTCCAAGGCCTCGGTGTCCAGGCCGATCCCCAAGTGGCCGCCCGTTGGATGATCAAAGCCGCCAACCAGAATTACCCGCATGCGGCCTGCGAACTCGGCCGTCTCTACGCAAACCCCGAGGGCGGGCAGCACAACCCGGACGAGGCTGCCCGCTGGTTCCGGCGCGGCGTGCAGGAGGATTGCCGATCGGCGGAGGTGGGGTTGGCCCAGATGCTCCTGGGCGCAGAGCCGACGACTCAAGAGCAGCAGGAGGAAGGGTTCCGCTTGCTCCAGACCGCCGCACAACGCGGCAGCGTCGAGGCGCAATACTTCCTTGGCGTGGCTTATGAGCAGCGGAACCGGATGGAAGAAGCCGTGGACTGTTACCGCCAGGCGGCGGTCCAGGGCGTGTTGCCGGCGCAGGCGAAGCTCGGGGCTTTGCTCAGCGACGGTTTCAGCGTGAAGCCGGATTACGTCGAAGCCTGGGTATGGCTCAAGCGGGCGGCCGTTCGGGGCGACCGGGTGGCCGCCACTGAGGTCCGGTGGGTCGAGAAGAAACTGACCCGGGAGCAACTGCACAGCGCCCGGCAACGACTCATGCAGGATGAATAGACGGATTCTCGAAAGTGGCTTCCGTGCCGGTAGGGCGCCGGTGCCCCAGCGCCCGGGCCGGGCACAGCACAGCCCCGCCGAGCCGGAGACTTCCCTTAAGAATCGTCACACGCGGCAGCCGTTTGACTGGCCCTGACACCGGATTCAAGACAACCAATAAACACCAAGGAGACAAGACCATGAAATCTCGCATCGCCCACTTTCTCATCCATCCCAAGAACTTCCCACTGGCCCCGGCCATGGGCTTGACCATCGCAGCCTTCGTCGGCTGCGCCAGCTGGGGTGCGGACACGCCTCAGCCCGGAGTGTCCGCCACACCGGAAAAGTTGCAGGACCAACTCGACGAGCAAACCAAGCGAATCGACCGCCTCTACCGCGCTTTGGGCCCGGTCCTGGAGGAACTCGAACAGGAAGCCGCACGGGTCGAAAAGGCGCAACAGGAGGAAAAGCAGCGCGCCTTCGACCGCGCCGTCGAGGAGGCCGCCCAGCAGGGGAATTACGCGGATGTCCTGCGCCTGCTGGCGGACCAACTGCAAACCGAGCAGTCCCAGTTGGGCGCCACCCACGCCCAGACACTCCGAAGCCTGCGGCGGTTGACCGATTTCTCCGGGTGTCTTGGGGATTGGGCTGGATGTGTCAAGGGCTCGCAGAAGTTGATGGAGCTTTCCGGCTACGACCACCTCGTCGCCCGAGGCTGCGCCGTGGCAGGCTTGCTGGACGGTGAGGAGCGGATCTATCGCGATGTGTGCGCCCGCATGATGGCGGAAAGTGCCGCAACCCAGGACCCACTCATCGCCGATCGCACGGCCAAAACCTGCCTGCTGAAGGCCGATTCCGTTCCCGATCTGAAACCGGTTCTGCAACTGGCCGACGCGGCGGTCAAGGCCCAACCGGATTCCCCCTGGTTCAAACTGGTGAAAGGCATGGCCGAATACCGGGCGGACCACGCGGAGGAAACCCTTCGCTGGCTGGATGAGTTGCGAGCGCATCAAGATCCACACATCGCGTGCCTCTCCGGTCTCCTGGCCGCCATGTCCCAACACCGGCTTGGTCACGGAGAACAAGCCAAAGCCGCCCTCGCGCAGGCCAGCGCGCGGCTGGATGCCTTTCTGCAGCAGGGCAACCTGGCGGGGGGAAGCTGGGAGCGGTGGTGGTTTGACGCGGCGGCATCGGTTGTCCTCCGGGCCGAGGCCGAGAAACTGATCCTGGGAAGCGAAGTGTCGCCACGCCCCACCACGACTTCACTGGCCGCCGCGCGCAAAGCGTGGTGGACCCTGCACGTCAAGCTGGGCTGCGACTTTCCCGCGCAACTGCTCCAGCCAGACGCTTGGAAAGCCAGTTGGTCGCCGGACAGCCAGCGAATCGCCTTTGGCAAACAGGGCGGCGGCATCGCCGTGCTGGATCTCCAAACTCACATAACCACAGATCTCACCTCCAAGGGCCAGGATCCCGCCTGGTCACCGGATGGAAAGTTCATTGCCTACGTGACCGTGGGCGGCAAGGCGTATGTTTCAGAAGAGATCTGGGTTTTGCCCGCCGCCGGCGGCGAGCCCGTCAGGATCGGCAAGGGCGGCTTCCCGTCGTGGTCGGCCGACAGTGCGCAAGTGTTGTTTCATAGCCGGGAACGGAACCAGATCCTGTCGGTCCGCGTTGCCACGCCCGATGAACCGCCGGTGGTATCCTTCGAGAAACCCTTGTCGTGGTACCCGTCGATTTCGCCCGACGGCTCCCGCATGGCGTTTGGTGCGGGGGAAAAGCTGACGGTGCTGGACCGGGAGACCGGCCAGACCGTGGCGAGTCTGCCAACACCCGGTGAACGCGGCTTGCTGGCCGGCTGGTCGCCCGATGGACGGCAGGTGGCCTTCGGCGGTTTCGCCGGCAGCCGGGCAGGCTTGTGGGTTTTCGACGTCGAACGCGGCGGCGCCTTCCAGGTGGCGAAGAATCCCGGCTGCACCATGCCCGCATGGTCGCCCGACGGCAAGAGTCTCGCCTTCGATCTGCGCGGCAACACCAACGAAATCTGGCTGGTCAAGACCGAGTCCCTCCCGCGTGAGCCGGCGCTGACCAACCAACTTCCGTCGCTGTCACCCCAAGCCGTCGCCAGTGAAACACGAGAAACTTCGCTGGAGGGGAAGCCGGTCCCGGGTCCCTTCAAGCTGGCCCTCCTCGACGGCGGTGAATTCGTGTTGCCCGCAACTGGGAGCACCAACATCGTCCTTCTGGATTTCTGGGCCACTTGGTGCGGCCCCTGCCGGCAGGTCATGCCCACCCTGGCGGAGATTTCCCGCGAATATGCCCCGCGCGGCGTGCGATACGTGGCGGTCAATCTCCGCGAGAAACCGGAAACCATCCGCGCGTATCTCACCTCGACCAAGCTCGACCTCACCGTGGCGCTGGATACGGATGGCAAGATGGCCGAGGCGTTCCACGTGCGCGGGATTCCGACGATGGTCTTGGTGGACCCCGCCAACGTCGTGCGCAAAGTCCACGTTGGCGCATCGCCCGAGGTGGGCAAGGAATTGCGCCGCGCCTTGGATGATTTGCTGCGTAACGCCCCAGCCCAATCCCCACCCAATGTCCCAAAGCAATGAAGAAGAAAGAAGAGCGGTCGGCGCCACAAAGCGCCTCAGCCACAGTGTCGCCTGCGAAGGCTACATCAATGCCGGAGCTGTCCCGGGGCGGGTTAAACTCCCTTGCGGGATCACTTTACTGAAGGGATTCAGGCTTGAATAGCGCATGGACGATTGGAGAGCACTATGAAAACGCGATGCTTCCTGACGCGGGCACTGGGGCTGTCCGCCATGCTCGCAGCGTACCTGGCAACCGGGCAGGTCACGCCCGCAACCCCGGTGGTTGCGCCAGCCGAAGTGCAGGCGTTCATGCAGGCGATCAAACAAGACACCAACGGCACCGCCCCCTGGACCCTCATCCCCTCGAACCCCAAACGCTTCCCGCTCCTGCTCGCCGCGATCGAACGTGAACCCGCCGGCCCGTGGGTGATGTATCTTCAGGGCGTTTGCTTGAGCGCGGATCTGGATCACGCGGCCAGACTCCCTTCCGACCAGCGCACACCGGTGTATGTCCAAGCCACCGAGTATCTAACGGACGCCCGAGTGACGGTGTCCAATGCGTTGCAGGCAGACCTGCAGAATCGCGCCTTGAAGGACCACCTCGGCACGCTGAACGCCGGGCTCGCCCTGACCTGGGTCGAGGCAGGCACACGACTTCCGGAGGCCCGCGCCCTGGCGGAATCTCTGCTGGCCGCCAACACGATCACCAACTGGAACTACGGCAACCTCATCTACGCCATGCACTCACTCCTGGGCCGCATCGCCCTGCGCGAGGGCGACCTCACCCAGGCCAGACACCACCTGGAGCAATCGGGCAAGACCCCAGGCTCACCCGCACTGAACTCCTTTGGCCCGGACTTCGTGCTCGCCCGGGAGCTGCTCGAGAAAGGCGAACGCGAGGCGGTGCTGGCACACCTGGATCGGGTGACCGTGTTTTGGGCCAAACCGGACGGGGATCCCCCCCAGGCTTCGACGGGATACCACCAGAAGCAGATCCACGCCTGGAGGCAGGCCATTCAAGCGGGGCAGACCCCGGCCGACGGGAAATGGCAGGTGTCGCTTCCGGTGATGGTGGACTCGACGCCGGTGGATGAAGTGGCGGTGCGGAATGCCCGGTGCCAGATCTGCGGCAACCAACTCAGACTCCTCCAGGACGCCAAGCAGCAGTGGGCCCTGGACAAACAACAGGCGGAAGATGCCGTCCCCACCCCGGCAGACCTGGCACCCTACCTGCCGCGCCGAAGACTCCCCAAATGTCCTGACGGCGGCAACTACACCCTGGGCCCGGTCCGGCAGGAGCCGCAATGCTCCGTCGCCGGGCATGAACTGCGGCCGGAGAGCCACTGAACCCCGCTTTCCCGCCACCCGTGCACCATGATTGCCCGCCCATCCAGTTCCCTGCGTGCCCGAGCGGCCTTCGTGATCACTTGGGCTATAGCATCGCTCCTGGCGTACGGTTGTCGCTCGTATCGCACCCGGGAATTCGCCGCCGCCGAGTACCCGGTGGCCGTCGCGAACTGGCACACCGGAGGCCATTGCAGGGTGGCACCCCTTGCTTTTTCATCCCCTGCAGACGTAAGTTCCACCACAGGGTGGCCATGAACGCCGGGTCTTCCATGCTCTACCGTGTCAGCCGCTGGTTGCTGCGGCTGGCGCTGGGATTCTACTTCTCCCGCATCGAACGATTCCACCGCGAGCGCGTGCCCCGCACAGGCCCGCTGCTGTTCACCTCGAACCATCCCAACTCGGTCACCGATGCCTTCGTCATCGGCACCTCGGTGCCGCGGAAGGTCAACTTCGTCGCCACCGTCCAGCTCTTCCGGATCGCGCCCCTGCGCTGGTTGCTGACCCAATGCGGCGTCATCCCGATCAACCGGGTGAAGGACGACCCCCGCGCCATGCGCACGGTGCTGGACACATTCGAGGCGTGCTTCAGCGTGCTCGAACGCGGCGAGGCGGTCGGCATCTTCCCGGAAGGCATCACTCACGACGACCCTCAACTCAAGACCGTCAAGACCGGCGCCGCGCGGATGGCGCTGGAGCTGGAGCATCGCCATGCCGGAGAGCTGGGACTGCAGATTGTGCCGGTCGGCTTGACGTTTTCCGCCAAGGACCGCTACCGCAGCGAGGTGTTGGTCCATTTTGGCGAGCCGATTCGGGTGGCGGACTATCTGACGGGCTACCCGGAGAAGAAGCACGACTGCATCCACCGGCTCACCGCCGAGATCGAGCACCGGATGACCACGCTGATCCTTCACCTGCCCCGGCTGGAGCGCGCGCGCGTTGTGGAGGCCGTCAAGCGGCTGTATCTCGACCGCCTGCGCGTGGGCAACCGGGTCATCCACGAGCCGGTGCCGCCGAAAACCGGCGAGCTGCTCCTGACCCAGGCCATCGCCAGCGCGGTGGAGTTCACCTATGACCATCACCCGGAACACGCGTCGGCTTTCGTGCGCAAGCTGGACCGCTATGAGCGCTGGTTGAAACGCCTCAACCTCACAGACGAGGAACTGGCCCATTTCCCCGACAAGGCGCAGCTGCATCCGGCAGAGCGTCGGATGGACAGTGTTGGGGGTGATGCTGTTGCCCGTGGCGGTCTATGGCTGGATCCATCGCCTGCTGCCGGTCGCGTGGATCAACTGGGCCGATCGCACGAGCTTAGCCGAGCTCCGGCCCGACCAAACCCAGGTGTCCACGACGGCCATTCTTGCCGGTGCGGTGAGTTTCGGCTGTCGTTTACGGCGCCTACGTCGCGATTGTCCAGGCGCTCTTCGGCTTGCCGGTGAGTCTCTGGTATGCGCTCTCGCTGCCGGCGGCCAGCCTGGTGGCCCACCATTACTTCCGCAACCTGCTCCGGATCGCCGTCGGCATGCGGTCCCTGCGGGTGCTGCTGCGCGCGCCGTCCGCCGCACGCCGTTTGCTGGCCTGGCGCGCTGAGTTGATCGCTGAGATCGAGTCGGCCCGGTGGCAGGTGCCCGCCGGCGTCCTCAATCACGAAGCGAGAGGTGCCGCATGAAACCACCGCTTCTCCATAGGGCCTTGCGGTTGCTCACGCGCACGGTCTATCGGGTGACCGTGCTCAGCCCCGACAACGTACCGCCGTCCGGCGGTGCGTTGCTGGTCAGCAACCACGTTTCCTATGTGGACGTGCTGTTGCTGCTGGCCGCCACGCCGCGGTTTGTCCGCTTTCTCCTCCCGCAAAGCATTTGTGCGGTGTGGTAGCTCAAGCCGTTTCTGCGTGCCCTGCGCGTGATTCCGCTGCCGCCTCCACTCCCAGCCGCGCGATCTCATCCATGCGCTGCAAACGGCTCGCGCAGCCATTCAACAAGGCGAGGTCGTCGGCCTGTTTGCCGAGGAATCCATTTCACGCATTGGTGTGGTGCTGCCGTTTCGGCGCGAGTTCGAGCGCCTCATGGAGGGGCTGGCCGCGCCCATCATACCCGCCTGTCTGGATGGCGTGTGGGGCAGCATCTTCAGCTACCAGGCAGGACGGTTCTTCTGGAAGGTGCCGCGTCGTCTGCCCTACCCCGTGACCGTGAGCTTCGGCAACGCGCTCCCTCCCACGGCCACCGCCTTCGAGGTGCGAACGGCCATCCAGGAATTGAACACCGACGCCTGGCCGCACCGGCGCAAGGCGATGCAGCCCATCCACCGCGCCTTCGTGCAACGTGCCCGCCGCTGCCCGTTCCGCTTGGCCATGGCCGATGCCCGGGTGCCGCACCTGAGTTTCGGTGGGGCGCTGGCGAAAGTGATATTTCTCGCCCGCCGCTTGCGCTCGCACTGGGCCGGCCAGGAAATGGTCGGCATCCTCCTCCCGCCTTCGGTTGCCGGCGCCTTGGTCAACCTCGCCGCGCTGCTCCTGGGCAAAGTGCCGGTGAACCTGAACTACACGCTTTCCGAAGAGCCGATGGCCTCCTGCGTGCGCCAATGCAACCTCCAAACGATCCTCACCTCGCAGGCGTTTCTCGACCGCGTCAAAGTGAAGATTCCCTGCCGCACGCTCCGGCTGGAAGAAGTCGCCGCCCAGCCCCGATTGGGCGAGAAGCTTGTCGCCCTCAGCCTCGCCTGGCTGGCCCCGGTCGGTTCTTTGGAACGCGCGGTCGGACGTAAACAGCCCGGCACACTCGACGACCTGGCGACCGTCATTTTCTCGAGCGGCAGCACGGGCGAACCGAAGGGGGTCATGCTCACCCACTACAACCTGGCGTCCAACGCGGGGCAACTGGGCCAGTTGCTCGACTTCGGCCCCCAGGACCGATTCCTGGGCATCCTGCCGTTCTTCCACTCCTTCGGCTTTACCGCCACCCTCACGGCGCCGGCGATGATGGGCATCGGCGTGGCTTTCCATCCCAATCCACTCGACGCCAAACCGATCGGCGAACTGGTCCGCCGCTACACTCTGACCTACCTGATGGCGACGCCGACCTTCCTGCAACTCTATCTGCGCAGTTGCGAGCCGGCCGACTTCGGCAGCCTGCGGTTCGTCATGGTCAGTGCCGAAAAGTTGCCCGGCTGGCTCGCCACCGCGTTCGAGGAGAAGTTCGGCATCCGGCCGGTCGAAGGCTACGGCTGCACGGAGTGCTCGCCGGTCGTGACGTGCAGCACCCACGATTTTCGCGCCGCAGGCTTTCAGCAAATGGGCAGCCGCCGCGGCAGCATTGGCCGTCCGCTGCCCGGCGTGAGCGTGCGGATCGTCTCCCCGGACACCGGTGCCGCGCTGCCGTTGGGGGAACCCGGCCTGCTGCTGGTGCGCGGCCCGAATGTGATGCGCGGCTACCTCGGCCAACCGGAAAAGACCGCCGAAGTCCTCCGCGACGGCTGGTATGTCACCGGCGACATCGCCCGAATGGACGAGGACGGCTTCCTGGAAATCACCGATCGGTTGAGCCGCTTCAGCAAGCTCGGCGGCGAAATGGTCCCGCACATGAAGATCGAGGAGAAACTTCACGAAGCCGCCGGCGTGCAGGAAATCACCTTCGCCGTCACCGGTCTGCCCGATCCCAAGAAAGGCGAACGCCTCGCCGTGCTCCACACGTTGCCCGACGAGCGGCTTCAGGAAGTCCTGAAGAAGTTGCCGCAACTCGGCCTGCCGAACCTCTGGCTTCCCCGCGCCAACTGCTTCTTCCACGTGGACCAGTTGCCCCGCCTCGCCAGCGGCAAAATGGATTTGCGCCAGATTCGAGAACTCGCCAAGCAATGCTCCACAACCCCGAAGGCAGAAGAGTCATGAAGCCCCAGGCACACACACCGTGCGTCGAGTGCCGCTGTGCGGGCGAGCCCTATGATCTAGGCTTCGAGCAGGGGCGCGCGTTGAGGCACCAGGTTTCCGAGGCTCGCCGCAGCGTCAGGGCTTCGTACTCCACCGCCTGCAAGGCGGACTACGTCGAGATCTCGCTGTAACTGACCCGCTGGCCATGAGCACAGAACAGCCAACCTCATCGCCGACGCGCCAGCCGTGCCTGATTCGCTGGCTGGCCTGGGGATTGTTGATCCTGATTGGCGCCGGGTTGGCCATCCCGCTGGTTAGCGCGATCGTCTCCGTTGGGAAGGAAGGTGCGGCCTCGCAGACGCTCCCGATCCCCCTGGTGATCCTCGTGATCTACGTCGTGGGCTTCTTCATCGTGGCATGGGCAACCCACCCGATTCGCGGTCGTGGCGTCGAACAGCGCGCCTGGAAAGAGCGGTTTCCCACGCATACGGATCAGGAGATTGAACGTTTCATTGGAGTCGTCGGGGACGAGTTGGGACTCAGCAAAGAGCGCTGGTGCCGGCTCCGCCCCGACGATCGCGTGGCAGCCCTCACGCAGGAGTGGATGTGCGGCGATGGCATGGACATCATTGAATTCATCATGGCCGTTGAAGAGGAATACGGGCTAGAGCTGCCGGAGTCCTTTCTCGAGCGGGCCCAAACCCTGGGCGATTTCTTTGCTTACGTGACCCAGCACGGCGCTGCGAAGCTACCGGCGTCCGCTCCGAAACAGCCGGCGCCGACCGAAGGCGCCTGATCCCTAAACGCACCAAAGGTCATGCAATCGCAGCCAACATCTCCAAAGCCCACGGGCCTGAGTGGGGGCAAGCTGGTGGGTGCGCTGTTGGCGGTCGCCATCATGGGCGTGGCGGCGTGGCTGCTCGTGCGAACTCCGGGCGTGTGGGGTTGGCCCGCGTTGTGGGGCTTCGGAGGCCTCGGCATTGTGGTGGGCTTGATCGTCCTCCAGCAGATTCTCGAAAGCCGCAGGATCCGCCGTGTCGTCGGTGAGGCGTTGCGAGGCCGCCCGCCGCTGACGGACGAGGCATTCGGCGTCCGCTTTTTTGATCCAGCCATCGCCCCGATCGCCGCGCGCCTGCGCCGCCTGCTGGCAGAGAACCTGGAGTGCGATCTTGCCGGTCTGGTCCCGTCGGACGACTTCGAGCAATGGCTGGCACTGTCTTCGGGGCCGGATTCGGCTGCCGACGGCTTTTTCGAGGAAATGGCCATCGAGTTCGAACTGGCCCGCGATTGCCCGTGGCCGGATCGGTTCGGTTCGTTTGATGCGCTGGTGCGGTTTGTCGCCGCCAATGGCCCGGCTCGCCCCGCAGTCGCGGGGACTCCGGCACTTGGCGCCATTCAGGACACTTCACCCAGCGGCGCAATGACTCCGCCTGGCATGCCGTGCCAACCATGAAACCCATGCCCTCCATTCTATCGCACGTTGGTCGAAGGCACTTTCTCAACCGGCACTGCGCACTCTTCCTCGCCACGTTGGCGATGGCCGTCCCAGACACGTCGCACGCCTCGGCTGCGACCAATGCCGCCGCGTCGAACCGCCCACCGCCTCTGGTCGTGGTGGTCCTGCCGTTCGCGAACGCGACCGGCAATCCGGCTATGGACGATTGGCAGCAGGCGTTGCCGGCGTTGGTGAGATCATGCCTGCGCTCGGCGGAATGTGCCAGCGTGCCCGGATGGAAAAAGCTGGAGCCGTCCTTGACCAAGGCCGGTTGGACCGACGCGAAAGCGGTTGATCCTGAATGGGCCCGGCAAGTGGCGCGCGACGTGAAGGCCGGTTTTGCGCTCTGGGGCAGCTTCCAGCTCCAGCCCGATGGCTGGGCGGTCACGGCTAAATTGCTGCAAACTGAGGTTGAGGCGTCACCGGAAGAATTTCGCCTCAGCGGATCGGACCCGGTCAAACTTGCAGAATCGCTCGCGCTCCGGCTGGTGGCGCGGTGGGAACGTCCGGTGTCCGAGGCCCAGCAAGCGCACTGGCGGATGATGGTCACGGAAACCGATGCGGCCGCCGGCACGCTGGCGCATGCGCTCGCGGTTGATCTGCGCCAAGCCCCTGCCCCCGAACAGGAACAAGCGTGGCGCGAGGTGCTCGCCTCCGATCCGGGTTGCGGCATGGCTTACTCCGCCCTGATCAACTTGCTCGCCGATGACCAGCGGAACGAGGACCTCGAAACACTGGTGGGGCAGTGGGTCGGTCAGCAACCCGACTCGTGCCTGGCGCATTCGGCCAAGGGCTTGGAGCTGTGGATCGAGGGTGACCTGGCCGGCGCCGAGGCAGCGCTGCACGAGGCCTTGAGACTGCACCCGGGTTGCTCCGCAGCGGTACGGGCTGCGTTCGATATGTACGCCAGCTCGGAACGGTGGCCCGCGCTGGCCGCGATTTTGAAGGACGCCCACGCCAGGCGGCCTGAGGCCGAGTTCATCCAGATCCTGCTTGCCGATGCTCTGGCACAGACCGGCGATCGGGCGGGAGCCCGCGTCTTGCTCGATTCCTTCGAGGAATTGCCGGAGGAGGAGGAGTTGCGAAAAGTGCAAGCCTCCGGCGCCGAGACATGGGATGTGCATTTCGCGGCGGCAGAACTGGAGATCGCCCACGAACGCTGGTGGCCGGCGCTGGCCGAACTGCAGCGTGCCGTCGCGCTGAATCCGAGCAATGCGTTGGTGCATTTCCACCTGTCCGGGGTCTATGACGCGCTCAAAGATGAGCATAACGCCGAGGCTCACATGCGCCGGGCCCTGGAGCTGGATCGAGGCGAGTTTGGCGAGGATCTCCTGCGTCAGACGGCGTTGGGGTTCAAAGTCATGAACGCGTTTTCCGAAGCCCAGTCCGGTGCTCCCGGTGTGCTGGAGACGATGCAGCGTCGGGCTGAGGCCGGCGACCTCCCCGCCCAGATGGCCATGGCGAAAGCGTGTTTCGCGGCCAGACCGCCCCGCACCGAGGAGGGCATGCGATGGCACTTGCTGGCCGCCGAACAGGGCGAAGACCAGGCCCAATACGGTTACGCCCGCAACCTGCTCGCCCTTCGCGGCAAGGCGGCTATACCGGAGGCGTTGAGCTGGCTGAACAAGTCCGCAGCACAAGGTAATGACGACGCCCAGTATCGCCTCGGTTTGATCCTCTACGAAGGCAAGCTGCTTCCTCGCGACACCGTCACTGCTGCACAGTGGGTCTATTTGGCCGCCGACCAGAAGCACGTCGAGGCGCGACGGTTGCTGAAGGAATTGCAGTTGTTCCTGACCGCCGAAGAAATGGCGGAGGCCCGGAAACGGGCTGAGGACTTCCAGCCGGTCAAGAGGGCTCGATCAATGCCTGAGCAATGAGCACCAAGAAGCGAGATCAACCAACGCAGGCAATCCCAGGCCCGCCGCCCGTCAGTCGAGTGCCGCCAGGTGGGCGGACTTTACGGGATGTGCCGCGTTTGAGGCCGCCGCGCGAACTCACGCTGGAACGTCTGCCCGCGCTCGCCGATGCGCTGCCGCGCGTACGCCGGAAGCTTGAGAAACCGGATGCGCCTCAACCGAAACTGGAGAGTCAACCATGAAACTCGTGTTCGTCAACATCATGCAGGAGTTGCAGCGGTTCGATTCCATGTCCTACCTCACGCAACCGCCGGTTCCCTTCGCGGTCCTGCACGCCGTCACGCCCAAAGCCATTGAGACGGCCCTGGTGGACGAGCAAACCGACCCGGTCCGCTTGGAAGGCGACGCCTTCGGCTTCTCCGTTTCGACCCAGAACTCCAAGGCGGTGTATGACTACGCGGACGCGCTGCGCGCCGCCGGGAAGAAGGTCATCCTGGGCGGCATTCATGTCACCGTCTGCCCGGAGGAGGCCATGCGCCATGCGGACGCCATCGTGACCGGCGAGGCCGAAACCGTCTGGCCGGAAGTCTGCGACGACCTGCTGGCGGGCAGACTCAAGGACCGATACGAAGGCTCGCCGACGCCGCCGGCGCGGATGCGCCGGTGGATTATCGGTTCTTCGGGAATCGGCGCTACCTCACACCCGCCTCGCTGTTTGCCACCCGGGGCTGCAACCGCCGCTGCTCGTTCTGCGTGAGTTCACGCTACATGGGACCGTATCGCACCAAGCCGCTGGACGTGCTGGAACAGGAGATTGACCAACTGACGACGCTTTACCCGCGGGCCTTTCTGCAATTCACGGACGACAACCTTCTGGCCAATCGCCGATACGCGGTGGATCTGCTGGCGTTGCTCCGCCGGAAGCGGCGGCGGTTCGTCACCATGGTCACGGTGGACCAGTTTTGCGACGGCGCGCTGATGGAGGAGATGGCCGCCTCCGGCTGCCTGGGCGTGGCGGTGGGCGTCGAGTCCGTGGACGACAACAACTGCGCCGCGGTCAGCAAATATCAGAACCTGCAGCAGCCATTCGTGGACGCCGTCCATCGGGCGAATCACCTCGGCATCCAGACCGATCGCCCTCATCATGGTCGGCCTGCCGCACGACACGCCGCAGGCATTGGAGCGCACCCTGGAATACCTCAAGCACGTTCCGTGCGCCTACTACGACATGCGCATTCTGCGGATCTACCCGAGCACGCCGCTGTATCGCCAGATGCTGGCCACGGGCGACGTGACCGAGAACTGGTGGCTGGAAACGGGCTCCGCGACACCTGCAACGACCTGCTCCCGAGCAGCCTGAGCATGCACTTCCGGCATGGCCGATTTCCAGCCGATGCAACTCCAGCATCTGTCGCTGCGGTTCATCGCCGAGCTGAGCGGCACGGGACCGGGCACCGTCTCCCGGATCCTGCGCGTGGGCTATCGCGGGCGCGCCCTGCGGTTCGCCGGCCTTGTGCTCACCGCCCGTCAGCGCTCCGCCCGGCAAGCGCGAACGCTGCTTCGCCAGGTGGAGCAGGCCATGGCCACGAACGGCCAGCTATCGCCGATGCCATGAAGACAATGAATTCCTGTCTGAATTCCTGTGTCGCCTGTGAATTTGAATTCCTGTGTCGCCTGGACATCTCTCTGCATTCCAATTCGTTCCGCCGACTTCAACCTCAATGCACGGCCTTGCAAGCAGTTTTTGGCCCCGTTTATTGCCCGTAAGCAATCAGCACCTCGCTCAGGGTCCACGTGTTCTCGGCCCTTTACTTGAGCCTTTGAGCCTTGGCCTTTGAGCCTTGTGTCGCATGGACATGTAGTTTGGGCTGAATTGAATGCAAAGAATTGTGCCTTCCAGCGGGGCCTTGCAGCCGATTTTTGCCTCCTTTTTTGCCTTTCAGGAGACTTGGCGGTTCACTAGCTTTTGCGCATGCCTCGGGGAAATCAGTTGAGGGGAGAGCATGGCGGGATCTTCCACGTAACTCATCGGTGCCATAACCGGTCGTTTCTGTTGAAGTTTGCCCGGGACCGGGATGCTTACCGGTCCTTGCTGCGAGAGCACTTGCGTCAATTCGATGTCGCATTGCTGGATTACTGCATCACGTCGAATCACGTGCATCTGCTTCTGGATGCCTGTGAGCGGGAAGCGATCAGCGGATTGATGCGTGAGGTGGCAGGGGAGTTTTCGCGCTACTACAACCGGCGCAAGGAACGGAGGAACGCATTTTGGGGAGACAACTTTCACGCGACGCTGGTTGAAGGTGGTGATTACCTCTGGCGATGTCTCTGTTACATCGAGTTGAACATGGTGCGGTGCGGCGTGGTGTCGCATCCGCGGGAGTGGAAGTGGGTGGGGTTGCATGAGATCATGGGCACCCGGCGGCGCTATCGTTTGGTGGACCTGGATCGACTCTGCTGGCGAGTGCGAGCCAGCACACTGGAAGATTTCCGCAGGAATTTGGCCGTGGGGCTGGAGGAGGCCATTGCGCGTGGCGAACTGAAGCGGGTGCCGTATTGGACGGAAAGCATTGCGGTGGGCAGTGCCGGGTTCGTCGGGCAAGTCGAGCCGATGGTTCTGGTGCGCCGGGAAATGGAAACCGAACAGGTCCAGGAGGGGGGGTATGGGCATTGGGCGAAGCGACCGTTCCTTACGGCTGAAAAACAGGGCCAAGAAACGCTTGTAAGGCTTGTAAGCGAACCCGGATTCACCTCATCCGCTTGAACAACAACAAGATATCCAGGCGACACAGGAATTCCAACGGTCATCACCGTGGAACGCGCCGAACTGGAGAAAGCCCTGGGCGAACAGGAACTCGGCCTCTCCGGCACCGTCACCACGGAGAGTGCCACCAAAGTGGGTCAGCTAACCGGCGCCAAGGTGCTCGTGACCGGCCGCGTCTTCAAGGTGGACAAGGACACGATGATCGTCGCCAAGGTCATTGGCACTGAAACCAGCCGTGTCTATGGCGAGATGGTCAAAGGCGGCGCGAGCGTATCCATCGCCGATCTGGCCACCGATCTTGCCAAGAAGATTGCTGCAACGGTTGGAGAAAAAGGTTCAACGCTGGTCGCCAAAGTAGAGACGCCAGAGGAACGACTGGAACGAATCAGGGCATCACTTAAGGGTGACAAGCGTCCCGTGCTGGGGATCAAGATCGCCGAGCGGCACATCAACGGCCCGACGATTGATCCCGCCGCCGAAACCGAGCTGGGCAAGATCGCCGGTGATTGCGGCTTCAAGCTGGCCGACGACAAGACCAGCCTGAAAGCCGACATCGAGATCACGGGCGAAGCGCTGAGCGAATTCGGCATGCGCAAAGGCAACCTGGTCTCCTGCAAGGCCCGCGTGGAAATCAAAGTCCGTGAGCGCATGAGCGGCAACCTCCTCTTCGTGGACCGCCAGACCAGCGTGGCGGTGGACCTCACCGAACAAGTCGCCGCCAAGACCGCGCTGCAAACCGCTGCCGCCATCCTGGCAGAAAGAGCGTTTCCAAAGTTGGTAAAGTGACATGACTCAATCATCATAGCCTCGTTGATGAATCGGCGCTTCATCTCTATTGCCTGCTTAACCACCTTGACCTGCGGTGTCGGTGCAATGCTCCTGAATTGGTATGCCGACCGTGAAGCCAGGCTGCCTGCCATCTCTGGCCATCAAATGGAGGACCGGTGGGCACGCGTCCACGGCACGAACCAATCACAATCAGAACCCCCCGGCAGGCCGCTGGACCCATCCCGGCCAGTGCGATTCGCGATCGGAAACCTTGGTCTGTCGGACGAAGGTCAAAACCAGCAGCTTGCCGATCTGCTCATGCTCAAACTGACGGATGCCGTTGGAATGGAACTTGTCGAGCGGGAATACCTCACTGTGGCGCTTCGGGAGCAGGAGATGAGCGCTGCCGACCTCGTTCGTGCAAGTGATGCTGTTCGAATCGGCAAGATCCTTCGCGCCGATTGGTTCTTGCTGGGCAGCACGCTTTCCATCCATGGGACGAACATCCTCATTGCCCGTATCGTGGACGCAAGAACTGGCATGATCCGCGATGCCAATGTCTTTCCATGTCACGCCGGACTGTCCGAGTTGGCTGCCACAATGGCTGGCTTTGTAAGCCGATGTTGCCAGAACCTCGGTCCGCCCAAGACGCGGATGTTTTTAGCCATTGGTGGCTTTGCTGACGTTGGTGTGAACAACCGGCAATCCTCGTTCCCCTCTCAATTGGAAGCGTATCTGACGGGCGCCTACCAGCATTCTGAAATCACGCTGCTTGAACGGGAATCGGCGGATGCATTGCTCCGCGAAGTGCGACTTGACCTCGCCGGACTCACGGTTGAAGGAAGCGCGAATGAACCACCTCCATTTCAGTCGGCTTTCTGGCTCGTGGATGGATTCTTTCAATCCTTTGAAACCAGCGGCTTCGAGGTGGAACTTGCCCTGACCATCAAGCGGAGCTTTGGTGCAGCAACACGCGTCAATGTTCGCGGGCAGCCGGGAGAGGCGTTGTTCAATCAAATCAAGGACTCGATTGACCAGGCGATGAGGAATGCGCCTCCATCAGTTTGCGCTCCTACCCGTCAGCTTGAAATCGACGGGCAAATGCAGATGGGCAAGGACTTGCTCGCATCAGCATGGGGCTTGGACCCCACTATCAACTTGTTTCAAGGCAGGAACCAAGGGAATGAACAAGATCACCCGCGCCGCCGCTACAATGTCGAGGAAGCCGCACGCGCGTTTCAAACGGTGTTGCTGCTGGACCATGACAACCGCGAGGCGAAGGTGCTGCTGGGAGCCTGCCTGCAGGATTGGACCATGCACAGGTCAGATGAAGCCATCAGCATGTTCAAGGAAGTGGCACGTTCCGTTCCGCCGGACCTATGGTCCAAGAAGGCGCAATCCACCCTCGAAGCACTCAACTTCATGCAATTCGGACAGACTGCCGGTCACGCAAGAAATTACGGATTCGCTCAGGCAGGGGGTCGTCAGCAAAGAGGCGCTGGAACAAGCGAAACGGTCGCTTCTGGACTCGGTCGAAACCGCGGGCGATTCGATGGCGCTGGAAGTGCGTGGCTTTGCAAGGCTTTTTGGTGGAAACAAACAGGCAGCGGCGGAGCAATTGGCTTTGCTCTGGCCTGATCTCAGAGCCAAGTCGGGCGCGAAGGCGCCGCATGTCCTCGCCACGCTGGTTACCCACCTGCAGGACACCAATTCATCCATCGTTGCGGAATTTCGTAAGTCACTCGCGTTCTGTCGCGACAACCCCGAGAAAATCCAGAGTTGTCGCAACTATTTTCACTCGGTCACGGTCTTTGTTTACGATTGGGCGATCAAGGTGGGAGACCATCGTCTCGCGCTGGAAATCATGTTGGCAAAGCGCCAGGCGGCACTCGCCAAGACCGAACTGGCATTTGAGGCGGGCGACACCGTCAGACTCGCATTCGCTCACGCGAAGCTGGAGCAATGGGCCGACGCATTGGCCGCGTTTGAAGAACTGGGAGAAACTCCAATAAGGATGAATCTTTCCGGCCCGTGGGGCAGTCCTTCAAAGCCTTTCCTGCCCACCAGCGCCGCCGCCTTCTGCCGGAAGCAACTTGGCATAGCTCCGGTTCAACTCCATGGACGATTCGATTTGGGTGCCCCCAGTCTCCGCCTGCACGCACCCTCAACCTTTGCGGTCACAGTGGACGCGCTTTGGGTCGCGGTCGGCGGCAAGCTTCTAAAACTGGATTTGAACCTGCATACGAACTTCCAGGTCATGTTGCCTGTGGATGATGACGTCCCCATGACCGCACTGGAGGCCGGTCCAAATCATATTTGGATTGGCACCCGGGGAGCCGGCCTTGTCGAGTTCGAAAAAGCTACACAACAGTGCCGAAGGATCACGACAGATGACGGCCTTCTCCGCAATGACATATCCTGCCTGCACCGGAAGAATGAAGTTCTCTGGATTGGCTTTGGTCATGACGCTGGCGGGGGCGCGACCAGACTTGGAGGATTGGGCAAACTCGACCTCGAAACAGGCCGGGTGTCGGCCTTTAGCGCCCCATTGCAAACGAACCCACTCGCACGTTCCTCCACAAACCCTTTTGAAGCGAAGGACGACCCCAGTGGTCCGCCTAGAGTCCTTGAACTTCAAAACATTCGGTCAACAGATCAAGTTTCAGGCGGCGAGTTTTTGGGTGGTGTAAGCGTCCAGGGTATTTTGAAAGCGAGCGAAGGCGGCGGCGAGGGCCGGGGCGTGTGAACCGTGCGGCGCATGCAGCTCTGAGAGCCCGGGACGCAAGAGGCGCTGATGGACGCGACTGTAGAACAGGGCGGTTTTGAGACCGAAGTCGGTGAGGCGATAGCGTTGGGTCTTGGGGATGCGCTCGATCAGGCCGTGCAGACGCAGGCGGCGCAGGTCGTAGGTCATGCGCCCGGGGCGGATGTGGGACTGGGACAGTCCGAGCCACTGCGCAAGTAATGGCCGCAGTTGGCGGTTACGGAAGCCCTCGGGCTGGAGGCAGAACAAGACCAGCACCGCTAAGAGAGCCTGCACCCGCGGCTGCCCGAAGGGCAAGGCGGAGGCGTGCTGGCCGTCGACCGCGGCCGGTTGCTGGAGTTTATCGAACGCCTCGGCTCCGATGTGGCAGTCGTGCGTGAGTTGCTCGACCTCCAGCACACGGCGGTTGGCGGCGAAGCCGATCTGCCGCAGCGCCGGCAGGTTTTTGAGGCGTCGGCCCACCCCGAAGTCGTAGGTGTTGTTGATCGTGGTTTCGGTCCGCAACGCCCGGCCTTCCTTGTGGTACTGCTTGAGGTGGGTGTTTTTGTAGTAGACGTGCAGGGAGGGCACGACGCCCTCGGTGATCATGCGCGTCCGGCATCGGCCGTCGGTGGCAGTCTTTCTTTGCATGTTGCGAGCAAAGATCAACTGCACCTGTTCGGGACGGCCCAAATCGATGTTCTCCCGGATGACCTCCTCGAAGAAGCAGCGTCCGTGGACCGCGCGATCCCAGACCTGGGTGAGGGAAAACTCGGCCTGGAGCACCGACAGATCGTAGCGGTAACCGGCCCGGCGGTCCTTGGCGCTGAAGGGATGAGGCAGGCGGGCCAGCCACTTGCGGAAGAAGGCGTCGATCTTGGCGGGGCTCAGAGCCCTCGCTGATGCGCTGGGCGGCTTTGATATCCGCACAGGAAAGCAGGCCGTTGTCCAGGGCCTGGAAGGCGATGCCACGCTGGGCCAGTTGGCGTTTGAGATATTCATGGCCATTGAGGCAGAGCTTGGCCGAGTAAGGGAAGTAGGAGCCGAACTTGAGGAAGAAGGGGCCGAAGTCCCGGTCCAGGCAGTAGAAGTAGTAGACGTTGACCATGGCGGTGGAGTACATGATCCAGGGCATGGTGCCGCCGCCGGGCAGGGCCTTGCGGGTGGTGCGCGGCACGCGCATCTTCTCCTGGGCGACGCCGACGAAGACGACGCCTTCGGGTTTGGTAAGCGGCGGAGGTTCGTTTGCATGACGTCGTCCTTGCGCTGGCCCTTCTGGAAGCGGACCAGTCCAAGCCTTCCTGCTCGATGAAGGTCCGGATGGCTTTGACGAACGCATCGGTCATGGCGACGGCTTGCTTGGTGGAGGCAAAGCGGTGGCCCAGGTAGCCGCGGCAGAAGGCGGCGATGCCGGCCTCGCTGGTGAGTTTGGGGACGTAGGCGTTGAGGTACATGCGGTCGATGCACTCCAGTTCCAGGACGACGTGATCTTTCTGGAGTTGGGCCAGGCTGTGAGTTAGGTTCATAGCGAGTTCCGGTTGGGCGTTTGTTCTCCATAATTGGAGCAACCGCCGCTTGTCGGCAATATTCCGGTGCCTTCGGGTGCCGTGCTGCCCAACCGGGCTCACGCTTTGGGAATGAACAGCGAAGCCCAATATTTTAACGAGACAGGGCCTCAGAGCGGCAAGACACCTGAAGGCGCCACCGAACGTCTCAAGAATTACGCCGTCTTGCCGGTCTGAGGCCCTGCCTCGTTAGCCATATGGTGCAAGAAATTGCCAGCGGGCAGGCAAATGATGTCTGGATGTTGATTCCCGGATTTGGGCTTCGGAGACACGATTACACCACAGACGCATGGGAGGGACCAGCGACTGGACCGGAGGGAGAAATCCTGGCTTTTGCGAGTGACTCTAACTATATGGCCGTCGGCTTTGGCGTTGAGCAGATGAGTGTCACCTTTCGAGGGAAGTCCGAGAACCCGTCCGCCACCAACTTGGTTGTCATCACGAACTTGATCATGACGCCGGGACAATATCGGTGCCTCCTCACCTCAACGAATCGAGACATGAGAGTCACCAACAGGTCCACACAACACCTTGGCCAGAAGCCAGCCATAGGGATTTATGACCTCCGGGAAGCACGCTGGCAGGCCGTGTTCCAAGTTGAAAAGCTGCCCGCGCCACCGACTAGACTACTTTTGGACGGCTCAAATGTCTGGGTCGCAGGCGAAGGATACTTGGCGATGATAGATGTTGCCACCAGATCCGTTCGCAGAATCTGCTACATCCGCGCCCGTTCAGTTGATCGGATCCAAATCGCTGGCGGCTTCATTTGGGCGCAGTTTGATCAGCACCTCTACCGGGCGGCTCTGAACAATCTGCCATAATTACTCTCGAAGCTCCGAATGGACAAAACAGGGTGGACATCCCCGAACAACTCACCCCACGACCGCCCTGCGGAACGCCGCCGCCACGCTGGCGGAACGGATTTTGCCGAAACTCGTCAAATAGGCGCTGAATTTAAAAGCGTATGAAACGATTCCTTCGTTGGAGCCTGATTGTCGCCGCCGGACTGCTGGTGGTTTACCTCATCGCCTTCGCCCTCCTGAGCCTCCAGCCCTACGTCAATGACGCGGACCTTCGTCCGAAGCGCGAGGCCATCCCGGACGGCCAAAACGCCTTCGCCGCGTTGGAGAAAGCGGCGGAACTGGTCTGGTGGCCGGTGGGGGAGAATCCGGCCCTTTCGGACTTGGCGCAGAATACCAATTGGAACTCCGCGCTGGCCACGAAGGCGCTGGCGAACAATCGCGAAGCCCTGCGGCTGCTGGATGCGGCAATCAAGATGCCCGGCGTGCAGGTGCCCGAATACCGGGTGCAAGATGATCTCCCCTATCTATCCGGGTGGAAGCGGCTGGCGCAGGTTGCCTGCATCCGTGCAAATGCGGCGTTCACCGAAGGGCGTGAGGCGGATGCCTTTCAGGAGGCATTGGGCCTGGTCCGGCTCGGGCGGCAATTGCAGGCGTGTAAAGGGGCACAGATTCATTACCTGGTCGGTTCGGCGGTGAAGAGCCTGGGAATCCGACGCATGCGCGATGGGGCCGGCCACACCCGCCTGTCGCCGCCGCAACTCGCCGCCATTATCAGGGAGCTGGAGCAGGTGCCCGACGACGGCGAACCGCTAACCGAGACCTTGAAGGTGGAATATCAGGTGATGATGACCGCTCTGCTGGACATCCGCCAGGGCCGGATGGTCGTCCAAGAGGACGGCACCCTGAACTGGTATGTTCCGATCAAGTTCCTGCCGGTCTATAACCACGCCAAAACGCGCCGCCTGTTCGCCAATGCCACACGACAGTTCATCACCAGGGAAGAACGCCAGCCGCAGCCGTTGGATTACGGCTGCGCGGTGAATTTTTAGAATCGGTACCCCATGCCGCGCAAACCTTCACTGTCACTGTCCGCCGTTCTCGTCGCACTCGTGGCGATTGCCTCTGCCGTCCACGCCGAGCAAACCCGCGTGGCGGTGCTGGATTTTTCCGTGGCGGAGACGACGGGTGACCCTGAGCATTGGACTTGGGCGGAAGGTGCGGTGGCCGACATCCTCCAGCTTCAGTTGCAGCAACAGGGGCTGGTGTTGCTCGACCGCGATTTGATTCATTCCGTGCTGAACGAGCAAAGGCTGGCCTGGAGCGGCGTCACCCAGCCGGATCAACTCACGCTCGCCAGGCTGCTGAACGCGCAGTATCTGGTCACCGGCCGGGTGGTTCCCATCGACGGCGACCGCGTTCGAGTCGAAGCAGGTGTATTCTCCGTGGAGGCAATTGAATCGGTGGCCGCTGTTACAAGCGAGGGCGTTTTCCCCAGGGACATGGCTTCCACCCTCGAAGCTGTGGCCGGACAGATCGCCTCCAATCTCAACACGCGAGTTGCGTTCAATCCCGCGCCACAACGCGCCAGCCCCTCCCCAAAACCCGAATCGCTGATCATGTTTTATCGCGGACTGGATGCCGCCGCCCGGGCGCAGCCCGCACAGGCAGTGGCGTATTTTATGAACGCCGCCGCCCTGGACAACCAGTTCACCGTGCCGCTGCTGTGGGAGATCAAAGCCTACGAAATGGCCGGACTGACGCACCACGCCGCCATTCGACGCGAGGAAATTGCCGATGTGCTGAGACCACTGGGCATCACTTCCACCGCGCCGCCTGCCACGCCGACCCTGCCCCCCAAGCGCGTGGTGGCCATACTATCGCCGCTTGTGACGGGCGGAAGTTCCTCCCTCGAACCGTCCTCGTTGAGCGGGGAACTGACTCGCGCGTTGCTGGAACAGGATCAGGTTCGCGTCTTTGCTCCTGAAGGCATCGGCGCCGCGATGGCCGAGCATGATCTCAAGTTGAGCGCGCTGTTTGACAGCCAGTACGCGCCCCGCTACGGACGATGGCTGGCAGCCGACGCGCTCCTGCTCTGTCGCGTCAATGCGAGGGACACCAACCAGCTCGTCGTGGAATTGTCCCTGGCCAATCCCATCACCGCAGCGGTCGGTTCGCGCGTCCGTCGCGTCGGACGACAGTCTGGATTAACCCCGCTCCTGCGCTCCGCCACGGACGAATTGCTGCGCCAGTGGACAAATACCCCAACCGCGGCAGAACAATCCGTCGCTGCTCAAGAAATCTCGACGCATTCGCCCGCCGAGGGCGTCGCGGACTTGCGACCAGTTTATCGCGGCCTGTCCGCCGCCCTGGCGCGCGTTCAACGCGAATCCCAGTCCAGTGGCGCGCACAGCGCATTGGCGGATGCATTCGCCGCGACCGGCCGGCCGCGTCTGGCAGCCATTGAGATTGAACGCTGTTTGGAGAATTTGGACATTCACGCGCCCGGTGCGGACAAGACGTATCTGGGAACCCATCGTTGGCTGTTCTGGTCGGCCCAGCCCGCGCGCGGTGCCGTGGGTCTCGTGGACAAACGGGCGATTGACCGGCTCATCGAGCAATTGCTGACCACCTATCCCGACTCACTCGCCGCGGGCTGCTTGCACTACGATCTGGCCGTGAGCGATTGGCAGGGGAAACAATGGGCGTCGGCCGCCACTCACGCCGCCAGCGCGCGCAAGACCATCAGACCACCGGAAAAATATGCGGACATGGATCAAGAGCTGTTCGCCGCGACTTTCTTTCTGGAAGGCGATTCCCTGGCGAAACTGGGACAAACCAACGACGCCAAGGCCGTTTTCACCAAGGGGCTTGAATACATGGACACATTCAAAGCGCGGGATTTCTGCCTGCCCTACGGTCCGATGATTGGCGACTTTTTTGGGACGGAAAAAGTCATGATCTACGGTGGTGATCGTCCCGGCATCCGCACGCGCATCGAGCAGGCGCTCGCCACATTGAACGGAACATCGGCGCCAACGGAAAGCACAGCACCTTCAAATGTGCCAAATCAGGCCGCCAGCAACGAGGCGGACCCTCCCGCCGTCATGTGGATCAAGCGCGCTGACGCACAGCTTCAGACCGGTCGGTATGCCGACGCCCTTCAGTCCTACAAGATGGCGCTGACCGAAAAGGCGACCCTGGCTCAGTGCTCGGGACTGCGGACGGCGCTGGCGGAGTTGGCGCTCGAGCGGAATCGCGACCAGGCGGTCGCTGAAGCCGAGCGCGGGCGCGTCGAGTTCGACCTGCCGCCGGTGGCGGTGACGTGGGTGGAATGGTTCAGCTTGGGCCGCAATTACCAGACGGGGCGCGCCTTTGACCTCGAAAAAGCGGCGTCCGCTTACCGGGCCACGCTCGACTTTTTGGAGAACCCGGAACGCGATGGTCACTATCAACTCGAACGTCAACCGGACGGGAATCGCGCCGTTCTGCGGGAAGGTGGGAATTCGAGCGGGTTTGATTTGCGGTGGTCCGAGGAGTATGACGCGCGCTGGTACAACGCCGCATTCTATCTGGCGCAATGCCTCATTGAAACCGGGCGTCGCGAGGAAGCCGCCCAATGGCTGCGGCGCATCGCGCTCGGCGTGGGCGGCGACAGCCTGCCGTTGTACACGGACGTGGGCTGGCACCACGCGAACTACAACACCGTGAACCTGGGTGTGCGGGCTGCCGACCTGCTGAAGGAACTCCACGCCTCGATCGACCAGCCAAAGTTTGGGGAGGCCGAGGGTCCCTACAAAACCCCGGTGCTCGATTCCCGCGCGAGGATGTCGGCTCCGCCCCCGCCTGCCATTGCGCCTGATGTCCTGTTCGCGCTGACGAACGCCCTGACGCAATCCACGCGCGAGACGAATGAATCCGCGCGGCTGGCCAGGCTTCAAACGTTCGTCCGACAGCACCCTGGCGACGTTGTGCCCGCGGCGTTGACGCGGTTGCCCCAGACCGGTGAATCGCGAGAGGTCGCCGACCTGATCGGGTTGCTGGAAGCGAGTGCCACAACCGCCGATGCACCGTGGATTGTCGCGGCATGCAAGACCCAGTGGAAGCTCGTTCCTCTCGCCAACAGATTGGATGCCGGCGCAACGGCGCTCGCGCTCGCCGAAGAATGGCGGTCGCACGCCGCAAAGAACTTCATTCCGCCTGATCTCATCCACGCCATCGTGAACGTCCGGGTGCGACCCATGTTTGCGCCCGTGCTCGATCAGATCGCCGGCAAATGGATCAACCATCACATGGTCGTGTTTCTCATGGACCCGGTGGTTGCCGGTGAACAGTCGGATGCGTTGGAGGCGGCATTCCGCGACGCGCTGGGCGCCTGTTTGCGGCTGAAACTGGAGCAGAACGACCGCTACGAACTGCCCCGCATTTCGCGGATTGCCTTGCGGCACGGCGTGCCGGAGGCGGTTGCAGCCACGGTCGTTTGCGAGAGCGGATCGCCCGAACAGCTTCGGAAAGCACTCGCTCCCTTTCTCGACCTGCCTGCTGATGACCAGGCCGCCCTCGCCTATCTGCGCACCAACGGCTCACGGTGGCAGTGGGAGCCCGCAACGCGCAAATTCACAGCGCTGACACAAGGGAAGCTTTGATGTCCATGCACGCGCTCAATCACACCGGCGCGCTTCGAAACGCCCTCTTCGCCCTGCTTGTGGGCTGGAAACGGCGTGGACAAGTGGGCGTTGCCTGTGCAACACGCAAATCCCCTGGCTCGCTCTGACAGCGCAAGCCAGAGAGGAAGCCTCCCGTTGGACCGCTGCATTGCCGGTTTCAGCCAACCGACGGCTCAAGATTCCGCTTTTTCCGCCGCTGCGGCTGGTGTTGAATGGCCGCCTATTTATGAGCCATACACATCCGCTCACCACAACGACGTTCGATCTGCCGGGTACCGGGTCCGCAAGAACCTGGGCGTGGTCCGCGGCATCATTGTGCGCTCTCGCTCCGTCATCGGGAACATCGGCGCCAGCCTGCAAACCATTATCGGAGGCAACATCACCGTTTACACCTCCCTGTGCGAGCGGACACGCTCGGACGCCTTCCAACTGATGTTGACCCATGCCGGGGAACTGGGCGCCAACGCCGTCATCGGGGTGCGATACGACGCCACGGAAATCGGCCCCGGCATCACCGAGGTGCTGTGCTACGGCACGGCGGTGTTTGTCGAGCCGACGAGCGAGGGCGTTGGAGAGCGGTGAATTGCGATCCGGTACATCGCTGTAACGACTCAACGAGCACATGGCAGGTCATAGCAAGTGGGCCAAGGTCAAGCGGTTCAAAGGCGCCATCGACGCCAAGCGGGGCAAGATCTTCGCCAAGCTGTCCCGCGAAATCACCGTGGCCGCCAAACTGGGTGGAGGTGATCCCGACTTGAACCCGCGGCTGCGCATGGTGTTGCTCAAGTGCCGCGCCGCCAGCATGCCCAGGGATAACATTGACCGGGCCATTCAGAAGGCCACCGGGTCCGGCGCGGAATCGACCTTCGATGAATTGGTGTATGAAATCTACGCTCCGGGCGGGGTGGCCATCCTGGCGGAGATCACCACGGACAATCGCAACCGCGCCGCGGCGGAGATTCGGAGCCTCGTGACCAAGGCGGGGGGCAGCATCGCCGCGCAAGGCGCAGTCAGTCGCCTGTTTCAGAAACGCGGCCAGGTCATGGTCGCCCGGGGTGCCGCCGCGGAGGATGCCCTGATGGAGATCGCCATCGAGGCTGGCGCTGAGGATTTCAAGGCCGACGAGCAGGGCTACGAAATCCTGACCACGCCGGCCGCCTTGGAATCGGTGCAGCGCGCAATCGAATCCAAGGGTATCCGGTGTGAAGTGGTCCAGGTGGTCGCGTTACCGCAACTGACAGTGCCGCTTCAAGACGAGGGCACGGTTCAGGCGCTGACGCGGTTGATCGAGGCGCTGGAGGATCACGATGATGTCCAGCAAGTCTATTCCAACGCGGAGTTTCCTTGATCCATGAGTGAACCCTCTTCCAAGTCCCTGGCAGACCAGGCCCTTGGGGCGTTGGCGGATCTGGCGTTCCGGTACCGGCGGCCTGTGCTGCTGGTGCATGCGGTGCTCACCGTGGCCAGCATCCTCATCACCGTGTTCGGGCTCGAGTTCCGGGTGGACCGTTCGGGGTTGGTGGGTGAGGACAAGCATTACCACCAGAACTTCCTCAAGCTGAAAGCGGAGTTTCCTTTGCAGGACGACCTGGTGGTGGTGGTGGAAAGTGAGGATCCCGAGAAGAACCGCCAGTTTGTCGAGCGGTTGGGGGCCAAACTCGAGGCAGGAGACCAACCTGCTGTGCAACGTGTTCTGGAAAGGCGACCTGCGGATGCTGGGCTCCAAAGCGCTGCTGTTTGTGCCAGAGGCGGATTTGAGGGAGCTGCGCAAAACCCTGGGAGAGTTCCGTCCGTTCCTGACGCAGTTCAGCCGGGCGACCAACCTGGTTTCACTGTTCGAGCTGGTAAACACCCGGATCCGCACCGCCAGCCGCGAGGAGAACGCCGAGAACGACGCGCTCTTGCAGGCGTTTCCAGCCCTGCAAGGAATCATCGACCAGGCCACGTCCGCGCTGCCCCGCCCCGGCGTGCCTCCGTCGCCGGGGGTTGAAGCCTTGTTCGGCGCCGGCCAGGAGGCGCAACAAGGCAGTTACATCACCTTCGCCAACGGCACGCTGTATCTCGTCACGGCCAACCCCATCAACGAGCGGGTAAAAGCCGACGCCGTGAACTGCATGCGCGCGCACCTTCGTGAGACGCAGTTGGAGGTGACGGGCGTCAACGCCGGCCTGACGGGCGAACCCGTCCTGGAACTCGACGAGATGGTGCAGTCTCAGAAGGATTCCCTTGTTGCCAGTGTCGTATCCCTGATTTTGTGTGCGCTTATTTTCGTCTACGGCTACCAGGAAACCGGCCGCCCCCTGAAAGCCACGCTCTGCCTGCTGGTCGGCGTTGCCTACACGCTGGCGTTCGCCACCCTGACGATCGGTCACCTGAACATCCTGACCGTGACGTTTGTGCCGATCCTGAATGGATTGGCCATTGACTTCGGGGTGCACCTCATCTCGCGTTATGAGGAGGAGCTGCGGCATGGCAAGAGCGAGGAGATCTCACTGCGCCGGGCCCTGGTCCAGGCCGGGCGCGGCATCGTCTCCGGGGCGCTGACCACTGCGCTGGCGTTTCTCGCCATGGGCTTCACCAATTTCAAGGGCATCCAGGAGATGGGCATCATTTGCGGCGGCGGGCTGCTCATGTGCCTGGTGCCCATGCTGACCCTGCTGCCCGTGCTGCTCCTGCGGGGGCGGCAGAATGTGCTGGATCACGAGCTTTCCCTGCATCCGGATCATCGCGCCCGTCTGGAGCGGCTCTGGCTTCGGCGGCCGGTGCTGGTGTCCGTGCTGGTGGTGGTGGCCTCGCTTTGGGCGGCTGTGGAATCCCGCAACGTGGTCTTCGATTACAACCTCCTCAACATGCAGAGCGCCGGCCTGCCCGCCGTGGTGTGCGAGAAGAAGCTCATCAACTCGACCGACAAGTCGGTGATCTTCGGCGCGGTGCTGGCCAACTCGGCCGAACAGGCCCAGCGACTGGAAGAGCAGCTCCTGAAACTGCCCAGCGTGGCCAGCATCGATTCCATGTCGCAGTATCTGATCCAGGATCCGCAGCCGAAGCTCGAGTTGATTCGCGAGATCAAATCGGAGCTGAAGGACCTGCAATTCAGACCGCCCGACACCAATCGGGTGAATGTGCCCGAATTGACGCGGACGCTCTTCGCGCTCCAAGGTTACCTCGGGCTGGCCTTGAGCGAGATCCCACCCGAGGCGGCGCCGCTTTCCAACAGCATCAGTTCCTTGCGAGACTCGATTTTCGACCTGCGAAAAGAGGCGTTGGCCGGCGATGCGGCGCGACGGGAAGTCGTTGCCGAGAAGCTCACCCATTACCAAACGGCGTTGCTGGGCGATGTGGGCGCCACGTTCGAGGCCCTGCGGAATCAGGATGACCGCGAGGGAATGCGCGTCCAGGACCTGCCGGAGCCGCTGCGGCAGCGTTTCGTGGGCGTGACCGGCAAGCACCTGCTGCAGGTTTACCCGAAGAAGGATGTCTGGCAGCGCGATTACCAGGAGGAGTTCGTGTCACAAATGCGCACGGTGGATCCCGAGGTGACCGGTACGCCGGTGCAGCTTTATGAATACACCTCGTTGCTCGTGGAAAGTTACAAGGAAGCCGCCTGGTATGCGCTGGCCGCCATTTCCCTCACGGTCCTGATCCACTTCAGAAGCCTGCTGTCGCTGGTGCTGGCACTGGTGCCCGTCGGGGTCGGTTTCCTGTGGCTGTGCGGTGTGATGGGTCTGACAGGCATTCCGTTCAACCCGGCCAACATCATGACCCTTCCCCTCATCATCGGAATCGGCGTCGCCAACGGCATCAACATTCTCAACCGGTTTGCCGAGGAGCACGATCCCAGCATCCTGGGCAAGAGCACCGGCAAGGCGGTCCTGGTGTCCAACCTCACCACCATCGCCGGCTTCGGCTCCCTTATCCTCGGACAACACCAGGGCATCCGGAGCCTGGGCTACGTCATGTCCATCGGCATGGCCACCTGCATGATTGTGAGCCTGACATTCCTGCCGGCCTTGCTCAAACTCCTGGGCCAACGGGCCGATGGAAAAAGGAAACCCAGTGTCGGTACAACACAGTCGACACTGGGTCAGGAGGAACCGAGGTAAAAAAACCTCAATTGTGCAAAAAGCTTAATTCGAGAATGAACCAAGTCAACAGTTTTGGCGGAAGAAATCTTCACTCTTCAGCCGCAAAACCCGATTTTCAGCCCGATCACTGATGAATGATCCCCAATCCCGCCCCGTTAACGTTATGCATCGTCGGACACTCGATACCCTCTGAGAGGTGAGAGTCTCCAGCGCGCTCATGAAATTTCCGATCGTCCAACCCAGTTATCGCAACCTGTTGAGAGCATGCTGCTTAGCCGCATGCTGCTGGGCAGCCCCCGGATGCTTTGGCTCCGACATCGATGGCTTTAGCCTCGGCCCTGTCTATGACCGCTTTGAACTGACCTTGGAGCCGGGTGGGGTGCGGACGGAGGTGGCCGGGCCGCTCTTCTACAATCAAGATCAGGAGGAGGATTTCATCTGGGCGCTTCCCCCGTTCTTCTGCTACGCCACGAACAAGTTGGTCGATTCGGATGAGATGGACTTTCTCTATCCGCTGTGGACCTACGACCGGTTTGGGGATCAGAAGCGCTGGCAGTTTTTCCAGATCATCAACCAATCCTCGGGTCACTTCCAGGACGAGACCATCCGGAGCAAGTTGACGCTGTTTCCGTTCTTCTTCAGCCAGAAGTCCACCGATCCCGGGCAGAGCTACACGGCGGTCTGGCCGTTCTTCGGGCGGGTGAACAACCGGCTTTATTATCGGGAGATCCAATTCGTCCTGTGGCCCCTGTGGGTGAAGACCCGACGGGAAGGCAGCGTCGCCCGCACCCCGGAGGAGGAATTTGTGGCGCCCTTTTTCCGGTGGCGCGAGGAGCGTCGCGTAGATGTAACCACCTACAACGTGTTGGCGCCGTTCTTCCATTATCGGGAGGGGCCGGATTTGAAAGGGTGGCAGGCTTTGCCGCTGTTCAGTTGGGAGAGAAAGGGGGTCAGCCGAAGACTGGACAAGTGGGGGGATGAGGAATTGGTGCCCGGGTTCAAGCATCTGACGATTCTCTGGCCTTTGTTTTTCAGCCAGGACCGCAAGCTGGGAACGCCGAACGAGGAGAAATTCCGGGCGCTGCTCCCGCTGTTCAGCATCCTGCGGTCGCCCTATCGCGATTCCTCCAGCTATTTGTGGCCGATTGGGCTGACCCTGACGGATGATCGCGCCCGGCATTACAAGGAGCTGGGGGCACCGTGGCCGTTCATCGTGTTCTCCTGGGGCGAAGGCAAGAGCACTACGCGTGTCTGGCCCTTCTACAGCCATTCGCAGAACAACGTGCTGGAAAGCAGCTTTATCCTGTGGCCGGTCTTCAAATACAACGCCATTCATGCCGAGACCCTGGACCGCCGACGATCCCGTATCCTGTTCTTCCTTTACTCCAACACCATCGAGGAAAACAAGGATACCGGTGAATTCCGGCGGCGGCGGGATTTCTGGCCACTGTTCACCCATCGCAAGGAGATGGACGGACGGAAACGGCTGCAGGTGCTGGCTCCACTGGAGCCGCTCATGCCCAACATCGACAGCATCGAACGCGACCATTCCCCGCTCTGGTCGATCTGGCGGGCGGAATCCAACCCGGCGACCGGCGCGTCCAGTCAGTCGCTACTCTGGAACCTCTACCGCCGGGAATCGTCCCCCGCATCCAAAAAATGCTCGCTCCTTTTCGGTCTTTTCCAATATCAATCCGGGGCGGACCGCTCGCGTCTGCGGCTGTTTTACATCCCGATGGGCGGCGGTGCGCCGCGGGGGCCGCAGGCGCAGGCTACCGCGCGCTGAGGGGCAGAATCGATTGCGGCGCTGGAGCTGGATTCAACCATGAACATGTTTCAAAGCATCGGCGAAGTCTTCATGCTGGGGTGGCGGACTGTCCTGGCCCTGCCGCTGGTCTGGCGGCATCGACGCAAGGTGTTCGACCAGTTCTTCGAGATTGGCAACGCCAGCCTGTTGATGGTGTGCATCCTCTCCTTTTTCATTGGCGCCGTGCTGGTGTTGCAGTCGGGGCCGCTGCTGGTGGAGCGAGGCCTGGCCAACTACGTGGGTGGCATGGTGGGCATCACCATGTGCAAGGAGCTGGCGCCGGTGATGATTTCCATCCTGATCGCGGGCCGGATCGGATCGGCCATGGCCGCCGAAATCGGTTCCATGCAGGTGTACAACGAGATCGATGCGCTGCGCACGATGAACATCAACCCGGTGCATTACCTGGTGCTGCCCCGCATGCTGGCGCTGGCGCTGGCGCTGCCGATGCTGGTGATCTTCGCCATCATGGTGGGCTGGCTGGGGGGCGCGATCGTTGCCGCCAGCAACCTCCGCATCGCCATTCCCATGCGGCCCTATTTCGAGAACATGCGCGAGATCGTTGAGGTGGGCGACGTGGCCAACGGGGTCTTCAAGAGCTTTTGTTTCGCGCTGATCGTGGGCGTGATCTGCTGCCATCAGGGCATGGACACCATCGGCGGCCCCCGGGGCATCGGACGATCGGTGACCAAAGCCGTGGTCAACTCCATCATCATGATCGTCATCATCGATTACGTCCTCAGCCGCTTGCTGTTATAATGATGAACGCCGATCCCAACCACCAGGGCGTCAATGTCTCCGTCCGCGGCCTGCGCAAGAGCTACCGTGGACAGGAGGTGCTTAAAGGGTTGGGCTTCGAAGTCCAGGCCGGGGAGGTCTTTGTGATTATGGGCCCCAGCGGCAGTGGCAAGAGCGTGCTGCTCCGGCACCTGATCGGACTGGAATCGCCGGATGCCGGGGAGATCCGGATCGGGGACGCACCCGTCAGTTGCGGCCAGACCATGAATAAGTACCGATTGGCCATGGTCTTTCAGTCCGGCGCCCTCCTCAATTCCCTCACGGTCGGGGAGAATGTCGGTTTGTATCTTGCCGAGCATCGCACCCATTCGCCCGAGGAAATCGCCCGGGTGGTGTCCGACAAGCTCGCCGTCGTGGGGCTGAAAGGGACGGAGGACCGGATGCCGGCGGAACTGTCGGGCGGGATGAAGAAGCGGGTGGCGCTGGCTCGCGCGCTGGTCATGGAACCGCAGTTGATTCTTTACGATGAGCCCACCAGCGAGCTGGACCCCCTCTCGGCGGTGGTCATCGCGCACGAGATCGTCAACCTGAACCGCCGCATCGGGGTCACCTCCCTGGTGGTCACCCATGAACGCTCGCTGGCCTTTGGCATTGGCCATCGCATCGCCGTGATGGACGCCGGACAAGTCCTGGTCACGGGCACCCCGGACGAAATCCGCCGCTGTGGCATCCCCGAAGTCCGGAATTTCCTCAACGCCGATCTTAACCTACTGAAGCAAAAGCAACCTTCATGAAAAACACATTGGAAACCCGGGTGGGCCTCTTTGTCGCCCTCATCGCCCTGGCTGCGGTCTTGATCATTGAAATCCTGGGCGGCATCGAGCGGTTCGGCACCGGCCGCCAGGTGCACGCCGTGTTCAACACCGTCCAGGAACTCAAGATCGGCGACCGCGTCAAAATGGCCGGCGTGGAGGTGGGCCGGGTCGTGGAGATCCAACTCACCAACAGCGCCGTGACTGTGAGCATGCGGCTGCACCGCAACGCCGCGGTGAGGACGGACAGCGTGGCGGCCATCAAGTTCTCCGGGTTGCTCGGCCAGAACTTTGTGGATCTGAGCTTCGGCTCGCCCGGCGCCCCACTGGCGGATAGCACCACCTATCTGGTCTCGGAAGAACAACCCGACTTCAGCGTGATCATGAAGAAACTGGAGAAGGTGGCTTCCGGCGTCGAGAACATGACCAAAAGCTTCAGCGGCGAGGAGATCGGCAACCTCATCGGGCCGTTCACGGATTTTATCAAACAGAACAAGGAACCGCTGAGCCTGACCATCTCCAACATTTCGCAGATCACCGGCAAAATCTCCTCCGGAGAAGGCACGGTCGGGAAGCTGATTTACGACGAAACCCTCCACACTTCCGCCTCGGCCACGCTCACAGACCTGCAGAAGGCCGTCAGTGAAATCCAGCTCACGATCGCTGACGCCCGCGTCATTCTGGCGGATGTGAAGGCCGGACAGGGCAGTGCCGGCAAACTGCTGCGCGACGAAACGCTCTACAACGAAACCACCGCCTCCATGACCAACCTCCGGGAAATCCTGCAGAAGATCAATCGGGGCGACGGCTCCGTGGGCAAGCTGGTCAACGACCAGGAATTCTACAACAACGCCAAGCTGACCCTCCAGAAGGTGGAGAAATCCGTCGAAAGCCTCGAGGACACCGGCCCCCTCAGTGTGCTGGGCATGGCCGTGGGCAGCTTGTTCTGAACCCGCTTTCAGTTCCGGCGCGGACACCCTGCCGGAACGGGAAGCCGCTTTCGAGATCAGTTCCAACCCATGCCTGTGCGGTGTGGGCCTTGGGAAACCATCAGCACCTTCTCCGAAACCCCAGATCCGGAAGGGGCCCACCCACTTCACGTCTTCGGGGCCGCGGAATTCATCGCGGTTGGCCGAGTGAGGCCTGCATGCCGGGTCCAACCCGTCAACTGCCCGGCACACCACGCGCCACTGCCCGGTAAAGGCGCAGCGCCCTGGCGTCTTGGTCCGCATACTCAAACCAGCCCGGCAAGCGCTCCGCCGCCGTGCCTGCCCTGTTCCAGGATTGAAAGTCGAACGAAGTTTCGACCCGGTAGCTCCGGGCGGCCATGCCCGAAAACTGCAACCGCCAGCCGCCTGTCTCCAGATAAAGTCCGGTGAGCCGGGCGGCGGCGGGATCGGGGACCAAGAGTCGATATTCCCCGGCACCCATGTCGTAGGCGGTGCCTTGGGGGATGGTGGCTCCAAACGCATCCTGGCTGCCCATGCCACGCAGGGCATCGGTGACCGCGCGGCCCTGATCCCGGGCGGGGGAGCCGGCTGCGAGCAAGTAGGCGGACGGTCCGAAGCCCCACCCGCCGATCAGCAGAGGGTCGCGGTTGAAGCTGTTCCCATCAAATCCCTTGGCCTGCCATTCGCCCCAGGACGAGATGGCCGCATTGGCCCACTGAAAGCGTGAGCCGCCCTCGACACGCCACCAGATGTTGTTATCGAACGCGAAGATTCCCGCGCCATCGCTCCACACGTGGTTGCTGCCCGCCGCGGGATTGGTCCGCCCGTTCGTGATGAAGATGTTGTTGTAAACACGAAGATCCGGTTTGCCTGACTTTCCAAAGATCGAGGTCGTCAGCGCTCCGCCCTCGCCGCTGAACATGTCGGTGCCCTCCAAACGGTCGGGCTCGTAGTAAATGACGTTGTTGTAGATGACCGCCGGGGCGACGCCCCCGAACACGGTGATGCCGCCGCCCAGCTTCTTGCCATCCCGCTCGCTGATGTTGTAGCGCATCTGGATGTTGTGGGATTCCCCGCGGGCATAGCCGTAGCCCACCGGCCAGGACATGAGCAGGAACCCCTCACCCTCGTTGTCGTGGGACCAGTTGTACTGGATCATGCCGTTCTCGGTGCCGAGGTCGAGGTCGAAGCCGGAGCCGTCCCGCGCCTTGTTGTTCGTGAGCGGGGTCATGTTGTGATGCGACTCGTTGAACTGGATCGTCGTGTTCTCGGAATCCCAGGTCCAGCAGCCGACACGCGCATTGCGAATGCGCCCGTTGTGATGGCATTCGTTCCCCTCCAGCCATCCGTTGCGCACGGGCCCGACCATCACCCCGTCACCGCCGTTGTCGTGCAGGTTCGAGTCGAGCACCCAGACGTTGCTCGTGGCGTAGATGCGTGTTTGATGGTAGGTGCAGGTGATTTCAACGCCGGCCTTGTGGTTGTTTCGCGACTCGACACCGGTAATCACCAGGTGGTCCACCGATCCATACCGACCGGACTTGAGCTGGTAGTAGCCGCCGCTCACGTAAATGCCGTTCCAACTTCCATCGCGGACCAGCAGGTTCTCCAGCCGGATGTTCCGCACCGTGCATCCCTCGCCGCAATTCGGATCATCCGGCGGACCCAGCCCCAGCACGTGAACCACGGCCCGCATATACTCATCCGAATACTGATCAGCGTCCTTTCCCTTTTCGTTGTTGGGATCCAGGTTCTGCGGTGTCTGCCCGTGTTGAGTCAGTTCCAGATTCCGAACGGTCCAATTCTGCACGTTTTCCAACAGCACCGCCGGCTCGTGCACCCCCACCCCATCAAGGAGCGCCCGCGGTTGCGACGGATCGCCATAATCGGCCAGCGTGATCGGCAGCGAGGCCGTTCCGCTGCCCTTGGCCTTGAAGCCCGTTCCCTGCCATGCACAGCCTCGCTTGAGCAGGAGGGCGTCACCAGGGCCGTAGGTGGCCTGATTGGCGCGGTCGATCGTGCGCCACGCACTGACCGGGCTTAATCCATCGTTGCTGTCGCTGCCGCCCAGGGAATCCACAAACCAGGTTGCCGCTGACAGGGACAGGGAGGTGGCCAACCCAAGCAGGCAAACCAGACGGCGGCCCGCTGCCGGACTTGACCTCACCAGACGCCCAGGGAATCGAGCCCGGGTGGTTTCGAGCCCCCCCCACGCTGCCTCCAGCCGACACCGGATGTCTTGTTCATCGGTCATTCCAGCCAATCATTCTCCTCGCGGCAACAGTCTAACCCGAAGGCGCGCCCTTGCGAATGCAAGATTCGGGATTTCGCAAGCTGGGTTTCAACAACTCAGTTTCCACGCTTGACCGTGGTCCCATCCCAAGCCTACCCTGCGCGCTCAATGTTGGAATCTGAACGACAAGTCAACGCAATGGTAGTGCGGGTGGTGGTAGCCAGCATGGCCGGGGTTGCTTGTCGAGCTTGAATCGAGTTTGAACAAGAACCCACGGCTGGCAACGGTCGTGGGTTTTTTGTTGCCCCGCGGCTGCCGGCCACAACACAGGAACGAACATGAGCAAGACAGTCACAAAATCGAATACACGCAGGAAATCCCCCGCCGGACGCGACCGAGTCGGGCCGGCCATGTTCGGCCGCGACATCCTCGTCGAGGCCCTCGAACGCGAGGGCGTGGAGGTCATCTTCGCCTATCCCGGCGGCGCGAGCATGGAAATCCACCAGTCGCTCACCAAGTCCAAGATCCGCACCATCCTGCCCCGCCACGAGCAGGGCGGCAGCTTCGCCGCGGAAGGTTATGCCCGCGCCACCGGCAAGGCCGGCGTGTGCATGGGCACCAGCGGCCCCGGCGCGACCAACCTCGTCACCGCCATCGCCGACGCCTACATGGATTCCTGCCCGCTCGTCGCCATCACCGGCCAGGTGAACCAGACCATGATCGGCCGCGGCGCGTTCCAGGAAACCGACATCATCGGCGTCACGCTGCCGATCGTGAAGCACTCCTATCTGGTCACGGACATCAACGACATCCCGCGCATCGTGAAGGAGGCGTTCTACATCGCGCAATCCGGCCGGCCCGGCCCGGTGGTGATCGACTTTCCCAAGAACGTCCAGCAGGCCAAGACCCAGCCCGTCTGGCCGACGCTCGAGCAGATCAAGAAAGGGTCTGCGCGGCTACAACCAGCCCGACCTGCAGGCCGACGAACTCGCGCTTGAACGAAATCATCGGCCTGATCGAGAAGGCCGAGCGCCCGGTGCTCTACGTGCGGCGGCGGCATCATCACCAGCGGCGCGGCGGCGGAACTCAAGAAGTTCGCCGAGGCCACCAACATCCCCGTGACCACCACGCTCATGGGCATCGGCGGCTTTCCCGGAGACGCACCCGCTCTCGCTGCGCTGGCTGGGCATGCACGGCGCGGCCTTCGCCAACTGGGCGGTGAACGGCGAATACGAGCAGCGCAAGACTCCGAACGACCCGATGGTGAAGCTCAAGGACGGCGCGGATCTGCTGCTCGCGTTCGGCGTGCGCTTTGACGACCGCGTGACCGGCAAGTTCGAGGAGTTCTGCAAGCACGGCACGATCGTCCACGTCGACATCGACGCCTCCGAGCTGAACAAGAACCGCAAGCGCGCACCTGCCGGTCGTCGGCGACATCAAGGACGCGCTCGACGCGCCTGAACGAGATGCTCGCCAAGCGCGCCGCTCAACAAGAAGCACACCGCCTGGCTCGCGCAGATCGACGAGTGGAAGAAGAAGGCGCCGTTCGCCTACGGCATCACGCCGGAGATCGCCAACAGCGACCACATGAAGGACCACCTGCAAGGGCCAGGAAGACCAGGTCATCCTGCCAGCAGATGGTCATCGAGGCGCTCTACGAACTGACCAAGGGCGACGCCTTCATCACCACCGGCGTCGGCCAGCACCAGATGTGGGCCGGCCAGTGGTATCAAGTACAAATACCCGCGCCAGTTCATCACCAGCGGCGGCCTCGGCTCGATGGGCTTCGGCTATCCCGCCGCGCTCGGCGTCAAGGTGGCGCATCCCGGACAAGCAAGTCATCGACATCGACGGCGACGGCTCGTTCCTGATGAACATCCAGGAACTGGCCACCGCGCACGTCGAGAAGATCGCCGCCAAGGCGATCATCCTGAACAACCAGCACCTCGGCATGGTGGTGCAGTGGGAGGACAACTTCTACGCCGGCAACCGCGGCCACACCTACCTCGGCAACCCGGACGACCGCGCGCAGATCTATCCCGACTACGTGCGCGTCTGCAACTGCTTCAACGTGAAGTGCGAGCGCGTGATGTATCAAAAGCGATCTGCGCGCCGCCATCCAGCGGATGCTCGACGCCGACGAGCCGTACGTGCTCGACGTGATCGTGCCCTACACCGAGCACGTGCTGCCCGTTCATCCCCGCCGGCAAGACCGTGGCGGACATGATCTGGAAGCCGTGAACCGCTCAACCTTGGCAGGGAGCGCGAGTTGTCCTCAACTCGCAGCCGCGCCGCATCCTCGGGGCCGCTGCGGATTGAGACAATCCGCGCTCCGGGGGACAGTTCAGGGAGGGAATTCTCCCATCAACCCGGGAGGGTGGCGGCGCCTCAACACCGGGGTGGGGTTGAACAGTGCCAACACAGCTTATGCGCATGAACTCCTGGTTCATCCGTTTCATTCACCGCATCAGGGGCATCCCGCCCCAACGAAGGATGCTCCTGGCAGCGCTCCTGGGTGCGACCGGCCCGTTGGCTGCCCGGGAAATCGTGGTGTCCCCTGGAGGAAACGACGCCGGGCCGGGAACGAGTTCGGAGCCGGTGGCCTCGCTTCATCGCGCCCAAGCCCTGGTCCGCGATGCACTGCATGTCAGCCCTGATGAGCCCGTGATGGTGTGTTTGCGCGAGGGCACCTATTGGCTTTCTTCACCACTGATTTTCAGGGCAGAGGACGGCGGCAGCGAGACCCAACCCATCACCTGGCAGGCCGAGGTGCCCGGGACGGTGCGCATCAGTGGAGGACGCGCGCTGACCGGCTGGCGCCCGGGGGCGGCGGGTGTTTGGGAACTGCAACTGCCGGAGGTCAGCGCGGGGGCTGCCGGGTTCCGCGAACTCTTCGTCAACGGGGAACGCCGTCCGCGCGCCCGGCATCCAAACGAAGGCTGTCTCCGTGTCGCGCAAGCCGCGCCCGACCGGCGGACAGGCTTCCGTTTCCAGCCGGGGGACGTGCGGGCGGTGCCGGACGTGTCGGCTGTCGAGTTGGTGTTCCTCCACGACTGGTCGGTTTCCCGGGTCCGACTTCGGAGCATCAACGAGGAGTCCAACACGCTGACGACCGCGTATCCCATCGGTGCCAGCGCGGCGCACTATGCCATTGACCACTTCGAGGAGCATCCCCGCTACTGGCTCGAGAATTCCCGCACCTACGTGGATCAACCGGGCGAGTGGCACCTGGATGAACAGGCGGGCGTGGTGATCTACCAACCGCTGCCGGGTGAGCAACCGCCGGACGTCGAGACCGTGGTCCCGCGCCTCCGGCGTCTGGTCGAGGTCCGGGGTGAGCCGGGCCGCCCTGTGCGCAACCTGCATTTTGTCGGGCTCCAGTTCGAGCATTGCGCCTGGCCGCTCCCCGAAGGCGGCTACGCCGAAGGCCAGGCCAACTTCCACGAGCCCCGGACGCGCGAGCAGGGCATTTTGCGCGAAACCGTCCCTGCGGCCCTTCACTTTGAAATCGCGGAACATTGTTCCGTACGGAACAGCCAAATTGCGCACCTCGGAGGCTGCGGACTGTGGTTCGGCAGCCGTTGTCACAGCAACGTGCTGGCGAACACACGGCTGACAGACATCTCCGGCAATGCCGTGCTGGTCGGTGAAGACGCCGCAAGACAGGTCGGGGAAAGCCCTGGTGGCAGGCGGCGCCGGAGGAGGCCGCGGGCGGCAACGTCATCCGCAACTGCCTGATTGAACATTGCGGATGCCAGTTCTTCGGCGCCGTGGGTGTGTGGGTCGGCTTCACTCGCGGCACTGAAATCCTCCACAACGAAATCCGGCACCTGCCCTACACCGGCATCTCCTTGGGCTGGATGTGGAACCCGACGCCCACGCCGAACCGGGAGAACCGGGTCGATGGCAACCACATTCATCACGTGATGCAGGTCCTGTCGGACGGTGGCGGCATCTACACGCTCGGACGCCAGCCGGGCACGGTGCTGCGGCGCAACCTGATCCATGACGTGCCGTTGAACGCAGGTCGCGCCGAGAGCAACGGGATGTTCCTCGACGAAGGCACCACGGACATTGTCATCGAGGAGAACGCGATTTGGAACGTGGACCGTTCGCCGCTGCGCTTCCACCGGGCGACCACCAACCTTGTGCGCGACAATCTGCTGGTGGTTCGCGGGGACGGGCCACCCATCCGCTACAACAACACCCGGCCCGAGGACATCCGGCAGGAATCGAACACGGTGGCCAGGGAGACCGGGCGTCCGTCACAGCCCGCCGGTCAGTGAGCGTATGAGACCAAACCCGGAACGGTGCGAATGGTGCACGAGCCACCCGCTTTACATCTCGTATCACGACCAGGAATGGGGAGTGCCGGAGCACGACGATCAGAAGCTGTTCGAGAAGATCATCCTGGACGGTGCCCAGGCTGGGCTGAGCTGGCTGACCATTCTCAAGAAGCGGGAGGGGTATCGCCGCGCGTTCGATGGCTTCGATGCCGGGAAAGATCGCCCGGTACTCGGACCGCAAGGTTGCCTCGCTGCTGGCCGACCCGGGCATCGTGCGCAACCGGCTCAAGGTGAACGCCTCGGTCACCAACGCCCGGTCGTACCTGAAGCTGAAGGAGGAGCTGGGCAGCTTCGATCGTTACCTGTGGCAGTTCGTTGAGGGTCGTCCGATCCAGAATCGGTGGACCTCACTCCAGCAACTCCCGGCCCGCACGAAGCAGTCGGATGCGATGAGCCGGGACTTGCAGCAGCGCGGCTTCAAATTCGTCGGCAGCACCATTTGTTACGCCTTCATGCAGGCCGTTGGAATGGTGAACGATCACCTGGTAAGCTGTTTCCGGCATCGCGCCCTCGGAGGCCCCGCCGGTTCAGGAGACAACTCGCGCAGATCCGGTTTCGCGCAGTGAAGCTCTGAACCGTAGTCGTGGCAGGAGCGCAGACATTCCTGTCTGCCCGGCGGCGTGCGAATTCTACTGGCCGACAAGAATGTCGGCGCTCCGATGCCGGTTCAGGGGGAGCTTTGACCTAAAAAAACGGACGCGCATCGCGGCCATGAACCGCACGAATCCCCTCACCCGCCCTCCGGGCACCCTCTCCCCGAGGGAGAGGGACGGGGTGAGGGCGGGCGCCGGGTCCATGGCAAGGAAATGAACCGTGGCGGAGCCGTCACTGCACAGCACTCCATTACTCCACCACTCCATCCCGCCGTCCCCCTACGGCGCCCCGTCGTATCGCACCCGGTAAAAGCGCATGCCGGTGGGCGAGGTGGTGGTGTCCACAAATAGCGTGGGCGTGTTGGTCGGCGTATGGGTGACCGGCTGCCAGTCGGACGGGGTCAGTTGGTCGGTGTGTTCGACGGTGTAGGTTTCACCTGGGCGGCAGTGGAACAACATTTCGAAGCCACCCTCCGGCGTGACGCCCATGGATTCCATGAGGAACGGCGTTTGCCAGGTGGCCGCCTGCATGGTGGTGGGCGGGCATTTGCTGTTGGTGTCCCAGAGGCTGTAAAGCTGCTCGCCCTTCAGGTTGGTCACGTTGTTGGTGCGCAGGAACTCGATGAACTCTTTGCTGGTGCTTTGGAACAGCAGCGCCACCTCGGCGCGGACGGCGCCCGGCGGAATGGTGTAGTGCGTGTCATCCCAGTATTGGCCATCGGCATAGCTGTAGCCGGTGGGCGCGCCGCCGAAGGTGGCGAAGGCGGCATTGGTGAAGCCGCGCGGCGGAATGCGATTGTCCTCGTAGATCTTGTTATTGAGCACGAAGTGCAGGGAAGGTCCGGCCGGCAGCCCCACGAAGGTGTTGATGTTGGTGTCAATGCCCGGGTGGACCTCGTAGATCTTGGGCTCCCCATCGTGCGACAACTCGCCGGTGGCGGAGTCGTAGGCGCCCGATTCGCCCACCGGCTGGTCCGCCGCGTCAAAGAACTTCACGTTGAGCCACATGCGGCGGCCCTCCGGATAGCCGGTGGGCAGCTTGTGGCCACAGTTGTTGGTCACGGACACCTGGAGCTGGGAACCAGCGTCGGCAATGCCGAGTTCGGCGGCGTTCTCGAGCATGTAAGTGGCGCGGACCACGCCGGCGGCGGCGGCATTCGAGGGGACCTGCGTGGGATGCAGGCTCGCCAGCAGCATCGGCATCCAGGTGCTGCTGCCGGTCATGTCGTGCAACGGCAGATCCTGCCGGAGCGGCACGGCACCGAACTGGTTGGTGTCGGCGCCGTGGCCGGCGATGTCGCGCATGTGGCAATCCTGGCACGTGGCCACCATGCCGTTGGTCTTGTTGCCGGCAAATTGCGGCAGGTAAACGCCCGCCGGAGTGTTGAAGTCGCTCGCCAGCCACTCGCTGTAGGTGCGCTCGACCGGGCCGGCCTTGTGCGGCGAGAAATCCGTGGCCGGCGCATTGAAGGCGTTGGGTTGATACACCCCGTTGGCATCGCGCTCGAAGGCGGGATTGCTCACATCGTGGCAGGTGCCGCACAGAGCAGCCTCGCGGTGGAAGGGGGACACCAGGATCGGATGGGCGCTGGTGGCATCCACGAACGGGCCGCGCCGCGTCGCGTCCGGATCCAAATGCACCATGCCAATGCCGAAGTTGGTGCCGGGATTGAGCAGTCCGGCCAGCAGCCCCTGGTCCACGGACGGGCTGACCCCGGGCGCGTAGATGGGGTCCATCATGCGGTGGCAGAGGTCGCAGGCGACGCCGAACTTGTCGCTGGTCAACATGGCGGCGCCGCTGGTGGGCACCGAGCGCCCCTGCACCCAGCCGGCGTGGATGTGGCAGCGCAGGCACAGATCGCCGGAGTCGGGGGCATCTTGATTGGCAATCGCCAGGTTCGCCTCGAACAGCGGGTCAATCGAGGCATGCGCCATCATGCTGCCCTGCCAGTTGAAATAGGGCTCGTGCTGCGTGTTGTAATTGCCATGACACCCGGCGCAGTCCTGCGGCGGGGACAAGGCGGCGCGCAGTTCCAAAGGCTGCGAGCCCGGCATGTCGAAATCGCTCAGCGTGCTGGGCACCCGACCGCCGGCGGGCGACAGGATGGTGAACGGGTTGGCGCTGGATTTGTTGGTCGAATTGCCCGCATTATCCACCACCACCAGCCGGATGCGGGCGAAATTGGTGACGGGCCGGTTGGCCGGGAACCAGGCGTAACTGCCCGTGTTGGCCAACCCTTTGGCAATCGGGCTGTAATTGGTGCCATTGTCGATGCTCAGGTAGATGTCCACACCGGCCACGCCGCTGGCATCGCTGGCGGTCCATTGGACGTTCGTCAAAGAATTGGCGGTGAGCACCTCGCCGCCATTGGGACGAACCAGCGTCACGTTCGGCGGGGTATTGTCCACGCCGGTGGCGGGGACGAGATAGGGCAGGATGTCGTTAAGATTGGTGACCCCCGAGACCGATCCGAGGTTGCCGGGAGTCAGGCCGGGAAAGGTGGGTGTGTTGGCATAGGTCACCCGGTTGGTAACCTCGGTGTCATTTGAAAAACCATCACTGTCCGAGTCCGCGGCGCGAACTGCTTGGACAGCCGCCCGAGCATCCTTGCCATTGGTGCTATAAACCGCCTCCACCGCACTCCCGTACGGATTGCGGGTGCCGCCCCCACCGAACTTGAAATGGCAAACGCCGCAGTGCTGAGCATTGGTGCCGCCACTGAAGCTGGCGACCTTTTTATCCAGAATCGTGCCCACGGCAGTGGGGTATTCTTGGAAGAAAGCGTCACGGATGGGTGGCCTGGCAATAGCACTTTCCGCCCAGCCAAGCCCGCACAGGAAGGCCACGGCCAGCCACGCTCCGACGCGGATCCTCCCCCACCGAATGGTCCGGCTTGCTGAAGCGGAACTCGGGAACCACGATTGGATGGGCAGACGGCCGATGACAAAGGACATCAGGTTGGTTTGCATAAGACGTTCTGTGAAACGGGTTGTAGCCGCACTCTACGACCTGATGTTGCACCTTCAATCCACCGATTTTGCCAAAAACTTGGCCGAAATTGGCCTTGCGCCCTCGACCGTGCGGTGCGGCTGCGAGTGGCCGACAAATCGCGCTCCGCAAACAGCGGAGCGCCGGAGCGCGGATTGTCTCAATCCGCAGCGGCCCCGAACACGCGGGACGGCCACAACCATGGGACAAGCTCACAGCGTTGGGAGGAAGTGCAGCCGGGTCCCAGTTCGCCGGCGGCCTTGGCGGTGCGTGGCTGCTGCGAGTTGAGGACAACTCGCGGTCCGTAAACGGCATAACAGCGGAGCGCGGATTGTCCCAATCCGCAGCGGCCGCGAACACGCGGGACGGCCACAAGCATGAGGCAGACTCGAAGCGGGGCGGGGTGCGTCCGGATCCCAGTTCGCCGGCGGCCTCGGCGGTGCGTTGCTGCTGCGAGTTGAGACAACTCGCGGTCCGTAAACGGCATAACATCGGAGCGCGGATTGTCTCAATCCGCAGCGGCCCCGAACCGGCGGGACGGCCACAAGCATGGGACAAGCTCGCATCGTTGGGAGGAAGTGCAGCCGGGTCCCAGTTCGCCGGCGACCTTGGCGGTGCGTGGCTGCTGCGAGTTGAGGACAACTCGCGGTCCGTAAACGGCGTAACAGCGGAGCGCGGATTGTCTCAATCCGCAGCGGCCCCGAGCCCGCAGGACGGCCACAAGCCTGAGGCAGACTCGCAGCGCCGGGGAGATCTGGCACTCGTTCAAGCCCTAAAAGATCGAGTGACGTCGGCGGCGGGGCCGGGCACGACGCGCTTTGTGTGGCTGCTTTGGGTGATGAGTTGTTGCAATCGTTGTTGCCAGGCGGCGCCGTCCATGGGCAGGTCGAGGGGCCGGTCGAGCAGCGAGGAAAAGACGATGGCATTGGCCAGTTCCACGGAGTGCAGGCCCTCGGCGCCGGGCGCCAGCAGGGGCGCGCCGTCGAGGATGGCATCCACAAAATTCTGCAATACGGCGACGTGTGAGTCCGGGGCATTCTCGAAAGGAATCTCGACCGACTGCGTGGCGGGCTTGCCGAAACCATCCGGGGCACTCTGGCAGAAATCCGTCATATCGATTTCATTTCGATCCCACGTGAGGCGCCCCGATTCGAGCACCAGGCGGCCGCGGGTGCCGGTGATTTCGAGCCGGTTGGTGCCGGGGGCTTCGCCGGTCGAGCCAATGAACACACCATTGGCGCCATCCGCCCACTCGATCCAGGCGGTCGCCTCGTCCTCGACTTCGATGGGGTGGTAACGTCCGAACCGGCAGAAGCCGCGCACGCGGTTGGGCATGCCGCAGAGCCACTGGAGCATGTCCAGGTTGTGCAGGCATTGGTTGATCAGCACGCCGCCGCCCTCCCCCCGCCACGTCGCGCGCCACGGGCTGCTGGCATAGTAGGCATCCGTGCGAAACCAATCCGTGTTGATCCAATTCACCCGCACGATCCGGCCCAGGTCGCCGGCTTGGAGCATCTCGCGAATCTTTCGGTAACAAGGTGCGGTGCGGAACTGGAACATGGCGGCGAACACCGACTGTGGATGCTGCCGGTGGGCGGCGATCAGCCGTTCCGCGTCGGCTTTGTGCGCCGCGACGGGTTTTTCCATCATCACATGCAGGCCCGCCGCCAAGGCGGCGATCCCCTCGGCGGCGTGTTGCGGGTGGGGCGTCGCGATCACCACGGCGTCCACGGCGCCCGATTCGAGCAAGGGAGGCAGTTCGTGGAACACGCGCACGGCCGCGTGGTCGGGCAGTGGTTGCGGTCGGCGGGAACAAACCGCTGTGAGTTCGGCGCGCCGGACCTTGCCCTCGATCAGGCAGGAGGCGTGGAAGCGGCCGATGTTTCCCAGCCCGATGACGCCGATGCGGACCTTGTCCATGCGCGTCAATGTAGCCAGGAGACGGGCAAAGGCGAGCGAGGAGTCCCGGCGTCGGGACTCTTGGGGGACAATGACCGCCTGTCAGCCTGCGGACGCATGGTTGCCCTTTGCCGAGGCATGGCAGGATTCACCTCCATCTTGCATCGGGGGGCGACAGACCTTCTGATCCGTCGAGATTCCAAAGGGCAAGCGCCTGGGAAGACATCCCGATTGCTTTCGAGAAGGCTCTAAAGCGGATCGGTCCCGCCTTTCACGGCCCAGTGATCGCGGATTTCCATCAATTCCAGGCGCATTTCTCTGACCGATTGATAGCGCCGGTAGCGGTTCATATCGCACGCTTTGAGCAGGACGTTGTTCAGCCTCATGAATTGGGCTGTGCGCTTCGGATTCGCCAGCAGTGCGGGTGGCAACTCTGGGAACTGCCGGGGATGATTCCCGGTGCTGATTACATAGAGCACCTTGCCCAAGGCGTAGATATCGGCCTGTAACGTGCCGGGTGTTTCGGGGGCGGGGGGCATGTAATACTCCGTTCCAGCATAAGACGTGACCTGGTCGTCCGGATGGATGTCCGTGACCAGTCCGACATCCGCGAGTTTGGGGCGCCCTTTGACGAAGATGATGTTCGAGGGCTTGATGTCGCGATGCACGAATCCCTGGCGATGCAGGTATTCCAGCGCCTCCGCCAGAGCCAGGCCTATCTCGACGCACTCGACCACCGCCAGGTGGCCGTCCTGATGCTCCATCGCGGCCGAATAAAGGTCGCGCGGCCGAAAGGCGGACGGGTTGGCTTCCCAGCCCGGGGCGGCGGCGTCGCCCAATTCCATGACGTAATAGAAGTAACCCTCGGGTTTGATGCGGCTGACGAAATCCACGTGCAGCAGTCCGGGATGCTCGCCGGAGATGGGCTTGAACCGCTTGATGCCCTTGAACTCCATTTCGTAGGGCTTGGTCTCCCGTCCGAACTTGGACTGGTAAACCGCTTTGAGCGCCTGGTATTGGCCGACGGAATTGCGCACGACCCATACCCTGCCGAAGGCGCCTTCGAGGACCAGCTTGATCGAGCGTGTTCCCGATCCAGCCACCCTGGACTGGGACGCTCTTTGGGAGGAAACCTGGCAAGCTCAACTGCTGGCCGCCGCGTTGGCCAACATCCGGCGGCACCTCGACCCCAGGAAGTATCAAATATTCGACCTCTACGTTCACCATGAGTGGCCGGCCGAGCAGGTCGCCGCCACCTTCTCCGTCTCAACCGATCAGGTTTACCTCACCAAACATCGCATCACCGAGTCCCTCAAGGACGAGATCAAGCGGCTCGAAACCAAGATCATTTGACACCACCTGCGGCCGACGCGGCGGATCGCGGACAATCCAATCGCTCGTGAATGCACCAGCTCACGTGCGCGGCGGCGAGGTTGCCGCCCCTACTCCCACTCGATCGTTCCGGGCGGTTTGCTGGTGATGTCGAAGACGCAGCGGTTGACGCCTTTGACCTCGTTGATGATGCGGCTGGACACCTTTTCGAGCAGTTCGTAGGGCAGCTTCACCCAATCGGCGGTCATGCCGTCCTGCGATTCCACGGCGCGCATGGCGATGGTGTAATCGTAGGTCCGCTCGTCGCCCATCACGCCCACGCTCTTGCACGGGAGCAGCACGGCGAAGCTCTGCCAGAGTCTTGTAATACCAGTCGCTGGCTTTCATTTCCTCGACCACGATGGCGTCGGCCTTGCGCAGGATCTTGAGCTTCTTGGGGGTCAACTTCGCCCAGGCAACGCACGGCCAGGCCGGGGCCGGGGAACGGCTGGCGATAGACGATCTCCTTGCGGCAAGCCCAGTTCGAGTCCGAGCAGGCGCACCTCGTCCTTGAACAGGCAGCGCAAAGGCTCGACCAGCTTGAACTTCATGCGCTTGGGCAATCCGCCGACGTTGTGATGGCTCTTGATGAGCGCCGCCGGATTGCCGCCGATCGGGACGGACTCGATGACGTCGGGGTAAAGGGTTCCCTGGGCCAGAAACTTCGCCTTGCCGGCCCGTTTGGTGGCGGCCTGGAACACTTCGATGAAGGTCTTGCCGATGACCTTGCGCTTGCGTTCGGGCTCGGTGACGCCCTTGAGCCGCTTGAGAAACAGGCGGGTGGCGTCCTCGTATTGCAGCTTCACCTTGAAATGCCTGCCAAAGACCTCCTGCACCACTTCCGCCTCGCGCGCGCGCAGCAGGCCGTTGTTGACGAAGATGCAGGTGAGTTGGTCTGCCGATGGCCCGGTGGATGAGCGCCGCCGCCACGCTGGAATCCACGCCGCCGCTCAACCCGAGAATCACGTGCTCCTTGCCGACCTGCGCGCGGATTTCTTCCACCGCCTGGTCGATGTAGTTGCGCATCGTCCAGTCCTTGCCGCAGCCGCAGATCCCGTGGACGAAATTGGACAGGATCTCGCGTCCGCGCGGCGTGTGGACGACCTCGGGATGGAACTGGAATCCGAAGAACCGCTTCTCGCGATTCTCGATGGCGGCGTAGTCGGAGTTGTCGGTCGCCGCCACCACGGCAAAGCCCTTGGGCAGGCGCGTGAGTTTGTCGCCATGCGAGTTCCAGACCTGCAGGGTGGCGGGCAGTCCCTCGAACAGGGCGCAGCTCTTGTCCAGCACGCGCAGGGTGCCCTTGCCGTATTCCCGCTTCTGGCCGCGCTCGACCTTGCCGCCCAGGAATTGCGCCAGCAATTGCACGCCGAAACAGATGCCCAGGACCGGCACGCTCCAGTTTGAACATGCCCTTGTCCGGCAACGGCGCGTCCGGCGCGTAAACGCTGGACGGGCCGCCGGAGAGGATGATGCCCCGCGGTTTCAGCGCGGCAATTTCATTGGCGGGGGTGTTGTAAGGCAGGATCACGGAATACACGTTGCACTCGCGGATGCGGCGGGCGATCACCTGCGTGTATTGCGATCCGAAATCGAGAATGACGATCTGCTCGACCATACGGAAAGCGGAGAGTTTGTACCGGGCGCGGCGCTTGGCCAGAGAAAACTCGCCTTGAATCCTTGGCGCCGTGCATTCAGACATGGTCCTTGGAATGCCGGCTTCAAACGGCGGAAGCCAACTTCCTCCCCGCGCGCAGCCCGCTGCCGGATGAATCCGGCGTTCCGATGACAGTCGATTACTGCGGCGCCACGCTCACCTGGCCGGTGGCCGGGTTGTAAACGATCTTCTGCCCGTAGGGTGCCGCCGGGATCTTCGCGATGTATTTCATCGTGACCAGTTCGTTGAGATCGCGTGGAAACCGTCCCTCGCTCACCTGGAACATCTGCACCGCCTGGCTCAGGGAGGTCACGTCCACCGTCTTCACCGCCTTCTGTTTGGCGTTGCCCACCGCACCCAAGTAATCCACCGGGGCGGTCAAGGGGTTGCCAGTGGAGACCGAGTTGGTCTGCGTGCCGCCCCCCCCTGCCCGGTCGCCACACCCCCCGACAACAACGATGGCCACACACAATAGGGGAATCATGGATTTCATGGGGGGAACTTAGCCGGGGTCGAGGCGCCGGGCAATCTGTCCTTTCGACACAAGCCATCGGGCGACGACAGGCGACACCCCTTGCCTTGTGGCGAATCAACGCTTTCGCTGATAGGCATCGATGCCGTGCTTGATCCGCACCAGTTCCTCACAGCGTCGGTGCAGCGGATCGTCCAGCGCCCAATCCTGCCAGACCACAGGCTGCGCGGCACACATGGCGCGCTGCCACGCCTGGCGATCCAGGCCCAGCGGCGGCGGCTGGACCGACCCTTGAATCAGCAACCCGCTCCGCGTTCGACGCTGCGCTGCGCCCGCCACCTTGCGGCCCTGCCAGAGCAGATCGTGGACTTCATGGCCTGCGAAGCACTGTCCGGGCAATGGCTTGCGGCAATCCGACGCCAGTTCGGTCTGGAGCTCCATGCGTTGGAAGGCGCTCCGGATCCATTCGTGCATCCGTCGATAACTCTGTTCCGCCTTCAACCGATGCCACTCGTGCCCGGCCGGAATCACCAGACTGTAGGTCCAGTCGGCGTTATGCGGCACGATGCCGCCGCCGGTGGGACGCCGGACCAGGGGACGCAGGACGGTGGCCCGCTCGACCTCGGCGACGCTCTGGAAGTAGCCGAAGGAGGCTGCCGGCAGGGTCCAGCCGTAAAAGCGCAGCACCGGCCGGCCGATCTGCGGCGCCGACTCGAGCAACGCCTCGTCCAACGCCATGTTGAACGCAGGCGCGCCGGGTCCGGAATCGATCAGCAGCCAGGAATCGCTCACGTTGGCGCAGGCTACCCCGGGGGAGCATCGGTCGTGGAGAAAAATAGACCGCTTCTCAGAAGGGATTTCTGTTCTGGCAGGGCGCCGGCGCTCCGGCGCCCGGGCCGCACGGCCCTACCCTGCGGTTCGTGGGTAGCCTCCACGATTGCCGAATTGCGCCTTGGGACCCTGGGAGGAGCGCGGCTCCATGAGCCGCAGCAGCCTCGAAGGTCGGATGGGTGTGCGAACCTTTGTGGACGCCGGACAGGGCGCAGCCGCTGCGGGTCGCGGACCCGCGCTCCGCAACGGCAGCTTCAGGGAGAAGCCCCTGGGAGGCCGGTTGGATGCGGCTGCCCGCGACAGGCGGGGCGCCTGTGCTACTTCGGATGATCCGCAGTGGGACAGAGTTCGCGGATCTCGCAGTGGGGGCAGTCGGGCTTGCGCGCACTGCACCGGCGGCGTCCATGCCAGATCAGCCAGTGGCTGAACAGCGTCCAGTCCTCGCGCGGCACCAGTTTCATCAGCTCTTGCTCGATCTTGACCGGGTCCTGCTGCTTCGTCAGGCCCAGCCGGTTCGAGAGCCGGGCGACGTGGGTGTCCACCACCACGCCCTCGTTGATCCCGAACGCATTGCCCAGCACCACGTTGGCGGTCTTGCGGCCGACCCCGTCCAGGGCGGTGAGTTCTTCCATGGTCCGCGGAACCTCGCCGCCATGCTTCTCGACCAGGGATTGGCAGCAGGCGCGGATGTTCCTGGCCTTGTTGCGGAAGAAGCCGAGGCGGCGGATGTCGTTCTCCAGCCCGGCCTGCGGGGCGTTGGCGTAATCCTGGGCGGTGCGGTATTTCCGGAACAGGTCGGACGTGACGATGTTCACCTGCTTGTCCGTGCACTGGGCGGACAGGATGGTGGCGATGAGGAGTTCGAGCGGGTTGGAGAAGTTCAGCTCGCAATGCGCGTCAGGATAGGCGCGCTTCAGCCCCGCGATGATCCGGCGGGTCCGGTCGAGTCTGGCGGCTGTCGATTCGCGGGTCATGCCGTCGCGAATCACACCCACTCCGGTTCCTCGATCTCCTTGGGGGCCTCGAACAGCGGCGTGCCGTCCGACGCTTCGGGATACTCGAAGAGCTTGCCCTCGTAATTGCGGATGACCACACGGTCGGCGTTGCGGCTCAGGACGTATTCGGGCGAGACCGGAGTCTTGCCGCCGCCGCCGGGGGCGTCGATGACATAGGTGGGCACGGCGTAGCCGCTGGTGTGACCGCGGAGCGCTTCCATGATCTGCAGTCCGCGGCGCACACTGGCCCGCAGGTGCGCCGAGCCGGCGATGAGGTCGCACTGGTAGATGTAATAGGGCCGCACGCGGCACATCAGCAGTTTCTGCACGTGAGCCTTCATCACTTCCGGGTCGTCATTCACGTGGCGCAAAAGCACCGACTGGTTGCCCAGCGGGATGCCGGCGTCGGCCAACCGCCCGAGGGCGTCCCGCACCTCGGTGGTCAGCTCGCGCGGGTGATTCGAGTGCACGCTCAGGAACAACGGATGAAACTGCCGCAGCATCTCGCACAGCGCGGGGGTAATGCGCTGGGGCAGAAAAATCGGGATGCGCGAGCCGATGCGCAGAAACTCGACGTGCGGAATCCCGCGCAGCCGGCTGAGCAGCGTCTCCAGCTTTTCATCGCTCAACAGCAGCGGATCCCCGCCGCTGAGCAGGACGTCGCGCACGGACGGCGTGCGCCGGATGTAATCGATCTGAGCCTCGAAGTTGGGATGGAAATCGTAGCCTGTCGCGTTGCTCACCAACCGGGAACGGGTGCAATAGCGGCAGTAGCTGGCGCAACGATCGGTGACCAGGAACAGCACCCGGTCCGGATACCGGTGCACCAGCCCTTCCACGGGAGAATGCGTGTCTTCCCCGCACGGGTCGCTCATCTCCCAGGCGGCGGTGTGGGTTTCCTGCTCGCGCGGGATGACCTGCCAGCGGATGGGACACAATTCGTCGGACGGATCAATGAGGTTGAAAAAGTAGGGGGTGATGCCCAACGCCAGTTTGTGGTTCGCCAGGGTGGCACCGGCCAATTCCTCCGGAGACAGGGCGGGCATCAGCCGCTGGAGCTGCTCCGGCGTGTGAATGCGATGCTTGAGCTGCCAGCGCCAGTCGTTCCAGTCGACGTCGGGAACATCCCTCCAGAAACCCCGTCCCGCAGGATGAAACCCCTTCAGGCGCTGCCCGCAGTCCTCGGACGGCGTCGCGGCTTGCTGGGCCAGTGAATCGAACCTCTGCATGAATTTTGTGCGCAAGATAGGTGCGAACGGGGGGGTGTCAAGCGAGGCGAAGGCCTCGACAGCACGGCGAATTGCGCCAAAAGTTTTGTTACCCGGCAGGGGAGGGTAAAGGGGGGCAAAAGGATACGTTGCGCCAGAAGTGACTGTTACCGTGGCGGGATGGATCAAACGATGAGCCAAACGACACGGAAGGAAGTATTGAGCAAGCTGCGGCGGCGCTATCAGAACGCCGGGTTGGAGCACAAACGCAAGCTGCTGGATCAAGCCCAGGACTGGCTGGGGCATCATCGCAAGGCGGCGATCCGGTCGTTGAACACGCCGCAGTTGGAGCGGGTGCCCTGGATCATTCCGGGTCGGCCGGTGACCTACGAGGCGGGCCGAGGTGACAATGCGCGGAGTTCAGAGGGGAAACTCGGGAGTGCAGAGACCCCGGAGGCAGGCTTAAGTCCTGCGATCATCCTCCAGTGAAATCAAAGCCTCCAGCCCATCGCGCCCCCGCGTTCTCGACATTCCTTTACTCGGGTTCGGCGACATCATTTCGTGGCGCCCGCACTCAATCTTGCAGCGAGCTGTGTGGCCTCCTCTTCCGTAAAGGAACCTGAAATCACAGCCTTACCTCCCGAAATCTCCATCATGATTTTCGGGGCCGAGTAAACCTTGCCATCAATCACGATGGCCAGACGGTGGCCGACGTGGTCGCGCGTCACCTCGGCGAAACGCTTGCTGCCTCGTTCAGTGAAAGTGATGGCAATCTCGGGAGCGCCGCTCACCGCACTCCTCTGGACAGCGGCTGACTTGATCGCTGAACGGTCTAGCAACGTCTTCTTCTGGACCTGCAGCTTCTCATCGACCTTCTTTCCGGGTGCGGTGCCTGGGTGCGTGCAGGTCAACTCCTCCGAATCAGATGATGCGGCATCGAGGACCGATCGTATCTCAAAGGTCGCCGGCTTAGATGGCTCGGCAGCCGAGAGTGCAAACCCTGGCAACCAGAGCAACACAAAGGCAATCGGTGCCTGCCACGCCTTACCGCGCCAAAAAACAGGAGCCAGCGACACCAAGGCGGCTGCGGCCAAACTTCCACTGATGAGTGCAAGCCCAGCTTCTCGCTCGTAGCTGCTCCATCGCGCGAGCCCTTGGAACAGGGGCCACAATCTCAATGTCGGAGTCCGTCACCGCCGACACGACCGCCACATGACCGTACCGATTGAGCAGTGAAGGTCCGAATACGAGCAGATCATCGGCACGTGGCTTCGATTGGCTACCGTTCGTGTATTGCAGCAAGTCCCGGCGTGAATTAAAGGCTCCATCTGCCAGTGCTACGTCGACCCCCCGAATAGCACAGTTCACTTTCGCGGGGCGTTTAGCTCAGTGGTAGAGCAACTCGCTTACACGAAGATTCGGCCCAGGGACCCACTTAATCCCTGCGTGGTACCACTTTGGCCAACCGGCTTGAAAGTCGGCGTTTTCCCGAAGGAAACAATCCCCCCCTCGGTGAACAACTTTAGCTTTCTCTCCTTGCGAGTTCTGATAGTCATCCATCAGTGATTCGACATGGCACGTGACTCGTGTCTGGTGCAACGTCTCGCTGCAGATTACCGGCGTGACCCAGGCCTCCTGGGAAATCCGCTCGGGCATGGCGCCTGGAGATGGCGGGACCCTCGTGGCCTCCGGCTTGGGTGCTGCAACGCAAACGCCGACGGGACGGATGGCCCTGTGGCGTGAGTATTCGATCACCGTCAGCGGGCTGGATCTTGATCTCGCCCCAGGGACCTACTGGTTGAATGTGGCTCCACTGGTGGGCAGCGACCCAGGAAGCGGAGGATACTTGTACTCCTACGCATCATTTACGACCGGGGCAAATGCTGTCGGTCAACCGGACGGGGACAATGCAAACGCACTCCAGGATTGGACGGACTCCTATGCCCCGTTCTCGACCTTCGGGTGGGAGATCTCCATGGGGGTTGCGGGCAACGTGGTCCCGGAGCCTTCCTCCTTCGCCCTGCTACTGTTCGGCTCGCTGGCCCTGGTGATGGGGACAGGGCGGAAGTAGGCTTTGCCAGAAGTAGACTTGTCCGGCATGGCTGTGTGCTGCGCGGGACTATCCCGCTCCAGACCGTCTTGGGCGTTTCCCTCTATGCCCTGTTGCGGCCACCGCTTGCGCCGGGCGCAGCCGGGGCAGTGCGGGATCCCGAGCCGGGCGGTTATCGCGTGGACGGCGTCGCTCCTGCCGCGACTGCGGCCGGGGCACCGGGCCTGAACCTCCTCCCAAGGCAGGGCGAATCGCGCCGAATCCCAGGCGCTCGTCACGAGCCGTTCCCCCCGCACCGATGCCTCCACATACTCCCGGTAGTTGTTCTCTCGCTCTGCCTAATTGCCCCAAGCATCCCCAGGATCAACTCGCACGTCAGCCACGCCAGCTTGTGGTTCAGCCCCTCATAAGCCCGATACGCCCCCACCGATTTAAGCCCCCCCTGTACAATGTCCAAACGCAGCACTCGCAGGCTCGGCTCCAAACCGCACCAATGTTTTTGTTCGCCTCGCCCAGAGCGCCTCTTTAGGCTGCCCTCAGAAAGGTCCATGGCACGTCTCATTGTCAACCCCGGTACGCCCGAGGCTTGGGAGCAGGACCTGGCGCCGGGCACCTACCGCCTCGGCCGGGGCGACCACAACGATCTGGCGATCGAGCATCCCAGCGTTTCCAGCGCACATTGCCGCCTGGAAATTTCCGAAACCGTGGCGCGCCTCACCGACCTTGGCTCGGTCGGCGGCACGTTCCTCAACAGCCAGTTGGTCGAGACCGCAGCCCTGCGCCCCGGAGACAAGTTCTTCCTGGGTGAGGTCGCTATGCAACTGGACCTCGGAGAAGCCGCGGTCGTCCAGGGGGACGCTGCACCGGGCGTTGCCGCCGCCGCGCGGTGCGCCCAGCATCCTGTGGCCGCTGGGCGTCATTATTGTCCCCGGTGCCGTGCGGCCTACTGTGACTTGTGCGTGACCCACCGTTCGGAACGGGGCGTTCCCATCGCGTATTGCCGGCGATGCGGCACCGACTGCATCGGCGCCAGCACGGAAGAGCCCCTGACCGCATCCGATTTCTTGCGCCGATTGCCGGGCGCTTTTGCCTACCCGCTGCGGGGCGATGGCCTGCTCCTGATCCTCGCGGGCGGCGTTTTCTTCCTGCTGCTGGGCTGGATGCCGATCGTAGGCCTGCTTCTTTCCGGCTACCTATTCAACTACGCCAAAACCATTGTGGCCACCAGCGTCCAGGGCGCCGACGTGCCCCCCGACTGGCCCGACATCGGCAATCTTTTCGAAGACATGGTCCTGCCGTATTTCCATATGCTGGCGCTGGTGCTCCTTACGTTCGGCCCCGCGATCCTGCTGGGTATCTTCCTGCCGGAAAACCTGGAGTTTCGTCGCACCCTCGTATTCGCGGTGGGCGCGGCGGGAGCGCTCCTCGCACCCATGGCCATGCTGGCCTTGTCGGTTTTCGACAGCGTCTCGGCACTGAACCCGCTCCCGCTGGTGATGGCGATTGCGCGGATACCGCTGCACTACACCCTGGCGGCGCTCGCCTTCGGGATGGTCCTGGGAGCTTACGCCGTTTGCGACGAAGTCCTCGGCGCCGTGCTGCCCCTGCCGCTTCTGCCGGGCATCCTCTCTGGCTTCCTCAACCTCTATCTGCTCGCCGTTTCCATGCGGATCCTCGGCCTCCTTTACCGGGCCAAGAAGGACGAACTCGGCTGGTTCGGGAAATGACCAGTCTCCCATTACGGAGGCAAAGTCTTTCCGAACACTACAGCGGTCCCGATCCCAAACGGTTCGTTCATCGGCACGGGTGCGCTAAATCGGCGTCACGTTTCGATATTCAACACCTTCGGGAGTCTCTTGACCGTGTTACGCATCGGAAATGCCAGAGAGATGGCCGTTAGTGTCGGTGCGCAGAGCCTGCCAATTGTCCATATATCACATATTTAGACGCGACCCCATTGCCCTTCTCATCGTTGCCATTGCGCACGGAAAACGCCGCCCCGGCTACTGGCGGCATCGGCTTACGACGCCATAAGAAGGGGAAATCTCGTTTGAGAATCGGTCTAAACCGCCGCATCGCCCTGCTCGTCGGTGCGGATGCGGAAGGCGTCCTCGACGGGCGAGACGAAGACCTTGCCGTCGCCGATCTTGCCGGTCTTGGCGGCCTTGATGATGGCGTCGACGGCGGGCTTGACCTGGTCGTCGGGCAGGACGATTTCGATCTTGACCTTGGGCAGGAAATCCACGGTGTATTCGCTGCCGCGATAGATTTCCGTGTGGCCCTTCTGGCGGCCGAAGCCCTTGACCTCGGTGACGGTCATGCCCTGGATGCCGATTTCGTTGAGCGCGTCTTTGACTTCGCTGCAGCTTGAACGGCTTGATGATGGCTTCGATTTTTTTCATAGAGTTGTGCTCTCGGTTATTCGTTGTAGGCGCGCTCGCCGTGCTGCGTCAGGTCCAGCCCGGCGTCTTCGTCTTCCGCGATCCACGCGCAGGCCGACCACGCGCGTCGACGAGCTTCAGAATGACGACAGGTGGCGACGCCGGCCAAGCGCCGCGGTGAACAGCACGCCTTTGAGCTGGTTGAGCGAACTGGCCGGCGCCGCCCGCCAGCGAAACCGCCGCGCCGTCGACCTTGAAGGTGGTGGCGATGGCGGCGTTGACGGCCGCGTCTGGCCAGCAAGCCCAGCAGCAGCATGCCGGTCGATGCTGCCCACGCCGTGCACGCCGAAGACGTCCAGCGAATCGTCGTAGCCGAAGCGCGCCTTGAGCTTGGTGACGGCCAGGTAGCAGACCACGCCCGCCAGCCAGGCCGATGACGAACGCCGCCGGGATGGTGACGAAGCCCGAGGCCGGCGTGATGGTGGCCAGGCCGGCCACCATGCCGGAGGCCGCGCCCAGCACGCTGGGCTTGCCCTTGAGCAACCATTCCATGCCGGCCCAGCTCAACGCGGCGGCCGCGGCGGAGAAATGCGTGGCGGCAAAGGCGCTGGTGGCCAGCGCGCCGGCGCTGACCGCGCTGCCGGCGTTGAAGCCGAACCAGCCCACCCACAGCAGGCCGGTGCCGATCAGGCTCAGCACCACGTTGTGCGGCATCATCGGTTCGTGCGGAAAGCCGTCGCGCTTGCCCAGCACCAGCGCGCAGACCAGCGCCGAGACGCCCGAACTGATGTGCACCACCGTGCCGCCCGCGAAATCCAGCACCGGGATCCTGCCGCCCAGCGCCCAGTTGAACAAGCCGCCCTTGCCCCAGACCATGTGGCAGAGCGGAAAATAGACCACCGTGACCCACAGCACCATGAACAGCAGGTAGGCGCTGAACTTGATGCGTTCGGCCACCGCGCCGCTGATCAGCGCCGGCGTGATGATGGCGAACATCATCTGGAACAGCATGAAGGTCTGGTGCGGCACCGTGCCGGCGTAATCCGGGTTGGGCGCGCTGCCCACGCCCTTGCAGGAAGAGATACTGCAGCGGGTTGCCGAAGAAGGCGTTGCCCTCGCCGAACGCCATGCTGTAGCCGAAGACCATCCACAGCACCGACACCACCGCCATCAGCATCAGGCTGTGCATCATGGTGGCCAGCACGTTCTTGCTCCGCACCAGGCCGCCGTAGAACAGGATCAGCCCCGGCGCGGTCATCATCAGCACCAGCGCGGAACTGACCAGCATCCAGGCGTTGTCGCCGGTGTTGATGGCCGCGGCCGGAGCGACGGCCGGCACGGACGCCTCCAGACGGGCGACGCGTTCTTCGAGGCTCGGGGATTCCGACGCGGCCGGGCAGGACAGCGGGGCAGCCCCCAGAGCCAGCAAACCCCACAACAACAACAATTGACGCGTCAGTGTCCACGGGAAATTCATGGGCCATACGCTGCTCAGAGGACCTGGGTCTTGTCAATCCGGGTCATCAGGCGGGGCGGGCTCGGGGAATCCGGTGTGACGGTGTGCGCCGCGCCGACCGCGCCGGGTTCAGCGGCGCAAGCCAACTCGGGAAGGCGGGCGTTTGGGACAATGTGTGGCGCTTTATTCCGGCCCTGCAACGGGCCGGGGTCATCGCATCGCGATGACCCGACCAACCTGGCCAATACTCAAGCCGGTGCTCCGCCGGAAGTCCGGCCATCGCCATCGAACGCCGCCAGCTTAGTCGCAGCCGCTTCCCAAGTCGTGGTCAACTGCTCCAACTCGGCTTCGTTGAGGCGCATCTCCCGGTTGAGCTGCGAGGCGCTGCCGCCGGTTTGATAGGTTTCCGACTTCTCCAACTCGACGGTGATCTCCGCCTGACGCACCTCCAGCGCGTGGATGCGGGCCTCGAGTCCATCGACCGCCGCCTGCTGTTCCCGCCGGGCTCGGGCCCGCGCGTTGCGTTGCTCGGCCTCGATGCGTTTCCGTTCCTTGCGGTCCTGCGAAGGACGGGAGGGCGCGGCGGAGGCGGGCGGGGATGGCGAACCAACGTCCTGTCCCCCCTCCGCGGTGAGGGCGGCCCGGGCGGAGGTTGCGGCGGTCTTGTGGAGGTAATAGTCGTATCCACCAGGGTAATGCACCAGTTGACCGCGGTTCACGTGGACCACGTGGTTGGCCAGTTCCTTGATGAAGTAAACGTCGTGGCTGATGAACACGATCGTGCCGGAGAAATCCTGCAAAGCTCCGAGCAAGGCCTCGACGCTGGACAGATCCAGGTGGGTGGTGGGCTCATCCATGAGCAACAGGTTGGGCGGATCCAGCAGCAGCTTGACCAGGGCCAGACGGCTCTTTTCCCCGCCGCTCAACACCGACACCTTCTTGAAGACGTCATCCCCACGAAACAGGAAGCAGCCCAGCACACTGCGCACGAAGGTTTCGGTCACGCGCTGCGGCGTGTCGAGGGCCTCCTCCAGCACGGTGAGTTCGGGGTGAAGGGTGTCCACGCGATACTGCGAGAAGTAACCCAGCCTGACGTTGTGGCCCTCCTCGCGTTCGCCCTGTTGCACCGGCAGCACGCCGGCCAGCAGTTTCAGCAGGGTGGATTTGCCGGCGCCGTTGGGTCCCACCAGCACGATGCGCTGGCCGCGCTGCACCGCGAAGTCCATCCCCGGCATACACCACGTTGGCCCCGTAGGCGTGGTGGATGCCCTTGAGGGTGATGACCTTGAGCCCGCTGCGGTCGGGCTGCGGAAAGGAGAAGTCCACGGTGGCTTCTGGGCCGGTGGGCGCCTCGATCTTCTCCATGCGCTCGATCTGCCGCAACTTGGCCTGGGCCTGCGAGGCTTTGGTGTTCTTGGCCCGGAACCGGTTGACAAACTCCATCAGGCGCGCGATTTCGCGCTGCTGATTCTTGTAGGCCGCCAGGATCTGCGCTTCGTTGGCCTCCCGCTGCTCCAGAAAGGAATCGTAATTGCCCCGGTAACGAAACACCCGGCCCAGCCGGATCTCGACGATGGCCCCCACCAACGTGTTGAGAAACTCGCGGTCGTGGGAAATCATCAGGATCGCTCCGGGGTAAGCCATCAGGTAGTTCTGAAACCACAGCACGGTTTCCAGATCCAGATGGTTGGTGGGTTCGTCCAGCATGAGCAACTCGGGCTCCCACACGAGCAATCGGGCCAGGTGCGCGCGCATCACCCAACCGCCGCTGAGTTCGCGGGCCGGACGTTCGAAGTCGAGATCGCGAAAGCCCAGTCCCTTGAGAATCTGTTTGGCCTTGGCCTCCAGCGTGAACCCGCCGAGATCGTTGAACCGGGTGTGAACGTCGTCCTCCCAGTTCACCGCCTCGTGATCCCCCGCTTCGAGGGCCAGCACCTGCTTGCGAAGTTTCACGTAATCGTCGGAAACCCCGGTGGCCAGTTCCAGGACCGTCTCCTCGCCCACCGGCGCGCTTTCCTGGGGGAGGTGGCCAACCCGGACGTTCCGCTCGATGAAGATCTGGCCCTCGTCCGGTTCCTCACGCCGAAGCACCAGGGAGAACAGGGTGGACTTGCCGGCTCCGTTCGGCCCCACCAGACCCACCCGATCGCCCCGCAGCAGTTGAAGCGTCGCGCCGGAAAAGAGGGTCTTTCCAGCGTAGGCTTTGCCGACTTCGGACAACGTCACCATAGCCCGGCCACCGTAGCACGAAGGGCGGGCCCGCGAGAAGCGGATTCAAACGACTGACTCGGCACGATGGTTTTCCTTGAGGAATCTGAAGAGAACCGCCAGAGTCAACGTCCATTCGTCCAAACAAAAATGATGAAAGCTCCTATGCAGACCCAATCCAACACCTTTTCCGGTCCTTTGCCTCGTCGCGATTTCCTCAAGCGTGTTTCCGGCGCCACGGCTGCGCTGGCGGCGACGGCGGCGTTCAAGCCGCGCGTGTTCGGCCAGGCCCCCTCGGCCAACGTCACCGGTGCGAACAACCGGCTGGTGCTTGGCTACATCGGCGTGGGGGGCCAGGGCTTGAACGCGCATGTGCGCCTGATGAAGCAGCACGCCCAGGCCAACAACATCGCCCAGGCGGCCGTCTGCGACGTCTGGTCCAAGCGGGTCGAGGAAGCCAGGGGGGTGATTGGAGGAGACTGCGCCGGATTTGCCCGCTACGAGCAGATGCTGGCCCGGAAGGACATTGATGGTGTCGTCATCGCCACGCACGATCCGCTGCATGCGAAACCGACCATCGAGGCGGTACAAGCCGGCAAGCACGTTTACCTCGAGAAACCCATGACACGCTACCTGGACGAGGCATTCCAGGTTCATGACGTGGTCAAAGCGGGCAAGGTCAGCTTCCAGTTGGGGTCGCAGGGCTGCACCGCCGCCGGATGGCACAAGTCGGCCCAACTGATTCGCGATGGTGTCATCGGCACGCCGGTGTGGGGACAGGGTTATTATTGCCGCAACAACCCCAAGGGCGAGTGGAACTACACCATCGACGCCGGCGCCAGCGCCGAATCCATCGCCTGGGAGCAATGGCTGGGCCCGGTGAAGAAGCGGATCGCCTTCAGTGCGGAACACTACTTCCGCTGGCGCAAGTATTATCCCTACTGTGCAGGGCTGCTGGGCGACCTGGTGCCGCACCGCCTGCTGCCTTTGATGCTCGCCACGGGCAATCCCGAGTTTCCCAAACGAGTGGTGTGTGTCGGCAGCCAGAACGTCGATACCGATGCGGTGGGGTCGGCTCCCCGGCGGGACGTACCCGACGCATGTGAACCTGCTGGTCGAATTTCCCAGCGGCCTGATTCTGACCGTGGCCGCCAGCACGGTGAATGCCCGCAGCCCCGGGTTCGCGCTCTACGGCCACATGGCCACGCTCGAGATCGGAACCTCCGGCGAGGCGGTGCGGGTGATCCCGGAAAAGCCCTTTGCCGACGAGGTGGATCCGGAAGAGTTCTCCGGACTCACGCCCATCGAGGACATTCCCGCGCATCATGCCAATTGGTTCGACTCCATCCGCAATGGCAAGCCGGTCAACGCCAGCGTCGACCTGGCCGCACGATCCCAGGTCGTGATTTCTCTGGCGGAAATCTCCGATCGGTTGAAAGTGGCCTGTCTGTTTGACGAGAAGACCCGGAAAGTCACGACCGAGAATGGGCGCGACGTGACGTCGTTGACCTATGGTGCGGAAGGCTGAGTTCAAGGTTGGCTCCCCATGAACGGGCTGTTCCGGAGCGCGGGTCTGCGACCCGCAGCAGCAGCGCCATGTCCGGCGTCTACGAAGGTTCGCTCACCCATCCGACCTTCGAGGCTGCTGCGGCTCATGGAGCCGCGCTCCTCCGCAACGGGTTCATGGTCGCAAGGCGGGATTTCGAAATCGTGGAGGCCTCCCATGAACCATAGGATGGGGCCGGGCGTCCGCGCGGCTTGGGCGCCGGGCACCGGCGCCCTACCCGGTCTTCGCTCATCACGCCTCCATTGGCATCACCTCCCCGCCCAGGTTTCCATTTCCATGAATGAACGGCAGCCCGGCGGCTCTGTCTGAGTGGAAGGCGATCCGATGGGCATGATGAAGCTCGCGCTGAACGCCATGAACACCCGCTTCGAGTTGGTGTTGCATGGGGACAACCCTGTCGCGCTGCGCGCCGCTGGCGAGGAGGCGCTTCACGAGATTGCGCGCATCGAGGCACTGTTGAGCGCCTTTCGACCCTCTTCTGAAATCGCCCACCTGAACGCGCGGGCGGGGAAGGAAGCGGTCCAGGTCTCGCCTGAGGTCTACAGCCTTTTAGTGCGGGCCCGGACGTTGTGGGAGTGGACGGACGGAGCCTTTGACATCACGGTGGGCCCCCTCATGCGGTGCTGGGGGTTCTGGGGGGCTCCGGGGCGCTTGCCGGATCCTGGCGCCCTCGGAGCGGCACGGGAGTCGGTGGGCATGAAACACCTGCATTTGGACCCGGATCATCGAACGGTGCGTTTTGGCAGCCGAACAATGGCCTTGGACCTGGGGGCGATCGGGAAGGGCTACGCTGTGGATCAGGCGGTCGATGTGCTCAGGGAGAACGGCGTGGGCAGCGGGTTGATCCACGGCGGCACCAGCACGGCCTACGCAATCGGCACACCGCCCGACCAGGCGGCCTGGTCCGTGGCCATCGATGTGCCGGATCCGGTTGCTTCGAAACGATCGGTGTCCCTGCCGACGATTGTGATTCAGGATGAATCCGTGTCCGTGTCCTCCGTCGCTGAAAAGTCGTTCACTGCGGAGGGGCGGACCTACGGTCATGTCATCGATCCGCGGATTGGCGAGCCAGTGAGGGGGGCGGTCCTCTCGGTCGTGTCGCTGCCTTCGGCGACGGAGTCGGACGCGCTGTCCACGGCGCTGATGGTCCAGGGGGCGTCCGGGTTGCAGCCCTTGTGCACCCGGCGGCCCGGACTGCGAGGGTTGGTGTTGGAGGCCGATGGATCGGTCCATGCCCACGGCCTGCAAATCGCGGCTGACAATCCGGAGTGAAGGTTTGAAGATCGACGTGGGAGAGCCTACTGTTTTTACAAATGCTCGCTGATCGTGATTACATGCGGGATGACCCGTCGGGCGGGTCTCGGGCATCGAGACCTTGGACGGCGACGACCCTGTTGATTGTCCTCAATGTGGGGGTGTTCCTGCTGCAGGCGATCTTGTATGGGTATCCGCCCGATTTCCGTCAGGGTCCGCCGATGGCGTTGCAGGTCGATCAACTGCTGCGCGGCTACGTCTGGCAGTTGCTGACCTATCAGTTCCTGCATGGCGGGCTGCTGCACATCCTGCTGAACTGCTGGGGGATTTTCGCGTTTGGACGTGATGTCGAGCAGGCCTTGGGGAAGCGGACGTTCCTCATTCTGTATCTTGCGAGCGGTGTTGTGGGCGGTTTGCTCCAGGTGCTCGCGTCCCTGGGGTGGCACGGTCACTTTGGCGGGGCCGTGGTGGGCGCCTCGGCCGGGCTCTTCGGAATCATCGCCGCTTTTGCGATGATGTATCCGAACCGGGCCCTGACCCTGCTGCTCTTCTTTGTCATTCCGGTGACGCTGCGCGCCAAGACCCTGCTGATGGTCAGCGGGGCCATTGCGGTTTTTGGGATTCTGTTTCCGGGCAAGGAGATCGCGCATGCGGCTCACCTGGGCGGCATGCTGGCAGGCATGGTCTTCATCCGTCAGATGAGGCACAAACTGGGATATTGGCCTGGTGAAGAACCGAGGCCGCAGCGGCGTCCCCTGTTTGGGTTTGGCCCCGGAAAACCCTCCCAACCGGGCGGACCCACCATCATCGATGTCGAGGAATCGGGCACGGATGATTACATGGCGAGGGAGGTCGATCCCATTCTGGAGAAGATCTCCGCCCAGGGCATTCACAGCCTGACGGCACGGGAGCGCAAGACGCTGGAGGAGGCACGCAAGCGGATGGGGCGGGGATGATCGTGGATGGGATGGATCGCGATCGCTGAACCGTGAAGCGTTACATCGTCGCATTGGGACTGGTTGCATCGGGGGCACGGACATCGGGGGCGCTGGGTCGCTTTCCGCCCGACTCACCTTGTAACGATTCAACGTTTCACCTTGCAGTGATTCCACGTTTTAGCGTTTCAACGATTCCGCCTTTCCCCTAACCTCCCCTGCATGATTCAACGCTATTCCCGCCCCGACATGCGGGCCATCTGGACCGACGAAAACAAGCTCAAGATCTGGCTGCAGATCGAACTGCTCGCCAGCGAAGCGCTGGTGAAGGAAGGCGTCGTGCCCGGCCAAGGATTTCGCGAAGATCAAGGCCGGCTGCGACCAATGGTTCGCCGACCTCCCCGGCCTCGTCGCCCGCCAGAAGGAACTGGAGAAGATGCTCAACCACGACGTCATCGGCTTCACCACCGCCGTCGCCGAGGAGATCAACGACAACGCCAGCCGCTGGTTTCACTTCGGCCTGACCAGCAGCGACGTGGGCGACACCTGCTTACGCCGTGCAGATGATGCAGAGCGCGGACATCCTGATCGCCGACGTGAAGGAGCTGCGCGCAGTCATCGCCCGGCGCGCGAAGGAACACAAGTTCACGCCCTGCATCGGCCGCAGCCACGGCATCCACGCCGAGCCGACCACCTTCGGCCTCAAGCTGGCGCTGATGCACGACGAATTCGGCCGCGCCCTGCGCCGCCTGGAATCCGCCCGCGACGTCGGCTGCGGTCGGCAAAATCTCCGGCGCCGTCGGCACCAGCGCGCACCTCTCGCCGCGCGTCGAGGCCTACGTCTGCAAGAAGCTCGGGCTTGCGCCCGGCGCCCATCGCCACGCAGGTCGTGCAGCGCGACATCCACGCCGAGTTCCAGACCACGCTGGCGCTCGTCGGCGCGAGCATCGAGCGCTGGGCGGTCGAGTTCCGCCATCTGCAGCGCACCGAAGTGCTCGAAGCCGAAGAGCCGTTCACCAAGGGCCAGAAAGGCAGCAGCGCCATGCCGCACAAGCGCAACCCCATCACCTGGGAACGCCTCACCGGCCTCGCGCGCGTGCTGCGCGGCAACGCCCTGGCCGCGCTGGAAAACGTCGCCCTCTGGCACGAGCGCGACATCAGCCACAGCAGCGTCGAGCGCATCATCTTCCCCGACTCCTGCACGCTGCTCGATTACATGTTCGGCCTGCTCACGCGCCTGATGGACGGCCTGGTCGTCTATCCGGAGAACATGAAGAAGAACCTCGGCCTGAGCCTGGGCATGTGGAACAGCCAGACCGTCCTGCTCGCGCTCATCCGCAAGGGCCTGACCCGCGAAGCCGCCTACAAGCTGGTCCAGGACGCCGCGATGAAGACCTGGGAAGTCAAACACGCCGGCCGCGACGACGCCGACTTCGTCGAGCAACTCAAGGCCGATCCCGGCGGTGGCGCAGCATTTCAAGAAAGGCGAACTGGAGAAGCTCTGCTCGCTCGACTTCCATTTCAAGGAAGTGAACAACCGGTTCAAAGCGTGGGGTTGTAAAGTGGGAGCGCAGGGGTGATGGGGGAGCAATCGCCCCGTAAACTCCCACTCCAGAGGACGGGCCAAACACAAACTGCCTCCATTGAGGACGGTTCCTTCCCCGTTGCGCCCATCCGGGCCCAGGCCGGATCTCGACTATCGTTCATCAGATCGCTGACTCCTACGCCCAAACGGGTTCCAGCTCGATCCGCAGAGAACAGCGTTGCCCCCGGCTCGCAGCTCCGATTCAATCCATGCGTGTCTGCGCCCGATCAACCCGAACTCAGTTTCGTGGTGCCCTGCCATAACGAGGAAGGCAACCTGCGCCCGCTCGTCGAAGCGATTCGCGCTGCCACCGAGCCCCTCGGACGTTCCTGGGAACTGATCCTCACGGACGACCGGAGCACCGACGGCTCCTGGGCCCTGATCCGGGAGCTGGCGAGGACCGATTCCCGGATCCGCGGGCAGCGGTTCGCCCGGAACTGCGGCCAGTCGGCAGCCATGTTCGCCGGCATGAAGGCGGCTCGGGGCCTTCACATCGTCACCCTCGACGCGGATCTGCAGAACGATCCGCGGGATCTGCCCGCCCTGCTGGCCCCCCTGGACCGGTTTGATTGCGCCTGCGGCACGCGGGTGGAATCGCGCAAGCAAGGGGACAGTTGGGTGCGGATTCTCTCGTCGCGCATTGCCAATGGAGTGCGCAACAAACTCTCCGGGGAAAGCATCAGCGACGCCGGCTGCTGTTTTCGGGCGTTCAAGCGCGAGTGCGTGGACAACCTGAAATTCTTCAAAGGCATGCACCGCTTCCTGCCCACGCTGTTCAAGATCGAGGGCTACACGGTGACGGAGGTGCCCATCCGCCACAATCCCCGCGGCGCCGGCCAGACGCATTACGGGGTGTGGAACCGGCTGTTCGCCTCCTTTTACGATCTGCTGGCCGTGCGCTGGATGAAGAAGCGCATGTTCCGATACACGGTGGAAGAAACCACTTAGAGCCCGTCACCAGAACTGCCAGGCGCCCTTCCACACCACCCAGATTCCCAAGAGGAAATTGGTGATGGCGTGGGCGGTCATGGCGTCGCCGAGCCGCTTTTTGTGGAGGGTGAGCCAGAGGTAGGCCATGCCACAAAGCACCCCCGCCAGCCATTGGAAGTGCATCAGGCCGAACAGGAGGGAGCAGGCGACAAAGGACGCGCCGGCAAAGTAGCCGATCGGCACCTTTTCCCAGTCATTGGCAATCATCATTCGATACACGTAGGATCGGTAGAAGACCTCCTCAATGGGCGGCACGATGAGGCTTGAGCCGAGGATGCGCACCGCGATAAAGAACCAGGCCATGCCCGTGCCCTGGCCGTAAAGGTTGTTCGGATTCCACGACTCGCCCTCGATGGGTTTGAAGATGAGATGATTGGACGGATAGTAGGGGTCCAACCCCACCCAGACCACGCACACGCCGATCCCGACCACGACGGCTTCCCAACTGAAGGCCCAGCGCATCTCCTTCACCAGCGGCCGCATCTCCCAGATCATCCACAGTCCCACCAGGGTCTTGGCGAAATACAGCCAGAAACTCTTGGCCGTGCCGGATTCCCCCTGCAACGCGGTCAGGGCCAGGAAAATAAAAAACGGCAACACGCGGGCGCGTGTTGGTGATTTGGAAAGCAAATCCCGCAGCAGGTTCATGCCTCAGGCTGCGGCTTATAGCAAGCCGTCCGGATCAAGTCACGGCAAACTGACCACCACTTCATCCCCATCCCGGACCAGGGTCACGGCGTCCTGGGCAATCGCGGTCACTGTGTACCCCTCCACCTTGTCTCCCACGAAGAGGATGCGGTTGTTGATCATGGCCGAGGGGCGAACGGGATGGCGGACGATGGTTTTGAGTTTGAATTCCGGACGAACGATCACCGGCGGTTGCTCGATGACGGGCGCTGGGACGACCGTCTCGGCCAGGGCGGGCGCGGCGTTGGAAGGCTCAACGGCAGGCAAAACGGCGGGCGCCGGCGCGCTGGGTTCCACCACGGCGGGGGCGGGGGGGGCCGGCGCAGGCTCAGCCGCGGGCACCGGCGCGACGTCCACGGTGCGCGCGGCGACTTCCGCTTTGCTCCCTCGCTGCTTGAAGACCAGCCAGAGGGCCACGTTCAGCGCCACCACCCCTACCACCATGAGCCAGAGAATGCGCTTCGCTCCAGCGCCATCGCTGCCGTGCGGGACCGGTGACCCGAGCTCGATGGGACGCAACTCCAGTTCCTCCAGGCGCGGCGGCTGGCTGGCCGGGGTCTTCTGCTGCGTGCGTTTCAATGCGTCGTTGATCAGGCTCATGATCCAATCTCCCCTTCCAGTTCACGAATCGCGACACCGATGGTGCGATAATCAATCCGGCTGCGGCGGTTCACAAATCCGGCCAGCAACGCCTTGTCGCACACCGCGTTGACCAGGCGGGGCAAGCCCTGGCTGTAGGATTGAATGCGCCAGAGGGCGGGCGTTGTAAAGCGCGGGCAGCCATTGGCGCCGGACACCTTGAGGCGGTGGCGGATGTAATGTTGCACTTCCTCGCGGGTCAGCGCCTTGAGGTGATACCGCACGGTGATGCGCTGGCGCAACTGCCGCAGGGCCGGATTGTTCAATTTGTCCCGCAGCTCCGGCTGCCCCATCAGCACGATCTGGATCAACTTGCGGTTGTCCAATTCCAGATTGGACAGCAGTCGCACCTGTTCCAGGCCCTCCTCCGTCAGGTCCTGGGCTTCATCGATGATCAACACGGCGTCGCGCCCGTCTTCCGCCAGGCGCAAAAGGAACAGGTTGAGCGCATGCAGGATTTCCAATTCGTCCAACCCGCGAACTTCCAGGCCGAATTCCATGGCGATCGCCTTGATCAGTTTGCTCGTGGACAACGCCGGGTTCAGAATCAACGCGGTAGCATACTCGCCGGTCAAGCATTCCAGCAACGCGCGACAGAGGGTGGTCTTGCCGGCACCCACCTCCCCGGTAAGCTGGACAAATCCCCGCCGCTCGCGAATCCCGAACATCAAATGATTGTAGGCTTCGCGATGCTTGGCGCTGTAAAACAAGAAACGCGGGTTCGGCGTGATGTCGAACGGCATTTCCTTCAGATGGTAGTAGTCCAGGTACACGCCCCGGCCTGGCAGCAGAAAGAGTGCCCCCACGGTCCGGAGTTCTGCGGGGGGGGTCGGAAGGCCGGCTTGAGGCCGGCTCGGATTTCGGCGGCTGCATTCGGACTTGGGGCTTCGACGCGCTTGTCCCATTTTCAGACGCTGCACCCCCGTGCAGCCCTTGGCTTGTCTGCGGCGTCGGGCAATGGTTCACTGGCGCCGTGGCCCAGCCCCACCAGATCATCGAATCGCGCTACACCTCCGCCGAGGACAAGCAACGCTACCTCCGCCAGCTCTTCAACGAAGGGGCGCGACATTACGATCGCATTGGCTGGATCGGATCGCTGGGCACCGGCCATGCCTATCGGAAACGTGCCCTGCGGCTGGGTGGATTGAAACCGGGCATGGACGTGCTGGACGTGGCTTGCGGCACGGGGGCGGTAACCCGGGCCATCCTCAAGGTTCTCAACGGATCCGGATCGGTGGTGGGGATGGATCCCAGCGCGGGGATGATCGAGCAAGCGCGCGCGCATGTGCCGGCCAAGTTCGTCGAGGGGGAGGCGGAAGCCCTGCCTTTTGCGGACAACACCTTTGATTTCCTCACCATGGGCTATGCCCTCCGGCACGTCACCGACCTGCACCGGGCGTTCGCGGAGTACCGACGGGTCTTGCGGCCCGGCGGCCGGGTGCTGTTGCTGGAGATCACCCGTCCCTCCCGCGCGTGGGCCCTGAGCCTGGCCCGTTTCTACTTCCGCGATTTGCTTGGTTGGACGATGATCCTGACCGGCGGAAACCGGAAGTCGCGGGAAATGATGACGTATTACTGGGAGACCATCGACTTGTGCGTGCCGCCGGAAGCCATTCTGAGCGCCTTGCGCGAGAGCGGCTTCTCGGAGGTGGACCGTCGGGTAGAACTCGGCCTGTTCAGCGAATACCACGGGCGCAGGTAATGCGGCGACCCTTCTGGACGTCGCCCGACTGCAAGCGGTTTGAGCACCCCGCGGTGTGCGCCGCCGCCCTCGGTCAACTGGAGCTGAAGCAATGATCGATCACTTGTCGGGCCTGTGGCCGGTATTGGCCAGTGCGCTGCATCTCTTGATGGGTGGGCTGGTGACGGTGCATGCCGTACTTCACAAGCGCGACACGCGCGCGGTGATCGGCTGGGTGGGCCTGGCCTGGCTGGCGCCCTACGCGGGTGCGCTGATCTATTTCTGCTTCGGCGTCAACCGCATCAAACGCAAGGCGGTCTCACTCGAATTCCGCAAAGGCTGGGGCATGCGGCATATCCTGGCTCCGACGGACACCGAGATCGTTCACCGGGACCAGATTGTCCACCGGCATCCCACACTGGTGGGGCTGGCCCACCTGGGCCATCAGCTCACCAACCGTCCCCTGCTCCCCGGCAACAACGTGTTCCCGCTGATCGATGGCGATGAAGCCTATCCAGCCATGGTTGCTGCGATTGACGGCGCCCGCCGCTCCGTGTCGCTTTGCACCTACATCTTCGACAGTGGCCAGGCGGGAGACAGGTTCCGCGACGCACTCGCCGGCGCCCAGCAACGGGGCGTCGAGGTGCGGGTGTTGATCGACCACGTTGGGTCGCGCTACAGCCCAGTGAGCATGTTCACACAGCTCGAACAGGCCGGGGTGAAGGCGGTCAGCTTCCTCCCCACCCGCGTACCCCGGTTTGCGCCTTACACCAATCTGCGCAACCACCGGAAAATCTTGGTCGTGGACGGCCAGACCGGCTTCACCGGCGGCACCAACATCCGCGACGGCCACTGTCTGAAATCGAATCCAGACTCCCCCGTGCAATGCCTGCACTTCCGATTCGAAGGACCGGTGGTCTGGCACCTGCAGGAGGCGTTTGCCGTGGATTGGGCCTTCGCCGCCGGGGAAACCCTCGAGGGCGACACATGGTTCCCAAGCATTGGACGCCAGGGCGATGTGTGGGCGCGCGGCATCGACGACGGTCCGGACGAGGACTTTGACAAGCTCGAGTTGGTGATGATCGGAGCGCTGGCTGCGGCCCAGAGCACCGTGGACGTTGTCACGCCCTATTTTCTGCCCGACTCGGGCCTGATCCATGCCCTGAACTCGGCCGCCCTGCGCGGGGTGCGTGTCCGAATCGTTCTTCCGTCCGTGAATAACCTGCCGATCGTGCATTGGGCATCCCGGGCCCTGTGGCGGCAGGTGCTCGAACGCGGCTGCGAGATCTACCTGACCCCGCCTCCATTCGATCACACCAAGCTGTTCCTCGTGGATGGCATCTGGAGCCTGCTGGGTTCCACCAACTGGGACCCCCGGAGCCTCCGCCTCAATTTCGAGTTCAACGTCGAGTGCTACGACGAACAACTGGCTGGCAGCCTCCTGCCTCTGGTTGACAGCCGTGTTGCCAACGCCCATCGGGTGACGCTCTCGGAATTGGATACCCAACCTCTTACGGAGCGGCTCCGGGACGGTCTGGCCCGATTGGCCTCCCCGTATCTCTGAGCCCGCGAAACGTGGTCCGGAACCTGCGCTTGACCGATCCTCGCGCATGACCTACACGCTGGCTCGAACAATCAGTGCTCAAACTGAACGCCAATCCCAAGGAACCCGATTCCAGATGAAATCTCCGACTCTCCCTGCCACTTTCCTTGTTCTTTGCCTCCTGGTGCCTCTGCGCGGCTTTGCTGCCGAGGAAGGCCGTCCCTCCGATGTGCTCCGTGGCCCGGCCCGCGCTTCCTTGGGGGACATCGCCGCATTCGAGGTGCCGGCGGGCTTTGTGTTTCTGGACGGCGACCAGACACGCGCGTTGATGAAGAGCTACGGCGAACCGGTTTCCGGCCAGGAACTCGGCATGCTGACGCCCACCAACGGCGATTGGTCGGTCTTTTTTGATTTCGCCGATGTGGGCTACGTGCGGGATGACGACAAGGCGGAACTCAAACCGGCCAAGCTGCTCGATACGATCCGGGCCGGCAATGAACAGGGCAACAAGGAGCGTCAGCGCAACGGGGTGCCCCCGCTCAATCTCATCGGGTGGGAACAGGAGCCGCACTATGACGAAGCCACGCACAACCTGACCTGGGCCATCCGGTTCGAGAGCCAGGGCCGGCCGATCCTGAACTACAACACGCGACTGCTCGGGCGCAAAGGCTACATGTCCGTGATTCTGGTGGTGGAACCGGACGCCCTGCAGGCCACGCTGCCCGAGTTCCGGAATCTGCTGGCCGGCTACGATTATCAGTCCGGCCAAACCTACGCGGAGTATCGCCAGGGCGACAAGGTGGCCAAATACGGCCTGGCGGCGTTGGTGGTGGGCGGTGCCGCGGTCGGCGCGGCCAAGATGGGTCTCCTGGGCGGCCTGGCGGTGTTCCTCAAGAAAGCGTGGAAGCTGGTCGTGGTCGCCGTGGCCGCGGTCGGCGCGTTCTTGAGGAAACTGTTTCTGCGTCGGACCAACGGACCGCAGGGCTGAGGAGCAATAGGGGGATGACTCGAATCGGTGGGCTCCTGCAAACACCTGCCGCATGACGGATCTCGAATTCCTTTTCGCGGTGATGGCCGCGTTTTACCTCTGGGAGTGCACCCACTGGCTCCCGGTATCGACCGTAGCCTTTGGTTCGTGGGTGATCTCCCCCATCTTCCCCTCGCGCATGGACACCGTGAACCCGGCAGGGCGCTGGCGCGCCGGCGCCGTGGCCGCCCGCAGCACAGCCCTACCCTCGGGTGCCACAGGTGACTTGAAAAGCGACGACGAGTCGGTGCCCTCCAAGATCCAACAACCTGCCGCTGGCTCACGGACAGGGCGAGGGGGCAGGCTGCGGAAACCCTTCCTGGAGCTCAACAGCCGCGAAGTTGGCGGGGTGCTGGCCTCGCCGATGCCAGGGTTGGGAACCTTCTTCATAGCATCCCAACCGGCTCTTGCCCTTTCGCCGCGCGGCGTCGCCAATGAGACGGGCGCGGTGGCCCGATTCTCCGAGCCCATGCGGTTCGAGGCACGACAGCAGCGTTTGACGGTCAACGGCACCGTGCTGGCGCGGGTGTGTTCGCCGGCTCATGCCCGTTGGCTGGCGGCGGCATTGAACAGGCTGGCGGGATTGCCGGAAACCCAACGCGAAAGCGAATTGAGCCTGTGGCTGGCCGCACGACTGGATTCGAGACGTGTGGCGGAGCGCCTGCGGGAATTCGAACAATCAGCCCGGCTCCCCTCCCTCACGGCGGCGGGAGTCTTCGGGGTGGTGTTCCTGGTCGCCCCGCTGCTCACTGGGTGGTGCGGTTTGGCGCAAGCCTGGCCCTGGTTGCTGGGAGGAATGCTGATCCTGTGCACCGCCAACGCGTGGCTGTTGTTTCGGGCCCATCGCAAGCTGTATCCCGAGCGTGACGACGAACGTTTCGCCCATGTGGTGATGGCCCTGCTCTTTCCACCGGCCGCCATGCGCACTCGCGACATGCTCTCGCGCCCGCTGCTCGAGGCGTTTCATCCGCTGGCTGTCGCAAAGGAACTCTGCGACGGAACCACCTTTGAGGCCATGGCCGGGCGTGTGGTGCGCGAGTTGCGCCATCCTCGTGTCCCCCGGGTTCGCCCCGCTGCAGGTGCAGCCGAAGTGTGGAACACCTTCCACCAATCCCTACGCGCCGCGGTAGATGATTTCCTGGTGCGTAACGGCTTCCAACCCGATCGGCTCGCTTCCCTGCCGACGCCGTCGGATCCCGAGTGCCGTTCGTATTGCCCGCGTTGCCACGCCCAGTTCACGCGGACGGAGGGAACCTGTTCGGACTGCAACGTGCCCCTGGCTCGGTTCGAAGCCGATTCTCAGGAGCCTCATCCCGGCAGGTAGAACTGCGCTTGCCTTGGACGTCCGGACCCAAGCCGGATCGCAAAGCCGGAGGCGCGAAAGACGGTTTTGCTCAGGGAAATCGATGCGCCCGAAGCCTTGCGAAGTCGATCCGGGCGCTTGAGATTCTCCCCGAGGGCATTATTCTTTGGCCATGCCGATTTACGAATTTCATTGTGCGAAGTGCGAGCGGGACAGCGAGGTGCTGGTGCGGTCCAGTGATTGGAAAGGCACCCGGTGTCCGCACTGTGGTTCCACGCGGTTGGAGAAGAAGTTTTCCACGTTTGCCTCCAGTTCGGCGGCCGGGAGCGAGCCCACTGCATGTGGCATGGGCGGCGGCGGTGGCGGGGGTGGCTGCTGCGGATGTGCCAGCGGACGGCCGCACCGGCATTGATGTGGGTTTCATGCTCCTGGATTGATGGAAGCCCCTCCGGTGGCGCGGGCGACCTGAACAGCGCCGAACAGTCGGGCGCACTCCAAACGCTCCGCGCATTCCAAGGCATCACCGCCGTGCGCGAAAGCGCGCGTCTTGAGCGCCGCTTTCGAGCCCCGATTCATGGGTAGCAGAAACCGGATCCTTATGTCTTGCCGCCGATCCAGCCCGTTTTCGGATGGCCATTGCAAACCACGCTGGCTTTGAGGGCCGTCAGGTCAGGTACCGCCCAATCGGGCTTGTGCAGGGTCAACTCTTCCAAGGTCGCGCCGCCGGTAGCCACGGCCAGCACCCGGGCTCCAATCGACCGTCCGCACTCGATATCCCGCGGAGTATCGCCCACGACCACCACCTCATGCGGAAGCAGATTGTCCCCAAGCAACCTCCGCGCGCGTCGGAACGCCGCCGCCGCGATCTCGTTTCGATCCTCGTGATCGTCCGCAAAGCCGCCGGTGACGAACGTCTCCCACAGATCGAAATGACGCAGCTTGATCTCAGCACCCAGCCGGATGTTGCCGGTCAGCAGGCCCAGCAGCGGCGGATTCGGCAGGGCTTGGAGCCCGTCAAGAAAATCCAGGATACCGCGGCAGGGCGCACCTGCAGAGTCCCTGATGAGGTGATCCAGCCAGAAGGCGTAACGATCGAAGAACCGGTCAAAATTGGCTGTCGAGGGCTCGATGTCGTGGATCCGGAAAAACTCGCGTACCAGGCTGACATCCGTGCGACCGGCAAACTGCATGCGTTCGGTCCCGTCATGTGCCCCAAACTCGGTGGAAAAGACCTTCGCAAACGCCTTCACGCCCGCCCGGCCCGTCTGGACCAGCGTGCCGTCAATGTCGAACAGAACCACTCGAATCATCGGACGCGCAGATTAACCGCTGGAGCAGAGTTTGTGCAACGGCAGAGCAGGGCCTTTTCTGAAGCTTGCGTCTGTGGTCCAGCCTCGCACACTGGTAGTCGATGGTGACGCTACGAGACTCCCTGGATCACACGCCCCACCCACTGCGCTTCGGCACCAGCGGCCGACGCGGCGAAGTGGTTCACCTCACGCAGCTCGAACTCTACATCAACGCGCTCGCTGAACTGGAATACCTCCAGTCCCGCCCCGCCGCGGAAGGAGGCATCCAGAAGGGGGATCCGTTTTATTTCGCCGCGGACCTGCGCCCGAGTTCCACCCGGTTCGTGCCCGAACAGGCCGGACGCGGGGAAATCGCCCAGGCGATCCAACGCGCGATTCAGGATGCGGGGATGACCCCCGTTTATCTGGGGCAGATCCCCACGCCCGCGCTCACCAGCCATGCCTTGGCGCGCGGCAAGGGCAGCATCATGGTCACCGGCAGCCACATCCCCTTTGATCGCAACGGTTACAAGACCAACTCGGCCCGGGGCGAACTGCTCAAGCAGGATGAGACCCCCATCAACGAACGCGTCGACCAGGTGCGGGCCAGAATCTACAGTCAGCCCGCCGGCGAATCGCGATTCGGCCCCAATGGCGCGTTCAAGTGTGGTTCAACCCCGCTGCCGCCCGCGGATCCGGCGGGACGCGACGCCTACCTGCGGCGTTACACGGATTTCTTTGCCGACCGCGCACTCAGCGGGCTCCGCCTGCTGGTGTATCAGCATTCCGCCGTGGGCCGCGACCTCCTGGCGCAGATGCTCGAACAATTGGGCGCGCAGGTCATCGCCGCCGGTCGCAGCGAAACCTTCGTACCGATCGACACCGAAAACATCAGTGACGAGCTTGTGGCCACCGTTCAGGCCCTGGCGGACGCCGCGTCCAAGGCACACGGACCCCTCGATGCCGTGGTGTCCACGGACGGCGATAGCGACCGACCCCTCATCCTGGGCGTGGACCGGGGTTCCGGCCGCGTCCGATTCTTTGGCGGCGACCTGGTGGGCATGGTGGTGGCGGAGTATCTTGGAGCCGACGCCGTGGTGGTGCCCATCAGTTGCAACGATGCCGTGGACCGGGGTTCACTCAAGGACAAGATCGAGCCGAAGACGCGCATCGGCTCGCCCTTTGTCATTGCCGGCATGCACGCCGCCCTAGCCCGGGGGAAGCGGTGTGTCTGCGGTTGGGAAGCCAACGGCGGATTCCTGACCGGCTCGGCCATCGATCGCGGCGGACGGCAACTTGCCTCCTTGCCGACTCGCGACGCGTTCCTGCCGATTCTCGGCGTGCTGTTCGCGGCGCGGGATCGGGGTGTGCCGGTGACCGATCTGTTCGCCCGCCTGCCCCGCCGGTTCAGCAAGGCAGCGCTGTTGACGAACTTCCCCCGTTCGGTGGCGTTGCGCATCGTGGAGCATTTTTCGCCCACCTTCCCGAGGATCAAGGAAGTGATGTTCGAGGACTCCCACTGCGTGGCACTGGACGAGGCCGGGCATGCACTTGCGATATCGAGCCAGGAAAACGCCGGCTTGTGCGCCATCCGCGATGGGCTGCAGAAGTTCTTCCCCGCCTCCCAGACTTTCAGCGCCATCCACAGGGTGAACTACGTGGACGGGGTGCGCGTGATCTTTGGTAACGGCGATGTGGCGCATGTGCGCCCCTCGGGCAATGCGGACGAGTTGCGCATCTATGCCGTGGCCGACACGCAGGAGCGGGCGGATGCCATCGCACGGCTCGGGGTGGCTGAACCGGATGGCATTCTGCGCCGGCTCCAGGCCGCGGTGGCCTGAACCGTCCTCAACCGACCCGATGTCATCCGAACCGAAGATTGTGGATGTGGAAGTGGTGAAGGAACCGCCGCGCACCAGCGACCGGGCAGCGGTCACGAGTCGATCCCCTGCGGCCCGGCCGCATGCCGGCGGGCCGCCAATCCATCCCCTGGCCGCCCTGTTGCTGCTGGTGGTGGACAACCTGTGGCTGCTACCCGAGTTCGTGGTCATCGACTGGGTGGTCACCATCCCCTTGTGCTTCATCACCGTGTTCGTTCCCACCCTGTTGATCCAGAAGCTCGTCAAGAAGCAGGGGGTCGGGACGGCGTTCGGGTACGCTCTCCTCATGGCCGTCATTGCCGCGGTGCCCACGTCCCTGCTGGGCACGCCGTTGGGTGCGGCGATGCTGGCCTGGTTTGGCATCAGCCGACTGTGGAACGGAGACAGAACGCGGAATGTCCCCTGAAGCGCGCTGAATGGCCATGAACCTCCACATCCCGATCCTGCGCCTCGGGCCCCCCTACGAGAGCCTCGACAAGATCGAGGTGAAGGATCACCGGACCGGCACCACCGTGGCCATTGTTTCGAGTGTCAACGCCGGCATCGTCCGCCCCCGACAAACGGACGCTGCCGCTGGCCACAGCCAGCGTCTCACCCGCCCCGCGTGCGGAATCGCTGCCATTATTCCAGCCCGGCTTGCTTTCTTGGAAAGCCGCACCTAAGTTCGCCGGTCCTGACTGGAAGAAAACATGGAACTGAGCAACGACGAAATACGGCGCTACTCCCGCCATCTCATCCTGCCGGAGGTTGGCATGGCGGGCCAGAAGAAGATTCGATCCACCCGCGTTCTGTGCGTGGGCACGGGCGGGTTGGGGTCGCCCATCCTGATGTATCTGGCGGCTGCCGGGATCGGCAAACTGGGGATCGTGGATTTTGACACGGTGGATTTTTCCAACCTGCAGCGCCAGATCATTCACGGCACCAAGGATGTCGGTCGCCCGAAAACCGCGTCGGCGATGGAATCCATTCGGAGCATCAACCCCAATGTTGAGGTGGAGCCCCACGAAGCGCGGCTGACCAGCCAGAACGCCTTGGAGATCATCCGGGCTTACGACATTGTGGTGGATGGAACGGACAATTTCCCGACCCGTTATCTGACGAATGATGCGTGCGTCCTGCTGGGCAAGCCGAATGTATACGGTTCAATCTTTCGCTTTGAGGGCCAGGCCAGCGTTTTTGCGCCCGGCTTGGGCGGGCCTTGCTACCGCTGTCTTTATCCGGAACCACCCCCACCGGGTATGGTGCCGAGTTGCGCCGAGGGGGGGGTGTTGGGGGTGTTGCCGGGCATCATTGGTTGCATCCAGGCCACTGAGATCCTCAAGCTGGCCTTGGGCAAGGGGGACTCCCTCATCGGTCGATTGCTGCTGTTCAACGCGCTCGAGATGAAGTTCCGCGAACTGAAGCTGCGCCGGGACCCACAGTGCCCTCTTTGCGGGGACAAACCCTCGATTCGGGGGCTCATCGATTACGAGCAGTTTTGCGGGATTGAACCTCAGCCCTTGGTGGCCGTTGGCAGCCCCGACGAGGTGACTGTGCACGACTTGAAGAAGGCCCTCGACCACAAGAGCCTCGACATCTGTGTCATCGACGTGCGCGAGCCCGATGAGTACCAAATCGCATGCATCCGAGGGGTGCCGCTCATTCCGTTGAGTGAACTGCCGCAGCGATTCACGGAGCTGGACCCCAACAAGACCATCTACGTCCATTGCAAGAGCGGGATGCGGTCCAAGAAGGCGGTGCAGTTCCTCAAGGAACAGGGTTTCAAGCACGCCAAAAGCGTCGCCGGCGGTATCATGGCCTGGTCGGACGAGATTGACTCCGGCGTGCCAAAGTACTGATCCCCGGGCGGCGGCATGGACCCGCTTGCCACGACCTCCGCGGGTCAAGGTTTGCGGCTTTGTCCTCTGACGCCCAAGTTGCAGCCCGGCAACGGCTGCAACAATGGTTGACCGGGCTCAGTTCCACCGGCAAAGATCGAAGCTGCTCGATTTGTCCCGCTACAAGAGGCGCCCGGTTGGGATGACGGTAACTGGACATGACCGCACTTTCGTGATGGGGTGCCTTGACGGCAAACCCATGCTCCCGCCACCCTGTCGCCGCCCTGAATATCAACCCGTCGCAAACGTCCGATACACTGTGAAATACAAGCTGCTGCTGCTGTTGCCATTGCTGATGCTCGCGGGATGCAAGTCCAGCACCATCGAATCCCGAAAGCAGGAGCGGTCGTCCGCCTATGCGTCCCTGTCGCCCGAGGTGCGGGCGGATGTCGATGCTGGCCGCATCCGGGTGGGCATGAACGCGGACGCGGTATACATGTCCTGGGGGCAACCTGCGCAGATCCTCGAGAGCGAGACCGGCCAGGGGCGCATCACCACCTGGCTCTACGAAGGTGGTTGGATGCAGGAAGAGCGGTATTGGGCTTATCGCACCGTGGGAACCGGCCGTGATGCCTGCGCCGAGCGATACCTCGAACGCGAGTATTACCCACGCGCTTATATCCGTGCCGAAATCACCTTCGTAAACGGCAGGGTCAACCAGTGGCGAACGTTGCCGCGGCCGACGTATTGAGGGCGCGTTTCCTGCTCCGCCGTACCGCTTTGAGACGCGCCCCCCGGTTTGCCCAAGGAGTTCCCCCGGGAAAGCGGATATTTCAGCCTTTTCCTCCTCTGGCCTCAAAGTTGCAGCCCTTGAAAAGCCTGGTTGCGCTCGTCCGTCGGAACAGGCAGACTGTTGATGCTGCCGAACCTCCTGACATCAGGAACGGCGGAGAAACAACGGGTGCAGACGCTGTGAAGCATCAATGGCCCAAATCAAAAATCGCCCGAGCAAAGACTCCCGGAGGCGAGTTCTCGTGGTGGATGACCATGCCGTCGTGCGCTACGGCATCACGCAACTCCTCGGCCGGGAAAGCGACCTTGCTGTTTGTGGTGAAGAAGAAGACGCCGGCAATGCGCTCGACGCCATCCGCAGGTTGATTCCCGACCTGGTAATCGCTGACCTTTCCCTGAAGGACAGCAGCGGATTGGAGTTGGTGCGCAACATCAAGGCGGAATTCCCTACGCTGCCCATTCTGGTCGTCAGTGCTCACGAGGAATCGGTTTATGCCGAGGTGGCGCTTCGCGCGGGCGCCATGGGCTACCTGATGAAGGACCACGCTTTGGACCAGGTGGTGGCCGCAGCGCGGCGCGTGTTGGGTGGCGACCTCTACCTGAGCCAGACCCAGACGGCCCGGATGCTGTTGCGCCAGCGCTCCACGCAATCCCCCTCGACCGCCTCCCCCGCAGAGGTACTCACCGACCGTGAGCTCGATGTGTTTCAGTTGATTGGGCGATGGAAGCGCACGGGAGAGATCGCCTGCGAACTGCACCTAAGCGTCAAGACCATCGAATACTACCGCGACCAGATCAAACGGAAGCTCAACCTCTCGACCGCAGCGGAGCTGACCCAGCACGCCACTGCCTGGGCCCAGCACGAACTGCGCGCTTAGACAGACCATCGGTCCAGACTGCCGGGTCCAGCTTTTCCCCTCTCCGGTCTTTCGATCCACGCAAACTCACCGGCCGCAGAACCCGGTTCTTCGACTACGGCCAGCGCCTCCCACAAACTACGGGCAGCCCCGGCGGGGTTCCTCGGATGGCGGCTTCGGGTTCGTCCCTGTGGCCACTGGAACGCGACGTTCTATCTTGATGCTGCAGAGAGACAACTCTCCATCGAATGCAAACAATGGAACGCACACTATTATCTCTCAACAGGCCAGCACTGATGGTCCTGATCACGTCTCTTGGGACAGCCAGCATGTTCGGCGGGGTGTTCGAACTTCAGGGGCTCTCAAAGGGCCAAACGAACTGGATCACCGGGAATGTGCAAAACTGGCAGGAACTGGATTACATCCCGTGTCGTGTCGCCATTTCAGGCAAGGCCTTTTCCGGGCAGTCCATTACCATTGTCTTTCCGCACATGACGGGGACGACCCCGGGCTTCCAGAATCTCTATCGTTTCACCGCCTCCTCGAACGTAACCCTCAGAACCATGCCCGTTTTCGCGACGCCGGCCAACGCCGACTGGTCCGCCACCTTTCTCATCGATTTTGCTGGCGGAGAAGGTTTTGTCGCGTTCGAAGCTCGACTGGCCGCCGGAGCCCATTTGAACACTGGCAGTTCACTGATGCTTCGAGGGATCCCAAGCTCGATGGGCAATTTGCAGGTTCACAAACCTGCTCCGGGAGCAGGGTTGCCGGACTTGGCGATTGTCAAGCGCGGTCCAGCCGCTTCCGCAGCCGGTGATCTGATTACCTACTCGCTGGCCTACACCAACCAGACAATGGGAACCGACGTTGGCCGGGGCGTGCAGATCAGCGATATCCTCCCTCCTGAACTGGCTGTGACTGAGGCCGTTGGGGGCGAGATTCAAGGCAATACCATCTTCTGGGATCTGCCCAACTTGTCTCCTGGCGACAGCGGAATCCTTTCCTTCACCGCACGTGTCTCGACGAACGTCATCTTCGGTCAAACCATCACCAACTATGCCCAGATCCTCAGTTCGGAGGACGATCTGGACTATTCTGACAATTCCTCGACCGCAGTTACCGCGCTGATCATCAACCGCCCCCCCGTGGCCGACAACCAAGCCCTCACCACCCCCGAGGACACGCCCAAGCCCATCACCCTGACCGGCAGCGACCTGGACGGCGATTCACTGACCTTCGCCCCGCTCGATCCACCGGCCCACGGCACCTTGAGCGGATTCAATCCAGCCACCGGCGACGTCCTCTACCACCCGGCCACCAACTACGCCGGACCCGACAGCTTCTCCTTCCGCGTCAACGATGGCCAACTGGACAGCACCCCCGCCACCATCAGCATCACCGTCACACCCGTCAATGACCCCCCCGTGGCCGACAACCAAGCCCTCACCACCCCCGAGGACACGCCCAAGCCCATCACCCTGACCGGCAGCGACCTGGACGGCGATTCACTGACCTTCGCCCCGCTCGATCCACCGGCCCACGGCACCTTGAGCGGATTCAATCCAGCCACCGGCGACGTCCTCTACCACCCGGCCACCAACTACGCCGGACCCGACAGCTTCTCCTTCCGCGTCAACGATGGCCAACTGGACAGCACCCCGGCCACCATCAGCATCACCGTCACACCCGTCAATGACCCCCCCGTGGCCGACAACCAAGCCCTCACCACCCCCGAGGACACGCCCAAGCCCATCACCCTGACCGGCAGCGACCTGGACGGCGATTCACTGACCTTCGCCCCGCTCGATCCACCGGCCCACGGCACCTTGAGCGGATTCAATCCAGCCACCGGCGACGTCCTCTACCACCCGGCCACCAACTACGCCGGACCCGACAGCTTCTCCTTCCGCGTCAACGATGGCCAACTGGACAGCACCCCGGCCACCATCAGCATCACCGTCACACCCGTCAATGACCCCCCCGTGGCCGACAACCAAGCCCTCACCACCCCCGAGGACACGCCCAAGCCCATCACCCTGACCGGCAGCGACCTGGACGGCGATTCACTGACCTTCGCCCTGCTCGATCCACCGGCCCACGGCACCTTGAGCGGATTCAATCCAGCCACCGGCGCGGTCCTCTACCACCCGGCCACCGACTACGCCGGACCCGACACCTTCACCTTCCGCGTCAACGATGGCCAACTGGACAGCACCCCGGCCACCACCAGCATCACCGTCACACCCGTCAATGACCCGCCGATCACGCCGCGTGAGGCGTGGAGTTACAGTGTGCTGGAAGATGGCCTCTTGGAGGTGGCGGCGCCGGGGTTGCTCAACGGACTTTCGGACCCCGATGGCGATACTTTGAGCATCGTGCTGGTGCGCGGCACCACCAACGGCACACTCCAGATCAACACCAATGGGGCGTTCGTTTATCAGCCCGCGCCCGACTTCTTTGGTCCGGAGGCCTTCCAATTCCAAATCACCGACGGCACCGTGGTCAGCGGCGTGCTGTCCGCGGGGATTCAGGTGATCCCGGTAAACGATCCGCCAGCATTTGTGAAGGGCCCGAGCATGTTCCACCAACTCAACGCGCCGGCTCAAAGCGTTGTCGGTTGGGCCGGAACGATCCGCCCTGGACCGGCCAACGAGGCAGGCCAGTCGGTGATGTTTCAAGTGACTTCGGACAATCCGTCACTGTTCTCGCAGCAGCCGTCGATCAGTCCGGACGGGACCTTGCGATACGCACCTGCGGCGGGGCAGTTCGGGGTGGCCAACATCTCAGTGGTGCTCAAGGACAACGGGGGGACGGCCAATGGAGGCCACGACGCGTCCGAGCCGCAGATGTTTGCGATCACGGTCAATTCGCCGCCTCTGGTCAGCATTGTATCGCCGGAGGACGGGGCTGGATTCCTCATCCCGGCGAACTTCACCGTTGCCGCGGATGGCTTGGATCCTGATGGAAGAATCACCCGGCTCGATTTGTACCAGTCCACCAATCTCCTTGCCAGGTTCACCAACGCGGGGCCGTATTTTGAAATACTCACAAATGTGGCACCTGGGACCTATGAGTTCTCGGCGTATGCGGAGGACGATCGTGGAGCGTCGGCCTGGTCCGATGTCATCAGCGTGGACGTGTTCAACTCTCCTCCAGTGACGGCCATCACCCCGGTCACCTTCAACCCGCAGACCGGACTGTTCATGCAGCAGGTGCGGGTTGACAATCCATCGTATTACCCATTGCAGGGCGTGAAGATTCTCGTGGATGGACTTCCCGTCGGCGCGGCTTTGCACAACGCGAATGGGATCATCGATGGGGTGCCCTACATCCTGTCGAGAACTCCGATTCCCTCGGGGGATTCACTGACACTGACGCTTGAATACTATGTCCCCACGTCGGATTTCCCCACTCCCAGGCTCAGTGCGCGGCTGGATGCGCCGCTGCAGACCGAGCTCCAATTCACGGGCATTCCCCAGAGGGTTGATCGGGGGATTGCCATGGGGGACGGGACCTTCCTGTTGGAATTCCCCACGGAAGACGGCCGCGCCTATGTGGTGGAATACAGCAGCGACCTGACCGATTGGAAATCCGCAGCGCCCGTGCTGCTTGGCGATGGCGCCAAGCGCCAATGGATCGACAGCGGGCAGCCAAAGACAGACAGCCTGCCCGGTACAGTGCCGATGCGCCTCTACCGTGTGATCCTGCTGCCGTAGTGGAAGTCACGAGGAACCCATCATGAAGTCAACAATTGTATCCCTGAGCCTCGCCATGCTGGCCGTCGCGGCCGCCGATGCGGATGTCGAGCACAGCGTCGCGTGGAAGCGCAACCGCGTGAGCGTCAGCTTCAAGGCCGCATTCAACATCGAGGCCGAATTCATCGATGCCGGCAGCACCTTCGCTCTGTCCGACCCCGGCCCCGCGACGGGCAGCGCCGAGGAACGCACGTACGACAACGGGTTTAACAAGGTGGACATTACCGGGAACAACCACGGCGGGCTGATCGGCACCTGGTTCTGGGACTACAGCGATCCCAGCCAGGTGTCTGGCGGCAGTGTCACGATGCAGAGCACCTCGGCCACAGTCTCCGGCAGCACCACCGCCACCGACGAGCCTTACCTCGGGTTCGAGCTGACCTACAATCGTGAACTCGGTGCGAAGGGCCGCATTCATTATGGCATCGAGGGCGCATTCGGGTTCTTCAACGTTTCCATTACCGACACGGATCCGCTGCCGGGAATCACGGCCACGGTTACGGATTCGTTCAGTCTGAACGGGGGGATCCCCACGGCGCCGCCAACCGGCTACACCTTCCAAGGGCCGCACCAAGTCATCAGTTCCACACCGAGCCGAGCTGTGACCACAACGGCTGGATCGGGAATTGGCGGGGTGCGCAACATCGATGCAAACGTCTATGGCTTTCGCCTTGGGCCCTACATGGATATCGATCTCGGCAAGGACTGGTACTTGACCTTGAGCGGCGGACTGGCCTTCGCCGCCGTGGACAGCGATTTCGGACTGTTCGAGAGTGTCTCGCTTCCCAGCGGCGATGCGCTGCGTGCCGGCAGTGAGGGCGGCACGGATTGGGTCCTGGGCGGTTATGTTTCCGGATCGGTGGGCTATGCGCTTTCGGAGAACGTCTCCATCTTCGTGGGGGCGCAGTATCAGGCCCTGGGTGACGTCCAGGAGACGATCGGGGCCAAGGAAATGATTCTGCACCTGGGCGGCGCCATCTCGGGCGTGGCGGGAGTCAGTGTGTCGTTTTGATGTTGGAGCGGGAGTCCACCGCCAACTACCGGCTGTCTGAGCGGACGGCGAGTTCCGCCACAAGCAGCGTGAGGGCATCCACTGCTTCGGTTCCGCTTGGATCGGACTCAGCCGGTTGATACCGGTTCAGAAGGATTGAGAATGCGATTGGTTCGCCGGCCTGGGATGTGGCATAGCCGGACAAAGCCTGGGCCCAACGGAGGGTACCTGTCTTGGCGCGAAGGTTTCCCTGAACGGGCGTTCCGGCAAATCGCTTGTCCAGGGTTCCGTCCACGCCGGCCAGAGGGAGTGCTTCGATGAAATCCTTCGCGGCGGGGTGCCCATGCATGTGCGTCATCAATGCCACAATGGCGCGCGGGGTGACGAGGTTGTTGCGGGACAGTCCAGACCCCTCCTCGATGTGCACCTCGGCGGACGGGAGTCCGGCGTCGAGGAGAAATTGATTGAGTGCGAGCGATCCCGCCCTCTCCGGGTGGTCTCGCTGGATTGGCTGGATCCGCAGACCCGTGTGCGCGAACAGCAGTGCAGCGGTGAGGTTGTTCGAGTCCTTCAGCATCCGACGGATGATCGTTCGCACAGGCGGGGATTCGGCGTTTCCCAGAACGTGGGTGGCTGTCAGGCTCGATCCCACACGAACTCCGCCTTCAATCCGGATACCCTGGCGCCGGAGGCGGGTGGCCAGGTTTTCCATGAGGAATTCAGCAGGCTTGTCCACCGGCACTCGCAGGGTTTCCGCTCGGGCCCCCCTGAGAATTTCGCCTGAGAGAATGACCTGTCCGCTTCCGAGGACGCGACGTGCAGCCAGGGATTCCTTCGGGGGCTCACAGGTGGTGACCGTGCGGTTCACCACCGTGAGGCGGCGGAGAAGGGGATGGTGAAAAATCACCTCGCACGGCGCACCTGGTGCGCTGGCTGGGGCCAAGCCCAGCGCCATGGAATTGCCATCGAAGCTCAGGGCGGAGAGCGGACTGCCGTAGCCGTTCTCCAAGTCCTCCCACGTCCACCCCGTGCCATAACGCAGGGGTTCCAGAAACCGATCATCTCCCACCAGATCGCCTTCGATCCCCCGGACCCCTGCGTTGGTGAAGATGGACACCAACGGTTGGAGCGCCGCATCGATCTCCAGATTCTTCCACTCGGAACCCCAGGTGGGATCGCCCCGCCCCTCGATGCACACCTCGCCATGAATCACCCCGTTGGCATCCGGCGGGCTCGAGGCGCGGACCGGCGTGCGAATGCGGTAGTCGGGGCCCAGGCGGTCCAGCGCCATCGCTGCCGTGAACAGTTTGGCGTTCGATGCGGGTTGGAAGAACTGATCGGCGTGATGCTCGAAGAGCGTGATGCCGGTTTCGAGCGAGACCACGAGGATGCCCCACTGCGCTCGTTGGAAGCGGGGTTGTTCAAGCTGGTTCCGGAGCCGGCTCTGCCACTGGACAAAGACCGGGGTGGTTGGCAGGCGAGCCGACGGGCATGGGGCGAGGCAACGACTGGACAAGACCAAGGCGGCCACCAGCGTAACGATGGAAGTGCGAGCGATCACGGGATGATCGTGGCCGGGGGCTTGGCATTCGCAAGCTGCTCGGCACAAATCGGATGGTGGTCTCACGAAGAGCGGATGGCAAACTTTTCGATTGCGCGGTTGCGGCACTGATGCATAGTCTCGCCCGCGGTGTTGGATCGAACCTCAGATTCGTGCTGTTGAAGACGGACGAAAACATATCGGGAGACGATCTGCTGCGGAACTCCTCGTTGTACCGGGAGTTTCAGGCCGAGCGGGATGAAATTCTCAGGCACAAGTGGCTCGAGTCGGAGAAGGCCGGTTGTGACATCGGCTTCGAGGCCGCTCTGACCGATTGGATTATCAAGCACCGGAGCAAGTGGCGGCGTGGCCGGAAGGCTTCTCAGGGACGCACCGACTGACGGCCGGTTGGATCCGCGAGCCCTTTAAGGCAGTCCGGCGAGGCTGCCAAAGGCAGAGTCATGAACATTTCTTCCACAAGTGACGGGCACGCTCCGTCAGAGAACCCCGGTGCGGGAACAGTTCTCCTGAACGAAAGCGCCATTCGACGCGCGCTCACCCGCATTGCCCACGAAATCGCCGAACGCAACGAGGATAGTTCGAACGTCGTGCTCCTTGGCATCCAGGCCGGCGGGGCGCCGTTGTCCGCACGCATCGCAAAGACGCTTGAGGCGATTTGGAACCATCCCGTGCCGCAGGGCGTCCTGGACATCTCCATGCACCGGGACGATCTGGACCAGCGGGCCGCCCCGCAGGTGTGGCCCACACAGATCCCCTCCGATGTCACCGGCAAGACGGTGGTGCTGGTGGACGACGTGCTCTACAGCGGACGGACAATCCGGGCCGCGATGGATTCATTGAACGATTTCGGACGCCCCGCCCGCATTCAGCTTGCCGCCCTGGTCGATCGCGGTCACCGCGAGTTGCCGATCAAGGCGGACTTTGTCGGGAAGAATGTGCCGACCTCGCGCTCCGAGACAGTGCGGGTGCGGCTGAAGGAAGTCACAGGGATCGACGAGGTTGTCCTGGAACGGAGAGGTGGTGAGTCATGATCTGGACGCGCAAACATCTGCTCGACATCGAGTCTTTGTCGCCGGAGGAGCTCACGCTGCTTCTCGACACGGCCATGGCCTTCAAGTCCGTGGGGGAGCGGGCGATCAAGAAGGTGCCCGCCCTGCGAGGCAAGACGGTGGTCAACCTCTTCGTCGAGCCCTCCACCCGCACCCGCATCAGCTTCGAACTCTCTGAGCAGCGGCTGTCCGCCGACATCATTGATTTCACGGCCGAAGCCTCCTCCCTGAAAAAGGGCGAAACCCTCAAAGACACCGCGAGAACCCTGCAGGCCTTGAATGCGGATTTCATTGTGATCCGCCACAGTGCCAGCGGTGCGCCGCATTTTCTCGCCCGGTTCCTGGACGCCCATGTGATCAACGCCGGGGACGGCGCGCATGAGCATCCCACGCAGGCGTTGTTGGACATGCTCACAATCCGTGAGAAAAAGGGGCGCATCGGAGGACTGAATGTGACGATCCTGGGGGATATTCTCTACAGTCGGGTGGCACGTTCCGACATCTGGGCGCTGACCAAGCTTGGGGCCCGGGTGACGCTCTGCGGTCCCTCGACCCTCGTTCCCAAGACCTTTGAACGATTGGGTTGCCGGGTGACCCACCACATGGAGGAAGCGATCCGGGATGCGGACGTGATCAACCTGCTGCGCATCCAACACGAGCGGCAGCGGCGCTCCATGTTTCCCAGCCTGAACGAATACGTCAGTCTGTTCGGCCTGAACAAGTGGCGACTGGCGATGACCCGGCCGGATGCCATGATCATGCATCCCGGCCCGGTGAACCGAGGCGTGGAGATCGACAGTGACATCGCCGATGGCGAGCGGTCGGTCATTCTCGATCAGGTGACCAACGGCCTGGCGGTGCGCATGGCGGTGCTGTTTCTGGTCAATGGCGGTGGCGGGCCGCAGGCGGTGGCCGCCTAGCCCCTGAGTGTCATGCGATCCCTTGCCGCCCTCGCCTTGGCTGTCGTCTTGATGGGGGTAGGTCTGGCGGGGGGCTGGTGGTTGAAACAGGTCCGGTTGGAAAGGAGTCAGGATGAGCCCATCCGGGTGGCAGCCGAGCGGTATGGGGTTCCCCCGACCCTGATCAAGGCCATTGTCTGGCGTGAGAGCCGGTTTGCTCCGGATGCGCGCGGAACCTCGGGGGAACTCGGCTTGATGCAATTGCAAGCAATCGCGGCCCAGGAATGGGCGGACGCAGAGCACATTCCCGGCTTCAAGCACGAGCAGTGCCTCGACGCGCGCACCAACACGTTGGCCGGAGCCTTCTACCTCAAGAAACTCCTCAAGCGTTATCGCGACACCGACAATCCGGTCCCCTATGCGCTGGCGGATTACAATGCCGGACGCTCAAATGTGCTCAGATGGTTGGAGGGCGATGGCGCGACGAATAGCGCGGTGTTCATCGAACAGATCGGATTCCCCGCCACCCGCGGCTACGTGCGGCAGGTGATCAAACGATCACGGCGCTACCAGTTCTAGAGCAATTCAGGAAAGCCCATAGCCGCGAAAAGGCTGGTAGGCACAAGAACACATGTTTTGTCGTGCGCAGTCCGCGCCTTCTTGCGGCCCCACTATTCGTTAAACGGCTCTAGTCCTCGGTGATCGAGGACATGGTTTGCTGAAGCTGAATGCGCAGCCGTTCCCGCTCCGCATCGTCGGCGTCCCGGGGCACGTGGATGGGCTTCCGGGTACGCAGCTCACAGTGTCCGAACGGAAGCGGAACCTGGAATCGATCCCAGCTCCGGATGCTGAATTTCCAGTTCAGACGATAGGAGAAGGGGAGGATCGGTAATCCGGTGACCTGCGCCAAAGAAATGATGCCCGCCTGCACCTGATACCGAGGCCCGCGCGGGCCGTCCGGTGTGATGGCCAGGTCATAGCCGCGTTCCGCCCAGCGCGTCATTTCGAGGAGGGCTTGGCGTCCGCGACGACTGGAGGATCCGCGCACCGGCTGAACCTGGAATGCTTGCAGGACCGCCGACAGGAAGGCTCCGTCACGGCTGGCGCTGACCATGGCGGCCAGGCCGCGTGTGTTGTTGCGCGTGCGTGCGTACTTGAAGTAGGCGGGAAGGCAAAGGGCCAGGCGATTGTGCCAGCAGGAATAGATCGCCTGTCCGGCAGGGAGGGCGTCAAAAAAGCCGGACTCGTCCTGGAGTCGAAAGCGCACCGTCCCGGTGATGGCTTTGATGAAAAGCACCAGGAGCAAGGCCGCTGCCCGTTGTCGATTGCCAGGCTGGTGCGGCACCACGAGACGCGGTTTGCCAGCGGGTGCGTAATCCGCCCGCGCAGGGGATAAATCACCGGGGCCCACCATCAGGATCCTTTCTTGAGACAGGCCCGCACCACCTCCTCCAACGAGGCTTGATCCCCAAGCAGGGCGAAGGCTTGCCGCACGGATTCATGCGCTTCCACTTGTTTGAAACCCAGTGCGATGAGCGCAAGCACGGCATCGTTGAGTTTTTGCTCCTCGGACGAGAGCCCCCGCCGTTCGCTGGCCGCCTCCCAGGCGCCGGCAGCCCCCACCTTGTCCTTGAGCTCGACGACCATGCGCTCCGCAGTCTTCCGTCCCACTCCGGAGATTTGCGACAGGGCTTTGACGTCCGCGGAAGCGACTGCTCCGCGGAAGGCGGTCACGCTCATGCCACTCAGGACATTGAGGGCGATTTTGGGGCCGATGCCGCTGACGGTATTGACGAGCAACCGGAACAGGTCCCGCTCGGCGGCAGAACTGAAGCCGTAGAGGACATGCGCATCTTCGCGGACGGCCAGATGGGTGAGCAGTTGCACCTCCTGCCCCGGTTGAGGCAGCTTGTTGAACGACGAAAGGGGGATGAGCACCTCGTACCCCACGCCGTTGACCTCCACGACCGCCTGGGTCGGCAGCGCCTCAACGAGTCTTCCGTGGAGAAAAGTGATCATCGGCAAATTGGCAGTGGTCTGGGCATGCCCGCAACGGCTCAGAGACGTTTGGCGGGGCGGAGCGAATAACGGCCTTGCTCCTGTGCGTGTGTCAATGCGAGGGCCAGCGCATCGGCTGCATCCGGTTCCGGAACATTTTCAAGGCCCAGCATGCGTTGAACCATCTTGGCGACTGCCAGCTTCTGCGCGGCGCCGTACCCTACAATGGCCTGCTTCACCTTGCGCGGCGCCAGCTCGAAGATCTCAAGGCCGGATTCTGCGACAGCAGCCAGCGCGGCGCCCCGGGCTTCGCCCATCAGGAGGGCGGTCTGCAGATTCTGCGCATAGAAGAGACCCTCAATCACGCAACAGGTGGGCGCATGCGCGCGGATCAGGTCCCGCAGCGTCCGCGCAATCTTTGCCAGGCACCGCGACCGTTCCCACGTCCGCGGACACTTGATGGTGCCGGCAGCGATCAGTCCCGGCCCGGTGCGCGAGGACTGGATGATGCCGTAACCGGTGCCCCGCAGCGAAGGGTCAATCCCCAGCAGCACCGCCGCCTTTCGCGGCATGGGGGAGCGCGCGGACAGGGTCAAGGGCGCAGCCGCCCGCCGCCCCGCGGCGGCGGTTCGCTGCTTCATCTGGTCGAATTGTGCCGGCGTAATGCCCACGCCGGACGAATGTGCCAACGGCATCCGCTCAGCAAAAGGACAAAACGGGCCGGCCCGCTCAGCGCTGGGGATGGCCGCGCGAATGACCCGTCCGCCCAGGCGGCGCGGAAGGCGCAGGGCTGGGTGCGGTGGAAGCAGCCTCAGGCCGCGCGGAGGAGGGCGTGTTGTAACTCGGGCTCGCCGGCGGCCCGTCATTCCGCGAACCCGCGCTGGACTGGGTCGGCGCGGCGGCGGCCGATGGCGGGCCCGACGCAAACGGCGAAACGGGGTTTCGCACGGACGGGCCGCCGTGCGCCGCAGAGGGAGGTCTCCGTTCCGGGGTGGGCGCAACCGGGGCCGGCGGGGAAGCAACGCCGGATCCTTGCCTCCAGGCGGGGGCGGAGGGCGGACGGTTGGCGGGTGGTGACCAAGCATATGGAGTGGATGGCGTGGGTCTGTTCGCGGGGGTCTCGAATGCTCGTTGCCCAGGGCGGGCGAGGCCCGTCCGGGTTTCAGTGCGCACCGATGGAGCAGCGTCCGGGGTGCGCGGCGCCAGGGCCGAGGCAGTCTCGCTGCGGGTGGCGGTTGCAGGCGCCGGACGCGAGGGACGTTCCTGCTGTTCCCGCGGGCCTGCCTGGGTCTCAAAGGGGGAGCGTGGATTGCCTGAACTCCGGGTGATTGCCGGTGGCATCCCCAGGCGTCGCGTCTCGTGCCGGTCGGTCAGGGCGGCAGGGCTTTCCTGCTTTCCAGGAACCGTGGCGTTTTCGCGACGCAGCGGGTCCGGAGTGGATGGCGAGGACCGTTGCGTCCGGGCCGGAGTTGGGCTTTCGACAGCTCCCCGGGATTCGCCTGGTCTGACCTCGCGCGCCGGTGGCGCTGGTTTGGGTTCCGGGACAATCTGTGAGGGAGCCGGAGCCGGTCGGGCCCGGTCACCTCGAAAACGCTCGGGAGCTGGCGCATCGCTCCTCTTGCCCAGGTGCGAGGGGTTGCTTTCTATTGGCGCGGGGCCGGATGCCCTCTGGAAATCTTTACCCGATCGAATGTCCTTGGACGGGCCGCTGCCCCCGCGCCCCGGATCAAAGGACTGCCGCCCCGTGGGCGGAGCGGCGGCGCGCTCGACGCCGTCCGCGCGCGTGGGTTTGCCGAAGCCGGTTCGTTTGAACTGGGGCTGATACACCGTGAGTGTGTTCCGCTCCGCATCCAGTCGCTCGCGCCGGTCATGTTCGCCGGCCAATTCATGGCGCGGCTCGAGTTTGATTCGGCGGATGTCCGTGGCGGGCTGGCGGGTGAGTTCCTCGGGCGGAATGCCGCGATTCTCGATGGTGTGATTCCGACCCACTGTGTAGTGGTTGCGAACCTCGGACCGGTGATGAATCTCCCGGGCCTGGTGATAAGGCACGGCGCATTCACGCGGAGCCGGAGCGCAAATGCGGTGCGACGGAACATAGGTGTAACACCAGCCGGGAATGCCCCAGGAAATTCCTACGCTCAAATAGAAGCCACTCCCACTGTAAGGCGGCAGCGGCGCCCAACCGCAATACGCATCCGCGTAACGCCAGCTTACCCACGATGGCCCCCAAACCGTCCCCGGCGCCCAGCACCAGCCCCAGCGGGTGTGATGAAACCAGCGCCCGTAATGAAACACCGCCCAACCCCAGGTGTAATCCGAATACCAATACCACCCGCAATCCGCATACACCCACCGGCCCCGGTCCCCGTAAGGCATCCAACCCGGACACGACACCGTCACGGCCGGTTGCCAACACATGCCGTATCCCGGGAGGTCAACCCAGACCCCGTAGGGCGCGAGGTAATGATGGAAATACTCGACGGTGACCGTCGCTGGCGCCTCCGCTGGGACCGGTGGCGCCGTCGCATCGGCTGCGCCGGGCACCGGACTGTTGCCGGGCGCCGCGCCCGTCGCCGGCACGGCCGCCACCGTCCCGGCCGGTGGCCACGGTTCGGGGGGTGCCGGTTCCGACGAAGCTTCTGGTGCCGAACCCAGTTGCTGGTCGCGATCCATCATGGCACTGATCACGGCTCCAGACGCCCCCACGTCGGTCAGGTAAATGATCTCGTCCGATCCCACACCAAACGCCTCGGGCGAATGGGTGATGTGTTTGAGCAGCACGGCCTCTTCAACCCCGGCCTTCAACAACTTGACCACTCCCTCGAGTGCGGCAGTCAGGCGCACGGTCTCCGGCGTCGGAATGGCCTGGCCGGCGGCCGGTCCCGCTTCCGGCCGCCCGGCAGGAGGCGGCGCGTCCTCCCCACTGGACGGCGGTGGCACAACTCCTTGTGCCACACCGTCCTGCGGGGCGTTGGTCTGGGCGGACTCCGATGGCAGGCGCCCCGGCCCGGCCATCAGACAGCAGGCAATCAGGCTCATCAGGTAAATCGCACGCCTTTTCATCGGACATCCTTTCCACTACGGCCCACACACGTCGGGCCACCAAACGAAAGACCACCGCCACCTTCGGAATATTCAGCCCATCAGATCGTGGGGGGGATGAGATGTGATCCACCGGGGGGCGGTTCGTGCTGGCGGAAGCCAAATGGAGAGAGATGCCGACAAGCTGGTGCGCGGTTATGTGCTGGATGCGTTGCTGGAAAAGCCGGGCAAGACGACGGGCCCGCGGGAGCCGAAACCCTGGCGCGCGCCTTCGTGGCTTCCACCGAAGATGCGCGGCAGGGGCTGTTTACGTCGGTGGGTTGTGGGCGCGACCATCGGTTTGCGGCGTCCGGGCTGACGAGCAGCGCGTTGGTGCAAGAGGGCGAGCTCATCCTCGCTGCGTTCCTGCGCGCATAGGAGCTGGGCGGCGGCGAGCCGCCTCTTCCTCTTTACCGAGAGCCCTCTCGCGTCTCAGCACGCCCGGATAAGGAGAAGGAGGAAGAGAAAGATATCTGCCGCTCAGAGTTCACAGCGCGAACTCTCGTTTGGAGAATTCTCCGCTGGGAACCACCTTCAAACCCTCCGGCCGAGAACTTCGAGCGAGCGCTGGAAGATGGCGTCCGGAGTGCCTTCGGCGGAGATGGTGCGCAGCAATCCTTTGCGGGCGTAAAAGTCCGCCAGGGGCCGGGTGCTCTTTTCGTAGGCTTCCATGCGGACGCGGATGGATTCCGGCCGATCATCCTCGCGCTGGATCAACTTGCCACCGCAATGGTCGCAAACGCCTTCCTGCTTGGGGCGGATCGATTCGACGTGGAACACGGCCTTGCACTTCTCGCAGGTGCGGCGTCCGGCCAGGCGCGAGATGATGCGCTCGATCGGCAGTTCATAGCTCAGCACGGCGTCGAGGTCCACCCGCTCTTCCCGCAGCAGGTCGGAAAGCGCCTCGGCCTGGGCCACTGTGCGGGGAAAACCGTCCAGCAAGAAGCCCCCGCAGCATCGAAGGCACCGGGCCCGCTCGCGCACGATTCCCAAGACCGTCTCGTCTGGAACCAGATCGCCGCGTCGCATGAAATCGAGCGCCTCATTGAGTTTGGGCGACCGTTCGCAGGGGTCGGAACTCTTGGCGGCGCGGAAGACGTCGCCGGTGGAGAGCTGGCAGGCGCCCAGATTGCGGGAAAGCAGCTCAGCCTGGGTCCCCTTGCCGACCCCGGGGGCGCCCAGAAGAACCAAGCGATAGGTGCGGTCGGGGGCGGCGGGCTGAACGGAGCATTCGGCGGTGCCGCCTTTCAGCCATGCGGCACGATCAGGTTTTGCTGTCATAGGTTTTGGGATTGAGTTGCCAGCATTTGGCGGGTCGGACGGCCGGGATTCAAGCCGTGAATTGCCGATTGCTCACCCTTTCTTGCCGCTTGCCGCAGGGTTACCTGCAGGGGAGAAAGTGCTGAAAGCGGGATCCGCAGGCTTTCCAAGGACTTTTCCATCCGCTAGGGTTCGCCAGAAAGGAAACGTTATGGCACTGGAAGATGCATTGGAGCGGTTTCCGCTGGAGACCCAACTGCGTGATCGGACGAAGGTGACGGTTCGGCCGGTTCGCCGGACCGATTGCTCGGCCCTGCACAAGTTTTTTTGCGCCGTTCCGGAACCGGAACGTCTGTTCATCGAGCAACCGGTGACCAACAAAGGCCTGTTCAAGAATTGGTGCCGGAAGATTGATCTGGAACGGGACTTCAACCTGTTGATGTTCGACAATCGCTCCGTGATTGGCTGGATTAACATGCACATTCCCCAAGGGGGGTGGATGCGCCACATCGGGCATCTGACGCTCTTGACGCACCCTCATTATCGCGGACGCGATGTCTCGCTGATCTTGGTGGAGGAGATTATCGCGGCGGCCCAGCACTTGGGGTTGTGGAAGTTGCGTGCCGAGCTGAACGGGGAGCGCAAGATCGCCATTCGTTCATTCCAGCATCTGGGATTCGAGGAGCTTTTCTGTCTGCCTGATTATGTCATCGATATGACACGTCAGCCCCACGATTACCTCATGCTGGGGATGGACATCAGGACCGACGAGGAATACGCCGGCATGTTCTAAGCCGGTCGGCGGGTTTGCCCGTGCCCGGGTGTTCGCCACGCACGGCAAAAAGCATTGCCTTGAAGCGGGGTGGCGGCCATGCTTCACCTTGCGTCATGCATGCGCCCGTGCGCCGGTGCAGGGACATCTGACGATGGACACGATCCGACGATGAAGCGGTTCCGGATGACGATCTGGTATGCCGGCCGGGTGCAGGGGATAGGTTTTCGCGTGACGACCTGCGGGGTGGCAGCCGGGTATGAGGTGTCCGGCCGTGTGCGAAATCTCCCGGACGGGCGCGTTGAACTGATAGCGGAGGGAAGCCGTGACGAGTTGGAGGCTTTTCGGGAGGGGATCCGACACTCCGGCTTGGGGGGGTTCATTCGGGACGAGGCCGTACAATGGTCGGAAGCGACGGGCGAGTATCGAGGATTTGAAATTGGCAGGTGGTAGATGCGATTTGCAGTAATAGCTGACATACACGGGAACCTTGAGGCGCTTCAGACGGTGTTGGAGGACACCCGGGCCCAAGGATGCACTCACTATGTGTGCCTGGGAGATGTGGTAGGGTATGGCGGCAACCCGAAGCAATGCCTCGACATCATACGCGAGATGGGAATGCCCTGCGTCAAGGGCAACCACGATGAGTACTGTTCCTCCGAGGAGGCATTGGAGGGATTCAATCCGCATGCCGCCGAGGCGGTGCATTGGACCCGCAAGCAGCTCACAGAGGAGGACAAGCAGTGGTTGCGGGACTTGAAATACGTCCGGATGGTGACAAGTTTCACATTGGTCCACTCGACGCTGGATGCGCCGCATCGGTGGGGCTACGTATTTGACAAGCTGGCGGCCGCGACCAGCTTCACCTACCAGAACACCCAGGTATGCTTCTTCGGCCATACGCATGTCCCGGTCGCCTTCATGCGGGACAGTGTGGTCCGAGGGGGCACCTATTCGAAGTTCAAGATTGACCCTTCCAAGAAGTATTTCGTGAACGTGGGGGCGGTGGGCCAACCCCGAGACAACAACCCGAAGGCGGCTTACGTCGTTTACGACATGGATGAGGGGACCATCGAGTTGCGTCGTTTGGACTACGATATCCCCGGAGCTCAGGCCAAGATTCGGGCGGCGGGGCTGCCGGAGCGCTTGGCCGAACGACTGGCTTACGGACGTTAAGCAGCCGGGGCGGCGGCGCCCTTCCCGGATTTGTCGCCTTGTCGTCTTCCACCTGCAGGTTAGAGTCACCCCATGAAACTTCGATTGCTGTTCTGGGTTGTGCTTTGGATGGTGGGGTCCCCGCTGTGGGGGCAGGTGACGGTTTCGGTGATTCTGGAGCAACATCAGTTTCTCCCCGGCGAGGCAGTGCCTCTCAAGGTGCGCGTGGTCAACCACTCCGGTCAGACGCTGGCGCTCGGGGATGATGATGATTGGCTTCGGCTGAGTGTGCAGGCCAGCGACGCATTCGTGGTCTCCCGCATTGGTGAAGTCCCGGTGCGGGGACCATTTGTGCTGCCACCCTCGAAAATGGCAACCAAGGATCTCGATATCGCCCCCTATTTTTTGCTTTCGCGGTGCGGCCGTTACAGCGTGACCGCCACCTTGGCCATCAAGGAATGGGGGGAGAGTGTGACTTCCGATCCGGTCTCCTTTGACGTGATCACCGGCACGCGGCTCTGGGAAAAATCGTTCGGTCTGCCAAGCCCGGGCTCCGCGCTTGGAGATGGGCCGCCGGAAGTCCGAAAGTACCTTCTCCAACAGGCCAATTACACCGGGGCGCAGATTCGACTTTATGCGCGGATCACCGACCTGGCCGAGGAACGGACCTTCCGGGTCGTGCCCATCGGCCCCATAGTCTCGTTCAGTCGTCCCACGGCGATGGTCGACGGCGATTCGAACCTTCATATTCTCTACCAAGCCGGTCCGCGAGTTTCCATCTATTGCAAGCTCAGCCCGCAAGGGGAGGTGCTGATCCACGAAAGACGTGAATATTCAGCGTCCCGACCGCGTCTTTCTGCCGCGGATGACGGCACGATTACCGTGATTGGGGGAGTGGCTGTGCCGCCAGCCGCGGCACCGTCCGCACCGCAGGAACCGAAAGAAAAAAAGGATGACGAAGGCTGATCGCCGTCTGGCATGGGTAGCCCTGCTGCTTTGCATGGGCATCGTGACGCTTTGTGCCCAGGAGCCCTCAGAGGTCACACTTCACTTGAAGAACGGGGATCGGCTCACAGGACGCATACTGTCCGAGGATAAAGAGCGTATTGTCCTGAGCACCCCATGGAATGTGGCTATCTTTGTCCCCAAGATCGAGATCCAGCAGCAGGTCACAGCTACGCCTCCCCCCCCCTCGACGAAGGAGGAGGTCGCAACCGCGACAGTCGCCACGAATCAGCCTGCCCTCGAGAAATCCACCGAAGCGTCGGTGGTGGTCCCGGCTGCAACTGGGCAGGAATCGGTCGGGCTTGCTCAAGCCAAACCGCTCCCAGCCAAGGCTCCAGAGCCCAAATCTCCCAGCCATTGGAAATGGAATCTGAAGCTGGGAACCGATTTGATCAGCGGTGTCAAGGACCGGGAAATCTATTACGGACAAACCACGCTCACCTACACCCGCAATTACCGGAAGAACGCAAAGGAATTTCTGCGCAACACACTTGATTACCGAGTGGACTACGGGAGGACGGATGGCGAGGTGTCGGCGAACCGAATGCTGGGCGCCAACAAGCTGGATTTTGACATCGGGGGAGGGTTCTACGGTTACGCGTCGGGGGGCGGAGGCTTTGACCGAGTCCGCAAAATTGACTATCAGTACCAGGTGGGGCCCGGCATGGGATACCACCTGCTCGCCCAGAAGAACGTGGTCTTGGACACGGAACTCGGGTTCAACTACCAGTATCGGGAGGGATTAAGCGGTGCTCCCAATCGGGATATCCTGCAGATCCGTGTGGGGCAACAATTGACGTGGCAGGTTTTGCCAAGAATCACCCTTTCAGAGCAGGCGGCCATTCTGCCATTCGTCGAGGATCCCGGGGAGTATCAAGTCCGGCTGGAGGGAAATCTTGGATTTGGAATCGTGAAGCACCTTTCGTTGAACTTCACGGTGCAGAATCTTTACGACACCATGCCGGCCCCGGGTGTGCCCCCGAATGAATTCCAGTTCCGCTCGTCGCTCGGAGTCAACTTCTAGTGGAGCAATACTCCCGAGGCGTTCGTGAGAGCCAGCGCCTTGTCCACGGCCGCTTTCAGCGAGGACACCTTGAAGTCATGATGCCCCGGGCCGTTCCAAGGCGATTCAATGAGGATCGAGGTGCAGCCCGCAATGCGTGCAGCCTCGGCATCCTGCCACTTGTCGCTGATCGCCACGGATCGATCCAGATCCACATGCCACTTGAACCCGGCCTCAATCAACAGCCCTGGCTTGGGCTTGCGGCACGGACAACAGTCCGCTTCATCATGGGGACAGACCATGATATCGTCCAGGTTGAGCTTCCGGAGCAGCATCTCATGCATCAAATCCAGTTCTCGACGTGAAAGGTCTCCGGTCGACAGACCAGGCTGATTGGTGGTGGCGATCACCAGGAAGCCGGCATTCTGCAGGGCTCGAACCAATGGCCCGGCTTCAGGTCGGATCCGGAACTCCTCAAGTCGAATTGGTGTGACCGGCAGATCATGCTCAATCCGGACCCTGTTCAGCAGGCCGTCTCGCTCGATGAAGGCTGCAACGCGCATGCCAGCGAGACAGCAGGATGCTGGCCGCCCTCTGAAGGAATACTGAAAAAGTACCCATTCGACGGCTTTCTCCGGATATCTGGCCTTACTGGAAAGGGTCTCGACTGGATTGAAGCAGAGTTTCCATCAACTGCACGACGGGTTTTGCGCGCACGATCGCGTTGTTGTCCGTCTGACCCGGAAAGCTGTCCATAACGATGCGTGCTGCCGCTACCGGATCGCCGTTGCGGTCCCGGACCGGCATCACGACCGTGACTTCCTTCTTGCTCTTGCCGACGTAGATGTCAGCGTCGCGGAGAGCCCCAGCCTCGGCTGTTCCTCCGGCGGCTCCCACATCCTGCGGATTCTTGCAAGCGACCGCCTTGATTGCATCATCCCCAGCCTGAACGGCATAGAGGCGCAGGTCCACGACGCGAGGGTATTTCGCGAGAGCTGCCTCCAGCAGTTGAGCCGACAGCGGGACTATGGGCGTATAGATCACGGTGGCTCCAGCAAATTGACAAACGGAGTCCGATTTTGTCCAGAAAGCGATTGTCCCCCGGGCAAAGGAGGAATCCTGCAGGGCGGGCATGACAAGTTGCCCGTTGAGTTTGCAGAGGATTTGGTTGCCCGCACATTCGATTTTCAGTTCATGCCAGGTATTGGTGCTGATGGCAACCGAAGGTCCAATCAACCGGCCTCGAACTCCGTCGACAACCTTGTAGAAGCGAATGTTCTGGCCGAGCGCACTGATCCGAATCACATAGAAATTCTGAGCATCCTGAAGTCTGAACGCGATGCCCGCCATTTGTTCCTGGGTGCCTCCCAGGATGCGAAGACGTGTGGTAAGCGTGAAGTCCGCGAATTCCTCCCCCTCATAGGACAGCATGGGGAATCGTTCGTCTGTCGGGTCGAGGTCGGTTTGCGTGAGCACCGATTTGACACTGGTCTGGGGTGCGTTGGGGCTCAGGGGGGGCAAGGCGGACGGCACCTCTACGGACTCCACCTTCCACTGGCCCGGACGACCTTGACCGGACAGCATAGGGCGAAACCCCTTGGGCATTTCCCCGGAAGATGCGGCGCTAAAGTCGATGGACAACTCAGCCGCCCCCCCCGCCATTCCGGAAACAAGCAACCAAACAAGGCAAAACCGGCGCATTTCAAGAGTCTCTCAGACACTGACGGCCTCGGCAAGAATTCCAAGTGACCTCCGAACTGCGCACTGCTTGCCTCCCAGCCCGCGTTTTCGGCGACAATGTTTCGAAGTCCGTTTGAGCATTTCGACAGGATAGTCCGTCCAACCTGCTGACCGCCGCGACGCAAGGGGGGCTTCTTGGCTAATTTGTTGCTCCCGATTACGGCCTGCGGCACTTTTCCTTCCCAATGTTTGCCCAACGGCAGCCATCCGAAGTCCCGGGTTCGGGAAGCCTTGATTATTCAAGGCTGGTTGTCGCTTTTGTGATGTCGTTGCTGGGGCATCTCCTGATCTATGGAGCTTACAAGGGGGGTCAAAAGCTGGGTTTGTGGGAGCGGCTTCATTGGAAGCCCATGGGGCAGGTGGTCGAGGAGCTCCAAGCGGCGAAAGCCGCCTTGGACGACCCCACCCGCCAGCCGCCGCTGATTTTTGTGGATGTTAACCCCGCCGCCGCGACCAGCGAAGTTCCCGAGAATACGCCTTACTACTCGGACAAGAGCTCGCAGGCCGCCAATCCATTGACGGACGAAGTGTCCGGTGTTCCCATGTTTGACGGCAGTCAGGAGAAGATGGTTCGGACCGAGGATGTTCCGCCGCTCAAGGCGGTGCCTTTGCAGCCTTCAGCCCCTCCGCCTGAACCGGCGCCACCACCAGAGACAAAGCCCAAGTCGGAGGTGGCCAGGCAACCCCGTGAAAACGAGGGTGACCTGATGTTGGCCAAGGCCGCTCAACCAGAGCAACGGAAGGACCCCGAGCCCCCGGAGCCCAAGCCACGACCGCGAACGCTTAAGGAGGCCATGGCCCGATCACCCGAAGCCCAGGTGAATGCGCTGGCCGGACGCAAGATGAAGCAGGAGGGAGGCGTCCGACGCCTGAGCACCTTGTCGTCGCTGGATGTGAAGGCCTCGCCCTTCGGGGATTATGACCGCGCCATCATTGTGGCCATCCAGAACCGGTGGTTTGACCTGCTCGACATGCGTGGTTTCGGTCATGAGATGAGCGGCCGGGTCGTGCTCGATTTTCGCTTGCATTATGATGGCCGCGTCTCCGGTATGTCGGTTGCCGAGAATACCGTGGATGAAATGCTGAGCCTGCTGTGTCAGAGGGCGGTGATGGATCCTGCCCCTTATGCACGCTGGCCCAGTGACATGCGGCGAATGATCGGCGCGGACTACCGCGACGTGCGATTCACCTTTTATTACAACTGACCCCGATGCGGGGATGCTGAAAGGAAAACATGGAACTGGTCGTCTACATTTTGCTGATCCTGACCTCGGTGGTCGGGTTGACCTTCATCATTGAGCGCGGCCTGGCACTCCGCTGGGCCAAGGTGTTGCCGCCCTCGATTGAGGCCGCGGTGCGCTCTTGTGGCGGTGCCGGGGAGGTGGGGATGCTTCGCAAGGTCTGCGCAGACCATCCCTCACCCCTGGGCAGAATCCTGGTCCTGGCGAGCGACCACCTTGACTGGCCCAAAGCCGAGACCGTCGATGCCCTCCAAACTCAGGCCAGGCACGAGGTGGTCAAGCTCGAGCGCGGCCTGGTTGTTCTGGAGGTCATCGTGGGCATCGCACCGCTGCTGGGATTGGTCGGGACCATCGCCGGAATGATGTCTCTATTCGGCGGGCTCGCAGAGGCCGGCTTGAGTGACACGGCCGCCTTGGCCAAGGGCATCGGCTTGATACTGAACGCTACGCTGATGGGGCTGCTAATCGCCATCCCCTGTCTGATTTTCTGGAGTTACTACACCAAGAAGGTGGAAGCCATGGCGGTGGAGATGGAGACGCTCTGTGACGAGTTTCTGCGTCGACAGTACCGTAGCGCCTCCAATGGGAGCTAAACCGGTGCGATTCACCGTCCACAAACGCAGACAGACGCCGGCAGTGATCATCATTGCTCTGATCGACGTGCTGATTGTCATGCTGATCTTCCTGATGGCGACCACCACCTTTCGCCAGCATCCGGCCCTCAAATTGGCGTTGCCCGAGTCTTCTCAGGCGCAGAAAGCTGGCGCCGGTCCGGATGCGCCTCTGATGGTCTCCGTGGATCTGGTGGGCGACCTGCGATTCGGGTCTGATCCCAAACCCATCACACCCGCCGATCTCGGCAATCGATTGAAAATCGAAACGCTGAAGAATCCGGAAGTCCAGTTGGCCATTCGTGCGGATGAAAGCGCCCCGTTTGGAAGGATTGTGAAGGTGATGGATGCCGCCAAGGAGGCGAACGTCAAGACGGTCCGGGCCTACACGAGAAAGGCCGGCGAGCCTTAGCCGGAACGATTCAGTTGAACAGGCATAATTGAGGGGGTTTTCGCGGCCCAAGCTTGGAGTGATTCAACCGCATTGCAGTTGGGTGGGGCGGTGTCCCGGCGCCCGGACTGCACACAGCGCGGCCCTATCCTATCCGGGGATTTCTTTTAAGAATCGGTCTGGCAGCCCGTTCAAGAACCTGCTTTTCTGCAGCCAAGGTGCCGAGGCTTCAATTTCCTCCAAAACACACAGCGTCCTGAACTCGCCGCACGTCGACTCCTGTCTTCTCAACGGGCTGTCAGTCGCTTGGGCCCTGGACCGAGCGACTCAGGCGGAGGGAATCTTCGAAGCGCCGGTTGGTGGTGCGCAGCCGAGCCGCAGTGGCCCGGCCCAAGGCATGCAAAAAGGGGGCAGCCAGCGCCGGGGCTTCACTGAACAGTTTCTTGAGACCCGCCCTCGATATCTTGAGCGCGGTGCTCTCCACATTGGCGACCACGTCCGCCGAGCGTTTGCCTTCATCCAGCAGAGTCAGTTCCCCAAAGGATTCGCCGGGTTCCAGAGTGGCCAGGATGGACTCCTTGCCCTGCACCAGGATGCGCACCCGCAATTCGCCCTCCAACAACATGAACATCGAATCCCCTTCCTCACCCGCCTTGACGACGGTGGCGTATTGAGGCAAGTGCACAATATCGAGGTAGCGGGCAAAGGACAGCAATTGCTCATCGGTCAAATCGGCCAAGACCTTGATCCGGCGGAGTGAACCCGGTTTGATGACGGCACTCGCGCCGGCTGAGGAGCTTGCAAGCGGGGCCCGCCGACTGAACACGGCCTTGAGTTCGGTGAGTTCCAGCGCCTGGAGCCAGCTCCGGGCGCGCTGATCGTAAATCCATGTGTCCTTCTCGACACGTTCATCTCGGATCCAGTTGACCAGCGTCGGAAGCTCCACGGGACCGTAGGCCACGTGGTCGATACCCCACACATAATAAAACGGTGCTTCGCTGACTTCCATGGATCGCGAGTCGAGCCGGCGTTCACTTAGATCGTCCCTACAATAGCAGGCCCGGCTTCCGGCGCACAATCCGACGTTTCATCTGGTAGAGCGGGGTCTGCTCAACGGATGAGAAACAGCCTCGCCAAGCGCGTCATGATGCGGAATAATCCCGCCGTGCTTTTGAATCGCCTTTGCTTGAATCACTGGGATCGCCAGCTCATGGCCGGGCTGCATCTGGTTGTTCTTTGCACCCTTGGTTTATTGACGGGCTGCTCCTCCACCTCGTCCTCCGGGGGCGCCAGTCACGCAGCCGTGACCATTAAAGGACGAGGGGTGACAGATGTGGTTCTGACAACCCGGAGTGTTTTTAACGATAACGGGTTTGTCTTGGCCCGTGCGGAGACCGATCGAATGATTTTTGAGCGTCCGGCCACCCAGTCGGAGCAGATCAAGTATGGTTCCTTCGGCAGCTCCGGTGTGGTCATCCGTGCCAAGGTAGATGTCCAGGAGATGGGGCCTGAAACCTTCTTTCTTCGTTGCGACGTGTTTTCGGTCAGGGATGCGGGTCAATCGGTTCTGGAGGACGAAACCCGCCTGATGCTGATCAGCGCCAAGAAGTATCAAGGCCTGCTGAATATGGTGAAGTCTCGATTGGAGGGATCCGATTCGAAGTCCGGCCCAGCGCCGTGACTGGGTGAGTCTTCCCCTTGTGATTGTGAGGGTCTGATTTCGAGCAGTTGGACGGTCGGCTGGTTTGAGGAAAGCGATTGACAAGCGGTGTTGCCGAGGCTCCATTAGGCCAGTTTAGTAGGGTGGGTCTTTCATGGAAACGACCCAACATCAACAAATCGAACTCAAAAACTCTATGAAAACCATCACTCAGACGCTCCTTTTGGGAGCCTTGTTGTCTACTGTACTTATCATTGCCAGTTGCTCTTCTACCGGCTCTTCCAAAGGCTATTCCAGGGGCGAAGACGCTTCCAAGGGCATGGATAAGACCAGCAGTGAGGTGGAGGCCATCGTGACTCAGACGGATCTGACGCTAAGCTCGCTCAGTAATCTCGTCTACAATCCGGCCCCAGACCTCGTCCCACAATACAAGAACTTCCAAGGCGCCAACAAGAAACTGAGTTCCTTGTCCGGGAGCGTGGACAAGAAGGCTGCAGAAATGAAGGAGCGTGCTGACGCCTACTTCGCCGAGTGGGACAAAGGGATGACAAACATCACCAATGCTGGATTGCGCAAGACCAGCGAGGAGCGTCGTGCTGAGGTTTCCAATGCTTTCGAAGGGGTCGCTCAAAGTCTCAAGAAATCCAAGGACTCCTTTGACCCATTCTTGTCTGACCTCAAGGATATTCAGCAGGTTTTGAACCTGGATCTGACCCAAGGCGGCCTTGAATCAGTCAAATCCACCACCAAGAAGGCTCTCGCCCATGGCGAGGATCTCCGATCAGCGCTTCAAGATGCCGCCAAAGACATCCGCGACCTTGCCGCGAAGATGTCGTCAAAAGGACCGGCGGCCGCACCCGCGTCAACACCGAATTCTTAATTTGTCCCGCCTTGCAGCCGCCGGGGCAGGGTTGATACCGGCCCTGGCGGCTTTTTCTACCCAACCGCTGAGATCTGGATCTGATCCTCAAGACCAATTCCCGCATGGCCAAGTGCAGGATCACCTTTCGGAACTGGTCCAACCGACCCAATACCCCTTCCGCGCCATGCGCCCTTTCGGACCCTTTTCCGCCTTGTCAATCGCCCGCTCCGTGGTAGTTTTGGCGCCCTTTTATGAAAGCTGACATACATCCGAAGTATCAGGATGCCGAGATCCGCTGCGCGTGCGGCAACGTGATCAAGACCCGGTCCACGAAGCCGGTGATTATCGTGGGTATCTGCAACGCGTGTCATCCCTTCTATACGGGACAGCAGAAATTCGTGGACACCGCCGGTCGCGTGGACAAGTTCCAACAGCGCATGGCCAAGACCAAGGCCGCCCAGGAGGCCCAAGCGGCCACGCGCAAGAAGAAGAAGTAGCTGCTTTCCAGACCAACCGCCCGCCGTTCCGCCTGCCGGGACGCGGGCGGTGTCTTTTTGGGGCCACCTGCCTGGAAGGATCCGCGACCCGAGGTTTCCACCCCCGGCAAGACTGTCCGGACAGGCGAGTGCGCAGGCGCCCCGGAACAGCGACTTCAGATAGGCCCCGACGCTACCGTCCACACGGTCGTCTGAAGTATTAATCGAGAATCCAGAATCGAGAATCCAGCATGGACCTGCGTCCTCACATTGACCGGTTTGAGAAGCGCTACGCGGAGATCGAGTCCGCGCTGAGCGATCCCCGGGTCTTTGAAATCCCGTCGCGGGCCCAGGAACTAACCCGTGAATACGCGCGGCTCAAGGATCTCGTCAGCGCCGGGCGCCGCTATCTCAAGACCCGCACCGACCTCGCGCAGAACCGCGAACTGCTGGCCTCGGAACCGGCGGAATCCGAGATGGCACAGATGGTGACCGAAGACATCGCGCGCCTGGCGCAGGAGGAGCAGGCCTTGACCCGCGAACTGCAGTTCGGATTGGTGCCCCCCGACCCGGCCGATTCGCGCAATACCATCATCGAAATCCGTGCGGGCGCCGGTGGGCAGGAATCCGCCCTGTTCGCCGCCGAACTGTTCCGGATGTACAGCCGTTACGCCGAGGGGCGTGGATGGAAGACCGATCCGATGGACTCCAGCCCGTCGGACCTGGGCGGTTTCAAAGAGGTGATCTTTTCCGTCACCGGCCAGGATGTGTACAAGCGGCTGAAGTATGAAAGCGGAGTCCACCGGGTGCAGCGGGTGCCGGCCACCGAGGCTTCCGGACGCATCCACACCAGCACCGTCACCGTGGCCGTCCTGCCGGAGGCGGAAGAGGTGGATGTCGACATCAAACCCGAGGAACTGGACATCACCGTCTGCCGCGCGTCGGGACCGGGGGGGCAGGGCGTGAACACCACCGACTCGGCCGTTCAAATCCTGCACAAGCCCACCGGACTGATCGTCCGCTGTGCGGACGAGCGTTCCCAGATCAAGAATCGCGCCAAGGCCCTCAAGGTGCTCCGGTCGCGCCTGCTCGAACAGAAGGTGGCCGAGGAGAACGCCAAATACGCCGCGGTACGCAAGTCGCAGGTGGGCACCGGCGAACGCAACGAACGGATCCGCACCTACAACTTCCCGCAAAACCGCGTCACGGATCATCGCATCGAGCTGACGCTCTACAATCTGCCGGCGGTGATCGAGGGGGAGATCGACGGGCTGATCGAGCCGCTGATGAACCATGACCTGGAGGCGCGACTGGCGGCACTTGCAACATGAATTCCATGTCAACTCCCCAAGGCTTGATCTTCGATTGCGATGGCACCCTGGCAGACACGATGCCCCTGCATTGGGAGGCATGGAGTGAGATCGCGCAACGCCATGGGTTGCACTTCCCGGAGGACCGCTTTTACGCGCTCGCCGGAGTGCCTTCACGGCACATCCTGAAAATCCTGTCGGACGAACAACACGTCAGGCTGGACCCGGTGGCGGTGGCGCGCGAAAAGGAGGAGGTTTACTTGGAGCGCCTGTCGCATGTCGGCCCGGTCCACGCCGTGTATGAGATCGCCCGGGAACATCGGGGAAAGCTCCCGATGGCCGTGGCCAGTGGCGGCAACAAGCACGTGATCCTCCAGGTGCTGGATCACCTGAAGATGCGGGACTGGTTCCAGGCGGTCGTCACCAGCGAGGATGTGGAACACCAGAAGCCCGCGCCGGACATCTTCCTGGAAGCCGCGCGTCGGATCGGTGTGCCCCCGGAATGCTGTCGGGCCTACGAAGACAGCGACCTGGGCATGCAAGCCATTCGTGCTGCCGGCATGGAGGCGGTGGATGTGCGGGAATTGCTGGCGGCAGGTTGAATCGTTGGATTGGTGAAGCGTTACGTCGTTACAGGGTTACGTTGAATGTTCAGTGGTTGAATGGGGGTTGGAGTGGCGCGTTGGCTGGGGGCCACTGGATGCACAGGGCTCTCAAAGTGGTCCCACCGCGATGCAACCACTCAACGGTTCAACGACGCCACGCCTCTCACACCCCTGGCACCGACTTGACCCAGACATAACGACGGAGAATCACCCGGAGGGCGGCGGCCACCGGGATGGCGAGGATGCCGCCCAGGATGCCCCCCAGCAGCGTCGTGCCGGCAATGACGGAGATGATGATCGCCAGCGGGTGCAGCCCGACCCGGTCACCGAGGATCTTGGGCTGCAGCACGAATCCCTCGATGATCTGAACCACGCCAAAAACCGCCAGGGGCAGCAGCGCGTGTGTGACGTCTCCGAACTGCACAAACGCCAGCAGCAAGGCGCTGGCACAGACGATGAACGCGCCAATGTAGGGGATGATGGTAAGGAAGACCGCGCAGAACCCGATCAGGAAGGCGTAGTCCAGGCCAATGATCAGAAAACCGATCGTGTAAAGCACGCTGTCGCAGAGAGCCACCAGCACCTGCCCCCGGAAGAAGGCGATCAAGTAATCGTTGATGGCCCGGATCACAAACACGATCTCTTCCTTGATCCCGGAATCCTGGAGCGGCAGGTAATAAGCCCACCGTCCGGCAATGGCCTTCTTCTCCAACAGGAAGTAAAAGAGATAGACGGGGATCAAGGCCAGGCCGGCCACCACCCCCACCCACGACGCCAGTTTGCCGAGTTGTTTCAGCAGCCAACGCCCCACCGCCGGCAACGCCGATCCGATCCATTTGGACACCGTCTCCACCAAATCCCAATCCAACCGAAACTCGGCGTCACCCGCCGCCGGGGCGGGTTGCATCGGCGCTGCCGAGACTCCTTGAGCGGCGGGGGGGACCGCCTGATCGTCCGACTCCGCTTTCTTCGTGTCGGTCTTCAGGAAGGGCTTGAAAAGCAGTCTCCTCAGCGGGGCCGGGGGATTCTCGATCCATTCTTGAGCCTTCACCTCGATGCGCTGGGCGTACTCTGGAACGCGATCCAACAGCTTGCCCGTTTCCACCACCACGCGCGGGAGGATGCTGCTCAGCACGGTCAGGATCAGGCCCGTCACCATGAACAAGACCAGGACGATCGCCCGGGTTCTGGGAATGCCTTTGCGTTCCAACCAATCCACCACGGGATCTATCAGGTAGGCCAGCACGCCGGCGATGGCCAACGGCCAGAGCACAGGGGCGAGCACCCGGAGCACCTCGCCTATCCCCCACACCGCCACCACAATCACGGCCACAATGGCCAGCAGAGCCAAGCCGGTGCAGGCCGTCCAGATGATCCGTGCCTGCCGATCGGTGGGAGGTGGGAAACTCATTGCCCGAGTTTCCTGGATTTCTCAGCGGCGGCGCGCACGGCGCTCATGACGGTGCCTCGGAGCTGACCCTTTTCCAATTCGTGCAGCCCCTCGATGGTGGTACCCCCCGGACTGGTCACCATGTCCTTGAGCGCACCGGGATGAGACCCCGTCTCCAGCACCATTTTCGCCGCGCCCAGCACCGTCTGGGCAGCCAACCGCGTGGCCACGTCGCGCGGCAACCCCGCCGCGACTCCTCCGTCACTGAGGGCCTCGATGAACTGATACACGTAGGCGGGGCCGCTGCCACTCAGCCCGGTCACCGCGTCCAGGAGCGCTTCTTTCACCTGGTAGGCGACACCCACAGCGGACAACAATCGCTGGACGATCTGGCCATCCGCAGCCGTGGCTGCCTGGCCCAAGGCGTAGCCGGCGGCGCAGGCTCCCACCAAGGCCGGCGTGTTCGGCATGACGCGAACGACCCGGGCGCGCGCCGGCAAGCCCGCCTCCAGCCGCGCGGTGGGCACCCCGGCGGCAATCGATATCAGCAGGTGTTCCGGCGTGAAATGATCCCTGATCTCGCCGAGCACCGCCGTGGTCTGATCCGGCTTGGTGGCCAGCACCAACAAGCCGGCCGCTTCGGCCACGGCGACATTGCCTGACACCACGCTCGCATCGGTCTCCTCGGCAAATTGCTTCCGGGCGGCCGGGAGGGGATCGCTGCCGAATACCTGGCGCGGCGTCACCAGGCCGGCCCGGATGAATCCCCCCGCCAACGCAGTCGCCATGCGGCCGGTGCCCAGGAATCCAATGTTGAGTTTGCCTGCCATGCTGCGGCGGTTTGTAGCAGGAGGCGGGGCGGCGCGGAAGGGAAAACAATGCCGGCCCGGATCTGCCACCGAGTGGGGAGACATCCCACGGCACTTCCCTCCGGTTCCTGGAGATTCCTGATCGCATCCTGAATAATCCCACGGGTTCAGCGTCGACAGACCATTAGGTGCTTGGGAATACTGGCCGCAACATGAATTCGTCAGATCAGCATGCTCCGACCGGCAGCCAACGGTCGCGCCGCAGCTTCTTGAAGCGGGCGGGTGCGACCGTAGCGGCACTGAGTTCAGTTTCGGGATGGAGGCAGCCGGTGTATGGGCAGACTCAGGCCCCTTCCGTCAATGTGGTCGGCGCCAATGAGCGCATCGTCCTGGGGATCCTTGGCACCGGCAAACAGGGAAGCCATCACATCGACCTGCTGCAACGTTCCAAAGCCGCATACAACGTTCGGATTGGCGCCGTGTGCGATCTCTATCAGAAACGGCTCGACGCCGCCGTGCGGGCGGCGGAGCTGGACCCCGTCCGGGGGGTTCGCGAGCACGAACGGTTGCTGGAGCAAAAGGATCTGGACGCGGTCCTGATTGCCACCGTGGACAACTGGCACGGACGGCTGACGCTGGATGCGCTGGATGCGGGCAAGCATGTGTACTGCGAGAAGCCCATGAGCCGCTATCTGCAGGAGGGCTGGGCCGTGTACGACAAGGTGCAAGCCACGGGCAAAGTCTATCAATACGGATCTCAGTACACCCCGGATGCGGTTTATCACAAGGCGGCGGAGTGGATCGGCGAGGGGCGGCTCGGTCCGCTGGTGTGGGCGCAGAGCGCGTATTGTCGGAACAACCCGGACAACAGCGAGTGGACGTTTCCCGTGGATGCGGATGCCACGCCGGACAATCTCGACTGGAACCGCTGGCTGGGCGGCGCGCCCCAGATCCCTTGGACGCCGGAGCATTACTTCTCGTGGCACAAGCATTACGCGTATAATTCGGGCATCATTGGCAACCTGTTGAGTCACCGGTTCCCGCCGCTGATGCTGGCCACCGGCCGCCCGGAATGGCCGCGCCGGGTGGTGTGCACGGGCACCCGCAAGGTCTCCACTGATCGCGAGATCACGGACACCACCCATATCCTGGCGGAATTTCCGAGCGGATTGACCTGCGTGATTGCCGGCAGCACGGTGAACGAGATCGGGCTGCAGGACATGATCCGCGGCCGCCAGGGCACGCTTTATTTCTCGGGAAACCGTCTGGAGTTCCGCCCGGAACGGGTCTTTGCCGACGAGCTGGACAAGGACACCTTCAGCGATGAGGCGCCGGTGGGACGGTTCGAGAATCTCTACGCCGATTTCTGCGGCGCCATTCGGGGCGGGGGTCAGACCTTCGGAAATGTGGATCTGGCGGTGAAAGCCAACACCGTACTGGGCCTGGCCGAGATGTCCGAACGTATGAACCTGGCACTCCTTTTCGACCCGGCCACGCGTCGGATCACCACGGGCGACGGACGGGAAGTGAAGCCGCTGAGCTACGACACGGTGTTGCCGGGGTAGCCGGCCGCTTCACGACGAGCGCCGGAGTCCCCGCTCGCGGGCCAGGGCGTCGAGCCGCGCGATGCAGCGGCTTTGCAGTTCCCGCTGCTGCCGGCGCATGAACACGATCATCAGCGGCGCCGTCGAGCCGAGGAGCAGCAGACTCCACAGCCACCAGAGATCGAACAGGCCGATGAACAGGAGTTCCGCGGCCAGCAGTGTCCAGAACAGCGCGTGCGAGGGGAGTGACCAGCGTGGCTTGAGCTTGCAACGCAACCCGGTGCGTCCGGGGTGGGGCCGTTCCGCGACCGTCGTCACCTGCACGCTGCACCAGCGGCTGCCGAAGATTTCCACGTCGAATTCGCACCAGCCGATGTCCGACTTGTTCGGCCATTGTTCAGCCTCCAGGTGTTGGATCAGACCGGTCACGAACCCGATGCGGTCCACGGGTTGATCCGACACGTAAGCGGTGTGCTGCAAGGTCTGGCGGCTGGACAGCAGGGCCAGCGAATCCAGCGATTCGCCTGCCTTGTGCGCCCGCGAGGGCAGGGTGAAACGACCCTGGTATCGGGCCCAGCCGCGCACGATGGGCTGCAACAGGAAGAGCAGGGCCACCAGCGGGCGGGACCACCATTGCTGCTTGTCCGGCGGCAACGCCGCCTGGGCGCCCGCCAGCGCACACAGGGTCAGCGGCAGCGCGAGCAAGGTGATGGCCAGCGCCAGCAGGCCGGCCCAGTTGGCCGAAAGCACCCAGAGCGGCAGGCAGATCAGGACGTAATACTCGATCGAGGTGCAAAGCATCAACGTGCCGGCCGGTTCGGAGGCATATAACGTCTGGAACCAGCCGCTGCCGAATGTGCCGCGATAAATGATCGAGCGCCGCATCAACACGCCCAGCTTGGACGTGCTGTAGATGCGGCCGCGCCACAGGCCGCCCCCGAAGCGGTTGAAGTATTCCGGGTGCTTGCGGACCAGCAGCGCTTCCGCCTCCCCATAACCATCCTGCTGCCTCAGATAGGCCAACACCGTCGAACGCCGGTAATGCCATACGCAGGCCGCCGGGGTGAATCCGATCCGGAACCCGGCTTGCTGCAATCGCCAGCAGATATCCACATCATCCCCCGCCCGGGTGAACACCGGGTCAAACCCGCCCACCGCCTCGAGTGCGGTTTTGAAAAAGGCCATGTTGCAGCCGGGGATGTGTTCCGCCTCCCGATCACTCAACATCACGTGAGCCGGTCCACCCGGCGAAACCATCACGGCGGTGGCCACGGGGGAGTCTTCCGGCGGCAGCAGGTTGGGACCGCCCATGGCCGCAAAACCGTCCTCGAGCAGTGCACTCACCAGAAAATACAGCCAATCCTTGTCCACCCGGCAATCCGCGTCCGTGTAGGCGACAATCTCGCCAGACGCCGCCGACAGCCCGGTATTGCGCGCCACGGACAGCCCGGCGTTGACGGGATGGCGGATGATCCGCAGGTGCGGAAACGCCGGGGCGCCGTCCGCGCGCGGTTGCACCACTTGCGCGGTCTCATCCGTGGAGCCGTCGTCCACCAGGATCACCTCGTAGTCCGGATAGTTCAGTCGCTCGATCGATTCCAGACAGGTCCGGAGCGTGCGCGCGCCGTTGTAGCTGGCGACCACGACGGACACCTTCGGCACGCGCGGCAGGGGGAAACACGGTGCCTGTCGGAAGGTCTCCCGGACACGATCAAAAGCCGGACGCAGTTGGCGGTCCGCAGTGGTCAGCCCCATGTTCCAGTCCGTGATCCGCGCGCCGTCCTTGAACCATTCGTCGGTGAAGCTGAACACCACCGTCCCGGCCAACCCGGCGCGACAGGCCAGTTCGATGGACCAACCGAGGATTTGCGCCTGACGCGACTCGCCTTCGCGGAGGGTGTCGATCCCAAATTCCCCGAGCACCAGCGGGCGGGTGTCGGCGATCATCTGCAGGCGGGCGAGGTAATTTCGAAAGGGTTGCGGATCGTGGAGATAGACGTTGAAGCAGGTGAAATCCATCGCCTGGGGCCGCAGAAACTCGGTGGGGGGGAAGTTGGCGAATGTGCAGAGGCAACCCGGGTCGACCCGGCGCGCTGCAGCCGCCAGCTCGTCCAGGAATCGTTCCACCGCCCGTGCCCCGCTCCAGCGCACCACGTCCGGCGCGATTTCATTGGCGAGGCAGAACGCGAACACGGCCGGGTGCCGGCCGCACGCCACCACCGCCTTGCGCACCTGATCGATCGCGGCGAGCCGATCCTCCTCGGAATCCAGGAAGCAGATGCGCTGGTTCCACGGGATTCCCACCAGCAGCCGCAACCCTTCACCTTCGGCCAAGTCCAGGATCCAGCGCGGCGGGACCTCGTAGATCCGAACCACGTTGGCGCCGAGTTGTCGCATCTGGCGGAAGTCGGCCAGGGTCTGTTCCGGTGACAGGAAGCGCAACCCGGTCGTGTTGGGCGCAAAAGGGCCGTAGGAGACGCCTTTCACATGGAATCGGGCGTCTCCCAAGCGGAAAAACTTGCCGTCCACGGTCACCCGTTCCCGGTTGGATGCCGGAGCCGTCATGGCGTTTGGACGTTTGATCGGCGGGGTTTAATCAACGTCACTCCCCGAGCCGAGCACCACGGCGCAGTTGGTGCCGCCGAAGGCGAAGCTGTTCTTCAGGGCGAACCGGGTGCGCTGTTGCAGGGGTTCACCCCGGACAAAGTTCAGTGCGACAGCGGGGATCGGGATGATCCAGATTGCGGCAGGGGGGCAGGAGCCCCTTCTGCATCGCCAGCACCGTGACGGCCAACTCCACCCCGGCGGTGGCGCCCATCAGGTGGCCGAGTTGCGCCTTGGTGTTCGAAACCGGGATGCGCTCGACGTCGGTGCCCAGCACTTCCCGCAGCGTGGCCGCTTCCACGGTGTCCGCGATCTCGGTGGCGGTGCCGTGCGCATTGACATAATCGAGCTGGGCCGGCGGCACCTCGGCCATCTCCAGCGCCTTCCGCACGGCGTGCACCTGGCCGGCGCTGTCCGGCTGCACGATGTGTTTGGCGTCGCTGGACAATCCGGCGCCCAGCACCTCGGCGAGGATGGGCACGCCGCGTTGCCGGGCGGACTCGAAGGTTTCCAGGACAAAGGCGGCGGCTCCTTCACCCATCACCAGTCCGTCCCGGTCGCGGTCGAACGGGCGGCAGGCGGGACGGGGTCGGGATTGCGTGAAAGCACCCCGAGGCGGTTCCAGGCGCCGAACGTGGCGCGGTCCAGCCCATGGTCGGCGCAAGCGGCCACCGCGATTCCGCCACGCCGAACCGGATGCGATGGAAGGCTTCGGTGAGTGCAATGGCTCCGGTGGCGCAGGCCGAACACACCACGAAACAGCCCCCGGTGAGGTTGAAGCGAATGGAGTCGATGTTGGCCGGGCGATTGAACATGAGCCGCACCACGCTGGTCGGGCGCACCTTGCGGTAGCCCGCGCTGTAGCAAACATGGGCCGCCTCGTTCTGGAAAGCTGCCGTTCCCGTGGCCGGTGCCGAAAATCAAGTCGTGGGGGAGTGCGGGTTTTTCCATCCGCAGGCAACCCCGCATGCTTCAAAGCCGCAGCCACCACCACGAGCCCCAATTGGTTGGCGCGATCCGGATCGTCCAGGTCCCATCGCTCCAGCCTCGGCGTTCAGCGACGACTCGTCGATGCGCCCGGCAATCTTGGTGGGCAACGGATGATCGTCCGGGTACCCGGCCAGTCGATGGATGCCGCACTCGCCGGCAATCAATCGGCGCCAGAACGTATCGAGGTCAAAGCCGAGCGCGGTGGCCACACTCATGCCGGTGATCGCCACGCGGCGGGGAACGATGGGAGAGTTACTCATGTCAGCCAATGGGGCCATGGCGCCGGAGCGCATCAAGGTGCTCCAACCCATCCATGATCGTCCGGAATGGCAGCCCGAAATCGATCAGGCAGGCGATTTCGTCCACGCCGGCCGCGTGCACGGCCCGGACCATGCGGGCGCAGGATTCCACCGAGCCCATCAGGGCGGTCTGCTGGTAGTAGCGCTCGAACGCGAACTCGAGCATGTCCGCCTTCTTGCGGGCCGACAGATCCTTGCAGCCGGGCATCGCCCACCTGCCACAAATCCGCGGAGCTTTCCAGGTAACGCTTGAAAGGGCTCGCGCACGGTTTCCTTGGCGGTGGCTTCATCAGCTCCAACGTAGGCGTGCAGCATGAGCGTGACCCGGCCCGGACCCGCATGGCCGGCCTCGCGTCGGGCCGCCCGGTAGCGAGTCCATCTTGTGCGGCCAGCTCGTCCACCTTCTGGAACAGCAGGGCGGTGACGACATTGAAACCGGCCCGGCCCGCCTCTTCGAACCGTTCCGGGCCGCCGGAGCAGGTGAACCAGACATTCAGATCCTTCTGCAGAGGCAGGGGATGCACGCGCAGGGAGACGTGCCGACCCTCGCCATTCCCACCCTCATACGGTTCGCCGCGCCAGAGTTTGCGCACCGCCTCGATGCCCTCGACCGTCACCCGGTGGCGCTCGTTCCAGTGTTCCGGTGCGATCACGAAGTCGTTCGGATTCCAGCCCCGTGCAAACCCGAGGTCCACCCGGCCATTCGAGAGGTTGTCCACCACCGCCCATTCCTCCGCCACGCGGATGGGATGGTGCAGCGGCATCACCACGCTGCCGGCGCGGATGCGGATGCGCCGGGTGGATTCCGCCAGCACGACGGCCATCAGGGCAGGGTTGGGAAAGATACCGCCGAACGCGTGGAAGTGGCGTTCAGGGATCCACACGGCCTCGAAGTCGTGTTCGTCGGCGAAGCGGGAACTGGCGCGAAACAGGTCGAACTTGCCGATCTCGGCCTCCGCGGGCGCGTTGGCAAAGAACAACAGGCTGAAGGTGGGCCAAGCCCCGCGTGCAGTCAGGGTTTCCATCGTCGGTGTCCCCACATGTATTGGCCCGGGAACCGGCGCGCAATCTTTTCGACCTCGTCAGTCAGCGTCTGGGTGATCTGTCGGGCGTCTTCCACGCGGTCGCCGGTGCGCTTGAACTGGAGCGGTCCGGTGAGATGCACCTCGTAGCGCAGCGGCCCGGTGCGGATGCAGAAGGCACTGACCAGCGGCACCCGGGTGTAGAAGATGCATCATGGCGACCGTCTCGGTGGTCCAGGCCGGGCGACCGAAGAAGTTCACGCGGGTGCGATGGGTCGCCGGCGTGCTGATCCGTCATCAGGGCCACGATCTTGCCCGCGGTCAGCACCTCGAGAAACCGGAAGGGATCCGGATCGAGGGAGGACAGCAGCGACACGTTGTCGCCGGCGCGTTCCTCGTACGTCGACTTTCTGGAGGTAAGGATTCGAGAGGGGGCGGTGGACCATGACCACCGGCCGGACCAGGGAGGCGACGTGGATGCCGCGCCTCCCAGTTGCCGATGTGCGCGCTGGCCAGGAGCAGGGCTTGCCCCGGGGTTGCCAGCAGTTTCCGGGCGGATTCCGACCCTTGCAGGGTGACATGTTGCTGCCACGTCTCGCGCGTGAAACGGCGGCGGAGGACCATGGCCTCGATCGAGCATCACCGTGAAGGTGCGAAAGGATTCCAGAGCGATGCGGGACGCGGACGGTTTGTCCGGGCAGACCCCGGCCGCCACGAGGTTGTCGACGGCGATGCGGCGGCGGGTGGCCCAAAGCCGGAACGAAAGCCCGCCCAAGGCATTCCCCCAGCGCGATGGCCGGTTTCGTGGGCAGTACGGAGACCGCCCGCATGAGGCTGCGAACCGCCGCGGCTTCGAAGCGATAGCGCAGGTCGCGCGCGGAGTTCACTGCTTGCTGTTCGCCTTCAGGTAATCGACGAGGTCATCGACCTTCTGCATCTTCACCAGCTCGGCCATCTCGGGGAAGGTGCCGAACCGGTTCTCCACCTCGTACATGAAGTCGAGAATGGACAAGGAATCGAATCCAATCTGGTCAAAGCGCGTGTCCATGCCGATCGCGTCGGTGTCGACCTTGAGTTGCTTCTGTTTGCGGAGCAACTGGCGCAGTTCTGTGATGATCTCTTCTTTGGTCATAACCCGGCGTATTTCGCCATGACGGCGTAACGGGCAAACATCTCGTTGGTCTCAGCCTCGTGTTTGCAGACAGTGGTGCGATCCGTGGGCTCAAAAAAGCAGGTCGGATCCTCGGCCATGTAATTGCCGGTCTTGAAGAACGCCATGGCCCGGCAACCCCCGCAGGTGAACTGGTAGCGGCATCGGCCGCATTTGCCCTCGAGTTGGTTGCGGTCGAGGATGCGCCGGAACATCTCGCTGCCGGACACGACTTCTTCGAGCGTGCCATCGCGCACGTTGCCCGCTTCGAGGACGTCCAGCAGGATGGCGCAGGGCGCCACGTATCCTTCCGCATTTACCGCCAGCCAGGTGCCGCACCAGCAGCCGATCGATGGGCACTGGGGCACGGTGCAGTTCTTTTGGCCCTGGGAGAACCGGTCGTGGACTTCCGGCGCCAGGAACAGGGGGGTGTAACTGACGTAGCCGAAGAAGTGCCGGCGGAACTCCGGATGCACATACTGGTCCATTTCCTCGCGGTTCACCGCGTGTTGGGTGAAGTGTTCCACGCCGGACCCCCGGGCCGTGAAGGGCGAACGGTTCCACGGAATGCGATTCTCGGTGAGCCAATCCATGGTGCGCCCCAACGTCTTCATGTTGTGCCGCCCCACGTTCACCACCACATGACGCTTGACCCCCAGCTCTTCGCACAGGTCCAGCGCCTTCAAGGTGACGTCCACCCCGGCATCCCGCGTGCCTTCGTTGTCGTCGTCCAGCGAGTTGATCCCCAGGGACATCACGATGTCGTCCCCGCCGGCCTCCTTGATGGCCAGCAGCATCTCGCGGTTGAGCTTCAGCCCGTTGCTGCACACGCTGGAACGGTAGCCGTGCCGGCGGGCGCGCCGCAGCAGCTCCAGCGAATCCTTGCGGGTGAGGAATTCGCCCCCGCTCCAGATGATCACCCGCACCCCGACATCCTTGGCTGTCTTGAGGACCAGTTCCTCGATTTCGTCGGTGGACAGTTCCTCGCGTTTGCTCTCGCGCACCCGTTGGACATCGTTGCTCGAAGTCATGCAGATGCCGCAACTGAGGTTGCAGCCCCGCGTCGCCTCGAAGTAGAGGGTGGGAAAGTTCAGCCGGTCCTGGCCGGAGGTCGGCGCCGGATCGGTCTTGGAGGCAGTGCCCGCAATCATGGTCGAATTGCTCTCAGGAGCAACGGGGGACACGATACGTCCCCGGGGGGGGCGGGTCAATGCAGGCCTTGATTTAGCATCCGCCGCAGCCCAGTCTCCCATTTTTGCGCGCATTCATGATGAAGACTGCTCAGGAATTAGCTCAACAAACGGGTGGAACCGTCATCGGGGACGGCACGGTTCCCCTGCACGCGGGCGCCACCCTGGAACTCGCAGGGCCGGGCCAGATCAGCTTCGTGGCCAATCCCCGCTACGCCCTGCTTGTCCAACAGACCCGGGCCTCGGCGGTGTTTGTGCCCGAGGCCATGCCCACGCCCGCCGTCCAGATCGTGGTCAAGAATCCCTACTACGCCTTCACCCAGGCCTTGGTGCTGTTGCACGGTCATCGCCGGCACCCCCGCACCGGCATCAGCCCGCAGGCAACCCTCGATCCGTCTGCCACCCTCGGGGAAGGCACCAGCGTCCACGAACGCGTGACCATCCGCGAGCATGTGAGAATTGGCCGAAACTGTGTGCTCTACCCGGGCGTCGTGATCGGACCAGGCACCGTGATCGGGGATGACTGCGTCCTCTACCCGAATGTGGTGATCTACGAGGACTGCCGGTTGGGCGACCGGGTGATCGTGCATGCCAACAGCACCATCGGCCATGACGGGCTCGGGTTTGCGACCGAGAACGGCGTCCACCACAAGATCCCGCACATCGCACGGGCCATCATCGAGGACGACGTGGAACTGGGTGCCAGTTCCGGCGTCGAGCGCGGCAGCCTGCAGGACACGGTGGTCGGCCAGGGCTCGAAGATCGGGAGCCAGGTGATCATCGGACACGGCGTGCGCATCGGGGCGCATTGTTTGATCGTGGCCCAGACCGGCATTGCCGGATCCACACGCATCGGGCACCACTGCATCTTTGCCGGCCAGGCGGGCGTGGCCGGACACCTCGACATCGGCAACCACGTGACCGTGGCTGCCAAGGCCGGCGTCAGCCAGAACATCCCCGACGGCGAACGCGTGTTCGGGTATCCGGCCTTCGAGATGACCCAGGCGGTCGAGGCCTACTCCTTGATCAAGCGCCTGCCGGAACTGCGCCGCACCCTCCGGACGTTGGAGGCACGGGTCAAGCAGTTGGAGCGGTAGACAGTTCGGCCCCGATCAAAAAAGACAATGGGGTCGCATCTAAATAGTTGATAGGTTGGGTGGAGAAGGGTTGGATGTGGCCTATGGCAAGGCCGTTGCGGATCGAGATTGCGGGGGCGTGGTATCACGTGATGAATCGAGGGCACCGCGGGGGACGCTGTTCCTGGATGACGCGGATCGGCATCGGTTCCTTGGGGCGGAGACAATGGGGTCGCATCTAAATAGTTGACAGATTGGGTGGGGAAGGATTGGATGCGGTCTGTGGCAAGGCCGTTGCGGATCGAGATTGCGGGGGCGTGGTATCACGTGATGAATCGAGGGCACCGCGGGGGGACGCTCTTCCTGGATGACACGGATCGGCATCGGTTCCTTGGGGCGGTGTCCGAGCTGCCGGAGCGTTACGGACTGGAGGTGCATGCCTTTGTGCTGATGGACAACCATTACCATCTGCTGGTGCGCACCACTCAGGCTAACCTGGGTCACGCCATCCGGTGGCTGAATGTCACTTACGCCGTCAAGTTCAACTGGGCCCACCGCTGGCGCGGGACGGTGTTCCAGGGCCGGTTCAAGTCGGTGCTGATTCAGGAGGAGAGCCGGGTGGTGGACGTGGCTCGCTATCTCCACTTGAATCCGGTGCGGATTGGGGGGTTGGGTTTGAGCAAGAGCGATCAGCGCAAAGCGCGGGTGGCGGGGTGTGCGGATCCGGGCCAGGAGCTGTTGAGGGGGCGGTTGACGATTCTGGGCGAGCACCGCTGGAGTTCGTGGAGGATCTATTCGGGAGCGGAGCCCGCGCCCGGATGGCTGGAGACGGGCGTGATTGGCCGGGGGTGCGGAGGCCGGAGCTGTGCCCAGCAGAGGGCGGCGTTGAAGGCCTTTACGGAGCAGCCGATCCGGCAAGGGGTGTTGGAGAGTCCCTGGGCGGGATTGGTCGGTGGGATGGTGCTGGGCGAAGCGGAGTATGCACGGAAGCTGTTGTCGGGACGGAAGGTCGATGAGCAGGAACAGACTGCGGCGCGAGGGATGCGACGGCGGGTCGAGTGGGTGGAACTGGTGCGGGCGGCGGAGCGGATCAAAGGGGATCACTGGGATCGGTGGGCGGAGCGGCACGGGGACTGGGGGCGGGACGGGGTGATGCATGTGGCCGTGCGCTATGGCGGGCTGCGCCTGGCGCAGGTGGTGCGGCAGACGGGGATGAAGTATCAGGCCGCGGCGCAGGCGGTGAAGCGATTCCGGGAGGCCCTTGCCGAGGATCCGGCCCGGAAAGTCTTTGTTTCGAGACTCAAGCAGCAAATATCACTTATTTAGATGCGACCCCATTGCTGCATCAAGGATCGTTTTGAAAACACCAGTCCAACCATGACCCCCCAGAGACAATCACTTCGCGAACAAGGACAGGAGGACCGGAAGCATGGAACGGGGCGGCCCGGACCATGAAGCCGGAATTGCGGGCGGCTGAGGGGATTGCTACCGTCCTGCCGGCTCACGGATTTCACCCATGACCAAACTGCCCATCTCCGTCTGCATCGTCTCCGGCGCCGAAGCCCACCGCATCGGCAAGGCGCTCGAGAGCGTGGCCGGCTGGGTCAGCGAGATCGTCGTGGTGCTGGACGACCGGACGCAGGACGGGACGGAGGAAGTCGTGGAACGCTTTGGCGGGAAGGTGTTTCGCGAGCCATGGAAGGGGTTCATCGGTCAAAAGAACTCGGTCGCGGAGAAGTGCCGTCAGCCCTGGCTGTTGAATCTCGATGCGGACGAGGTCGTTTCCGCACCCCTGCGTGAGGAAATCGAGTCGCTGTTCAAGGAACCTGAGCGTCTCAACGCCCACGCCGCCTATCGCTTTCCCCGTTGCACCTACTACTGCGGACGCTGGATCCGCCACGGCGACTGGTATCCCGACCGGGTCCTTCGCCTGTGGCGGAAGGATTCAGCCCGTTGGGGCGGCGAGGAACCTCACGCGCACCTGCGGGTCAGCGGGCGAGTCGGCACCCTCAAGTCCGACCTGCTGCACGAATCCAATGAGAGCATTGGGCGGCAAATCTCGAAAATCGCGCCTTACCATGCTGACTTTGTACGGAGTCGCGTGAAGGCAGGTCGAAAAGCTGGCGTGTTTGAACTCGTGGTGCGTCCTTGGTGGCGATTTACTCGCGCGTACTTTGTGAGGTTGGGGTTCATGGACGGGTGGCAGGGCTACTACGTCGCCCGATTAAGCGCGTTTTCCACTCTGACGCGATACACCATGGTCAAAGAGGCGATTATCCGGCAGGAAGGAGAGCCATGAATCGCCCTACGCTCGCGCTGATCCTCAACACGTACGAGCAACCGGATTATCTGAGCCGGGTCTTGCGGGCGGTAACTGCACAAACCTTGCAGCCTGACCAGGTGATCCTGGCCGATGACGGCTCTGGCAAGGAAACGCGATCCCTCTTTGCCGCCTGGACGACTCAGCAGAGCTTCCGATGCGAACACGCGTGGCAAGACCATCGAGGCTTTCGCCGGGCGGCGATTCTCAATGAGGCCATTGCCCGGACCGCCGCCGACGTAGTGGTTTTTCTGGATGGCGACACCATCCCCCACCCGGCATTCCTCCGGGATCATCGGGATGTCGCGCGTCCGGCTCATTTTGTCCAAGGACACCGCTGTCTGGTGGAGCGGAAGGGGGTAGATCGCTTTGGATACGATGCATTCACAAGGGACCGCATTCGAGCCTTGTTCACCCTACAACTCCGTGGACTGACCAACGCATTCCGTTGGCCGGCAGAAATCCAGCGGCGGCGTAACGACCTGCGAGGGATTCGCGGTTGCAACCTGGGCATCTGGCGGGAGGACCTTGTGAAGGTGAACGGCTACAACGAAGCGTTTGAGGGCTGGGGACGGGAGGATTCCGAGCTGGCGGTTCGGCTCATGAACAACGGCATCCAACGCCTCGACGTGCGGGGGCGCTGCATCTGTTTCCACCTCTGGCATCCCCCGACCGACCGTTCGGCACTGCCCAACAACGACCATTTGCTCGAGAACGCGATCCGGTCCAAGTCCACTCGGTGTGTCGAAGGGCTGGACCGCCACCGCAGAACCCCATGACCGGCAGTCCCGTTATCTTCCCCCCCCTCCGGGTTCTGCACCTTAACTCCCTGCTCACCGGCGGGGGAACAGATGATCAGTGCATCAAAATTGTTCAGGGCCTGAGAGAACTTGGAGTCGATGCCTGGATAGCCGGACCGGATGGACGCGAATGCAGCAGGATCATTCGCGAACTGGATCTGCCCTTCCACGCGACACCCCCCGAGGGGCTTGCGAAGCTGCGCTTCATCGTGGCCGCCGCCCGGATCATCCGGCGCGAACAGATCCAGATCGTTCATGGCCATCATGGGCGTGACATCTGGCCGACCATTCTGGCGGCCCGCCTCTCCGGCCTGCCCTCCCTGAGCGGGAAGGTAGGGCCGCGCGGCCGCGCGGCCTGGCGCCGGAGCACCGGCGCCCTACCGGGTTCATTGCCGATCCGTCGGCCACCGGCAATTGTGCTGACGCGTCATCTGGCCAAGAGCCCCAGTTCCTGGCCCAGCCGGCGATTCCTGCTCGGCCAGGTCGATGCCCTCATTGCCTGCTCCCACTTTGTCGCCCACGTCCTCAAGGAAGGCCATTACGAACCGGATTCCCCCGTCGAGGAACGCCGCTCACGCCCGCCGCTGATCGGCGACCATTCCAAGATTCACGTCATCTACGGTGGAATCGACACGGACCGGTTCAAGCCCATGGACGCCTCCGGCCTTCGTGCCGAATGGGGGCTGACCCCCGGCGACTACGCGTTTGGCATGGTCGGCGGCTACGCCCTGCCCTTCGGGAAGGGCCAGCGGGAGTTCCTGCAAGCGGCGGCGCGGATTCAGCGCCAAGTCCCGCAGGCGCGGTTCCTCATCATCGGCCGCGGCAACATGGCGGACCTGCTCAAGGCGGACATTAAGCGGCTCGGCTTGGAAAGCCGCGCCTGGCTGACGCCCTACTGCACCGACATGCCCGCGGCCATGAACGCCCTCGACTGCCTGGTCCATTCCCAAATCGGCACCGAAGCCATGCCCGGGGTGGTCTGTGAAGCACAGGCGTGCGGGCACCCGGTGATTGCGTCAGATCTGGACGGCATCCCCGAAGCGCTGGCCATCGGGGGCCTGGGACGACTGGTGAAACCGGGTTCCTTGGAAGAGCTGGCCAGAGCCATGGCCCAGCAGTCTTCGGAGCCCGCGCCTGACCAAACCTCGCGTCAAGTGGCGCATCAACGTGTCCGCGAACGGTTTTCCCTGGGTGTTTCCGCGCGGTGTCACAAGGAGTTCTACCAACGCATGTCAGCCGTTGCGCCCTGATGTGGCACTCTCCTTGGCGGCCATCCGCCGACGATACCTTTCCTCCGCGGTCTCCGATCCCTTTTCCGCGTGTGTCTTGACCCGCTTGACGATCCGCCACTTGGTCAGGCCAAAAAACCAGCGACGTCGGGTCACCGGGTGGGGTGGGGTGTCAAAGATCATTTCAAAGAAATCCAGCAACGCCGTTCGATCCCATGGCCGGTTCGGTTTGTTGCCCTTCAATGGCGGCGCGCTCAGATACTTCAAGTAGAGCGAGTCGTCTGCATCAGCCTTCAGAATGTGTTCGATACACGCCTCATCGGAATCAAAATCCCTCCGGTCAATGAAGGCCTGGGGGTTGAACTGGTCCTTGACGGTGATGTCACCCCAGAAGATAGGAACCGTAAAAGCCGCAAAAGCGTCAGGGAATCGTTCCGTGGTGTAACCGGCGACATCGCTGTTCTCAAACGCCAGATGAAATTTGTACTGGCGAATGAACTGCCGCTTGGGCATCCGCTCGGGCACCGTGAAGCCGACGTTGTTGCAGGCACGCCCCGCGGAGTCCACACGTTTGCGGGCATTCAGCTTTTCAAAAAACTGCGTGCGGTACCGGACGGATCGGTCCGCGTAGCCAGAGACAAATGTACAGAAGCCGGTCTTGGCCTTGAGCTCAGCCTTCGGGTCAAAAGCGGGCGAACGGATGACGTCGTTCACATCAAGGAACAGGGCGTAGGGGGGAAAGTGAAAGACGCGCGGGTCCTCAATTTTGGCTGCGGTCAGGGCGAAGTCGCACTGCTTCCAATCCGGCCTGTAACGCTCCTGCGTGTAGAAAATCTTGGTGCAGGAATACAACCTGTGCCGCTGCCCTTCATGCGTGAAGACCACGTAGTCCGGGTACTCCGAGGAAATCAAATCGAAGCGCTCGCCGAGAAGGGAAAGAAATGGATTGTCCTTCCGCATCAGAGCGGGTTGATCCACAAAATCGATCAGAATAGGTTTCATCGAGGCATTGGTTCCGCAGCCATTGAAGCCGCCAAACGCTTCCGCTTCCAGCCGAAAACACGCCGGAGGCGGCAGCGCCACGAGCGGACCGTGCGATCCCGCCGGTTGCAGCACACCGGTTTGGTTGGAAACGAAACCGCGCTGCGGGGGGAAGTCCTCGCCGAAAGTCCCGGGGCTGGAGGCTCACGCGAGCGGGTCCAGGAACACTTCCTGGAACCGGTTCATGGCCGCCCGCGGCGTCACCACATCGAGATATGGACAGGTCGCGACACGCTGGCCCTTTTGGAAGCCGAGCAGCAAACGGCGCAGCTCGGCTGCATCCCCGTAGGTAAGCGCTGTGTTCCCGAGCATTTCCAGATGATTGCGCTCGGGGGAATGCCGGTAAACCAGGCAGGGACGGCCTAAAGAGACAAACTCGGCCAGCGTGAGCCCAAAAGTCTCGCCACGCTCGCGCGCGTGCAGCAACGCGTCGCATGTCTGGATGAACGCTGCCTTTCGGCGAGGGTCGAAGGTGCCCTCCAGAAACCTGACATTGGGGGGGCGCTCCTTTTCCGGGACAAACGGGTTGGTACTCATGAACAGGAACTGGATTTCGGGCCGCTCCCGGGCAACCGCCACCACGGCCCGGTGTACAAACGGCAGATCGAAGGTTTCCGGCCCGCCGTAGCGCCCGAACACGACCGCTTCGGGCGTCAAACCCAACTCGTGCCGCAAATCGCCGGTGTCCCGGGGCAGATCCACGATGTGCGGCACCCACGGCGCGCGTCCGTAACTCATCACCTGCGAAAGCCAGGGGGACACGTAGGCGTAGATGTCCCCATGAAACGCGCCCTCCATGAAAATGGCGTGGACCCCCGTCGGCACCTCTCTTGATGCAACGCCATCATCCCATCCGTTCTTGATGCAATAGAACAAATCACAGTCGAGATCCCGGAGCAAAGTCTCCCGTTGCGAGACATCCTGATAGAGGTGGCAGGACAACGCCGCCGCGAATCTTTGATAGACGGGGTTTTGCTGGATTTGGGGGCGGTGGGGAAGGAGGAAAACCGGCTCGTGCCCCAAGATCTCGCGGGCTCCAAGTGCATAGTCGTACAAGGCCACTTCGGTGCCCCGCATGCCCAGATGCACGGAGTGAAAGGCAATGCGCATGGCTCAGGGCTTCTTCACAAAATACTCATCGTCATGGAAGTAGAACGCCAGCCGGTAACGACCGCCCAGGGCCCGCACGAATCGCGTGTCCGGCTGGGGATGCTGGAAGACAAGCACGCGCGGGGCAATGCGGCCCATTCGAACCTGCTCACAGAGCCACGCAGCCGACTCCACCTTGTGTGCCGCTGCCAGGTCCGGCGAGCCGGCTGGCAGCCAGTCGGACAAGGGCCCGGCATGCACCTGCGCCGTGCGGTGCTTCTTCAATCTTTCCAGCGGGATCCGCCGTTCCTCCTGGAGCCAGCCAGTCCAACCATGAAACAACTCCAAAGCCAGGCTGTGGCTGCCCACGGCTCCGTCCCCCGCATCTAATTCCCAGAAAAGGCCGTTCTTTCCACCGGCGAGCAGTTCGTGAAACAGTACCCGCATCCTGGAGCGCCTGCCCCACCAACGGAAACCGACCCCCGGCGATGTTCTCGTGGCCCTTGCACCGCTTCTGATGAAGCTTGCAGCTCCAGCTTGGCAGCCATGTGTAAAGTGTATACTTAAGTCGCGACATGTTCGCGCACACCAGGTTGATGTCCGGGTTCACGTCTGACGGATTCGTCATCCGTGCGCCACAAACCGTCGAGTTCACTAATCAACACGGCGCCGTTCCGCAAGGTCATTCACAACCCCGACGGCTCGGAGACGCGGCATCTCGGGCTCGGGATGGATTGAGGAGAACACTCAAAGGATCGTGAAACGGCAACCGCAAGATCCGCTGCCGCGGGAGATGAACCCATCCACGGGCATCCCGTTGGTCTTTTTCCACAAAGGCTATGATCCACATCTGGTGTTCTTTCTCACCCAGGCTGTGAGAACCAACCCGTCCGCCCCGGTCTACCTGCTGGGAGACGACTCAAACCGGCTTGAGCTCCCGGGCGTTGAGCATGTGTGTTTCAGGGATTACCCCGGACAAGTCGATGCGTTCCTGGAACGCTACCAGCATCTCAGCTCACACGACTTGCATTTCGAACGGTCGTGTTTCGAGAGGCATTTTCATGTGGCGGCTTTTGTGGCGGCCAGGGGCCTTCAATCCTTTTTCTACATGGATTCAGACATGCTGCTGCTCACGGACCTGACGCGCCTGGCGAGGGCATGGCCCGACCACGACATCGCCGGAACGCCGGGCCTGTTCGGCCTGTGTCACCACGCCCGGCCTGAGATTCTCCATTCTTTTTGCCGGTTTATCCTGGAACGGTTCAGCGATGCGGAGCAACTGAAAGGTTGGCGGGCCAGATTCCAGACACAGCGACAGGGTGAATCCCACGGGAATGTCAACGACATGGTGCTCTCGGCGATGTTTCTCCGCGAGTCCGGCATCCGCACGATGGACCTGCGCGAGGTCAGGAACGGCTTCGCGTTCAATGACAGCATCTGGATTGGCAATGAGGTGATGATCCCGCTCGCGCGCGGGCCGGCGGACCAGGGACTTTATGCGAAAACACCCGCCGGGTGGATTCGTTTGGCGGCGCTTCACCTCCAGGGGTTTTCTCCCAAGTTTTTGGTTTCGGCCTTCGTCCCCTGGAGTCGCCCGATCGTTCGGTTCTTTCTCCGCCCCAACTACCGCCGGAACCTGCGCAAGATGATCCGGCACTGGCTTGCAGGAAGGCGGTTCGCCCAGCGCCTGCCAACCTTGAGCGCACAGGAATTGCAAAATCACCCTTGATGCGGCGCATCGGACCAGCACGCGAGCGAGCATCTCGCGGGACGCGCTGACTGACAGCCCTTCAGGGCTTGACTCGTCCCGGCTCGACTGTTCCCTGTGGCCACGGATGAGATTACGAGTTTACGCGAATCCCCGCTATGTCGCGAAGGATGACTGCTTGTGCCCGCTCCTGTTGCCGAAGCGCGGCCAATATCCTGGCCAGACGCCGTGGGAGGATGACTTGTTCGACTCGCGATGGGACGCGTATTTCGAACTCACGGCGAAAGAAGATTCTGATGTCCTTGTATTTCCGGCCGCCTTGTCGGAAGCGAATTTGAACACCGCCGCCCAAGCGGCCGCCGAAGCGAGGGCTGCTGGCAGGAAGCTGTTGGTGTTTGAGATGAGGGACGATCCCCTGCCCCTGCAAACGGGAAGTGAGATCATCTTTCGGGCTGGTTTGAGCCAATCGACAAAGGCCCCCCATGAATACGCTTTGCCCGCCTTCGTTTCAGATCGCCAGAGCGCTCCTATGGCGCCGTCCCGCCCAGGGCGGTCCATAGGGAAAAAGCCCGTCGTGGGGTTTTGCGGAAATCTCGATGCGGCGGCGGGTGCGCGCTTCCGTATTCAAAAACTCCTGGGCCGGGCGGTCTGCTGGGGGCTTCCTCACACCCCCGGCTGGAGCGTGCCCTGAGACGGAGTGGGCTTCGACTCACACGAAGCGAGGGCAAGCGGGTTCGGTATCAGGCGTTAGGCACGGTCAGGCGCTGCCATGGCCTGCAGACGCGATTCATACTCCGCGACCACTTCCTCGCCGGGGTCTACGAACAAGCGCCAGAAAACCAGGCGGCCTACGCGGCGAAGGTGCGAGCCGAATTCTGTCAGAACATCCTCGAAAGCGACTACACCTTGTGCCCTCGAGGAGGGGGTAACTGGTCCTACCGGTTCTATGAGACGCTCTGCCTAGGCCGCGTTCCGGTCTATTTCGATACAGGGGCCATGTTGCCCTACGACTTCCTGATCAACTGGCAGGATTACTGTGTTTGGATCAGCGGAGATCGCATCGAGGAAACACCGGGGAAGATCCTAAGCCATTACAAATCACACTCGCCCTCCACCTTCCGTGACCTTCAACGCCGCTGTCGCGAGCTCTGGCAACGCTACCTGAGCCTGAATGGCTTCTTTGAGCATTTCCACCTTCACACCTGTTTCGACCTGTGTCGTGAACAGAGGCGGGCGTGTTGAGCGTCTTGGACCCTCAAGGTCAGCAAAGTCCGGCACTGATCAAGGAACCCTTGCCGAAATCGGCTGAACGACCTGGCCAGATCCAGATCCAGGGCTAAGCCTCGCAAAGGTCGTCTGCTTCCAAGCATCCAAGGCGGCACGCAATCGCTTGCGCCGGCTGCGGAGTTGCCAGGCACGGGGGTTTAGAATCCAAGGCCACCCCCCTCTCCGCACCGCGTCGAACCTCTCTTTGACATCCAACCAGGCAGCGCTGGTGTCAATTGCCTCCAAGAACCCTAGCGTTTCCAAGCTCGCCTTCGAAACCATTCCGGCTTCCAGGGCATCTGCCAACGCCTGTTTCAATACCCTGTCGAGACGGACGCGAGAATGCGGTGGACGGTGAGAGCGGGTATGTTCGAGGAAGGTTGAAAACTTCAAAGGGGTGACCCCCCATGCGGCGTCCAACACATGTTCCACCGCCCAGACGCCGTCGCCTGCGGGACCGTACTCGGTCGGAAATGGATGCGCCTGCACATAGGCCGTTCGATAGAGGTTGCTGGCGCTGCTGCCTAGCAGGCCGCCGTCTGCAAAAAGCGTCGCGTAAATCGCCATCTCGACCCCGTGCAGCCGGAAGGGCTCTGGGACAGCATGGTCTTGCAGGATGAGGTCCAGGGGCAAAGGCCAGTCCCCTAGCGGTCGCCCCTCCTCGGACACCAGGGTAGGCCTGCTGAGAACCACATCCGCCGACAAGGCCTTCATCGTATCACAAAGGTGGCGGACCCCGCTGCGCGTGATCGAGTCCCCGACTGTGGAAATGTAGGCGAAGTCCGTACCCAGGTTTTGCAGCCCATAATTCCAGGATTCGTAAAGTCCCGGCGGGTGGCTGACAAAGCGCAAATGGGCATGCCGGAGATGGTCGCGCAGGAACTCTACGGTGCCATCTCCGGAGTCGCTGTCCACCACCACCACCTCGGCGGCCAGATCGATCCATTGGGACAACGCCTCGATATGCCGTGGAAGCAGGAGGCGGGAATTCCGGGTCGGGATGAGCACACCCAAGGTCGACATGGCTCAATGGGTTGGGGTGGGTGCGGTGGCGGTTTGCCGTTGAGCCTTCGGGACGCTCAGGTACTTGCCGGACAGAAGGCAGCGCAGCAGGCGGTGACGTTCCCGAATGCGACCCCACAGCCTTGCGATCAAGCGGGCCGGGGCTGCGTTGGGCGGTTGCTTGACCAGGTCGCGCAAACCTTCGGATAGCAGCGACTGCTCAGTCCGCGCGATCTGCGATTGAGCCCGGCGCAGCGCCTGCCAGTACGGCAGAAAGAGTTGCTCGCGCAGCAAACGGGTGGGCTTGACCCTGAAATGGTAGATGTTGGGAGCATACACGCTGGGGGTGATCTGACGAAAGCCGTGGTAGTGAAAGAAGACCAGCTCGTCCTCCTCCACCCAGACCCGCCCGGCGCGATGACTCAAGGTGAAGTTCCCGAGGTTCCAGGGGGCCAGGTTGGCGCCCTTGTTTTTCAGCACCGCCACCCCCTGAAACCGCTCCGGCCATTGATCCAGATACTTTTGGTCGCCATAGCGGCCTTCCTCGGCACGGTCATAGCACCATTCCAGACACCGGTCGCGCCACCAATTGAGACAGGCCAGGCCGTGCGCGTCCCGCCGGAACGTGACCCAGCCCACATTGTAAATCCCCGTGCTTTCGAGATGGCGATAGGCCGGACCGAAACGGTGTGGGATGATGGCGACCGACCGGTCTCCGATCTCGTCAAAGACCGGCTCGGGATCCCGGAAAAAATACAAATCGGAGTCCAGGTAGGTGACCAAATCGACCGCGTCGGCTTGATTGAGGACATACCGGACGAGGCAAGGTGTGGAGGTGAAGTAATACTCCACGATGGTGCGGGTGGGCTTGACGGCGAGCAGTTCCGGATCGGCGGCTTCAAGGTCTGGCAGGTGCACCAAACGCAGGCCGGGCAGCGCCTGATTCTCCAGCCAGGTGCGACACGCGTCACTCAGGCACAACACCCAAAGCTCAAATCCCCCGCCGGCGCGACACAAGGACTCGTAAAGCGCCAGCCCGCGAGGCAGGTAGTGATGGTCGAAGTAGGTGCAGTAAACGCGCATGGACGTCTCTAGTCACTGCCAGGCTTCCATGCCGTCACGGCTTCAGCCACGACGATCACCTGCTCCTCAGTCAACTGGGGGAACATCGGCAGACTCAACACCTCGGCTGCCGCCCGTTCGGTCTGCGGCAACCCGCCGTCCCCCAACTCGATGCGCCCCCGATAGGCCGGCTGCAAATGAACGGGCACCGGGTAATGTACGAGGCTCCCGACACCTCGGGACTGTAGGTGAGCGCGTAACGCGTCCCGCTGCCCAGAGCGAACCACGTATTGATGAAACACAGGCTCCACACCCGGCGCGACCCGGGGCAATTGAACCGCTGCCCCTGCAAGCCGCTGGCGGTATTGGGCCGCAACCTTGCGCCGGCGTGCATTGCCGTCCCCAAGATGGCGAAGCTTGACCCGTAGAATCGCCGCTTGCAGCTCGTCGAGCCGGCTGTTCATCCCCACCTCGTGACTGACGTAACGCTCACGCCAACCGTATTCCCGCAATATTCGCACCCGCTCACCCAACGCCGCATCGCGGGTCAGGACGGCGCCTCCGTCGCCGAGGGCTCCCAGGTTCTTCGTGGGATAAAAGCTGAACGCAGCCATGTCCCCCCAGGTCCCGACCTGGCGGCCATGCAGCGTTGCGCCATGAGCCTGCGCGCAGTCCTCGATGACGCGTAGGCCATAGTCGCCCGCCACTTGCAGAATTGCGGGCAGGTCGGCCGGATGCCCATAAAGATGCACCACCACCACGGCCTTAATGCGCAGCTTCCCGGCTTGTGCCGCCAAGGTCTCCCGCAACCGGCCGGGGTCGAGTGTGAACGTAGTGGGATCGATATCGACAAGGACCGGAGTCGCCCCGGCCCGCACGATCGCCGCCACCGTGGCCACTGCAGTGTGCGACACCGTGACCACGGCATCGCCCGGACCAATGTCGCATGCCCGAAGGGCCAATTCGATGGCGTCGGTCCCGTTGGCCACCCCGATGCAGCGCTCCGACACCGATGAAGGCGGCAAACTCCTGCTCGAACGCCTCGACCTGGCGACCCAGGATGTACCAACCGCTGTTCAGCGTCTCGCTGATGGCTGCTTCAATCTCCGCCCGGTGCGCTTCAAACCCGGCGGCTGGACTGCTTTGGGGGACGTTCAGAGCCATGGCGGGATCACAGGTATTGCTGCAGACATCCTCGGTAATACTCCACGGTCCGGCGCAGGCCTTCGGCCAGGGGCACGACCGGCTTCCAGCCCAACGCCTCCCGAATCAACCGGTCATCCGCGTAATAATCGCCGATATCGATCCGCTTGCGTTCCGATGGAAACGACTTGGCTTCCCAGCGACCGGCTCCGGCCACGTTCACCAGCAATTCAGCCAATTCGGTCAGTGAGATCACCGGCTCGCCCCCCAGATTGAAGATGCGCCCGGCGGCCTCCGGATGCGTGACCGCGAGCAGCAGCGCCTCGACGGCGTCGTCCACGTAGGTGAAATCACGCTTCTGGTGGCCGTCCCAGACCTCGAAAGCATCCCCCTCCAGCAACCGGCGGATCCAGATGCCCAGAAACGTCTGGCGCGCATCCTTGATGCGCATGCGCGGGCCGTAGGTGTTGGTCAGCCGCAGGGCACAGGCGCGGATGCCGTACACGTTGTTGTAGAGAATGTGGTACCACTCGCCGGCCATCTTGTTGATGCCGTTCACGTCCACGGGCCGCAGTAGATGCTTCTCGTCCACGGGCAGGTAATCCGGCTTGCCGTAGAGCTGGCGGGTGCTGGCGAACACGATCCGGATGGCCGGGTTGTACTTGCGGCAGGCCTCCAGGATGGACAACTGGGCGTGGCAATTGATCTCGAGATCCGTGTAGGGATCCTGCATCGAATCCAGATGGCTGGTCTGGCCGGCCAGATTGAACAGGTAATCCTGCCCCTGCACCAGGTAACGGAAGCTGTGTTCGTCCCGCACGTCCGAGATGTTGACCCGGACCCGGTCCTCAATCCCGGCGATATTGTAGCAGATTGCCGCCATACTCGGGAATCAGACTGTCGACCAGGGTCACGATCCGCACCGGCATGGACCAAACGCCGCGCCAAGTTGGAACCGATGAAGCCCAGCCCGCCAGTGATCAGAATCCGCTTTCCTCGAAATTCAATATCCATAACTGCGTTGAATCATGCCGGTTTTCGGGCCTCCATGACAAATGAATCCGGTTTGTGAACAGTGCCGTCCTCGCCCACCTCGAGATGGTAATCGATCCAACCTTCAATCTGACTGGTCTCCGGCTGCATCAACGTCGGGTCGATGAACCCGTTGACCAACAGCAGACGTGCCAGCGAGAACCGGTCGTACATCCACTGATGGACCTCACCTTCCAGCCTGTATCGCCCGATTTCCAGCGCTTCATAAGTCTGCTTGCCAAAGAGCAGGTTGATCAGGGTGCGACGAACCTCTTCTTCGCATGGACCTCCATTGGCGAGGTCTCTCGGGCTTTGGGCCTCCGCGCGATCTCGATCGCATGGACTGCAACAATTCACGACCTTCATTACCGATCCGCTCCAGAATAAAGTCTTCTCCGGGAAGCGGGTCCTGCTTCAGATAATCCGCCATGCAACCACCGGCTTGTTCCCTGACCGTCTGATCCAGCAGTTCAAGCATCATCCAGTCGTACCGGTGCGAAGCGGCTGCATCCCCTTGCGCCGCGCGGTGGAGCAAATCCAGATAAAGCCGGCAGATTTGCTCAAGATCCGGCACCGCTGTCCGCAGGATCCCTCCCGGGCGCAGGACGCGCCAGCATTCTCTCATGAACCCTCCCACGTGTTCACGACGAATGTGCTCCAGGACATTCGAATGATAGACCGCCTCAAACGAGGCGTCGGGGAAGGGGATTCCACGGGACAGGTCGGCTTGTATGACTTTTGGGTCTGCCGGAGCAATATCCACATTCACCCAGGCGTCGTGAAACCGTCTGCCGCACCCCAGGTTGAGCATGCGGTAGGAATCGTTCCGGCCTCTCATGAGAGGCCCTCCGCTTCAAAGATGAATCCTTTGTAATAGGCACGGCCCTTCTCGAGCAACATGCGATCACCACAAGGATAATCGGCCACCAGTCGGTAGCCCGCCTGCGTGAAGCGGACAACGAAGTCGGCCTCACGAAAGAACCAGGCCGGATAACTGGCCGGGTAAATCCACTCGGGGACGATCTGAACCGTGAGGCGATCTCCACTTCCTTCATGGAACGCGGTACGATCCACGATGACGTGTCCGATCCTTCTGGAAAGCAGTTCGGCAATGGTCGCAGGGGGAGAGGGAAGGTACTGCAAGACACTTCCCAACAGCAGGACATTAGGATCATGCCGGGCGATGCAATCTCCAACATCCTCAAAGAAATCAAACTCGAATGTCTCCAACTCTGCTTTGCCGCACCTCACGTGGTCGGGTTGCTCGACCACGGACCAGTGCAGGCTTCGCACTGCCTTTAGGAAGCCCCGACACTGAAAGTAGGAACTTCCCAACGACCCCCCGAAGTCGAGCACGGACAACCGCCCCCCCGAGCAGGCTGCAGCACGGAGCAGTCCTGCAAGCAGGGAAAACGGATGTTCCAGTGTCTCGAACGCCACCGAATCCCGTTCGAAGGCCGCCGAACCATTCAATACCTGGCGAACGGACACGATCGTCTTCTCCACAATCGCGGTTGAGTCGTAACCACTGGACTGTCTGGCAGCATCCTCCCAAGAGGCAAAGTCTCCCCTGAAATCAACTTTGTGGCGTCTGCCGCGACCTCGAAAGACCTTCGGAATTTGCATGATAGGCCTCAGTTCCCGAGTTCGGGCAGGATGGCTGCACGCAGCCTCCGCGCCCAACTCCGCCTTCTGTTGGGCTGGAGAAATCGCGCAAATGCCGCGCGTGCCTCCCTGTTTTCCACGAAGGGTTGACGTTCCAGCGTGATCGGTGTCTGCGATAATCTCGGCCTGAACTCATCGCTGTTGCCGCAATGGGTCCCGCTGCGGTCATGCCCGATGTTTTCTACAAGCGAACGCCCCGGATAAAGAGTCAGCCGATCCTTCAGGAACGCGGACGCGTGCCATCGTATCGCCCATGAGTTGTTCTTCCCGGCGCAATGTTGTCGGAACATCTCGGTATACCCATAAGCGCCGTCCAAGTCGAAATCGCGTGTCAAACCACGCCGCTCCAGTTCGGCCAGAAGCTGGTTCCCGTCCGCGTTGAACAAGGCCCATCCGCGCCGCCAGGTCGCCCATCCCCAGCAATCCGCCCCCCGCAGGAAAAAGGTTTCAGGCAATGGACCATCCACAGGATACACATAACCGTGAATGCTGATTACCTCCTCGTCTTGCTCGTACAACTCCAGTGCCTCGTTCATATACCGCAGGAAGAATGGAGATGTCACCAAGTCATCCTCCACAACGATCACCCGCCCTCGTTCGCGGCAAACCTCGGTGACGCCAGAGATGATGGATTGCGCCAGGCCCCGGTTGACCAGGCTTGCTTGGACGTGAACTTTTCGGAAACCGCTGACCGATCCACAGTATTCCTGCACATCCTGGACCCGGGGCGTATCGACCTCCGACCTTGGGCCATCACAAAAGATCCAGCACTCGCTCTCCGCCGCCAGTTCATTGGCCAACAGTGCTTCCACCGTCTGCCGCAGATGGTTGGACCGGTTATAGGCAAAAAGTGCGATGGGCGCGGTTTTCATGCGAAACGCTGCTCGTCAGCGTTACCCAGGATCTCCTGCCGGGGCAACTCCGCAATGGGCGAAAGAGCCATCCGTAAAGCTGAAAGGCGTAACAGTGCAATTCCAGTCCGGTGAGCTTATCGGTGCGGCCGCCTAGGCACGTAGAGTTTCATAACGCACCCATCGACCGGTGAAGTCGTCTCGACCGCCAGATCATAGGCCTGAGGGAATGGAACCCCGATCGTTTGCAGTGCGGCTTGAATCTCAGGATCCAACTCCTCGGTCAGGAGCAGGAAAGGCAAAGTCGTTTCGCCCCTGACAGTCCAACCGTGGGAGAGCAGGGAATGAACCGTGCCGCGACCACTATACCATGCGATGATTGGAGCCCTTCCGCCCAGCAGATAAACCAGTCCCGGGGTAGAATAGAACGCCAAGATCGGTTGATTAGCGACAGGCTCAGCGGCCTGATAGGCCGTCCCTAGATCCACCAACAGCTTGGCGGTTGCCTTGTCGAACATTAACCCGCGAGCATTCGGCAGGATTGACACCCTCTCAGTTTGGCGCGTCAATGGAGCCGCCAGGCGGTAAGGCCGATGGACGTGACCATAACAGAACTGGGCAAGGATCATCACCAAGACCAAGCCAAGGCAAAGAACGGTGGCCGGCCGAGCGGGGCGATGCCTCCATGAAATCCCTCCCAACAAGGCCGCGACTCCGAACCAAGCACCGGACAGCCACACTGATGGAGATGTAATACGCGTGTTGGTCCCGACCGACGCCGCAAGTGGCAGCAGCAGAAGCACACCCACGATGATCCAAAAGCCAAAGGCTGGCTGCGCGGTGGAGACGCTCAGCTTTCCCAGCACCAAGTGACGGAGCTGCCGCCTGCGCCACCAACCAGTGGCGGCCAGGGCGGCCATTAATGTTACCAGAACCCACCATCCTTCAACAGCTTGTGCCGAATACTCGCCGCTGCCACGGAAGTAGCGCAGCCGTTCAGCCATTGCAATGACACCAACAAATACAGCCGAAGGCATCGCCCATCGCTCCAGAAGTGGAGGAACAGCGCTTCGCCGTCCACTCATCATTGGCAAGACCAACAACAGACATGCCGCCCACCCAAAGTAGCGCAGTACCAAGCCGTAGCTGCGCGTCAACTGCCGCGTGTAGTCCGCCAGCAAACTTCCGGGTGGGTGGTGATGCGTAGTTGCAGTTGCCTTGAGCACGGTCATAAATGATCCCAGATACGCACTCACATCCAAAATGCACAGGTGGACCACCGCTATGCCGAGCCCCCCCCCAGTGATCAAAGCCAATAGGGCTATCGCCGCGAACCCCCATCCACGGGATAGAAACAGGCATAGGACCGCCAACACAATGAGCAGGAACACACAGATCGAAGACGGCCATTTGGCAAACGCCAGCAGCGCCACACAACAACCGGTCCCAAGGAGCCACGCCCACGACCAGCAGGGGGGCCGAATACGTCCGGCTGCTGGGCCGCCGGACAATTGCGTCCCCGTGGCCATAAGGTGATTTTTCTGCCCAGCCCCTCGATGTGGGGTTTTGGCGCTCAAGCCTGCACTCGCCACTGCACACATCAACCCCGCAGCCGACAGCAAGCCGCACACACCCACCAGGTCATTGTAGCCGAGTGACTGTGGTGCCCAAATGTAACTGGCCGGGATTCCCATGAGTATCACCGGCCACGCCACACCCCGCATGGCTGCGTGGGCCTCCGGCCATGTCCGCCGCCACCAATGTTGCAGAGCCAGAGCAAACGCCAGGTGCGCGCCCAAAAGCAAACCGAACCGGACCAACCGGAGCGCAATGGGGCTGCTGCCGGTCAAATGCAGGATCGGCTGTACCAAGACGTGGTACTGAGTCATCATTTCCGGATAAGACCCGGGCTCGTTGCAGAGCAGCAGGTAAAGGCCTTCATCCGTCACATCGAAACCACGGTTGGCACCCCAAAGAATCAAAGCGCAACTGCAAGCGAATGCCAGCCAGCCCAAACCAATCAGGCTGGATGGCATACGGTGATGAGGGTGAACGGCTCGTGTCATACAAGCATGAAAGCCGTCCCAGCCATGTGGCCGGAGTTGAAACTGACGTAAGCGGCAGGAACCCCCGAGGGTGAATCAGCATCAGAACGTGGAGCAGTCCACCGCGAACAAGCTATGCGGCATGGATTCGGCCTGGAACTTTGCTCGCGCATCACCGATTGGCGCTGTTTCCTCATGTACGTTCATTCATAACCATGCCCAGCGTGTTATCGGCCTGGCTTGCCAAGCCTAATCAGCCTGGCGAAACAATTGCCTCATTGCTCCATCCGGAGACATGGTTTCAACGAAGGACTGACTCATCAAGATGATTCCTGCCCGTTCGGGCGCTTGCTCAAGCCGGGAATTCCTGGGTGGTGGACACACATGAACACCGACAATCGCATGAGCCACCGGGGAGCCCACAAAGTGTGCCTCCAGGACCGGGTGGTCGAGATCGCGCCACTGGAAAAGACTCGCTCGCCGAGAGTCGTCAAAGCAACCTCTTGCCTGTGAATACTTGGGATTGTCTTCGACGGTTGCTTTCCTGCGCCCGCCCTTACCGGGCGCGGCTGGCGCTGGGGATCCTGACCGGGTTTGTGGCCGGGGCCTCGAACGCGCTCATGCTCGGGAGCGCCAAGGTGGTGGTGGACACCATCTTCACCAAAGTGGAGTTGGGCTGGATGCAGGCGCAACTGGCCAAGCTGCCAGAGTCGCTCTCATTCCTCGCCCCGGCCTGGCGGTGGTTCCTGGAACAGCAGGAGATCGTCCGGTCCAATCCGAAAGGCTGGGCCACCGTGGCCATCGTGTGCCTCATCCCGATGGCCATGTTGATCCGCGGATTCTTCACTTACCTCAGCGCCTACCTCACGGGCTGGGTGTCGATGCGGACCATCACCGATCTCCAGATCCGGCTGTTCAGCCACCTGCTGTCCCTGCCGGCGAGTTTCTTCAACCGGATGAGCACGGGGGAATTGATGGGCCGCGTGGGTCAGGCCAGCAGCCTGCAGAGCCTTGTGGCGCAGTCCCTAGTCACCCTGATCCGGGAACCCATTACCATCCTCAGCCTGCTGGCCCTGCTGCTCTATACCCAGCCGAAGCTGACCATTATTGCGCTTTCCACCATGCCCATCGCCCTGCTGCCTTTCATCATCTACGCCCGCAAGCTACGCAAGTCGGTGGAGGGTGCGGTGGGACAGAATCTCACCCTCGGGCGGGTCATGCACGAGACGCTCACGGGTTATCGCGTCGTCAAGGCCTACAACCTCGAGGATCGTATGACCGAGGATTACCGGCAGACCGCCCGGCGCGCATTCAGCTTCAACATGCGCTCGACCCGCGCCTCGGAACTACCCGGGCCGATCATGGAGTTCATTGCCGGCCTGGGCGTGGCGATGTTTCTGATCTACATGAAGCTCTTTTCCAATGATCCGACCCCGGGCGACTTGATCCTGTTCGTCGGGTCGATCTTCAGCATATACAAGCCCATCAAGGACCTGCTGCGTCTGCGCAATCAATTCCACCAGGCGGCCGTGTCGGGCGAGATCGTCTTCGGATTGCTGGACATGCAGTCGGACATCCCAGAACCCGCGCACCCCAAGCCCCTCCAGGCTCGAAATGCCCCGATCCGGTTCGAAAACCTGTCGTTCTCCTACGGCGAGAAGGGTGCGTTGCACGGCGTCACACTCACCGTGCCGGCCGGCCAGATGATTGCCCTCGTCGGCGCCAGCGGCTCGGGCAAGACCACGCTGACTAACCTGCTACTGCGCTTCTATGATCCCCAGTCCGGCTCGATCCGCATCGGCGACACCGACATCCGCGCGGTGCATTCCAAGGATCTGCGCAGCCAGATCGCCGTGGTGACCCAGGACGTCATCCTCTTCAATGACACCATTCGCAACAACATCCTGCTGGGGCGGCCGGACGCGTCCGAAGCCGAGGTGATCCAAGCGGCCAAACACGCGCACGCCCACGAGTTCATCCTCGAAAAGCCCGAGGGTTACGACACCGCGATCGGCGAGCGGGGGGCCCAACTGTCCGGCGGCCAGCGCCAGCGCGTCGCCATCGCCCGCGCCATCCTGCGCAATGCCCCCATCCTCGTCCTCGACGAGGCCACCAGCGCCCTGGACACCGAGTCCGAACGCATCGTGCAGGCCGCGTTGGACGAACTGATGGAAGGGCGCACCACCATCTGCATCGCCCACCGGTTGTCCACGGTTCAGAAAGCCGATCTGATCGTGGTGCTGGCCGAGGGAAGGATTGTGGAGGAAGGGCGCCATGCGGAACTCCTCGCCCGAAACGGCGCATATCGGAGACTCTACGACCTGCAGTTTCAGACCGAACCTCCGAAAGACGATTGATTCACGAACGAGCGATGGGCGTTCGGTCCGCCCCCCGACGATCTCCTGAAGGGTTTCAGGCAGCGAAACGCTGATGTTCCAGCCGGGATAGTGCGCGCGCTTCAGTGAGAAGGATTCTCCCGTTTGGCCAGTTCGCCACCGTTGGACCGACTCGGTCAATGCCCGGTTAACTCAAGCCAGTCCGGGTGAGCCTCCGCGTGTCGGGCAATCTCTTCAAGGATATCCTCCAAGGGGGTCGTTGGCCGCCAGCCCCAATGCTTTGCAGCCGACTGGCAATCCATCATCAACCAAGGGATGTCATAGGGGCGAGGCGTTGGCTCCGGCTGGATCGCGTGAGGCCCGAACCGGGCGTGACACCACGCGCTCAGATCAGCCAGAGACATGCTGTTCGCCTTGCCGCCCCCCAGATTCAGTGGAAGACCGGGCCGGGCCGGCGCCTCACTCATTTGCTTCCAAAGCAGGGGCACAAGGTCCCTGGGATGGAGCGCATCGCGAACCTGAAAGCCTCGACCTTCAAACCCAATGTAAGACAAAGGCTTTCGCCGCGCATAAGAATGTATCCAGAACGAAAAAATGCCCTGGTCCGAGCGCCCAAACTGACCCGCCCCGGCCAGCACACCACAACGGTTGATCCAAACCGGAAAATTGAACGCGATGCCATACTCTGTCGCCAGCACTTCGGAAGCGAGCTTGGTGCTCCCATAAAGCGAAATGGGCGAGGCGGTGGAAAATGATTCATTGACTCCATCCGGCGAACAACCCGCAGGCCATGACTGGTCGGTGCGGGGCTGAAAGGACTGGCCAACCACCTCCATCTCGATCCGGGCCAGACCGTCAATTGAATACACCCGGCTGGTGCTCAAAAGCAGGAACCCAGCGCGGTGCTTCTTGCAGTATTCCAACGTATTGACTGTGCCCATGAGATTATGCTCAACCAGTTGGCGACTGTTCGTTCTCCCATCCACCCCAGCCAGGACACTCGGATTGGCCGCCGCGTCGATGACCCAATCCACCGCTGGAAGCATCGACAAATCCGAGGAATTGCGGAGGTCCCCATGAACCATCTCCACGCCCAGTTCACGAAGGCGACCGCGATTCAGCTCGCTGCCAGGCCGTGCGAGGCTGTCAAGCCCGAGGATCTCCACGCCCTCTCGATACTCCAGGAAAGCCCTCGCCAGTGTGCTGCCAACAAAGCCACATATGCCCGTGATCAAAATCCGCACGCGCGCAAGGTATCAGCCGTCAGTGCACATGCAAGCGACACGAAAATGCAAGCGACACGACCTTCGAGGGCTGACACCTCTGAAGTTGGTAGAGGCATCGCGCTGCGCCGACTGCGCCGCAGAGGGCGCCGACAAAGACAGGGCAGCTTCGCCCAGGCTTGATGGGCGGGGACAGCGTGATTCTGGACTCGTGGAGGCTCCAGGCATCCCAAACTCCCACCAAAACCACATCCCCGCTGTGTCCTTGAGCGAAGCTGGTTGATCACCGATCGAAGTTGCAACGCATTCGGCTGGCGTCGGTGTTCGGTACCAGAATCCGCGATGCCAGACAGGTGGCTGTGCCAAGGCCCCGATATTGAACCAGCCATCAGGTCCTGACGCCTGGTGCGGTTGGCCAGAAAGGCCTACGGGTTTGAGGGGGAGGAAACCAACTATGACATAAATCTTAAGTTCATGGCCTTCGTTCTTAAGAATGGCAATGGGGCTGCCCAAAACCCAAACGGCGCCTGACGACCACGGCTCCCGTTCCTTCCGGCGGCACCCTGCGGCCAAGGTCCGGAGCCAGTATTTTTCGTTGCATCGAGTGGCCTCATTTCCCTGCTGGTCAACAGCACTTACCAATTGCACCGTCGGTCGCATGGCGCCCCCACCCATTGCCAACGAAACCGATGTCTTGAATCGCGTCACGGTCCGCCTGCTCCTTGAGCATGAGCGGCCTGAGTTTGACCGGCTCCTCGACCGAAAAGCATTACCTGCACGATTGGGTGCTGACCGGCCAGTCCTTGCGCTACGTGGCTGAACTGGAGGGCCAATGGGTCGCCCTCATCGCTTTCACCGCCGCTTCGCTCCACCTCAAAGCGCGCGAAAAATGGATCGCGTGGAATCCACGCCAACGCGCCCGCCGCCTCCCGTTTGTCGTCAACAACAGCCGCTTTCTTGTCTTGCCCGAACGCCAGCGTTATCCCAATCTGGCTTCGCGCGTCCTCGGGCTGTGTCTGCGCCGGCTGAACGCCGACTGGCAGGAACGCTGGCAGCATCCCGTGCTGGTGGTGGAAAATTTCGTGGATGAGTCGCAATCGGCAGATCGAACTGCGCGAGATCAAGGACTTGTCCTTCACCGACCCGGCCATCGGCACGATGCGCGTCGTGCAAGCCCAAGAACACTGGTCGGAACGGCGGCAGCAGGGCGGCCAGAAAACCACCGTGAGCCAGGAAAGCTTTTAGCGCTCGCTGGTCAGCCGGGAACTGGAGGGCATTCCGGCCCAGGGCATCTGGCGCATCGGCCATGGGCGTTGGGGCATCGAAAACCACAGCTTCAAAGGAACGGACGGGGACTACACCTGAACACTGCCGACATAGCATACCGGTGGCGATTGTGGCGTGGCTGTTGATCCTGATGCTGGCCTTCAATCTCGTCGAGTGGTTCGCACGGGTGCACGGCAAACTGCTGCAGGCCGGCGCGATCACGTTGGCCGAGCTGGCCCGGCAACTGGATCGGGCACTGGAACGGCACGAGGAAGTAGAGCTGCTGTGGAGTGGTTGAACCGTGCGGGAGGCTTGGGGCAGTATCGCTCTTTGACAGGCTCAAGCGACCGCAGAGACCAGCGTGGGAGAATTGTCGTCTCAACCGGGCGGCCTCGGGTCCTGATTCGGCTCGAGCGCCGGTGAAAACTTGCCCCGCCACGCTTTTCACGTGGATTCCCGTCTCTGGTGCGGAATCGCTGTTGCGGTAGCGGGGAGGCTTTCCTAACCTGTGGGAACCTAAATAGTGTGCAGGGGTGGGGTTCATCGAAGTAGTAATCTCCTTCGGTGCGCTCAGAGCGATGCAAAAAGAGGCGTTCACGCAAAACGTCCGTCACGACCGCGCTGAATCGAGTCAGCGCTGCGAGCCAATGCTTTCGGATGCCCGCTAACGACAACAAACCCGCACCAGCCCAGCCTCCCCCGGTCGTCAAAGACCACCTGGGGCGTTCGTTGCAAGAAGCGAGCATTCCGGTGCGGCGAGGGCTGGTGCTGGGAGACATGCCTGATTGCCTCAATCCCTCGGTCCTGGCAAGAATGCTGGCGCTCGTCGGCGTGGAACTCACCGATGATCTCGAAGCAGATTATGATTTTGCCATTCGCTGGGGGCGGTGGCGGAAGTGCAATGATCCCGCCGGAGATGGTTGGCCGCGAATGTGGGGCGCGCCACGGTCCCGTTGGCATGGTCGTTGTGCCCCGGTCGGACACACTTTGCGAGGGGCGCTCGCGAGCAGGTTTTGCATGCGTCGAATCCCGTCATGCGCGCGGGTGCGAATCGGCTTCAGGCGTGGAGTCGATTAGGTCGGCCCTGCAGCTTCAGCCCGACATGGTCGCATTGGCGCTGGTCCCGGTTCGGGCCGGGCCGGTCATGCCGCGGACGGTGAGCCTTACGGCGTCGGAGGCGGGATGGACACGCACCGCGTGAAGAAGATCAAGGTCATGGTCGTTTTCGGCACTCGTCCGGAAGCCATTAAAATGGCCCCGTTGGTGCATGAATTGAAGAAGCACGAGCAGATTCGCTGCGTCGTGTGCGTTACTGCTCAGCATCGCACGATGCTCGATCAGGTGCTCAACGTCTTCGCCATCGAACCCGATTACGACTTCGACATCATGCAAAGGCGCCAAACGCTCGTGCAGGTGACGTGCCGGGCGCTGATCGGCTTGGAGGAGGTCATCGTGAAGGAGAAACCGGGCATCGTGCTCGTCCACGGAGACACGACGACCACGCTGACGGGTGCCCTGGCGGCTTTCTACCACCAAGTGCCGGTGGGGCATGTCGAAGCCGGACTGCGCACCTACGACAAACACTCTCCGTATCCCGAGGAACTCAACCGCCAGATGACGGGCGTGCTTGCCGACCTGCATTTTGCACCGACGGAGTTAGCTCGCCAAAACCTGCTGGCTGAGGGCAAGCGGATCGAGACTGTGTTCGTCACGGGCAACACCGCCATTGACGCGCTGCGGACCACAGTGAAGCCGGACTACCATCATCCACAACTGGACTGGGTCGGCACCGATCGGCTGATCCTGCTCACCGCCCACCGCCGTGAAAACTTGGGAGAACGGATGGCGGGGTTCTTCCGCGCCTTGAGGCGCATTGTGACAGGGCATCGGGATGTGAAGGTGATTTATCCTGTTCACTTGAATCCCAGGATCCGGGAGGTGGCCGGGCGGATCCTGGATGGCCACGAGCGCGTGCGGCTGATCGAGCCGCTCAACGTGTCCGACTTCCACAACTTCATGGCCCGGAGTCATCTAGTCATCACCGATTCCGGTGGCATTCAGGAAGAAGCCCCGGCGCTGGGCAAACCGGTGCTGGTGTTGCGCGACACGACAGAGCGGCCCGAAGGCATCGCCGCCGGCACCCTCCGGTTGGCTGGCGTTGAGGAAGAAGCGATCTTTCAGATGACGGAGAAATTGCTGTCTGATCGCCGGGCTTACAACCAAATGGCTCGGGTCGCCAATCCTTATGGCGACGGGCACGCGGCGGAGCGCATTACGCGAATCCTTCTGGACCGGTTGGTTCCGACGCTTAAAGGCGCACCGCCGACTCGCGGTCGGGCTTCGAGAAATGGGAACGATGTGAAACGCGCCCGCGGTTCGCGGAGGCCGAAGCCAGCGCGCATGGGACCATCTCTCCACTGAAGACGCTCATGGAAACCGCGATCCTGCCGACCCCCGAAGTTTGGAACAAAGTGGCGGAAACCTATTCGCTGGAAATCAACCACCTCGAGCGTCGTCTGGCTGATGAGATCGCCGGGGTGCTCGCCGCAGCGGGCGTCCAGCCGGGAGCCAGGTTGTTTGAACTGGGCTGTGGCAGCGGCCATTTGTCCGCGGCCCTGGCGCAAAAGGGTTTTGCAGTTTCACTTCTGGACTTCAGCACGGCGGCCCTGCAAAAGGCGAAGGACTGCTTTGCCCGGCACGGTTTGACCGGGCGGTTCATCCCGGGCGATCTGATGGATCTGGAGAAGGGACTGGGATCCTTCGACGTGGTGTGGAACAGCGGCGTCATGGAGCACTTCGATGACCGGAACCTGCGGCGGGCCTTCCATTCCATTGGCCAAGTCGAAGCGGCGCATTACTTGTTTCTTGTGCCCAATCCGGATTCGCTGCCGTATCTCCTCTTCCGCCGCCGCGCCATGCAGAAAGACGAATGGCTCTGGGGCTGGGAGGCCTTGCGGCGAGACTATGGCACGATCCTCGCCAGGGCGGGCCTCGGTGTGGAGAGGGTTTGGTTCTTGGGCGCGGACTTCGCGGAGGACCATCTGCATTACGCCCTGCAAACATGCGACTGGCCGTTGGCGTGGCTGATGCAACTGGGCGTCGTGGCCCGGCACGAGGCTTATCTGGTCGCCTACCTGGCGTGCCGGTCTGAAGCCGGCCAGCGTAGCCCCACCGCCGAAGGTCCGAGTCGAGCACAGCTTAACCGAGTATCAAACGGAGCTGTTCGACCTCAGTGCGCAACTTGCGCGGAAGCAGTCGGTCCTCGACAACCTCGAAGCCGCCAGCGCGACAGCGCGGGAGGCACTGCAACGCAGTCAGGCCGCCCACTCGCAGCTCCAGCAAGAGGCCGCCGGGCTGCAAGCGGATGGCGCGACGTTGCGCGAGGCCTTGCAACGCAGTCAGGCCGCCTACTCGCAACTCCAGCAAGAGGCCGCCGGGCTACAAGCGGATGGCCAGCGCGCGTTGCGCCGCGCCGGCGTGCTGGAACAGAACCTCGAAGAGGGGCTGCGGTCCTTGGCGGAACTGGAGCCGCACCTGCGCGCCCTGGCCAAGACCAAGCCCTATCGCATCGCCCATCTGTTGCGGCGCCTGGAGCGCGACTTCGCCAAGGGCAGCCTCCACGAGAAGCAGGCGTTCTGGAACTGGTTCAGGAAACGGTTGGTGGGCCGGCAGACGCCGCCGGGCGTGGCCAAGAATCCGCTCCTAAACACGGGGCTTTCCGCCGCCGCGCGCGCGTCGGAGATCAGGGCGGCCGCCGATGCGGCTATCAGCGCTAACCAAATCGGGGCAGCGCAGCCGGTAGGCGAGCCGTGGCGGGCCTACGGCTTAAAGGAAATCGTCAGCGAATTGCGGGCCCGCGTCCATGCAGGCAAAATCCGGGGCATCGCTATCGTACCATCGGCGTTCGAATTCGATGAACTGTACAATCAGCGCACCATCAACCTCTCAAAGTATCTCGCGGAAGCGGGCTTGGGCGTGGTCTATCTCGCCTGGCAGTGGCATCGCGATGAAGTCCTGCGGAAGGCGTACCAAGTCGTTTATTCGAACGTCTGGGAGATTCCGCTCTACGCCTTCTTGGAAGGCTTGGAGCATTTCTCCCCGCTCGCGGATGTCCCGGAAAAGCACTTCGTCCTCGCCTTCCCTGCCGGACTTTTCAGTGAGGCCACGCGCACCCTCCGCGGTCAGGGTTTCTCCATCCTCTACGACATCATGGATGACTGGGAGGAATTCGGAAAGCACGGGGAAGCCGGGTGGTACGAGCGGGAGGTTGAGGAGGCCAGCCTGCTCTCCGCCGACGTGGTGACCGCCGTGTCGCCGGCCTTGGTGACGAAGTTTCAGCACCTGCGCCGCGACATCGTTTGCATTGGGAACGGTTACGACCCCGCCCTGCTGGGGCCGCGGGACATCGCCCAGCGGCAAGCGCCGGCGAAGCTGCGGATTGGTTACTTTGGACACCTGACCGACTCTTGGTTCGATTGGGACCTGGTTTTTCAAGTGGCGGACGCCCACGCCGATCTGGAATTGCACATCATCGGCTATGGCGTGAGTGAAGCGACCGAGCAGCGGGTTCGAACGCGTTCGAACGTGATTTGCCACGGGAAGGTGCCGCCAAGGGAACTCCGCCATCATGTCGTGGGCTGGCACCTCGGCATGATTCCGTTCCGGCAGAGCGCGCTGGCGCGGGCGGTGGATCCGATCAAGGTGTATGAATACCTCTATTTCGGCCTGCCCGTCGTCTGCAGCGGCATCAACCATGTTGCCAGCTACCCATGGGTGAGGGTGTGCCCTGATGCCACGACCTTCGCCGTGGCCGCACGGGAACTCACCGCGGCCGCCATCAGCGGAACGCTGGACCAAGACGCGCGGGACGCCTTCCTGTTCCGCACGACTTGGCAGCAGCGGTTTGACCAGATGTTGGCCCTCGCCAGGCGGGGCAGCACCTGGCACCAACTCTATCAACCCGAGCCCGGCGGATGAAAGTGCTTTACGTTTACCGATGGGCCACACTCGGCGGCGTCGAGCGGGTGTTCGTGAACCGGGCGCTGGCCTTCAAGCAAGCCGGATTGGCCGTGCAGCAGGGCGTCTTCTTCCAGCACGACAGGGGCGGTAAAGCGCCGATGCGCGCCTACATCCGCCGCTGCGGCTTGGAGCGGCACCTGGTAGTCGAGGACGACTTTCAGCCCGACCTCTACGACCTCGTCATGACCGTGGACACGCCAGACATTCTGGAGCATCTGCGCGACCGATCGAGGGTCTTCTTGGAATGTCACACCCCTTACCCCGAGCATCGCGCTTATCTCCGCCACTTGCCCCAGGACATCCGAGGCATCATCGTCCCTTCACCCCGGTTCCGGGAGACGGTGCAAGCCGAAGTCAGCGGCCGGCTCCGCACGCAGGTGCAGACCCTCCGGAATTGCGTGCCGCGAGTGCCCGAGGTGGACGCCGTCTGCTGTTTTCCAGACGCGCAGTCCCACGGCCTCACTCCCATCGTACACATCGGACGCGTGGATGCGCTGAAGAACGTGACGGAGACGGTCGAGATCCTGTGCCAGTTGAGGCGCCTGGGGGGGGACCGGTTCATGCTCCTGGTGGTTGGGCAGGTGAACAAAGAAAGCGATTTCTGGGACTTCGTCCGCTCCAAGCGGGCGCTCGGACGGGTCGTATGTCTCCCGCCAGTGCCGTTCCATCGAGTGGGAGCCATTCATAATTTCACCGAGCGGCATGGCGGCGCGTTTGTTTCCTCCTCGAAGTCTGAAAGTTTTGGTCTCTCCGTGGCGGAAGCAATCAGCGCCGACGTGCCAGTAATGCTCTCCGAAAACAACCTCCACCCCGAACTGGTGGACGCAGACACGCGTTGCCTTTACCCGCTGGGCCAGCCGGCAATCGCCGCGGAAAAGCTGCTGGCTTTGCTGGCCGCCGGCGGCGTTCCCTCGGAAACCGCCGCGCGGTGGAAGGCGAAGTTCGACCCGGCGCATTTCATCGAGGACTGGCGGCGTGTGATGGAACCTTGACGTGCCGCGTTCCGAAGACCCACCGCAGAACCTGAATCCATGAACGGCTCCCCGCCTCCTCCGGTCAACCGCTTGGTATGGTGGCAGCGGAACTACGGCCGCGACCAGACGAGGCCTTTCATGAGTCGCCCCAACTGAAACGCTCCAACCAAGCTGCCAAGGTGTCGCCCAACCGTCCCATCCATGTGCTCTACGAAGCGTCCTGTTTCGGCGGGACCGCCGGCGGAAATGTAGTGCGCACCGGGGTTTTTCGCGTGGTAGAGGCGGTGGCCCAGGCGCTCGTGGCCTCGACCCGCTGCGATTTGCGGTTCTGTTTGTTGGCCAATTTTGACTCGGCACCATCGGTGGAGGAGCATCTGGCTTCCGTAGGGCTTCTAGCCCACCATCCCTTCTGTTTGACGCCCGCTGTCCGAAGCCTGGGGGCAACTGAATTGGCGGTGCGGCGGGCGGCGCAGGCGCAGCCAAAATTGCGTTGGAGGGACAGGCTCTCGTTGGAATGGCTCCGCCACCGGCGCCGCCGGATCTGCTTAGCGGCGCTTCCCTCCCAGCGGAAGAATGGCACTGGGCCGATGTGTTGCACGTCCCCTTCCACGTCCGCAAACCCAGACGGCGGGCCAACCCGAAGCTGGTAGAGTTCCAGATGATTCACGACCTCATTCCCGTGCTGTACCCGCAGTATTTCGACGATCACGGGGGCCGCAAGTTCCTGACTGAAACACTCTCGAATCTCAGCCCCCACCAGTGGTTCTTTGCCAACTCGACGGCGACCAAGACCGACATGTGCAACTTCTCCCCGCGACTGGATCCAAAGAGGGTCATCGTCACACCGTTGGCTGCCGCCGCGCACTTCCGCCCTTGCGCCGACGCGGCGGAGATCGAGGCGGTGAGACGCCGCCTCGGCATTCCGGAAGGGCCTTACTTCCTGAGCGTCTGCACGCTGGAACCCCGCAAGAACCTTCAGCAAGTGGTCCGCTGTTTCCGTCGCCTCCGACACGAGCCGCAATTGGCCGACACCAGCCTCATTTTAGCGGGGCGCAAAGGCTGGCTCTGCAATCCGCTCCTGCGGGACTTGGAAGCAGCCACTGGCGCCAAAGAGCGCATCCTCGTCACCGGCTTCGTCCCGGACGCGGACCTGCCGGCGCTGTATTCCGGGGCCTTGGCGTTCGTCTATCCGTCCCTCTACGAAGGCTTCGGCCTGCCAGTGTTGGAGGCAATGCAATGCGGCTCCCCCGTGATCACCTCCAACAATTCGTCCATGCCGGAAGTGGTAGGCTCGGCGGGGCTGCTGGTGGACGCCCGCGACGCCGACGCTCTTTGCCAGGCCATGCTCCGGCTCCGCACCGACGCCACTTTGCGGCTGTCGTTGAAGAACGCCGGCTTTCAACAGGCGAAGCAGTTCAGTTGGGAACGCTGTGCCCAAGCAACGGTGGCTGGCTACGAATTGGCGCTGGCCGATGTCCATTGATCCCTCGAACGGGGGCTTTCCAGCGGCCCACCTCGGCGCCGGTCGTTTTGCTGACCGGGGATGATCCGGCACAAGATCGATCCCCTGCGCCGATTCCTGCGCCGCTGGAAATACAGCCGGCACTATGGCTGGCACAAGTAAGCGGGTGGCCGCTGCCCCCGCCGGTTTTCCGAGCGGCCCGGCAACGCCTATGTGAACCCGCCTCCCGCGGCTTCAACCCGTCCATCAGCCACGCCCCGATCTGCCCGGCATCGCTGACCGCATCTGGTCCGCCTTCTCGTCCCCGTCGGCAAAAAGTCCTCCCCTCAAGCGAATTTCGCTCGCAGTTTGGTCTTCAGGGCGCCGGGATCCCACCGGGATTGCCCTGCATGGCCATCCGCTCGCGATAGCGTTCCAAGGCGGTAGGACTGCCCTTCTCTTCCTGGGTCTTGTTCCGCTTGACCAACCGCCACTTCATGAGTTTCCAGAACCAACGCCGACGCGCGACCGGGTTGGGGGGCTGGCTGAAGATCATCTCGAAAAAATCCAGCAGGCGCTCGTGATCCCATTCCTTGTTGGGCTGGTTGCCGTGAAACGGCGTTGCGCTGAGATACTCCAGGTAAAGCTCGTCATCCGCATCCACCTTGAGGATGTGTTCGATGCACGCCTCGTCCGAGGGAAAATCTCGGCGATCAATGAAGGCCTGCGGGTTGAACTGTTCCTTGACCGTGATGTCCCCCCAGAAGACCGGCACGGTGAAGGCGGCGAAGGCGTCTGTGAGCTTCTCCGTCGTCCAGCCCGGCAGATCCCTGTTCTCGAACTGAATGTGGAACTTGTATTTTCTCAGAAACTCGATCTTGGGGTCCTTGCCCCAAGGTACACCCCAGCCGGTGTTGTTCAGGGCCCTGCCGGCGGAATCCACGCGCTTTCGTGCATTCAACCGGTGGAAGAAGCGGATACGCTCGGCCACAGAGCGGTCGGCGTAACCGGTCAGAAAGGAACAGAAGCCGGATTTGCGCCGCAGTTCCGCCCGGTAGTCGAACCCGTCCGTGCGAACCAGTTCGTTTGGGGTTCGCCACAGACTGTAATAGGGCAGGTGGAACGCGCGGGGATCGTCCAGCTTGATGGAAGTCACGGCGTAATCGCAGTGGTTCCAGTTCGGGGCGTAGGCCTCTTGTGTGTAGAAGATCTTGGTGCAGGAATGGAGTTTGTGACCCTGCCCCTCGTGCGTGAACATCAGGTAATCAGGATACTCGGACGACACCAGTTCCCAGCGTCGGCTGAGGATTGGCAGAAAAGGATTCCCTGCCCTGACAGGATTTGGAAAATCAATAAAATCAATTAGCAACCGAGGCTTTTGCATACAGCTCGAGATCGCGGTCTTGCTGCCCGCTCGCCGCCGAAGCTATGCAATAGCCGGCTGACACTCTAGCCACATCTGATTGCTTCTGCTTGGCGAGCACCCAAAGGCCGTCTACGCTCCGCTTGTCTATGGGTAAACTGCGGCTGCTTTATCTCGGCAATGCCTTTCCGCCAGGGGTGTCTTCCCTTTTCCCCAGCTCAGCCCGCCGGCCATCTCATTGAAACCAATCTGATCCGTTCGGTACAGAGACCCTTCGAGATTCGCTTGGTGGGAATTTCTGAACTCCACTTGGCGGCGCTAAACGTCAATCCAGCCAGTTCCCCGGGGTTGCCGAACGTTCTCAACCTGGTAAATCGTCCGCCCGAGCTGTGGTACTGGATACGATCTCTTGGCCGACTGCGCCGGGCGTATGCGGAATGGATCCGGGAGGGCTGGCGTCCGGATCTGATCCTCGTCTGCAACTTTTGCCCGGTTTACAACGCTTTTTGTACGGTGGCTTTGTAGGCAGAGTGATCGCCCGCGACTGGTGCTTTACGTAGCCGACATGTACACAGCTTGATGTCCCGTTGCCCATGGTCAAACGCCTGCGCTACCGCCTGAAGCCCTTTAAGTGGATGGACGACGAGATGGCTGAGCTTTACGACGCCTGCGTGGCGGTGAGCGCGGACACCCAAGCTTGGTTCCAGTCCCGGGGCAAGCCGTGGTTGTGGTTGCCCAATGGCATTGACTCCTCGCGACTCAGGGTGGGTGTCCCGGGACCCTCCTCGGGGCCGCTTGTTTTGGGTTACTTCGGCCATGCTGGGGAGCACACGGGAGTTTCACGACTGTTGCGCGTTTTTGTTGCCCGACAGCACGACGCGGAGCTGCGCGTGTGCTGCTTTGGCAGAGCCCAGGCTGAACTCGTCGCAAGCTATGGCAGGCACCCTCGCGTGTCGTTTCACGGTCCTTTCGACCCGGAAGGTTGCGTGGACTTTGGAACCGGTTGCGATGTGCTGGTCAATCCGCGACCCATCTTTCCGGGCAACCAGAATAACTTCCCGAGCAAGGTTTTCGAATACGCGTTAGCGGGTCGTCCTGTGTTGTCCAGCCAGACTTCCGGAGTAGAGCGGATCCTGGGCCCCGAGGCCTTCTACTTTGATAAACTTGATTTTCAACGAAGTCTGGCCGGGAGCCTTGACTGTCTCGCCGCTACTGATCGTGCGGAGCTGCGCCAGCGCGGCCTCGCGATTCAGCAACACATGAGCCGGGACTTTTCCTGGGAGGCACAAGGACAGAGGCTGACCACGTTTCTCGACCGCATGCTCTAAGCCTGCCGTTGTGGCAGGAACGACTGGCCAAGCATCCCCGAGCGAGGCGCCTCATTCTCCTTTACCGGGATTCGCGGTTTGCATCTGTGCAAGTGGCACTGGATTCCCTTGCCCAAGCCCGAATTCACGGTGTGGTGGGCGCAGCTTGGAGCCACCACCGTGCGGCAGGCATTCTGCCTGCCGTCGAGTTGGGCTTCCCAGCCCGGCGGACGCGCCCACGAGCAGTTCAGTCCCACCCGAATGATTGCGGGGCTGGTCGCGCTGCGAGCGCCCTCTAACATCCTTCGTGGTGGCGCAGGAGCCGCGCCTCCTGCGGATACCATTAACACTCCTTACCTCTCAACCATTTGGACGCCTCTTCATTGCGCGGTTTCAGGAATTGCCCGGCTTGGGCACCGCAAGCCCTCCTTGAATCGCGTGCGGATTCCGCGCAACCTGCTGGGCGTGACTGGCATCCAGTCTTTGCGTCGTCTGCTCGTCTAGGTTCACCCCTACCGGGTGCGGCTGGTGCTTGGGATCCTGACCGGGTTTGTGGCCGGGGCCTCGAACGCGCTGATGCTGGGCAGCGCCAAGGTGGTGGTGGACACCATCTTCACCAAAGTGGAGTCGGGCTGGATGCAGGCGCAACTGGCCAAGCTGCCAGAGTCGCTCTCGTTCCTCGCCCCGGCCTGGCGGTGGTTCCTGGAACAGCAGGAGATTGTCCGCTCCAATCCGAAAGGCTGGGCCACCGTGGCCATCGTGTGCCTCATCCCACTGGCCATGCTGATCCGCGGGTTCTTCACCTATCTGAGCGCTTACCTGACCAACTGGGTGTCCATCCGCACCATCACCGATCTGCAGATCCGGCTGTTCGGCCACCTGCTGTCCTTGCCCGCCAGTTTCTTCAACCGGATGAGCACGGGCGAGCTGATGGGCCGGGTCGGGCAAGCCGCCAGCCTGCAGAGCCTTGTGGCGCAGTCCTTGGTGACCCTGATCCGGGAACCCATCACTCTGGTAAGCCTGCTGGCCCTGCTGCTGTACAGCCAACCCAAGCTGACGCTGATCGCCCTGTCCACCATGCCGATCGCCCTGCTGCCTTTCATCATCTACGCCCGCAAGCTGCGAAAATCCATCGAGGGTCTGGTGGGCCAGGCGCTCAACCTGGGCCGGGTGATGCATGAAGCGCTGACCGGCTACCGCGTGGTCAAGGCTTACAACCTCGAGGACCGCATGGGCCAGGAGTATCGGGAGACCGCCCAACGCGGTTTCACCTTCAACATGCGCGCCACCCGGGCTTCAGAACTGCCCGGCCCGATCATGGAATTCATCGCCGGGTTCGGTGTGGCGCTGTTCCTGATCTACATGAAGCTCTTTTCCGATGAGCCCACACCGGGCGACTTGATCCTGTTTGTCGGGTCCATCTTCAGCATGTACAAACCGATCAAAGACCTCTTGCGCTTGCGCAACCAATTCCATCTCGCAGCCGTGTCCGGTGAGATGGTGTTCGGGTTGCTGGACACGCAATCGGACATCGCCGAACCGACCAACCCCAAACCGCTGAAAGCCGCCGGTGCGCCGATTCGTTTCGAAAACCTCTCCTTCGCCTACGCCGACAAACCGGCGGTCCACAACGTCACCCTGACCGTCCCCCCGGGCCAGATGGTGGCCCTGGTCGGCGCCAGCGGGTCGGGCAAGACTACTCTCACCAACCTTTTGCTCCGCTTCTACGATCCCCAAGCCGGCTCGATCCGGATCGGCGACACCGACATCCGCGCGGTGCATTCCAAGGATCTGCGCAGCCAGATCGCCGTGGTGACCCAGGACGTCATCCTCTTCAATGACACCATTCGCAACAACATCCTGCTGGGGCGGCCGGACGCGTCCGAAGCCGAGGTGATCCAGGCGGCCAAACACGCGCACGCCCACGAGTTCATCCTCGAAAAGCCCGCGGGTTACGACACCGCGATCGGCGAGCGGGGTGCCCAACTATCCGGCGGCCAGCGCCAGCGCGTCGCCATCGCCCGCGCCATCCTGCGCAATGCCCCCATCCTCGTCCTCGACGAGGCCACCAGCGCCCTGGACACCGAGTCCGAACGCATCGTACAGGCTGCTCTGGACGAACTGATGGAAGGGCGCACCACCATCTGCATCGCGCACCGGCTGTCCACGGTTCAGAAAGCCGATCTCATCGTGGTGCTGTCCGAGGGGCGGATTGTCGAGCAGGGCACGCACCGGGAATTGCTGGCCCGGAACGGCATCTACAAGCGGCTGTACGATCTGCAGTTCCGGGACGAGGGCTGAGGTGCAGAGCAGTTCGGTAGAGAATCAACGCCAGGGCGCAGGGACGCAAAGACGCGAAGCTGCAAAGACCCAGCATTTATCTCTCATGCCTGGATGGTGAGCTGCGCAGTTCGCTGAGGATTGTCGCGGCGGCTTCGTACGGTTGTGCGTTCATCCCACTTTGCGGCTTCGTCTCTTTGCGCCTTTGCGTTGAATTCCGACTGAATTGCCCCGGCTCTGCGCTGGACATTCCCCTGACTGTGAGCTTAAACGATGCAAGTGGAATGCTGGCAATCCTACACCTTGGCCGCCCTGGCGGTGCTGTTCATCGGCATCTCCAAGGCCGGGTTCGGGGGCGGCCTGGGGATGCTGACCACCCCGCTGTGCGCGCTGGCGTTCCCGCCGAAATACGCGATCGGGATGCTGCTGCCGCTGCTGTGCGCGGGCGACCTGGCCTCGATGCATTTCTACCGCGGGAAATGGGAGAAGCAAAACCTCAAGTATCTGCTGCCGGGCGTGGTGGTCGGGGTGATCGCCGGGATCAGCTTTGTCGGACGCTTCTCCCCGCGCCAGTTGAACATCGCCATCGGGTTGATCGCAGTGAGTTTCGTCGCCTTTCAACTGACGCGCGCGGTGATCTTTCGCATGGAAGGTTCGTTCAAACCGAACCATGCCGTCGGCATTCCCTGTGGCGTGCTGACGGGCATTACCTCGACCTTCGCCCACGGGGCCGGGCCGGTGGTGAGCATGTTCCTGGTGCCGCAACATCTGCCCAAGGAAACCTTCGTCGGCACCACCGTGCTGGTGTTTTTCTGGGTCAACTGGATCAAGGTGCCGTTTTTCGTGGCCGCCGATGTCATCACGCTCGAGACCGTGCGCATGGGGCTGTGGTTCCTGCCGCTGATCCCCTTGGGCGTCTGGCTCGGGGTCTGGCTCAACCGCCGGTTCTCGCAGGTCTGGTTTCATCGCGTGATCCTGACGGGACTCTTCCTGGCGGGGGTGCAGTTGATCTTCAATTTCAAGTTCCGATGAGAACCTGGGCGGAGACGCCTGGCCTCGACAGCCAGGTCGGGATAGGCATCTTATAGCCAACAAAAGGAATCTCATGCTCGTGGTTCATGTTCATGTTCACGTCAAACCGGAGGCCATCGAGGCATTCAAAGCCGCCACACTCGAAAACGCGCGCAACAGCGTCCAGGAAGCCGGCATCGCCCGGTTCGACATCCTCCAGCAATCCGACGACCCGACGCGGTTTGTGCTCGTGGAGGTGTATCGGACGGGGGAGGCGCCCGGGGCGCACAAGCAGTCACCGCATTACGCCAGGTGGCGCGACACGGTGGAATCCCTGATGGCCGAACCGCGCTACAGCGTGAAGTTCTCGAATGTGTTTCCCGATGATACCGGCTGGTGAAATGAAGTTCGATTTCGCCAGTCCGACCCGCATCGTCTTCGGGCCCGGCACACTGGGGCAGGCCGCCGAACTCGTCCGGCCGCATGGCCGACACGCCTTGGTGGTCACGGGACGTCGTCCTGATCGCGCCGCGGGGCTGGTGCAAACGCTGAGCGACGCAGGCCTGCGCACGGAGGTGCTATCCGTCGACGGCGAACCGACGCTGGCGGATGTGAAGCGCGGGGCGGCGGCCGCGCGGCAGAGGGGGTGCGATTGTGTGATCGGCTTCGGCGGGGGCAGCGCCCTCGATGCCGCCAAGGCAATCGCCGCCCTGACCACGAATCCGGGCGACCTGCTGGATTACCTCGAGGTCATCGGCAAAGGGCAACCCTTGGAGCAGGCGCCCCTGCCCTTCATCGCCATCCCCACCACCGCCGGCACGGGGTCGGAAGTCACGCGCAACGCCGTGTTGGGTTCGCCGGAACACCGGGTCAAGGTCAGCCTGCGCAGCCCGCGGATGCTTGCCAAGGTGGCGATCGTGGATCCTGAACTCACGCTGGGCCTGCCGGCTGAACTCACCGCCAGCACCGGGATGGACGCCTTGACGCAGTGCATCGAGGCCTACGTCTCGTGCAAGGCCAATCCGCTGACGGATGTCTTCTGCGGGGACGGCATCCGCCGGGCGGCGCGATCGTTGCGGACCGTCTTCCGCGATGGTCATGATCTGGCGGCGCGCGCCGACATGGCGCTGGCGAGCCTCTTCAGCGGCATTGCGCTGGCCAATGCCGGGTTGGGGGCGGTGCATGGGTTTGCGGGGCCGATGGGGGGATGTTTCCGGCGCCGCACGGAGCCGTGTGCGCGGCGCTGCTGCCGCATGTCGTGGAGGTCAATCTGGCGGCGCTGCGGAGCCGGGGGCCGCAGAACCCTGTGCTGACCCGGTTCGACGAGATTGCCCGATGGCTGACGGACGACGCGCGGGCCTGCGGGGAGGATGCGGTCCTGTGGTTGAATCAGTTGCAGCGGGATCTGCGGATTCCCGGGCTGAGCCATTGGGGCATCGCGGAGCCCGATTTCCCATCGATCATCGAAAAGGCGGCGGTGGCCAGCAGCATGAAGGGCAATCCACTCCGGTTGGAGGATCGAGAGCTGCGACAGATTTTGGTGAACAGTCGGTAACGGATCGAGGCGGGTGTGACAGAAGCGGATGAGGCTGTGGTTGGGCGGAAGGCCGACCTGAAGGACCACCCGTCGCAGGGGGCGCCGGGTCGAAGGCATTTCCATGCAGGCAGGCAGTTCCCGCGCGCAACCCCTTTCGGCAGGAGCATCTCGATTAAAGATGTCGTTAAGGTGTTCACAAGGCAGGTTTACTAGACGGCGGTCCCGGGCTATTCTTTTCGACCTGTGTCCGAGTCCAGAAACATCCGGGTGCTGTGTGGCATGAGCGGCGGGGTGGATTCCTCCGCCGCCGCGGCGTTGCTGTTGGAGCAGGGCTACGACGTGGTGGGGGTGACCCTGAAGCTCTGGCCGCAGGATTGTGTCGCGCGCGCCGAGGACAAGTGCTGCGGTCCGCAGGCGGTGTCGGACGCGCGGGCGGTGTGTCACAAGCTGGGGATCCCCTATTACCTCATCGACGAGTCAGGAACGTTTCAGGAGCGGGTGATCCGTTACTTTGCCAATGAATACAAGGCCGGGCGCACGCCTAATCCCTGTGTGATGTGCAACGAGCATCTCAAGTTCGGTTCCCTGCTGGAACGCGCCGATCGCCTGGGCGCGGCATTCATCGCCACCGGCCACTTCGCACGGCTGGAGCGGGATCCCGCCACCGGCCGTACGCTGTTGCGGCGCGGAAAGGATGCGCGCAAGGACCAGAGCTACTTTCTGTTCTCCCTGCGGCAGGAACAGTTGGCCCGGGCCCTGTTCCCACTGGGCGAACTGACCAAGACGGGGACCCGTGACACAGCCCGGCAGTGCGGGCTCAAGACGGCGGACAAGGAGGAGAGCATGGAGATCTGCTTCGTGCCCGACAACGACTACGGCGGGTTTCTGGAGAAGGCCGGGCTGTTACGGAAACATCGCGGGGAGATCGTGGACACGGCGGGGCGCGTGCTGGGGCATCATGACGGGATTGAGTTCTACACCATCGGGCAGCGAAAGGGGCTGGGGGTCTCCGCGCCCAACCCCCTGTACGTGCTCGATCTGGACGCGCAGACCAACCGCGTCATCGTGGGGGACGGGTCCGCCCTCGACCGGGACGAGTTCGGGGTGCATCAGTGCAATTGGATTCCTTTCGAGGATCCGCCCGAATCCATCGAGGTCACGGTCAAGATTCGCTACAACCACGTCGGAACGCCAGCCACGGTGGCGGCATCCCCGGACGGCTCGGCGCGGGTGAAGTTGCACCAAGCGCAGCGGGCCGTCACCCCGGGCCAGGCCGCGGTCTTTTACCAGGACGATCGGGTGGTGGGCGGCGGGTGGATTCTGCGCTGACAAAATTTCATTCACAAATTTCATTCCCTTGCGCCTCCGGCTCGATTAAGACTATTCTCGATGGCATCCCCGAATGGCAATGGCGAGAAGATCTTCCACGGGATTGCCGTCTCTGCCGGTGTCGCCCGCGCCAAAATCCGGCTGCTCAGCCGCACGCAGCTTGCGGTGCGTCGGCAGCCCATCCCCGCGCAGGAAGTGCCCCGGGAAATCCAGCGTCTCGAGAAGGCGCTCGTGGATATCCGCCGCGAGATTCAGGAGGTCCAACGTCGGGTTTCGGCGGATATGGGCGCGGAACACGCCGCGATCTTCGACGCGCATCTCCTGGTGCTGGAGGATCCGGTGATCCTGGATGAGGTCACCCGCCTGATTCAAACCGAGAACCTGAACGCCGAGTTCGCCTACCAGCACGTGGTCGAACGTTACGCCGCCTCGCTGGCCAAGCTCGACGATGCCTATCTGCGCGAGCGCGTGGCGGACATCGAGGATGTTGCCAGCCGCGTGATCCACAATTTGGCTGGGCACAAGACGGGGGATGAACTGCGCAACCTCGAGGAGCCGTGCATTGTGGTGGCGCACGACCTGGCACCCTCCATGACAGCGCACCTCGACCCCGCCAAGGTGCTTGGGTTCGCCACGGACGGGGGCAGTCGAACATCGCATACCGCCATCCTGGCCCGCTCGCTCCAGATCCCCGCCGTGGTCGGCTTGGGGAGCATCACAGAGGCGGTGGAGACCGGTGTCGAAGCCCTGGTGGACGGTTACGAGGGCCTGATCATCATCCGCCCCTCCGAGGAAACCCTTTATCGCTACGGCCAACTGGCGGCCAAGCGCGAGTCGCTCCTCATCCAGATTCGCAAGGCCATCACCGAGCCGGTCGTCACCCTTGACGGTCATCGCGTCATCGTGTCCGGCAACATCGAAGAGCCCCAGGACGTCGCCTCCGTCCGGGCCAACGGCGCCGAAGGGGTGGGTTTGTTCCGGACCGAATACCTGTTCATCGACCGGGATGCCTTTCCATCCGAGGACGAGCAGTACCGAATCCTACCGTCAGGTGGCGGCGGCCTTGAATCCGGACCCGGTGATCATCCGGACCCTGGACCTGGGGGGGGACAAGTTTCGGCACCTGACCGTCCCCAAGGAGATGAATCCGTTTCTCGGCTGGCGTGCCATCCGGTTTTGTTTGCATGAAAGGGACGTTTTTCGGGCCCAGCTCCGGGCCATCCTGCGGGCTAGCGCCCTGGGCAACGTCAAGATGATGTATCCCATGATCTCCGGCTTGGAGGAGTTGCATCAGGCCAACGAACTCTTTGAAGAATGCAAGGGCCAGTTGCGCGCTGAAGGCAAACCTTTCAATGAGCAGATCGAGGTCGGGGCCATGGTCGAGACCCCCTCCGCCGCCATGATCGCCGAATCGTTGGCCCGCCGGCTCCGGTTCCTGAGCCTGGGCACCAACGACCTGATCCAATACTCGCTGGCGGTGGACCGGACCAATGAGAAAATCGCGCACCTCTACGAACCCACGCATCCAGGGATCCTGCGACTGATCCACTGGACCGTGACGGCGGCGCATCGGCACGGCATCTGGGCGGGGGTGTGCGGGGAAATGGCCGGGGACACGGTGCTGGTTCCGCTGCTGTTGGGTTTGGGGGTGGATGAGTTGAGCGCCGCTCCCCCGGTGGTGCCCCAGCTCAAGTATTTGATCCGCCGCCTCAACCTCGGCGCAGCCCGGCAGTTGGCCGATTTCGCCCTGGCGTCAGAATCCGGCGGGGATGTGCTGGAACGGTGTCTCGAATTCCTCGATCAGGTGGCGCCCGGCTTGCTGGATCAAGGCCCGCGCACGGACGTGCCCCCGGCCTGAACGCCCCGACCGACACCGCTGGGCGCACGACAGAATTCCTCCCATCGTAGACTTGCAGTCTGCCGTATCGCGGATTTGCAATCCGCAGGGCCGTCCGCAACGCACCCACGCCCCGGACACTCGTGGCGCCTGCCGAGCGCAACTCGGCGTTACAGCAGATTGAAAATCTGTATACGAAGAATTCTGTCCTGCGCCAGGCTCTCCATGAACCGGCCCCCGGACCGCGGATTGTCTCAATCCGCAGCGGCTCCGATGATGCGGTGCTGCTGCGAGTTGAGGAAAACTCGCGCTCCGTGCCAGGATTCAGGGTCCCATTTCATGCGCAATCGCGAAAGGGGGGCTCTCCATGAACCGGCTGTTGGCAGGGACATCGCGCGGCGATGTCCCCGCCCGCGCATCAGCGGGCGGAACGGGGCCGTCAGGCGATCAACTCGCGCGGATCGGTGATCCTGCCCGTCACGGCACTCGCCGCCACCGTGGCAGGGGAGGCGAGGAAGACCTGCGACTCCTTGTCCCCCATGCGTCCGGGGAAATTGCGGTTGGTGGCGCTGATGCACTTGAGCCCGGGCTGATTGATGCGGCCGAAGGTGTCCACGGGTCCGCCCAGGCAGGCGGCACACCCGGCATTTTCCGTCATCCGCACCCCGGCATTAACCAGGATGTCCCAGACGGTCTCGGCACCCCATCGTGTGGACTGCAGCTCATGCACGATGTCCGGTGTGGCCGGCACCCCAAAGGTGTCAATGGCCACCTTCCGCCCGCGCAACACCCGGGCCACCTCCACAAAGTCGCTGGCCTTGCCGCCAGTGCACGATCCGACATACGCGCGGTCCAGCTTGATGTGCGCCAGCTCCCTGGCCGACTTGCGTTGTCCGGGATCCGGATGACACGCCACAGTCGGTTCGAGCTTGCTCAAGTCGACCACCTGCTCGTAGCAAAACTCCTGGTCCGCATCCAACTCCACCGGCTCATAGCTTTGCCGGGTGCCGTTCAATTGCGTCCGGGCCTCAACGTATTCCGCAGTGCGCGCGTCAAACGGGAAGATCCCGTTCTTGCCGCCCGCCTCGATCGCCATGTTGGCGATGGTCATCCGGTCATCCATCGACAACCCGGTCACGCCCGGCCCGTCGAACTGCATGGCGCGGTACGTGGCGCCATCAAAACCGATCTCCCCGATGCAGTGCAGGATGACGTCCTTGGCCATGACGCCGGGCTGCAGCCGGCCTTCGAGCCGGAAATGCATGGTTTCCGGCACCTTGATCAACAGCTTGCCGGTGCCCAGCACGAAGCCGGCATCGGTGTTGCCAATTCCCGTGGCGAACTCGTTGAACGCACCCGCCATGCAGGTGTGGGAGTCGGTTCCAAACAGGACCTCGCCCGGACGCGTATGCCCCTTGGCCGGCAGGGCGGTATGACAGACACCGGCATAGCGCGAGCCGTATTGTCGCTTGAGGGGGCCCTTGGAAGGATCAAACTTCCAGTGCCCCGCCGGATCATCAATCACGTCGTAAAAGTAGGGAATACCCTGCTCCTTCACGAAGTCGCGCAGGATGTCCACGTTCCGGTTCGACCGTGAATCCGCGGTGAAGATGTAGTGGTCGGGGATGATCACCACGCGCTCGCGATCCCAGACCTTGGCGTTCTGTCCAAACTCGCGTTTGAAGACGCCGATGGTTCCCGGGCCGCAGACGTCATGCGTCATCAGCACGTCGGCCTTTACCCAGACATTGTCCCCGGCCTCCACCCGGGATTTGCCCGCCGCGCGGGCCAGCAGTTTTTCGGTCAGTGTCATGGTCGATAGAAGACGGCGGCAACGTAGCCGACCCCCCGCGCAACTTCAACCGCGCACTTCAACCGCGCAATGAACGCACGGCGCAGCGGCTCCTGTCCAGATTGTTGGAAGGCCGCCGTGATGTCGGCTTTGCGGGCCGGCCCGGCGGAAGGAGCCTGCAGTTGAAAAAAGCCGCGGGCAGGCCGAGTGGATCAGGCGGACGCAAACCGTTCCTGCAGCGCGCGGCCGACGGCCAGAAAGGCCTGCGACGCCGGGCCGTGAGGTTGGGAAACCACCACCGGCACGCCTCGATCCCCCCCCTCACGTATCTCCGTGAAAATCGGCACCTCACCGAGGAATGCCATCTCCTGCCGCTCCGCTTCCAACCGCCTCCCCCGTGACCAAAAATTTCGATCCGCTCGCCGTTGGGCGCCGTGAAATAGCTCATGTTCTCGATGATGCCAAGCAGGGGCACATTGACCTTCTCGAACATGGCGATGCCCTTGCGCACCACGCCTAGCGACGCCTCCTGCGGCGTGGTCACAATCACCCCACCATCCAAAGGCACCGTCTGGCAGAGCGAAAGCTGGGCGTCGCCGGTGCCCGGCGGCAGGTCCACCAGCAGATAATCCAATTCGCCCCACTCCACCGCATGAACGAATTGCTGAATCGTCTTTTGAATCATCGGGCCGCGCCAGATGACCGGCTGGTCACCCTCCAAGCAGCAAGCCGATGCTCATCAGCTTGACCCCATGGCGGCTGGGTGGGACCAGCTTCTCGGCCTCGCTGAGCGTGGGCTTCTCACGCACCCCCATCATCAGCGGGACGCTCGGACCATAGATATCGCAGTCCAACAGGCCCACCTGCGCGCCCAATTGCTCGAGAGCGCAGGCGAGGTTCACCGCGACGGTGGACTTGCCCACCCCACCCTTGCCGCTCGCCACGGCAATGATGTGGCGAATGCCGCCAACGCGCTGCGCTTGGGCCATTCCGCCGCCGGCACCGCCCGGGGCCGCACCGGACGGCTGATTCACCTGCACATACACGTTGGACACTCCTTCCAATCCCCGCACGGCCACCTCCGCATCCTCCTTGATGCGCGCCGCCACGTCCGGATTGGCCGAGGTCATCTGGATGACCACGCTGACCGCGCCATTGCCCGCAGCCACTTCCTTCACGAGGCCGAACGAAACAATATCCCGGCTGTAACCCGGGTACTTCACGGCCTGCAGAGCCTGTCTGACTTTGTCTTCTGTCAACATGAGCGGGCAGGATAGCGCCGGGGCGGGGGGCGGGACAAGCCTGCCACGCGCCGGAAAGCAGCGAAGCCCTGGCTCGCAGTTGTAGGGCCTCGCGGCAAATACCCGTCAAACCGTTCGCCTCCACCAACTCATGCCGAACGCCGCAGCCGCAACACCGCTCCCCATGGCCACGCCTGCCGCCGGCCAGAGTCCGTGCACCGCGTTTCCGACGGCAAACAACACGCTGAGCAGGGTCCAGATCCATGCCGGTTCCCGGGCTGCGGGCGCGGGCCGGGGATGCTTGTTGATCAAAAAGGGCGTGGCGGCCAGGGACGCGATTACGCTGACACCCGCCCAAGCCAGGACGCAGGACAACGGAACGCCTTGCCAGGACAGGGGCAGGTGGGTTTCCCCCCATAGCCAGTAATGGTGAGCCGTGCTGCCAAAGGGTTCCATCGCCAGGACGAGCACCAGCATCAGGAAGGCGCTCAAGACCAGCAGGCGCAAGCCATGGTGCGGATGTCCGGCCACCGGCTCCAGTATCAGCCGGGCCAATCCGCGCGCATTGAGCAGGAGCACTGCCCAGATCAGCCCGGAAAAAACGAACCATCCCTGGAACGGAGAAGGCCCCTCCGCGCAAGGAATCTGCAGCGGCCCGAACGGGACGCGCGTGACGTAGGATGCCCAATGCGCCGCGCCGCCCAAACCTCCAATGACCCCGGCCGCCATCAGTGCGCTTTGCAAGGAAATCCGTCGGGCCAACCCGGCCACGGTGACCCAAGCAGCCAACACCAACACCACGGCCTCCGGCCAACGCGCCTCCGCCTGCCACGAAAAACCCGGAATCTGCCGCACGAGCACCAACGCCCAGAAAGCGAGGAACAATCCAAACAGCCCCCGATGCATCCAGCATTCCACGGATCCGGGCGTGCCCGGTCTTTCCGGCGTGCATGGGATCGGTGGATTCAACTTGGCTGGAATCTATCACAGGGAGGGCCGGCATGGACAGCGCGGGTTGCCGGGGGGCGGATCAAGGCTTGACGCCGATCTCTTTGGGACAACCATGACCGGATGAATTCGAGTCGAATCGGCTGGCCCATCCTGACCCTCACGCTGGCGCTCCTGGTCGGGTGCGCCACCACGTCCACCACATCCACCACTCCCTCCAAGCCTTCCCCCGCGGAACCGGCGGATGCGAACGTGTTACGAGTGGGCGTTGCCCCGGTCCTGCCACCGCTGGTGTTCAAGGCGGGCTCCGACTACAAGGGCATTGAACCCGACCTGGCTCGATCCCTGGCGGCGGAGATGGGCAAGACCTTGAGATTCGTGGAGCTGCCTTGGGAACAACTGAGCGACGCGCTGCTCCGGGGCGATGTGGACATCATCATGTCGGGCATGACCATCACCCGGTCGCGGTTGATGCGGGTCAACTTTTCCAAGCCCTACCTGCAGGCCGGACAGACCCTGCTGGTGCGAGGCACCGACGCGGTGCGGATTCAAATGGATTTATTCGACCCCAAGACCCGGATCGGGGCGCAAAAGGGCACCACCGGCGATTTCTGGGCCAAGCAGAATTGTTCCCGGAACGACCGCAAGTTGTATCCGTCCGCCAACCTGGGGGCCAAGGCGCTGCTGTCCAAGCAGATCGACGCCTTTGTGTGCGATGCGCCGGTGAACTGGTGGCTGGCGTCCGAGAACGAAACCGCCGGCCTGGCCGTGGTGGGAGGCTACCTGACCGAGGAATACCTGGGCTGGGCGGTGCGCAAAGAGGATACAGCCCTGCTGGAAGCAGCCAACCGGTTCATTGACCAGGGCAAAGCCAGCGGATCCCTTCGCACGCTGATTCGCAACTGGATTCCCTACCAGTAAGCTCAGGCGGCGACCGACGCGCGCCGTTCCTCGATCCAATGGATCAAGCTTTGGAAGATCAGGAACCCATCCTGACTCCCGAGAATCGCCTCGCTGGCACGTTCAGGATGCGGCATCAACCCCGCCACATTCCGGCCCTCGTTGCAAACCCCGGCAATGTTCTCCAGGGACCCGTTCGGATTGGAATCCTCGGTCAACCGGCCTTGTGAATCCGCGTATTGCCAGAGGATCTGCCGGTTCTGATGCAGGCGCCCGAGGGTCCCGGCATCCGCAAAATAGCATCCGTCCCCATGGGCCACCGGAATGCGCAGCAACCGGTCGGCGGGAATCTGGTTGGTGAACGGCGAATCCACGGCGGCCGTCTTTAGAAACACATGCTCGCAACGGAATTGCAGGGAGCGGTTTCGCACCAGGGCGCCCGGCAACAGCCCCGCCTCACAGAGAATCTGGAACCCGTTGCAAATCCCCAGCACCGGACCGCCATTCGCCGCGAACTGCTGAACCGCCTGCATGACCGGGCTGAATCGCGCGATTGAACCCGTGCGCAGATAATCCCCGTAGCTGAACCCACCCGGGACCAGCACCGCGTCCGCAGCCCCCAGGATCGAGTCCTTGTGCCAGACCAACCGGGCGCCATGCCCGCACACGTGGCGCATGACATGCACGCAATCCTGGTCGCAATTGGAACCGGGAAACTGGATGACGGCGAAATTCATCGGGATCGGGCGTCTTACGTGTTGCGTGTTCCGTGTTCTGTGTTCTCTGTTCTGTCAAGGTGCAGTCGGGGTCGGCAGACAGGGCATCCGCCTCATTCGATCTCGAAATGGTAATCTTCAATCACCGGGTTGCTCAGAAACTTGTGGCAGGCAGCGTCGATGGACCGGCGCGCGGCCTCCCGGTCCCCCGCCGCCAGCTCGATCTCGATGTACTTGCCCACGTGCACGGCCTGGACGCCGGAATATCCCATGTGCTCGAGAGCCACCTGCACGGTCTTGCCTTGCGGATCCACAACCGCCTTCTTGGGAGTGATGATGATTTTCGCTTTCATGCCCGGGGCGCGCTCTCCAGCGCGGCGCGGTCGGCATGGTCCAAAAACACGCCGCCGCAGGCCAGACAATTCTGTGGCAGCAGACAATTCTTGTAAGCTGCACGGAGTCGCACCAGCCTCCCATCAGCCTCCAAGCGTCTAGACACCGTCGGCGGATCGGGCTTAACTCCCGCTGTGACGGAAATTCTTGTTGCACTGATCACTGCGCTGCTGGCCGGTGGCCTGGGGTGGTTTCTCTCCCAATCCCGGTCGGCTGCCGTGGCCGAGCGCGCGCGTTCGGCCACGGAGGCACTCGCCCGCGCCGAAGCCGAACTGGCCACCCTCCGCCAGCGCGCGACCGAACTTGAAGCCAAGCGCGCCGTGCTCGAGGAAGCGCAGGGCCGCCTGAAGGAATCTTTCACGGCCCTTTCCGCCCAAGCCCTGAGTCGAAACACCGACGAGTTTCTCAAACTCGCCGGCGAATCCTTCAGCAGGTTGCACCAGCAGTCGGCGGACGAACTCGCCAGGCGCCAGCAGGCGATTGATGCCCTTGTCAAACCGCTCCGGGAGTCCCTGCAAAAAGTGGACGCCACCATGGGTGAGATCGAGAAGTCACGCGCGGACGCTTACGGCCGGCTATCCGAGCAGTTGAAGGCGCTCGGCACCGCCCAATTGTCACTGCAAGCGGAGGCCGCCAAACTCTCCACCGCCCTTCGGTCCACCACCACCGCCGGCACTTGGGGCGAACTCCAGCTTCGCCGGGTCGTCGAGATGTCCGGCATGTCCTCCTACTGCGACTTCATCGAACAGCAGGCCAGCGGCGCGCTGCGGGCCGACCTCGTCGTTCGCCTGCCTGGCGGCCAGCAGATTGTCGTCGATGCCAAGGCGCCCAACGACGCCTACCGCGAGGCGGCCAATGCTTCCGACGACTCCCTGCGCACTGCCAAGTTGGCCGAGCACGCTGCGAAGGTTCGCGGCCATATCGACGCCTTGGGAGCAAAATCCTACTGGGAGCAGTTCCAGCCTTCGCCTGAATTTGTTGTGCTGTTTCTACCCGGTGACCAGTTCCTGTCCGGCGCTTTGCAGGCCGACGCCTCGCTGATTGACCGTGCCATCGCCAAGAAGGTGCTCTTGGCGACACCCGCCACACTGATCGCGCTGCTCAAGGCGGCGGCTTACGGCTGGCGCCAGGAGGACGTCTCCAAGAACGCGCAAGTCATTGCTGATTTGGGCCGCGCCCTCTACGACCGCATCACCACGTTTGCTGACAACCTGGACAGGGTCGGCCGGGGCCTCAAGACCGCCAGCACGGCCTACAATGAGGCGGTCGGATCTTTCGAGCAGTCGGTGTTGCCAGGCGCGCGCAAGTTTTCCGAGCTTGGCGCCAAGGGGGTCAAGGAACTCGCCGAACCGGCGCTCGTGGAGACAACGCCGCGCGACGTCATCAAGCGCGCATGACGATGGGCAGCCCCCCTGACCGGGGGGTCCCGTGCAAGCGGAACTGGGGCACTGTCTGGCCGGCGGCCGCACCGTCCTGACTGCTTCTGCAGCGGACGGTCAGGCGGCACCGAGTGCCAGCCCGGCCTGGCGCACGGCAAAGGCCAGGACCCAGGCCAGCGCCAGCATGTAGCCGAACTGGAAGGCCGGCCACTTCCACCCGTTGGTCTCCCGACGCACGACCGCGATGGTGCTCACGCATTGCAGTGCGAACACGTAGAACACCATCAGGGTCAGGCCCGTCAGCGTGGTGTAAAGTGGGGAGCCGTCCGTCCGCGTCTGTTCCTGCAGCCGATCCGACAACCGCTGAATGCCGGCCTCATCGTCCGCGCTGCCCAGGCTGTAAACGGTGGACATCGTGCTGACGAAAACTTCCCGGGCGGCGAACGAGGCCACGACGCCGATCCCGATTTTCCAGTCGAAGCCCAGGGGGGCGATGAACGGTTCGATCATCTGACCGATCCGGCCCGCAAAACTCTGGGCCAGCAGGGCGGCGGCTTCCTGCTGCCCGAGCGCGTCGAGTGTGGCTCGGGTGGTTGCGTCCAGTTCCCCTTCGTCCGTGATGGTTCCCTGCAGGGTGACCTGGTTTCGTTGCTGCTCGTAGGCGCTGCTGATCGACGGATTCTTGGGGTAGGTTTGCAGGAACCAGAGCAGGATGCTCACCCCCAGGATCACCGTCCCCGCGCGGCGCAGGAACAACTTGGACCGTTCCCACATGTGACGCAGCACCTGCCGCAACAGCGGTCGCTTGTAAGGGGGCAGCTCGAGGATCAACATCGGCGGTTCGCCACGGAGCAGGGTGCGCTTGAACACAAACCCCATGACCAGGGCCACCACAATGCCCAGCAGATACATCGCGAACAAGGTCAGCGCCGGCAGGCCGATGAATCCCAGGACGGTCCGCTGCGGAATGCAGGCGGCGATCAGGAGGGTGTAAACCGGCAATCGCGCCGAACAACTCATCAGGGGCGCGATCAGGATGGTGACCAGCCGGTCCTTCGGGCTTTCGATGGTGCGCGTGGCCATGATGCCCGGGATGGCGCAGGCGAAGGAGCTCAGCATGGGGATGAAACTCTTGCCGTGCAGGCCGACCTTGCTCATGAGGCGGTCCATCAGGAACGCCGCCCGGGCCATGTACCCCGTGTCCTCCAACAAGCCGATGAAGAAGAACAAGAACAGGATCTGGGGCAGGAACACCACCACGGCGCCCACCCCGGCGATGATGCCGTCCACGATCAGGCTGTGCAGCTCCCCCTGGGGCAGGAGCTTGCCCACCCATTCCCCGAACAGCCCCACACCCAGCTCGAGCCAGTCCGCGGGGACCGACGCGAACGTGAAGATGCTTTGGAACATCAGGATCATGATCCCTACAAAGATCAACGTCCCCCACAACTTGTGCGTGATGACCTGGTCGAGCCGGTCACTCAGGGTTTCACCCGCCCGCCGGGTCTCCCGTGTGACCGCCGCCTGAATCCGGGCCACGGAACGGTAACGCGCCTCGATGGGCGCGCCGCGCCAGTCTTCTCCGTTGGCTTCCAGATCCCGCCGCGCTTCCGCCACGGCATCCAGAATCATCTGCGGATAACGCTGACCGCTGGAGGCCACGGCCTTGTCGTTGTTCAGGATCAGCAACGCCTCGGTCTTGGCCCGCTCGAACGGTTCGTGGAACTCGGCGCTGAGCAGCTCCGCTATGCGCGACAACTCACCCTCGAAACGCTCGGACAACGTGCAGAATCGCCGGGTCGGGTCGGGCGCACTGGAATCCAGCCGCTGCAGGATCGCAGACCGCAGTTCAGCGATCCCCTCATGGCGGCTCGCCGTCATCGGGATCACCGGCACCCCCAGTTCCCGGCTCAGGGCCGGGGCGTCAATCTCGTGGCCGTTCTCCTCGGCCACATCGATCATGTTCAGCGCGAGGATGGTGGGCAGGCCCAATTCGATGACCTGGGTGGCGTAGTAGAGGTTGCGCTGCAGGTTGGAACCATCAAGGACCACCACGATCAAGGACGGCGGCGGCACCTCGGGCAACCGGTGCATCAGCACGTCGCGCGACACCTGTTCGTCCAATGATTGGGGACTGAGGCTGTAGGTGCCGGGCAGATCAATCACCCGGATGTCGCGCCCCGGGGGGGCACGGTGCAATCGCCCTTCCTTCCGTTCCACCGTGACCCCGGCGTAATTGCCCACCTTGGCGCGCAGTCCGGTCAGAGCATTGAACACGGTGGTTTTGCCGCAGTTCGGATTCCCGGTGAGTGCGACGTAGGACCGCCCGCTCTTGGTGGGGGCATGTGCCGGTTCGCCTGGGCCGGTTGGGGGGGAGCGACGGTCACGGGAGCTCAGGAGGGCACGCTCACCAGGATCTGCTCGGCTTCATGCCTTCTCAATGAAAGGTTGTAGCCGCGGACCTTGATTTCCACCGGATCGCCCAGAGGGGCAAAACGAACCAGTTCGATGGGAGTGCCTGTCAGGACACCCATTTCCATAAGCCGGGCCTGTGCGGTGGCCGGCACTTTGATCTCCACCACCGTGGCGGTCTTGCCCAGCGCAAGCTCGGTGAGGGGGATGCCAGTGGAGGACATGGGGGCGCTCCGGTCAGGAGCTGCGCTTGAGCGGCTCCACAATGATGGTTTCAGCCAGTTTGTGGCTGAGGCCCAGCCGCGCGTTGCACACCTGGCAGATGTAGTTGGAATGGCGGCTGACGAGCTTGATCTGCTGTTGTTCGCAGAAGCCCATTTCCCGCAGCCGGTCGTTCACGTCGGGCGAAGCCAGCAAACCTTTGATGCAAACAGTGTCGCCCGCCGCCACCTGGGTCAGCGGACACTCGGACACATGCGTGCAGTGCCCTTCAAGAATTTTGACGTCCTGATTCGCCACTTGCTGGTGCGACAATAGGCCGCAAAGGGCTGGGTTGCAAGCTGCCCGGGAAGACCCGCTTCAGGCGGTCAGACGGGCCGCCAATCGCGATTTGTGGCGGTTGACCGTGGGACGCGCCATCACGCCGGCCTTCACAGCCTTGTCCAGGGCGGAATGGACCGCCCGAAGGGACTTGGTCGACTCCTCGCGGTTGCCGCTGCTGAGCGAGGTTTCATAGGCGCGTTGCAGCTTGCGCAAGCGCGACTTGATGCTCCGGTTCTTAAGGTGCTTCTTCTCGTTCGCGCGCACGCGTCGTTCGGCTGATTTGGTATTGGGCATAACTCAATGCTAACCTGCGTCAAAGGGGCCAAAAACTAGCCAAAGGAGGCCTCTTGTCAATCGAGAACGACCGGTCGAAATGGTTCAGTGGCCCGGTGGGCAGCAAACAATGACTTCGATCTCAACCCGCGCCCCCTTGGGCAAGGCAGCCACTTGGATGGTGGACCGCGCCGGAAAATCACTTGTGAAATAGCGGGCATACACCTCATTCATCCCGGCGAAATCCGCAAGATCGACCAGAAACACCGTGCTCTTCACCACGTCAGCGAACGTCAGCTTCTGGTCGTCGAGGATGGCCTTGACGTTTTGCAGCACACGCTCGGTCTGCGCACGGATGTCGCCCCCTACTAGATCACCGGTGGCGGGCTCAATGGGGATCTGGCCGGCACAAAAAAGCAGGTCACCCGTGCGAACAGCATGATTGTAAGGGCCGACCGCCGGTGGAGAACCGGCGGGTTTGATGACGATTTTGGTTCCCATAGGCCCGCAGGCTACACGGCATCCCCCGGCGGCATCAACTGCGATTCACATTCAGGCTCCAGCCCACGCTTCCCGCCGGGCCCGGAGGTCGGGAATCGCCTCCTTCAACACCTTGATCAAGGCGGCAATGCTGTAGGGCTTATGGAACAGTGCCAGCGGCAGGGCTGATTCCGAACCGACCGAAAGGAACTCTTGTTCCAAGTTTCCCTGGTCAAACGCCGTCAACAGGAGGATCCCCACCGGCAACCCTTTGGATCCCGCCAGTTGGCGCGTCAGCTCCAGGCCGCTCATCCGCGGCATGCGGTAGTCAGTGATGACAACCGTAATCTGATCGGGGTGTTGCTGCACATATTGGTAACCCGCCAGTCCGTCCGCTGCCTCAAACAACCTCTTGAAGCCGAACATCGGCAACGCCATGACCAAGGTCTCACGCGTCTCCGCATCGTCATCCACCACCAAAATGCCCGCAGTCTCGATCGGCTCAACAGGCATGGGATTCCTCCAGGGGGCGCACCCAGGTCCGGATCTCGAATGGCCGCGGCGTCCGGGATGGGTGTGTCATCTCAGAAATCATCATGTCCCGCCGCGCGCAGCAGCAGCCAGCAAAATCTGTCGGCGATCTCATGTCGGAGCCCATGCCTTCTCCAGAAGATCGAGGACCCAGTCCGTCGTGCGTTCCGTGGCTCCGGCATTCCGCCGGACCACCGCCTGCGCGTTTTCTCCCACCCGCTTGCGTCGGTCGGGCGATCGAATCAGGTCCTCCAACGCCGCCGTCAGCCCGGCCTCATCGGCGACCTGCACGGCCGCGTCGCTGGCCAGAAGTTGCTGCGTGACGCCGGGAAAGTTCTGCATGTTGGGACCGAACACCATGGCCTTGCCCAGGGCCGCGGGTTCGATGGGGTTCTGACCGCCGCGGGCACCGAGACTCTTGCCAACAAACACCACGTCGGCTTCCGAATAGAAGGACATCAGTTCACCCGTGGAATCCACGAGCAGGCAGCCATCCTCCGCCCCGGAAGCCCCCTGTTCCGTCCGGATCGTGGAACGCAGCAGCGGGGTCATTCCGGATGCCCGAAGTTGCTCGACCACCTCCGGCGCGCGTTCGAAATGTCGCGGCACGAGCACCAGGAACAGGTTGGGAAACTCCCGGCGCAGCCGCCGCGTCACACGGGCCAGCAGTTGTTCCTCACCATCGTGCGTGCTCCCGGCCACCAACACCGGTGCACCCGGTTGGCGACCGGCGCATGCCATCAGCCCGCGCGCATCCAGGTGCGCCGTCAGCGGGGTCGAGGTCGCATCAAATTTCATGCTGCCCACCACCCGGAGGACGGATTCCCGGCATCCCACCTCCCGCAGCCGCCTCGCATCGGATTCCGTCTGGGCCGCCACCAGGGCGAACTGCTCGTAGAGTCTGCGAAAGAGAAACCGGTAACGCTGATACATGCGATGCGAACGGTCGGAGAGCCGGGCATTGACCAGGAGCAGGGGGATTCCGCGGTCCTGGAGCTGCCACAGGAAGTTGGGCCAGATCTCCCGTTCCACCAGCAGGACCGCATCCGGCCGGACGGCGTCGAGCGCGCGCCGGACGAAGTGATGTTGGTCCACGGGGAAATAGAGCGGTGTGACGAGGGGGGGCAGTTTCTTTCGCAGCTCGGCCATTCCGGTGTTGGTGGTGGTCGAGACCATCACCTGGGCGTTGGGCAGCCGGCGTTGCAGACAGCGCACGAACTGGAGGCATGTGTTGACCTCACCCACGCTGACGGCATGCAGCCAGAGCCGGCGGACGCCGGGGGCGGGAGCAGGGAGTGCCCCGGGCTGGTAACGCCCGAACCGCTGGCCGAAAGCCTCGCGCCAGGCCCCCCGCCGCCGCAGCTTGAGCAGCAACCAGGGTGCGGCAATCCAGAACGCAACCGAGAACAGGATGTTGTAGAGCCCACGCACGGCCTACTGATGGAATCCGCAGTCAGCATATCCAGCGGTCTGGCCGGTGGAAGACCAAATTCTTGCCCGCTTCCGCTGGAACGAAGCTTGTGAAGAAGCGCTGCCGTGCTACGATTCAACCACCATGAGCGCCGGCGACAAGCCTTTGAAAATGGTGACGTGTCCGGGGTGTGAGACGAAAGTGTTCATCCCTGGCGACCTTCCCCCTCTCTCCACGGTTCCCTGCAGCAAATGCGGGCATTCGATCATGATGCCCATGCGCCTGAACCAGTTCGAATTGCGCAGCAAGATCGCCTCCGGGGGCATGGGCACGGTGTATCGCGCCTGGGATTTGACCCTCGAACGGCAAGTGGCGGTCAAGCTGATGAAGAAGGACCTGGTGGACGACCAGGCAGCCCTCGAAAGTTTCTACCGCGAAGCCCGCGCCTGCGCTTCCCTCAACCACACCAACATCATTCACATCTACACCTTCGAAGAGGTGCAAGGCGAGCGGTTCCTGGTCATGGAACTGGCCGACCGCGGCAGCCTGGACAGCCGCATTGAGAAGAACCACCGGTTGCCGGAACTCGACGTCCTGGATATCGGGATCAAAATCGCCTCCGCCCTGGACCTGGCCCTCAAGCACAACCTGCTGCATCGGGACATCAAACCCGGCAACATTCTCTTCGATGCCGACAATGAACCGAAGCTGGTGGATTTTGGGCTGGCCCGAAGCGCCGAGGCGGAAGGACCTGCCGAGGAAGGAACGTGGGGCACCCCCTATTACGTCGCACCGGAAAAGATTCGTCGGGATCCGGAAACTTTCTTGTCAGACATGTACAGTCTGGGGGGCACGCTCTACCACGCCCTGACAGGGCATACGCCGTTCGAGGCGCCCACGATCGAGGAACTCGTCATCGCTCATGTTCAAACTCCGCTCACACCGCCCAACCAGGTGGTTCCCGAAATCACCCAACCGACCAGCGACGCATTTGTGAAGGTGATGGCCAAAGACCCTGCGGAACGGTTCCTGAGTTACGACGTGTTTATCATGGCCCTGGAAGCGGCCCGCAGCCAGTTGCTCAGGGAACGCTACGCCCAACCGGAATCGGACAAACCGTCCAAGGGCAAGACCAGTTGGTGGCGGCGCTAGCAAGCCGTTGTTAGCGACGTCACGAGGCTCCAAGACACTTTCTGTTTGCGAGGGAATCCAAACCCCGCCAGTCCGGCGACAGACAGCAAGGTCTTGGACGGGGCACCGGCCCGGTACGTGAGAAGGGCAGGCTCGCCTGGAGCCTGCCCTGGGTTTTCGTTTATGTTGGATCGCCCCTTACTCCGCGGGCGCCGGTTCCTTGGACTCCGACTTCGGCTTGGCGCCGAACCGGACCGAGTTGACGGTCAGCTTGCCATCGTCCGCTTTCCAGTAGGAGCCGCCCACCGGTTCCCCCACGGTCGCCTCTTCGAGGCTTCCTTGCAGATAGCGGGTCGCGGCGGTCAGATGGAAGGTGCGATTGCCCACCGTGATGGTGCCGGCCTCCTTGTCGATGGCTTTGAGTTTGCCATTGAAAGGAATGGCGCGATCGCTCTTCGCCGCCTTTTCGCTTGCGGCAGGCGCCTCCGCTTCCTGCGCGTTTAGTGTGGTTTGAACCCCCGCGATGGCCAGTGCCATCAGCCCAATGCTCGCCAATTGAATGACGTTTTTCATACGTGTTTTCCTTTGTGTTGTATCCCCTACGAACCCCAGGGAGGACCGTCATGACACATCAAGCGCGGCACCGGATGCAAGCAAATTGTTGAGAAATTGTTGAGAAAAATTTAAATCCCCGGCGCCCGACTTCAGCGTTGCATGCCGCCCGGAAATCCGGATCATGGAGGACCGTCGGAGCGTAGCTCAGCCTGGCTAGAGCACCTGCTTTGGGAGCAGGACGTCGCAGGTTCAAATCCTGTCGCTCCGACCATTATTTTTTCCGTTTTTTCAGGATACCCCCTGACTTCCTGACAATTTCCTGACACCTTGAGCGCATGGCTTAGATCCTCCACGCCGCTGAAGGCCTTTCCAATGACCAAATCGCTGAACGCTTGGATACCCGTCGGGAAGTTGTCAGCTTGTGGCGCAAACGTTTCTTTGAGGAACGCCTGGAGGGGCTCGAAGAACGTGCCCGACCGGGTCGCCCCCGGTCTTTTCCCCCCAGAACTGGTCGTGCAGGTTAAGGCGCTGGCCTGCGAACTGCCGGCTCAACACGACGCGCCACTCTCCAGGTGGAGTGTGGGCGAGTTGACTCGGCACGTCTGCCAAAACGGTTTGGTGGCGCAATTGAGTGAGACAACAGTGTGGCGTTGGCTGCATGAGGATGCCATTCGCCCTTGGCAGCATCGGTGCTGGATCTTCCCGCGGGACCCTGATTTTGCTCACAAGGCCGGACGCCTTTTGGATCTCTATCAGCGTGAGTGGGAAGGAAAGCCGCTCAACGACGATGAATTTGTGATCTCGGCCGACGAAAAAACCAGCGTGCAGGCTCGACGTCGCAGCCACCGGACGCTGCCACCTCGACCAGGATGCGCCATGAAAGTCGAACATGAGTATGAGCGGTTGGGTGCGTGGGCTTACCTGGCGGCTATGGATGTGCATGCTCCCAGGCTCTTTGGCCGGTGTGAGGCCACCAGCGGCATTGCCCCCTTTGATCGTCTGGTGGACCAAGCTTCGAGGCGGCCGGGCCGGACATCCAGGGCGAGCTTTCGCTCGATGTGAAGCGGGCGCCGCTCGGGATTGACGCTTCCTGGCTGCCGGCGGTGGAGAACCGTGGTGAGGGCATCTTCCTCCGGATCCGTCCCCAGGCCGTGGCGGCGTGGCTACAGAAGCCGGCGGTTCGCAAGCGAGGGGACCAACTGGCGGAGGGGTTTCATGCGCTGGAAAGGGGAGCACGAGGGCAGCACGCGGGAGTTTCCCGGCTTGCCCTACTACATGCTCCATTCCCTGGCGCATCTGCTCCTCACCTCGATCTCACTCGAATGCGGCTACCCGGCATCATCGTTGCGCGAGCGCATTTATGCAGCGCCGGACGCCTACGGGATCCTGATCTACACCGGTTCTTCAGACGCGGAGGGCACGTTGGGCGGCTTGGTGATGGCAGCGCGGGAAATCCGGCGCCACATGCGGCGTGCGTTGGAATGCGGGGACCTTTGCTCGAATGATCCGGTTTGCGCCCATCACGTTCCCGCGAGGCATGATGGGCAGCAGTTGCTGGGCAGCGCGTGCCACGGGTGCCTGCTCATCGCCGAGACTTCCTGTGAGCAGAGGAATGAGTTTCTGGATCGCGCCCTGGTAGTGCCCACGGTGGAGGCACTGGGAGCGGAGTTCTTCAACCACACTGTTTGATGCTTCAAGCCTTGCACAACTTGTCCACTTCAGCTCTTTGCGCACTTGCTGCGTCACTGCGCAGCGGACCGCTGGCCGTGGGACTTTCGCGACATGCGGTTGCCCAAGTCACTGGGCCTGAGGCCGGCGTAGTGCTCGGGGTTCTGGAAGAATGACGGCAGCAGGGTATGACGCCAGCACACATTGCGCTGATGCTGGACGCCATCGCCCAGGGGCGAGAAGGCCAGTCGGACCGGGGCTTGTTCGACCTGGTGCTGTTGGGACCGGAGGTGCCGGGAATGCCGACGTCCGACACGGCGGCCACCGTGCAGACGCTCATTGAAGGCGCGCAGCGGGAGGTGTTGCTCGTGGGCTACGCGGTTCACAACGGGAAACGGCTGTTCAAGCGGCTGGCGGAGCGGATGGAGTCTGTGCCTGAGCTGCGCGTGGTGTTCTGCCTCGACATCGCCCGGAAGCCAGCCGACACGTCGTTGGAGAGCGAGAATGTGCGGCGATTCGCCCGCGAGTTCGCGACCAAACACTGGCCTGGCAAGCGGTTGCCTGAAGTGCTTTACGACCCGCGAGCGTTGGCGGAGAAGTGGGAGGATCGAGCCAGTCTGCACGCCAAGTGCGTGATTGTGGACCGAAGCGTGGCCCTGGTGACCTCGGCCAACTTCACCGAAGCCGCGCAGAAAAAGAACATCGAGGTGGGCGTCTTGATCCGGCACGAGATTTCGGTGGGCCGGTTGGTAGGGTATTTTAGCGGACTCCGGAACGCTGGGCTGCTGCGGGAGTGTCGGTTCGGCTGGCCCAGATGAATCGCCCGCCTTCGTCCTCCGGACTTCCGGGGCGGCAGACTTCGCTCTCCGCGGTGCTCGGAGCGAAGACTGGTGGAGGCGGCGGGAATCGAACCCGCGTCCCTAACCTGAGAACCAGCCGCGACTACATGCTTAGCCCGCAGGGATTTTCAGCCATCGGATAACCTGCGGGCACGAATCCGAGAGCTCAGTCCGCATGGAATGATTTCGGGCACCCGCGCGCGGTCTCCGCGTCTGCCCTAACCTGCTGTCGCGTTCCTCCGGCGTAGCAGGTGTCCACCGGTGAACGTCGCGGACTTAGGCCGCGAGGGCCAACTCTTCGTTAGCAGCTATGTTTTGATGCGATGATTAACGAGGCCAACGCATCGTCCTCGGCATGCCGCCTCTGGCGCACCTGAAAGGTCGAAACCAGTACGCCCCCATCAGCGAACGGCACTACGCTCGCCGAGGAGGGCTTCCGGGTCAAGTGCGCGGGCAATTGACCCTAATGCGCTCCCGGGACGGCTTTGCCCGGTTTGACGCGTTTCAGGAGCAGGATCATCGGCAGGATGAGGATACAGAGGTAGCCGAACAGGCGGAAATCGTAGATGAAGGCCCATAAGCGCGCCTGGCTCTGCACGAGACCGTAAACCAGGGCCAACGCCTGCTCGTTGGCGGCGAGGCTGCCGGCGCTGGGCGTCAGAGCGTGGGTCAACGCGGCGACCTTTTCGTTGAAGGCCGGGTCGTAGGGCGTGGTGTGGGCCACCAGCGAGACCTGCCGGACCTGCGCCTGGCGCGACAACAGGGTGGTGACCATGGCGATGCCGATGCTGCCGCCCAGGTTGCGCATCAGGTTGTAAAGGCCGGTGGCGTTGCCCATCTGTTCCCGCGGCAGTCGCCCCATGGCGACGGTGGTCAGCGGGACGAACACGAAACTGATGGCCACACCGCTGAGCACGATAGGCCAGATGACATTGGCCTGCGCCACCTGCAGGTTGATGTGCCCCAGCCAGAACGAGGACGCCGAGAGCAGGGTGAAACCGATCAGGAGCAACCAGCGTTTCCGGACCTTGTCCACGATGCGCCCGACGACGATGGTGGTGAAGAAGGCGGCCACGCCACGCGGCGTCAGGGCCAGCCCGCTTTGCAGTGCCGAGTAGCCCATCAGGGTCTGCAGAAAGATCGGGAGGGCCGCCGTGGTCCCGTAGAGCACGGCGCCGAGCATGGTGATCAGGGTCAGCCCCACCGAGAAATTGCGATTCTTGAGCACGCGCAGGTCCACGACCGGATGCCGCGTCCGCGACTCACGGATGAGGAACGCCAGGAAGGCGGCGATCGAGATCACCATGAACCAGCGAATCCACGCGGCCGACAGCCAGTCGTCCTGCTCGCCCTTGTCCAGGATGACCTGGAGCGTGCCCAGCCAGACCGCCAGGAAGGCAAACCCGATGAAGTCCACCCCTTCCACCCGCGCGGACTGGATGTAAGGCGGGTCTTCCACGACCTTCTCCGCCATGAGGGCGGCCACGATGCCAACGGGCACGTTGATGTAGAAAATCCAGCGCCAGGAATAGTTATCGGTGATCCAACCGCCCAGGGTCGGGCCGAGGATTGGGGCGACGATCACGCCCATGCCGAAGGCGGCCATGGCGGCGCCGCGTTTGTTGGGGGGAAAGCTCTCCAGCAGGATGGCCTGGGAGATGGGGACCATGGCGCCACCACCGATGCCCTGGATGATGCGCGCCAGGATCAGAAAGCTCAGACTGTTGGCCATGCCGCACAGCACCGAGGCGAGCGTGAAAATCACGATGCAACCGAGGAACAGCCGCTTGCGTCCAAAAAAACGCCCCAGCCAGCCGGCCATGGGCAGGATGATGGCGTTGGAGACCAGGTAACTGGTCAGGACCCAGGTGGATTCCTCCGGGGTGACCGAGAGGTTTCCGGCGATGTGCGGCAGCGAGACATTGGCCACCGAGGTGTCCAGGACCTCCATGAACGTGGCGGACACCACCGTGGCGGCAATGAGCCAGGGATTATGCCGGGGCGTCCATTCGGTGGACTGTGCGGCGGGGGCGTCCACGGGTCAGGCGACCTTCTTGCGCCGGTTCGAGTTGCGTTGCGTGGCCAACCGCCAACTGCCGGCCGTCAGCAGCACGCTGAGCACCCCGGCCGCTCCGGCCAGAACCACTTTGGGAACCGTGAAGTCGCTGAATCGCACCGACGGCACCACCGACATCCCAGGTCCGAGTGTCGCAACGTCCTCGGGCAGCTTGTTGATGACGATCTTGACCGGCACCCGCTGAACGACTTTCACATAGTTGCCCACGGCATTCTCGGGCGGCAGCAAACTGAAGCGTGCGCCTGTGCCGGACTGGATGCTGTCCACGTGCCCGGCCAGGTCATGCTCCGGGTACGCGTCCACGGGAATCCGCACGGTGAAGCCGGGCTGGATGTGGTTCAACTGGGTTTCCTTGAAATTTGCGACGACCCAGAGGTTGGTGGGGACCACGGCCAGCAGGCGTTGTCCGACCTGCACGTATTCGCCCGGATGAACGGCTTTGCGGGTCACGAACCCGTTGGTGGGAGCGCTGAGGCGGGTGTAGGAAAGATCCAACTCGGCGGCTCGCACATCGGCTGCCGACTGTGCGATCTGCGCCATCGCCATGTCGAGCGCCGCCAGGACCGCGTTCAGTTGCGCGCGTGCTTCCGCCACCTTGGATTGATCGCTGGCCACCTGGTCCCGATCCGCGGCGGCCCTCGCCTTCGCTGCGGTTGTCTGTGTGCGGAACAGGTCATACTCCTCCGGTGAAATCACCTTTTGCGCGAACAGCGGCTCCGCGCGACGCAGGTCGGCGGCGGCCTTGTCCGCCGTGGCTTGTGAGGCGGCGGATTCGGATTCGGACTGGCGCACAGAAGCCTCCGCGGACGTCACCTTGGCGGTCATCAACTGGTAAGCGGCTTCCACGCTCTTTCGGTTGCTCTGGTTGACTTGGAGCCCCGCGCGTTTCCGGGCCAGCGCGGTGTCATAGTCGCTTGGCTCGATCTCGATCAGTGGATCGCCAGCGCTTACCCATTGGTTGTCGTCCACGTGCACGGCAGCCACCCGACCGGCCACCTGGGGCGAGACCGCCACGATGCCGGTCTCGATAAAGGCGTCATCCGTGGTTTCGTGGGTCCAGACCCGCAGCAGGACATCGAGCCCGAGGTAGAGCAGTGCTGCCAGCGCGCCGCAGACGAGGAGGAATAGAAAGATCTGGCGGGCACGCGCTGAAGTCGGACGGGGGGTGGTCCGGGGTTCTGGCGACGGGAGGGGTTCGTTCATGAGTTCAGCATTGTCGTTCGGCATGAGGCTAGGCCGTCTGAGATGAGGTCGGATCCGCCTGCGGCGCCGGTGGGCGGCGGAGTTTGGCGCGGGTCCAGTCCTGGAAGGTGTCCAGGTAGAGGTAAATCACCGGCGTGATGTAGAGGGTGAGGAGCTGCGAGACGACCAGCCCGCCCACCACCGCCAGGCCGAGCGGTTGGCGCGCTTCGCCGCCGGCGCCGTAGCCGAAGGCGATCGGCAGCGTGCCCATCAGCGCGGCCATCGTGGTCATCATGATCGGCCGGAAGCGCAGCAGGCAGCCCTGGTAAATGGCGTCCAGCGGCGTTTTGCCCTTGCCGCTGCGCGGCGATGGCGAAGTCGATCATCATGATGGCGTTCTTCTTCACGATGCCCACCAGCATGATCAGGCCGACGAAGGCGTAGAGGTTGAGATCGATCTTGAAGAGCATCAGCGTCAGCAGAGCGCGCCGAAGCCGGCCGACGGCAGGCCCGACAGAATTGTCATCGGGTGGATGAAGCTTTCGTAGAGAATCGCCCAGGATCAGATAGATGACCAGGATGGACATCAGCAGCAGGATGCCCAGTCCCTTGAGCGAGGACTGGAAGACCTGGGCCTGACCCTGGAAATTGCGCGCTGAGCGTGGCGGGCAACCGGATGTCCGCCAGCATCGCCTGCACGTCTTCCACCGCCGTGCCCAGCGAGATGCCGGGCGCGAGATTGAAGGAGATCGTCACGGCGGGAAGCTGGCCGAAGTGGTTGACGGTGAGCGGCCCGACGCCGCGCGTCGATTCTGGCCACGGCCTGCAGCGGGACAAGTCCGCCGGTGGCGGACCGGACGTAGAGCCGCGACAAGCGCCGAAGGGTCCCGCTGGCACTCGGGCAGCACCTCGAGGATCACCCAGTATTGGTTGACCGGTGCGTAGATGGTGGAGATCTGGCGCGAGCCGTAGGCGGTGTAGAGGGCGTTCTCGATCTGCTGCGGCGGTCACCCCCAGCGCGCGGGCTTTGTCGCGGTCGATCTCCACCACGAGCCTGCGGCGAGGTGATCTGCAGGTCGGTGGTGACGTCCTGGAAGCCGGGCAGCGCAGCCATGCTGGTTCGCACCTCCGGCACCCAACGGTAGAGTTCCTGCAGGTCCGGACCCTGGAGGGTGAACTGGTACAGGCTCTTGGTGAACGTGCCGCCGATGCGGATGAGCGGCGGGTTCTGCGGAAAGGCGCTGATCCCGGGAACGGCGTTCAACTTGGCCGCGCAGTTGCTGGATGATCTGATCCACGTGCGGACGGCCGGTGGAGCGCGGTTTCAAGCGGATGAACATGCGGCCGCTGTTCGGGCTGGCGCTCGGGCCGCCGGCGCCGATGGAGGAGGTGTAATTGAGGATGTTGGTGTTGCCTGATCCAGGAGGTTCATCAGCGCCGTCTGATGCTCGCGCATGGCCTCGAAGGAAACGTCCTGGCCGGCCTCCGTGACGATGAAGATCTGGCCGGTGTCCTCGCTGGGGAAGAAGCCCTTTGGGAATCTTCACGAACAGGTACACCGTGGCCACCAGCACCAGCAGCGTGACCACCAGCGTGGCCAGCCGATGCCGGAGCACGAACCGCAGGCTGCGTTCGTAGACGTGCAGCATCCCATCGAAGAACCGCTGGGTGACGGCATAGACGCTGCCGTGATGCGCCTGGGCCGGCGGTCGCACGAACCGGCTGCACAGCATCGGCGTGAGGGTCAGCGAGACCAAGCCCGAGACCAGCACCGCCGTCATGATGGTCACGGCGAACTCGTGCAGCAGCCGGCCGAGGATCCCGCCCATGAACAGCACCGGGATGAACACCGCCGCCAGCGACAAGGTCATGGAAATGATCGTGAAGCCGATTTCGCGCGAGCCCCGCAGCGCGGCCGCGTGAGGGGCGGCTCGCCGTGCTCCATGTGGCGGACGATGTTCTCGAGCATGACGATCGCGTCGTCCACCACGAACCCGACCGACAGCGTCAGCGCCATGAGCGACAGGTTGTCCACGCTGTAGCCCAGCAGGTACATCACCGCGAAGGTGCCGATGATCGACATGGGCAGGGCCAGGCTGGGAATGATGGTGGCGGAGAGGTTGCGCAGGAACAGGAAGATCACCAGCACCACCAGGCCGACCGTCAGCAGGAGGGTGAACTGCACGTCGTGGACCGACTCGCGGATGGACTGCGAGCGGTCGTAAAGGATCACCGAAATTGACCGCGGCCGGCATCTGCGCGCGGAGGGTGGGCAGCAGCGCGCGGATGTCGTCCACCACCTGCACCGGTGTTTTCGCCGGGCTGGCGTTGGACGGCGAGGATGATGCGCGCGCGTGCCGTTGAACCATGCCGCCACCTTGTCGTCCTGCACGCTGTCCATCACCCGTCCCAGTTCCTGCAGCCGCACCGGCTGGCCGTTGCGATAGGCCACGATGAGGGGCCGGTAGTCGGCGGCCCTCAGCAGTTGGCCGTTGGCCTGCGACCGTGAAGGACTGGTGTCGGCCGTCCAGCGTGCCGGTGGGCAGGTTCACGTTCCCCTGGGCGATCGCCTGCTGCACTTCGTCAATGCCAATGCCCGCGGCTGGCCAGCGCGTCGGGATCCACCTGCACGCGCACGGCGTAGGTCTGCGCGCCCAAAACGCTCACCTGCGCCACGCCCTTCACCATCGACATCCGCTGCGCCATCAGCGTCTGCGCGTATTCATCCACCGTCGACAGCGGGAGCGTGTCGGACGTCAAGGCCAGGTAGAGGATCGGCTGGTCGGCCGGGTTGACCTTGCTGTAGGTGGGCGGCGTGGGCATGCCGGTGGGCAGTTGGCGCGAGGCCTTGGTGATGGCCGCCTGCACATCCTGCGCCGCGGCATCAATGTTCCGCTCGAGCGCGAACTGGATGGTGATCCGCGTCGATG
>CAVVUP010000016.1:0-20199 GCA_963751435.1 uncultured Verrucomicrobiae bacterium | reverse complement strand
AGCCTACGATCCCAACCAGCCGGAAGCGCCTGCCCAATTGACGTTTGATCGTTGCACCCAGGAGTTTCGCTATCCGTCCAACGACTATTGGAAAGGCGGCGCATTGAAGGTGTATGAGGTTTACCGGGCGTGGAACTATTGAGCGCCGGGTTTCCACTCGACGCTGCCACAATCCCGGGTAGATTAGGGCGCCATGGCAACTGAGGCGCCCATCAAACCGCAGAAGGTCAACCTGCGCCGGCCCGACATCATGGAGGCCGTGCAAGCGCAGGTGGTCGAGCATTACCGCAGCAACCTGGTCAACCAGATTCGCGAGCACGGTGGCCGGATCAGCATTCCCGGCAAGCTGACGGTCAAACTGGCCAAGGAATTCGGGTTCTGTTACGGGGTCGAGCGGGCGATCGACCTGGCCTATGCGGCGCGGAAGGTCTTTCCCGAGCCCGCCCGCATCTTCCTGCTGGGCGAGATCATTCACAACCCCGAGGTGAACGATCAGATCCGGGAGATGGGCATCGTGAGCATCTCCCCCAAACCCTGCGACCGCGAGCTGGCCGACCTTCACCTCTCCGAGGAGGACGTGGTCTTGATCCCGGCGTTCGGCACCGAGGTGGGCACGCGCCGCAAGCTCGAGGCGTTGGGATGTCAACTGGTGGACACCACCTGCGGGGACGTGATGAGTGTCTGGAAGCGCGTCCGGCAATACAGCAAAGAGGATGTGACGAGCATCATCCATGGCAAAGCCAAGCACGAGGAAACCAAGGCCACCACCTCGCAGGCCACCGCCTATGGCTCCGGCCATTATCTTGTGGTCTATAACCTGGCCGAGACGGACTACGTCTGTGATTACATCCTCCGGGGCGGGAACAAGGAAGAGTTCCTATCCAAGTTTGCCGGGGCCCACTCGCCCGGCTTCGACCCCGACTTGCACCTCAAGGCCGTAGGTGTGGCCAATCAGACTACCATGCTCCGGGGCGAAACCGAGGAGGTCCAGCGTCGGATTCGTGCGGCCATGGAGAAAAAGTATGGTCCGGACCGGGTGCTGCAACACTTCCGCTTCTTCGACACGATCTGCGGCGCCACCCAGGACCGGCAGGATGCGCTGCAAAAGCTCCTGGGCGAGCCGATGGACCTGCTGCTGGTCGTCGGGGGCTACAATTCCTCGAACACCTCGCACCTGGCTGAGATGGGGGAAGCCAAACTGCCCACCTACTTCATCAAGAACGCGCGGAAGATGGAATCCGATCGGTTGATCCGGCATTACAACCTGCATCTGCAGGAGGAAGTCGAATCGCGCGACTGGCTGCCCTCTGGCGACGTCACCATCGGCATCACCGCCGGCGCCTCTTGTCCAAACAATCTGATCGAGGACACCATCCGGCGGCTGTTCGAGTTCCGCGGACTCTCGGCCGACGATCTGGTTCGGGCCTGACCGCCGCCACGTCTCATGCCTCGCACCCGGGAAGAGCTGGAGCAGGTCGAGCGCATGGTGCTCGCGCCCTACGCCCAGTTGAGTGCCGACACCCGGGGTCGCGCGCACCGGGAAGAACCGCCGGAATGGCGCACCCATTACCAGCGGGACCGGGATCGGGTCATTCATTCCCGCGCCTTCCGACGGCTCGAGTACAAGACCCAGGTCTTTCTCAATGGCACCGGGGACCATCTGCGGACCCGCCTGACGCACAGCATGGAGGTGGCCGCCATTTCCCGGAACATCGCCCGGGCGTTGCGCCTGAATGAGGACCTGACAGAAACCATCGCCCTCGCCCATGACCTGGGCCATTCGCCCTTCGGCCATCGCGGGGAGACCGGGCTGAACCGCTTGATGAAAGGACACGGCGGTTTCGAACATAACCAGCAGAGCCTGCGCATCGTCGAGCACCTCGAACAGAAATACCCGCGGTTCGCCGGCTTGAACCTGAGCTGGGAAGTCCGCGAAGGCCTCGCCAAGCACGTGACTGCCTACGATCATCCGGCCGGCCGGAGAGGGTTTGATTCCAGGTCCGCATCCCTGGAGGCGCAGGTGGCCAACCTGGCCGACGAGATCACCTATTCCAGTCACGACCTGGACGACGGACTGGACTCCGGATTACTGTCCGAGGCGGATCTGCGCAAGCACGTCAGCCTCTGGCGTTACGCTTCCAGACAGATCGAACGGGTCTACGGCCAGCCCCCGGAGGAGTCCCGACGCTATTTCATCATCCGCTGCATCATTGATCTCCAGGTCAAGGACGTGGTCGAATCCACCGAACAACGAATCCGCCGGGCCCGGGTCAAGAGCGCCGACGATGTGCGCCGGCTGGCCCGGGCGCTGGTGCAACACAGCCCGGAACGCAGGCGCCAGAACCAGGAGTTGCGCCGCTATCTCTACCGGAACCTTTACTACAATCCGGAAGTGCACGAGCCCAACATGCGGGCCGTCGGGATGCTGGAAGCCTTGTTCCAGCACTACCTGGCGCATCCACGGGAGTTAGGGGCGCTGAGTCGCAAGCGCATCCGCCAGGATGGCCTTCACCGCGCGGTGTGCGATTACCTGTCCGGCATGACCGACCGCTACGCCATGCTCGACCACCAACGGTTGTTTGGCGATGCCCGGTAGCACCGGCGGGAGGCGTGCGCTATGGCACTGACTTGGGCGCCACCTTCACGACGCCGTCCTTGACCTCGATGCTCTCGATCTGGTCCAGCGTCTGTTTCAGGTCGGGGTTTTGATTGGCGCTCTCGGCGAAGTTGTGCTGACGGATCGCAGCCAGGTATTCCCCGGGCAACGGCTTGTCATTGACCCGGATCTCCCTGGGCGAGACCGTGAGCCGGCTGTCGGCCAGCGACACTTGGAAGGAAATCTCGCCGTTGATGTAACGATCCTTGAAGAACGGGAATCCGAGATCGCCCAGTCTCAAGCTGACCAACCCCTTGACCTCGTCACCCTCGACCTTCAGCCGGACGCCCTCGGACAAGACCTTCAGGTCGGGGGACGAGGCGAGCAACAGGTTCAGGTCCTCGCCCTGGAGTGTCAGCGGTACCGTGGGCTTCCCTTGCGCCAGGCCGTCGGCGAAGGTTTTCAGACGTTCCTGAAACAGGTCCTGGTCAACTTGGGTGTAATGGACCTGGGGCAGTTCCATCGGTTCCGTCGCGGCGTACTTCTCCGCGACGGCTTCGGCCTTCTGGTAAAGGAGATACAAGCCGAGCCCGCCGCCGACGAGCACCGCCAGGCAGAGGATGACCAGTGTGAGGCAGCCGTAGAACAGACAGCCTTTGCGACGCTTCTCGGGTTGTAGGGGGGGCGTATTCATGGATCGGGTTTTGTCGGAATCGAAGGGCGTTGTCCAGCCGGAACAGGCGCGCTACATACCCAGGGGTGCATGACAAAAAAGTGACCTAGGATGGGCGCGCTTCGTGGCGCGCCCATTTTTGGGTTGCTAGATTGTATCTTGTAGGATACAAGCAGCCATGCCAGATTCCATCCAATCCCTCCGTTCCCAACGCGATGCCGTTCTTGAGCGCATGAAGCAGATCGACCACTTGCGGCGTGGTTCACTCAGCCGCCAGTTCTTCAAATCCCGCCGGGATGGCAAGGTCATCCAGGCGGGTCCTTACTTCGTCCTGCAATCCTCCTTCAAGGGCAGGAAGTGCTCCGAGCGGATTGCCTCCAAGGACGCCGAGCAGGTCGGACAGCACGTTGAAAACTTCCGGCGGTTTAATGGCCTGGCTGAAGAGTTCGTCACGCTCTCCGATCAAATCACCCAGTTGGAATGCGTGGCCGACGACAGTAAAAAAAACGTCTCGAACCCTCCGAGTGCCAGGAAGAACGATTCCGGGAGACCCAGGCCTTCCTAGCCCTCGTCCGTCGGCAATGGGCCCAACAGGGAGTAAACAATCTGGAAGCCGTCGAGTTAGGTTTGCGCCAGGCGCTGCTCCAGGATGGCCGCGCGCTGCTGGAAGAGCTGGTGCAGTCGGTGGCCGATGGGCTGGCGCTGGCCCAGCCGCAGAAGGGCGAAAAGTGTCATGCCGACCGACCGCGCGGCGTGGAGACGATCTTCGGTTCCATCCGACTGCAACGGGACTACCTCTACTCGCCCAAGGACAAGCAGGGGCGCTGTCCGCTGGACGACGCGTTGGGCCTGTTCGAGGGCGCCTCTCCGGGGTTGGTTCGGCTGGCCAGCCGAGCCGCTGCCCGGGAGGGGTTCGAGGCGGCCAGCGATGACTTGAAGGAACTGGCAGGGATCCAGATTGACGGACGGCAGATCCAGCGACTGGTGGCCCAGAGCGGCCCGAAGATCGCCGCTCAACTCAAGCTCACCAGCCCGGAGGTCCAGGCCAAGCCCATGCCGATCTGCTACGTGGAAGCCGATGGCACCGGCATCCCCATGGTGGCCGAGGAACTGGCAGGACGCAAAGGCAAGCAGGTCGATGGCACCGCCAAGACTCGGGAGGTCAAGCTGGGGTGCGTCTTCTCCCAGACCCAGACGGACCAGGAGGGCCGGCCGATGCGTGACTACCAATCCACCAGCTACGTGGGAACTCTCGCATCGGTGGAGAACTTTGCTCCGCTGCTGCGTGATGAAGCCCGACGTCGGGGCATCGGCCAATCTCAAAAGGTCGTGTTTATTGGGGACGGGGCGGCCTGGATTTGGGAACTGGCCAGAACGCATTTTCCGTTGGCCATCCTGATCTTGGATTTCTATCACATGATGGAATACCTCCACGAACTGAGCCAATTGCTCTACGGCAAGGACAGCCCGTGGGCCGTTCGGATGCAGGAGCACTGGAAGGAGCAGATGGAACGGGATGAAGTGCAGGCGGTCATCGACACCATGAAAAGCCGGGCCGAACAACTGGGGGAACTCTCCGCTGACACGCGGCAGAAGATTCAGGAGAACCTCCGCTACCTCGACAACAACAAGGACAAGATGCGCTACGGAACCTTTCGCCAACAGGGGCTCTTCTATGGATCGGGCGTCGTGGAAGCCGGTTGCCGCGCCGTCATCGGCAAACGGCTCAAACAATCCGGGATGTTCTGGTCGCAATCCGGGGCCGAGAATATCCTCGCCCTCCGCTGCGCCTTACTCGGAAATCGCTGGGACGAATGCTGGAACCAGATCAACCATTCCAGCCAGTTTCAGACTCGCACCGCCGCTTGAACCCTCCGGTGGTTACAATTCCGTCACGCACCCCATACCCAGCCGCCGTTTGGGGCGGCCGTAGAGGAAATAGATCACCGCACCCAAGGGAACTCCCGGGCTCAGCAGGATGACCACCAGCACCCACATCAGCCGTTCAGTGTCGCTGACGCCTTTGTTGGTCACGGCATCCACGATCATCGCCGCCCAGAACAGGGCGGCGGCAATGGCAACAGCCAGCAGGAAAATGCGAAACATATCCGTTGGCAGAGAGTTGTTTTAACCGGGGCGAATCGGGCCTGGGGGAGGCAACCCCGCTTTCGTCCGGCCCACGAAAAAGTAAATGATCGCGCCGATGATCTGCACAAACACAATGACCAATACCCAGGCGATCTTCTCCGAGCCGGTTAATCCGTTGTTGGTCAGGGCGTGGATGAGCATCCAGATCCAAAAGGCCAGCAGCGCCAGCCCGATCACCGCACAGACGATCACCCCGCCGATCAGCACGATGCCACCGAAGACATTCGATGAGCTTGATTCCATCATAGGTTCCTTTCGCCTGACTTTGCAACGCGTCGTTCTGCCGTCCAACCTGCAGAACACGACGAGGTCATATCAAGGAGACGGCGAGAGCGCACCTAGAAATTGTCGGGAGGATTGGAATCGGTGTGATTCAAGAACTGGCGGTGATTGCCAGTGCGGCAGCCGACAATGACGTGAGCAGTGCGGAGGCGAAGAAGATTCAGGCGGGGTGGGAGGAATTGAAATCCGTCACCGAAACCTTCGTCCGCTGCTGCGAGGTGGGGAGATTCGCCGTGGACTTCAGTCGGCCGCGAGGAAGCGTTCCGCCTCGATGGCCGCGGCGCACCCCATGCCGGCGGCGGTGATGGCCTGGCGATAGACGCGGTCCGAGCAGTCGCCGGCCACGAACACTCCCGGCACCTTGGTTCCCGCGCCCTTGATGGGCAGAAGGTATCCCGCCTCGTCCAGGTCCAGCACGTTCTTGAAGAGGTGGGTGTTGGGCACGTGGCCGATGGCCACAAACACACCCGCGCAATCCAGGGTGTTTTCCTTCTGGGTCTTCACGTTCCTCAACGTCACACCGGTGACCTTGTCCTGCTTCACGTCCAGGACGTCGGTGACGACCGTATCCCAGACGGGCTTGATCTTTGGATTGGCCAGGGTGCGCTCGGCCATGATTTTCGAGGCGCGCAATTGGTCGCGGCGATGGATCAGGTAAACCGTCGAGGCAAAGCGGGTCAGATACATCGCCTCTTCGCAGGCGGAATCGCCCCCGCCCACCACGACCACCGGCTGGTTGCGGAACATGGGCAGTGCGCCGTCGCAGGTCGCGCAGTAGGTCACGCCCTTTTTCTCGAGCAGATGTTCGTTCTCCAGGCCCAAGTGCCGGTGACCCGCCCCCGTGGCGATGATCAGCGTCCGGGTCTGCATTAACTCGCCGTCCACCGTCAGGGCGAACGGGCGGTTGGACAGGTCCACAGCCTCCACCGTTGCAAACTTCGTCCGGGCCCCGAATCGCTCGGCCTGTTTCTGCATGCGGGTCATCAGTTCATAACCATCCACACCCTCGGGAAAGCCGGGGAAATTCTCCACGAGGCTGGTGGTGGTGAGCAGGCCGCCGGGCGTCAGCCCGGTGAGCACGACAGGATTGAGGTTTGCGCGGGCGGTGTAAAGGGCGGCGGTCCAACCCGCGCAGCCCGATCCGATGATGACCACGTTTTCCATAGGACGCCGAGGGTAGTCACACGCTGGGTGCGAGGCAAGTGGCGGGGACACCGTGCGGTGGCTGCGAGTTGCGCACAAATCGCGATCCGCATCCTTCTCTTGATCGTCCCGCCCGCGCTGGTGGACTGGGGTGGTCAAGAAACAGAGTGGGGGAAGGGGACCGAGCCCTCACTTTTCGCTTCAAAACCGGCCGGGCTCGGCGATGATGTCCGCCATCGGACATTATGAAAATCGTTCTCGCATACTCGGGTGGCCTCGACACGTCGGTGCTGCTGGCTTGGATCAAGGAAACCTACGACGCGGACATGATCGCCTTCTGCGCCAACATCGGGCAGGAGGAGGAACTCAAGGGCCTGGAGCGTAAGGCCCGGCGCACCGGCGCATCGAACATCCACATCGACGATTTGCAGGAGGAATTCGCGCGGGACTTCATCTTTCCAATGCTGCGGGCGGGTGCGATCTATGAAGGCCAGTATTTCCTTGGCACCAGCATCGCACGACCGCTGATCGCCAAGCGAATGATCGAGATTGCCCGGCAGGAGAAGGCGGAGGCTATTGCCCACGGCGCCACCGGCAAGGGCAACGACCAGGTGCGCTTCGAACTCACCGCCGCGGCGCTGGCGCCCGACCTGAGGGTGATCGCTCCCTGGCGGGACGAACTGTTCCGCAAACAGTTTCCCGGCCGGGCGGAAATGATTGCCTACTGCGAAGAGCGCAAGATCCCGGTTCAAGCCAGCGCGAAGAAGCCGTTCTCGATGGACCGCAATCTTCTGCACATCTGGTACGAGGCCGGCCTGCTCGAAGACCCATGGTATGACTCCTTTGATCCCAAACGCAACCGGGCTTACTTCACCACACTCTCAGTGCTGCCGGAAGACGCACCGGACAAGGCGGAGTTTGTGGAACTGGAGTTCGAGCGCGGCGATTGCGTGGCCGTGAATGGGAAACGGATGACCCCCTTGCAGGTGATGAAGGCGCTGAACAAGGTGGGAGGCAAACACGGGGTCGGTCGGGTGGACATGGTCGAAAACCGGTTTGTGGGCATGAAAAGCCGCGGCGTTTACGAAACGCCCGGGGGCGCCATCCTGCACTACGCCCGTCGCCAGATGGAATCGCTCACCATGGACCGCGAAGTCATGCATCAGCGCGACGCCCTCATCCCCAAGTACGCGGAACTGGTTTACAACGGGTTCTGGTACGCGCCGGAACGACTGGCGCTGCAGGCGTACGTCGAGGAGAGCCAGAAGAATGTCAGCGGCACCGTTCGCGTGAAGCTTTACAAGGGCGGAATCTATGTGGCCGGGCGCAAGAGCCGGGTCAGCCTTTACAACCCGCACATCGCCACGATGGAAGCCGATCCGACCAAGGCCTACAACCAGGACGACGCCACGGGATTCATCCGCCTGAATGGACTGCGGCTGAAGGTGAATGCGGCAGTCCGGAGGAAGCAATAGCCCCAACCACTACTGCTTCACCACGCGGTAGAAGCGTTGGCCCGCATGGCGGGTCGTATCGAACGCCGACAGGGTCCCACCCTGTCCCTGGATGCGTGCGCCGAGGTTCGCCCAGGCGTCGGAGTTCAAGTCGCTTGAGCATTGGAGTTGGTAGTACTGGCCGGCCTCCGACGGGAAGGTGATCTCCACCGCCGTATGGATGGCTGTTCCGGGAACAGCCTCGACCGGAACCACGATCAACTGCACCTGGTATGAGTAGGCCGTTTGATTGCCGAATTCAAAAGGAACAGGGGCAAATGCGTGGAAGATCAGCTTGTCCGGGTTCCCGACGGTGATCGGGATACTCTGGGTTCCGTTGCCTGCCACCGTGACCATCCCGGAGTTCCCTTCCGATGCCGGAAGAAGCTCAAAAGTCCCGGCGCTCGGCTGCAGGCCGGTGGACATATAATTCTGAACGGTGAGAACCACCCCGGCCAGCCTCGTGTTGGGCGTCAGCACCACCCGAAAATAGTCCTGATCGTTTACAAACGGAGCACAGCTCACGGAACCGCTGATCTGGTTGGTCCCCACTTCAAGTGCGGGCGAGATCACCGTGGGGGTGTCCACGTTCCCACTAAAGTCCCCGGACTCGATCACCACCACAGGAGTTGCCTGCAACCTCCCGACGCAAAGGGTGTAAATCAATACCAGGGCCGCCAGATCGAAACGGACGCTTGGATAACGCTTCAGATACTTCATTGTTGCTTTCATCCTCCAGAAACTGGCAGAGCAGCAAGGATGCCGGGAATGTCTCAACTTGAGGCAACAACCAAGACACAATCTCACAAGTGCCTGAGCCCCACCGCCTTCAAACGAAAACAAAGTGTCCGGGAACTGACTGGCTTGAGAACGGATGCGCGGGCTTCAGGGGCGTGCCCTTGCGGTTCAAGGCACAGACCGACCCCTCGGAAGATCCTGGGGATTACTTGGGCGACTGGGTCTGCTTTGTGGAAACCTGGGTTCCCCCTTTACCCGGAGAGGCACGGCCCAACACCGCAACGCTCAACTGCTCGGAGGGCACCAAATGGCGATAGAGGAACGCCTGCATCAGGTCCTCTGCAGGCACAGCCGGGCGCGCGATTTCCTGACCAGCAACCACTGCGCGACCTTCGAGTTCGAGGTTCCAGACACCCGGTTGCACTGCGTTGGACGCCTTCAGTTTCAACTCGAAGCGGTTCGTCTGCCCTTTCAGGTACAGGATTGATCAAAGACAACCCGGCCGGGGCGCTCTTTAGATTCAGGCGGATATCATTGGTGAATCCGCCAACTCTCAGGACGTGAACGGCGGCACCAACGGTCGCCCCCGCACGAATGGCAAGACTGGCGGGCACAATCCGAAGCTGAAAATCGGGCACGGTCGGGACAATATGCAACCGGTAGGCGTGAACGTCGCTGCCCTCGCTCTGGGCGTCCCCAATGGAAAGCTCATACAACCCATCGGAGGGCAGCACGGTCTCGATTCGGGAGTCCGCATGGTGCGTGGTCAAGCCCGCCGCCTGATCCGGATGGTCATCATTGACCGCAAGCTGCCGGCCGGAGGGGTCGGTCAGCTTGAGGATGGAGTCCAGGGGGGAATCCAACCGTCGGGCAAAAACCTCGGCCGTAATCGCCTGTCCCGCCCGCCCCTCAAACCGAAACACATCCCAGTCTCCGGCCTGGTCAATCCGTCCGTTGATCACGATGGGCAACGAGACAAGCGGCGCCTGTCGGGCCAGATTGTTCGGCTCCTGCTCCAACGCCTCCGGGAGGGAACCGGTGGCGAACGGGCGCTGGTTGGATTGGCGGCCGTCTTTTTCGACGCGAACCTGGACGGCTCCCGACCCGGTCGCCGGCCCCTGAACGGTGAGCTTGTGGGTGGGCAAATTCCATCCCGTGAGTTCAATCCCGGTTTTCTCCCCGGCCCGGCCCCCCAGCGGGAAGATGCCCGTGATGAACGGCAATTCGCCCAGCATCATGCGGTAAACGAAGTCCTCCCGACCGCGATAGATCGAGTCCCTGATTCTCAAGGTGTAATCGCCGTCCCTGGGGATCAGGTAGCACAGGACCGGGTCGGGATGGAACCGGAAGTCGTCCGCATACGCCACCTCATTGCCCTTGGAGTCATGCAGCGCCAAGGTCGACTGGAACCAACCAGGAACGGCGTCCGCGAGGTATGGGATGAGGGCTTGTGCACTGACGACAGCCACCAACCGCTGTCCCTTGCGGGCCGTGAAGTGGTACTGGTCAACCTCACCGGGCAGGATCTGGCCATTCACGACAGCAGGCAGGGTGAGTTTCTGAACAGCCATGGCCGACGGGTCGCCTGAGCGGTTGCGATTCCCCGTTCCGAGCAAGTCCTCCCACGTCAGCTCCGACTCCTGAACCGGCTCGCACAGTTCCGGCAGTTGTCCGATACAGAATCTCAGCGGATTGGACAGGCCGGTGCGTGTGAGCAGGCGCAATTCCCGCAGGCCGGGCTGGGCATCCGGCGCGGCGGTGACCCGCAAGGTGACAGTTTCGGCAATCTGCGGATTGAGCTGTCGTTTGGGATCCTGCTGGCGCTGGCGGTATTCCATCGCCTGTTTCAATTCCACCATGGTCATGCCCCGTTCCTGCGACAGCTTCAGGAACAATTGCATCCCTTCGGCCGGGGATTTGAACTGGCCCTGTTCTCGGGCCTTCTTCATCTCGGTGCGCACTTCCTGGAGCTTCTCCCGGATCTCATTGACGCGCTTCTGTGGCATCGGTCGATCGTAGCTTTGAACCGTGGCATCGATTCCTTCGCCGGACAGAACCACCTCTGTGGCGCCGGCCAGGTATTGACCGCCGAGGATCACCTGAAAGGTGGCCCCCTGCGATCCGCCGGCGGGATAGGCGTAGCCAAGGTGGGGTTCCTTTTGGGCGAGCACCGATGGAGCCAGCACGCACAGCAACAAGGCCACCCAACCTGCTTCAAGCCCCAAACGTTGTCCTCCCCTCTGAAACCAGTGTCCGGAAGACGTGGCCAGGTTCAAAGCAGCTCTCGGTTGAATGGGTTTCACGGGCGGACCTTGGTCTACAGGATTTCCGTCAACCGCCCACCCCGCTGGAGGCCATCGGCTTCCGAGGGTGCCACGCGAACATCAAGTCCTTGCGGATGCGGCAATCGGGCATTCAAGTCGATGCCCAACTGCAAGTAGATGCTTTCAATGACATCCACGGGATAAACCGGCCGATCCTGAACCGTTTCGCCGCGGCTGTCGGACGCCCCGATGACCTGTCCGCCCTTGAACCCGCCCCCGGCGAGCACCGCGGAAAACACTTTGCCGTAGTGATTGCGCCCGCCATTCCAGGGCGCCTCCCAGAGCACCTTGGGGCTGCGACCGAACTCGCCGCTCCACCACACGATGGTGCTTCCGAGCAGACCCCGATCGGAAAGGTCCTGCAGCAGCGCGGCAAAGCCCTGGTCCAACTCAGGCAGTTTGCGGTTCATGATCTGGAAATGCTGCTTGTGCGTATCCCAGCCCTTGTAGTTGATCGTGATGTAGGGCACGCCCTTCTCCACCAGGCGCCGAGCCATCAGGCAGGATTGGCCGAATGTGTTCCGTCCATACTGATCCCGCATTGCATCCGGTTCCTGCGATAGATCGAACAACTTCCCTGCATCGCCCAGGATGAGTTCGTAGGCCTGTTCCTGGGAATCGTATAGTGCCTTCAACGAGGCGTTCCCGTTCAAGACCGCGCCCAAGCTGTTCATTTGCTCCAACAGGTGGCGCCGCCGCTTCTGGCGCTCCTCGGAAATTCCTTTGGCCACGATGCCCTCCACCGCAAAGGGTGTCTTGGCCGGATCCCCCCCGGTGGCAAACGGCTTGTAGCGTGATCCGAGGAATCCCGCTTCCGAAAAGCGGCCCTGCGGCTCTGTCAGCACAATGTAGGGCGGCACCAAACCTTTATAGCCTGCGTCGTAACCCTTGAACAACGACGTTACCGCCCCCGCGCTGGGAAACACATCGCGCCCGCCGGAAGGCCGCCCCGTCTGCACCATGTAGGCGGCGGTTTCGTGCGCATTGACCCCGTGCGTCATGCTGCGAATGATCGAGTACTTGTCCGCTTGTTTCGCCAACCGCGGCAGCAACTGTCCGATCTGGATCCCGTCCACATTGGTTGCAACCGGCGAGTCCAGCGGGCCGCAATAGTCCCGTCCCGCCCCTGGTTTGGGATCGAACGTGTCCAAGTGCGCCGGCCCGCCCCACATCCAGATCTGGATCACCGACCGGGCCTTGGCCGCCGGTGGGGCCGCAAAGGTTTGCAGGCCCCAGCCGTCCACCAGCATCAAACCCGCCCCGCCCAAGATGCATCGACGCAACGCCTCGCGGCGCGACATCAAGCCGCCTCCCGGTGGGGTCATCCCTTGCCGGGCTTCCCGGGGCAACCCGCGGGTCTGGCGTTGTTGGAGCGTGTTCATAGGCGATGCCGTTCAGTGTCGATACAGGAATTCCGCGCTGTTCATGAGCGCCCAGGCGAGATCAATCGCCATCTCGCGGCCGCGTCCGGACTGCCCCGGCAGGGCGCGTTCCAGTGTCTCGAGTTCAGCCTCGGTGGGGTAGCGAGACAGGATGCCCAGGTAAAGCGCGGAAGCGATCTGGCGCGGGGTCTTCTTGGAACTGGTCTGGTACTGGATCATCCGGCTCTGCTCGATCTTCTGCTGCACGTGACTCGAGTTGAGCAGATGCAACCGCTGGGCCGCCGTGATGGTGTTGTTGCGTTCCGATTCCAGTCCGGTGTCGCGCGCGGGTCGCCCGAACGTTTCCAGGAACGGACTGGTGATGCTGCCGTCTGGAATCGCGATCGCACGTTGGTTTTCCGGCAGGAAGGTGAACGGTTCCGGAATCGCACTGGAATACTTCTCCTGAGAACCGGTCAGTTGATTGAGGGCGTCAATCAGCACCTCGGCATCCAGGCGACGCAACGGGTAATGGGCGAACTGCGCGGCCGCCTCCGGCGTGTCGGTCTTCGGTATGCACGAAAGTTGGTAGGTCTGGGATTTGAGGATGATTCGATAAAGATGTTTGAGATCGTATTCCGCGGCGATCAACTCCGACTGAAGGAAAGCCAGCAGCTCCGGATTGCTGGGCGGATTGTCGGGACGGATGTCGTCCGGTTCATGGGTGATACCGCGCCCCAGCAACCACGACCAGACGCGGTTGGCGATGTTGCGCGTGAACCAGGGATTCTCGGGCGTGATCAACCAGTCGGCAAACGCCTCGCGCGGATCCTGATCGACCCCCAACCGCGCCGGGGTGCCATCAGGGAACGCCGCCCGCTTCGTCCATTCGTTGGTGTCACCGGACGGGTCGTGGAAGACGATTTCCTCCTTCCACTCCGCCGTGGACTTGAATCCGACCTGGGCGAAGAAACCCGCCATGCCCTGCAGGCGCTGCTCCGGCCAGTGTTCGGCACGTGCCCCCATGAACGTGACCGCCACCGTCCTGGCCAGACTCTGCGGGTCCCTGCTTTGGACCGCACGATAAAAATTCACCGGTCCGACCCGGAAGTTGCTGCCGCTGGCGGTCAGCAACTCGCGGACAAACTCGTCATAGGGCTTGTTGGTCTTGATGCTGTCGCGGATGAAACGGTGATAGGCCTGCACGGCATTGGGCCAGAGGTTGATGGGAAACTCGGCCTTGACCCGCAACAGGTCACACCACCGGTTTGCCTGGTAGTCGATGAACTCCTCCCGCGCCAACAGGCGATCGACCAACAGTTCACGCTTATTCGGGTCCGTACTCCGAAGAAACTCCTGCGCTTCGAGACCGGTGGGCAGCGTGCCGATGACGTCCAGATAGGTCCGGCGAAGAAACACGGCGTCGGAACCAAGGTTGGCCGGTTCGATGTTCTTTGCGCGGCACTGCGCGAACACGAGCGCGTCGATCTGTTCGCTCGGCGAGGGCGCTCCGGTCCGGGCGCGTCCTTCGAGGCGGGCCGGCCCCTGCTCGTAAATGGCCGCCAGGTCCTCGGCGGCCCCGGAGATTGTCATCCCGCAAATGAAGATCACCAGACCCAGAGCGCCGGAGAGCATTGCTGTGCGCAGCACCTTGAAGTGCGGGGGATTGGCATCGCTGTTCAACCGTGCCGCGCAGTTCGAAGCACCCGCGAGTTTCCGGCCGCAATGAAAAGCGCCGGGGACGCAGACGGTGCTTCCTTCATCGAGGCGCCTGTTTGCAAGGCTGGGATTCATTCCGGCACCTCCCCGCCGGTGGCGCAAGGCGGACTCAACGGAGAAAATGCCACGCCCTCGATCTCCACCAGAAGCTCGGGACGGCAGATGTCGGCGACGGTGTAAATCGCCGGCACCAGACCCAACCGCCGTTCGCACACGGCCCGGCATCGCGGATAATCCTCCATCCGCTTCACGTAAACCCTGACTTTGGCCAGATCCGCGAGGGTCGCGCCCGCCCGTGGCACGCCGTGGAGTGCGAAGTTCTCGGGGGCAATGAGCCGTTCGATATTGTCCAGGGTTTGGTGCGTCTGCCGCTCGATGTCGCCGGGGAAGACGCTCTCGGCGTTCACAATGCTGGCCGTGCCTGAGATCCACGTGGTGGCGTAGTCCCCCAGCAAGACCGACATGGCACGGGAGAACTTCGGCGAGTGCGGTGAGTAGCACGGCGCGTAGCAATATGCGGGGGTCTGACCCGGATTCTCCAATGCAACCAGGTGCGCCCCGGCCCGGCGGGTCTGCAACGCCAGACAGCCCCCGGCCAAGCCGCGCCCCGTCATGCCGATGCCAGTGCTGGCCGGATACAACTTGTGACTGTTCCGACCCTGCATCAGGGTCTGTCCAAAATGAACGGACTCAAACACCTCGCTGCGGGCGCGGTTTAACTCACTGTAGCGCTGTCCATGAGGGTCGGGGCCCGTGATGTCGCCCAGGTAGAACCACGTGCGAACCACGTCCTCCCACGCCGCCCCCGCCGCCTCCAACTCGCGCTGCAGTCCATTCAACACACCGAGGGTCTGCTCATGCGCGCCCGGAACGTTCGCCTTTGATTCGATCCCGCCACAATGGATCCACCGGATGTCGGCGTAGCTGACCGAGAGCGAACGGGGGCCATGATGTTCCACCGCCACCCCGGGACCGCCGATACCCCACGCTTCAATCGCGAGCGCCGCCCCCGAACCCGGCACCTGATAGACGAAATGCATGACTGGCAGCTCCGGTCCAAACGCCTGCTCAAACATCCGCTCGCACGCCGGGCGGTCCTCCGCACTTCGCAGGAAAACAGTCAGTCCGGTCAGAACCATCCGCGTCGGTTGCGCCCCAAGCAGGCCCCGAATGGCGCAGATCCCCTCCTCGACCTGACGCTGCAGGGCCCCTTTTGACGCCGGCAGCACCGTCATCGCCAGACGCACCACTTCCCCCAAGTGCACGATTGAATGGGTAGGACCGCCGTCAGCTTCAATCCCGGAGGAAGAAATGCAACGACTCGTTTGGCAATGTCCCCACGCCCCCTGTTGCCTCAATAATGATCCTGCCGGACGGCGACTCCCGGCAGCGGGCACCTGTGAATGTGGCACAACGTCAGTGGAAGCCAGCAGCACCATGCTGCACCTCAACGCTTCCAACACAATTAGACCGCCCGACCCACTCCAAGGATATCCACCAATTTTGTCAAAAACTTGACGGTTCTTGGCCCCAGGTGACAAGGCGTGGATCCCCTTGCAAACCAACCGCGCACGACCGAACTGTGCGGCTGCGGCCTGTCGAACCAATCAATTCTGTCTTATGACGTCGCCGCAGGACCATTCAACAATGGGGTGGGCGTGTCTGGGGGGAGAATTCCCGGAACCAAAGTCCGCGCTTTGAACCCCTGAAACGTTCAACGTCCAACTTCCAACGTTCAATGCGGCGCCGAACGGCAAACCCTCGGAGGTTGAACGTTGAGCGTTGAACGTTCGGCGTTTTCCTCCCCTGCGGTTCAGGGGGGATGGCCGACACCCCCGGCTACTTCTTCAGGAAAAACCCGCGTTGTTTGGGGCTGATGGGCATCCCGAGCTTTTCCATGACCTGGAGCATGTCCTCCCACACCTGCCGCTTCTTGTGAATGTCGTTTCCACGCAGCACGTAGGAGGGATGAAAGGTAGGCATGAGCGGGATGCCTTTGAACTCGTGCCAGCACCCGCGCAGTTGGCTGATGGCGGGTTTGCCCCCCAGGAGTCCCTCCATCGCCGTGGCGCCCAAGGCGACCATGACTTTGGGCTGGATGATCCCGATCTGGTCCAGCAGCCACGGAATGCAGGTCTGCATCTCCTCCGGGGTCGGCTTGCGGTTGCCGGGCGCGTCCACCGGCATGTCGGGCCGGCACTTGAGAATGTTGCCGATGTAAACCCGGTCCCGGCTCAACCCCATGGTCTCGATGATCTTCGTGAGCAACTGACCAGCCCGACCGACAAACGGTTCGCCCTGGGCATCTTCATCGGCGCCCGGGGCTTCGCCGACAAACATCAGCTCGGCGTTCGGATTGCCGACACCGAATACCACCTGCGTTCGGGAACGCACCAGGTTTGGGCAGCGCGTGCAACCCAACGCCCGTTCGCGCAACTGCGCCAGGAGCTGATCCTTGGCTGTGACGGCTCTCGCGGTGGGGGGGGCGCGATCCGAGGTGGCGCCGTTGCCTCTGGGGTCGGCTTGCGCACCGGGTCTGCAGCCGGTGCGGGCTGTGCGGAGGTCGCGGCCGGTGGGGAGGTGGGGGCGATCGCTGGCGGTTGGAGCAGCGCGTTCAGGGTTCGCGAGTCCGCTGTTACGAATCGCGCGCCGCGCGTCTTGAGATCTTCCAGGTGATGGATGGTGGCATCGAGCAGTTGCTGGAAATCATTGGCCATGACGGCCCCAGCATGCAGGGCGTGCAGCTTGTTGTCGAATCCGTTCACCCCGCAGTTGATCAAGCCTCAGAACTCCTGATCCCTGAGCGTGGATGGGCGGGTGGCGACGAATCTTCCTGATCCGGTTGCGCCGGACCTACGATGTAACCCGTTGATTTTCAACCTGGTCTATCTTCGTGGTGGTAGCAGGAACGGCCCACCCCGATTCCTCGGGATCAGGAGTTCTGATGCTCCATCGTGCCTTCGAGAGTCAACTATGAGTGCGAACACCCATCGTGCAGCTACGGCAGGCCGGGCCCGCCTTCCCCTGGACGCCCTCTTTCAGTCCATGCTGCACTGCGCCCTCCGAACCATCGGGAGCAGGTGTTTTAGGGCCAGGCAAGCGCTGCGGCGCCGATTCTGCCCTTGTTGAAGTGTTCGGGGTTGCGCGTCAGGACGATATCCGCGCCGCCTTTGATCGCAGCCAGCGCGTGCCCGTAATCATAGACCGCTCCCCCCTGGATGCCGATCCGCCCCGCTCGCCTGAAGGCCTCAAACCATTCTGCCGGGTCGAGGTCAACCCAGAGGAAGCCTTCGCAGAACGCCGCCAGCCATTCCGCCGCGTCATCCGCTGAGAAGGTCACTCGCACCGCGTTACCAGCCGTGTCAACCGTCTCAATGCTCCGCCCGGTCATCGTCGAAAAGAACTCGTTGAGCATGTGAAGCCGGGACAAGTTCTCCCCTTCCTCCCTGCGCTTGAACACTTCCGCCGACACCGCCGCATTGATGACCGCACTGGTATCCCAAAAAAGTTTCAACGGCTATCCCTCTCCCGACGAATGGCCTGCCCGATGTCATCCGGGGAGATGGTCACCCCCGGCGCCTCGAAGATCAGCACACCACTGCGCTTGACGAGGCGAGCCCTCGCCTCACGCACCTTTTGCGTAGCGAGCTTCTTACCCCTAACTTCCCCACCTTCAGCACGCCATTCCACTTGGTCGCCCGGCTTGATTCCCAACGGCTCGCAGACGTCTGCTGGGAGTGTCGTCTGCCGCTTTTCCCTGATTGCTGTCGCGCTCGCGGTGCGACTCTCGCACGCCCAAGGCTGTATGCAAGCCGCATCCTGCAGCACTTCTCATGTTAGCTCGCAACGCCGGTTGGGTGTGCACGATTTAGCGTGTTCAGGGCCGTCCCGCATCCTAAAGGATGGACACCCAGCGCCGCGCAATTTCGCATGGCGCGGATTGACCCATACGTTGGAATTTGCCCTGAACTCACCCTCGATTTCACCGGCGTCCGGAATGCCAACAGTTCTTTCATCAACGCTTTGGTGGCTGGGTTGGTTGAGCAGCATGTGGTAAGTGTGCTGCAAAAGGTTGTGTTCAAGGGCTGCAGTCCCGCGATTCAAGTCCTGGTGGAGGCTGAGGCCGTATTCTGGCTTTGCCTCGACGGTCTGCTTGAGGGGGATCGACATCTGGATCTGATGCTTCCTTGGAAGCGCTGCCACCAGAAACCGCAGACCATCAAATTAGCCCTGAAAACAGGTCACAAACGAATGGCACGCCCGGAGAGATTCGAACTCCCAACCCTTTGATCCGAAGTTCTGTGCTTGACGGCGGTGCCGGGTTGGGTGAGATTGCGTCGCAGTGCGACCAATACAGGAGAAAATGCCAATGAATGCGCCAAAAGAAAGCACTCCGGAAAATCCAAATCCAACCCCTCACAACCGCCGAAGTGGCTCAGAAGTGGCTCAGTTAAATTCTACTGAGCCACTTCTAAAGCAGGCTCCATCCGCCGGCAAAGCCAAGCGCACCCTGTCCCGCACCCACGCCGACTACTGGAAATCCCGCCTGTTCCGGCGCACCTACGCCAGCGATGGGCGCGACCATGAGATCAACGACCTCTATGTGCGAATCCAGCACGCCGGGCGCCGCGAGTTCTTCGCCCTCACCACGACCAACAAGGACGCCGCTGCCATCAAGGCGCGCGACATTTTCACGTTCCTCAAGGCCAACGGCTGGGAAGCCACCCTCGCCAAGTTTAAGGCCGACAGCGATGCCGCGCCCAAGACCAACGTCACCGTGGGGGACTACCTCGCCGCCGTGAAGGCCACCAGCTCATTGAATGCCCGCACCTTGCTCAACTACACCAATTGCCTCCGCATCATCATCGCCGAAACCTTCGGCATCCGTCCGAAGAAGGGCGAGAGCAAGTTCGACTACCGCACCGGCGGCAACCAGGCATGGGTGGGCCGCATTGACGCCATCCGGATCGAGCGCCTCACCTTGGACCGCCTCAACAAGTGGAAGCGCAAGCGCATTGCCGCTGCCGGTCACTCGCCCGCCAAGCAGGCCGCGGCCAAGCGCACCGTCAATAGTTACCTTCGCGCGGCGCGCTCCCTGTTCACCGACTCCTTGGTTGCTGAACTGAAAGCCCTCAAGCTGCCGGCCCCGCTGCCATTCGCAGGAGTGAAGCTCGAAGAAAGCGGGTCGATGAATACAAGTCGCGCATCCAGGCCCAGGCCCTCATCGCTGCCGCCAAGAAGGACCTCAAGGACACCCAGCCCGAGGCCTACAAAGCCTTCCTGCTTGGCCTGTTCGCAGGAATGCGCAAAGCCGAGATTGATTCCGTGGAGTGGGACATGGTGGACTTCGTCCGAAACGAAATCCGACTGGAGGAAACGGACTCCTTGCGCCTCAAGACCCAGGACAGCGCCCGACCGATCACCGTGGACGCCGAGGTCCTCGCCGAATTGCGCGCCATGAAGCCCGGCCCCAGTGCCAAGCCTGTGCGCTGGTCGCAGTTCATCCTCACCAGCGACCGTCCGCCGCGACCCGACTCGGTTCGGAACTACTACCGCTGCGAGGCCACCTTCGACGTGTTGAACGAATGGCTGCGAAGAAAGGCATCAAGGCGCACAAACCGCTGCACGAGTTGCGCAAGGAAGTGGGCGCCATCATTGCCACCAAGCTGGGGATCTATGCCGCGTCCGAGTTCCTCCGGCACTCCGACATCACCACCACCAG
>CAVVUP010000015.1:0-73621 GCA_963751435.1 uncultured Verrucomicrobiae bacterium | reverse complement strand
CGCCCGTATTGAGAGGATTGTTGTGACTTGGCGGAGCGGGGTGCGTTCTATATGGGCCTTGTGTTCGCCCACCAACTAACCAGTCAGGCTTGCCGGTGTTTTCTGCTGGCAGGCCATCCTTTTTCGCGTAGTCAGGGGTCGTGATCGGATTCTCGGCGGCCCACTGTCGGCCTTTGACGTAGCGGCCTTCCCAACCAATGGCTTCATTCGCAAAGGTTCCTTGGCGGAAAACAGTCCCTTCTGTCTTTACAGCGACCCCTGTCCTGCATCCCCCACCGTTGTCAGATCATCGGTGCCCCCACCCCATTTCCACGCCAGGTCGTCGGTGCCGGCGAGGAGGGCTTGGGCTTGGGCTTGGGCTTGGGCTTGGGCTTGGGCTTGGGCTTGGGCTTGGGCTTGGGCTTGGGCTTGGGCTTGGGCTTGGGCTTGGGCTTGGGCGGCGGCGCGGGTGGTCTGGGGCGGGGCGAACATGCGGAGGCCGAGCTATTGGCGGGGGGTGAGGGTGGAGAGCTTGGCGATGGCGCTCCCGGCCATCTTCCAAACAGAGCCAACCACCGCCGGGGCAGCGCGGCCAACCTTCACAGCCGCTGTCAGGTCGGTGATCAGCATCGCCCACTGGAGTGTGTCGACGGCCTCGTACACCTCCTGGGCGCGGCCGTTGAGATAGCCGACACCATATCCAAGCGCTCGCGTCAGGTTGTCGCGCCCGCTTTGAACGGCCATCGTGTTGACGATCGAGGCGATCTGCGTGGTCACCACCGCTTCGGTCAGCGTGCAGTGGCCGCTGGGATCGACCCAGTTGACGGGGTTGTTCTGGACGTAGGTGTATTTGCACACACCCGATGCAAGATTGTGGCCGTAACAGCCACTTCCCCGGCGTGCATCAAGGGTTTGAGCGAGGTCGGCGGAAGCGGAAGCGAACGAAAAAACCGGAGACCCCGACGCGATTTTCCGTCCGTGCAATCGCCCAGACCGCCAAGCTCATCGGCCCGAGCAAGAGCGCGCAGAGCGGCAGGTTGAGCAGTCGAAAGGCCATCCGATATACGGCCCGGAGTGTAGCCGAAGGCCGGCGGCTGACAACGCGGCAGCTAAAGGATGGAATGGCTTCAGCGGTGCGGCCAGTAGAACGGGCGACGATGCAGGTGCATCACGGCTTTGATGTGAGGGAGGTCCCCACGCACGCTGTAAACGATGGCGTAGGGAAGCGGTGGAAGTTGAGCTTGCAATTCTCGCCCCGGATTTTGCGCCAGCGTTCCGGCATCGGCCACGATGCGGCGCAAGGTGTATTCGAACTCGTCAAGGAAGTCGTTGCCCATATCGGGTTGCCGCTCCTCATACCAGAGCGCGGCGGCTTCCAGTTCCTGGTCGGCTTCAGGATGACTGACGACGTGCATGGAGCTTGGCGCGCAGGCCCGGGACGGTTTCCTCCACCGGGCGGCAGGTCACTTTGCCTTCCTCGATTTCGCGGGAACGGCGGTCAATGGTTTCCTGCCATTGCGTTTCGGCGTCAGCATCCACGGTGTCATCAAGGCTGGCGATGAGTTGGCGCGCCAGATAGGCCCGGTCTTGCTCCGGCAAGGCCAGCACTTCGGCGACTTTTTCAGCGGTCACGCTCATGCGCGGAAAATATCGCCTTTTCTGGCGGGCTGCCAAACCGTGCCTTGGGCCAAGGGGCAGCACGGCGAGTGACACGGAGCGTGCGCCGGGGGGATGCATGGGCGGCGCGCGCCTGCAGCCCTGGCGAACGCCCAACCGCAAGCCGTGCCGACGACCGATCAGAGGAACGGCCAGACCCGCAGGGTGCGAGGCCTGGACGGGACGCCGGCAAAGCGAGCGACGACGGCGCTTTCGAGGGGCTACGCACTACTCGACTCCCCCGCGTGCCACCGACAAGTGCGGCTCCTGGCCGTTCTCCGCGGCCAAAGCCCGACCTTCGACCAGCAACGTCCGACATCCGACCTCCGGCGTCGGGCCTCTGGCAATTACGGCTGAAAAGCCGGGCCAAAAAGCGCTTGTAAGGCTTGAAAGTCAGGCCCGATTCACCTCACCAATCTCAAACCACAACAAGATAGACAGGCGACACAGGAATCCAACGGCCAAAGCCCGACCTTCGACCAGCAACGTCCGACATCCGACCTCCGGCGTCGGGCCTCTGGCAATTACGGCTGAAAAGCCGGGCCAAAAAGCGCTTGTAAGGCTTGAAAGTCAGGCCCGATTCACCTCACCAATCTCAAACCACAACAAGATAGACAGGCGACACAGGAATCCAAAAGATAGACAGGCGACACAGCAATCCACGACACCGGAATCCACTGGCCGAACAGAAACCACCCCCGAAGTGAGGGTGCCTCCCGCTTGAGCGTCAAGCGGCGGTTGGGGGCAAGGTTGAGGACCCGCCATCCGAGCAATCGGTGGCGAGGTCGTTACCCCTGCCCTCACCCACTTTCAATCACGCCCCGATGCTGGCCGGCGCTTCCCACAGGCTCGACACTCCAAGCCTTCCCTGCTTTGCTGCGCGCCGCATGAAACAATCGATCGTCACCCTGGACATGGAAGGCGTGCTGACACCGGAAATCTGGATCGCTGTGGCTGAGCGGACGGGCATCCCGGAACTGCGCCGCACAACCCGGGACGAACCCGACTACGACGTCCTCATGCGCTACCGGCTAGAGATTCTGGACCGGCACGGAATCAAACTCTCGGATATCCAGGCCGTCATCGGCTCCCTCGGGCCCAAGGAAGGCGCTTTGGATTTTCTTAATCACCTGCGCGAACTGACGCAGGTGATCATCCTCTCGGACACGTTCGAGCAATTCGCCGCACCGCTGATGCGGCAACTGGGCTGGCCCACCCTGCTCTGCCACCGGCTGGTGGTGGAGAATGATGTCATCCGCAACTACCAGTTGCGCGTGACGGACCAGAAACGCAAGGCCGTGGCCGCCTTGAAGCTCCTCAACTACAACGTGATTGCCGCCGGCGACTCCTACAATGACACGGGCATGCTGCTGGAGGCGGATGTCGGATTCCTCATTCATGCCCCCGACAATGTGAAGCGCGAGTTCCCGAAATTCAGAGCCGCCGAGACCCTGCCGGAGTTGCTGGAGTTCATTCGGACAGAGCTATGACCATCCATTCCTGAACTCGTGCTGTTGCAGATACTGACTGGACGAGCCGTGGATTTCCTGGCAGACGGGCAGTGACTCAAAGACTCCTCACGGCCTCCCCCACCCCTTCAACAAGCTTCTGACTCCGCAGCCTTCAGGGCACGCAGCTCTCACGCCAGCGGCGGCATTCCATCCGCCGTTTCACCTCCCCAAGCTGCGCGCCCCAAGGCGCTTTGTTCCATCCGAGCGGCCGCCATCGCTGTTCTGCTCTCACCCAGGGTTATGGTGACTGACGCTCGAAATTCACCTGAAGGTTCTTCGACCTTCACCCACCCGTCTCCTGGCTCCCGCCCATTCCTCTGAAAGCCGAGGCCCGCCCTGCGCGCCCGACTCGGCCACCGTGTTCAAAGGAAACACAAACTCATCGACGCATGGGCAGCAATCGGCTTGAACTCCTCGCCAAAACCACTGTCAAACAATGCGGCGATCGATTGAACCGCCTCCGACGCGTCGCACCCCACGGCCCTCACCGACACGATGGAGCCGGCGGCAGCCGCCAGGCAGGCCACCGACAGGATGCTCCGCGCGTCGGCTTGGACCCCAAGATATTCCAGGGTGATTTTGGAATCGAACGCGCGGGCACACTTGACGATCTCGGCGGCGGCGCGCAGATGCAATCCGGTTGCGTTGGTTATTTGCAGGTGGCGCGTGACACTCCGGGCGAACGGGGTTGCGCTGGTATCCAGATGGGCAGGGGTGGGTGCATGCATGGGTGGGTGCGTTGGTTGGGTGGATGTTGCATTTCGCAGCCCATGATTACTCGCAAACGGGTTTCGAAACAATTGGCAGTGCTGCTGAAGTGTCATAGGCAAAACCCTTAGTTAATCAAGGGGTCCATGTTCGCTCACCGAGGTTTCTGCGTGCCGTCTGGACGCCTGCATGAAGCAGGCAAGCCTTCCGCAAGGCGCGCCCCGATAGGGAAGCCAAGGCCGACTGGACAGCAGAGACAAGCTGTCGCTGGGAATAGGGTTTTACCAGCCATCCCGCGACTGGAAGTTGCTCCAACTCGACGCGGGCCAGCGACTCGAGGGACCCAAATACCAGCACAACGGGTGGGGCATGACTGGAAGCGCGCAAATGCCCCAGCCACCCCGAAATGGATTGGTCGGTCACCAGAACGTCGGCGCCGACGGAGCTGAGCAATTGGCAAGCCTCGTTCCCATCCTCGGCGACAAGCACCTCGTAACCCGCACTTTCAAGGAAGAGGCGCTGCAGGTCTCCAATCGTCTTGCTATCCTCGACGCACAGCACCCGAACCCCGGAACGGACGGCACGTCGGCGCTCGGACCGCCGGCGTCCGCGGGCCGACGCGCTCCTGATCCTCGTCACTGCGGATCGGGCCCCACTTGGAACGTTCATACGACGGAGCCTGCCTTGTCGGAAGACGGCGGGCAATTGGGTAAGTGCCGCATTGGCCGTCGGCAATTGCGATAGCCTGACTGGGCAAAAGGCTTAGCCCAACGTGCTGGCTTCGGCGTAATGCACCGCGTAGCGGATGAGCTCGGGGGTGGACTTGAGTTTGAGCTTGTTGCGGAGGTTGACGCGATGGACCTCCACGGTCTTGGGACTGAGGTTCAACTGGTGCGCGATCTCCCGGTTGGTCCGCCCTTCGCCGAGGAGTTGGAACACTTCGAATTCCCGATCGGTCAGTGCGGCCAGCGGAGACTGGCGCCCACGCGCCCGTCCGGCGAACTCATCCAGGAGCTGTCCGGCCACCCCGGGGCTGAAAGCGGTGGCCCCGCTGAGCACCTGCTTGACGGCCGCCACCACCTCCGCACCGCCCACTTTCTTCATCACGTAACCCCGGGCACCCGCGCGAACGGCACGCAGTGCATAGACCGATTCATCGTGCATCGACAACATCACCACCGGCAGTTCGGGATCGATCGCCTTGAGATCCTTTACCAGCTCGATCCCGTTGCGTCCGGCCAGCGTGATGTCACACAGCACCAGATCGGGCCTGAGCTTCTCCGCCGCTCGGAGCGCGTCGGCGGCGCCCCCCGCCTCCCCGCACACTTCCAGCTCGGGATCGTGGTTGATCCAGTTGGCGATGCCTTCCCGCATGAGGGGATGGTCCTCCACGATCAGGATGCGCTTGCAGGGTTTACTGCTGGCCCGACGACTGGGGAGACCTTTGGATGGGGTGCTCATGGGGTTGGGTCTTCGGTGTGGGAAGTGTGGGAATTCATTGTGTGATTGGAAATGGGTTCCACAGCGCAAATGACTTCCGTGCCGCCTCCGACCCGGCGTTGCACGACCAGGGATCCATTGATGGCGCTGGCGCGGAACTGCATCACATGCAAACCCATGCCGGATCGCCGCCCGACGGCGGGAAACCGTCCATGGCCATCGTCCCGGATGCCAAGCATGAGTCGATCCGGTGTGGCCTTCAGCCGGATGAGGATTCGTTTGCAACGGGAATGCTTGACCGCGTTGGTGATCGCCTCCTGCGCAATGCGGAACAGATGCGTTGCCACGGTCGGATCAGGCACAAGAACGGGGCTCGGACAGAGGAAGCGGCAATTCACCCCATACAGTTTGCGGACCCGGGCAGCCTGCTCGCGCAGCGCACCCATCAGGCCCTCCGGCACGGGGTGCACCGGCTGGAGTCCTCGCGCGAGGCTGCGCGTGGCAGCCAGCGCCTCGTCCAGAAAGCGAGTCATGCGCCCCAGCTCCCCCGCCTCGGCCACGCCTTGCCGCTTCAATCGAACCTCCAGATCCGAGGTGAGGAAATGCACCCCATGCAGGATCTGGCCCAGCTCGTCGTGCAACTCCCGCCCCACCTGCTGCCGTTCGCGTTCACTCGCCTCCGCCAGCTCGCATTCCAGACGCTTGCGCTGGGTGACGTCATGCACCATGGCCACAAACCCCCGACGCCTGTCGTGGGTAAAGGGCGTCAGGATCAAATCCAGCAGGATGACCTTGCCGGCCTTGCTCCGCCCTGACACCTCCATGGAGTGTCCCAGCACACGCTTACCTGCCACATGCTCCTGATAAGCCTTCAGATCGAAAGGTTGAGTCCTGCCCGCGACCGCCAACAGACGACTGACGTTCTGACCGACGATTTCATCCGGCCCGTAGCCAAACAGCTTCAGGGCCGCCGGATTCATGGATTCGATCCGTCCTTTTGCATCGAGCGCGAGGATCCCATCCGCCGCCGTATCCACAATCGCCCGAAGGTACTGTTCGCTTTCGGAAAGGGCGCGCGTCCGCTCGACCACCTCCTGTTCGAGTGTGGCGTTGATCTGTTGCAACTGTAATTCAGCCTCCTTCTGGCCCGTGATGTCCTGCACCGTGCCGACTCCGCGGACGGCGCGACGGTCGGCAGCACTGCCCTCGAAGAGTGTCCGGCCCGTGTCGCGCAGCCAGCGGACCTCGCCGTCCGTCCGGACGATGCGGTAATCTTGTTGGTGCTGGCCGGGTCCATCCGGATCGAGCGCCCGTTCCACCATGGCAAGAAATACCGCGCGGTCGTCGGGATGCACCATGCGCGCGAACAGATCGAAGTCCACCTCGGTGGTATCCGGGAGGCCTAGAATGGCGTAGATCTGCCCCGTCCAGATGGTGCGCCGGGATTCCGGGTCGAAGTCATAGCTTGCGAACCCGGTGGCCGCCGCCGCCAACCGCAGCCGCTCCTCGCTCTGGCGCAGCGATACCTCGGCCTGCTTGCGCTCGGTGATGTCGCGGTTCGATCCACGGGTGCCCAGGAAGCACCCCTGATCACCATGCATTGCCTGGCAAACATGGTGCACCCATCGCACCTTGCCGTCGGGACGCACGATGCGAAATTCCATCTCGCACGGTGAATGATCAGCCAATTCGACTTGCAGATGCTCCAAGCGTGCAGCTTGGTCGTCCGGATGAGTCCTCAACCGAACGACTTCATCGGCAGACAAATCCAGCGGAATGGGACATCCGAGTACACGTTCAACGGAAGGCGAGATGTAGCGATAGCGTCCTTCCGGCCCGAGCCAAAACTCCCAATCGTAAGTGAAATCGGCCACAACGCGGTAGCGCTCCTCGCTCGCCCGCAGCGCCTCCTCGATGCGTTTCTGCTCGGTGATGTCGTGAGCGATCGAAAAGAGCATCGTCCGGCCCTGAATCGAGACCGGCCAGGAGAACATCTCCACCAGACGGCCCTGCCCGTTGGCCAGGCGATGGGGGCATACAGAGCGATTCTGGATGCCTTCGACTGCCTTCTGACGATCAGCCACGATCTCTTCCGCCGGCAGTTGATTGATCTGGTCAATCCGCATGGATCGCAGCTCATGGCGCGAATAGCCGTAGAAAGCGACCGCCGCGGGGTTGGCATCCACGATGGCGCCGGTGTCAGCGGCGATCAGCAGCATGGCCGCCCCGTGCCCCTCGAACAGGACGCGAAAGCGCTCCTCACTCTCGCGCAAGACCGCTTCAGCACGCTTGCGTTCGGTGACGTCGCGGCTCACCCCCACCAAGCCGAGAATCCGTCCGTCCGCGTTGCGAAACGGAAGCTTGGTGGTGAGCATCGCCAGCCGGTTGCCATCAGGATCGGTGTGGGGCTCGTCCTTTTCGACCAAGGGCTCGCCGGTTGCCAGGATGCGTTCCTCGTCGGCCCAATACTGCTGCGCCCGGTCAGGCGGATAAAGGTCATGATCCGTACGGCCCGTCAACTCCTCCGGCGAGCGGGCGCCCATCAGTCGGGCCGTGGCCTGGTTGGCGGTGATGAAGCGGTGCTGGAGATCCTTCACAAACACCGCGTCCGGCAGATGGTCAATCAGCGTCCGCAACAAGGTGCGCTCCTCCTGGAGGGCCTGTTCGGCGCGTCTGCGCGCGGTGATATCGTGCACCAGGACCAACCGCGCCTGCTGCCCCTCGTAATCCAGGCAACTGACGGACACCTCGACCTCAAAGCAGGAGCCGTCCTTGCGCCAATGGCGCCATTGCCCCACATGCGCGGCCCTCAAACCGCGTTGTTGTTGCAGCACCGCCATGAAGCGGGGGACCTCCTCCGCCGGGCGCAGGTCGGTCGCTTTCATGCGCAACAACTCCTCGCGCGACCAGCCATACAGCCGGCTCATGGCGTCGTTCGCCGCCAGAATCCGGAGGCTGTCCTCGGCGAAGACAAACATCGCGTTGGGATTGACCTCGAAGAGCAGCCGATATCGCTCCTCGCCCGCCGGACGGATGGCCTTGGCTCGCGGGCGCGGGCTGCGCCGGCGCCGGGAACGTCTGGCGTTCCTTTCTTTGGCCATGTTGAAATTCAACGCCTCTCGCGACACGAGTGCAAGCGCGGAGTGGATCAAAAGGACTCAATCCTCCGCCTTGCGGTCGCGCTGAAGCAGGTCGCGGACGCTCTCCCGCGCCGGCTTGCCCCCATAAAGCATGGCGTACACTTCGTCCATGATCGGGGTGTCCACCCGGAGCTTTCGGGCCAACTGGAAAGCAGACCGCGCGGTGGGATAACCCTCGGCCAGCTTCGGATGCGAAGCGAGGACCTGTTCCATGGTTTCGCCCCGCCCCAACCGCTCGCCCAGGTCGCGGTTGCGGCTTTGGCGGGAGAAGCAGGTCAGCATCAGGTCGCCCATGCCGCTCAACCCGGCAAAGGTTTCGGGCTGGGCGCCGCACGCCACGCCGAACCGTCGCATCTCCGCCAGCGCGCGTGAAACCATGGCTGCCTTGGTGTTGTCACCATACCCCAATCCATCCCCCACCCCGGCCCCGATGGCCATGACGTTCTTGAGCGCGCCGCCCAGTTCCACCCCGAGGATGTCCGGGCACCGGTAGACGCGAAATTCCGGACGATGAAATAATCCCTGGACAGTTTTGGCGGTGGCTTCCGATTGGCTGGCGCAAACGACGGAAGTGGGAATGCACAATGCCACTTCGCGCGCGAAGCTGGGTCCGGACAGCGCTGCCACGGGATTGTTGGGCAGGCATTGCTTGAGCACCTGGCTCATGGTCTGGTCCGAACCATACTCGATGCCCTTGGTCACACTGATCAACGTGGCGGGCGAGTCGCCCACCCGCTCCGCGACCTTTCGAAACACCGTCGATGGCACCGCAAACACCAGGCATTCCCGCCCGCGCACCGCCTTGTCCCAATCCGGTTCGACTCGCCAATCGGTGGGCAAAGGCACCCCAGGCAGGTAGCGTTGATTGCGGCCCTGCCGTAGCGATTCCAGCACTTCGGTGTCAATGTCCCAAACCGTCACCTCATTGCCGTTTTCGTGGAGGACCTTGGCCAACGCCGACCCCCAGGCTCCCGTGCCGATCACTGTGACGTTCATCAGACCGGTTCTCCCAAGGAATACAGGTTCATGCCGATTTCCTTCGCCATTGGATTCGACTCTCGGTTCCCGCCAACAAGCGCTTGAGATTGGATCGATGCTTTAGAAGTGCCATCACGCCCAAGGCGGTCGTGAGCACCGTGAGCGCAATGTCACCACCGGTGGTGAACCAGGTCGCCACCGGCAGGGTGACGGCGGCGGCCATGGAACCCAACGACACATAGCGGGTCAGGGCGAACAAAACGATCCAGACGCCCACCCCGATCAGCAGCGCCCAAGGCACCAACGCCGCCAAGGCCCCGGCGGAGGTGGCGATGCCTTTACCGCCCTTGAATCGCAGCCACACGGTGAAATTGTGGCCCAGCACAGCGCAAACCGCCGCCACCAACGCCAACGAGGTCGCGCCTCGGAGCGGATCTTCCAAGCCCAGCAGACGTCCCACCAACCAAGGCACCGACAAGCAGGCACCCAGGCCTTTGGCAAAGTCCAGCAACAGCACGCCCACACCCCAGGCTTTGCCGAGCACCCGGAACGCATTGGTCGCCCCGATGTTTCCCGAGCCCACTTTCCGGATGTCCACGCCCTTCGCCCGGGCCACCAGGTATCCGGTGGGAATGGAGCCCAACAGGTAGGCGGTTAGTGCAGTGAGGATATAGGCAAGCGCCAGCACGGCATGGATTCTAGGCGGTGACTACCATCGATTCAACGCGCAAAACCTGGATGGAGCATTCCTGGAGGAGGAGTCAGGAATGGTGTACAGGATATGTTGCCGACGATACCAGAGAGGCGCCGGGTTAGGCTGGAACAGGTGGCAAGGACTGTCGTCGCAAGCGCCGGATTTCCTGTTGCCGATGCAGCCGATCGAGTCGTTGCTCTTCCTGGAGATCCGTACGCCCGATTTCCCGGGTCAAGGCCGCCAACTCGGCATCCAAGGTTGCGTTGCGAAGCTTCATCGCCACATCCGGCAGTTGGAGTCCGGGATTGGGAATTTTACGATCTTCGGTAGCCGCCTCGGTGATGATCGCTTGGCTGGCCTCGTCCTCAAAATCCTCGACAAGACTTGCGACCCCCTGCCACTCGCCGTCCTGCACTTGTCGGTAGATGGATTCCACAATGCGGCGCGTCTGCGGATGCTGGATCCATTCCGGGGGAAGGTGCTGGATGGCCCAGGGTACCAGTTCAGGATTGGCAAGAAGGAGCTTGAGGAGCCATTGCTCGATGGGTGAAGGCCGCTCCACCTCGGGAGCCTCCTTCTCCTCCTCAGCTTGAACGGCTTGAGGGAACATGCTGTGCGGTGGCTGAACACGTTTGAACTCCTGCCGGACTGCGTCGGGCGCCAGTCCGAGTCGGCCAGCCGTCTTTTGCGCGTGCGTGTCTTCCAACACCGCGTTGCCCGCCTTCTTGAGCGTCTCGGCCATCGTTCGAACGACGGCCATTCTCCCCCGATCCGAGTCCGTGCCATGCTGGCGGCAAAGCCGATCCAGCAGCCAGTCAAAGAAGCCCGGCGCCTCATCAATCAACTGGCGGAAGGCTTCAGCCCCGTGCGCCTGTATGAAACTGTCCGGATCATGCGGTGCAGGAAGAGCAGCCACCCGAACGGCCATGCCCGACTCCAGCAAGCCGTCCAAGGATCGGACGGCTGCATTCTGACCGGCCTCGTCAGAGTCGAAACACAGGATTACTTCACTGGCGTAACGCCTGAGGATGCGCGCCTGTTCGGCGGTGAAAGCGGTCCCTTGGGGGGCCACCACGTTGCAAATCCCCGCCATGTAAGCCGCAATCAAGTCCAATTGCCCCTCGCAAACCACGGCCGCGCCAGCCTCCAAGATCGCCCGACGGGAATGGTTCAACCCGTAAAACACCCGGCCTTTGGAGAAGATCGGTGTTTCGGGCGAATTGACATACTTGGCGGCTTTCGCCTCCGGCTGAAGCAACCGTCCGCTGAACGCAATCACGCGCCCCTGCTCGTCGCAGATGGGAAACATCAATCGGCCCCTGAACCGATCATAATACTGGTCCGACTGTTCCCGGCGAACGATCAATCCAGCCTTTTCCACTTCCTCCAGGGCATACTTCCGACCGCGGGCCCAGTTGACAGTGTCATCCCATGCCTCCGGTGCGAACCCGATCCGGAACTGCCGAACAGCATCCTCCGACACTTTCCGCGAGGCCAGATAATCCCGGGCGACTTGCCCACCGGCCTCCTGGGTGAGCGCGTTCTGCCAGCGCCGGGCGACTTGGTCGTGCATGTCGAGCAGCACTTCCTTGAGGTGACGAACATTTTCCGCGCCCGGGCTGTGACTGAGTTCCAAGGGGATCTTGGCGCGCTCCGCCAGGTGTTTAATGGCCTCCATGAACCCGACGTTCTCGTAGTCCTGGACAAAACGAAAGACGTCCCCCCCCTTGTGGCAGCCAAAGCAATGGAAGATCTGACGGTGCGGATTGACGTTGAAGCTTGGCGATTTCTCCCGATGAAAGGGGCAGAGGGCCACCCAGTTGGCGCCGGCACGCTTCAAAGGCAGGTAGGACCCGATGACATCCACAATGTCATTGGCCGAGCGAATCCGCTCCAGGAGTGACTTGTCCACCAGTCCGCCCATCAAGGCGAAGCCAACTCCGGCAAAGCTGGAATGTCAACCTCCCAACACACCGCCCGTCACAGCACCTATGGCATGCTCCACTCTTTGCGCTCGATACCCTTCTTCTGCGCCACAGTGGGTTCGATCATAAGATTTCCAGCCCTCTGTTTGAGGGTGGCCCCGCTCATGGATTTCTGAAACACAAACGCCTGCATGCTGTCGAGGGAGGGAAAGAAGCTGCTGCCATACACGTCCTTTTCGTAAGCCTGCCGGGCTTGGATTTCTTTTGAGCTGAACTTCCGGGCGTTCAAAAAGGACAACGCCACAATGAGGATGCAGACGACCGTGAGCACGCCCGCGCAAATTCCCAAATAATATTCGCTCTTGCCAAACTTTTCGGCGCTGATCGGCTTGCCCCCGGTCAATCGCTTGATGATCGAGAAACTGATGAACACCAGCAGCAGACAGCCCAGATAGGCCGTGATGAACGAGGCCAGCTTGCTCAGCAGGGTCTGATTCTCGATGAAGTGTCCCACAGGCTTATAAAGCAACGCAGCCACCACCACTGCCGAAATCCAACGCAACAAGGGCAGCAATTGTTCCGACATCCCGTGTTTGCGTCCCCGAAGAGCCCCCGTCACCAGGAGCGCTGCCACAATCAGGTCAAACCATCCAACCGGAAGTTGATCCATGGATATGGAATTCATAAAGATGTCCAGAACTTGGCCTCTTATCACGTTACGGCCGTCAGGGATCCAAGCAGCCAGAGTTATGCCACCAGAGGACCTCAGCCCCGGCATTGGGCGTCCGGAGCCCTAGGGCGGGTTCTGTACAAGCCAGAAGTGAATGGAACCGGCTTGGGGATGGCCCGGTTCCAATTCCAAGACACGGAGATAGTGTTCCCGCGCCTTCCCCTTATCCCCAAACTGTTGGGCATAGAGATTTCCCAAGGTCAAGTGCCCCCGGGCGTCGTCGGGATCCTGCTCCAGCAGGGTCAGCAGTTCATTGGCCGAGTCCAAAGGATACCCGCCGGACTTGAGAGCCAGGGCAAAATTGTAGCGCGCAGCAGCCGAATTCGGGTCTATCCGTGTAGCCGCTTCATAGGACCGGAGGGCCGTGGCCAAGTCACCCGTCTCCAAACTAATAAGCCCGAGGTTGAAATGAGCGGCAAAGTCACTCGGATCCGCCTCCACGGCAGCTCGGTAAGCTCGAATCGCCTCTGGTTTGCGACCCCGTTTCCTGAGTTGATCGCCTTGCTCGAAGGCGCGCGAGGCAGCCTGAGCATCCCCCGCCGGCGGCGCGGCGCCATACTGGTATCGGTAGCGAAGAAACCGGCCGGCATCGACCACCTCAACCTGCACAGGCTTATGCGTGGGCCGGGACTTTGGCGGCTCTACAGCCAAGGAGGCAGGGGGGGCAGCTTCCTTCTGATCCAGCAGGGCAGACCGCGGCGGCAGCGGCGTCGTCCGCTTCTGCTCCGATCGCTTACGAAAAAGATTCATTGGGTTGATCTTGGCAAAAAATCCCTTGTTCCCTGGCGCAGAAGATCGACCCCCAGAGGGGGCTTCGACTGATGTCTCCTCCGAAGGCGCTGTCACGACGACGACCGTGCGCGCAGGGGTAGGCGAGGACGGAGACTGCGCAGTTGAGGCGATGGTCGGCGCAGGTTCCACCCTCACGGATTCCGGGACGGGCTCGACGCCGGGCTTGCGTTCGGCCATCACGCGATCCGAAGGGACGGGAGACGAGACGATAGGCTCAAAGCGCGGGACCGGGTTTGTACCTGCAACGGATCGCGGCAAGAGCCCGCTGGGCCCGGTTCGGGCGTCTGAACCCGGTCCGAGTTCAGCATCTGCTGAACGATCGGGGGCGGGTTTGGCCTTTTCAGCAAGCGAGACGGTTTGGGGGACCGGTCGGCCTTGATCCTGTAGACGAGCCAGCACCTGCCTGACCTGCTGTGCATTGCTGGCGTTGGGCAGAAAGGCCAGGTACTGACGGTAAAGTTCGATCGCTTTCTGTGGCTGACTGAGCTTGGTTTGATGGATGATGGCCAGATTGAGCAGGGCAGGACCGTGATTGGTGCGAAGCCTCAAGGCAGCTTGAAACGAGCTAACGGCCTCCGTCGTCCGGCCCTGCTGCAATTGAGCCACCCCCAGCCAGTTCCATGCGTCCGGGTTACGGGCATCCAGCCTTAGCGATTCTTGCAAGGTCCGCGCGGCGTCTCCAGACTGCCCGAGTCGCAGTTGCGCCTCGCCCAACCGATGCCAGGCGGCAGCATTTCGGGGTTGAGGTACCGTTGCCGCTGCCAACTGGTCCCGTGCTCGGCCCCACTCCCCCTGCTCCGACCAAAGGCATCCGAGGCTAAACCGAATTTCGGGAAGATCGGGCCTGAGTGCCAACGACCGGGAGTACGCCTCCATCGCATTCGAGACGGAGCCCGCCTGGTGGTAGGCGACGCCGAGATACCCCCACGCCAGGGCATTGGTAGGCATCGACACGGTCGCATCCCGAAATTTTCGAACAGCCATTAGAGGCTGTCCGCGATCCAGCAATCGCTTGCCGTTCAGCAAGGCGTCCGAACCGGCGGGGCTGCAACCTGCCAGCACAGCGAGCGAAATCACCCCGGCAAAGCACAGGCCCCACGCGGCCTGCTTTTCCTTTGTCAGCATTTCTGGCGGTGTTATCATTCAGCCGTGCCGCTGTCAAGGAACGCACCATTGCTGAACCGTTGTCGTTTGATCTGCATCCGCGGGGCAGGCGCAGCGCTCATGCTGCTCTTTGCACCGATGGCCTTTGCTCTGGAATTCAGCGCACCACCCGCCCTCACCAACCGTCCGGTTGTGGTGGTGACCGATCCGCAGGCAACGCTCAAACTACTACCTCAGTCCGACCGGGTGCAGGCAATGGTCCAACGGGGCATGAAGGAGTTGACGGGGACCACCAGCGCAGCGGCAGCCTGGCGCACGGTGGCCGGATCGAACGACGTCGTGGCAATCAAAGTCTATTCCTCCCCAGGTCCAAACACGGGCACCAGAATCCCGGTGGTCGCAGCAGTCGTGCAGGGATTGCTATCCGCTGGCGTCCTTCCAACCAACATCGTGGTCTGGGACCATTCGGAAACCGATCTCCGCATAGCCGGCTACGGTCGACTGGCCGAGTCCCTGGGCATCCGGCTGGCGGGCGCATTACAAGCAGGCTACGACGAGAAAGATTTCTACGAGTTTGCACTGGTTACGGGGCTTCGGTTTGGGGACCTCGAATTCGCACGCAAAGAGGAGGGTGTTGGGCGGCGATCCTTCGTGACCAAACTGCTGGGTCCAAGCGTCACGCGCATCATCAGCATCGTTCCGGCGTCGAACAAGCACAGCGCCGGGGTGACCGGTCATCTTTACAGCCTATCCTTGGGAGCGATGGACAACACCTGGCGATTTGAGACGAACCCATCGACGCTATCGTGGGTCCTGCCGGAAATCTACGCCATGCGCAGCGTGGGAGATCGGGTGGCGCTGTGTATCACGGACGCCCTCATCTGCCAGTATGAGGGCGAGGAGGCCACCTTGCTGCATTACTCCCAAGTGGCCAACGAAATCTATTTTGGCACCGATCCAGTCGCCATGGACCTGCTCGCGATCCAACTCCTCGAACAACTGCGCCGCAAGTCGGATTCCTTGCCGGTCAAACTGGACATGAAGACCTACCAGAATGCCGCCCTACTGCAGTTGGGTGAGGATGATCTGGAGCGGGTCTCCATCCATCGCGTGTCTCTGAACCCCACGAATGTACTGTCCCCAGGCGGGACCACCACCAACGCGGCTACCGCTCAACCATGACCCGGAAGAACCGTTGCCCGAAGGCGCCCGCCGGGCAGGCGGTTTCCGCGGTGAACCCGCTGGCATCCACCCCATCGCCTACCAGCGTCCAACTGTCTGCGGCCAGATCTTCACTGCACTCCACGCGGTAGGATCCGCTGGGCACGGAACTCCAAGACAAGTGGGCAATCCCGTTGGTCACCCGCAGCGAAGACAACACAGGCGGCCCGACCACGACAACTTCAAACTCCGCTTCAACAGTCATCGCCGGAGTTCCTGAGTCGGTGACGATCAGCCCGCAATGATGAGTCGTCCCGCTCAGGGATGGCGCCGGCGTCCAGGTAAGCACGCCGCTCGGGTTCAATACCGCGCCCGCCGGCGCGTCCGGTCGAAGAGCGAACGTCAATGAACCGTCGCCGTCCGGATCCACCACCTCGTTCGTGACCACCAGCAGCGCGCCTGCATGAACGTACTGTCGCGGCTTTGGAGCAATCGTCGGAGGCTGATTGGTCTGCATCACCGTGCGCCGCGTCTGAATGTTCATCGACCATCCCTCCGTCAAACGACCCGCGTCGCCGGTGGCATCGTCCACCAGGTAAAGAGACCAGACACCGTTGGGATCTTGCTCGCGAAACGCCGACATCGCCGAACCGTAGGGCACGGCGATCGGAAACGTGTCCCCGGTCGAACCGACATTCACCGGTTGATAATCGCCGGAAACAACGTACCCCCCATTGGGAAACACCGCGCCCCGATCACTGAACGAGAGCACCAAGCCGCTTCCCGCGGCCCCCCCGCTGGCATCCGAAAGCAGCAAGACCGTTTGCCCGCAAGGGCCGACCAGCAGGATATCCAGATCATCCAGGAAGCTGTGCGTTAAGCCGTGCAGTGAAACCGCCACCTCCTCGACCTCGCCATCCACACCGCTGACGGTCAAGGAAAGCGGGAACACACTGGCGTTGCCTTTGGATCCGACAGCGGGAATCAACACCGATGCCGCGTTCGTAAAGCGGTGCGTCTCCGTGACGACCGCCAATCCGGAACCGGCGCCCGGAACGATCGTGAAATCAACATCACTTACGTCGAAAAAGACATTGTCGGACGCCTGGATCTTGATGCGGGCCCGCGTGATGGACACGTCGGGCAACTTCACCGTCTCGGATCCGTCATTGGGCGTTGCCTGCGCGAGGACCATCGGGAAGTCATACCCCCCATTCGTCGAAAGTAGAATGTCCACCAACAGCGTGCCAACCGGCGACAGGTCTGTCCCGGCCACGTCCCAGGCGATGATCTGATTGCCCGACCATTCCACCGCGGCATTGGGAGAAAGCACGACAAAGGGCCCCGCATTCGTGGTTACCGTAACCAGCGTCTCGTCCATGGCCCATGCGCCGGCGCCAGCGTGCTGATCCCGTGCCGTCACCCGAAAATGGATTGGGCGCGCGACGGCGGGAAGCACCTCGGCAGGAGATGCGATGTTCAGCAGCACGTTGTCCAGCCGCGGGAAATGACGTGAGGAAGCAGGCCACGGAGCGTACGAGCGAAACAAGGGACCACTGCCGTGATCCTGTCCATCCAACGGTTCGGCGTTCCCCAGATCGATTTGTTCCCAGCAGTAGCTCGGCACATCCCCGTCCGGGTCGCCACCCGATGCATTCAAGACGAACGGAGTGGCCACGGGGACTATTCGATCGACACCGGCATCGACCCACGGAGCGCCGTTGCCGGACGGTTGCGGCACGGCGCAGGTCGTCTGGAGGAATGCGCGGATTTCCAACAGGGTGGCGGAGTGGAAGTAGGAATCGCTGCTATGCTGCAGGTTGTCGGCACCACAGATCCCCGAGTAGCTCATGATTGTGGACCCGCTCCCCGGTTCGAAGGCCGCCTCCGGGTGGCGGTTGTTCACATTGCAGCTTCCCGAGATTCCATTGAACGTATGATGCGCGCCGAATTGGTGCCCGATCTCATGGGCGAAATAGTCCACGTAATACGAGTCGCCGACTGGGCTGGCCCGACCGGTCACGCCCCGGGCTTTCCAACCGCCCACGCACACGCTGCTCAGTTGGGCCAGACCCCCACCGCCGGTCGCGAGGACATGGCCCACATCATAATTCGCGCTGCCGATGAGGGCATCGAGTGCCGACTGGTTTTGCGAAAGCATCGCCAACGCGTCGGTATTGCTGTAGGGATCGGTTGCCGGGTCGGTGAAAACAATGCGATCATTGTTTGCCACGAGGATGAAACCAACGCCCAGTTCAGATTCGTAGATGCCGTTGAGCCGGTTCACTGCCGTCACGATCGCCGCCAGCCCGGCCTCCACCGTCCCACCATGGAAGTGCGTGTATTCGGCCGTCGCCGCCACCGCCAGCCGAAACAGTCGCAGTTGGCCATCAGATTGCGTCCCGCCGCCCGGATTATTCATCGTGGCAAGCGCCGAAACCGTTGTGGCCGTCAGGCACTCAAAGCTCTCCTCGTCAGACCGAAGCGCACTGCCGGCAGCGCAGACCACATAATCCGAGCCGCCGGAACCGGTCGGATCGACATAGGCATGACCTTGCGGACTTCGCACCTGGGCGTGGAATCGGCCTCGATAGTAATCCAGACGGAGCTGGAGGGCACCGTTCTGCAGCCCGATGCCCCGATAGGTCTTGATCTCCGGGAAACGCGCGGCCAGTTCAGGAGCCATGACGGCGGATTCGACGATGAGAAACCGCTCCATCCGGCCGTCTGGCATGGGTACGGACCACTCCACGCCATCATGAATCTTGCCGACCCGCTCCCGCTTCGGAGCGCGTTTCAGGATGGCCTGCGCGCACCCTGTGTCCAAACGGAATTGCGCCCCGATGTGAGGAGGACGGTCAACCGGCGACCCGGATGCCCTTTGGGGCGCGCCTTCGATCCGACTCCAACCGTGCGATTGATGAACCAGTTCACCGGCCCCCATGCTGTCCGCACACAAAATCGGTATGCCGCTGATCACAACTCCCCACAGACCTGCCCGACAGGTTCCTGAAACCGCCCTGCACAACTTTGAAACAAAATACGGCATCTGGATGCGTCCTACTGGAGCCTCGCTCTGGGATCGGCCGACTCCTGGCGTCTCTCAATCGATTCGCCATCAAATACTTGCGACCAAACCACCCCCTGCTCTCCTGTCTAAGCAATGGACAGGCCAGTCTTGATTCTGGGAAGGAAGGTATATCAGGCGATAACTGCCTGATAGGAAGGAGGTTTCGGATGAAGGCTCCGCAGTAGACCGGATCCCTGACCGGGTTCGCGGCTAGTGAACAGAGCTGGAGGCAGCTTCGATCAGATGCAGTATCCAGGACGGGAAACACCCCAGCAACAGCACTGCAATGCCAAGCACCAACGCGGCGCCATTCGCTGTCCAAGAGGGCTGGAACGGTTCGGCGCTTTCAGGAAGTTCCCGGACGAAAACCTGTTTCAGCACCATCAAGTAGTAGTAAAGAGACACCACGCTGGTGGCGATGGCCAGGATGACCAGCCAAAGCAATCCCATCCCCGCTCCCGAATCCGCCGCGGCAATAAACACGTAGAACTTGCCGAAGAACCCGGCCAGCGGAGGTATGCCCGCCAGCGAGAGCATGAAGAGCAGGAGACAAACGGAAAGCACCGGCGCCCTCCGGGCCAGGCCGGCGAAATCGATCAACCGGTCTCCACCGGTATGCTCTTCAACCACGGACACCACCGCGAAGGCGCCGAGGGTCGCCAGGGCGTAAACGAAGACGTAATAGATCAGCGCAGACTGGCCGGCGGGGGAGTTCGCTATGATGGCCAGGAGCAGGTAGCCTGCGTGCGCGATGGCCGAGTAGGCCAGCAACCGTTTCACACTCACCTGGACCAGCGCAGCCGCGTTTCCGAACACCATTGAAACGGCCGCAGGGATCGCCAAGGCCAGGGCCCAACCGGAAGAGCACCTCTGCCAGTCTGCACTGCCCTGATTGCCGGGCAGACCAACCATCAGGAGCTTGGCGAGAATGAAGAAGCTTGCGATCTTTGATCCAGTAGCAATCAAGGCCGCGCTTGGGGTGGGAGCGCCTTCATACACATCCGGTGCCCAGAGGTGAAAGGGCACCACGGCAACCTTGAAGCCCAAGCCCGCCAAGATCCCAATCAGGGCCACCACCAGCACCGGATCGGTCGCGTGCGTGGGCAGTGCCAGAGCGATTTCACGCAGGTTGGTGGTTCCTGTGAGACCGTAAAGCAAACTGAACCCAAACAACGCCAAGGCGGCAGACATGCCGCCAAAAAGGAAATACTTAAGGGCGGCCTCGGCTGATTTCACCTGCCGTTTGTCAAATGCGGCCAGGATGTAGAGCGACAAACTCGTCATCTCAAGCGCCAGGAACACCATCAACAGGTTCTCAGCGCTGACCAGGAGCAGCATGCCCAGAACGGCGAACAAGAGCATCGCGACATATTCACCAGCGTGCGCGGTGAACCGGCCTCGCGCGGAAACCCCCAATGCCGGAACCGCAATCACCAGCAACCCAATCTTCACCAGACGGATGAGGGGTGTAACCACAAAAAGTCCGTTACCGATGTCTCCCCCCGCCGGAACTCCATGTCACCACCCCGGCGGCCACACAGCCCAACATGGCCAGCGTGACACAGAACCCCATCCGGACGGGTATTGGCTCCGCGCGCAACGCGAACAGGTCCGCCGCCAGCACGACCAGGGCAGTGAGGACCACCACCGTCTCGGGCAGGGCCAACAGCAGGATCTCCAAGTAGCTGATCTCGCTCATTGCATCCCTCACTTTGGCAAGCCCTGAAAGTAGGGCGAACGTAAAGCCGGCTCGATGAAATCAAGGAGCAAGCGCGGATACAACCCCACCGCCAGGGTCGCCAGAATCAACAGGCTCGCCCCAAGCCGTTCCGGCACCGAAATGGGCGGAAGCGGAGGCGATATCCCGGGCGAACCTTCGACCGCATCGCTGAAAAATGCATGGTGCAACGCACGCAACGTATAGGCTACCCCGATAAGAATTCCCAATCCGGTGACCACAGCCAGAGTGGGAAACGCGTGCCAGGCTCCCACCAAAACCTGAAGTTCGGCGACAAAACCGCTGAAACCCGGCAGGCCCATGGACGCCACCCCCGCAATCACGAAGATCACTGCCGCGAACGGAAGCGTCTTGTCCAGGCGCATCCCTTCCAATTCCGAGAAGTCCCGCGTGTGAGTCCGGTCGTAAACCATCCGTCCCACGACCGCGAACAGAAGGCCGGCAATCACGCCATGTGAGAACATCTGCAACACGGCGCCGCTCAATCCCACGGCATCCAGGGTGGCCAATCCCAGCAGCACAAACCCCATGTGGCTTACGCTCGAGTAGCCGATGACAAACTTGAAGTCTTTCTGCACCAGGGCGACGCTGGCCCCGTAGACGATGCCGATGGTCGCCAGGAGCGCGACCTCGTGTTGCCAGATCTGCATCCCTAGGGGGAACAGCGCCATGGCCACGCGCAGACAGCCGTAGGCACCCAGCTTCATGATCACGCCCGCCAGGAGCATCGAGGCCGCCGTGGGCGCCGCCACGTGGCCAGTCGGCGCCCACGTGTGAAACGGCCACAAGCCCGCCAGGATCGCAAACCCGATGAAGACCAGGGGGAATGCCCACTTCTGAAAGCTCACAGGGAAGGAATGCTGTGACAAGTTCACGAGGTCAAACGTCTGGCCGCCCGCCACCACCCAGGCCGCAATCATTCCGACCAATACCATCCCGCTGCCCACCAACGAATATAGCGCCAGCTTCATCGCCCCATATTCCTTCCGGGTCGAACCCCAGATCGCGATGAGGAAATACTTCGGGATGATGGCGATCTCGTAAAACACGAATAAAAGAAAAAGGTCGAAGCTCAGGAACACCCCGTACACCGCGCCAATCAGGATCAGGAAGAAAGCGAAAAATTCCCTGGTACGATGCTCGATATTCCAGGAGAACAGCACCCCGGCCACCGCCGCAATCCCTGTGAGCAACGCCAGGGTTAGGCTGATGCCGTCATAGCCCAGGTGATACCGGATGCCTAGAGCCTTGACCCACTCCAGATTCACCAGGTTGACAATCTGCGGGGCGGGCTCCCAGCGCACCGCGACCGTCAGGGCGATCGACAACCCGGCCAGCGCGGTGCCCAGCGCCGTGATGCGCGCCGCCCGCGCAGCACCGCGGGGCAGCCCCATCAGCACCAGTGCGCCCAGAAACGAGATGTAGATCGTCCAACTCAACATGACCGGTGCGGATTGCTCGATGTTCATTCGCGGTCAGAATCCAAATTGCCGCACCATGCTCACCACGGTCTGATCCACCACGCCGAGGATCAATTGCGGATACACTCCCAAAACCAGCATGAGCGCCACCAGAGGCCCCACCAACCAACGCTCGCGTGTCGTGAGGTCGGGAAAGGCCGCCCATTGCGGATTCAACGGGCCATTAAAGACCCGCTGCAGGACCGTGAGCAGAAAGATCGCAGTGACCAGCAAGCCCAGCGTCGAGAACGCCGCCGCCCAAGGCGCCAACGGAAACGCACCCTTGAAGATGAGAAACTCTCCGACAAAACCATTCAGCCCGGGCAAGCCCAAGGACGAGAACAGCGAAATCCCCATCAGACCGGTCAGCACCGGCGCCACCTTCCGCAACCCGCCAAAGTCATCCAATCCCCGCCGCCCCCCGCTTCGCTGCTCCATCAGGCCAACAAACAGAAACAGCACCGCCGCAGTCAACCCGTGGTTGAACATCTGCAGCAACACACCGTCGAGTGCGGCCGCTCGCTGCAGCGCGCCGTCCGTCACAGCCTCGCGACCGCTGAACACAGCCAGCATGCCGAGCACGCAATAGCCCAGGTGGTTGATGGAGGAATAGCCCAGCATACGCTTGAGATCCCGCTGGGCAAAGGCCGCACTGGCTGACAGCACAATGCTCAAAACCGTCAGCACAAGCAGCGGCTTCAGCACCCAGCGCGCCGGCTCCGGAAAGATGGGCAACAGAACGCGCAGAAAGCCATACACCCCCATCTTGGACATCACCCCCGTCAGAAGCAACGTCACCGGGCTCGGGGCCTGTGCGTAGGTCAGTGGCAACCACGTGTGGAACGGAAAGATCGGAATCTTCACCGCAAAACCAAGGAAAACTCCGGAAAAGATCAACAGAACCAGGGCCCGACCCGTGAGGTCCTTCCAACCCAGATGCCCCACCAGCAAGTTGTTGAGATCCCCTGTCTGCGCCATCCCGGCCAACGTCAGGAAATCAAACTGCCCGGTAGCCAGGAAGATCGCGAGGAACGACAGCAACAATGCAACGCTGCCAACCATGGTGTACAGGAAGAATTGCATCGCCGCCCGGCTCCGATCAGGACCACCCCACAGCTTCACCAGGAAGAAGGCGGGAACCAGGCTCAGTTCCCAAAACAGGAACCAGTGAAAGAAGTTCAGCGCGGTGAAGGTGCCAATGAGACCCGCCTGCAACCACAGCACCAGCGCGTGGTACAACGGTGCCCGCGGCATGTCGGACGAGGACGCCAGCAGCGAAACCGGCACCAAGACCGCCGCCAGCAACACCATCAACAATCCCAAGCCGTCGAGTCCCAAACGGTACTCGATGTTCAGGGAGGGCACCCAAGCCGCGCGTTCACTCAAACCCGACTGCATGCCCCCCTCGGAGGGATCAAACTGGTACCAGATCCCCAGCGCCAGGACCAGAACCACGGAACTGACAACCAGACTCAGGGTCCGCGCAACCTTCGGTTGGTCGGATCGGAGGCCAACCACCGCAATCCCCCCCACCAGCGGGATCAGTATCAAAGTTGTGAGCCAGGGAAATGCGTCCATGTTCAGTTCGCCCAGATCAGGAGCATCACGACAAGCAAGACCACGCCCAACCCCATGACTCTCAGATAGGGCTGCACACGGCCCGCCTGTAATCGGGCAAAAAAGCCGCCAGACCCCCGCAACCCCTTGCAGCCACCATCAAAACCCAGGTTGATCAAGTATTCGTCAATCACACGATCCATCCAGGCCAGTCCGACAGCCAGGTAGGAAACCACCTGCACCGCGCCACCCAACACCCAACGATCCCAAAGGTCGCAGCAGCGCGAGAACCAAGCGTTCAGGCGGATGACCGTCGCCTCGTAGAGTTCATCCACGAAATACTTCTCGCTGAGCAAGGCCCACACATCCGGTCGCGCCGTCTCCAGTACATCAGCCTCACCTGCGGTGTCCCGCGGCGTCCGCCCGTAAAGCCACCACCCCAAACCAAGTCCTGCAAAAACAACGACCGATGACTTGATCGCCAGGGATAAGAACTCCCCGTCAAACAATGCGGAGAGTGCCAATTCCGCCTCGTGCCCCTCAAGGAAGGCGTGGAACCAGGGCCAAGCCGGCGTTCCAACAAAGCCCAGCACAACGGCGAACCCCGCCAGCACGATCAACGGCCACGGTCATGACGGCGGGGCTTTCGTGGGGAGCTGGCAGGGGAGTGATGAACCGGTGCAGGGGCGGAATGACTTGCGTGGCATCCACCGCAACACTCCGCCTGCCGCGCCGCGATACCTTCCAAAGAACACCAGCGCCACCTGCCGCGTCATGTAGAACGCGGTCAGCAACGCCCCCGCCAATCCCATGTAGAACGGCCAGTGCGAAACGGTCCAGCCATGCGCAGCGTGCAGAATTTCGTCCTTGCTCCAGAACCCGGAGAACACCAGAGGGAAACCCGCCAGCGCCAGCATACCGATGGCATACGTCAGGAAGGTGACTGGCATGAACACCTTCAAACCGCCCATCCTGCCGAACATCCTGCTCATGGTGGCAGCCATGAATCACCGGATCCCGATCCCAGGAACAGCAAGGCTTTGAAGAAAGCGTGCGTGATGAGATGGAACATGCCCACCGCGCACTCCACCCACTCCCAGTCCCATCATCATGTAACCCAGCTGCGACACGGTGGAGTAGGCCAGGATGCGCTTGATGTCGTTCTGGGCCACGGCGATGCTCGCGGCGAACAAGGCCGTGACCGCGCCCACCCAGGTAACCACGGTCAGGGTGGTCGTGACCGGTGCCCCGTGCCCGGTTCCGCCGCCGACGGCCATCAAGGGATAAACGCGCGCCACCAGGAAGACGCCGGCCGCCACCATCGTGGCCGCGTGGATCAGGGCGCTGACCGGCGTCGGACCTTCCATGGCATCCGGCAGCCACACATGCAGCGGCAACTGGCCGGACTTGCCGACCGCGCCCAGAAAGATCAGCAGCCCGATCGCCGTCGAAACAGCCATCCCGGCCGCGGTCCCCTTTGCCACCAGTGCCATCAAGGCGCCTTGTTCAAGGCACCCCGCCCCGCCATCGTAAAACAGCAGAGTGCCGCTCTCGGCATAGAGCCACACCATGCCCAACAACAACCCCAGATCGCCAATCCGCGTGGTGATGAAGGCCTTCTTGGCCGCCGCCGCCGCACTGGGTTTGTGATACCAGAACCCGATCAGCAGGTAGGAGGTGAGCCCGACCAACTCCCAGCAGATGAAGAACAGCAGCAGGCTGTTGGCGATGACCACCCCCAACATGGCCGCCGCGAACAGGGAGAGGAAACAGAAGAATCGCGTGAAGTTCTCGTCTTCCGCCATGTAACCCACGCTGAAAATGAAAATCAACAACCCGACCAACGTCACCATCACCAGCATGACGGCCGTCAATGGATCCAACACCCAGCCCAGTTGCAGCCATTGACCGCCGAACTGCAGCCAGTTGAAGCTGACCCACTCGCGAAACGGCCCATGCTCCCCGCCATGCCCCAGCGTCGCGGCGAAGGCGCACAAAGCCAGCAGCAAGGCAGATTCCCATCGACCCGATCGCGAGCGCCGCAGCCGGATGCTTGCGGCGCGCCGGCATCAACGCGGTCAACCCCGACGCCACCAGCGGCAGCGCGGGGATCAACCAGAGATTTCGTGCGATCCAAGTCATCCTATTCCTTGGGGAGACAAATCTTGTGTCATCCTTTCAGTTGATTCATCTCGTTCAGGTTCGCGGTCTTGCGGTGGCGGTAGATCGCGATGATCAGCGCCAGGCCCACGCCCGCTTCGGCCGCCGCCACCGCAATGGCAAACACCACGAACATCGGTCCCGCCGCGTCGCCCCCATGCTCGCCATAGCGCCAGAAGGCGATGAAATTCAGGTTCGCCGCGTTGAGCATCAGCTCGATTCCGATCAGCGCCAGAATCGCATTCCGACGGCTCACCGCGCCGGCGAAACCGACGGCAAACAGCAAGGCACTGAGGAGGAGGCATCCTTGAAGCGGCGTCATTTCCGGTCCTCACGTTCCCGCAGTGCGATCACCACGGCCCCAATCATCGCCGCCGTCAACAAGAGCCCGATCACCTCCAACGGCACGATGTACCGGGTCATCAGGGCGTCACCGATCTGGCGCACCGTCACCTCGGGCACCGCCCCGGCCCCCGACGGGAGCGCGTCACTGTTCAAAACCGCCCACGCCAGCACTGCAAACAAGCCCACGGCCACCAGCACGCCGCTCAGCCAGCCTGGGGCAAGAATTGACTCGTTCGTCACCTCGCCACTGCGCGTCAGCAGGATGGCAAACACGATCAGAATGGCCACGGCTCCGACGTAAACGAGGATCTGGGCAAACCCGACGAATTGGGCGTCGAGGTGGAGGTAGATCGCAGCCAATCCGACAAAGCTGACCGCCATGGCCAGCGCACAGTGGACCAGATTCCGAAAGGTCATGGCGGCGGTTGCCGCCATGAACGTGACCAGCGCCAGGATGATGAAAACGGGGCTCAAAGTGATGCGTCAATCGGCAAACCGATAGGTTCGCCTCGAAATCTGTTTCTGCTCCAGCAGGCCCCTGCCCAACAGGACATAGGGTCCTGCCACCAACAGGCTGCACACCAACCACCGCGTCCAGCCTCCGCCCATGTAATGCCACACGGCCGCCACTAGGATGTTGATCAACGCCATCGGCAGCATGAATTTCCAGGCGAAGTTCATCAACTGGTCCATGCGCAGCCGCGGCACCGTGCCTCGCACCCAGATAAACAGAAAAATCAGCGCGATCAACTTCGCAAAAAACCAGAGATACGACGGCACCCAGCCCAGGAAGGACAGCGGCGCGTTCCATCCGCCGAGGAACAACGTGATGCCCAATCCGCTGATGGCGAACATGCCGAAGTATTCGGCGATGAAAAACAGGGCAAACTTGAAACCGGAATATTCGGTAAAATAGCCGGCCACCAGTTCCGACTCCGCCTCCGGCAGATCGAACGGGGATCGGTTGGATTCCGCCATGGCGGCCATGAAGAAAAGGATGAAGCCGGCAAACCCCCAAGGGGTCAGGACAAACCAGTTGGGCAGGATCCAAGTGTAGCCGGTTTGCGCCTCGACGATCGCGCCCAGATTCAGCGACCCCACCATCATGATGACCGTGACCGACGACAGGATCAGCGGGATTTCGTAGCTGATCATCTGCGCGATGGCGCGAACCGCGCCCAACAGCGAGTACTTGTTGCGGCTCGACCACCCCGCCATGAACACCGCCAACTCCGTCGAAGCCCCCACCGCAAAGAAGAACAGGATTCCCGCATCGAAATCCACCGCCGTCATGTTGCGCCCCACCGGCAGCACGGCATAGGCGAGCAGGATGGGAATCAAAAACACCACCGGCGCCAGGAAATGCACCACCCGGTCGGCCGCGCGCGGCACGAAATCCTCCTTGATCAGCGCCTTGATGCCGTCGGGCAGGAACTGGCAGAAACCCCAGCCGGCCCGACCCGGTTGGGGCCGTAGCGATTCTGGATGCGCCCGAGCCCTTTGCGCTCGAAAATCGTGGTGACGGCGAACAGTGTGCCAAAGACCCCGATGATCGGCGGCGACCGAAATCGCGCCCGCCACCAGCGGCTGGAGCGCGTCGGGAAACAATCCGACTGCCCAGTGCTTCAAGGAAACAAACAGTTGATCCAGGGTTTCGACCATCAGCTTCGCCATGCGGCGAACAGGAAGTCTCGTAGATTCCGGGGAACGAGACTCGAAATCAAGGACTGAAAATCCCCGCGACAGACACCGGTTGATCCTCTTCCGGGGTGGGCGCCTTGGCCTTGGCCTGCGCCGCAGCCCGGGCCTTGGCCACCGCTTGCGCCCGGCGTTTCTCGATCGGCCCTGCTTCGGACGGTCGGATCCTCAGGTGGTATGCGTGCGATTTGGCCAACTGCTCCTTGTGCACCAACAGGGCGCCAAACCGGTCGGTGTTCGACAACTCGAACTCCTGGTCCATCATGATCGATTCAAACGGGCACACCTCGGCGCAGATGCCGACAGCTCATGCACACCGAGAGATCGATGTCGAAGACCGAGGGGTAAAGCTGCGGTTTGCCCAGATAATCCGGCTTCTTGTCCTTGCTCTTGATGATGTAAATGCACTTGGGCGGACATTCCTTCTCGCAAATCTGGCAGGAAACACAACGCAAACCCTTCTCCCAGTCCTCGCCGTCGTAGACCAGGAAGGGAAACTGCGCGCCGCCTCGCTGAGCGTCTGACGCTCCTCCGGGTATTGCACGGTCGTCAGGCGGTCCTTGGACACGTAGCTGCCGACGAAATTCTTCGCCGTCACCGCCATGCCTTTGATGATCGCTTCGCCAAGCATGGGATCAGGATACAATGGTTTTCATGAAGAAGCCAGGAGAGCAGGAGGACGGAGGAAGGCATTGCGGGTCCGTGCCAACTCCCAGGCCTCTCTCATGGTTTCCTGCCTTCGTGATTCAAGCCCCCTGACCTCATCGATCCACCTCGCCCAGCACAATGTCAATGCTTCCGAGGATGATGACGGAGTCGGCAATGCTGTGTCCCACGCACATGTCCTCCAGCACGGTCAGGTTGATGAAGCTGGGCGGACGCACGTGATACCGGAAGGGATTGGCCGAGCCGTCGCTGACCAGATAAAAGCCGAGTTCGCCCTTCGGCGCCTCGATGCGCCCGTAACATTCCCCCGCCGGTGGTTTGAATCCGCGGAGCTTGGCTTTCGGATCCATGACCGGACCCGCGGGGATGTCCCGCAGGGCCTGTTGCAGGATCTTCACCGACTCCCGCATCTCCAGCACCCGCATCATGTAGCGATCGTAGGTGTCGCCATGATCACCCAGGGGCACGCGAAACGCGAACCGGTCATAGATCCCGTACCGATCCACCTTGCGAAGGTCGTAGTTCACGCCGGACGCGCGCAGGATCGGTCCGGTCAAACTGGCGGCGGTGGCGAGTTCGGCCGAAAGCCGCCCAATCCCCTGGGTGCGCGACCATGATGATCTCATTCTCGTTGAGGAGCGTATCGAACTCGTCCAGAAAAGCTGGAAAACCCTCGACCACCCGGGCGGCCTGATCGAGCCATCCGGGCGGCGCGTCACACCGGCAACCGCCAAACCGCATGAAATTGCACATCATGCGCGCGCCGCTGATCGACTCGAAGAGATCCACGATCTTCTCCCGTTCGCGGAAGGCATACATGAGCGGCGTCCCCATCGCGCCCATGTCCTGCAACAGGAAGCCGCAGAGGCTGGCGTGGTTCTGAAGGCGGGTCAGTTCCGCCAGGATGACCCGCAGGTACTCGGCCCGCTCCGGCACCTTCAACCCTGCCAACCGCTCCACCGCGAGCGCATACGCCCAGTTGTTGGTCATCGAACAGAAGTAATCCAGCCGGTCACGTGTAAGGCATAGACGCCAGGTAGGTGGTGCCCTCGGCGATCTTCTCGTGGTTGCGATGCAGGTATCCAAACACCGGCTTGAGCTTCACCACCACCTCGCCGTCCAGGACCACGTCCATCCGGAAGACACCGTGCGTCGAGGGATGTTGCGGCCCCATCGAGACCTCCAACAGATCCCCCTCCGCGCCGCCTTCTTTGGGGAGCAGGTCATAATTCCGCCGCGCTGCAGTGTCGGTTGTGGCGATCATCTCAATCTCAGTTAGGCAGGACAGATTGGCCGATTGCTTCCCTCAAGGCCAGCATGGCGTCGGGTGGGTGGCCCGCCGCTCCAGCTTGGCCGCTGGCGACATCTTTCGGCGCATGCTCCCTCATGACTTCGTCGCTCCTCCCTCGTGCAACCTGACCTTCTCGAGGACATCCTCGTGCGGCGTGGGCTCGTATTCGTAGTCATCAGGCCCGACGTAATCCTTGCGCATGGGATGATCGGTAAATTCGTCCCACATGAGGATCCGGCGCAAATCCGGATGGCCGGTGAACCGGATGCCGTAAAGGTCGTATGCCTCACGCTCCTGGAACTCTGCTCCGCGCCAGACGGGCGTGAGCGACGGCACGCTGACTTTGTCAGACCGGTTCTCCGTGCGCAGCCGCAGGATGACTGGCCCGTGCTTGAGCGTCATCGAGTAAAGGTGGTAAACCGCTTCCAGGTAACCCGAACGCAGGCTTTCAATGGTTTCTTCCACCTCTACCTGCCGCCCCTCCTGCTCGATCATTTTCCTGACCTTGGTCTTCACCACGGCGTCCGGCCAATCCACACCAGCCATGTTGGTCACGTGATCCAACCGTAACTGCGGGTCATCGCGAAGAAAGCGGGCGACTGCCACCGCGTGATCGTGGTCCACCAGCAGCGAGTGCTGTGCGCAGGGGCTGTCATTCTTGACCAGGGCGAGCTTGACACCAGGCACCGCGGCTTCAATCCGGAGTTTGATTTGTTCGAGTGAGGGCACGAGGCGAGGGGGTGAATTGTCAAAAGTCCTTCCTCACCGCGCCAACACCGGCGGCTGCCACACCTTGGGATTGCTGGGCGGTTCCAGGTCGTGCGCGCCGTACTTGGGAATTGGAAATTCGCTGGGGGTGTCCTGGCGCAGGTGGCGCGGACGGTTGGGCCCGGTCAGCTCCTGTTGCGCGATCTTGCGCTGGAGGGTGATGAAGCCGTGAAGCAGGGCTTCCGGCCGAGGAGGGCAACCCGGGATATGAATGTCCACCGGGATGTAGCGATCGATCCCTTTGAGCACGTTGTAGCCCTGCTTGAACGGGCCACCGCTGATGGCGCAGGCGCCCATGGCAATCACGTATTTGGGCTCGGGCATCTGGTTGTAGAGCCGCACGACCTGAGGTGCCATCTTCTTGGTCACGGTGCCGGCCACGATCATCAGGTCGGCCTGCCGAGGCGAGGGGCGAAAGACCTCGGCGCCGAACCGGGCCAGATCCCACCGGGACATCGAGGCTGCGATCATCTCGATGGCGCAGCAGGCGAGCCCGAAGCCCAGCGGCCAGACGCTGTTCTTGCGCCCCCAGTTGTAGATCTCCTCGATTGTGGCGGTGAAGATCCCCTGCTTCTGCAATTCGCTTCTGAGTCCTTCGTCCATAGGAGATGGGGTATTGGAATGCTCGAGTAATTGGGTTATTGCGGGGTCAAACACTGCGTCATTTCAATGCTCCAATGCTCCACAACTCCAGTGCCTCTTCATTTCCATTTCAGCACGCCCTTCTGCCAGGCCCAGACCAGTCCTTCCACCAGCAGCAGCAGAAAAACCATCATCGCCACAAAAGCCCCGGGCGGGAGGTGCGTGAACGAAACAGCAAAAGGCAGCAGAAAGACGGTCTCGACATCAAAAATCAGGAAGATGATGGCATACAGGTAGTACTGGACATGAAACTGCACCCAAGCGTCCCCCTTGGATTCCAACCCGCACTCGTAAGTGGCGTTCTTGACGAGGCCCGGCTTGGCCGGCGAAAAGTATCGGGCCCACAAGGCCGCCAAGCCCAAGGGGACCAAGGCAAAACCCAACGCCCCGGCGATCAGGAGCACCAGGATCAGATAGGGGCTGTCCAAAGCTTCCACCATCAGTTGCGCTCGTGTTGATGGCGTCGTAGTCCGACCGAAAGCGCGATGTCGTCGAACTCCTCGCGGCTGACCTGTTCCAATCGCTTGCCGCGTTCGCGAAGTTTCTCGTTGATCTTCATGGCTTTCTCCGTCATGTCCTCATGGGTATCCCGGCTGCCCCCCGCAAGCACGAAGTTCTCCCCTGTGGTCAGGCGCTTATGGCCGTCCGAATCCAGCCCCACCCCCACCATGAGGGCGGTCGGACCACCACGCTTGTTCGCTTTCACCATGAAGCGAAGCTAGAGTCCTGCCCGCGCAAGGTCAAGCAGCGCTCCACAGGGCAGACGCATCTCAAGTTGGCAGCGTCGGCGCGCTGCGCCGACCGCGCCGCGTTCAGCGGCGCACAACCCGGGAGGGCGAGCCTTCGGAACGATGTGCGACGTTCTGTTCCGGCCCTGCCGGGCCGGGGGCATCGCAGCGCGATGCCCCTACCAGCCTGGCCAATACGAGTGATTCGGGAATCTTTGATGAGCCAGATTCCTGGTTGGAGAAGCATCCTGCCGGCAGGCCAAAGAACGGTGAGTCTTTGACAACAAAGGTGTGGCTGCGGGTCGAGGCACCAACGCAACTTGAGCATCGCGACAGCAAAACGTTTCTTCAGCGGGGTTCCCCACCCCCACCTCCTTGGCGTTTGCTGTCTCTCTGGTTGGTTTGAATGGCGCGGGCGTGGTTGCCCGCGCCATTCGCTTTTGTCGGCAGGCCAGCTTGCCGGCTAGGAACGCAGGCGCACACTGCACACGCAGGGCAAAGACGGGGAATCCCGGGTTCATCCAGATGCACGCCACCCTTCATGCGCTGCTGCCGGATCAATCCAGCGTTCCAGGGGGCACTGCCATCCGGAGGCCCCCACCTTGGATTACGCCCTCATTCACACGGTCCGCCTTCTGGCTGGACATCCCCAGCAAAGCGGGTAAAAGGGGCCTGCAAATCGACGCTAAACGACCCAGACGATCATGAGAAATCAAGTCACTCTCGGCCTCCTGTTGGGCTTGGCTGCTCCCCTTCACGCGGCCATTACGAATGCCACTTTCACCGCTGAAAAAGACCAGGTCAGTTATGCCATCGGCTACAACATCGGTCTGAATCTGCAGCGGCAGGATTATGTGGTGGATCCAGACATCATCGCCCGCGGGATCCGCGACATCCTGGATGGGAAGACGCCTGCCATGAGCGAAACCGACGCCCGACAGGTGTTGCAGGAGTATCAGCAACAACTGTTCAAGAAGCGGCAGGAGGAGCAGGGCGCTCTAGCCGCCAAGAACAAGGAGGCCGGCGCCGCCTGGCTGGCGGAAAACGCGAAGAAAGAGGGGGTGGTCACCCTCGAAAGCGGTCTCCAATACAAGGTCCTCACCGAAGGCACCGGGGAGTCACCCGCCCCCACCGATACCGTGAAGGTGAATTATCGGGGCACGCTCGTTGACGGCACGGAGTTCGACAGCTCCTACAGCCGGGGTCAACCCGCACAGTTCAAAGTGACCGGCGTCATTCCCGGCTGGACCGAGGCCCTGCAGAAGATGAAAGCCGGGGGCAAGTGGCAGCTCTTCATTCCCGCAGACCTGGCCTATGGCGATCGCCAGCAGGGAGACAAGATCAAGCCCGGTTCCGCCCTGATCTTCGAGGTCGAGCTGTTGGAAATCATCAGGCCCCAGCCCATCACCAGCGACATCATCAAGGTGCCCTCGGCCGAAGAAATGAAGAAGGGCGCCAAGATTGAAACCATCAAGGCTTCCGACCTCAAACGCATCGAGGAGGAAGCGCGCAAGTCCAAGGAACAGGAGAAGCCTTAACGAGGCTTCACGACTTCGAGCCGCGGATGGACACTGTCCCCGCGGCTTTTTTGTCGAGCACCACGCGTCCTTTGCCTGGAACAACTTCGCCGATCACCCAGGCTGAGTGACCCATTGCCTTGATGGATCGCAGCACCGGCAAGGCTTGGTCGCCCCTCACAATGCACACCATTCCAACGCCCATGTTGAATACCTGGTGCATTTCGGACGAATCCACCTTCCCCCCGCGGGCGATGACCTGGAAGATCGGCGGCACCGGCCACGAACCGAGGCGCACGAGGGCGTTGCAAGACCGGGGCAGGACGCGGGGGATGTTGTCCACGAACCCCCCGCCCGTGATGTGCGCCAGCCCCCGGATCAAAGCCCCCCGGCCCCGCGCGTTGAACCTGGACAGCAACCGCTGGATCAACTGGCCGTAGCTGACGTGGATTCTGAGCAATTCCTCACCCACCGTTCCGTCCAGCTCCGACAGGCGGCTGGTGGGCTTGAGCTTCATCTGATCGAAAAGCACACGGCGCGCAAGTGAGTAGCCGTTCGTGTGGAGGCCGCTGGAGGCAATACCAATCAACGCGTCCCCGGCACAGATGGTCGAGCCATCCAGCATCCGCGCCTTTTCCACGACCCCCACGATGGTGCCGGAGACATCGTACTCGCCGGGTTGATAAAACCCTGGCATCTGGGCGGTTTCGCCGCCAATCAGTGCGCAGCGGTTTTCTGTGCAGGCAATGGCAAAGCCTCGAATGACCTGTTCAAACACGTCGGGTTTGAGCTTTCCGGTCCCCAGGTAATCCAGAAAGAAAAGCGGTTCCGCCCCAAGCACCGCAATGTCGTTGACACAATGGTTCACCAGGTCCTGCCCGATCGTGTCGTGCCGGTCCATGGCGAAGGCGATCTTCAGTTTGGTGCCGACCCCGTCCACGCTGGACACCAGCACGGGGCGCTTGTAGGTGCGGCGATTCAAGTCGAACAAGCCGCCGAACCCGCCCACCTTGCCGAGAACCTCGGGGCGTGTGGCGGAAGCCAGCAGGGTGGGCAGCGTGGCCTTCATGCGGTTCCCCAAATGGATGTCCACACCAGCACGAGCGTAAGCGTTTCGTTTCATGCGGCGCTGAGTAAACCGATTCGAAAGGCCCGGCGCAAAGGCAATTTTGCGTTGCTGCAATCCGTAGGGAGGGATAAATACCAGTCGAGTGAAGCGCGTCCGCACCCTTCTCATCGGTTCGCTGGCCTTGAACGTTCTGTTGGCCGGGCTTTGGCTGGTGTCCCGGGATCGCCGGACCGGTCGACCATCCCCTGACGCCGGTGAGGCGCTACAGGGCCCCGGCGCGACCCATACGAACGTGGTGGTTCGGCGCCAGTTCTTCACCTGGACGGAGTTGGAGTCCGAGGACTACGCCACCTACATCCAAAACCTCCGCAGCATCAACTGTCCGGAGGAAACCATCCGCGACATCATCATCGCGGATGTGGACCATTTGTTTGCGAAACGGCGCAGCAAGGAGGTTCTCCCGACCCGGCAACAGTGGTGGCAAAGCGAACCGGACCCGACTTTGGTGAGCGTAGCCTCCCGCCAGTTGCAGGCGTTGCAGCAAGAGCGCAACCGCCTTCTGGCGGAGTTGCTTGGCCCCGATTGGAATGTGCCTGCCTCGCCACTTCCGACGGTGGCTATCAAAGTTCCGCTCGAAGGCTTGATGCTGGGCGCCCTGCCCCCCGAAACCCAGAAGGCCGTGCAGACCGTCAGCGGACGGATTCAGCAGCGGTTTGAAGCCCTCTGGCAGAGTCGTGGCGCTTACCCGGATCCCGCCGCCCTCGCAGGTCTCGAACGCACTTTGCGCACGGAACTGACTCCACTCCTGACCCCCGCCCAACTCGATGACTTTCTCCTGCGCTATTCATTCACAGCGCAGCAATTGCGGTTGGAGTTGCGATCCATCACTTTGTTGAACCCCACGCCCGCCGAAATCCAAGCCCTGTATCGGCACGTGCAGGAAGTCGACCTGCAGTTGATGAGCCTTCAGGGGGATGGTCCTGACGTCCAGGCGCAGCGCGAGGCGCTCCTGCGCAGCCGGAAAATCGCCTTCCAAAACGGCTTGGGACCGGCGCGGTACCGGGCTTACGAACGTCTCCAAGATCCGGCCTACCAAAGCGCGGTTGCAGCCGCGCAGGCGTCCGGAGTCACCAACGCCGCCGACCTCTTCTATGCCATCGATCGTCTGGGCGCCCAGCAGCGGCAACTCATCCGGGGCGACACAAATCTGACCCCGCTGCAACAGGAACTGGCTCTGCGCCGACTGGAATTGGAGCAACTGCAGGCCGCCGCCGCCTTGCTGGGGCAGCCCGACAACCCTCCGCTTCCACCTGCGCCGCCCAGCCCAACCCAAACTTATTCCTTTCAGAAAGGCGACACCATCGCCGCGGTTTCCCGCAGAACGGGGGTTCCCGTAGCCCTCCTGCTCCGCGCCAACCCGAACCTCCAGCCCGAAAACATCCCGCCCGGCACCCAGATCGTCATCCCCAACCGGACCGCCCCGCTCGAGTAAGGCCGGCGCCCCACGGTCAGCCGGGCGAAGCTTTCATCAAGAGCGCAGGTGTGTTGGAGTAATGTAGTGCTTGAGTGCAACAGCGTCAGGGAGACCGCGGCAACGGGAATCGAGTTGCAAACAAGTCAGAGGTTTCCTAGGTTTGCCGCATGAACGCACGGACGCTGCTGCCATTGGCTATTCTGCCGGCAATGTTCACTTTGGTTGTTTCCGCTCCAGCCGCTGAGACTCCGCGCGGTGCGGCGCCAGTCGCCCCGACGGTCAGCCTGCCGGACAACGAAGCCCAGGCAAAAGCTCGCGCGGCACTTTCCGCAGATGATGTCAAAGCACTCCCTCCGTCCAAGCCAGCACAACCGACTCCGCAGGCTCCCGCGGCACAAGCCGAAGTCAAACCGGCACAACCGGAGGTGAAATCGGCGTCGCCGGCGGCCCAAACCGGTGCCGTTCCCGTCATCGCCGGTTCCCGTATGGACAACGAAGCCCAGGCAAAAGCCCGCGCGGCGCTTTACGCAGATGAGGTCAAGGCACTCCCTCCGGCCAAGCCGGTCCAACCAACTCCGCAGGCTCCGGCAGCGCAAGCCCAAGCCAAGCCGGCAGAACCGGAGATGAAATCGGCGCCGCCGGAAATCCAAACCGATGCCGTCCCTGTCATCGCCGGTCCTCGCATGGATAACGAAGCCCAGGCAAAAGCCCGCGCGGCGTTGAGACAGGCCGAAGAGACAGCCGAACCTCAACCGGCGGCACCGTCCACAACCCCTTCCGTGGCCCAGCCGACGCCAAAACCTGAAGTCAGCGCCCCCAAGGCTGAAGTCAGCGCCCCGAAACCGGTCGCCGCCATACCCGCCCCGGTGAAGCCGGCACCCCGCAAGCCCAACCCGTTGACCGCCGGCATGCAGGCACCCGCCCTCCCCACCACACCCGAACAGCAATTGGCCCTGGACAGTTTGCTTCAACAGTACGTCGCCGACCAGATCTCCGCGGCGGAATACCACACCCGCCGCGCCGAGATCATGGCAGGCAAGTGACCCAGCCTGCCGCTTCTGCGATCCACAGAACCTGACGTTGCGAAGGTCGCAGCGTCCGCCACAAGTCAACCTCGGACGATCCCATGCACCATTTTCATTATGCCGGTCCTGACCTCCACTGCGAAGGGGTCTCATTGGCAACCTTGGTGAAACGGTTTGGCACACCGCTCTACGTCTACTCCCAAGCCACACTCACAGACCACTACCGCCGGCTGGATACCGCCATGGCGGCTTTGGACCACCAGATCTGCTTTGCGGTCAAATCCAACTCCAACCTGGGGGTGCTGGGGGTCCTGGCCCGGCAGGGGGCGGGGTTCGACATTGTCAGCGGGGGGGAACTGCTGAGGGTGATCGCGGCGGGCGGGGACCCTCGGGAATGCGTGTTTGCCGGCGTGGGCAAAACCGAGGAGGAGATCCGCCTGGCGCTGCGACACCAGGTCTACTCGTTCAACGTGGAAAGCGAAGCCGAGCTTCATCGCATCAGCCGTGTAGCGGCCCGGTTGCGCCGACACGCCCCCATCGCCCTTCGGGTGAATCCGGATGTCGATGCGCACACCCACGCCAAGATCACCACGGGCACGTACGAGAACAAGTTTGGCATCGCGTTCGAGGCGATCGAGGCGCTGTATGCAAAGGCGGCCAGGCTGCCGAACCTCCGGCTGCGCGGCCTCCAGATGCACATCGGCTCCCAACTCACCAGTGTCAAGCCCTTCGAGGAGGCGGTCCGCAAGGTGCTCCCCCTGGCTCGACGCCTCCAGCAACGGCATGGCATCGAGTTTTTCAGCGTGGGCGGCGGCATCGGCATCGTTTACCAACCGGCCCTGGCCAGTGGCCGTGCCGACTGGTGGAAGTCGGCGGCAGGCAAGCGCATCCTGACACCCGAAGGTTATGCAGCCCGGCTGGTTCCGCTGCTCAAGCCGCTTGGCTTGCGCGTCTTGCTGGAACCCGGACGCTTCATTTCGGGCAACGCGGGCATCTTGTTGACGCGGGTGGAATACCTCAAGCGAACCGGGCGAAAGCGGTTCGTGATTGTGGACGCCGCCATGAACGACCTGTTGCGACCTGCCTTCTACGACGCCTATCACGAAATCGTGCCCCTCACGCGACGAGGGGGTGCGAAGATGCCCACCGATGTGGTCGGGCCGATCTGTGAATCAGGAGACACCTTCTGCAAAGACCGCCCATTGCCGCGGCTGGCGGAGGGCGACACCCTCGCCTTGCTGAGCGCCGGCGCCTACGGATCCGCGATGGGTTCCACCTACAACACCCGACCGCTTCCCACCGAGGTGCTGGTTCGGGGTTCCAAGGTGGCCGAGGTTAGACGCCGGCAGCCGGTGTTGGATATCTGGAAGGGCGAGAGGCTTCCGACCTGGCTGCACGCAGCCGGTTCGCGAAAGTAGCTTCCGTTTCGGCACGGCGCCGCACCCCTCTGCGGTTGCTCTGACAGGGAGCATGGAGAGCCTCGACGATCTCAAAATCGAACTTGGAGGACCATGAACTGGAGCCTCCTCCTCGTTCTCCCTCTCTTTATTATCAAAAAGGCGGAAGGGCCACAGCCCCTCCGCCTCACGTTCAAACGGGATAACAGGAACGCTCTCCCGGCCTCTTACCACCGCCAGCGCGACCAGATCCAGCCTCCACGACTCTTCTTCTTCTGATCATGGGGCACGACCACTTCCACGCCCTTGGGCTTGGCGAGGTTGCCCGACTCATCCTGAGCGCCCACCAAGATGACATAAACCCGCCCTTCCAGGTTGCCGGAACGCTCCGCGCGCAGTTGGACCGTGTCTTTATCGACAATCACCCAGTCATCGCTCGTATTCCCGTCACCGGTGCCGTTGTCGGGCTCGTTGGATTTCACGTCGATGATGCTCCACTTGGCTTCACCACAGGCGTCCTTGACCAGCGCCGTCACGTTGACCTCGACCATTTGGTGGTTCGGCGGCCAGAGGGTGCTTGGATCCGCGGAAACCTGCTTAATCTCCGGCGGGATGGTGTCCTGCACAACGACCATCGCGGAGCAAGCGGCTTGGTGACCCACCGGGTCCTTTACCACAAATGCCAGCACGTTGGTGCCCAGCGGATATTCCGCCTTGATCACAATATTGGTGCCGGCCAGTGCCGCGTCCCCAGGAATCACCACCGTGTTCATGGCCACCCCATTCACCATCCATTCGACCGTCAGTTCATCGCCGTCCGCGTCGATCACCCGAATTTCCGTGATGGTGGACTCGCCGCACTCGGTGACAACATCGCCCGGGCAAGTGATTGAGGGTGCCGCATTGGCCAGGATGAGCTGCCCACGGAGCTCGCCAGCCGGATTGGCCGCGGTGTAGAGGCTGACATACCAAAGGCCATCGAGCAGTTGCTGAACCTGGTTGGTATCAGAAATCTCCAGTGCTCCCTGAAGAATGCCCCCGTTGGTGGGACTGGTGAACGCGACGTAATGGATTCCTGCCAGGTCCGCCACAAGGTTGCTGCTGGTCTGGCCCGGAGCGGCAGGCCCCCGGATGTCCGCCATTGTCACCGCGCCAGTCAGGTTGTTGGTGAAGCCAGGGGTGGCGCCATAGCCGATGTTCAGCATCAACAACCCAGTGTCAGTATCGAAATAAATGCCTTGGCCAAGCTCGTTGCCGAAGCCAATGCTGTTCGTGACAGCAGGCACAGCGTTCGAAGGGCTCAATCCTTGAGCCGCATCATTGGTCGGGGACAAGTCGAACTCCAAAACCATCGCCTGACAGGCCAGAGCGGTGGCCATCAATAATCCAATAGCTTTCATATAATCCTCCTCACCTTTTCAGTTGGGTTTCTCCTTGCAGACAAGAGCCCGCAGGAATTTGGTTTACAGGCTGTCTCATACCACGCATCGACCGGTCCGACAATCCGAAATACTACGCGGAAAGCACTACGCGAAGATGCCCCGACGGCACAGGGCGCAAGCGCACGCGGCCCCACCATGACAGGGCACAGACGGGGAACGCCGGATTCATCCGGCAGAGCCGCACAATCGCGGCGGGCTGCCGGATGGCTCCGGCATTCCAGGCAATGTGTCCCCGATGCGCCAGACGGCTTGCAATCAAGGGGATACCGGAACCGTGAGTGATTTGCCGCTATCCTTGGCCGAGAGCTTCAGGAGGTAGGGAACGGCCGTCCTGGCCCAGGAGGCAGGCGAGGGATAGGAATCGGCTGCCCCGCCGAAGCAGCTTTGGAGCATCTCGGTGTTGACGATTCCCGGGTTCAAGGGAATGGCCGCCATCGTGGAGGGCAACTCGGCAGCCAGCGCCTGAGTCAAACCTTCCACAGCCCATTTCGAGGCACAGTAGGGGGCCACTTCCGCATCCACGGATCGACCCCAACCTGAACTGAAGTTCACGATGATCCCCCGCTTCCGGGCCCTCATTGCAGGCACGAAATGGCGGATCACATTGGCGACCCCCCGGACATTCACCTGCATCACCTCATCAAACTCGCGGGCGTCCAGTTCCCAGAGCGGCGCGTTGCGATTGATGACCCCGGCGTTATTGATCAGCAGATCGGGGGGGCCGTATTTCACCAGCACAACACTGGCCCAGGACTTGACGGCGGTATCCGAGGACACGTCGACCGCGTAGAATTCGTGCGGCTCACCGAACTCCTGCTGGAGGCTCTTGACCGCGCGCTCATTTCGACCACACCCCACCACGGTGTGACCCGCGCGAATGAACTCCTCCACCATCGCGCGGCCCAAACCACGCGTGGCGCCTGTAATCAGCACTAGACGTTGCCCTGCCATAGCCAATGGGAATGGCTTCAATTGTTGCCAATGCCCGGATACTTTTCAAGCGATGAGCATCATCACGCTGACCACAGACTTCGGAACCCGCGACTGGTTCGTCGGGACCATGAAGGGAGTCATTCTGGGGATCCATCCCGACGCCCGCATTGTTGACCTGACCCATGACATCCCTGCTGGCGACATCCGGGCCGGTGCCTTCGCCCTGGCCGCCGGCTACCCCCATTTTCCATCCGGCACCATCCATGTGGCCATCGTGGACCCCGGGGTCGGCAGCCCCCGACCGGCTGTGGCGGTTCGCACCCGACGCTTCACGTTCATCGGCCCGGACAACGGTGTGTTGTCGCTGGCCCTGGATACTGAATCCATCCGCGCGGTTCGGCGCATCGAGAATCCCAAGCTCTTTCTGGACCCGGTGAGCCAGACGTTTCACGGGCGCGACGTCTTCGCCCCTGTGGCGGCGCACCTGGCCAAAGGAACCCGTTTCGACGAGGTGGGGCCGAGGGGGAAGGAGGTCTTTGCATTCGACCGACCGAAGCCCTCCATCGACGGTGCCGGGATACGGGGTGAAATCCTTTACATCGACCACTTTGGCAACGCGATCACGAATATCCCTGGAACCTGCCTCCCTACGAATGTGGACCTCCAAGTCCGATTACAGGCTGGGAAGCACTGCCCGGTGAAACCCTTCTATGCGGCCGTGCCGCCCGGAAAGCCGGTGGCGCTGGTGGGTTCCACCGGTCTCCTGGAAATCGCAATCAACGGAGGGTCAGCCCGCCAACAACTCAAGTTGTGTCCAGGGGATGAGGTCCGGGTACAACCCGAGTCCTCGCACAGGCCGAAAGCCTTTCCGTGAACCGCGACGTACCGCGGACATTCTTGTCTGCAGGCTCACAGGACTCCTTTCCTGTCCCGTGTCGCCTAAGCCGGAACCATGCAGAAGACTCTCAACACAAAAACGCGAAGCGGCAAAGATGCAATGGCTTGCTTCCCCTGAAGCCTCGGTCAGGGCCCATCCGCACCCGCTCATGCTTCCCCGGCCTTGGACACCGACTCCCTGGCCAACTGCTCCCAGAGCTTCCGCTCGGAGTGAGTCAAGGACTTCGGTAGATCGACACTGATCAACACGAGCAAGTCTCCAGATCCTCCCTCCGGGTTGGGCAATCCCTTGCCCCGCACCCGAAGTTTCTGACCGTTCTGCGTACCAGGCGGGATCCGAATGCTCACCAAACCGGTCAAAGAAGGCACACGAACAGTCGAACCCAAAACGGCGTCCCAGGGAGCCACGAGGGTTTCGTGAATCAAATCGTGCCCGCGAACCTCAAACTCCGGGTGCCGGGCGAATCGAACGCGCAGGTAGAGATCCCCCGCGCCGCCCGGGCCTTTCTCGCCCCGGCTGGGAAGGCGCAACCGCTGGCCTTCCCCAATCCCGGCCGGGATCTTGACCTGGTGGCTCTCTGACCGCTGGCCGTGCCGCACGGTGACCGTCCGCACGGATCCCTTCAGGACCTCGTCCAGCGTCACCAGGATGTCGCCCTCGATATCACGCCCCCGCTGTCCTGCCATGCCCCGCCCAAAGCCGCGACCGGACTCAAATCCTTCAGCGCGACCGCGTCCCATGCTGCCAAACAGTTGCTCAAAGAAGTCGCTGAAACCAGTGCCACCGAACTGAAATTCAAAACCGCCTTCCTGACCGGCCCCGCGGAAGCCGCCGTCCCGGCCAACCCCCTCCCAACCGGGCGGCGCACGGAACTCGGCCCCGGATTTCCAATTGGCCCCCAACTGGTCGTATTTGGCGCGCTTTTCGGGATCCCCCAGGACTTCATAGGCCTCGTTGATCTCCTTGAACCTTGCTTCGGCCGACTTCTTGTCCTTGGCGACATCCGGGTGATACTTGCGGGCCAGGTTTCGAAAAGCCTTCTTGATGTCTGTCTCGCTCGCTGTACGCAAAACCCCCAGCGTATCGTAGTAGTCTTTGTATTGAACCGGCATGTGAATTGGACGGCGCAGCCGCCACCGCACATAGAATCACCTTTCCCTTCAGGCTGTCAAAGCCGGGCAACGAGTTCCGCCCGTTAAGCAAACCGGCCGGGCTTGCGCCCGGCCGGTCCACCAATCCAACACCAAACCAACCTGCCAAAAGGCCGATGTCTATGGCTCCTTCGTGTTGTCCACCACCAGGTAAACCAACCCCGGCGCTCCGCCGCGCTTGCTCCACACCCGCAGCAAGATCTTCTCGTCACGCACCTCCTCGCTGAGCTTGACCGCGGTCGCAGCGTCGCTGACGGGCTTTTGGTCTATCTCCACAATCACATCCCCCTCGCGCAATCCGGCTTCATGCGCATTGGACCCTTCCCGCACCTCGGTCACCAAGGCACCCTCCACACGGGGCGGAATGTCTAACTGACGTCGGAGCTCACGTGTCAAATCATCCACCGCCACGCCGTCCAGACTGTCGCGCTCCGCGGTGGCCGGACCGCTGCGGACCCCCTCCGCGCTGGCATATTCCGCCGGCAACTCACCCAACCGCACCCTCACACCCCGACCCTTGCCCTCGCGGACGATCTTCAACTCCACCTCGGTGCCGGGCACCGTTTGGGAGGCCATCAGCCTCAGATGCGCACTGTCCTCGACCTTGTGTCCGTCATACTGAACGATCACGTCGCCGGGCTTCAGTCCTGCCTGATCGCCTGGACCGCCCGCGACCACTTCACTCACCAACGCCCCGCGGGCGTCGTCGATGCCGAAAGCCTTGGCCAGGTCGGGTGACAAAGGCTGAATGTTCACTCCGATGTACCCCCGGCTCACCCGTCCGTTGGTGATGAGTTGTTCGACGACGTTGCGGGCCAGATTGGCAGGAACGGCAAAGCCGATGCCGTCGCTGCCGCCACTGCCGCTGAAGATGGATTGATTGATCCCAATCAAACGTCCCTTCACGTCCACGAGCGGCCCCCCGGAGTTGCCGCGGTTGATGGCGGCGTCCGTCTGGATGAAATTCTCGTAGCCACCCCGTCCCAGAATGCCCGTGCCGCGCCCCAGCGCACTGATGATCCCCATCGAGACGGTCTGGCCCACGTTCATGGGGTTCCCCAAGGCAAAGACGATGTCACCCACCTCAATCAGGTCGCTGTCCCCAAACGTCACTGCCGCCAATCCCTTGCCCTCGACCTTGAGCACTGCCACATCAGTCTGCGGATCCACTCCGATCACCCGCGCCTTGAACTCCTGCTTTCCGTCCCCGGTCACCACCATGATCTTGTCCGCGTCCTCGACCACATGATGGTTTGTCAGGATGTAACCGTCCTTGGTGATGATCACCCCTGAACCCAAACCCTGCGAGTAGCGGGGCTGCTCGGGAAGGTTGTCACCAAAGAACCGACGGAAAAAGGGCTCATCCATGAAGGGATGCGTGAATTGTCGCGCTCGGTTGATGTGCTCGGAATAGATCGTCACCACGCTGGGGACGACAGATTTGACCACCGGAGCGTAGCTGAGCGCATTGGCTCCCTCGCGCTCGATGGGCGATTGGTCCACCTTGAGGTCCGCCCGCTCCGCAGCCTGTAAGGCCGCCAGGGACAAACCCAGCAGCAGCGCCATGAGCCATCGGCTGGGACGCCCGCCCAATATCTTCCATCCAGTGCAATTCTGCTTCGTCATAAGTCAAATCCACTCTTTACCTGGACAACGGTCGCTCGCCGCTGTCCGCGACCCTCAAGGTCGTCATCACTTAGAACAGTCCAGTCTGTGATCCGTTCAAACGCCGCCCTCAGGCTGTTTGACACTCCGGTCGATTTGCGGTGTGATGATCGCGGCGGCAGGCCAAACTCTTATGAAATCCATATTTTCAGCACAGGTTCCCCGACAAGCCCCAACCGTGCCCCGGTCGAATTCCGGCCCAGGCTCCCGGCTTTCAGGCATGGCTTCTCTCGATTCGAATCCCACACACCGCGCAGAGTGCTCTTCGCCACGGGCACACAAGCATCCTTTCGCAAGGTGTTTGCAGTTCGTCTCACCAACGCTTCTCCTCGGGCTCCTGCTGTCCCTGGACACCCCCTGCACACTTGTTGCCAGTACCGTGTCGAAATGGGAAGTGTTTGAAACGGAATTCCGCAGCACCCGAACATATGGGAATCCTTGCCAGGAAGTGCGCCTGAACGTGAACTTTGTTTCACCCGCCGGCCACACCAATCGCGTGCACGGTTTCTGGAGGGGCGGCACCCAATGGGCGGTGCGATTCAGCCCGGATGAACTCGGACCCTGGCGCTACACCACCGACTGTTCCGACGCGCGCAACAGCGGACTCCATCACCAATCCGGCACGTTCCTTTGCACGGTCCAATCCCTGCGCACCGACCTCCAACAGCATGGCCGGATCTGTGTCTCCAGAGACGGTCGAACCTTTCAACATGCCGATGGAACACCGTTTTTCTGGACCGCGGACACGGTGTGGGAGGGCCCGCGCAAATCCACCCGCAAGGAATGGATCGACTACATTCAGGCTCGGTCCAGACAAGGCTACAACGTCGCACTCTGGCGCGTAGCCCCTGGAACCGACGCACGGGGAAGGGCGGCCTTCAGGGGCACGGATCCAGTCCAACTCCATCCCGGAATGTTGGAGGCGCTCGACGAGCGGATCGCCTGGCTGGCGTCCTCGGATCTGGTGAGCGCCATCGCGCCACTTTGGGAGATCGGGGTCAGCGACGAGGACCTGCTGCCGGAGGATCAGGTCATCATGCTGCTGCGCCAGTTGGTGGGCCGCTGGGACGCCCGGCCGGTCGCCTGGGTGATCGCCTTCGACGCGGACACCGCCGGTCGGCGCGCGGCCCGCTGGCGCCGGATTGGCCGCAGCGTTTTTGACGGCGCTACACACGCGCCGGTCATTGTGTATGCGGCTCCGCACACTGGGCGCTCAAGGAATTCGCGCGCGAGTCGTGGGTGAATGCGTTGGCGGCCGAGAACGGAAACGATGTTTCCGAAGGCGCGTCGCTTTGGTTGGCCCGCGGACCCCTGGCCACCCTGTGGACGGACGACCCGGCTCGCCCCTCCTGATCTTCCCCGGAGCCGGCGAAGCGGACCTGTCACAGGACGGTAACCGGATCACAACCCCTCAAGCCATCGAAGCCCTGGCGCGCAGCTTGTTCGTGGCTCCTCCGGCGGGACTCTGCTACCAAAGCCGCGCGGTGGCCGCCTGGGACAACACCGTGGACACCAACACCCTGGCAGTGACCGGGGAAGCCATGTCCGAGTGGCAGAAAAGCCTGCACCTGCCGGGAGCCGCGCGCGTCGGCCAGATCCGCGAATTGTTGCAGGAAACCCGGTTTGAGCAATTGCTGCCCGCCTCCTACCTCCTGTCGTCCGTTCCTGAAAACCAGACGGTCTCCCGTCCGATCTCCGCCCTGGCTTCCCCACAGAAGGACCGTGCCCTGTTCTTTGTTCCCGGGGGCACAACACTCTCCCTTCGACCCCGCGCGCTGCGTTCGGGTCTGGAGCCCACCTTCTTCAACCTGGGTGACGGGCAGCGACTTCCAGCCCAGCCGCAGGCGGGCGACAACACCCTGACATTTTCCCCGCCAGGCCCCGGTGACTGGTTGTTGTGGTTCGCCCCGGCCAAGGAATGATTCAGGGCGCGTTGGAGGGAACGTTTGCGGGTTGACGGAGGCGTGAATTCATTGGATATAAGTCTCCGACATGTCTGCCATTGCACGGAACGTAATCATCCGCCAGAAAACCCGCGACTTCTGCCAGGCTCTCCTGGATGAACCCGACGTCCAGGATATCCGCCTGCGCATTGATCAGTTCATGATCAACGACGAGGCCAAGGCGCAGTACCAGAAAGTCGCTTCCCAAGGACAGTCGTTGCATCAGAAGCAACAGCAGGCACTGCCGCTGTCCGAAGAGGAGATCCGCGCGTTCGAGGAGGATCGGGACAAGCTCTTGAACGATCCGGTGGCCGGCCCCTTCATCCAGGCGCAGGACGACCTGCATCACCTGCAGCATTCCATTCAGGAATGCGTCGGCAAGACGCTGGAACTGGGTCGCATCCCGAGCGATGAGGACTTGGAGGGGAGCTGCGGCCACGGCTGCGGCTGTCATCATTGATCGGCATCCCGGAACCGGTTCAAAGCCGCTCGCGACCCGCGTAGCCGCCGCCGAGTTCGTGCCAGAACTCGATGTCTTTCTCGCCACGCTCCCAGCAGAGAAAGACCTCCCGACCGCCCAGAACAGCCGGGAAATCCACCAGTCCCTGCTGGAGATCCTTGATGAGAATCTGGCGCTTCTGAAACTCGCCCAGGATCTCGAAGCAATCCCCCTGGAGCTTCAGGTACTCCTCGACCATCGGGCCACCCCGATCCTGGCCGGCGGCCATCAGTTGTTCCAAACGCCGCGCAGCTTTGCCCAGCCTGCCATCCAGATGGAGCAACCCGTCCAGCCATGCCTCAATCTGCGGCAGGAGTTTCCGCGCCTCCTCGCGCGTGTAATGGATCGTGAATTGTTGCGTGTCGCTCATGATGCTATGGGTGCGGAGCCGGCATTACTACCGGGTGGCCGGCCTTTTCGAGCTTGCGCAGCACCGCATCCGCAGCTTCGATCTCGTAAGACTTCTTCCATGCGTCCACCGCCTCATCCCTTTGTCCCAGTTTGGCCCGAATGTCGCCCAGATGATCGTAAACGGTGGCGTCCGGCTGCTCGAGGTGCTCGACGGCCTTCAGGATTTGCGACAAGGCTTCGTCCGTGCGATCGAGCTTGAACAGCACCCAGGCCAGGCTGTCCAGGTAGGCGGCGTTCGTGGGGGCGCTGGCCACCGCAGTCCGGATGAGATCCAGCGCCTCCTCCAGGTGGTCACCCCGATCCGCCCACATATAACCCAGGTAATTCTGCGCCGGTGCGAACTGGGGATTCAGTTCCAGGGACTTCTTGAGGTGCCGCTCGGCGGCGACATACTCGCCGGCCTGCTCGCTGGCAGCGCCATACTGAAAATAGAAAAAATGAGTCAATCGCTCTGGATCCACCGCCTGCGCGGTGATTTCAGCCGCCGTGAAGTGAGCGAGCGCGGCGGCGCCTTCTCCCCGACGGATGTGCACCAGAGCGCTGAGCAGTTCCATGGCGAAGCTTTGCGGGAACTTGTGCCGGGCTTTGGCCACCACCTGTTCCGCCTCGTCCACACGATCCAGATTCAACAGGATCTCGGCCAGATCGTAATACGCCTCCTGAAATTCCGGCCTTAGAACCAGGATCCGTTCAAGATAATCGCGCGCCGCCTGCCAGTCCCGATCCTGGTAAGCCAGGACTCCCAGCAGGTAACACAAACGGACGTTGGTCGGATCACCCCGGAGCAGACGCTCCAACTGCTCCCGGGCGCGCGACGGGTTCTTGCCACGCAAATAGGCTTCCGTGAGCTTGGCGCGCACGGCATCGCGCATGTCCGACGCGTCCGGCATCGTCTCCAGCAACTCCTGGTACAGCTCCGCCGCGCGCTCGGTCTTGCCCAGACTGGCAAACCCGTCGGCCAGGCGCATCCGCAACAGGTCCTCGCCGATCGGCAGCGTCGCGGCACGCTCGATCAGGCGCAACCGGACAGGCTCGATGGCCTCCCGCTGCGACGGACTTTGCACGCTCAACAACGCGTAGAGTTCGGAAAGCTGGATCAGGAATTCCGCTTCATTTTCACCGTGCGGCTCGGCTGCCGCCAGCACACGGCGCGCCTCTTCGCTTTGGCCCCGCTGCAGGTAAACCAGAAAGACGCTTTGGTGCCCCTGCAACACCGCGGGATCCCGTGCCACAGCCTGCTGCCCGGCCTTGAGCGCAGCATCGGTGTTTCCACGCTGCATCTGGACCGCCGCCAGCCTCGCCAGCGTCAACCCTGATGCCCCCGGCTGTTCGGCTGCGCGTCCCAACACCTCGACCGCGCCGCTCGGATCCTGAGCGGCAATGAACTTCCGCGACACCTCCCAGACCAACGCCTCGTCCCCCGGCATCAACAACGCCGCCTGCCGAAACTCGGACAACGATGGCGTTCTGCGATGCTGGAGTTCGAGAATCACACCCTGTGCATAATGGGCGTGGGCGGCGGCCCGATTCTTGAGCTCCGCATCCGAACGGCGGAACTCCGGTGGTAGACGTCCGGCACAGGATGTGGAATCAGCCGTTTCCGGGGGACCATCCGGCGTCGCACAGCCGCCCCAAGCGAAGGCACAAGCCACCACTGCAAGGGCTCGAAGCAGTGGCCGCCACGGCATGGATAGAAAATACATCCGGGGCGCCAGCCAACCCGGTTGGCCGACGCCCCAGCAAACGGAGTCTCGCGTTGAGCACCTATTTCTGCCAGGTGCGCTTCTTGTGACGATGCGCCCGCAGTTTCTTGCGACGCTTGTGCTTGTTGATCTTGGCTTTCCGACGTTTCTTGAGTGAACCCATAAATTCAGAACTGGCTTTAACTAGAAAACCGACGCCCAAATGTCAACCGGTATCCCGGCCCTCAATACACCACCTTGTTCAGCGGGTATTCGATGATGCCTTCCGCCCCGGCCGCCTTGAGCACGGGAATCATCTCGCGCACGACGTGCTCGTCAATCACGGTCTCCACCGCCACCCAACCGGGCAGGCTGAGCTGGGAAATGGTGGGGTTGCGCAAGGCCGGCAAGGCTTTGAGCAATGTCCGCAAGTCCTTCTCGCGCAGATTCATCTTCAGTCCCACCTTGGATTCCGCCTCGAGGGCACCCTTGAGCAGGAGCGCCAGGGTCTCGATCTTGGTGCGCTTCCAGGACTGCTTCCAGGAGGTCCGGTTGGCAATGAGGCGCGGGGTGGACACCAGCAAGGTCTCGACAATCCGCAGTTTGTTGGCGCGCAGGGAGGAACCCGTCTCGGTCACCTCCACGATCGCATCCACCAACTCGTGCGCTTTGACCTCGGTGGCGCCCCAGGAGAACTCCACGTCCGCCTTGACCTTGTGCTTCCGCAGATAGCTGCGGGTGATGTTGACCACCTCGGTGGCGATGCGTTTGCCCCTGAGATCCTTCACGGATTTCACTTTGGAATGCTCGGGCACACAGAGGACCCAGCGGGCGGGGCGGCTGGTGGCCTTGCTGAACATGAACTCGCCCACTTCATGCACCTTCGACCCGTTCTCAATCACCCAGTCGTGGCCGGTGATGCCGCAGTCCAGATAGCCCAGCTCGACGTAACGGCTGATCTCCTGGGCGCGGATCAAACGGATCTCCATCTCCGGATCGTCCACGTAGGGAATGTAGCCGCGGCTGCTGACCGACACGTTCCAGCCGGCCTTGGCCAGCTTCTGCACCGTCGCCTCTTGCAAGCTGCCCTTGGGCAGTCCAAATCTGAGCACTTTGTTCATCGTCATCTTGGATCAGGCTTGGGCGCGAGTGATACAGCGCGCACCTGGAAAACCGCGGGGTTCCTGACCCCGCGAAAGACCGGGAGAATGCCAGCCAACCAGGATTCAAGCCACACTTTTCTGCGCACTTTCGGGCCGGAAGCAGCGCATCCGGACACTGCTCCCGGAACGCTGGATTCATGCGAAAGGACGCCACGATCCGCACGGTTCTACCGGATGCACCCTGGTCGCCAATTCAGTGGCAGCAGCATCCCTGAGCGGTCTTGGCCGACAGATCCGGGCTCAGGTACGGGATACCCAGCGACAGACCCCGCAGAATCAGAAGCACCGCCATGACGGCAAGCGCGACCGGAATGACCTGCCCCACCCGCCCCCGCATACGCCTGTGAACCGCCCCCCCGGCCAATCCCAAGGCCAGCATCATCGGCACGGTTCCCAAGCCGAACAACACCATGTATTGCACCCCGCCCACGACAGTGCCCGTGGCGGTGGCGGCGGCGCAGGCGACGTAAACCAACCCGCACGGCAACAATCCGTTCAGTCCGCCAAACAGAAACTGCGACCCCACACTGCGGTGTTGCAGCAGACGTCCGAGGGCCGACTTCAACCGGCCCACCCCGCGGGCCACCAGCCAGGTGTTCCCTCGTAAAGGCCAGGCAAACAGGCCCAGCAGGATGATTGCACCCGCTCCAATCGAAACCCAGCGCTGCACCCCCACCAGGCTGAGCATCTGACCTAACAATCCAAACACCATCCCCAGCAGGCCGTAGGTCACCAATCGTCCCCCATTGTAAGCAAGCCGCCCAACCACTTGCGCGGCCCGGCCGGGACCGATGGCCGGCAGGGCCAGCACGATCGGCCCGCACATGCCCGCGCAATGCAGGCTGCCTGCAAATCCCAGCATGAAGGCCGTCAAAAGTTCCATCGTGATTGCTCTCCTGGATTACGAGGCCCCTGCCCCGATTCGCAACTTCTCCTTCAGAAGGAATTCCTCCCCCCCAGCCGTCCATTGCACCCGCACCTCCCACAAACCGGGTTCAAGCGGCCCCGCATCCACCCGCTGCTCGCCGGTAACGTCCAGATCAAGTGGGAACATGCGGTCAAGGTCCGCCTCGGACGGGCGATACAGATGAACAGCACCGGCGGTCTGGCCACCGACGTGGGTCCGCGGCAATCGGATTTGGATGAACCTCGGGCCGGCCTCATAGGTGATCGAGGCCGCCCTCCCCAACGCCTGCCCGCGTTCCAGCCGGTCCATCTGCTGTTGATACTCGACCTCCTGCTCATAGTAATCCGCAGCCACCAGGTCCGCGCTGTGCCCCACACAGAATGCCACCCACGCCAACGCCGCCACAATCGCCAGCGCAAACACTGCGATGATTGAATAGGGCCATGGATTGAATGATTCAAAGGGATCAGTTTTCATCACTGGTACTCCTGGTTTGGCCGGCGGCATCAACCACACCCGCCATCCCGCGTGGTCCGTCCGGCCACCACCATTGACGGGCAGCATAAGCAATGAAAGCTTGAACGCGCAACAGGATGTCGAGCCTGGGGCGCCATGTCCCGGAAAGCACACTACGACCGCGGTCCGACAAAGGACGTCTTGATGCGATCAAGCTTGCGGTCGCCCGACCACACGTCCACCACGACCGGGGTGGTGCGACCCGCGAGATGCTGGGGAGCGATTTCCAGCAGCACGGACGTTTCAAACTGGTCCTCGCCCGGCACCACCAACGCCTTGCTGCCCAGCACGGTCAGTGTCCACTCCGGGCTTTGCACCCGCAGTTCCACCGGCATCTCGCGCTGCGTCTTGTTGGTGAGTTTGAGGGTGTAAAGGTTGCTGATCTTGCCGTTGGGCATGGTCTGAAACAATCCTCCCTGCGCCCGCAACAGGGTGGCATCCACCTCCGAACGGGTGACCAACAGCGCCACCAATCCCACCCCGAGCAGCATCAGAATTGCACAGTAGCCGCCCAGACGCGGCGTGAAACGCAGCCGTTCCCCGCGCTCGATGCCGTTGAGCGACGCAAACCGGATCAGTCCCCGCGGCCTTCCGATCTTGTCCATGACCGAATCGCAGGCATCAATGCAGGCGGTGCAGTTCACGCATTCCATCTGGGTGCCGTTCCGGATGTCAATCCCCGTCGGGCAGACCACCACGCACTGGTGGCAGTCCACGCAATCTCCAGCCCCCCGGGCCGATCGCTCCCGGGGAGACTCCCGCCGGTGGAGCTTCCCGCGACGCTCGCCTCGCTTGTGATCGTAGGCGACGACGATGGAGTTTTCATCCAACAAGGTGGCTTGAAAACGTCCGTAGGGGCAGATGAAGGTGCAAGCCTGTTCCCGGAACCGGGCGAAAATCCCGTAGAACACGAGCGTGAACAGGATCATGAATGTCAGCCCCACCCAATGCGCGTCGGGCGGGTCGGTGATGATGTTCAATAACTCTTCGCTGCCGATGATATAGGCCAGAAGCGTGTTGCCGATGATGAAGGAGAGTCCCAGAAAGACGACATGCTTGCCGCCCTTCTTGGCAAGCTTGCGCAACGTCCAGGGGCCCCGGTCAAGCGCCTTCTGTTCGTGGGCATCGCCCTCGATGAAGTATTCAATCTTCCGAAAGACCATCTCCATCATGACGGTCTGCGGACAGGTCCATCCGCACCACAACCGACCGAAGGCGGCGGTGAATACCGCGATGCCGGTCAGGAAGAGCAGCAGTCCCAAGGCAAAGACGAGGTTGTCTTGCGGCCAGAAGAGGACGCCCAGCACGGAGAACTTCCGCTCCACCACGTTGATCATGAGTAGCGGGTTGCCGTGAATCCGGATGAACGGCCCGGCGAACATGACCCCGATCAACAGGTAGCTCAACCAGGTGCGATAGCGATAGAAACGCCCGTGCGGTTTGCGGGGGTACAACCAGAGCCGATGCCCCTCCTGGTCGGACGTGGACAGATGGTCCCGGAAATCGTTCCAGTCGATGTCCTTGACCGCCTTGTAGGAATCGGGTTCCTCGGGCGGCGGCAGGGCTGGTTCGCTCCGGCTCATGCCACTGGATCACTCAAACTCGGACGGCCCGGTCTGCACGGGGGCCTGGTCCTCACGCGGTTTGCCCGGCGTCAGCAACTGGCTGCCGCGCAAGGTATAGATGTAGCTGGCCACCTCCATGACCTGCGCCGGCTTCATCCCCTGCTTCTTCCATGCCAGCATGCCCTTTTGCTCCACCCCGTTCCAGATGGTCCGGACGTTGTCGGCAAAGGCGGGTCCGTGGATCCAGTAATCGTCCGTCAGGTTGGGCCCGACCAATCCCCCGGCATCCGCCCGGTGACAGGGGGCGCACAGCACCGAAAAGGTCTGCTTTCCGCGGGCGACCACCGCCGGATCCTTCGAGGGCTCCATGGTGCCCATGTTCTGTTCGAACGCGGCGATGGCCTGGGCCTTGATCGCATTGCCGATTTCCATCTCGCGCTGGTATTCGTAGGCCATCTGCCCCTGCGCCGCCAGATCGCCCCGGGCGAACACGTGGTAATAACACATGTAAATCACCGCAAACACGATGCTGAGATAGAACAACCAAACCCACCATCGGGGCAGCTTGTTGTCCAGCTCGCGAATGCCGTCGTACTCGTGGTCGAGCAGCAAGGGATCTTGGGGGTCCTTATTCATGGCGGTGAATTCCTTGGTCTTGGTCTGGGTCGTCTAAACCGTTCTCGATAGGCAGATGGGACATGGCTTCAAGGAAGGGCCTCTTCAGACACAGCGCCCAGCCCACCATCCCGAGGAAGCAGGCGAAAAAGAGGATCAACGAAAGGATCCCGTAGTTCTCGATGCCCCCAATGTGTCGCAAAACATTCTCTATCATGTCTCGGTCCTCCTATTTCAATGCCACCGGCGCATTGGTCGTTTGCCGTTTGATGTCGGTTCCCAACCGCTGGAGGTAGGCGATCAGCGCCACGATCTCCCGGTCCGCCGGCGCGTTGGTGATCATGCCCGTCGCCAGGTTGGCCACCACCTTCTTCGACTGCCCCTCAATGCTGGCCTGCGCCTGGGCAATATCCTCGTCCGTATAGGGCACCCCCGTCCGCCGCAGCGCCTCCATGCGGGGCCGGATGACCGAGGTGTCGAGCTTCCCTGCCAGGAGCCATGGATAGGCCGGCATGATCGAGCCCGGCGAGATCGAGCGCGGGTCCTCCATGTGATTGTAGTGCCAGGCATCCGGATACTTGCCGCCGACCCGGTGCAGGTCGGGTCCGGTGCGTTTCGATCCCCACAGGAAGGGATGGTCATAGATATACTCGCCGACCTTCGAATACTCTCCATAGCGTTCGGTTTCGGAGCGGAAGGGCCGGATCATCTGCGAGTGGCAGCCCACACAGCCTTCGCGGATGTAAAGATCCCGCCCGAGCACCTCCAGCGGCGTGTAGGGTTTGACGCTGCTGATGGTTGGGACGTTCTCCTTCACCAGATACAAGGGGACGATCTCCACCAACCCGCCAATCGCGACCGCGATCAAGCTCAGGACCGTGAAGGTGACCGGCACGCCTTCGAGCCAGCGATGACCCAGACGGGGCGACTCCTTGACGGACGGATTCAAGGCCGGCGCCTGGGCCTCCTGGTCGCCAATGAACTGCCCGCTCTTCGCGGTCCTGTAGAGGTTGATGATCATCAGGACGACTCCCAACACATAGAGGGTGCCGCCGATGGCGCGCAGTTGATACATCGGAACCAGGCGCACCACTGTCTCGAGAAAATTCGGATAACGCAGAAAGCCATCCTCGGTGAACTCCTTCCACATCAGGCCCTGCGTCACCCCGCTGGTGTACATCGGCACCACATAGAACATCATGCCCAGCAACCCGATCCAGAAGTGGTAATTGGCCAGTTTCACCGACCACAGTTTGGTGTTCCACAACCGCGGGAACAGCCAGTAGAGCAGCGAGAAGGTCAGGAAACCGTTCCATCCCAGGGCGCCCGTGTGCACATGGGCGATGGTCCAGTCCGTGTAATGCGAGAGGGCATTGACGCTCTTGACCGCCAGCGTGGGTCCTTCGAGGGTGGCCATGCCGTAAGCCGTGACCGCCACCACCATGAACTTCAGCATGGGTTCCTGCCGCACCTTGTCCCACGCCCCGCGCAGGGTCAGCAACCCGTTCAACATCCCTCCCCAACTCGGGGCGACCAGCATGACACTGAACGCCATGCCCAGCGATTGCGCCCAGTTGGGCAGCGCGGTGTAGAGCAGGTGATGCGGTCCCGCCCAGATGTAGACGAAGATCAGGGCCCAGAAATGGATGATCGAAAGCCGGTAACTGAACACGGGCCGGTTCGCGGCCTTGGGCAGGAAATAGTACATCAGTCCCAGATAGGGGGTGGTTAGGAAGAAGGCCACCGCGTTGTGCCCGTACCACCATTGCACCAGCGCATCCTGGACACCGGCGTAGATCGAGTAACTCTTGAACAGGCTAGCCGGAATGGCCAGGGAATTGAAGATGTGCAGCATGGCCACCGTGATGGCGGTGGCGATGTAGAACCAGATCGCCACATACATGTGCTTCTCCCGACGCCGGAAGATGGTGCCCATCAGGTTCACGGTGAAGGCGACCCAGACCACGGCGATGGCGATGTCCACGGGCCACTCGAGTTCCGCGTATTCCTTGCTGGTCGTCAACCCGAGGGGCAGCGTCACCGCCGCGGCCACAATGATGGCATTCCATCCCCAGAAGTTGAACCAGCTCAGCGCGTCGCTGAACATGCGCGCCTTGCACAGCCGCTGCAGCGAGTAATAGATGCCCATGAACATCCCGTTGCCCACGAACGCGAAAATGACCGCATTGGTGTGCAACGGACGGATGCGTCCGAAGGTCGTAAAGGGCGTGTCCAGGTTGAGCGCCGGCCAGAACAACTGGCAGGCGGCAAAGAGCCCCGCCGCGGTTCCCACCAAAGCCCATGCAGCGGTGGCGATGGCAAAGGCGCGGACGATCCGGTTGTCGTATTTGAAGGTTTCGATGTTGTTCATGGATTGTTCAAGGATGGATTCCTGGTCGCAGCGGGCTTCGCAGCGGTTCCGCCCGCCTCGTCGGTGAGGATGCGCAACGCCGGCGTGTGCGTGTCTTCATACTGTCCGGAACGGACGGACCACACATACGCAATGAGAAAGATCACGGCCAGCAGCAGGCTGACCGGAAGCATGAGATAGATCGCAGTCATGATGTCCTTTCCTGGTCAAGATGGCCCGAAAGCCCGGTCCGGCGACTCATCCACCCCACCCCGGCGCAGGCGAAGGCAACCACCGAAATGGAGCTGAGAGGCATCAGGATGGCGCAAACGATGGGAGAAAGCCGGCCACTGGCGGCAAACGCGAGCCCGACGAGGTTGTAGAGCAGGGACAGGATGATACTGGCCCAAACAACCCCCACTGCACCCCGCGCAAAACGGAGGATGGCGTCCAATCGCTGCACCTGCACCGCCTCCATGATGACGTCGCTCGCAGGAGAAAAGGTCCCCACCTCCTCCACCACGGCCACCCCAACGTCGCTCTGGCGCAACGCGCCCGCGTCGTTCAACCCATCGCCCACCATCAGCACCGACCGCCCGGCCCGCTGCAAGTCTGCAATCGCTGACAGCTTGGCCGCCGGTGACTGATCGAAGCAAAGTCTCGCCTCAGGTCCCAGCAGCACTTGAAACTTCGCCCGCTCCCGATCGTTGTCGCCGCTGAGCAGCACAAGTTTATGGGAACTCGCCAGGGCCGCCATCGCCTCCTCCACCCGGGGTCGCAGGATCCCCCCAAGCTCAAACCGCCCGCGCACCCGGCCGCCAACCCCCACATGCACGATCGCATCCGCGCCCGATCGGTCTGATCCGTCCGATCCGACTGATCCAAGCCCCTGGTTTACCCACGCACGCGACCCCAGGCGAACTTCCTGTCCCTCGATGCGCGCGCAAACACCCCGACCGGCCACCTCCTCAAAACCCTCCAGGGGCTTGGACTCCGCATCGCCCAGCCACGCGGCCACTCGGACTGAATTCGGGTGGGCGGATTGTGCGGCCGCAGACCGGATCCAGCCGCGCTCACGATCGGACAAGGGCTCGCCTACGAACTGAACGCCTGCCCTGCTGCCCGACGTGAGCGTTCCTGTCTTGTCGAACACAACGGCGTCCACCTTGGCGAGGCTCTCGATCACCTGGGCGTTGCGGGTGAACACACGAACGCGCCCGAGCAGACGCTGCGCCGTCCCCAGCGCGAAGGGCGCACTCAACGCCAGCGCGCAAGGGCAGGCCACGATCAGCACCGAGGTAAAGGCGCGGATTGCCCGATCCACATCCTGCGTCCACCACCAGGCGGCGGCACCCAACGCCAGGGCGACCACCCGCAGCGTGAATCCACGGCTGAACCGGTTCAGCAGCGTGTGCAAGGTCTGATCCCGGCGCTTGGCGAAGGCCTCATGACTCCATAGCGAAGTGAGATAGCTCTGGGACACCGGCTTGATGATCTCCATGTCCATGGCCCCTCCCACCTGCTGGCCCCCGGCGTAAAGCACCTCACCCGCACTCCGCTCCACCGGCTCCGACTCCCCGGTGACAAAGCTGTAGTCGATCAGACCTTTGCCCTCAATCACCCGCGCGTCAGCCGGGATGAGTTCTCCATGGCGCAAACGCAATCGATCACCGACCGCGAGCGCCGACAGCGGCACCACCCGCTCCGCAGCAGACTCGATTCTGCGAACGGCCAGCGGAAAGAAAGCCTTGTAGTCCCGGTCAAAGCTGAGGCGCTGGTAGGTCCGGTCCTGGAACACTCGTCCGATCAACAGGAAGAACACCAACCCGGTCAGGGAATCCAGATAGCCCACCCCACGACCGCCGACCACTTCATGCAGGCTCTGTGCAAACAGGGCCACCAAACCAAGCGCGATGGGAAAGTCCAGTGTCAGGGCCCGCTGCCTCAGTCCCAACCAGGCCCCGCGCCAGTACCCCCACGCACTGTAAAACATCACAGGCAAAGCCAGCAGCAACGACACCCAGCCAAAAAGCGGCTTGAACAGCGGCGCGCTGAACCGATCCATTCCCGAATACAAACAGACGCTGAACAGCATGATGTTGCCGAACGCGAAGCCGGCCACGCCCAGCCGGAGGTAAAGCGAGCGCGTCACAGACCGAGCCTCAGGCCGGTCCAGACTGTCCAGCCGCAGGGTGGGCTCGTAGCCAATCGAGGCCAGCAGGGCGGCCAGTTCGCTCAACCGGACCCGTTCCGGTTCAAACGTGATGCTCACCTGCTGTTTTCCAAAATCCACCACGGACCGTCCGATACCCGCGCGCAACTTGAACAGATTCTCGAGCAACCAGACACAGGCAACACAATGCATGGCCGGAACCTGGAAGGTCACCCGCGCCACTCGCCCGTCAGAAAAATCCAACATCCGATCGCGCACAGAGGGTTCGTCGAGAAAGGCGAAACGACCCTCCGCAACCGCCGCCTTCACGCGCACGCCCGGACGGTCCGCCAGAGAGTAAAAGTCCCCCAACCCATTCTCCTGCAGCAACTCGAAGACGGTCAGACACCCGTGGCAGCAAAAGTCCTTGCCCTCCCTTCGCACCGCCAGCACCCCGCGACACGGCGCCCCACAGTGAACGCACGTCAACAAACAGGCTTCGGCATCTGACCCGCCTGCGCAGAGTCCGGCAGTTGTGTCTGTAGTGGCAACGCTATGCAAAGGACAATCCGGATGTTTGAGTTGCCGTTACGTTAGTGAGTGCCAAAGGGAAAGGCTTGCGAAATCTTGCCAAAACATCACCCTCATTTGCCAGTCGGCAGCCACGATCAGGCCACAGTTTTCGAGCGGGTGGACACCCACGGGCCACGAGACGGTTCTGGACCGTGCACAGGGTGGTTGTTAGGTTTTTCAGGCATAACCAACATGGACAAGGCACAATGTTACGGGTGGACGCTCCTGCTGGCGGTGTGGCTGCTGGCGGGGGGATGCACGGACAGCGATGCCCCTCCCCCTGAGGTGATCACCATCGAGGAACTCAACGAGGCGCTCGCCTACCTCAAGAAGTCCGGGATGGAAACGCCGCAGTCCGTCTATGAACTGACCAACCTCCCTGCCCTGCGCGGCAAGGTGTTTCCAGTGTTGCCCGATGGCCAGTATTTCAGCATCGACCCCGAGAACAACCAGGTGAAGATCGATCTGGATCATCTGCCCGCCATGCCGGACGCCTTCCCTCATCAAACCCAGCACTGAGCCGCTCTCACGCCTTCGCCGAGGCCACCTTGGCAGCCGGGTTGGCATCGACGATGGCATCATGGTCAGTAAACAGCAGGGCGTCGTGCACGTAGTGGACCAGGAGCACGGACAGGATCCCCATATAGGTATAAGCCTCATCCGACCCGGGCATGTCGCCATGCACCCGCGGCCAGAACTTCCCGGCGGCCAAAATCAGGATCCCCGAGATGGGCAGCATGGAGAGGCAGAGCATGTAAAACGTGCTCCAACCCGTGTCCCGGTCCACCTTGCGCAAGGTCCCCAGGGTCCCCGCCACCAGGGCGCGGCCACGACGGACCATGCCGGCTCCGGTGCCGGACGCGCGTCGCACCCGCTTGGACAGGTCTTCCCAGAGATGAAGGAAGCCCAAGCGTTTGCCGGTGCGCTGCTCCCGAAGCCGGTTGGCGTACCAGGTCAACGCCAAGTACTGGAACGAGTGCCAGACGTTGATCCCCTGGAAGGCGGTGTCCATGTTGGGCATGGTGGGCGTCCAGAACATCACGGTCACCGTGAAACTGATCAGCAGGGTCTTCGGCAGGTTGAACCGGCCGTCCCGATACTCGGCCGCCGTCTTTCCGATGAACAGCAGGAGCATCCCGAAAAAGGCGGCAAACGCCAGGTAAGCCAGCCAATAGTGCCCGCCCAGAAGGTCATTAAACTTCAGCGACAGGGGGCCGATGTTGAACCGCCCATCCGCCATTTTCCAAACCGCGATGGGATACAGGCTGGAGAACACCACCCCGTAATCCACCAGGCGGGACAACCGGGACAGGCGGAAGCCCGAACGCTTGTTGTAAGCCTCCGAAACCCAAACCAGTTGATGCAAGGCATGAATCGACGCCATCGAGAAGAAGATCGTCAACAGCCAGACGTAGGACTCGTAGGAATACAGGATCATGGTAACCACCGCGACCGGCACCAGAACCGAGGAGGCCACGAAGGCAAACTTCTTCCGCAGAAAATCGCGGTCCAGAATGGTGCGGGTGAAGGTGGCATACATGTGCGGCCCGCCAATCAACAGCGCCACCAGGTAGTTCACCGTCACGCGGGCGTTGTAAGCGGTGGTCCCCTTGACGCCGGCGTCCTGGGCCGACCCGCCCCCGAACACCACGTAGAACAGATAAACCGCGTAGGGAATGGCCACCAACCCCACACTCAACGTCAGGAACCCAAGGTCCCAGCGCGCATTGCGCAACCAAGGGAACGTCGCCGTGTTCGGACGTTGCAATTCAAAGTTCGCTGTCGCTGCCTGCATGTTCTTCCGCCCAAGGGCTTCAACCTTCGCCGCCCTTTTGGCTGCGCATGGTTTTCCGAGATGTGGCGGACGTCAAGCCTCTGCCCATGAACCCGGGGGAAGGTAGGGCCGCGCTGCGCGCGGCCCGGCGCCGGGGCACCGGCGCCCTACCAGGCCATGGCCCCAATGCGCGCAATCCGAGTTTCTGAGCAGACCCGCCGCCTGGCCCGGGCCACTCGCAAATGCCCAGGCCAAGGGCGGGTTGGGGGGGGGGCCGCGTTACGGTTGGATCACGCGATAGTAGCGAGCCGGATGTTGACCTGCCGCCGGATCGAGCAGCCGAACCTTGCCCTCCGCGTCCGTGGTCGCGGTGCCGATCAACTCCCAGTCCACCAGGTTGGTCGATGCCTCGATCCTGTACTCCAGCCCGTCGATGCCCAGAAACTCTATCTGGATGCGGCCATCGGCGAGCGTCGTGATGGTCTTGATGCCCATGTGCGCCGAGTGCTTCCAGGCGTGCCGATAGGACTCGATCGCCTGTTCGGGTAGTCCGCGTGCGTGGAACTCGTCGCCCTTCTCCAGTTGCTTGAGGTCTTCCGCAATCTTGTTGGGGCGCACGCCGGCTGACGCCGCGTCGTTGATGCTCACCACCGCCAGGAGCCGGTCGGCTTTGACCATCCGGTTGATCAAGTCGGCCAGCACCAACTCGCTCGCGCACCCGCTGCGCCGCTGAATCAGCCGCTCCAGCGCCTGCACGGCGTTCTTCTCGCCATGGAACACGACATCGCCGCCGCTCCACACGATGTGCGTCTGGTCTGTCCAGAGCGCCGGTTCCAGCGCGCGCATCAGCTCCGTGATGGCCTCACCGAGCAACGCGACCGCCGCATTCTCGTTGCATCGGGCTTGCAGCGCCTGCAACTCCGCCAGCACATTCAGCTTCACGCCCCACGCTCCCAGGACAACCACGTCAAAACTGCAATTGGACTGGTTCCCGGACGTGTCGGCAGCCGTGGCTTGGACGCTGCTCGTCCCAATGGGGAAGAGACTGCCGGAAGCCGGCACCACCTGCAGACTCACCTCCGAACACCCATCCGTGGCGGTTACCACATAGTTGGCAACCGCACCGTTCACGTCGGTGAACTCGACCATCACATTGGTCGAACAGGTCAAGCCCGGCGGCGTGGTGTCCACCACGGTCACCCAAGTTGCATCGCTGTCAGAGGCCCCCTCCGGATCAGTCACCGTCAGGGTGATTTCGTGGACGCCCAGCGGCAACGACACCGTCACCACCGCGTTGGTGCCCAACACCATCCCTCCGAGGCGCCACTCGAAGAGCAGCGGATCACCATTGGGATCGCTCGATCCGCTGCCATCCAGTTGGACAGTCGTTCCCGCTCCCGCGCACTCGTTGGTCTGGTCCGGACCCGCATCGGCCACGGGCGGAAGATTCTGAATGACATTGAAGCGGTCACTCGTGCCCGAGAGGCTGCTGGGGTCGGTGGCCACCAGGACCATGTTGGTCGCCGCCTGAAGGACGGTGATGTTGCCGGACCATATTCCGGCGACGAACGGTCCTGAGTTGGTGGGCGAAAGGGCGATCTGCCCGGAACCGCCGGCGCCGCTGGCGATGGTGTCCAGCGAAAAGGCGCCGAAGGATCGCATGGCGACACCCCCGGGCAAGCCGTCCACACCCACGTAACTCAGTGAATTCAGAAGTGTAACTCCGTCCGAATCGTAGAGTTTGCAGACCACCGAGGTGCTGGAAGCGAATTCAACCGCGACCTTGTACCAACGATTGGGCTGCCAGGTCTGCGCGCGTGAAGCCACATCGACATAGCCATACCCGGCATTTTGCTGCAGGATGAATGCGCCTGAATTTGGCGCAGCCACGATCGACCAGCATCCGCTGGCGGATGCCGCAAATCCCAGGTAGGCCCGACCCGAGGCGCTCGACGCTTGACGAATCCACCACGTAAGCACATCCCCCGCAGCGCCCATCTGGACGTCCGTGCGATGCGACCACCCGGGGTCGCTCAGGCCGTAGTTGCCGTCATGCGCGTGTGCGGAAGACACGGTACCCCCGGCTCCCGCGATCCAGGGAGAGTGGGGCCAGGTCCCGGATTCAAAATCCTCGATCAGGCCGCCCTGGGAATTCCCCACCCAACCGCGGATCGCCACCGCCCCGGCATAATTGGTGACGACGTCCCCCAAGGCATCCCTGGCCGTCAGCGATGCGGGGAAGGGCACATTGACACGCTGTGTCGGCGCAACCGGCCCCCAGGTGAAGTGATGGAGGACACCGGCGATCGGATACTGCAGATCGAGCCGGGCATAGCTGGGTCCCAGGTTACTGACGTCGGGCGAGGGGGTGAGGGTAAAGGTGATCACCCCGTCCGCGGCCAAGGCGGCCAACTGATCCCGTGACAGATTCACCACCGTGCTCACCTCGATCATCTGCAAGCCGCCCGTAACAAAGAGGTTGCTCGTCAAGACCCCCTCGCCATTCAGCGTCAGGTATTCCGACGCCATATCGAGGTCGGCCAACGCGGTAACCGTCAACGTTCCCGGGCCCGCCGGGGCAGGCATGTTGTAGAAGTTGTACGTCAGCACATTGGGATAGAATACGTTGCTCTGCGTGATCACCGGGACATACGGCACCACCGTCAGCGTGGCATCAGAACTGAGCACACTGCCGTAGGCATTGCTGACCAGGCAACTGAACCGGCTGCCCGAGTCGGCGAGCTGACAGTTGGTCAGCGTGTAGCAAGACTGGGATCCCCCAGCAATGGGCGCTCCGTCCCGGAACCACCGGTAACCCAGCGGCAAACTGCCGGAAACACCCACACAGAACGAAGCGGGCGCCCCCACCGGCACGATTTGGTCGGCCGGCTGAGATACGATGAATGGCAGAGGGCTGTCCGGCACAAACGCCACTTGATCCACCCAACCGCGGTCCTGACCGCTGTTCACGCTGCCATCCTTCATGTAACGCCAGCGCAGGGTTCGCAGCCCGCTGCCCATCCGCACGGTCCTCTGTGACCAGCCCACCGCGCCGGAAATCCGGGTGATCAGCACCCCGTTGGTCTGGAATTCCAGGTAGTCGAAGCTGGATTCCGAGGACACACTCCACCAGAAGGTCACCGTGCCCGGTCCCTGCACAGCGGTTTCCATCCAGGTGTCCTGGCTGTGCGTAATCACCCCGCTCTGGGCGGCATCCGTTCCATCATGCGTAAAGGTGTTTTCCGAAACCCACGCGGCGGTGCCGCCGGTCGTCCAGGTCAGATGCGGTGCGTCCACCGCCTCTCCCAAGGTGATCACGGGCACGACGGTGAGTGTGGCATTGGTGGTCTGCAGGCTGCCGAACGCGTTGCTGACCAGGCAACTGAACTGGCTGCCCGAGTCGGTTAACTGACAATAGGGCAGGCTGTAACACGACTGCGTTGCGCCCCTCAACGCCGATCCGTTTCGCCACCATTGGTAGCTGATCGGTTCGCTGCCGGAAGCCGACACACAGAAGGTCGCCGGGCTTCCCACCTGCACCGTCTGGCTCATCGGCTGGGCAATCAGGGTCGGTGCGCGTGGCCCCACCAAGGCATTCACATTGTCCAGCGCCCAGTGGTCGAAGCCGATTCCGCTGTGGCTGAGCTGCCGCCAACGGAACCGGGTGTTCGGCGTGCGGGCCGCCGGGGGAAGCGTCTTGGTCACGCGCGTCCACGCCTGATAAACCGCGGTGTCGTAGCGCCCCAACTCCGTCCAGGTGCTGCCGTTGTTGATCGAGTACTCGAGCACGATCCCCTCGTAAGGCAAATCGGCAATCTCCCAGGTGTTGCTGGTTCCATTGGCAATGCGCAGCCAGAAATCCAGGTCGCCGCCCAGCGAGGTGTCGAGGGAACGGCTGGCCGCCAACCGGCTTCCGGCGCCGCCAAACCACAGCGAATTCGGACTCGAAACCGCCCCGCCGTAATTGCAGGCCAACACCCAGCCCGATCCGGTCTCCACTTCGTCCACCTCGAAGCCAGGGTCGTTGCCATACGTGGTGGTGAACACAAAATAGCGCGCCCGGTTGGCCTGCGGATTACCCGTCTGATACCAGCTCAGGTTCGACGCCGAACTGGTAAAGGTGCTGCCACCCGCACTGGAGAGCTGGATGGAATACCTGGGCGTGCCCGTTCCCCAACCCTGACCGCTGACACGCAGCCGATGCCACTGCCCCGGTGTCACCGCTCCCAACCCGGGAATGATCTGCCAGGCGGTGCCGTTATAAGCCGCCCAGCCACCCTGTCCGGCCTGGTAGCGAAGGTTGATGGCCGGACCCAGGCTGTTGATGGCAGTGCTGGCGGTGGAGACCATCAGGTTGAACTGGCGCTCCGCCGTGCCCAAGATCCGGAAATGGCAGTCGATGTAGAAATACTGCGCGCCCCCGGACACCGCCTGGTCAAACCGGGCTCCCAACATCTGCCCCGCGCCGGTGTAAGCGGAGAGTCTTGCGTAACGGCTGGAACCCATCGCGCCCGTACCTGAGACGATACCGACCCCGGAATACGCATCCCAATCCGGCGAAAAGGTCCCTGCTTCAAATCCATCCCGGACGGCGAAAGTTGCCCCACTGTCGCCGAAGGACGTCCATTGGAACGGATCAATGTCCGGATCGAAGTCGTCCACAAACGGCCCCAAGTCATCGCTGAGAATCGTCGCAGTCGCCCGTCCGCGCGCGATGAGGGCGTTGACCGGGCTGCTCAGATTGACCGCGAAGGTTTCATTGGGTTCGCGGTTGGTGTCTCCGATCACGGTCACCATCACATCGGTGTTGGTCTGACCCGGAAGGAAGGTCAAGAGGCCGTTGGTTGCGATATAGTCGGCACCCGCCACCGCAGTCTCATTGGCGGTGGCAAAAGCCACCTGAACCTGGCGTGAAGAAACCGGATCGAGCCCCACCGACAGCATCAGGTTCGTCGAACCACTCTCCCCCTCCCACTGGCTGGCGTCGGCAATGCGAAGCGAGGGGGTGACGACATTCAGCACGACCTCGCGGGTCCGAATCCCGCCACTGAGCCGGTTCGAGAACACGAGGCTGTTGGTATAGGCGCCGGGCGCCAGCAGTTCTGCCTCCGACGTCAGGGCAACCGCGACCACGGCCGATTCGCCCGCGGCCAAGCTGCCGCTGGAGGATGACAAGCTCAACCAATTCGCCGCGTGGATGACTTCCCACTGAACCGTTGCCGAACCGGTATTGGTCACGGTGTAAGCCGTCTGCCAAGGCGCGAACGGTCCACCCTCGGCGCCACGGCTGACAAACGAGTCCGCGGGAGTGACCTGCAAGTCCTCGGGGAGGATCGTCATGGTCACCGGCACGATCACGATGGGAGTGAGAAAGTCGTTGCAGGCAATCCGCAGTTCTCCCTGGTAAACGCCCGGGTCCAACCCGGCAGCGTCCACCCCCACCGAGAGAGAGATGGCCCCCCCCGGAGGCTGATTGGTCGCACCCGCCGGTGTGACCGTGAGCCAGGGACTGCCCACACTGGCCAGCGCGTTGGCCAGGTTGAGGCGACCGCCGGAGACACATAGCCCGGACAGGGTCGGATCCACCGTAGACATCAAGGCATTCTTGATTTCCTGGACACTGAGCACCGGATTGGCCGAAAGGAGCAAGGCGCAGGCACCCGCCACATGCGGGGAGGCCATCGATGTTCCAGTGAATTTCTCGTAAACACCGCCAGGGACACAACTGAGGATGCTGCTGCCGGGAGCGCCGAGATCCACGGAGACCAGCCCGTAACAGGAGCTGGCTGCCCGCAGATCGTTGTGATCCGTGTTCATCACGGCAATGACGTTGGCCGAATCGTAGGAAGACGGATAATGCGGGGTGGTGTCATTGTTGACTCCGTCGTTGCCCGCCGCCGCCACAAAGACGATGCCGGCGGCACCCGCCGCATCGATGGCGTCTTTCAAGGCCTGCGAGTAGGCACCGCCTCCCCAGGAATTGTTCATCACCCGCGCCCCCATCAGCGTGGCATACTCGACGGAAGAAACGGCGTCTGCCGTGCTCCCGCCGCTGGCCCCGAGGAACTTCACCGCCATGATCCGGACATCCCAGCAAACCCCAGCCACACCGATGCCGTTACCCCCTTCGGCCCCAATGGTTCCGGCGACATGGGTGCCATGGTTCACGTCGTCCATCGGATCCCCGTCGCCGTTGTAGAAGTCGTAGCCGTGCACATCGTCCACAAACCCGTTGCCATCGTCATCCAACCCGTTGCCCGGGATCTCGCCCGGGTTGGTCCAGATGTTGTTGATCAAGTCGGGATGTGTGTATTCGACGCCGGTGTCGATCACAGCCACCAGGACCTGCCCGTTGCCGGTGTTCAGATCCCACGCCTCGGGCGCATCAATGTCGGCGTCGGGGGTGCCGCCAGTCTGGCCGGTGTTGTGCATCCCCCAGAGCTCGCTGAATCGCGCGTCGTTGGGAAGGGTCGCGTCGGCCTGGACAAGATAATCTGGCTCGGCATAGAGAACTCCCGGGCTCTGATTGTAGGTCTTCAACGCCACTTCCATTGCCTGTCCCACCGGCAACTTCACCAGGCACAGCCCCGGCACCAATCGATACTCCCGCGCAATCTGCGCTCCGCCCAGTGCGGATAGGAGTTGCGCTCGTTGCGAGCCCACGACTCCCTCGGCAAACCGCACCAGCAGCCGGTCCACCGGATATTCCGTGTCCGGAACCGCCTGTGTGAAGTCACGTCCCGACGGCGGCAGCCCCACACCGGACGCCGCCAACGCCAGCGTGGATCGCCCGGTTTCCCGGGCGGAAACGCGGAAGGTCAGATTCGCGTCCGCCGACACGGCGTTGCTGACCATGAGGGTTGTCAGGGTTCGCCCCCCAAAGGGATTGGTCACCGCAATCGAACCGGGCGCAACCAGAATTTCCGGGCTGGTAAAGACGGTCAGGCTCACGCCTCGCCGCTGCGAGGCGGTCGTGGTCTGATTGCTGAACGTGACCGGGCTGACATAGTCCCCAACCGGCAGGGAATTGGCCTGGGCGCTGAACCCCACCACCACGTTCGCCGAGGCGCCAGACATCAGACTCCCAGCAGCGGGCTGGACGCTGACCCAATCGCCGGTGAAGAGGGCGGTCCACGAGATCTCGATTGGACCACTGTTGCTCAGGGTGTAAGCGACGGAAGGCGGGCTGAAGGGGCCACCGGGATGACCTCGTGAGACCAAATCCGTCGCGGGGCTCACCACCAGGTAGTCCATCATGCCCTGACCCGAGACCTGCACTTCGACACGGGACTCGTCGGCATCGTTGCTTTCGACGACGACTTTTGCGTCGCTGGGCCCCACGGCATGCGGGGCATGGATCACATCCAGTGCCAAAGCCCCGCCCGGCGGCAGGCTGTAAGGCAGGCTCGGCAGGTTCGTCAGCACGAACGCTCCACTGGACAAACCGGCGAACGGCAGGGGCTCCTGACTTGAACCACCGTCCGGCGGACCGGAATACACCGGCGCGTTCGCCGGGTCAGGGGCTTCCGTGGGGACCACCCCGCCCAGCGGATGGGCGTTATACCACGCCTGCGCCAGACCCATCGTGCCGGTGCCGGACGTCGGAACACCCGCAGACACATTGTCAAAGGAGTAAACCGCCTCGCCCCCCGAACTCCGGTAGGCCCAGAGCCCGATACGGCCCGCCGCCGTAATGCTGCTGTCATTGCCCGTCCATGCCAGATGGCCGTTGAAATACACCTGAATCGCAGATCCGGACATCCGGACCACGACCTGGTTGGTCGTTTCGCCGGTGTTGAGATAGGGCGAAACCGTCCAGGACTGCAGGAAGGTGAAGACTCCACCCACTGTCTTAGCCACCCAGTAGCTGCCATCCCCGCTGATCCCCACCCCATAGGCCGATCCCACGCCCGCCTGTTCGTCAAAGTCAGCGGTCGCACGCCATACCAACGCCACCGTGCTCGACAGGTAGCCGGTGCGTCGAACGGTCATCCCAGCCTCACAATCCGCCCAAGCCTCCCCGGCGTAGTCGGATTGCATGATCATGTCCAAAGACGCCGTCTGCGCACGATACTCGCCGGAAACCACCTGCCAGTGCGCATCCACTACCTCGTCCCAATCCTGCGCCAACCCATCCTCGAAATCCTCCTGATACCGGCCGAAGGAAATGCGCGTCAGGACGAGCGGATACGCCGTGTCCGAGTTGGTAATGACGATTCGCTCCGTCCGGGACAACCCCACAATGGTGTCGCCGAACGGCATCTGCAGGTCCGTGGCGGGCGGAATGGAATCCCAGACGGCGATCTCGCCCGGGATGGCCAGCACACGCAGCGACACGCCGCGGCTCTGGGCGAAACCGGTGACCAGGTTGCTGAAGGTGACCGTGGCGTTATACAGACCGGGCACCAGCGCGTTGGCCAGACTGTTGATGTCCACGGCAATGTTTGTATTGGCCGAGTCCTCCAACAGGCCGCTGGACGCCGACAATTCGAGCCAGTTCGCCGAGGCCGTCGCGGACCAGACCAGCGAATTCGTGGCTATGTTGCTCAAAACATAGCTCGTGCCCGAGGGCGTGAACGGCCCGCCCTCGTAGCCCTGCGAGCTGAGCCCCGTCAGCAGGCGTCACCACCAGCCAATCCGGCGGCGCACAGGCGCCGTAACTGCTCAGATCACTCTCGGTGAATCCAGCCGGCACCCCCTGCCCCGCCGACAAACCGGCCAGACCGTCGGTGATCCCGATTCCCAGGCACGTCAGCCGGATCCGGCCATCGTAGAACATCTCGATCTGGAAGCTGACCGTCGCCGTGGTCCCAAATTCCCGCACATTCGCAAAGGTCACCGCGACACAATTCGTGGTTTGCTTCCAGGACACCGTCCCGCCGGTGCTCGGATTCAAATCATCAAAACACGCCGACACGCGCGGCAGATTGAAATGGGCCAGGAACGACTCGCTCAGAGCCGTGTCACCGGCGTTCATGGTGAGGTAACCATTGCTGCCGATGAAGAAGACGTTCGTCCGGCGGTTGTAGATCGCCACGGTGTTCGTTCCGCTCAACGTGACCATCGCATAGGAATCGTCACTGAGAGCTCAAGGTGATGCCGCCCGCCGGGTCGGTCGGAAAATTCGTGGCCACCTCGCGGCACACCGCATAGAACGCCGCACTGCCATCCGGCGTGAAGGTCCAGGTCTGGTAATCGAGATCATTGTCCGCGACTTCAAACAGCTCGGTGTAATAGTCCGCCTGCCCCACCAGCAGCCGGATCGGACGGTCCACCGCCAGCCCATCCCGATTGTTGCTGAACGTGAGGTTATTGGTGTAGATGCCCGCGGACAGCCCGCTCCCCGCGCCATTGACGGCCACGGTGACCGCGCCCGAACCGCCGGCCGGCAGAACCCCGTTGGTGGGAGTCGCCGTCGCCCAATTGGGGCTGTGAACCAGATCCCAACTCAGCGGCGTCGCATCCGCATTCGCCAGCGCGATCGCCTGCGTGACCGGCGTGAAAGGCCCCCCCACGGGACCGCGAAAGGTCAAGCCCTGCAGCGGTTCCACGGACAGTGCCCCAATGCCCGCCGCGGCCCACGCGGCACTCACGCTGCCCACCCAGTTCGTGTTCAGATCCATCGCAGCGGAGATCCAGGCGCTGCGCACATCCTGGTAGTCCGTGTTGGGCGTGCAGTAAACGGTCAAGGCCCGATACGCCAGTTGCTGCGCGTTGGTGATGCCAACGCCAACCACGTTGTAGAGCAGGCCGTCGTTGTCGCCGACGCCGCCCTCGCACAGCAGGTAAAAGAAGAAATTCTGGACCCCGCTGTTGATGTGCACACCCCCGTTGTCCGCCGATCCCGTGTACCAGAAGTTTCCACGGTAGCGGCTGGGCTGCTCGTTGCCCGCCCCGACGGTGCCCGTGTTCCGCGGATTCCGCATGTCGCGCAGGGCCACGGACGACAACCAACTGTCCTCGCCGCACAGCCAGTCCGCCAGCCCCGGAGTCTTGCCGGGATACCCCCCCCGCCCATCAGGTTGCGCATACAACTCGACGCAGGCGCCAAAAATATCCGAGAACGATTCGTTCAGGGCGCCGGGTTCGTCGGCATAGATCAGGTCCGACGTGTATTCGGTCACGGCATGGGCATATTCATGGGCGCAAATATCCAGGACGGCCAGCGAGTTGGCCTCGATCCCGTCGCCGTCGCCAAAGTAGAAGGCGGCGCCGTCCCAGTAGGCGTTGACGTAATTCACCCCCTGGTGAACATTCGCCCGCGCGTAGAGGCCGGCGTTGTTGAAACTGTTGCGCCCCTGCACCTCGGCGAAATAGCGCTGCACGACGTCGAAGTTCCGGGCAGCGGACATCTCCACCCGATCCGACGTGCCCCAGGCGGCGTTGCTGCGGTAGGCGTAGGTGCTGTTGTCCCCATAGCCGCTGGTGGCGACGTTGTAAACGTACCAATGGCGGTTGGTTTGGTAGAGGTAATGCGTTCCCGTGCTCTCACGCCAGCCGGTCACCGCGACCGACTGGCCGCTCTCTCCGGCCAGGATACTCCCGGTGATCGTGGCATGGGCGCCGTTCGACGTCGGGGGACTGATGTGTTTGATGTCGTTGTAGCGGAGAAGAATGCTGCCATCCTGGGCGTCAATCCAGTAACGCCAGCGTCCCGGGCCATCCTGGCCATCGTCATAGGCCAGGACCAGCTCGTGGGCCAGTCGCGGCGAGGTATCACGGCCAAACACCACCAACGCCGGACCGTCCACCAGGCTCCCCTCTGGAAACCCCATGACGACCAGATCCTTCCTGGCGGCCAGGACGGCACTCTCGGCATCGAGCTTGGGAACCACGTCCACCTCAACGCCGGCCACGTATTGGCCGTTCACCTCGTAAGGCTCGCCGGCGGCATCGAAATGCACCAGCAACTCACCCCCGACAACCCGCAGCCCGCGATGAACCTGGCTCAGCCGGACGTGATGATGTCCCAGATGCATCCCGCTCCTGTCCCTTGAGAACAAACTCGGCTTCCGCATCCTGAATGCGGTAGAACCGGCTCAAATTGTCCAGGACCACCACGGCATTCTGCTCGAATTGATCCGGCCTTCCCAAGGCAAGCCCCTTGCCGCCGGAGTAGGGCCCCCGCTGACCCAGCGCCCGCCCGCGAATCGAGTGCGGCGTCCCGAGCCGTGGATGCCATTGCACATGCCATCCGACGGCTTCTCCGAGTTGCGCCGCGGTCTCCTGATCCGCCGACCTCGCTCGCCGCTCAGCCGCCTTGGCGGCGGGAGGCATCGCGTGCCTTGCTGCTTTGGACTTCGCCTCCTCCTGATAGGCTCGGGCGGCTGGTGTGAGCCAGAGCAGAAACACGGCGGTGAAAACACCAAACAGATGGATGGATGAAAGGCTGCGTTTCATGATGAATCTCCCTCTCTCTTGGGAATGGGCCTCCCGGCAAACTTCTTCCTTGGGTTTGATCTTAGGTAGCCGATGCCAGATTTCAGGGAACAAAGCAAGGCTGCGTTTAGCCAAAGAATCCGCGCATTGCGGAATCACTCGCACGCGCAACCTTCGCATCCCTCGAAACAGCGGCACTCCTTGTCCGCCCGGTGCAGGAAGCCGCACAATGGCACCCCGGTAGAGTGCTCCAACTGGGCCAGGTGCTTCTCGCAGGGAAAGCGCACCCCCCGTTCCCAGTCGCTGATCACCTGGATGGACACGCCGAGTCCGGTGGCCAGATGTTTGAGGGTCAGCTTGTGAAGCCTGGTCAGCGCTTGAGCCGTTCGCCGAAGCGCTTCGCAACCAAGTTGATCTGGTGGTTTTCCACTCCCACACGTCCCTCCTACCACGGCCCAATTCCAAGGCGATGCCGGCAGTCTGCCCTCCCGCCATGCCCAGTCAAAACCGCAGGGGGCCCGGTGCGGTGGTTGATTGCCGCGTGGAGATGTGAGCCCACTGGCCAGGCAACGACGCTACGGTGACATTCCGGTAACAGTCGCTTCCGAGCGGCAGGGACCGGCACCGGGCGCGACTTCGTGTCCGCCCGCTGCCGCCAGCCAGTGAGAGCATCGAAATCCGGGGCCGATTACTTCAACTCACCCAGTTTGGCCCGGATTGCGGCGAAGTTGGGCAGATCCTTGGGGGTGGGGGTCTGTTCGCTGTATTGCACCACGCCGTTCTTGTCGATGACGAAGGCCGCGCGGGCGGCGGTGGACCCGAACCCGAGCAGGTCGTCCAACAGCACGCCGTAGGCCTTGGCGGTGGTCTTGTTCAGGTCGCTGGCCAGGGTGATGCCGATCTTCTCCTTCTGCGCCCACGCTTCCTGGGCAAACGGGCTATCCACACTGATCCCGATCACGTCCGCATTCAGGCCGGTGTAGGCGTTCAAGCCCGAGGTGATGTCGCACATTTCCTGGGTGCAGACGCTGGTGAACGCCAGCGGGAAGAACAGCACCACCGTGTTCTTCTTGCCCGACATTGTCACTGAGTTTTACATCCTTGACCCCTTGGGCGTTCTTGGACTTGAGCGTGAAGTCCGGAGCCTTGGTTCCAACTGCGATTGCCATGATCTGTTTGTCTTTCTCTTTGTTGATTGGGCTGTCTAAACGGCGTGTTTACTAGTCTTCATCGGCGCACGTGTCAACGCTGGTTCGCCGGGGCTCACAAGGCGGCCAGGACCTCCAGCGCGTGCAGGTCCGGCTTCACCTCCGGCCAGATCTTCTGGATGCGCCCGTCGGCATTGATCAAGAAGGTCACCCGATGCATGCCCATGAACGTGCGTCCCATGAACTTCTTCTCACCCCAGACGCCGTAGGCCTTGGCGATGGTGGCGTCCTCGTCCGAGACCAGGAGGAAAGGCAGGCCGAATTGCTCCACGAACTTGTCGTGGGACCGGACCGAATCCTTGCTCACCCCCGACACCAGGGCGCCTTTACGCTTGAGCTTCGGGTGGAGATCGCGAAAGCCGCAGGCCTCCT
>CAVVUP010000014.1:0-9964 GCA_963751435.1 uncultured Verrucomicrobiae bacterium | reverse complement strand
GGCCGCGGCCGGCTTCCAGGACTGGAACCCCTCGCATTTTCTCGACACCGCGGAAATGACGGCGGCCTTGGGGCTGGGGTATGACTGGTTGTATGACCAACTGCCGTCCCCCTCGCGCGCAACGCTGCGCACCGCCATCCTCGAGAAGGGCATCGGGCCGGCGTTGAAAGATACCAACGCATGGTGGAAGACGCGGGACAACAACTGGAACCAGGTGTGTTATGGGGGTCTGACCCTTGGCGCACTGGCCGTGGCCGACGAGGCGCCGGAGCCGGCGCGTTGGCTCCTGATCGAGGCCAGGCGCAATATTGTCAACGGATTGAAGCCCTACGCCCCCGACGGGCTCTATCCCGAGGGCCCGGGCTACTGGAGCTACGGGACCAGCTACCAGGTCCTCATGATCGCCGCCTTGGAATCGGCCCTGGGCACCGACTGGGGGCTTTGCCAGAGCCCCGGTTTTCTGTCCAGCGCCCGGGCGTTGGCGCAATTGACCGGGCCGACAGGGCGGTCCTTCAACTTCGGCGACGGTCGGGAGCGATTCAGTCTGGAGCCCACACTGTTCTGGTTTGCCCGCCGGTTGCAGGATCCCTCCGTGTTGATTTTCCAGGCGCCCCTGCTCACGCAGCAGGTGGCGGGGGGCGGGCGGGGGAGGCGGACGGGCATCGACGGTTCATTGCCGTTCCTGGCCCTGTGGTGGATGAAACCGGGTCGTGTCGATCCCCCGCCACTGCCGTTGATATGGGCCGGCCAGGGAGAGAACCCGGTGGCGGTGTTCCGCAGTTCCTGGACGGATTCCAATGCGCTCTATCTGGCGGTGAAGGGTGGGACGGCCGGCGCATCGCACGGACACATGGACGCCGGTTCGTTCGTGCTCGAGGCGGATGGGGTGCGGTGGGCGGTGGACTTGGGAATGCAGGATTACCTGTCGTTGGAATCCAAGAACATCAGGCTCTGGCAATCCGGACAGGACGGCCAACGTTGGGAGGTGTTCCGGCTGAACAATCGCAGCCACAGCACACTGACCATCGCCGACGCGCTGCACCGGGTCACTGGCCGGGCCTCGCTGACCCTCCAGGGCGCGCGGGGAAAGGTGCCGTTCGCGGAGGTGGATCTGTCGCCGGTGTTGGCCGGACAGGCGACCAACGCGATCCGCACCTTCCACTTTGATGCGGCTCGACGTGAAGTGTGGATCGCGGATCGGCTCCGGGGTTTGAAGCCGGGTGCGGAGGTGCGCTGGGCCATGGTGACACGCGCCAGGGTTCGGACGAACGGTGATGGTGCCGCGCTCAAGCAGGAAGGCCGATACCTGCAGGCCCGCTGCCTGGCGCCCGACAATGCGCAGTTCCAAGTCATCCCTGCGGACCCGCCTCCGGACGATTTTAACGCGCCCAATCCGGACGCGCGCATCCTGGTGCTGCGCGCGCGGGCTCCGAGTTCGGGCGAGTTGCGGTTTGTGGTCGGCTTGCGCTCCGGCAGGGAGGCCATCACGACGTTTCCGGATCTCGACTCGTCGCGGTCCTTCGGCGCCCCTCAAGGAAGTGGGGCTTTGGCGCCATGACCCCGGTGGCGCGCTGCGGCTGCGCGGCACCTGAGCCGTGCACAGCGGGGCCCTGCCCGTCCGGGAACCCTTTTTTGGAAACGCTCCGGGGGTTCCGCAGTGCTGGATCGGGCGTGGAGGGAGGGGGGCGGATTTCAGGTGCTCCAGCGTGCCGGGGGATTGGGCTCGCAAAAAGAGATTGAGGCCAGCGGGCACTCCGGTAATGTGGGGTCTGCCTCGCGCGAGTAGCTCAATTGGATAGAGCGTCGGCCTCCGGAGCCGAAGGTTAAGAGTTCGAGCCTCTTCTCGCGTACCACTTACCGCCCCAGGCTTTGACAAGGGGCCAAACTTGACCAAGAGTTCAGGCAGAGCGGCTCCTTAAAGGTTGCTCGTGGGCGCCATGCCAAAATCTCTCCAAGGACAATTGCTGCTGGACGGCGGTGAGCTGTCCGGGTCGTTTTTCGCCCGGACGGTGGTGCTGGTTTGTCAGCACAATGCGGAGGGGGCGTTTGGCCTGGTGCTGAATCGCCCGTCGGGCAAGCAGGCGGGCGAGTTGTTGATTGCCGACCTTCCGGAGGCGCTGCAGGGTTCCCCTGTCTTTGTCGGCGGCCCGGTTCAGACCAATGCCTTGAGCTACCTGCACACGGACACCTTTCTGCCGAACGCCAGCATCCTGCCCAATCTCGAGATGGGGCATTCCTTGGACGAGTTGGTTGCGTTGGGGGAATCCTTTTCCAGCGCCCGCAAGATCCGGTTGTTTGCCGGGTATGCCGGATGGGCGCCCGGCCAACTGGACAACGAAATGCGCGCCAAGGCCTGGCTGACCCATCCCGCCTCGCTGGACCTGCTGTTCGAGACAGCCCCGGAAAAGCTCTGGCAAAGCATCCTGCGACAGAAGGAAGACTGGCGTTGCCGGGTGCTGTCTGAAATGCCCGAGGATCCGTCGCTTAACTGATCTGTGCTGGTTCGCGCGGGATCGGGAGATTGGCGCCGGCTGCACGTCGGCGGCTGCGGTGTACGGGGGGCGCGTGGGCGCCGGCGTTCACTGATTGGAAAAGGTCGGCTTGCTCGTCAGTCCCAGCAGGTAATCGCACCAAGCCGGCATGCCGCTGCCGGTCTTGGCCGAGGTTTCAAAGAGTTTGGCTTTGGGACTGGCGTGCCGCAGGTTGGCCAAGGCGGCTTTGCGGTCGAGTTCGACCGCCTCGGCCAAATCGATCTTGGTGAGCACCACGGCATCGGCGTTCTGGAAGATGGGCGGGTATTTGAGCGGCTTGTCTTCGCCCTCGGTGGTGGACAACAGGGCCACGCGGAACGCTTCGCCGAGGTCAAAGGACGCCGGGCAGACGAGGTTGCCGACGTTTTCGATGATCAACAGATCGAGATTCTTCAGATCCAGCTTCGACAGGGCGTGCCAGACCATCTCCGCTTCCAGGTGGCAAAGGGTGCCGGTGGTGACCTGAACGACCGGCGCCCCCGTGGTTCGCAGGCGTGCCGCGTCATTCTCAGTGGCCAGGTCGCCGACGATCACGGCGGCGCGCAGTCTGCCCTTGAGGCTTTCGAGGGTTTTTTGGAGCAGGGTGGTTTTCCCGGCGCCCGGTGAGGAAACCACGTTCAACACCGTCACGCCAAGCGCTTGAAAGGCGCCGCGGTTACGTTCGGCAAATCGGTCGTTCTGCGCCAGCACGGGCAGGTTCAGGTCCAAATGCACGTGCGACTGGGGGTGGGTGTGATCATGCTCGTGGCCGTGGGGGTGGGAGTGGGGATGGACATGGGTATGACCCGGCTCGTGGCTGTGTTCGTGGGTATGCGCGATCCGCTGCTTGCCGGCGTCCGCGGACTCGATCGGGCTTAGGACCCATTCGCCGACGGGTTGACCGTCGATTTGGTAGGGACCTTTCTGACTGCAACCGCATTCCTGGCACATGTTAGGATATCTCCAATGAAACGAGGGCTATTTCCCGTCCGCGCCGCAGTTCCGCGCTGGGGCGATGGCAGGTGGGACACTCGTAAACGTAATCATTCACTGCAAACTCGGCCCGGCAGGCGTCGCACCAGCAGGCCGGCTGGACCTCTTCAATCTCCAATGTCGCCTCGGCCGCCAACGTACCCGCTTTCATCGCTTGAAAAGCGAAGCGCAAGGCGTCGTCGACCACGCCGGAGAGCGTGCCGATGCGCATGCGCAGGCTGTGAATGGCCCCCGCGCCGGACCGGCGCGCCTGTTGCTCGGCCAGGTCCAGTGTGGATTGCATGATGCTCACTTCGTGCACGGTTGATCCGGTTTGTCGGCGCCCAAGGCACCAGGGGCAGGCTAAACCAGCAGCCCAACCCGTCAAGATCCGCGCGCCAGAACCAGCGATACGTCTGCCCTGGTTCACGCACGCTTGTGGTTTCGTCCGCGATTTGTCCGAGCGGCCGCATGATGAATCAGGACGGCATGATGCCACATGTCGGGAGCACTGCAAAAGGGTGAATTTCTGGGCCCAAAGGGCGGCTGGACGCAAAGGAAGGCAACGCCTATGATCCGCCCCGGAATCTGACCGTCCACTATGAACCTTGAATCGCTGTCGCCCGAGATTCAGTTGCTCGTTTACTGCGTGGCAGTGTTCGGAACCTCCCTGGCGGGGGGTTGGCTGCCCGCGCTGCTCCACTTGAATCATGCGCGGCTGCAGATCGCGGTCAGCCTGGTGTCGGGCCTCATGCTGGGGCTGGCTCTGCTGCATATGCTGCCCCATGGAGCAGGGGAGCTGGGTTCGTCGGCGAAGGCCTGTGCCTGGATGCTGGCGGGGTTTCTGGCCATGTTCTTTCTGCAACGATTCCTTCCCTTTCATCATCACGACGTCGAGGAGGATGACGAGGAGGATGACGAGGGGGGGGATTCGCATGACCATGATCCGCATGAGCATCATCACTGTAGAGCACACGCGGTGGTGCCGGTATCCCGCCCTTTGGGTTGGGTGGCGGTGGCCTTGGGGCTCTCGGTGCATTCCGTGTTTGATGGCCTGGCGTTGGCCGCGGCGGTGGCCTCTGCGGAGCGCGGCCACGGGGTCGGACTGGGCTTGGGAACGGCGCTGGCCGTGATCCTGCACAAGCCCCTCTGCGCGATGGCCATCACCACGCTGGTCCGGGTCGGCGACACCTCCCTGCGCTGGTTGCATTGGGTGAACGTCATCTTTGCATTGGTGACCCCGATCGGCGCCGCGCTGTTCTTCCTCGGGGCCGGTCACCTGGCTCATGAACATCCGGCCTGGCTCGGGATCGCCTTGGCGTTTTCCGCCGGAACTTTTCTATGCATCGCGTGCGCGGATCTCCTGCCCGAATTGCAGTTCCATTCCCATGACCGGTTGAAACTGTCTGCGGCGCTGCTGGTCGGGTTGGGCCTGGCGATCCTGATCGGCTGGGCTGGACACGCGGGGCACGACAGCCAGCCGGATCACGGGCAGGACCATGAGCATGCGGCTCTGGGGTCCGGCAGCAGCGCGAAACCGGGTTTGCGGGAATCCTCCCCCTGAACCGCGGTCGGCTTCTTCGAGAGCTTGGTCAGCTTCACGCCGATACGCTCCGGGTGCAGGCGGGGTTTGTCCGTCAAGCTTTTGGCTTCTGATAGACCAGCTTCCCTTGATCTACAACGAACTTCACCGGAATCTTCGGATTGTTGATGTCCTTGCCACCGGACTCGTGCCACTTGGTCTCCCACTTGGTGAAATAGGGATCGAGGCCCGATGGTTTCATCCAATAGATCGCCTGCAACTCAATGCCTTCGTAGATGGCGAAGACCCAATTCACCTGCCGATACTTGGCGAGGATGGTGGGATTCATGTGATGATGCGTCGAGAAGCTCTGCGTCAGCAGGGTGTTGACCGACTTCAACTCGTATTCGCCCCCCTTCGTGTCGCGGGCATCATTGCCCTCGCGACTTCCGGTGCCCTTGATCCGGTGATGAGCAGCAACTGAAGCAGCTTGCCGCCGTTATCCTGGAAGATGTCGCCGATGCCGTGTCTTGAAGCGAGTGATTGGTATTCGCGGATGTATGGGAAAAGCCGGTCAAGTTCCGCTTTGTCTGGATGCGGCTTCATCGCTTGCCCTCCTGCAACAGCGCGGGCAAGGGAACGCCCACGGATGCCGCCAGACGCTCCATGTTATCAATCGAGATATTTCGCTCCGCCCGCTCAACCGAGCCCACGTAAGTGCGATGCAGATTCGCCAACTCCGCCAGATCCTCTTGCGAAAGCCCCTTCGCCAATCTTGCTTTGCGCAGGCTTTCGGCGAAAATCCGGCGTGCCGGCGGTTTGGATTTCATGGCTGACAGGCTATCGAAGTTGACGACTTTACGGCTACAGACTGAAAGTAGCGTCATGATTTTGGAACAGAACGCGCCCGCCTACATCACCAATTGGGGGGCGGCGTACTGCGGCGACTCGCTCGACCTGCTCTCCGCGTTGCCGGATTGCAGTGTCAATCTGGTGCTCACGAGCCCGCCCTTTGCCCTCCAGCGTGAGAAGGAATATGGGAACAAAGCCCAGTCCGAGTACGTCGCCTGGCTCGGACAGTTTGCGCGACTCATCCATCGCAAGCTCAAGGATGACGGCAGCTTCGTCCTTGACCTCGGCGGCGCTTATGAACCCGGCTCGCCCACGCGTAGCCTTTATAACTTCCGCGTTCCGATACATTTCTGCGACGAACTTGGCTTCCACCTTGCCGAGGATTTCTACTGGTTTAACCCGTCCAAGCTGCCCAGCCCGATCGAATGGGTCAACAAACGCAAGCTCCGCGCGAAAGACGCCGTCAACACCCTCTGGTGGTTTGGAAAGACCCGATCGCCCAAGGCCAATGTGTCCAAGGTGTTGTGTGAATACAGCGACCGGATGAAGAAACTGCTCGCAGACCCGGAAGGTTTCTACACGCCGAAGAAGCGCCCTTCCGGGCACGACATCGGCAAAGCCTTCGGGAAGGACAACGGTGGCGCGATCCCGCCCAACCTCCTGCAAATTTCCAACTCCGAATCGAACGGCAGCTATCTGCGCGGCTGCAAAACCGTTGGCGTGAAGGGCCATCCCGCGCGCTTCCCGGCCAAGCTGCCGGAATTCTTCATCCGCTTCCTCACCGAACCCGGCGACCTCGTGCTGGACATCTTCGCCGGTTTCGAACACGACCGGCTGGGTGGCCGAGTGCGAAGGCCGCCAATGGATCGCCTTCGACAAACGCCTTGATTACCTCGCAGCATCCTCGTTCCGCTTCTTCGCCGATGCGGCAACCGATGCCGAATTGAAATCTGCCCATGACGCGATCCTCCAAGGCAAGGCCGCCGACCTGCGCCACGACGTCTTTCAAGCTGTTCAACCGATGCTGCGAAAAGGCCACGTCCACAGGCCGTCAACACCGAGCCAGGGGTTGTTGGTGTTGTCCGAGACTAGCGGTGCTCCGAATGAAGGTGGAAGGCGCTTGTCCAAGCGCGTCACTTACGTTAAGCGCGCTGGTGGTTAGCCGGCTTCGCTTTGGCTGACAACGAATGCCTCCCCTCTTCGAATTGTGGAAGAAAAAGGCGAACGGTTGCCCGTTCGCCTTTCGTGCTTCAGGTTTGATTCGCTCAATACCGGTAATGCTCCGGCTTGTAGGGGCCTTCCACCGGCACGCCGAGGTAGTCGGCCTGCTTCTTCGTGAGCTTGGTCAGCTTCACGCCGATGCGTTCCAGGTGCAGGCGGGCGACTTCCTCGTCCAGCTTCTTGGGCAGACGATAGACGCCGACCTTGTTGGTGTCGCGGTTGGCCCACAGATCCAGTTGCGCCAGCACCTGGTTGGTGAAGCTGTTGCTCATCACGAAGCTGGGATGGCCGGTGGCGCAGCCGAGGTTCACCAGCCGGCCTTCGGCGAGCAGATAAATCGTGCGGCCGTTGGGCAGCACGTATTTGTCATACTGCGGCTTCACGTTGATTCGCTTCACGCCCTTGAGCGTGTTGAGCCGGTCCACCTGGATCTCGTTGTCGAAGTGGCCGATGTTACACACGATCGCCTGATCCTTCATCTTGAGGATGTGGTCCAGCGTGATGACGTCGCAGTTGCCGGTGGTGGTCACGTAGATGTCGCCGTGCCCAGCGTGTCTTCGAGGGTCGTGACCTCGAAGCCTTCCATCGCCGCCTGCAGCGCGTTGATGGGGTCAATCTCGGTGACGATGACGCGGGCGCCGAAGCCGCGGAGCGAATGGGCGCTGCCCTTGCCGACGTCGCCGTAGCCGCACGACGACCGCGACCTTGCCGGCGATCATGACGTCGGTGGCGCGCTTGATGCCGTCGGCGAGCGATTCGCGGCAGCCGTAGAGGTTGTCGAACTTGGATTTGGTGACGGAATCGTTGACGTTGATGGCGGGCACGAGGAGTTTGCCCTGCTCCAGCATCTGGTAGAGGCGATGGACGCCGGTGGTGGTCTCCTCGGAGACGCCCTTCCAGTCCTTCACGACTTGCGTGACCAGAAACCGGGGCGTTCTTTCGCGACACGCTTGAGCAGCGCCTTGATGACCGCGACTTCGTGGTTGTCGCTGGGAGTATTGACCCAGTTGTCCCCGTTCTCCAGTCTGTAGCCCTTGTGGATGAGGAGCGTCGCATCCCCGCCGTCGTCCACGATGAGTTGCGGGCCCTTGTTGTCCGGGATGGGTGAGGGCGGCCAGGGTGAAATCCCAGTATTCCTCGAGCGTTTCACCCTTGTGCGCGAAGACCGGGATGCCGGCCTTGGCGATGGCTGCGGCGGCGTGGTCCTGTGTCGAGAAGATGTTGCAGCTCGCCCAGCGCACGGAGGCGCCGAGTTCGCATCAGGCGTCTCGATGAGAATGGCCGTCTCGATGGTCATGTGCAGCGAGCCGGTGATGCGCACACCTTTGAGCGGCTTCTTGGGGCCGTACTTGGCCCGGATGGACATCAAGCCGGGCATCTCGTGCTCGGCCACCTGGATCGCCTTGCGGCCCAACTCGGCGAGCGAGAGGTCGCGCACGGCGTAGTCGGCCGCCGGTTTGGTGTTGCCGTTGGACTTGGTGACGCGCGTTCGGTTGATCGCGCGGCGTGAGGAGGGAAGTTTGATGGTTGTAGGCATGGTCTTGATTGTTTGAGGACGCGAATATGGGTCAGCCTATGGCCTTCAGCAGGGCCGACACCTTGTCCGCCTTCTCCCAGGTGATGTCCTTGTCGTTCTTGCCGAAGTGGCCGTAATTGGTGGTCTTCGAGTAGATGGGGCGGAGCAGGTTCAACTGCGCCACGATGTCCGCCGGCTTGAAGCTGAACACATTCAGAACCGCCCGCAGAATGCGTGTGTCACTCACGGTTCCGGTGCCGAAGGTGTCGATGTGCACGCTCACCGGGCGCGGATGCCCGATGGCGTAGGCGAACTGCACCTCGCACTTGGCGGCGAGTTTCGCGGCGACAATGTTCTTGGCCACCCAACGGCCCATGTAGGCGGCGCTGCGGTCCACTTTCGAGGGGTCCTTGCCTGAAAACGCGCCGCCCCCGTGACGACCCATGCCGCCGTAGGTGTCCACGATGATCTTGCGACCGGTCAACCCGCTGTCGCCCTGCGGACCGCCCACGACGAACCGGCCGGTGGGATTGATGAGATACTCGGTCTTGGCGGTCAGCATCCGCGCCGGCAACACCTTCTTGACGATGCTTTCGATGCAGAACTTCTCGATCTCGCGATGTTCCACGTCGGCGGTGTGCTGCGTGGAGATGACCACGTTGGTGATGCGCGTGGGCTTGCCGTTGACATACTCGACCGACACCTGCGACTTCGCGTCGGGCCGCAGCCAGGCGACCTTGCCGGTCTTGCGAATCCGGGTGAGTTCGCGGCCGAGGCGGTGCGCGAACATGATCGGCGCCGGCATGAGTTCGGGTGTCTCGTTGCAGGCGTACCCGAACATGATGCCCTGATCGCCGGCACCCTGCTCGGCGGTCTTCTTGCCCTTGGCTTTCTTGGCGTCCACGCCCTGGGCGATGTCGGGCGATTGCGTGGTCAGGTAATTGTTGATGAACACCTTGTCCGCGTGGAACACGTCGTCATCGTTGGTGTAGCCGATGCCGCGGATGGCGTTGCGCACGACCTGGCCCACGTTGATCACCGTGTCCAGCGGCTTGGTTGTGCCGGTGGCGCGATCCTGGAGTCTGGGGATGGTGATCTCGCCCCCCACCACCACCAGGTTGCTCTTGACGAACGTCTCGCACGCCACCCGGCTGGTGCGGTCCACCGCCAGACAGGCGTCCAGCACCGCGTCGGAAATGGTGTCGCATACCTTGTCCGGATGGCCTTCACCCACGGACTCGGAAGAAAAGATGTATCGGTCGCTCATGTGATTTCGTGTGGTCTTATTGGACGTATTAACGTATCCGGATGGGATGATAGGAGGCATCCTTACTGAGTCAAATGGAAATTTGGACGCTGTATCACGGGGGG
>CAVVUP010000013.1:0-32662 GCA_963751435.1 uncultured Verrucomicrobiae bacterium | reverse complement strand
GATGCCACGATGGCGATGCTCGATGCATCCAAGGACAAGCTGGGGCCGGTGGCCTACCGGCGCGCCCGCCACGTGGTGGGAGAAAACGAGCGCACCACCAAGGCGGCCGCCGCCATCCGCGCCGGCGACTGGCCGCAGGTGGGCACTTTGATGTATGCCAGCCACGATTCCCTCCGGGACGATTACGAGGTCAGTTGCGCCGAACTGGATGTGGTGGTGACCCTCGCCCGCCAGATCGGCACGGCCGGCGGCGTTTACGGCTGCCGCATGACCGGCGGCGGCTTCGGCGGCTGCACCGTGGCGCTGATCAAATCATCGTTGGTGGACGCCATCAGCAAAAAACTGGTCGAGGGCTACAAACGCGAAGTCGGCATCGAACCCACCGTGTTCGTGTCGCGTCCCGCCGCCGGCGCCACCGTGATCAAGGCATGAGCTTCCACCCCGAGAAACATCCGCACCGCCGCTTCAACCCCCTGACCGGCGAGTGGATCCTGGTGTCGCCGCATCGCACCCAGCGGCCGTGGCAGGGGCAAAAGGAAAGCACCGGAGGAGAGGCGCGCCCGCCTCACGATCCCAAGTGCTACCTTTGTCCGCGCAACGAACGGGCGGGCGGCGCCCGGAATCCGGATTATGCGGACACCTTTGTGTTCCGGAATGATTACTCCGCAGTGCTGCCCGACACGCCGCTGATGGACCAGGCTCCCCGAGGCCTGCTCCGATGCGAACCCGTCCAGGGCGAATGCCGCGTGATCTGCTTTTCTCCACGCCACGACCTGACGCTGCCCGAGATGGAATCGAGCCAGATCCTCAAGGTCGTCAACCTCTGGGCAGAACAGGTCAGTGAACTCGGCGCCCGGTATCGGTGGGTGCAGGTCTTCGAAAACAAGGGCGCGGTCATGGGCTGCTCGAACCCGCATCCGCATGGCCAGATCTGGGCCAGCAACTTCATCCCGCGCTTCCCCGCGCAGGAGGAGGACGCGCAACTCGACTACCTGCGGACACATTCCGTCCCCCTCCTGTTGGACTACCTGAAAGCCGAGGAAGACGCCCACATCCGCATCGTGGACGCCAACGCCCACTGGGTGATGCTGGTGCCCTACTGGGCTGTGTGGCCGTTTGAACTCCTGCTCGTTCCCCGACGCCACGTGTTGAGGCTGCCGGACCTGACCCCTGACGAACGGGCGGCCTTGGCGGACATTCTCAAGCTGAGCCTGACGCGCTACGACAACCTCTTCGAAACCTCCTTCCCTTACTCGATGGGCTGGCACGGCGCGCCGACCACCGACGGGGACTTCAGCCACTGGCAGCTCCACGCCCACTTCTACCCGCCGCTGCTGCGCTCGGCGACGGTGAAGAAATTCATGGTGGGTTACGAGATGCTGGCCGAGCCGCAGCGCGACATCACCGCCGAGCAGGCCGCTCAACGGCTGCGCGAGGTGCCGGCCCGACACTACCGAGGGTAGGGTCATCGCCCTGCGATGATCCCGGCCCGTTCAGGGCCGGAACGGAACGCCACACCTTGTCCCAAACACCTTCGCCTGCATCGAGCAGCACGGATCTAAGATTTCATGAGGTCTCGAAGCCGCGTTTCAGAGTGGCTCTTGGGGTGTCTGGACGCAATTTTCCGCCTATGGCGAGCGAACCCGCAAGATAACTGGGTCGCGCTGCTGAAGCTGCTGAAGGGCCTGCCCATTGTCATCGGCTGGCGCACGCTGGACCGGTTGCGGACGGGTCGGATCTTGGATGCAGCGCAGCGGATCAAGATTCCCCGAAGCGCCCTGCAGTGGCTGGCGGTGCGGGCCCTCCTCTCGCACCCGTTGCCATCCCTCTGGCGCCGCTTGGGATGAGGCCGGTGCGGCTGACCTTTCCCCAACCCGGCGCAGTCTCTGGGGTCAAGGCACCAGGCGCGTGCGATAGAACTGCTCGGGCGGCACGTTGGTCGCGTCCCGGGTCCGAATTAGGTAGAGGGTTCCGGACGGATCGTAGAGTTCCAGCGAAACCAAATTGGTCCACGAACCACCGGCCAGGCTGGTCAGGGTCTGAACCTGGAATTGCTGGTCCGGCTGGCCACCAAACAGGAACAGTTCATACGCGTTGAGTTCCGTGACTGCGTTGGTGCCCGTGCCGAAGGTGGTCGAAGCGACCGTGCGACTGTAATCGAGGACGTTTACCGGCGAGGTGGGCGGGCGGACGAGGTTGCGCAGAACGACCCCTTCCACGCCGGCAAGCAGCAGTTGTCCATTGTAAGCGCCGGCGGCAAAGAGGGATTTGATGGTGGGAATCCGCTGCGGGGTCCACTGGGCGAGGTTGGTGCTCGATAGCAACACGCCTTGTGTTCCGGTCACGAACCAGGTGCCGTCCACGTAGGCCACGTCATTAAGCCACTTGGTGGTTCCAGTCGTGCGCACGGTCCACTGGAGGCCGTTGGTGCTCGTGAACAGGGCCCCGTTCTGACCCACCGCCACGAGCTGTCCGCCGACGTGGCGCACCCGATACAGCCAGTTGGTGGTGCCCGTGAAAATCGAGGTCCACGAGGCGGCGTTGGCCTCCGCCCGCAGCAACGTGCCGTTGGCTCCGCTGGCCACCCAACCCCCGGGATACGGCGCCACGCTCGACAGGAAGCTGGTGGTGGGGGTGGGGCGCTGGAGCCAGTTGGTGCCGTCGTCGCTGGTGAACAGGTTGCCCTGGCCGCCGCAGACGACATACCGGTCGGCATCGAACGCGACGCCCTGCAGGTTCTGGGTGGTGAACGCGGGCGCATGATTCCAGAAGAGGCCCAGCGTGTTCAGCGTGGTGTTGGTGACCACCAGGTTGGTGCCGACCAGGTTGGTGATGGTGATGTTGGTCCAGCCGGCATGGCTGACGAGCAATGCGCCGGCGTTGCCCACGGTGAACAGGCGGTTGGTATCACCTCCCACGCCCAGCAGGACGCTGTTGGTGGCCGTCGGCGGGGCCACTTCCCTGGCCCACACGATGCCGTCGAGGCTTGTCAGTATGGTGGCCAGGTCGCCCACGGCGACGTAGCTGCCGTTGACAACCAACAGGTCCCACAACCAGGCGTGGGAGGAATCCGGTAGCGGCGACCAGGTCATCCCCTGGACGCCATTGGTGCTCATCCCCTCGTAGAGCAGGCCGGTGCGGCCGGCGGCCCAGAACCGATTCGTCTCTGGGGCGGACGCCGACAGGTAAAGCCAGTCGGGCGGCGCATTGGTCGAGGCGCTGCCGACGAAATTGGTCCAGGTGCTGGTCCCGGCCGGCTGAAAGCGCAATTCGCCATCGCCCACCAGCAGCAGCCCCAAATCGCTCTCGACCACATCCAGCAAGTCATTCGTCGTGCCCGCGTTGAGCGATGTCCAGGTTCCACTGGCGCCGGTGCTGCTCCAAAAGGCGGCGCCGCCATTGCCGACCGCGACAAAGCGAGCGTTGGGGCCGAGGCCAAGGAACCGCACGCGATTCAGATGGCTGCCGGTGAAGGCGGTGACCGGCGACCACGACGTGCCGTTGCTGCTGCGCACCACCGTGCCATTCTCACCCACCGCCACATAGGTGTTCGCTGTGACGGCGACCCCGCGCAGCCATTCCGTCGTGCCCGAGGCCGAGGGAGTCCAGTCCACCCCATTGGTGCTGGTGTAGATCGATCCGCTATCGCCCACCGCCACGGCGCGCACCCCGTTCGCGGCCACCCCCTCGAACCAGTCCAAGGTGGGCGGCGAGAGGGACGCCGGTTGAAAGACCTTGCCGTCATCCGACCATAGCATGCAGCCGTTCTCGCCGGTCACCAGGATGCGTTCGCCCAGCAGCGTTGCGCCGCGGAGGTAGTTGGTGACGCCGGTGATCGCCGGGGCCCAGCGGGTGGTGGACTGCTGGACATACACCGTGCCCGCGTCCCCCACCTGTACGGCGAGATCGCCCGAAACGAACATATCGAGAACATTGTTGCCGTGCGGCAACGGATTGGACCAACGCCAGCGGTCCGGGTTGACCTGGGCCTCCGCGGGGCCGGCCAGCCAGAGAGAGCCGACCACCCAGAGCCACGCGAGGGGCGTGCGACGGCGGTCACGGGGAGCCCCCACGATGACGCCACCGCGTGTTGGAACCATGCGCCTTTGTTCGGAGCGCGAGTTGTCTTCAACTCGCAGCAGCACTGCATTATCGGACCCGCTGCGGATTGGGACAATCCGCGGTCCGGAGACAGGTTCACGGGAAGTTGATGAACTCCGCATACTCATCGTCAGGCTGTCGGTTGCACCGGTCGGTCCCCCGGGACGACGCGCTCTGTAGTCCTCAGGGCTGTCCGGGCACTGTTTTCCGGTTTCGCGTCCCCGGCGGTGGAAGGCCGGGGACAAAAAAGCCTCCGGGCGCCCCAAACCATGGCTGCCCGGAGGTGGTTCAACATTGGCGGCCGGACGGCTATTCGCCGCGGCGACGATCCTGTTGCTGTTCCTTGACCTGCTCCATCAGTTGAGCATGGTCACCCAGGCACTCGCGGAGTTCCTGGAGGCGTTCGCGAAGCTGCTCGCGGTCGCGGACCTGATCCTGCAACTGCTCGCGCAATTGCTCACGGACCTGCGCGCATTCCTCTTCGGTCTTGCCGGCGAGTTCCTTTTTCTGCTCCTGAATCTGCTTTTGATACTGCGCGCGTTCCTGGCTCATCTGCGCCACGGCAGTTTGCACGTCGGTCGGCAGACCTTGATGCACGCGGTCGCGCTTCTGCTCCAGGTCAGGGCTGCAGTCCTGCAACCGATCGCGGTCGCGATCCAGATCGCCCGCCTGTTTACCTTCCTCACCCGGGCCGGTGCCTTGGCCGAATGCGCTCAGGCTCAAGCCCAGCGTCGCCGCCACCAGCAGGGTTTTTAGTGTGTTTTGTTTCATGGTGCTCAGTGCTTTTGGTTTCTCGACGGTCACCTTGCTGATGTTCTATTTGCAGACAGCGTGCCAACGGGAGTGTGGGGGAAAACCCTTGAAAAAGGCCACGTTTTCACAGCGCAGCCCGGACCGCAATCGTAGTGCTGGGCGCTGCCGCCCAGGGTATTCGCAAGGGCTGGGCGAAACCTCCCAACGGATCAGTTCCCAGGTGTGCCGCCCGATTCCGGACGCAGGCGCAGCCTGAAAACGCAGCCGCCAGTCGCCGGTTCGGTCAGGTCCAGCGTCGCTCCCAAGTGGTCCGCCAGTTGTTTGCACAGGGTCAGACCAATCCCGCTCCCACCTTCACGCGTGGATTTGCAGGGCAGGAACAGGCGGGACCGGAGGTGCGACGGGAACCCCGGTCCCTCGTCAGCCACCGTCCACTCCAACTTGCCGGCCCAAATCCGGAGACCGAGTCGGACCGACCTTCCTGCCGGGGACGCCTCGATGGCGTTCTCGATCAGGTTGATCAGAATCAGTCGCAAGAGGTTGGCCACACGGCTGGACAACGGGCTGTCCGCATCGATGTCCAGGCTCAACCGGACATCGCCCTTGGCGGCGGTGCCGGCGACGTGGGTGCGGACGCTCTCGGCCAACTCGCGGGTGCTGAGCTGATACAGGGGTTGGCCGCGGGTGTCGGCGAGGACTTCGAGCGTCTGTTCCACCAACGCCTGCATGCGGCGCGAGGCGTTGATGGCGTCCTGCCAATCGTCGCCCTCGGCCGGAGACGGCGCGTCGCTGCGGCTGCGAACGAAGTCGCTCAGGCTGGCAAGTGGATTTTTCAGCCCATGCATCAGGTGGGCGGACACCGCCCCGACGGCGGAGGTCTTGGCCGCCATCGCCAGTTCCTCGTTGGCGCGGAGCAGGCGTTCATTGCGTTCGGTCAATTCGCGATTCAGGCGCTCGACCTGGCCGAACGTCAACCACAGCGTTCCGGCCAGCAGCACGCCGGCAATCAGCAGGGTCTGCCCCGCCAAACCCGCCAGATGCCGGTCCAGGGCGCGAAACTCCTCCACCACGGTCTGGCCCTCGATGAGGAACTGGGCCGCGCCCGCCAGGTTGGTGCCATCCCTCCGATGCAACGGCACGGTGACCTCGACAATCGGCACCCGATCCACGCGTCCGGTGCGGAAGGCGGGCAGGTAGATCAGCACATCGCTCAGCGGGGTATCGGCCCGATAGCGGCCATGGGGCTTGAAGGATTGCACGGCCACGAGAGGCTCGGCATCGAGTGCCTGGGGCTGGATGTTGGCGGGAAACGCGTCTTTGAACTTGCCCGAGGGCGTGAAGAAGCGAATCCCCATCACGCCCCGCAGGCGCGAGGCCAGGATCGCGGCATCAAATCCGACCTGTTCATCGCTGCGCAGAGACTGATTGCCATTCTCCTCCCGGGCGTCGAGTTGCTCCATCAGGCTTGTGGCATACAACAGGTCGGCATCCCGTTGGAGAATCAGTTGACGAACCAACATCCGCGCCATGAGCCAACCGGCCAGCACGGTGGCGGCCAGGACAATCAGCATGGCTGCGATGCCCAGCACATAGGTGCGCCGGGACCGGTGCATCAGACGTTGCAACTGGCCGAGGGTGGTCATGGGTCGCTCTTAGAATTCCACACCCAACCCGCCCGAGGCAACCCAGTCGTTGTATTGATCCAACGGGTCGTTGCTCAGGTTCCATTCCCGGGAGGCAGCCCCATAAATGAACCAGTGGTCGTCCAGCCAGCGCTCGATCCGGCCTTCGAGGGTGTAATACGACCGACGCCGGTTGTCGCCCCCGACCTCCTGCAATTCGTAAATATACCAGCCGGCGCGACCGCCGGCGCCGATCTCCCACCTGGCGTGTTTCCAGCGAATCCGGGCCGAGAGTTGGAACCGTTCGTAATTGAAGTAACCCGACCCGTTGTCCTCGCTCAAGAGGTAGCCGGTCTTGACCACCGTACGCCAGCGCCGGGCCGTGTCCCAGTGATGCCGCCATTCACCGGCGATTTCGTGCGACCGGTACACCAGCTCCGTGCCGGGTTCCGCAAAACCGTCCGCCGTGTATTGTTCCCGGCTGTCATAGAACCGATGCCGGAGTTGGTAGAATAGGGACGCCTCGGACTTCCGCCCGTAGGCGCGGCTCAATTTCACCTGTCCGACCCCCTGCCAATAGTCATCGAGTTCCTCCTCGTAAATCTGGCGCTCGGCCGTCCCCACCACGGAGAGCTTCCAGTCGGTATTGAACTGGTGTTGCCAGGCGGGTTGGAACGACAGCGTCTGGCCTTTGATCAGCACCCGACGCTGGTCCGCTTCGGTTTCGGACGCGTCGATCACCTGGTCTTGATACACATACTGGCCGGTGGCGCTGATCGTATTCCGGTCATCGAGCGGTGCCGACGCTTCCGCCGTCACGAACAGCAACCGTTCGTGCTCATACGGCTGGCCGTCCACCTCGATTTCTTCGAGGAACCGGCGGAACTCGCCCAGCACAAACAGACTGAGCGAGGAGCCGCTTTCCGAAAGCCGGATGATGGAGCAATCGGCGGTGGCCTCGACGAAGGAGCTGCTCTCGGGCTGGATGCTGGACAACAGCACATTGTCGCGATAGCCCCCGCCGACCTGCAGGCGCGCGGCCAGATCCCAGATGGCCACCGGAGGGGTGTTCGTGGCCGCCGGGACGGGCAGAGCTGCCAATGCGCCAAACACCACAACGACGGGCTTCAGGCGGCGAATCAGCGCCCAAGGACTCCCTGCCGACCGCAGCGGTGCCGGTCCATGTTCAATCGTGCGCACGCTCGGATTCCTGACCTGCAACCCCCTTGCGATCGCCAAAGAGGCGGTAGCGGACAAAGTCGCGTGTCACCCCGAGCAGTCGGGCCGCGCCGGACACATTGTTGTCCGCCTGGCGCAAGGCCAATTGCACCAGGCGATTGATGGCGTCCTCGATGGAAAATCCCTGCTCGGGAAACCGGAACCCGGCGCACAACCAGTCGCCCGGATGTTCCGGGCGCGGACTGTCCGGCGGAAGGTCGGCGGGCAGGTGGTCGAAGTCCAGTCGGGCGTCCTCGCTGAAGACCAGGGCGCGTTCGAGTTCGTGGGCCAGTTCCCGCACGTTGCCCGGCCAGCGATACGCCAGCAGCCGCTGCCGTCCGGCCTCGGTGATCTCGCGGGGCGGCAGTCGATGACGCCGGCACAACGGCTCGAGCAGGTGCGCCGCCAACTCGAGCAGGTCCTGCCCCCGCTCGCGCAAGGCCGGCAGGTCCACTCGATAGAGATCCAACCGATGCATCAGATCCTCGCGAAACTCGCCCGCCTCGACCGCCGCACGCAAGTCCCTTCCGGTGGCCGCGATGATTCGCACGTCCACCTCGATCTGCCGGTTGCCGCCCAACCGCCGGATCTTTCGGTCCTCGATCGCCGTCAGGACCTTGGCCTGCAACGCGAGCGACAGACTGGGCATCTCGTCCAGAAACAGCGTTCCTCCATGCGCCGCTTCAAACAGCCCCTGCCGCGCCGTGCGCGCATCCGTGAACGCGCCACGCTCGTGTCCGAACAACTCGGATTCTGCCAGGGTTTCCGGTAGGGCGGAGCAGTTGACCTCGACCAGCGGCCCGGTGGCGCGCGGCCCGTGCTGATGGAGCCAGCGCGCAATGGTGGATTTACCCGTGCCGGTTTCGCCGGTGATCAAGACCGGTGGCAACTGCGTGCCCAAGCGGGCGTCGGCCGTCAGAATCTTCTCGAGCAACGACCGCACCGGGGCGAGGGAGCAGCCGAAGAAGAAATCTTCCTCGACGCTGCGGGCTTGGCGGTGTTCGGCCTCGCGGGCGGACTGCCGGGCCTGCCGGGCGCGCCGCATGACCAGCGGCAGCAGGCCTGGGTCAAACGGCTTGGTCAGATAGTCCAGCGCCCCCAGCCGCATGGCTTCCACCGCTCCCGCCACCCCGCCCTCACCGGTCATCACGATGTAACCCGTGTTCCGCCCGCCCACACGCTCGCGCAACAAATCCAGCCCGCTACCATCCGGCAGGTTCACGTCGAGCAGGGCGAAGTCAAAATCCAGTTCCTTGGCCAGTTGCCGGGCGGACGCCAGATCGGCGGCGGCGGTGACATCCGCCCCGAGGCTTTCCAGATGCGCCTGCAGACGCCGACGCAGCAAGATCTCGTCTTCAACAATCAGGACACTGAGGCCATTCAGCAGGGTGTGTTCGGACAGGCTCATCGCCACACCTCATACCAACACGGAAGGCGTTGCTTCAACTCCTTACCGCCTCCATCCAACTCCGGGAGCCGTGCTCTGTGAATGATGAGGGACACGCGTCACTTCGAAATCTGCAGCCCATCGTCCTTTGCACGGGGCATGCCAGCCGCGGATTCCCGGGCACAAGCGGCCCCTTGTCATTGGATTCAACAACCACACCCCGGGCTCGATCCCGTGTCCGCCTGTCCGATTGGGCACCAACGCCCAACCGGTCCCGACGGCCCCGTGCCACGTTGGGCATATCCGCCCAACCGGCCTCTCCGTTGTTCGCCTTTCCTCTTGCCCGGGCGGCATGAATCTGGCGATAACTCGAAGCGCCGATGAATCCAAACCTTCGCGCGGCGTCGCCTTGGTCCTGATGTCTTACGAACCGGATGCGTTGTTCACTGGTCTGGTTGGTGGTCGTTGCGGGTTGCGATACCGCGGTGCACGCGGTGGAATTGCCTGACTTTACCACCTCCCTGTTCACCAGCGCCGGTCAATGTGCGTTTTGCCATGATGCCGGGACGACCGGACGCGGACGCTGAGCAATTTGAGACCATGATCCGGCACACCCGCGCCCAGCTTCAGCAGGCGGCAGGCTTGCAGCTATCGGCGCGGCGCGAGGTGGACCAGGCCATCGTGGACGTCACCGTCGAGAATCGCACCGGACACAAATTCCCCACCGGCCACCCCTACCGGCGTGCGTGGTTGCATGTCCGGGGGCGGGACGCCGGCGGACGCACGTTGTTCGAGTCCGGTGTGGTGGACAAGGCCGGCGCCTTGCCGGGTTTGGCGGACGGTTTCACACCGCACCGTGATCGCATTACGGCGCCGAACCAGACGCAGGTATATCAGTCCGTGATGGGCGACCAGGAGGGCTCGCCCACGTGGTCGCTGTTGCGCGGCGCCAGGTATCTAAAGGATAACCGGATTCCGCCCCGCGGGTTTCGGGCCACCGGCCCTCAAGCCGCCAGCATTGCCGTGCGTGGGGAAGCCACAACCGACGGGAATTTTCATGCCGATGAGGGCGGCCAGGACACGGTGCACTACTGCGTGCCGTTGCTCGAGCCGGAGGGACGGTTGCGGGTCGAGGTGGAATTGTTTTACCAGAGCGTTCCACCCGAGGCGGTCGAGCGATTGCTGCACAGCAATGGTCCCGAGGCGAACTCCTTTGCCCGGATGTTCACCCGGCAGCCGAACCGGCCAGAAGTGGTGGCACGCGCGCAAAAGGAATTCTGACCCCCGCAGGATGTATAGCCTTTCCTTCCGTTGACATCACCAAGCTCAATTCATAACCTCGCGCATCATCTATGACCAACGTTGATCTGACCTGGCTGGACTACTCGATCCTCGCCATCTACACGCTGTTTGTCATCGGCATCGGTTTCGCCCTGCGAAAATACATGAAGAGTTCGTCGGACTTCCTGACGTCCGGCCGCTCGATTCCAACCTGGGTGACCGGGCTGGCCTTCATCTCGGCGAACCTCGGCGCACTCGAGTTGGTGGGGATGGCGGCCAGCGGCGCGAAGTACGGCATCGCAACCGCTCATTTCTACTGGGTGGGGGCGATTCCCGCGATGGTGTTCCTGGCGGTGTTCATGATGCCGTTCTACTACGGGTCCAAGGCGCGGTCGGTGCCGGAATACCTGAAGATGCGGTTCGACGAGCGGGTGCGCGCGTTAAACTCGGTCGCCTTCGCGGTGATGACGGTGTTCGCGTCGGGCATCTCGATGAACGCGCTGGCCAAGCTGCTCAACCAGTTGCTCGGCTGGAATTACCACGCCGCCCTGTGGATCTGCTCCGCCGTGGTGCTGGTCTATGTGCTCAAAGGCGGGCTGACCTCGGCCATTTATACCGAGGTGCTCCAGTTCTTCATGATCGTGCTGGGATTCGCGCCGGTGGTGTACCTGGGCCTCAAAGACGTCGGCGGGTGGGGTTCGATGAACAAGGCCCTGGAAACCGTGGCCACGAATCCCGGGACGCTACACCTCAAGGAAGCCGGTACCACCTACGCCGCCAACGCCTGGTCCAGCGCCTGGCAACCGTTGCTGGCCGGACCGGCGAACAACCCGATGGGTGTGGACTGGTTCGCGATGGTGTTCGGGCTGGGCTTCGTCCTCTCGTTCGGCTACTGGTGCACCAACTTCCTGGTGGTGCAGCGCGCCATGGCCGCCCGCAACATGACCGCCGCCCGCAACACCCCCATCGTGGCCGCGGTGCCCAAGATGCTCTTTCCAATGCTGGTGATCGTCCCGGGGATGATCGCGGTGGCGCTCACCTCGATGCCCAACAAGGACTACCGGATCCCCCCGCCCATCATCAGCGACCAGGTTTATGCCGCGTCGGCCCAAGTGGTGAAGGACTCCGGCACCCTGGAACCCAACGCCGCGTTCAAGGCGGTCAGCGAGGCGATGGGACGCAAGATGGATGAGGGCCAGGTGACCGCCTTGGTCCGGGAGGCCGGCTCGCTGAGCGACGAACAGATCCAGAAGGGCCTCTACAACGCGGTGGCCGAGTATGACTACGACGGCGTGATTCTCTCGCTGGTGAAGAAGTATTGCCCGCCGGGGCTGCTGGGCCTGGCGCTCACGGCATTGCTGGCTTCGTTCATGTCCGGCATGGCCGGCAACGTCACCGCGTTCAACACCGTCTGGACCTACGACCTGTACCAGGCCTACATGGCGCCGAACAAGAGCGACCACCATTATTTCTGGATGGGCCAGGCGGCCACGGTGGTCGGGATTCTGGTCAGCATCGGCGCAGCCTATTTCGCGTCGCTCTACAACAACGCCATGGACATCATCCAGTTGGTGTTTGGGTTTGTGAACGCGCCGTTGTTTGCGACGTTCATTCTGGCCATGTTCTGGGTGCGCACCACCGGCACCGCCGCCTTCGTGGGCCTGTTGGGCGGCATCGGCAGTTCCGCCCTGTTCCACGCCTCGACCATCGCCCAGGGCAACACGCCGGGCGTCAAGGGCGGGTACCTCTGGAGCCTGTCCAACTCGACCGTTCCGCAGGGATTGCAGTTCCCCAGCGAGATGGCCCAGAACTTCTGGCTGGCCAGTTTCGCCTTCGTCGTGTGCCTCCTGCTGACCTTGTTTATCTCGCTGGCCACCAAACGCACAAAGACGGACGAGGAATTGAAGGGGCTGGTCTATTCCCTGACCCCGAAGATCAAGGACGAAAGCGCCGCATGGTACGCGCGTCCGGCGGTGGTGGGGGCCCTGCTGCTGCTGGCCTGCGTCATCATGAACATCATTTTCTGGTAAACCGCGTCACCTGAAAGGATCACTGTTATGGGTCTCGATATTCGCTGGCCAATCGGCCTCATGTTCACCCTCATCGGCGGGATGCTGACCGTGTTTGGTCTGGTGACCCGGTCCAAACCCCAGCTCTACGAGGGGTCCCTGGGCATCAATATTAACCTGATCTGGGGCATTGTGCTCCTGATTTTCGGACTGTGGATGTTGGCCATGGCGGTGCGGGGGGCGAAGAAGGGCGGCGGGTCCGGCAAAGCCTGAGACACGCCCGATCGAAGCAGTCGTGGCTCGGGATCCGTCCCTGCTTGCGTTTGAGCCTCGCTGTGGACCCAATTCCTCCAGCCGGGGCTTCTGCTTAGCATCCCTCTCCACCGTTGATTCCATGGCAACCATCGAAACATCCTCCTACGGCCGGCTGCCGGATGGCACCGAAGTCCAAGCATTCACCCTGAGGAACCGGACGGGGGTCACCGCCCGTCTCATGGACCGCGGGGCAACCCTCCTCGAACTGCACGCGCCCGACCGGGCCGGACACTTCGTGGACGTCACGCTTGGCTATGATTCACTCGAAGGCTGGCTCCGCCCGGAAAATCCCTACATGGGCTGCATTGTCGGACGCTTTGCCAACCGGATCGCGCGCGGAAAATTCACCCTCGACGGACGGGAATACTCGCTCGCCGTGAACAATGGTCCGAGCAGCCTGCACGGAGGACTCGAGGGATTCGACAAGGCCGTGTGGCGGACAGAGGAGGTTCCGGCCCGGGACGGGGTCGCCGTCCGATTCACCCACGTCAGCCCGGATGGAAATGAAGGCTATCCCGGCGAACTCCGGGTTCAGGTGACTTACACCCTCACCGATTCCAGCGAGTTGCGGCTGGACTACGAGGCGCAAACTGATCGACCGACCGTCTTGAACCTGACGAACCATGCCTATTGGAATCTTCGGGGAGAGGGCACCATCCGCGAGCACCGGCTTCAATTGAACGCATCGAGGTTGACTGCCGTGGACGAAAACAGCATCCCGACCGGCGAATGGATGGCGGTGGCCGGCACCCCCTGGGATTTCCGGCGGCCTGAAATCATCGGGTCGCGCATGGCGCAGGTGGGGACGACCCCTGAAGGTTACGACCACAATTACGTGATCGATGGCGGCGGGGCAGCCCAACCGGTGCTGACGGCTCGGGTCGAAGAACCGGTCAGCGGACGCGTGATGGAGGTGCTCACCACCGAACCCGGCGTTCAATTTTACACAGGGAACTACCTGGATGGAACCGAACCCGGCAAGGGCGGGCGCCGCTACGCGCGGCACGCGGGGTTCTGTCTGGAAACACAGCACTTCCCGGATTCCCCGAATCAACCCGGCTTCCCCAGCACCGTGCTTCGACCAGGCCAGGTTTACCGCCAGACCACCATTCACCGCTTCTCCACCCTGGCCGCAGCTTAAACGACCCAACCATGAAGACCCAGCTCGCGAGACATTCCGCAAACAACCGTGACGCCACCACTCGGGGAGCGCGCGTCCTGATGGCGGCCTTGCTGTTGGCCGGCCTGAGCGCCTCGGCCGCCAATGCGCGGCCGGACTGGGAAAATCCCGAGGTCGTCGGTATCCATCGGCTCGCACCGCGGGCCACCACTGTGGCCTACCCGAGCGAGCGGGCGGCCCTCAAGCAGAGCGACACCGCCGAACCGTTGGCGGCGCGGCGCGAGGCCTCGCCCTGGTATCAATCCCTCAACGGCACCTGGAAATTTCATTGGTCGGAGACCGTGCCCGCCCGGCCGGTGGACTTCTACGCGGTGGACTTCGACACCAGCGCCTGGGACGACATCGAGGTGCCCTCCTGCTGGCAGATGAAGGGATACGGCTACCCAATCTACGTGAACATGATGCACGACAATGCCCATTGTCCCTGGGGCAAAATGGACGTGCCCAACATCCCCGATGATCGCAACCCGGTGGGCAGCTATTGGAAAAAGTTCACCCTCCCCAAATCCTGGAGCGGACGCCGCGTCCTGATCCATTTCGACGGGGTCGAATCCGCCTTTTACCTCTGGTGCAACGGGCGCAAGGTCGGTTTCAGCAAGGACAGCCGCACGCCGTCCGAGTTTGATCTGACGGAATTCGCCGAGCCGGGCGAGAACCTCGTGGCCGTGCAGGTCTTCCAATACTCCGACGCCAGCTATATCGAGGATCAAGACAAGTGGCGGATGAGCGGGATCTTCCGGGATGTGTATCTGGAGTCCGCCGCTCCAGTGCGGATTCGGGACCTCTTTATCCAAGCCACCTTGGACGACCGTTACGAGCACGGTCAACTCATCGTCGAGGCCGAGGTCGAGAATACCTCCGAACAACCTTGCGATGCGGCCCTGCAGGTTCGCCTGCTGGATCCGCAAGGGGCGGTGGTGTTGTCGGACCGCGTGCGCGGGAACGGCGTGGCCCCCGGCCAAAGGGCCTTGCTGAAGCTCACCACCGGCGTGCAGAACCCCCTCCAGTGGTCGGCGGAAAGCCCAAGTCTCTACCAGTTGCTCGTCACACACCGCAACGGCGCCAACGAAGTCATCGAGTGCATTCCCCTCAAGGTGGGGTTCCGCCGCGTCGAGATTCGCAACCAGCAGCTTTGGGTCAACGGGCGCTCCATCTACGTCAAGGGCGTCAACCGCCACGAAATGGATCCGGACACCGGCTACAGCGTTTCCCGCGCGTCCATGATCCAGGACATCCGCCTGATGAAGCAGAGCAACATCAACACCGTCCGGACCGCTCATTACCCGAACAACCCGCAATGGTATGAGCTGTGCGACCTCTACGGCCTCTACGTCATCGACGAAGCCAACATCGAAAGTCACGGGATTGGCTACAATCCGGAAACGACACTGGCCAACAAGCCGGAATGGAAGGCGGCCCATCTGGATCGCACCATCCGGATGGTCGAACGCGACAAGAACCATCCGAGCATCATTCTCTGGTCGCTGGGCAACGAGGCCGGGGACGGAACCAACTTTGAGGCGACATCGGCCTGGATCAAACAACGCGACGCCTCCCGTCCGGTGCATTACGAGCAGGCCAGGCTCAAGGATCACACGGACATCTACTGCCCGATGTACGCCACGCCGGATCATCTGGAAAAATACGCCTCCGGCAACCCGACCAAGCCCTTGATCCTTTGCGAATACGAGCACGCCATGGGCAACAGCGTGGGTGAGATTCAGGAATACTGGGACGTCATCGAGCGGTATCCCGTGTTGCAGGGCGGCTGCATCTGGGACTGGGTCGACCAGGGCCTTCGCAAGGTGGATGCCCAAGGACGCAGTTTCTGGGCTTACGGCGGCGATTTCGGACCCAAGGACGTTCCCTCGCACGGAAACTTCTGCTGCAACGGCCTGGTGCAACCCGACCGCAAACCGTCTCCGCACTTGCTGGAAGCCAAGAAGGTTTATCAATACGTCAAGACCCATGCCAAGGACCTGTCCAACGGGCGTGGTGGAGGTGGAGAACAAATATGACTTCCTGACTTTGAGCCACCTGGAACCCTCCTTCCAGGTGCTGGAGGATGGAAAGATCATCCAGCAAGGCCGGTTGCCAGAAATATCCCTGCCACCGGGCCAACGTACCTCACTCACCGTCCCTTTGAAGGAGATCAAACCCACACCGGGCGCCGAATACCATCTGAACATCCACTGGGCCTTGGCGGAGGCCACCCGCTGGGCTCCGGAAGGAACGCTCCTGGCCTGGGATCAGTTCCAATTGCCCGTGGCCTCTGCCCCCCTCCCCGCGCCCGTCCCGAAAAGCCAGGCGCCCCTGCTCATCCAAAACACACCCGGCGCCATCGCAGTCGGGGGCGCGGACTTCACGGTGCGTTTCAACCGCCAGCAGGGCAGTCTCGAATCCTTTGTCCACAAGGACCACGAGCTGCTGGCCACTCCCGCTGCAACCCAATTTCTGGCGCGCCCAAACCGACAACGACATGGCGGGCGTGGGCCGGAATCAGTTGGTGAAGGATTCCGGCGTCTGGAAAACCGCGGCGGAACGGCGCAAGACCAAGGACATCACCGCGGGCATGGTGGCCGACACGGTCCGCGTGGCCATCGAATCCTCCCTCGCCGACGGCAAGGCGGTGCTGCTCCAGACCTTTATCATCCACCCCAACGCTGACATCGAGGTGAAGGTCGAACTCAAGACGGATGGCGAGCTGCCGGAGGTGCCGCGCGTGGGCCTGCAGGTGGGACTGCCAGGGGAATGCAATCGCCTCACGTGGCTGGGACGCGGGCCGCAGGAGAACTACCAGGACCGCCGTCGCAGCACCACCATCGGGCTCTACTCCGGTGATGTGCAAACCATGAACCATGTCTACGTCCGCCCCCAGGAGAACGGCAACCACATTGACGTCCGCTGGGCCTGCCTGCAGGACAGCCGGGGCCGGGGCCTGATGGCAATTCACAAGGATCCCTTCCTCAACATCAGTGCCTGGCCCTATTCCCAGTCGGATCTGGAGGCGGCCACACACTCGAACGAACTGCCCACGCGCGACCAGGTCACTTGGAACATCGATCTGGCTCAGCGCGGCGTGGGGGGAATCAATAGCTGGGGCGCCAAACCGCTTCCGCAATATCGTCTGACCAATCCCCATTACGCCTACGAGTTCATGCTGCGCCCGATCACCCGGTCCAGCGGGGACCTCAGCCGGGTGGGCCGAACGCCGGCCCCGCCACTCTGACGCCGCGGCTGGGGAGGCTTTCGATGAACCGCCCGTTGGTAGGGACATCGCGCTGCGATGTCCCCGCCCGCGCATCAGCGGGCGGAACGGGGAGCGCCGCTCAACGCGGCGACAAATCTCCGCACTCCGCGGGAGGTTGTCGCGGGGGCGCAGGCCCGTTTGACTTCGCCTCGCTTGCCGTTAGATTCGCCGGGCCATGCCCAGAGCACAGTCCGACCCCGCCATCCGCCTCCGCGGTGTCCGACAGAACAACCTGAAGGGATTCGACCTGGACCTGCCGCTGGGCAAACTCGTGGTGATCACCGGTCTGAGCGGGTCGGGGAAAAGCTCGCTCGCCTTCGACACGCTTTATGCCGAGGGTCAGCGGCGCTATATCGAGACCTTTTCACCCTATGCGCGCCAGTTCTTCGACCGGATGGACAAGCCGCGGGTGGACAGCATCGAGGGCATCCCGCCGGCCATCGCCATCGAGCAGCGCAACACGGTTCGCAGCACGCGCTCGACGGTGGGCACGCTGACCGAGATTTGCGACCACATGAAGGCGCTCTGGCCGCACCTGGCTCAACTCCACTGCCGCCAGTGCGGCCAACCGGTGCGCCAGGAGCCGCCCCAGACCGTCTGGAAGACCCTGATTGCAGAAGACAGAGGGCAGAAGGCAGAAGTGTTGATAACCTTCGACCTGCCACTCTCACAGAAGCTTTCCCTCGACGAATCCCTGGCGCTCATCGCCAAACAGGGCTACCAGCGTCTCCTGCTGAACAGCGCCGTGGTCCGCATCGACCAGGCCGCCAACCCATCTGCAATCTGCAATCCGCAGTCTGCAATCACCGTGGTCCAGGACCGCCTCCGCCTCACCCCGTCCAGCCGCGCCCGGTTCATTGAAGCCTGCGAACAAGCCTACCACTTCGGCAAAGGCAGGCTCGCCCTGCGCGAGGTGGACGGGGTGGATCCGCGCTCCGCGTTCCGCGCTCCGCGCTTCTTCAGTTCGGGTCTGCACTGCGCCGCCTGCGATCTCGAATACCGCGCCCCATCCCCCGCCCTGTTCAGCTTCAACCATCCCCTGGGCGCCTGCCCCGCCTGTAAGGGCTTTGGCCGGATCATCAGCATCGATTACCTCCGGGCCATCCCCGACCGCCGCAAGACCCTCCGGGAAGGCGCGGTGAAACCGTGGCAAAGCGGCATGAGCGCGGAATGCCAGCGCGACCTGCTCCGCTTCTGCCGCACCATGGAGGTTCCCATCGACGTGCCCTTTCAGGATCTGTCCCGGGAGCATCAGGACTGGATCCTCCTGGGCGATCCAGATTACGGGAAGGACGAAGAACACGAATGGCCCCGCGCTTGGTACGGCGTCAAAGGCTACTTCCGCTGGCTCGAATCCAAAGCCTACAAGATGCACGTGCGCGTGTTGCTCTCCCGTTACCGCGCCTATACCCCCTGCCCGGATTGCCACGGTGCCCGACTCAACCCGGACGCCCTGCTCTATCAGTTCACACACAACGCCCATCCCCTCTCCCTCGCCGGCTTCTACGCCCTCCCTATCCAAACCGCGTTTGAGCTCGTGGACAAGCTGGCTCGGGAAGCGACCACTCCCCATTCCGCGCTCCCCGCTCCGCGCTCCGCGCTCGCCCACCCCCTCTCCGAGGTCCACGCCCGATTGCGTTACCTCAACGACATCGGCCTCGGCTACCTCACACTCGACCGTGCCACACGCACGTTGTCTGGCGGGGAAACCGAACGCGTCAACCTCGCCGCCTGCCTGGGCACACGCCTGGTGAACACCCTGTTCGTGCTGGATGAACCCAGTGTGGGATTGCACCCGCGCGACACCGAGCGGCTCGTTCGCATCCTCGAAGCCCTCCGCGACGAGGGCAACACAGTGGTCGTGGTCGAACACGAACGCCGCGTGATGGAAGCCGCGGACCAGATCATCGACCTCGGCCCCGGTCACGGTGCCGCCGGCGGTGAACTGGTGTTCCAAGGCACCTGGAGCCAAATCCTGAAATCCAAACGGTCGATCACCGGCCACTACCTCGGCGGGGCCTCGCGGATTGAGATTCCCCGCCGGCGCCCTACCGGTTGTTTGAATCCCCCGCCACCGACTGCCCCCCAAACCAATCGGAAGTCCAGTGCAGTCCAATCCCGCCAACCCCAACCCCATTCCCCTTCGGACTTCGGACTTCGGACTTCGGACTTCCCTTCCCTTCACCTCTCCCACGCCAACCGCCACAACCTCAAGAACCTGACGGTGGACATTCCGCTGAACCGGCTGGTCTGCATCTCCGGCGTGAGCGGCTCGGGCAAGTCCACCCTGATCCGCGAGGTGTTGCTGCCCGAACTGCAACAACGGCTCGGCACGAATCCGGACGCCCCCAAAGCCTCGGACCGGCTGGACGAAGAAACCGAATCCCCCGACCCCCAGTTCACACAAGACGCACCACGCACCACGCAACAGCCGATCCGCCTCACCGGCGCCGAACACCTCTCGAAAGTCGTTCTGGTGGACCAATCCCTCCTCGGCAAAACGCCGCGCTCCAACCCGGCCGTGTACAGCGGGGCCTTCGACCATATCCGTGAACTCTTCGCCCAGAGCGAGGCGGCGCGGCGCCAAGGCCTCAACGCCAGCGCCTTCAGTTTCAACTCCGCCCAGGGACAGTGCGAGCGCTGCCGCGGCGCCGGCTTCGAGAAGGTCGAGATGCAGTTCCTCAGCGACGTGTTCATCCGCTGTCCCGACTGCAACGGGCGCCGTTACCGGGAACACATTTTGGAAGTCAGATTGCAGAAGGCGGAAGGCGGAGGACGGAAGACGGAAGACAGAGGAGAAGGATCCGGGGCGGACCCGGATTCCGGTTCCCGCAAGACGCCACACGAAACAGGCGCCCTCTCCATCGCCGATCTGCTCGAATCCACCGTGGACGAAGCAGTCGGGTTTCTGGAGGCCTTTGCGGACTCCAAACCCGCGCAGCGCGCGGTGGCCAGCCTGAAATGGCTGCAGGAGGTGGGCTTGGGCTATCTCCAGCTCGGACAGCCGATCAACACCCTGTCCGGCGGCGAAAGCCAGCGGCTCAAGCTCGTGCGGCACCTGGCGGAAAGTAGCGCAGCCGTCCCGGCTGCAACTCCGAACTCACCGACAAAGGACAGCCGGGGCGGCTGCGCTACGTTGTTCATTCTCGATGAACCCACCACCGGCCTGCATTTCGAGGATGTCCGCGTTCTCCTCCAAGCCCTCCAACGGCTGGTGAACGCGGGGCACTCGCTCATTGTCATCGAGCACAATCTCGATGTGCTCAAGAGTGCCGACTGGATCATCGACCTCGGCCCCGAGGCGGGCCACGGCGGGGGGCAACTCGTGGTGGCGGGCGCACCGGAAACAGTGGCGGCCTGCCCGGAGAGCCACACCGGCCGGTTCCTGGCGCAGGTCTTGAACTCATCTCCAAGCCGCGCCAAAGGACTGCGGAAAGCCGTTCGAAAGCCCCCCACGCAACGTTGAAAGACACGCCTGTGAAGCAACCCTCCAACGGCACCATCCAGATCCAGGGCGCGCGCGAGCACAACCTGCAGAACCTGTCCCTGGCTATTCCCCGCTCGAAGTTTGTGGTTGTCACAGGCGTGAGCGGCTCAGGCAAAAGCACGCTGGCCTTCGACATCCTGTTCAACGAGGGACAGCGCCGGTTCCTGGATTCCATGGGCGCTTACGCCCGCCAGTTCGTCGAACAGTTGCCCAAGCCGGACGTGGACCGCATCATCGGCCTGCCGCCCACCGTCAGCATCGAGCAAAACACCAGCCGCGGCGGCGGCAAGAGCACGGTCGCCACCGTCACCGAAATCCACCATTTCATCCGGCTCCTGTTTGCCAAGCTGGGCACGCTGCATTGCCCGGACTGCGACCTGCCGGTGCAGGCGCAAACGCGGGATGAACTGCGACGCCGACTGCTCGCCGAGACCAGACGCCGCGGGGAACTCCGCCTGCTCGCGCCCGTGGTGCGCAACCGGAAGGGCTTCCATACCGACGTCGCGCACTGGGCCGCCCAACATGGCTACGCCCAAGTCCGTGCCGACGGGCGGTTCCACGACATGCGCCAGCCCTTCCGCCTCGACCGGTTCCGCGAACACGACGTCGAGATTCTCGTAGGCACGCTCCTCTCGTCCAAGCGCCCCCACCCGTCCCATCCGTCCCAGACCGCCCTGGTGGACACCGCGCTCACGCTGGGCCAAGGCACGCTGTTCGCGCTGGACCAGCGCGACCACCTGACCGTGCACTCCACCGAACGCGTCTGCCCCAAGTGCAACCGATCCTTTCAACCGCTCGATCCCAAGCAGTTCAGCTATAACTCCGCCCAAGGCTGGTGCCCGAAGTGCCGCGGCTTTGGCGAGCTGTTCTGGATGCCGGAGGATGTGGACCGCGGCGAACGCGCCGATGCCATCGAGGAGACGTGGTGGCGATGGCAGGAAGGCGAGCGTGAATCCTGCCCGGACTGCCACGGTGCGCGTCTCAACCCCATCGCCCGCGCCGTGCGATTGCACGTAGCCCAGGCGTCCCGCCTGTCGTCGGATCGGCAAATCGCGAGTCTCCTGGCCCATCAGCCCGGATCCAACCGCAGGCGTCGGGGAGGAACGAGAACAGGCGGCACGCCCGCGCTCCCCGGCCCCACCATCGTGCAACTGGGCGCGCTCAACGTGGCGTCCGCCGCGCAATGGTTCTCAGGCCTCGCGTTCAGCGGACGCGAGGCGGCGATCGCCCGCGACATCCTCCCCGAGATCAGCAGCCGCCTGAAGTTCCTTGAGGAAGTGGGCCTCGGCTACCTCGAATTGCACCGGGCCGTCCCCACCTTGTCCGGAGGCGAGAGCCAGCGCATCCGGCTGGCCGCCCAACTCGGATCCAACCTCAGCGGCGTGCTCTACGTGCTCGACGAACCCACCATCGGTCTCCACGCGCGTGACAACCATCAACTGCTCCAGGTCCTCCACCGGTTGCGCGCCCGCGGAAATTCCATCGTGGTGGTGGAACACGACGAGGACACCATGCGCGCCGCCGATTACATCGTGGACCTCGGCCCGGGGGCCGGTGTGCGGGGCGGAAAGGTCATCGCAGCCGGCACACTCCGAGAGTTGCTGCGCCACAAGGATTCCATCACCGGCCAACACCTGCGCGCCCAGGAAGCCCGGGCCTATCCCACTCGCGGCCAGCGGCGACCAGTCCATCCAGCCCACACGTCCCGCCTGTCTCCCCGGTCAACCCCACGGACCCAGTCCACGCACGCGGCCGCCTCCTCCAAGCCCATGCCCTCGGGAGACAGGCCAGACGCCTGTGCGACGCTCACGCTCCACAATGCGTCGGTTCACAACCTCCAGAACCTCACCCTCCACTTCCCGTTGAACCGTTTCGTGTGCGTGACGGGCGTGAGCGGCTCGGGCAAGAGCACCTTGATCCGCGACTGCCTGCTCCCCGCCCTGGACGCCGCCCTCAAGCACGGCAAACCCGCCGACGCAACACGCAGCACGCCCTTCGTCACCCGCCACGAATCCCTCGGCACGGTTCACGAAGTGGACCAGTCCCCCATCGGCCGCACGCCGCGTTCCGTGCCCGCCACTTACGTCGGGTTCTTCGATGACATCCGCCGGCTGTTCTCGCAGGTGCCTGAGGCCCGCATGCGCGGGTATGGCCCGGGCCGGTTCTCGTTCAACAGCCCCCAAGGCCGCTGTCCGGAATGCCAGGGCGCAGGCGTGATCAAGCTGGAGATGAACTTCCTGCCGCCCGCCTTCGTGCGGTGTGAAACCTGCCAGGGGACACGGTTCAATCCGGAAACGCTCGATATCGAGTTCAACGGGCGCAACATCGCCCAGGTACTCGACCTGAGCGTCGAGGAGGCCCTGACATTCTTCGCCGCCCAGCGCCGCATCCTGCGCCCGCTCCAGGCGCTCCACGACACCGGCCTCGATTACCTCAAACTCGGCCAGACCAGTCCCACCCTCAGCGGCGGCGAAGCACAGCGCGTGAAGCTGGTCAGCCACCTGCTCGGCGGCCTGCGCCCCGGCCCGGAGGCGGACACCGTTCAAAGTTCGAAGTTCAAGGTTCAAGGTTCAAAGTTGTTCATTCTGGAGGAACCCACCATCGGCCTGCACATGGCGGACATCGCGCGGCTCGTGGAGGTTCTTCAACGCCTGGTGGACGCCGGGCATTCGGTCATCGTGATCGAACACAACCTCGAGTTGGTGGCCGAGTCCGATTGGGTGATTGATCTGGGGCCGGAAGGCGGTGAGGGCGGCGGCCAAATGGTCGCGCAGGGCACTCCGGAGGAGATTGCCCGCAACCCGCGCTCGCACACCGGACGGTTTCTGCGTAAGCTGCTGCTGCGCGCATGAGCACGGCCTACGAAGAATTGCTGCAAGGCGAATCGCACTTGCGACACCCGCCCGGCGAACGGCATGAGCGCATCTGCCATCGCCTCCACGGACTGGTGGGAGCCAGTGTCGACGGCCTGCGCAGCACCCAACTGCTCCGACCCCGGTTCCGCCTGGTGATCGCCCCTCGACTCGTGCTCTGCCCGGATCTCGCCCTGATCGCCACGGTCACGGGGCGACTGTGGCTGGCCGCCGAGATCATTGATGGTCAGGATCATCACGTGGACACGGTCCTCAAGAAGCAGATTTACGAGGACCTGCGGATCCCAAGGCTGTGGATGATTGATCCGCGCTACGACAACGTCGAGGTCTACCACGCCAGCCCCTACGGCCTCAGCCTCAAGGAAATCCTGGCCGGAAAGGACATCCTCACCGAGAAACTCCTCCCCGAATTCCAGGTCAGCATGAGCGACTTGTTCACCGCTTGAATCGGTTCCCCATCGGAGAACCGCCATTCGGGTCGCAATGCCACCCCTCCCAACTGCGCAATTGCCGGACCGCGCGGGTTGCCGCATGATTGCCCGCCCTATGTCGAGGCGACCGTATCCGTTTCACCTGATCGAACCCAGATGGCAGCGCCACTGGGACGGCACCGAGGCTTTCCGCGCGTGGAACCCGGGCGATACCATTCCATCCAATCATCCCTTCGCGCGTCGACATGAGGTGTCCGGTCCGGTGGCCGCCGCCCAACTGCCGCCCAAGCGCTACATCCTCGACATGTTCCCCTACCCATCGGGAGCGGGCCTGCACGTGGGGCATCCGGAGGGTTACACCGCCACCGACATTCTCAGCCGCTTCCGCCGCGCTCAGGGTTACAACGTTCTCCACCCGATCGGCTGGGATGCCTTCGGGCTTCCCGCCGAACAATACGCCCTCAAGACCGGCCAACACCCGCGGCTCACCACCCAGCAGAACGTTGCCAACTTCAAGCGCCAGATCAAAAGCCTCGGGTTCAGCTACGACTGGTCGCGCGAGGTGGACACGACCGACCCCGGCTACGTGCGCTGGACCCAGTGGATCTTCCTCCAACTTTACAATGCGTGGTTCAATCCGGAGACAAACAAAGCCGAACCCATCAGCACGCTCAAGGATCCCCCGGAACTGGAGGGCAACGCAGGCGTCCCGCCTGCCGAACCCGCCGCGACCGCCGGGCTGCTGCTGGAATCAAAACGGCGCGCCTATCGTGATTCCAAACGCCTGGCGTACGTCAGCGACGCGCCGGTGAACTGGTGCCCGGAACTCGGCACCGTGCTCGCCAACGAGGAGGTCATCGACGGCAAGAGCGAGGTGGGCGGCTTCCCGGTCATCCGCAAGCCGATGCGCCAATGGATGCTCCGCATCACCGCTTATGCCGAACGACTGTTGCACGACCTCGACACCATCGACTGGAGCGAGTCGCTCAAGGACATGCAGCGCAACTGGATCGGGCGCAGCGAAGGTGCGGAAGTCGATTTCAGAACCGAAGGCTCCGACGCGATGATCCGCGTGTTCACGACTCGTCCGGACACGCTCTTTGGCGCCACCTACCTGGTGCTGGCCCCCGAACACCGGTTGGTGGACGAACTCACCACTGAAGAGCAGTGGCCAGCCGTTGAGGATTACCGCGCGCACACCGCCCGCAAGAGCGACCTCGAACGGACGGAGTTGGCGAAGGAAAAAACCGGTGTGTTCACCGGCGCTTACGCCCTCAACCCGGTCAATGGCCAACGCATTCCCATCTGGATCGCCGATTATGTGCTGATCAGCTACGGCACCGGCGCAATCATGGCGGTGCCGGCGCACGATACCCGCGACTTCGAGTTCGCCACCAAGTTCCACCTGCCCATCCTGCAGGTTGTTCAGCCGCCAGACGCACAGACCGACTGGCAGGGGTTCGTCGGCGACGGCACCTCGGTCAACTCGACGGGCCCGGAGGTTTCCATTACCGGCCTGCCCACCCCCGAAGCCAAGAGAAAGATCACGTCCTGGCTGGAGGAAAAGGGACTGGGCAAGAAGACCGTCAACTACAAGCTCCGTGACTGGCTCTTCAGCCGGCAACGCTACTGGGGCGAACCCTTCCCGATCCTCTGGAGAAGGGATGCGTCCGGAGACCTGCATCACGAGGCTCTTTCGGAAGCCGATCTCCCGTTACTCCAGCCCGAGCTGAGCGATTTCAAGCCCACGTCGTCCGGAGAACCGCCTCTGGCGCGGGCCAAGGACTGGGTCCAACGGTCCGACGGCGCCATTCGCGAAACCAACACCATGCCGCAATGGGCCGGCAGTTGCTGGTATTACCTCCGCTACCTCGACGCCCGCAACACGGACGCATTCGTCGGGCGGGAGGCGGAACGCTACTGGATGGGCACATCCCCATCTCCCACCTCCGACCGCCCATCTCCAAAATCCAACCCCGGCGTCGATCTCTACGTCGGCGGCACAGAGCATGCCGTCCTACATCTCCTCTACGCCCGCTTCTGGCACAAGGTGTTGTTCGACCTCGGCCACGTCTCGACCCCCGAACCGTTCTTCAAACTGGTGAACCAGGGCCTCATCCTGGGCGAGGATGGGCAGAAGATGTCCAAGAGCCGTGGCAACGTGGTCAATCCGGACGATGTCCTCAAGGAGTTCGGGGCGGACGCCTTTCGTCTCTACGAGATGTTCATGGGCCCGCTGGAGATGGTGAAGCCGTGGAGCACCAAGGGGGTCGAGGGCGTCTATCGGTTCCTCGGCCGGGTGTGGCGGCTGTTCGTGGATGAGACAAGCGAGACGGAGTTTGAGCAGGCCGAAACCTTGGCCGCCCCCCGTGGCCGCGGCTGCGAACCCGCGGATGAAGCGGCGGAACTCCTGAACATCATCAAGCTCCACACGGCAGTCCAGGACGTGCAACCGGACGCCGCACAGCTCAAGGCGCTGCATACGTGCATCAAGAAGGTCACCGAGGATCTGGAAGGGTTCCGGTTCAACACCGCCATCTCCGCCCTGATGATCTTCCTCAACGAGGCCATCGCCTGGAAGTCCCGTCCCGTTCCGGTCCTGCGCGAGTTCCTGATCCTGCTCCAACCCTTCGCCCCGCACATCGCCGAAGAACTCTGGGACAAACTCAAGGCCCGAGATCCCCGACACTCCGGCATCGCCCTGGCCTATCAACCGTGGCCGCAACACGATCCGCAGTTGCTGGTGGAGGACACCGTCGAAATCCCGGTTCAGGTGAACGGGAAACTGCGGGACGTCCTGCGGGTGCCCAAGGATATTTCGCGAGAGGCGCTGGAAGAACTGGCCATTCAGACCGAGAAAGCCAAACCCTTCCTGGACGGCAAAACGATCCGCAAACGCATCGTGGTCCCAGGCCGCCTAGTCAACCTGGTGGTTGGCTAGCAACCCCTGAAGAAGTCCAACGACTCGACCCGATCGCCCCCCCGGCTCAACGGTCAAACCCAGGCAAGAGGGAAATCCAGCTTTGACAGGGCGCGCGTCGGGATGGCAAGCTGCGCGCTCATTTGGACCGCGCGCTCGCGGATATGAACAGCCGGCGGGTGGCCGGTTGACTGAAACAAGGGAGCAGGCAATCGAATTATGTCACAACTTGTAGGAAACTTACTGGTCGCACAATCCGGCGGCCCCACGGCAGCCATCAACGCCAGCGTCGCTGGCGTGGTCACCGAGGCGGGAAGGCATCCGGACGTCATCGAGGAGATTTACGGCGGACTCAATGGCATTTACGGGATTCTCAACGAGGAGATCATCGATATCCAGGAGGAGCAACAGGCCACCATCGAGGCGCTGCGCTTCGCCCCCGCCGCCGCCCTGGGCACCTGCCGCTACAAGATCGATTTCAAAAAGAAGCCCGAACAGGCTGCCAAGGACATGGACCGACTCTTCGAGGTCTTCAAGTCCCACAACATCCGCTATTTCTTCTATGCGGGCGGCAATGATTCCCAGGACACCTCCCACAAGATCCACCTGGAAGCGGAGAAACGCGGCTGGGAAATGCGCGTCGTCGGCGTGCCCAAGACCATCGACAACGACCTGCCCCACACCGACAGTTGCCCCGGCTACGGCTCCGCCATCAAATACTGCGCCACCACCGTCCGCGAGGTCGGCATGGATGTCGCCAGCATGGCCACCGACGACGGTTCCTGCTGCATCATCGAGGTGATGGGCCGCTCGGCCGGCTGGATCGCCGCCGGGACCGTGCTGGCCAAGGACGGCAACCCTGCCAACCCGCCGCATATCGTCCTGCTGCCGGAGATCCAATACGACGTGGACGAGTTTGTCGCCAAGGTGAAGGAGACCATTACCGCTTACGGTTACTGCGTGGTCGTGGTCGGCGAAGGCATCAAGAACAAGGCGGGCGAGGAAATCGGGGCCGACAAGACCCGTCTGGACGCCTTCGGCCACCCCGTGCTGGCCGGCGCGGCCGAGAAACTCAAGGACTACATCCAGGAGAAGCTCAACACCAAGACCCGCACGGTCATGCTCGGATACGCCCAGCGCGCCGCCGCCCATTGGGCGAGCCTCACCGACATCAACAACGGGTTCGCCTGCGGCGAAGCTGCCGTGCGCGCAGCCGTCGGGGGCCAGAGCGGTTACATGGTGAAGATCGTTCGCGCCACCACCGACAATGGAACCGTTGAATGGTCCACCGGCCTGCAACCGCTGGCCGACATCGCCAATGTGGAACACTTCGTCCCGCGGGAGTGGATTGCCGAGGATGGTTTCCTGCCCAACCAGGAATTCGTGCGCTACGCGGGACCGCTGATCGAGGGCGAGGTGCGTCCGCGCATGGTGAATGGCCTGCCCGATTACGTCCGGCTGGCCAAGAACAAGGTCGAGAAAGTCCTTCCACCCCGAAGCTGAATCGGCCCCTGGACATTTCAGGCCCGTCTCGCAATCTGTTTGCGGGGCGGGCTTTTTCGTGAGCCGCAAGAGGACTGACCAACTGGGGCCGCGTGCCGGCGAACGAAAGGAGCGCGGACGGCCTTGTCCGCAAACCAGTTGCAGAAGGCTCGCACGGACATGGCTGTCCACGCTCCATTGGGCGGTTCATAACGAACCAGGTGAAGGTGCGGAGGGCGCTGCGGCTGCGGCGGGAGAGGACGGTGACGTATGGGTGGATTGCGGAGCGGTTGTAGATGGGCAGTCGCTCGCACATGTCGAATCTGGTGTACGGCAGGCAAAAGTGTACAAAGTGAGAACTGTGGAGCATTAAGCGTGAGCTGGCGCAGGAGCAAAACGTGGTTGTCCGATCACCTGGCCCTTGACCGGTTTTGTAAAGAAATCTGTGTAAGTGGTTTTTGGTTTTGGTTTTTGTCTCTTCAGTATCCCGAGCGTTAGCAGCGAGATAAAACGAGCAGGGGGCGAGCTGCGAGCCTTAGCTCGCGCCCCCTGCGGTAGAAGGGTCTTTGGTTATTTTTCATTTCCTCAAGCGAGTGGGGGCATCCGATCCCCAAATTCGATGGCAAAGCGGTTGAGCGCCTCGCTCCAATGCGCAATGGGCATCGTCCACTTCTTGGCGATCCGATCCAGGGCCAGATAGTAAAGTTTGCGCAGCGATTCCTGATGCGGGAAGACCCCACGGTTCTTGGTGATCTTGCGCAGCGACCGATTCAGCGACTCAATCGCGTTGGTGGTATAAATGGCTTTGCGAATCTCTGCCGGATATTTCAAGAACGTGATCAGCTCCGGCCAGTGCGTCCGCCAACTCTGGGCCGGGCGCGCTTCTTCCAACGGGCGCTGGAACTGACGGCGGCCAAGTAGGCGGCGGCGCGCCAAAACCAAGGCCCCTCGGGCGACCGGGGGGCCGTTTTTGTGGGCGCCAATTACGAAAGGCGGTGGATAACTTTGGCTTGGTCTTCGACTGACTTCTGATAACTATCGCCTGATAGTAAACCAAGTCCGGGAAGCATTCGTTTATGAAGAAGTGTGTTCGTGCTGTCGTTTTGCTTAATGCGTTTGCCGGCTTCATCTGGCCATCGTCCGCGCAAACATCGCAGGTTATTGCCCCAGCGTCTCAGTTGGTGGCGACTTTTCCGGCCTTCCCTCCGATCAATGGAACGCCCAATATCTGGACCGGTCTCACTTTGGGTCTTTACTACGAAGCGCCCACCCCCGTTGGTATCAGTTACTATGTAACTCCCTCCCAAGTCAGCCGCACGTTTAGCTGGTCAAGGGAATCCACCCCGCAGTTTGAGACGTTCACGGATGCAATGATGGACGGCCAGGACGAGCTGATCCGGTTCACCTTGAACGGGAGGTCGACCGGTAATTCTGAATCGGTGTGGCTGACCCTATGGAATTCGATGTCTATGAACGGCATCGATCTGCAGGGATTTGACATCAGCCGGATTGACATGCGGGTGGATTCGCTCGTCCTGACAACACCAGGGAGGGATTGGAACGGGAACGGCATCTGGACAGACATTTCGCTGGATGCGGAGTTCCTGATCTACGCACAGGTGCCCGAGCCCACCACCTTCACCCTGCTGGGCTTCGGCTCGCTGGCGTTGGTGATGGTGAGAAGGCGGAGGTAGTTTCACAGCAGTAAACCAAGCCCGGAAAGCGATTCCGTTATGAGGAGTCATGCAGTTATCCTGTCCGCCGGGATCAGCCTCGGTCTTCTTGCACTTCCACTCCACGCCGACACGTTCGGCAGCGGCGCCAACCAGTTCGTCATCGATTTCGTGGGCGCGGGCAACGCGGGCAACGGAAACGATCTGGGGGCCGGCGGCGGCAGCTACAGTTCACCCTACGGCGGGGTGGCCTACAACTACCGGATGGCCACCTACGAAATCAGCCAGGATATGATCACCAAGGCGGCCAACCTCGGCATGGCCAACGTGGTGGCCGGCGCGTGGTCGGGCAACCAGCCTGCCGCCAACATGAGCTGGTATGAGGCCGCGGCGTTCGTGAACTGGCTGAACACCAGCCAGGGGCATCAAGCCGCTTACAATCTGACCTACAGCGGCGGGTGGAGCATGAGCCTCTGGAGCGCCTCGGAGCAGGCGAACACCGGGGTGCGCAGTGGGACCAACCCGTACCGGCACAAAGACGCATACTACTTTCTGCCCAGCGAGGATGAATGGTACAAGGCCGCCTATCACCAGAACGACGGGGTGACGGCCAATTACTGGGATTATCCGACCGGCGGCAATGCGGTTCCCGACGGGATCGATTTTGTTGGAGACCCGAACTACCAGGCGGTGTTTTATGATGGATACAATCAGGGCCAGCCTAACGCGATTACCGATGTGGGCAGCAGCGCCAGCGCGTATGGGACTTATGGACAGGGCGGCAACGTTTGGGAATGGAGTGAGAGTGCGTATGATGGTGTGAATGATTCTACTTCCGAGACTCGCGCGGTCCGCGGTGGCCTTTGGAGCGGCACCGAGGGCACCCTGCGCCCTTCGTACCGGAACGCCCGCCTCGGTACCTTCTTGGGCGGGTTCAATGACATCGGCTTTCGTGTCGCCAGTGTCATCCCCGAACCCACCACCTTCACCCTGCTGGGCCTCGGCTCGCTGGCGCTGGTGATGACCAGGAGGCGGAGATAGCCAAACCGAATCCACAACTTGCGCCCCACGACGCCATGTGCGCTGTGGGGCTTCATGCTTTTCCGTGAAAGGCTTCGCCCACAGGGTGCCGGGCAATACTTCGGCGATGCGCGACCTGATTTCGGGCTGTCGCAAGGTCGAGGCGCTGCTAAACCGCCGCGAGACCGCCCGAGAACCGGTGCGAGACGCGCCGTAGGGGGCGGTTAAGGCGTAACGTTCGCCCCTAGGGTATGGGAACTGTGTGTTGGTCGAACATGGGATCCCCAAGGACAGTGTAGCGAGTCGTCGGCAATTCGAGACACGCCTGGAACAACGCCGGAGGGGACGAGCATCACTCTGCCGAGGACCGGTCTGAGAGTGATAAACAGAGGCGGCGAGGCAATTGTGGCACAGGAGTTAGAATGGTCGCATTGGGGGCCGGGGAATCTTGCGCGGCGGCCCAAGAGCGATCCAAGGAAGGTGTCTCACTTTTCGAGCGCCACCTGCTTCACTTTTCAACCGGCGTTTAAATTGCCTTGGTTTTCACCAACAGCAGCACGATCCCGCCCACGAGCACGAGCGCTCCAACGACGGGCGGGATGAAGTGGCTGTCAGTGGTTTCAATGTGCAAGCCGAGGAACTCGACCGGCTTTCCTGGGGTCTTGAAGGTGATGCCCGAGTAAGCAAGCACCACGACGCCGAGCGCGATCAGAATCACGGCAAAGATGGTTTTTGTGTTCATATCGAAAGTATCCAGTTTAGTTGGTCAGATCAGCAACTGCTTAGGTCAGCCTTTTGCGACCCAAAATGAGGTTGACGAGCACCATGACGATGGCAACGACAAGAAGGATATGAATAAACCCGCCCATCGTGTAACTGCTCACCAGCCCCAGCACCCACAGAACCAACAAGATTACCGCAATCGTCCACAACATAAAATGCTCCTTTCCTCCGTTGGCTATAGCCACTGCGGGCCCGGCGCGCTTTCGCGCCAGCCAGCCCACAGCAATGGCGTTGGTTTACTTCGCGGCCACCGGCACGGCGATGGTCATGTTGTTGATCACGCTGGTCACACCCTCAATGTCGGTGACGAGCTTGGTGACGAGGCTCTTCTCGGCGGCGTTCTTGGCCATGCCGCTGACCGTGACCACGCCATCCGTCGTCGAAACCTTCGTCTTCATGGCGCTGGTCGAGTGATGCCACAGCAAGGATGACTTGACCTGGGCGGTGATGGAGGCGTCATCAATCTTCTCGCCGATCGTCTCGGCTGGCTTGGCCGGAGTCTTGGCTACCGTCATTTCGTTCTTCACTTCCTTGACGCCTTCGACGTCCTTGGCGTATTCGGTGGTCAGTTCCTTTTGGGCCGGGCTGGAGGCTTCGCCGCGCAGGCTGACGACGCCGTCTTTGACATACACGTCCGTCTTGCTGGCACTCACGTTGCGATGGAACAGGAGCGTGGTTTTCACCTTCATGCCGAGCCAGCCGTCGGAATGTTCGGCGGGGCTTTCCCCTTTGATCTTCAGTTGATTGTCCACGCTTTTGACCCCGGGCAGACTCTCCATGGTGTTCTCGGCCAGGGATTTGTGGGACGCTTCGGCGACCGTTCCGGTCAAGGTGACGGCCCCGTTCTTGGACTCGGTCTTGATCGCATCGTCCTTGA
>CAVVUP010000012.1:0-27719 GCA_963751435.1 uncultured Verrucomicrobiae bacterium | reverse complement strand
CCGCCTCAAGACCAAAGCCAGGGAACTCGATTCCTCGAGTTCTTCGCCAAAGCCACCGTCCAAGCCCAAGCCGCACCCGATCGTCACCGCCCCAACTGATCCTTGAGCACCTGCACGAACACCAGCAGCACGCCCATCAGCGAGCCGCCCGCGATGATCCCGGAGGCGACCGGAAAGGTGAATTCCTTGGCGACCTTCGGTGCCGCCGACTGCACGCCCCAGGCCAGCACCGCGCCCATCAGGAACAGCAGGCTGTAATACCAGTGAAAGACCCAGGCCAGCCCAACCGCTGCTGCGGAAGGCAAATACCTGGCCTGGCGGGGAAACAGCAGGGGCAGGACGCTAACCCGACTTGGCGGATTCGACCTCGGCAGGAAGAATCTTTCTGGCGCAAGTGGTTGAATTGACGCGGGCGTGCTTCCTGCTTCCAAGTCATTTTAGCCTGTAGGGAAGACCCACCCTGTTCCCAATCGTCGCAAGATCTGCATAATCCTTTGTCATTATGTTTTTGCGCTACATCTCGCGGAAGAAGAACGGCAAGGAACATCGTTACTACAGCCTGGTGGGCGCGCCACGCGGTCGCCTCACGCACTATGAAAAACGCCTGACCGAGATTCCCTGGCAGGTGGCGCGCGAAGGCGTATCGGTCAAACGGCTGGCCGAGGGGCAGGAACTCTACGTGCTGGCCCAAAGGAAAGACCGGGTGAACAAGGAACGGGCCATGCGCCGCCGCCAGCTCAAAGGACTGTGGAAACGGCTTCAGCAATTACAGACGATGCAACTCAAGCGCGATGCGTTGCTCAAGAAACCGGGTGCTGCGCTACACGAATATCCAGCGGGCGCGCGACTGGTCCAAACCACCGTGGCGGCCCAGACGGCCAAGCTTTCCTTCACGCTGAACAAAGACAAGTTGCGTCAGGCGCGCCAACGGGAAGGCCGTTATCTGTTGCGCAGCAACATCACCCGCGGTCGCACCGCCGAGGAACTCTGGCACTTTTACATTCAACTCACCGAAGTGGAAGCCGCCTTCAAAAACCTCAAGGGCGACCTGGCCTTGCGCCCGATTTACCATCAACTGGAGCACCGGATCGAAGCGCACATCTTCATTTCCTTCCTGGCTTACTGCCTGCACGTGACCCTGCACCGGCGCTTGCACGATCTGGCCCCCGGACTGACGCCGCGTTGTGTGCTGGAAAAGTTTGCCACGGTGCAAATGTTGGACGTGTATCTGCCAACGACCGATGAGCGCACGGTGATCCTGAGCCGATACACGCAGCCGGAGACCGACGTGCAAATGCTCTTGCAACGGTTGAAACTGGAATTACCCGCGCACCCCCCACCCGAAATCACCAGCCCAAAGCATCCGGACCCAACGACGGTGTGGTGAAGACCTAGCCAATGCGCTCGTTGATTTTCAAGCCCTTGCCCAATTCACTTCCTCCAATCCGCCAAGTCGGGCTAGCTCGAATCCCCTGTCCTGTCGCAGGACGCGGGTCTGTCTCGGAACCAGACAGTTTGGGCGCGCTTCCGCTGGAGTGTCATCGGAATCGCGCTTTTCTTCGTCGTTGCGGCGACCCGCTCCCGCGCTGGCACCAGCCGTGCTCCGTGCCACCTATGACCGTCGCACTAATTCTCGCAGGCTTGGTTGCCTCCGGAGTGTTTTCCTTGGTCGTGTCCGCCGCATCGGCCCCGGTCGGGTATCAAGACGAGACCGGGTTCCATGTCGGAACGCACCCCAAGGGCGCCCGCAAGTAACTGCCCGCTCTGACCGCACCCACCGATAAGGAAAGGTCGGATGGCCCGCCGCCAGGTCATGGTGTCGGCATCCAATTCCTGATCCGCTCCAGACCGGGAACGGTGGGGTTTCAGCTTTGATCACCCACGCCTCTGTTCGCCGGAGTCAGTCCTGCGCGCGTCAAACCGCTTCTTCCGTCCCCGTCCGTCCCACCGCCGTCAGCAACGGCTGCAATTCCCGCATCAACACCGCGAATTGGTCGAGGGAGAGTTGCTGCGGCCCGTCGCTCCAGGCCTCGCGCGGGTTGGGGTGCACCTCGATCAGGAGGGCATCGGCCCCCATGGCCACCGCCCCTTTGCACGCGGCGCTGACCAGGTCGGCACGACCGGAGCCTTGGCTGGGATCCACCACCACCGGCAGATGCGACTCCGCCTTCACAATCGGCACGGCGCAGAGGTCGAGCGTGTTGCGGGTGTAGGTTTCGAAGGTGCGGATGCCGCGCTCGCAGAACAGCAGGTTGGAATTCCCGGCGGAGAGCACGTATTCCCCGGCGAGCAGCCATTCCTCGATACGCATGGAAAGCCCTCGTTTGAGCAGGATGGGTTTCTTGGTTTTCGCCGCAGCCACCAGCAGTTGAAAATTCTGGGCGTTGCGCGCACCGATCTGGATGACGTCTGTGTATTCGGCCACCATTTCGGTGTGCGTCTCGGACAGCAACTCCGTGATGACGGCCAGCCCGTTTCGCGTCGTGCCTTGGCGAGAAGCTTGAGGCCTTTCAGGCCGAGCCCCTGGAACTCATAGGGCGAGGTTCGGGGTTTGAAGGCCCCGCCGCGCAAGACGGTGGCTCCGGCCTTGCGGACGGCCTCGGCTGTCGCCATCAATTGCTTCTCGCTCTCGACCGAGCAGGGCCCGGCCATGACGTGGAACCGGCGTCCCCCCAGTTCGAGCCCGCGCACCCTGATGACCGAGGTCTTCTCATGCGCTTCACGGCTGACCAGCTTGTAGCGCTTCTGGACGCGCATGACCGTTTCCACCTGCGGCCATGTGGTGAGGGTTTCCAGGGACTGATGGGTGCGTTCGTCACCGATGGCGCCGATGACCGTGCGGGCCACGCCGTGGATGGGATGGGGCTTGTAACCCAGCCGGCGGATCTCGCGGAAGATCTCGCGCTGCTGGGTCGGGCTGGTGCCGGGTTTGAGGACGATGATCATGGCAAGTGCTGTAGTCTGGTGCTTAAAAGCGAAACGGGCGCTCCTCAGAGCGCCCGTTCGTTTGGAATTGGAATGCCGCTCCGATTCTGCTCAAGGCAGCAGGAGGATGAACTCGCCACGCCGGTTCTTGGCCCAGGCGGTTTCGTCGTGATTGGGATCGGCGGGACGCTCCTCGCCGTAAGTGATGGTCTCGATCCGGTCTGAACCCACCCCGGCGGCGACCAGAGCCTCGCGAAGCGCCAAGGCGCGGCGGTCACCCAGCGAGAGGTTGTATCCCTCCGTGCCCCGCTCGTCGCAGTGGCCTTCAATCCGCAGCGCATTGACCATGCTGCCCTTCAGCGAAGCGGCAACCTCAGCCACCTTGCCCTGTTCACTGGACTTGACCACCGAACTGTCGAAATCAAAGTAAACCGTGTAGGCCGCCAGCGCCTCGCGGTCGGGCTTCATGTTGGCGAAGCGTGAAGGATCGGCCAACGGACCCCCACCGGCTTCCACTCCGGGTCCGGAACCCACCGCGCCTCCCCCCGGGATTCCAGCCGCCCCTCCCTCGCCGACATAACCGGGTTGGCCTGGCAGGGGAGTCACATTGGTGGGCTTCTTCTTGCAACCGACGGCGGCCACCGTCAGGACGAGCGCGATCACGAGGAGATTGGCGAACTTGAGTGCTTTCATGGTTTTTGTCGTTGGGAAGGTTAACTATCGGGCCCACGCGGGCTGTGAATTATCGCTTCCCGAAATGCGGGGCACATCCTTGACCTGTTTGGTGAATACGTCAAGCAGAGACAAGGTCTGACGACCACTCGCATGACGGGTGAACGCCACCGTTCGGGAATTGGGAGCCCAAGATGGGTCATCCCCCCCCGCCAGCACCGTGACGTCGCCACCCTCGGACGGGACCACGCACAACTGAAAACTGCCCATCTGCGCGGTAAAGGCAATCCACTTGCCGTCCGGCGACCAGTCGGGTTCGCTGGGATTGGAAACGCCTGCGACTCGAATGCGCTGCACGTCCCCGCCACTGGAAGCCACCTTGGCCAGCACGCGTCCGCCCCCCTTCAACTGCGTGGCAAAGCAAATCCACCGTCCATCGGGAGACCAGCAGGGGGAAGACTCATACTCCGATGACCGGGTCAACTGCTTCAGGTTGCTGCCGTCCGCGTTGGCCACATAGAGATCCACCATACCGCTCTTGCTCAAGACCATCGCCACCTGCGAGCCGTCCGGCGAGGCGGCCGGCATCAGGTTGGACCCCGCGTAACCCGCCACCACCGAGCGGCTGCCGGTCGCCGTGTCGTGGCGGAAGATCTCCGGCCGCCCGCGTTTGTAGGATGTGTAGAGCAGCGCCGATCGGCCAGGCACCCACGCGGGCGACTTGGCCAAGGTCTTGTCGCCGCCGGTGATCGAGGCGGCACCGTATCCATCAAAATCCGAGACACAAATCTCCGTGTTGGCCCCGCTCGCTACCTTGCACGCAATCCGGGTTTGTGCGATGCCCTTGCTGCCCGGCCGGATGGCCTGCACCACGTCGTCGGTGAACGCATGGGCCTGACGGCGCAGCGAGGCGCCGGAGTAGCTTTTCGAGAGCATCGAGTCCTTCGCAAACCGGTCGGTAACCCGGCCCTGCACGTTCCCATTGTTGCCACCGCTAATGAGATACTGGGCCTGGTCCGGGCTCACGAACTTGAACCCCTGCACATAGAGGTCGAACTGGATGACGCTGGCCACCTCGCCGGAGAATCCGGAAAGCGAGACGAGAACGGGGTCGGCAAGTCCGGGTGTGTTGCTCCGGTCCTTGATGATGGTGATTTCCTGTCCTCCCTGGGCGAAAGCCCAGCTCGCGGTGAGGAGAGACACGTACGATAGAAGTCGGCCAATTGTTTGTTTCTGCATGGTTATCCCATTGCCCGTCGGGCTTTCAGGTTGAATCCAATAATGTAGGTTCGCTTGCTGTCTTTGGCTCCCTCCGGAAACGGCGGCACCTCCGTGACCCGCCGCAAGGTGGCCTCGACGCTGGCGTCCACGGCCGGATCGCTGGATCGTCCGATGATCCGGGAGGAGAGAATGGAGCCGTCTCGCGCAATGACAATCTCGACCTTCACGATCGCGTCTTCGCGGGAAGCATCCTCCGGCGGATACCAGCTCCGTTCATAAATGCTTTTCACCGCCTGCGCATAGTTGGCGTAAGCTGGGCCGCCTCCTCCCGGTCCTCCCGCGCCCACCGAAGGCATCGCGATGGTGGTGCTGGAGGTGGCGCTCCGAATGGTGTTCGCGGCCGAGGTGTAGTTGGGACTAGGCTGGCTCGCGGTCGCCGGGCGTGGCTTGCTGGAGGTTGAGCCCGGCTTCGGCTTCAGATTCACCTTGATGTCTTCAGGCCGGGTGTATTTGGGTTCGGGTGTCGGATCCGACTTCGGCTCTGGCTTCTGCGCGACCGGTTGGGGCTCCGGCGCCTTGATCGGGTTTGGGGCTGGCGGTTGCTGGGGTTGAACGGGTGCGGGTGCTGGAGCCGGGGCCGCCCGCTGCTGGGGACCCGGGCTCGATATCCGGTAGAACATGTCGTCAATCAGCTTGGCCGGGATGATGTCCAGCGTGGGCAGGTCGTCCATCTTGTCCCGTGAAACCAGAAACGCCGGGCCGACCAGCAGCACGAGGAACAGCAGTCCATGCATGCCGGCGGAGGCGAGAAAGCATTTCTTTTGCAGTTGGCTCATCAGGGCCTCCGGGGGTCGGTGCGCAGTGAGAAGCGTGTGATGCCGTTGCGCTGACAGGCATCGATCACGGCGTAGGTGTGCTTGTTGAACCCCATTTCGTCGGTCCGGATATAGACCACGAGGTGGGGATCCGCGGTGTAATCGCCCACCAGTTGCCGCTCAAGGGTCTGAAGGGTGATGGGCCGTCCGTTGTAAGCGTAGGTGCCGTTCCGGCTGATCTCCACGGTCCGCACGCTCTTCTTGTCGATCGGGGCATCGGGTTGGCCGCCCTTGGGCAGTTGCAGGCTCAGGCCCTGTTCGAGCAGGGGCGTGGTGATGATGAAGATGATCAACAGCACGAACGCCAGGTCCAGCAGCGGCGTGATGTTGATCTCACTCAACGTCACCAGCGAACTTTTCTGGGAGAACCGTCGCATCGTCACCTACTCGTCCGCCAGATATTCGGTTTCCATCTTCGACACCAGTTCCTGGGCGAAGTTGTCCAGTTGCACGGTCAGCACGCGGAGGTTGTGGACCAGGCCGTTGTAACCGAACATGGACGGAATGGCGACCAGGAGTCCCGCCACCGTTGTGATCAACGCGGCGGCCACGCCGGGGGCCATGGCGGTCAAGGTGGCGCTGCCCAGCTGGGCCACGTGCCCGAACGTGCTCATCACGCCCCACACCGTTCCCAACAGTCCGAGAAAGGGGGCGCCGCTCACGGCCACCGCCAGCCAGATGAGGCCGGATTCCAGCTTCAGGGATTCCTGGGCGACCGTGTTCTCCAACGAACGCTTCACGTGCTCCATGCCCTTGAGCGACATGTTTCTGCGACGCGCTTCCTCGCCTTTGCTGCGGAGGCGGGTGTCAAGTTCTCCGCTCCCGGCCTGGTAGATGCTGAACAGCGGGCAACCCTCGGCTTGAATACGGCGGTCGTAGAGGTCCAGGACATTACGCTGGCTTTTGAACTCGGTGAGGAAGAAGCCGTTGAGGCGTTTGGCGCGGCGCATCTGAACTGCTTTTGAGATCATGACGGACCAGGCGATGATCGAGAACAGGAGCAGCACCAGAATGATGATCTTGGCTTCAGGCGTTGCCTGACCCCAGATGTAGGCCAGTTCATACTGGCCACTGATGCCTCTGGCTTGTGCTAAAAGGATATGCGCGTTCATTCCAACAACGAGTGATTGCTCCGCAACCTTGGTCGTGAGGAATAGAAGCGCCCAAGCGGATTCTTGTTCAATGCTTCACACAAATGATGAAGCTGGGTTTGTTCTACTCCCCGCGCCCGCCCAATGCAAAAGATTTTTGCAGGAATCTGCAACTCCCATTTCGCAGGCCTGCCGGAGGGAGGCCTGCGATCCAACCGGCCCTTCAGCCGGTGCCGCTCGCGGCGGCCGCCCGCTCATTTCACCGCTGCCCAGATCCGGTGAACGTCGTCGTGGTCATCCAACGCCTGCAGGAACTCCCCCACCTCGGCCCGCTGGTCGTCCGTCAACTCCGGGAACTGCTTGGGCAGGAAGCCCAACTCGCTGGTCACCACCGTCCAGCCGTGCCGGGAAAGCCATTGGGAAACCGCATGCACCGCCGTCCGGTCCGCAATGAATTTCGCCCCGGTCGATCCCTCCGGAATATCGTCGTTTTGCGCATGATCCAACGTTTCCACCTCGTTGGCGCCCGCCTCGATCGCGGCCTCCTCGGGATCCACGCCCCCGCCCGGATGATAAGCCTCCACGATGCCCGCCTGGTCGAACAGGAACCGGTTGCTGCCGGTGGTGCCCATCTGGCCTTTCTTGAACAGGACCCGGATCTCCGGCGCGGTGCGGTTCACGTTGTCCGTGTAAACCTCCACAATCACCGGAACCTTGTGCGGGGCATAGCCTTCGAACACCACATGCTCCATGACGAGCTTGTCGTCGCCGGTGCCTGCGCCCTTCTTGATCGCCCGCTCGATGACGTCCCTGGACACGCTGTCCTTCTTGGCCTTCTCCACCGCCGTCGCCAGGCGGGCGTTCATCGTCGGATCGGCGCCGCCCATCTTGGCGGCCACGGAGATTTCACGGACCAGTTTGCTCGTAGTCCGGCCCTTCTTCAGACCGGCCACCAAACGTTTGGCATGCAACCATTGACGTCCCATACGAGGCGAAGGCTATCAGCCAGCCTTCGAGAATGCGAGCGCCGAGAATCGCCCCCTCACATTTCATGGTTTCCCACAAGGAACCCAGCCAGCTAAGCTGGCCGTGCAAGACGAACACGATCAAGCACATGAGGCACGCCCCCATCCCCTCCCGACTGTTCCGACACAATCGCGACCGGTTACGCGCGCGACTGGGCAAGCACGCGCTGGCCGTGGTGAACGCCAACGATGTCCTGCCCACCAATGCCGATGGTACGCTGGTCCTGGTGCCCAACTCCGACCTGTTCCACCTCACCGGCATCGAGCAAGAGGAAAGCATCCTGGTGCTCGCGCCGGATGCCTTCGACGAGAAGCAACGCGAGGTCCTGTTCCTCCGCGAGCCCAACGACCATCTCAAGACCTGGGAGGGTCACAAACTGTCGAAAGCCGAGGCGCGGGCGGTCTCGGGGATCGATCGGGTCGAGTGGTTGTCTGCGTTCCCCACCCTCTTTCGCCAGCTCATGTGCGAAACGGACCGCGTGTTCCTGAACAGCAACGAGCATCGGCGGGCGGTGATCGAGGTGGAGACCCGGGATGCCCGGTTCATCCGGGAGACCCAGGCTGCCTATCCACTGCATCATTACCATCGGCTCGCACCCCTGATGCACGCCCTGCGCGCGGAGAAATCCGAGGATGAGATCGAGTTGATCCGGCGCGCCTGCGAGATCACCCGACAGGGGTTTCTGCGGGTGCTGCGGAGGGTCAAGCCGGGCGTCAACGAATGCGAGATCGAGGCGGAATTCGCGCACGAGTTCATCCGGAACCGCGCCCGGTTCGCCTACAACCCCATCGTCGCCGCAGGCGGCAACTCCTGCGTGCTGCATTACCTCCAGAACGATCAGCCCTGCCGTGTCGGCGAGGTCCTGCTCCTCGACGTCGCCGCCAGCTACGCCAATTACAACGCCGACCTGACCCGCACGATCCCGGTCAGTGGACGGTTCACCAAGCGGCAGCGCGCGATCTATGACCGCGTGCTTTACGTTCTGCGCGCGGTGGCCCAAACCGCCATGCCGGGTGTGTTGCATCGGGACTGGCAACGACAGGCGGAGGCGCTGATGACCGAGCAACTGCTCCAGCTCGGCCTGCTAAAACCGAGCGAGGTGAAGAGGCAGGATCCGGACAAACCGGCTTGCAAAAAGTACTTCATGCACGGCGTGGGCCATCCGCTTGGGCTGGATGTTCACGATGTGGGGTTGCTGAACGAACCGTTCGCGCCCGGCTGGGTGCTCACGGTCGAGCCCGGCATCTACATCCCCGAGGAAGGATTTGGAATCCGGCTGGAGAACGACATTGTGGTCACCGACGAAGGCCCCCTCGATCTCATGGCCGACATCCCGATCGAGGTGGACGAGATCGAGGCGCTGATGCGGCGCTGACCCGTACGGCCACCGGGCGCCCCCCCCCGGTAGAACCCGCGGGGCAACCGATCCTCGTTGGGCTCTTCAACTTGGAACCGTCCGTTCCCCTTCTGTCTGGCTGCCCCGATGGTCTTGCAGACGCCTCACGTCGTCTCACCGACTTTGTCAGCGGGCTGTCAAGGCGCGGTCAGTTTTTGGAATTCCTCGCGGGCCTGGAAAGCGGCGAAGCGCGGATCCTTCCGGGCTTCCGCCGCGAGATCGCGCCCTTTGGGATCCGAGGCGCGCCGTGCCGTGCTGAGTTCGATGGCTTTGGTAAGCGGGGCGAGAACTTCGTTGGGCTTGTTGAGGGCTGCCTTGATGGCCGCCAGGTCATACCAACCTTCCGGTGACTCCGGCTGGATGACGGTCAGTTTCTCGAGACAGGGTTCCAGGCGAGCCATGTTGCCCATCTGAAGATACATCTGGGCCGTTGCGAGCAGCGTGTTGACATCGAGATTCGTGGCGGCGATCACGCGGTCCAAGGTGGCAAGGGCGGCACTGGTTTGCTGCATCTGCATGAGGCCGGAGGCGAGCGTCAGACCCAGTTGCACATTGGTGGGATTGCTGCGCCATCGCTGTTCCAAGGCGGCCAGGTCCTGCTGGACCCGGACCATCTGCGCCTGCTGGGCGGGGATGTTCTCGAGCTGTCGCACCAGGCCCTGCACCTGGCCGTTGTATTGGTCGAGCTTGAGACAGGTCTTTGCGATCAGAATCGCTTCCTCCAGCCGATTCTGCTGCATCAGCAACTGCACATAACGGAAGACGGCCTCCGGGCTGTAGGGACAAAAGGCCAGCGCCTGGCGAAAGGCAAAGTCAGCCTCCTTCATCAGGCGGGCGCGGGCCTCGGGTGTCTTGGGGGCGTATTGGGGAAAGTATTGGGCGCACTCCGGCCCCAGGCGCCAGGCGTACACTCCGCCGATGGAACTGCGCAGCTTGGAAAAGGCCTTCTGCGCCTGATCGTCGCGCACAAACTGCCGGTCTCCTTGAAAACCCCTGAGATTGTGACGCAGATAGGTCTTCTCCGCGAAATCGGTGATCTCCTTGATCGGCGTGTCGTAGGTGATCCAGTTGCCGATAAGGCGACTCGGAGAACTGCGCCCAGAACTCGTGGTCGCGGGCCAGGATTTCCTCGGGCAAGTCCGGCAAGGGTTCCCGGTTGATCTTCATGATGACCCCGAACGGCGTCAGATGCGGATACATCCAATCGAGCGGAAAACTTTCCTCGACGAAGAACTCGTGGTCGGGGTTGTGGTCGAAGATGACCTTGGTGAGCAGGCCGTTGATGGCCATGACGGCGACCTGGCCGGAGACCTGGACCCTGCCACCGGTCACCTTGACGTCCTCGCCGGGCTTCAAGCGGCCTTGCTGCAGGCGCGCCTGGGCGTCCGTCAGGTATTGCTCGAAACAATGCTGCGAGTCCGAAGGGGTGGGGATGTAGATTTCCTTGGGCGGATAGACGCCGCGGGCGCGGCGGTCGGCCTCGACCTTTTCACCCAGGGCAAGGAATGGTTTGTCGAGCACCTGATAGACCATGCGTGCGACGAGGTTGGTGCGGTAGTTCATGGACCGCTCCTTCTCCGATCTCAGGACTTGCTGAAAGAAGGGCGTGTCGTACTTGCGCTGCTCGCTCTTGTTGTAGTGCGACCGGATGTAATGCAGATAGGTGCCGTCCGCCAGCGCGTTCTGGGTGATGATATACACGTCGCGCCGGTCAAAGTCCGGATTTCGCCGGCAACGCTCGGGGATGAACCCTTCGCAGAAGATCATGTAGGTGGGGCAGAAGCGGCCCGGATCGGTGCCGCCGAACAGCACCGCGTCGCGCGTCATCTCCGGATAGACCAGGGGAGCCTTGTCCGGGGTGGCCATCAGCTTGCCACGCTCGCCCCTGTCGTAGCTCAACTTGCCCGTGCTGTCGGTGAAGGGGGGGGTGAACATGTCGTGGCCGAACCAGAAGCCGAACAAGTGCCCGCGCTGCTCGCTGTCCGCCCAGTTGCTGAGAACGGACACCACAGGCAGGAGGCTGAAGATGCCCAGGGACAAGGCCAGCGGGGCGCGGTTGCGGCACACGACGACACCGGCGATGAACAGCAGGCACATGCCCACCAGGAGCAAGCCGCCGAAGACGGGCAGCGCATATTGGTCCGCTTGGAAGGCGGCTCTCACCCCGGTGAAAATGTCGCTCCAGGTCATGCCCAACCCTTCCCCGTACATGGACTTCGCGACCCATTTCCAGAGGGAGACGAGCGCCAAGGGAACGGAGGCAATGCCGCCGACAATGGCCCATTTTCGGAATCCGGCGTAGTGCGAACACATGAAGGCCGACATCAGGCTGAGGCCATAGCCGATCAACAGCGCCACCGGAATATGGGAGGAGGTAAAGAACACGCGGATCAACATACGCGCGGCGCGGTCCGGCGAGGGGCTGAGAACCACCATCAATAGCACGGCCAGACAGAAGTAGATGCCCGCCAGCCCGATGATCCAGGCGCGTTCCCGTCGCTTCATGGCCCGAATGAAGAAGAAGGGCACCACGGCGATCAGGAGGAAGGCGTAGCTGAACTCCTCACCGGCATTATCCAGCAGCATGTGCATCTGGCCAACAAACCGGCCTGGATCACTGAATACATCGGCCGGATTCACCTTCTCGTACTGGCCACGCGTGAGGGCATGGATGAAACCCTCGATAATCCGGGGATAGCCCCATTGCATGGGCGGGGTGGTCATGCCACTGATGGGCATGTAGAGAAAAAAGCCCACCCCCAAGCCCCAGGCGACGCCACAGAACACCACCACCAACCATTCGGTGCCTCGGCCACGGGTGTTCCAAGCCAGCTTCCCAAAGCCGACAAGGGCCAGTAGGCTCAGGAAAATCCCCACCTTGCCCATCGCCGGCGTCATGGACAGGAGCAGCACCCCGGCGGCCAGCAGACCGTCCCTCACGTACTCCTTCGCATCCTCCCGGGTCAGCCAGCTAAAATAGACATACGCGACCATCGAACCGATGCCCACAAGGTTGAACAGCGTGAAGATCATTGGGTTGGTGTCGGTCATCACCAGTTTCTGGCTGCGCAACGCCAGCCCCCCCAGGTAAACGACCGAGTTCCACAGGAACAGGCTGCGGCCCATGCGGTTATCCGCCGCGGCAATCAACACCTCGATGCCCATGGCGGCCAGGATCAAGGTCTGATGATTGGTAAAGCAGAGGCCGAACAAGAAAAAGCCCAGATAAAGCCAACGATATTGGCGTGGCGTGTAGAGCCAGCGGAACAGGCAGCACATCACGCCTACCATGGACAAAACGCTGGGGGTGTACACCTCAACAATGACGGCCTGGCTCCAGATGTAGCTGCTGAACGCCAGCACGCATCCCGAGACGAACCCGGCTACCAGGCAGATGGCGTTTTCCAATTTCTGCCCGACGCCTTTAATGGATTCGATGCTTTCGATGAGCATGCTGCTGCCCCGGGAAACCAACAAGGCTACCAAGCCCGCGGAGAGAGCGCCGGCAAACGCCGAACTGAGGCCCACCCGCCAGGCGATGTTGGAAAAGGGGATGAGATTGGCAAACAGCCAGGTGTAGAGTGTCCAGGTGGGGTAGCCTGGAGGATGGGGTATGCCACCGTAGAACGAAGCCACCGCCAGTTCCCCCGAGTCCTCCAGGGTCAGGTCTGGCGCCAGCGTATACCAGTAAGCCACCATCACCGACAGGAAGGTGACGACAAAGGTGATCCAATCGATGCTGCGGTAAAGGGGTGGTTGCTTGCCTGGCGAGGCGGACTGTGGACTTAAACTCGCTTGCTTGAGAGGCAGGCCGGCACTAGCGCCGGCTGTGGATGCGTGCTTGCTCATGATTAGCCAGTCGGCCGTCGAATCAAGGCCCGACAGAGCTTGAGATACTGGCTGACCGGGGGACCGGTTGTCCATCGAAAAGCCAGTGGCGCAAAACGAACGAAGAGGGCTTGGCGCGGCGGGCCGGACCCTTTACTGTCCAGCCTGCGCCAAGCGGACCGTTGTCCGGAGGCATTGGATTGGCTGGAACGACGACAAACTGGATTGCATGAAAATTCTGATCACAGGCGGCGCTGGTTATCTTGGTTCGGTGTTGACCCCGACACTGCTGGGCCAACGACATGAGGTCACGGTCTTGGACAGCTTCATGTTCCGGCAGAACAGCCTGCTGGACTGTTGTCCGCATCCCGGATTCAGCGTGGTCCGGGGCGACTGCCGGGATGAGGCGGTGGTGAAGCCATTGGTGTCCAAAGCGGACGTGATCATTCCGTTGGCGGCGCTGGTGGGGGCGCCTCTGTGCGACCGCGACCAACTCGCGGCAGAAACAACCAATCACGGGGCGGTGGCGCTGCTGTGCCGTCTGGCCAGCCGTGAGCAGCGCATTCTGATGCCTGTGACGAACAGCGGCTACGGCGTGGGGGAGCGGGGCAAGTTCTGCACCGAGGAATCGCCCCTTCGCCCCATCTCGCTCTATGGGGTGACCAAGGTGAAGGCGGAACAGGCGATCCTCGATCGGGAGAACAGCATCAGCTTCCGACTCGCCACGGCGTTCGGGGTTTCGCCTCGGATGCGGATCGACCTGTTGGTGAATGATTTTGTCCACCGGGCGGTGCACGACCGGGCGGTGGTCATCTTCGAAGGCCATTTCAAGCGCAATTACATCCATGTCCGCGACGTGGCCCGAGTGTTCATGCATGCTCTGGAAAAGTTCGAAGCCATGAAGGGCAAGCCCTACAATGTGGGTTTGGACGATGCCAACCTGTCCAAGCTCGAACTCTGCGCCGTCATCCAGAAGCACCTGCCCAAGTTCGTGTTCCTCGAGGCACCCATCGGCGAGGATCCGGACAAGCGGGATTACATCGTTTCGAACGCGCGGTTGGCGGCGACCGGGTTCAAGCCGGAATGGAGCCTGGACCGTGGCATCGCGGAGCTGATCAAGGCCTACACCATCCTGCGCCAAGGCATTTACTCGAATGTCTGATCCGCTCGCATGAGTTGTCATCTGACTCTGGAATCGGTGACTGCGGTGGTGCTGGCGGGCGGGTTGGGCACGCGGGTCGCCCACCTGTTGCCGGGGATCCCGAAGCCAATGGCGCCAGTAGCCGGCCGGCCATTCTTGGATTGGGTGGTGCGATACTTGGCCCGGCAGGGGGTGCGCCGCATGGTGCTCTCGACGGGATTCCTCGCTGACAGCGTCGAGCGTCATTTCGCCGCCCAACCCGTCGAGGGCGTGGCCATCCGCTGCATCGCGGAGCCCCGTCCGTTGGGAACCGCCGGTGGATTTCGACACGCCGCCCGGCAAGTCACTCCCAGACCACCCGCCTGGCTGGTGCTGAATGGCGATTCGCTCGCGCTCGCGGCGCTGGCCGGCTTGTTTGCAGGGCTGAGCGACCCGGCGGTCGAGGGGGGCCTTCTCGGGGTGTCGATGCCCGATGCTTCCCGTTACGGCACGTTGGAGTTTGACGCGGACGGCGCGCTGCGCCGGTTCCTGGAGAAGCGGCCCGGGGCCGGGGTCATCAACGCGGGCGTTTACTTGTTACGGGATTCGCTGGTGCAAACCTTTCCTGAACGGGATCCATTGAGCTTCGAGACTGACGTGTTCCCAGCTTGTCTGGCCCGTCGAGGCGTGATGCGGGTCGAAGTGGTGGAGGCGCATTTCCTGGACATCGGGACGCCGGATTCGCTGCCGCAGGCGGAGAATTTCATTCGCAGAAATCCCGGATGGTTCGCCGCCTGAGTTTCGGGTTGGCATTGCAGGGCTTTTCGTTATCGTCGCACTGCCTTCTCGGAACAAACCGAATTCACCGCATGGCTGTGAACACATCATCGGGGACCGCCAGGACACCGGGCCCGCGCAATTACCTGATTTTGCTGGCCTGCCTGCTGGCGGTGCTGGCCGCGCTGTTCCACAGAAGTCTGCTGCCTGGCCAAGTGATCTTCAACAACGACGCGCCGCTGGGGACCTACATGATGGCAGCGCTCCAACCGCCGGGGAGTTTCACCGGCATTTGGACCGATCTAAACTGGCTGGGCTTGGAATGGCCGGCATCGGCCAGCCTCTCCATGGGGTTCTTCTGGCTTGTCGGGGCTGTGGGCTTTTCGAAGTTCTGGGTGCCAGCCTCCTTGCTGATCCTGGGTTTGAGCGCCGGATTCTTCTTCAAGTCTCTCAGACTCTCGCCCCCGGCCTATGTGCTGGGCGGGTTGGCGGCGAGTCTGCAGTCGTTCAGTTTCTCAGGTGCCTGTTGGGGGCAAACCTCCGGCCCGGTGGCGCTGGGCGCAATGTTTCTGGCACTGGGATTACTCCAAAACAACTCAGGCTGGCGGGGATGGATCAAGGTGGTGCTGGCTGGATTGCTGGTGGGATGCGGTGTCATCGAAGGATTCGACAAAGCCGCCTTGTTCAGCCTGGTTGTCGCGGCTTATGTCCTCTACCAAGCGTGGGCGACCCGTCAGAAGACCGCAATCAAGTGGCTCTTCTGGGGGGGCCTTCAGTTGAGCCTGGTCGCCGGATTCGCTGCGCTCATGGCCATCCAGGCGGTCAGCGGCTTAATCAGCACCCAAATCCATGGCGTGGCCGGCGCGCAGCAGGATGAGCGTTCCAAGCAAGAGCGCTGGGATTGGGCGACACAATGGAGTTTGCCCAAGTCGGAGGCCCTGGGGTTCCTGGTGCCCGGACTCTTTGGCTATCGGATGGATACGCCTGACGGGGGCAACTACTGGGGCAAAGAAGGGCGGGATCCGGCGTGGGACCGGTATTTTGCCTCGGGCAAGCAAGGGCCGCCACCACAGGGGTTTCTGCGCTTCGTGGGTGGCGGCAACTATGTCGGCCCCTTGCTGACCGCTGTGGCACTGTGGGGCCTGCTGCAATCGTTTCGGAAAAAGTCGTCGCCATTCACAATCACCGAAAAGAAGCTGATCTGGTTCTGGGCGGTGTTGGGCGGTGTGGGATTGCTGCTGGCGTTCGGCCGGTTCGCGCCGTTCTATCGACTGTTCTATGCGCTACCCTACGCTTCCACAATCCGCAATCCTGACAAGTTCAGCATGTATTTCGGATGGGCGGTGCTCGTCCTCTTCACCTATGGCGTGCATGGACTGAGTCAGCGGATCCAGTGGAATCCCGTGCCCTCCACGGTTCGCGGCCTGAAGCCGCAGTGGCGGAGCGGGTGGGCCACGGCTCCGGCGTTTGATAAGCGCTGGGTCTACGGTTCGGTGGCATTCTGGTTCGCCAGCCTCTTGGGCTGGATGGTTTACGACTCACAAGGCATCAATCTGCAACACTACCTTCAGGAAGTCGGATTTGACTCCAGCACAGCAGCCGCTATTGCGCGCTTCAGCGTCCGGCAGGTCGGTTGGTATCTGTTGTCGCTCACACTCGCGCTGGGCTCAATGGCGCTGGTTCTGAGCGGCTATTTTGCCGGATCCCGGGCCAGATTCGGTGCGGTACTCCTGGGCGCGGTGCTGGTGCTGGATCTGGGCCACGCCAATCTGCCTTGGATCAAATACTGGGATTATCCCCAAAAATACGCGAGCAACCCTGTTCTGGACCACTTGCGGGAAAACGCGTGGGAACAGCGGGTGGCCCTCCTGCCGCAATGGATTCCAAGCGCCTTCCAACTCTCCGAACAGGCGCGGGGAATGGCACAAAGCCTGGACCAACTCTACCGCATCGAGTGGGCGCAGCACCATTTCTTGTATTACAACATCCAGTCGCTCGACGTCATTCAGATGCCCCGCCCGCCCGTGGACTACGTGGCGTTCGAAAACGCGTTGCAGGTCCGTTCCGGCGACACCCTTCATCTCCTGACGCGCAAGTGGGAGCTGACCAACACGCGCTATGTGTTTGCGATGACGGGCCTTGTGGATTTGCTCAACCAACAATTCGACCCGGGACGACAGCGTTTCCGCGTGGTGGAGCAATTCAACATTGTGCCCAAGCCGGGCATTGACCAGGTCACCAAGCTCGATGAACTCACCGCCAGACCAGCCACCAATGGGGTCTTTGCGGTGATCGAATTCACGGGCGCCCTGCCGCGCGCCAAGCTCTACAGCCAGTGGCAGGTGAGCACCAACGACGAGGCCACCCTCCAGCAACTCGCCAGCCCGGCCTTCGATGCGGCTCAAACCTTGTTGGTCGCCGACAGCCGAGTGGCCGCCCCGCCCGTGGCAACCAACCAGACCCTGGGCACCGTGGAATTCAAGAGCTATGCTCCGAAGCACATCCTTCTGCAAACCCAGGCGGACACAGCCGGCGTCCTGCTGTTGAACGACCGGTTTGCGGATGGCTGGCAGGTGCGGGTGGACGGCAAACCGGACACGCTGCTGCGGTGCAATTATCTCATGCGCGGTGTGCATCTGGGACCGGGCGCGCACACCGTGGAATTCGTCTTTCAACGGCCCACCACGACCTTGAAGGTCTGCCTCGCGGCGTTTGGACTGACCTTGTTGCTGCTGGGAGTGTTGATCCTCACGCGGCGCAACGAGGCCGCCTCCGCCGAATAGAGTGGGCTGCCGCGCAGACCGGCACCGGCGCACTATCCGCAATCTGTGATTGGATGCACCAGGTACGTCGCCACCATCAAAGATGGGGGGTGCTATGTTGCGCGCATTGCCATCGCGGATTTTTCATTGGCCCCACTGAGCCGATGAAGCAGACTTTGCGGACAGAGTTTTACGACGATGATCATTTCACGCGCGCCAGTTCGCATCAGTTTCTTTGGGGGAGGGACCGACTACCCGGAGTACTTCACCAAGCACGGGGGCGCGGTGTTGGCCACGGCTGTGGACAAATTCTCGTATGTCACGGCCAGCCCGTTCTTGAGCCACTTGTTCGATTATCGGATACGCATTTCCTACCGGCAGGCGGAATGCGTATCCCGGCTGGACGAAATCCAGCACAACGTCTATCGCGAATGCCTCAAGCTCATCGGTCTTGCAAAGGACATTGAACTGCACAACGTTGCCGATTTGCCCGCGTTCACCGGCTTGGGGTCCTCCTCGGCATTCACTGTATCGCTGCTGCACGTCCTGCATTCGTTCAAAGGCGAATTCTTGACCCCCTTGGAACTGGCCTATGAGGCCATCCACGTCGAACGCCAGTTGCTCAAGGACAACGTGGGCTGCCAGGACCAGACCCTCGCCGCCCTCGGCGGCTTCAACCTCATCGAATTCCACACCGAAAAAGACATTGCCGTCCAGCGCGTGCCCATCTCACAGCAGCGGCTGTGCGAACTCGAGCAGCACCTGTTCATTGTCTTTTCCGGCGTGAAACGCAAGGCCTCAGAGATTGTCGCCAAGCAACTCAAGCGGGTGGACCAAAACACCGACACGCTCAAGCGCATGCGCGCGATGGTCTACGAGGGCTACGACCTTTTGACCGCCAACCGCCCGCTTCGCGAGTTTGGCAAATTGCTGGACGCGGCGTGGCAGGCCAAGCGGAGCCTGGACGGCGGGGTATCCACAGGAGAGATTGACGAAATCTACAAGCGGGGAATCCAGGCGGGAGCATGGGGCGGCAAATTGCTGGGCGCCGGGGGGGAGGGTTCATCATGTTTTTTGCCCCCCCACGAGTCCATCCCAAGTTACGGAAACTGTTCGCGGGCCAGCAAATCCTGCCAGTGAGGCTCAACGCCCCCGGTTCACAAATCATTTATGCCTGATTCCATGAAGCTCACAGACTACTCAAGAATCCTTGTGACCGGCGCCAGCGGATTTGTCGGGCGCAACCTGTTGGAACACATGCGCACACACGGGATTCGTCCCGTCACCCCTTCTCATTCCGATTACGATCTGCTCGAGCAGGCGCAGGTGCGCAAGATGCTGGCCGAGATCAAGCCGGATCTCGTACTGCACCTGGCCGGGCTGGTCGGAGGCATCGGCGCCAACCGGGCACGCCCGGCGGATTTCAACTACCAGAACATGCTCATGGGCACGATGCTGCTGCATGAGAGTTGGCGCGCAGGGGCGAAAAAATACGTCACGCTGATGGGGGGCTGCAGCTATCCGGCAAAAGCCCCCAGCCCGATCAAGGAAACGGAGCTCTTCAATGGGTATCCACAGGCGGAAAGCGCTCCCTATTCATTGGCCAAGGCCATGAGCGCCGTGCAGGCGGAAGCCTATCGCCGCCAGTACCGGTTCAATGCCATCGTGCTCGTGCCCGGTAATATTTACGGGCCGCACGATAATTTTGACCTCAACAACTCGCATGTCATTCCAGCGTTGATCCGGAAGTTTTTGGAGGCCAGGGACGCGGGGAAGACCGAGGTTCCAGCGTGGGGAACCGGCAAGCCGACCCGTGATTTCGTTTACATCGCCGACGTTTGCGAGGCCATCCTGCTGGCTGTCGAAAAATACAACGGCAGCGACATCATCAACCTCTCCTCCGGCAAGACCGTCACAATCAGGGAACTCACCGAGACCGTGGCCGAGTTGACCGGCTATCAAGGCCCAATCGCGTGGGATGCGTCCAAGCCCGATGGCCAGATGTTCAAGGGGTTTGACGCCGCACGCATGAAGGAAATCCTCGGCTACGAATGTCGCACCCCGCTGCGCGAAGGGTTGCAGAAGACCATCGACTGGTATCGCGCCCATTCCGCGGCGGCGCGGTTGCAAGGCTGAACATGCGCGTCACGCTCATCGGGGCGAACGGATTCGTCGGCTCGGCTTTCGCTCGCATGCTGGCCGCCCGCTCGGACCTCGAACTGGTTCAGGTGACTCGGACCAATTATTCGGCATCTGCGGGTTTGAGAAGCGACGTCGTCATCGAGGCCGCGTGCAACTCGAAGAAGTTTCTCGCCGAAGAAGATCCGCTCGCGGACTTTCGGGCTTCGGTTGAACACCGGCTCCGGACATTGCTTGATTTTCCGGCCGCATTTCATCTCCACATCTCCAGCGTGGACGTTTACAGCGATCTGACCTCGCCGGTGACCACGCGAGAGGATTCGCCCATGGACTTCGCCACGATTTCACACTACGGGGCGCACAAGTTGCTGGCGGAGGACCTGGTCCGTCACTACGCCAAACGCTGGCTCATCCTCCGGCTGGCCGGCATGGTCGGACCGGGCTTGCGCAAAAACCCTGTGTTCGACATCCTCCATGGCCTCCCGCTCCGCATTCACCCCGATTCTCGTTTTCAATATATGCACACGGACCATGTGGCCCGCATCGCTTGGGCTTTGGTCGAACAGGGAATCTCCGGTGAAGTGTTCAACGTTTGCGGCACGGGGACCGTCACCATGCGCGAAATCGCGCGGCTGGCAGGTAAGGAATTCAATCTTTCCGCTTTGCCCTCCGGCGCCGCGCCGCGCCTTGTCGAGGCAAACAATGAGAAACTGAGCCTGATCCAAGGCTTGCCGCGCACGTTCGACACAATTGCGCAGTTTGTAACAGGAGCATCAAGATAAGCCACCCATGAGTTCCCCCCATAAGACCTTGCCGCCAACCAGCCCGGCGGAACAAATCGTCTTTCAGACGCCTTGGTTCCAGATTCTCTCGCAGCACCCCCCTGGTTTTGACACGCCCTATTACAGTGTCCGGGTTTCTGATTTCGCCATGGTCGTTGCCTTGAATCCGCAGGGGCACATCTTGGTGGTTCGACAATTTCGTCCGGCCATTGGCCGGGCCACCCTTGAATTGCCGGCTGGACACGTTGATCCCGGCGAGACACCGGAGCAAGCCGCGCACAAGGAATTATGCGAGGAAACCGGCTACGAAACGACCACCCTGGAACTGCTGGCCACTCTGTCGCCCTCGACCTCCCGATTCACCAATCGCGCGTGGATGTTCTTTGCTCCAAGCGTCCAGCCGGCGATTCGACCCGCCTTTGCGCGAGAGGCCGGCACGGAACCCCTGTTCTATCAAGCCGGCCTGCGGGCGCTGTTGGCAGAAGAGGATTTCATCGCCACGGACAGTCGGGCGGCTCTGCTCGCCGCCGTGACAAAGGGCAAACTGTCGCTTTGACAGCATCCGCCCACCGTTCTGGCAGCGTCGCGCCCACCCCGCCGCAGCTTGCGCAATAATTCCTTCCGTGTCGTCTGGCTCATGGTTGGATCCATGCCGCCACGGAAACAGTCACTTTGGGCGGACGCCGTGCGGCAAAAGTCACTTTTACCCGGGAGGGTGAATTCGAACTGCTGGATTTCCGAGGTATCCCCTTGACCCTATGGGGCGGAGAATGAATACTCACCCTCCATTTTTACCTGACTTTGTGCTGTGACGCGCCCGACGTTAAACAAACTGAAACGGCAGATTCTGACTGCCACCACGGTGACGAAGGAGGGGCACATCCCCAGCGCGTTTTCGATTCTCGACATCGTCTGGACCCTTTATGACCGCGTGCTACGCCACGACCCCAAGAATCCCAAGAGCGACGACCGTGACCGCTTCATCCTGAGCAAGGGCCACGGCTCGCTGGCGGCCTACACGGTGCTGGCTGAAAGAGGATTCTTCCCGGCAGAGGAACTCGATCAATACTGCACCTTCAAGAGTCGTCTTGGCGGTCATCCCGATCACAACAAAGTTCCCGGAATCGAGGCCTCCACCGGCTCGCTCGGCCACGGCCTGCCGTTCGGGGTGGGCGTGGCGATGGCTCTGCGCATCCGCAAGGTGGACCGCCGCGTCTTTGTCATCGTCGGCGACGCCGAGTGCAACGAGGGTTCGATCTGGGAAGCGGTGCTGCTCGCGGCGCATCACAAGCTGGCCAACCTCACGTGCATTGTGGATTACAACCATTCCACCGACCGGGCGCTGAACATGGGCAACATCACCGCGAAGTTCGAAGCGTTCGGCTGGGCGGGGTGCACAATCGACGGGCACGACGCGGACGCGATTGAGAAGGCGTTGCGCGCGCAAGACCCGGCCCGCCCCACGGTCATCGTGGCCGAAACCGTCAAGGGCAAAGGGGTCAAGCAGATGGAGGGCAACCCGGCGTGGCATCATCGCTCTCCGTCCAAGGAAGAACTGGCTGCCATGCTGCGCGAGCTTGAATGAGAAAGCAATTCGTCCGCACCACGGAGGATCTGTTGGCCAGGGACAACCGCCTTGTTGTCCTGCTGGGAGATATCAGCGTCTTCGGCTTCCGGAACGCCTTCCAGCAGTTCCCGGAGCGGATCTACAACATCGGCATCTGCGAACAGGCCATGACCAGCATGGCGGCCGGGATTGCAAAGGAGGGGCTGGTGCCCGTCGTCCACAGCATCGCGCCATTCGTTGTGGAGCGGTGCTTCGAGCAAATCAAAGTCGATTTCTGTTACCAAAGGCTCGGCGGCAACATCGTCAGCGTCGGCGGCTCGTATGATTACGCGGCACTGGGCTGCACGCATCATTGTCCCGGAGATGTGCCGGTACTGCGCGCGTTGCCGGAGATGGAAATCGTTCTGCCGGGGACGGCGTCGGAATTTGACACGTTGTTTCGCGCCGCCTACGCGAATGGGCATCCAACCTACTTCCGACTCAGCGAGCGGAACAATCCGCAATCGTTCGATGTGGAATTTGCGCGGGCCAAGGTCCTCAAGCAGGGCCGGCTGGCCACCGTGGTCGTGGTGGGTCCAGCGCTGACCCCGACCCTCGAGGCCACACAGCACCTGGATGTCACGGTCCTTTACTACACGACGGTCGCACCGTTTGATGCCGAAACTCTGCGCCAGAATTGCGCGAGTCGGAAGATTGCGCTCATCGAACCCTATTATGAGGGCGTGTTGATCCGCGACATCGTTGCAGCGCTGGCGCCCGCGCCGGTGCGGATCGAATCCATCGGCGTGCCGCACCGGTTTCTGACCGACTACGGCCACCAGGAGCAGCACGACGCGGCCATTGGACTTACGCCGGCAAGCATCCAACAACGCATCCACCACCTGATCCATGCCTAGCAACATCATCGCTCAAGATGCGGCCGCAATCTGCGAGCGGGTCAATCTGGCGGTGCTCAAGGGCAAGACCGTCCTGATCACCGGCGCTTCGGGACTGTTGGGCACCTATTTTCTCGCCACCCTCGCCCATGTGAAGCGCGGCGGCATCCCGCTCCATGCGATCGCGCAGGTGCGCTCCGAACCCGCCACGCACACGAAGGAGATCCTCAAAGACGGCGGGTTTGAGCTGGTGCAAGCCAATCTGGCCAATGAGGCCGAAACCGCTTCGCTACCCGACGCGGATGTCATTATCCATTCAGCCGGCTACGCCCAGCCGGCCATTTTCATGGCGAATCCGGCCGCCACCTTCCAGGTCAACACTTCGGCCACCCTTGCGTTGCTGCGAAAATTGAAGCCCGGCGGCTCGTTTCTCTTCCTCAGTTCGAGCGAGGTTTACAGCGGCTTGCAGAAGCCATTGGCGAGCGAATCGGACATAGGCACCACGACCCCCTTGCATCCACGCGCGTCCTACATCGAAGGCAAGCGCGGAGGCGAAACGATCTGCAATGCCTTTCGCAGCCAGGGTGTGCGGGCCGTCTCCGCGCGACTGGCGCTGGCTTATGGGCCCGGCACACGCAGGAACGACAAACGCGCGCTGAATGCCTTCATTGAAAAGGCGCTTTGCCAGAGGAAGATCGAACTGCTGGATGCGGGAAAGGCGGTCCGCACCTATTGCTACGTGAACGATGCGATCGAGCTGATGTGGCAGGCGGCGTTGTTCGGCAAACTGCCGCTTTACAACATCGGCGGACATTCCAGTGTGACGATCGCCGACCTCGCCAGGCTCATCGGGAACATTGCCGGTGTGCCCGTCTCGTTTCCGCAAGCCCAGGCCGAGGTGGCGGGCGCGCCGGCGGAAGTGCGTCTGGATTTGACGCGGCCCGAGACTGAATTTCACAAGCGTGATTACGTGGACCTGGAGGAGGGGCTGCGGCGGACAATTGAATGGCAGCGCCAGCTTTACGCATCGTGAATCTGGGAACCAACAGCAAGATATTTGTGGCGGGTCATCGCGGAATGGTCGGCTCTGCCATGGTGCGACGGTTGGAGGCGGCGGGTTGCCGCAACCTGGTCTTGCGATCGAAAAGGGAACTGGACTTGACCCGGCAAGCCGACGTCGAGGCGTTCTTCCGGACGGAGCAGCCCGAGTTCGTGGTTCTCGCCGCAGCACGTGTCGGCGGCATCTTCGCCAACAATACCTACCGGGCGGAGTTCAGCCACACCAACCTCGCCATCGAGGTCAACGTCCTTCACGCCGCCTGGCAGGTGGGCGTCAGGGGGTTGCTCTTCTTTTCCAGTTCGTGTGTTTATCCGCGCGCGTGCGCACAGCCCATGCGCGAGGAACACCTCTTCTCCGGCCCCCCCGAACCAACGAACGAGCCCTATGCCGTGGCCAAACTCGCGGGAATGTCCATGTGTCGCGCCTACTGCGATCAGTACGGGGCAAGGTTCATCTCGGTCATTCCCACCAACCTCTACGGGCCGAACGACAATTACGATCCGCAGCAATCGCACCTCATGGCGGCCTTGATCCGGAAGTTCCACGACGCGAAAGTCGGCGGCCAGGATCAGGTCGTCCTTTGGGGAACCGGAACGCCGCGCCGGGAACTGATGTATGTGGATGACGCGGCGGACGCCGCGCTGTTCGTGCTGCAGAATCATTCCGGCAAAGATCCCGTGAACATCGGCATCGGGAGGGACCTGGCCATCCGCGAAATTGCCGAGGTGACGATGCGCGTGGTCGGGTTCCAAGGCGCGATCGTGTATGACGCCACCAAGCCCGATGGATCACCGCAGAAGCTGCTGGACGTCTCCAAGCTGAACGCGTTAGGCTGGCGTGCGAAAACCAGTCTGGAAGCCGGCGTGGCCATGGCTTACGCCGATTTTCTTGCAAAGCAGGCGCAGTACAAATAGGCAGGAAGGTGACTCTCTCCAGCCCGGCAACCCGAACTATGTTTTGGAATCTTCAGGAAAACGCTCTGACGTCCGCAGACATCGAGGCGCTCGTTGCATTCGTCCGCAGCAACGAGAGATTCACGCAAGGCCCCCGTGTTCGTGACTTCGAGGCAGCCTACTCGAAATGGCAGGGCTGCAGCTACTCGGTCATGGTCAACTCGGGCAGCGCCGCGAATCTCCTCTTGATGGGCGCCGTCAAGGAGTTGCGGAACTGGAGGGACGGGGACGAGGTGATCGTGCCGGCCCTTACCTGGCCGACGACCATCACACCGGTCATGCAGTGCGGACTGAAGCCGGTCTTCGTGGACGCGAACCTGACGGATTTGTCGTTCGATTACGACCAACTGGCGCGAAAGATCACCCCCCGCACCCGCGGCATCTTTGTGGCGCATCTCCTCGGATTTCCCGGCGAATGTGGACAAGCTGCTGGCGCTGACCCAAGGCCGCGAACATCGCGCTGCTGGAGGATTGCTGCGAATCGCAGGGCGCGAAATGGCACGGAGTCAAGGTCGGCAACCTCGGCCTCGCCGGCACGTTCAGCCTGTATTGGGGACACCACATGACCGCCATCGAGGGCGGCTTGATCACGACCAATGAGCGAGGAGCTGTACCACCTGCTCCTGCTCAAACGTTCGCACGGGCTTGCACGTGAACTGCCGCCGGAATTGCATCCGGCGATCGCCGCCAAGCATCCGGACATCGATTTCAAGTTCCTGTTCCTGACCGACGGCACGAATTTCCGCAGCACGGAACTCAATGCGGTCCTGGGCAGCCAGCAACTGGCGCGGCTTGACGATTTCATCCGCATCCGCAACCGGAACTTCCGCCGTTTCGTGGAAAGCTGCCGGCGGTATCCGGACGAGCTTGTCACCCTCGACGGGGCGGAGGTCTCGTCGTTCTCATTCGCATTCCTGTTTAAGGACCGGGAACACAAGGTGGCCTTTCAGAAACTGCTGGCCGAGGCGGGCATCGAATCGCGACCCGTGATCGGCGGAAACCTGCTGCGGCAGCCGTTCCTGAGCGGCTATTACCAGCCCGGCAGAGTTTCCGAACGCGGATTTCGTCCACACGAATGGATTCTACATCGGCAACAACCAGTTCGTCACCGAAGAGCGCATGAACGTGCTGGACGAGCTGCTCCGGACATTCTTCGGCAAAAATGGAAAGCGACGAGATGATCCCATGAAGAAGGCGTTGATCACCGGTATTACCGGACAGGATGGCTCCTATCTGGCCGAGTTCCTCCTGAAAAAGGGTTACGAAGTCCACGGTCTTTACCGCCGCTCCTCCTCGTTCAACACCGTCGCGGCTGACCGCCATCTGGCAGGATCCCGCATGAACCGAACCCCCGCTTGCTGGGGCGGTATGGCGACCTCAGCGACGGGGTGAGCCTGGTCAAAATGCTCTACGAGGTGCAGCCGGACGAGATTTATCAATCTGGGGGCGCAAAGCCACGTGCGAGTGAGTTTCGACATCCCCGAATACACCGCCGATGTCACCGGCGCTGGGCACCATCCGGCATCCTGGAAGCCATCCGCGAAGCCGGCGCGCGCCCGCGCTTCTACCAAGCCTCCTCCAGCGAGATGTTCGGCAAGGTGGCAGGAGATTCCCCAACGCGAAACCACCCCGTTCCACCCGCGCAGCCCCTACGCCGTCGTCCAAGGTCTTCGCCTATTGGGCCACGGTGAACTATCGCGAGAGCTATGACTCTGTTCGCCTGCAACGGCATTCTGTTCAACCACGAATCGCCGCGCCGGGGCGAGACGTTTGTCACCCGCAAGATCACCCGCGCCGTCGCCTACATCAAAGCCGGCCTGCAGAAGAAGCTCTATCTGGGCAACCTCGACGCCAAGCGCGACTGGGGTTATGCCAAGGAATACGTGGAGGCCATGTGGCTGATGCTGCAGCAGGACCAACCCGACGATTATGTGATCGCCACCGGCGAGACCCATTCCGTCAGGGAGTTCTGCGAGGAAGCGTTTCGTCATGTCGGGTCTGGACTGGGAGGATTACGTGGAAATCGATCCGCGCTATTTTCGCCCCGCCGAGGTCGATCTGCTCATCGGCGATGCCGTCCAAAGCCAGACAGAAGCTCGGCTGGGAGCCCAAAACCCGCTTCAAGGAATTGGTCGCGATCATGGTGGACGCGGATATGAAGGCCTTGTCCGACCAACTTGCGGGGAAAGTGCTCCCGGGCCCCGAAGGACGAGGCAGGGGAGGCTTTTGAACGCTTCGCCGTGACGCCATGCTCAGACCTCATCGCCAATCCATCCAGGAAGAGTTGCGCGACAAATTCGTCTACGATTTCGGCTGCGCCGGCGATCCGCATGAGTGCGCGGACATCGTGAAGCGTCATTCGACTACCGCACGGGGTTATGTCGGGTTTGACTGCAATGCCGATGCCGTGCGGGAACTGCAGCGGCACGGCTACGATGCCCGGGTCCTGGACTTCGACCATCCGTCGGCTTTCGTCGCCCCCCCCGCGGCTGTGCATGTGCCGGCCCTGATTTTGCTGAACGAAGTCCTGGAACATTTGGTCAACCCGGGCAGCGCCCTGAGGCAATTGCGTGAAATGGCAACCAACACGACTCCTGCACCTTGCTGATCGGGGTTCCCAACCGGCACACTCTGCTTCAAAATGCCGCCT
>CAVVUP010000011.1:0-93746 GCA_963751435.1 uncultured Verrucomicrobiae bacterium | reverse complement strand
CAGTGAATCGCGGAAATAGGCCGTGTTGCCAGCACTGTTGACCAGCACCGTGTCCTGGTGGCTGTGGAGGTCGCACTGGTTCACCACGCAGCGCGCGCCGTTGAAGCGCAGGGCCTCCGCCTGTGAACCGCCGGACGGCGTGCTGTTGCTCAGGCAGAGATTGTGGAAGGTCACGTCGTCTGCCAGGACGTTGACCATCGTCCGGTTGGCGGCGCCGGGATTAAGCAGGTCGTTGTTGGGGTAGGTGATGATGGTGCGCTTCCGGTTCTGGCCGCGGAACATGAGGTGGTGCTTGGCGTTCACGCGCACGATCTCGTGATAGGCCCCATTGCGCAGGTTGAGATAGACCCGGTTCGTGTTGTTCGCCGGCACGAAATCCAACGCGCCCTGCACGGTGCAAAACTCGCCCGAGCCGTCCGCCGCAACGACAAGGTAATCGCTCCCGGCCGCCGGCCCGGACGCCTTGGTCGTGAAGCGCCACGTGTTCGTGGCCGTGATCCCTTCAAAGCCGGGAAACACGGACGCATCCACCGTGACAACGTAGGTCTGATGGTAGGCGAGCTTGCCGGGGTTGGGACAGAGGGTGGCGGTGTTGCCGTCCAGCAGGACCGGGTAGGCGTTGCAGGTGCTTCCGCCGATGACCCGCGGCTGGGTGCCATTCGTGGCGTTCAGCGCCAGATCGATGGTGTCCACCAGCGCACCACTCGCCTGGTAAATCCGGATCAAACCGTTGGTCCCGAGGCTGACGGAGGCATCAAAGCGGATGCGCAGCAGGGTATCGGGGCAAACGGAGCGGCTGCCGTTGGTGGGATCGAGACGGGTGACCGAAAGCGCAGCGCTGCTTATCGGCCAGGTCCCGGCGGCGACCACCGCCACCCAGACCAACCCGCCGCACACCAGCGCTCCTGCGGGCTTTCGCCCGGCCAGGCGGACCGGACGGAGACATCGAGTGAGCCGCCGAAATCGCGGACGGCAACTCAGTTTCATGGATTGGGAGTGTAGCAACTCGACGGATGAAAGCACAATCCGCCCGCCCTCGACATCAGACGTTTGACCGATCCCATGCCGTGCTCTGTGGGTGTGCAGACAGACGCCAGGAGATGCCCCCACTGCTGGAGATCGCGCAGGGGCTTGCTCTTGTGCATGGCTCTGGTGTATTGATGCCGCGTGCGCGGCTTGCGTTCACGGCATGCGCAGGCAGTGCGGTTCACAGAACCTCACTGTAGCAACGCAAGCCCGCTTCTCAGAGATCGTTGCGAGCCGTGGCAATCAGGTGGCCAGCGTGGCGGAATCGGCAGACGCGCTAGACTCAAAATCTGGTATCCGTAAGGATGTGTGGGTTCGACCCCCTCCGCTGGCACCATTTGCCCAAGTATCGAGACGCGCTTTGGTGGCTTCGCCCGGTCATTTGGGGTGGTGCCTCATAACCACTGCACCAGTTCGTTCAACGGTTTGCGGCGGTGGGCCGAAACTGACTCGGGATCGGATGGGTAACCCACCGTGATGACGATTACCGGCTTCACGGACGCCGGCCAGCCGACCACCCTGGCCACCTCACGCGGCTTGATCCAACCGATCCAGCAAGTGCCCAAGCCGAGTTCCGTGGCTGCCAGAACGAGATGCTCCCCCGCGATGCCAATGTCCACCCAGGGGTAATCCACGCCGGACACCGAAGCCGCGAGCCGGTGCGTTACAAAGGAGCGTTCCATGCCGATGACCACATGAACGGGCGCATCCGTTGCCCACGTCATTTTGATGCCGGGCAGAAAACCCTCCTCCACGATCCGCCGGCGCAAAGCGGGGTCGCGCACCACGGCAAAGCGCCACGGTTGTTGGTTGCAGGCCGACGGGGCCAGCCGGGCCGCCTCCAGGATCTGCATCAGATGCGCCTCAGGGACCGGCTTGGGTTGATAGGCGCGGCAACTCACCCGCTGCGCAATAGCAGCCCGCACCGTCAGGCCGGGTGGTTCGGGGTCGAAACTCATGGTCACATTTTCGCTCCAGGTTGTCCACTGGCTTGCTGGCAGGTTGTCCGCCAGTCGGCGGTTGGCTGCCTGTATTTCCCCCTCGCCCGCCTCCTGCACCAGCCGGTTGAGAAGGTCGGCTGACAAGTGCAGATAAAGTTCCTTGTTGGGGAAGTGCTGATTCTTGTGCATTGCATGTGTGATAAATCATCGCCAATTGTTCGCGCTTTATGACGTTTTATCACAGCCAGGCGGAATGGGTCAAATTCCCTTTGGATCAATTCCCTTTGGATCAACCACGGTTGGCAAACCACACCACGTATTCCCGCACCGGCCAGAAGTTCGGGGCCGTCTTGGGTGTCACCTCCAGGTCGCACAGCGGCACATGGCCGGTCCGGTTCTTTTCCCTGACCTTGACGATGATGCCTCGGTCCACGTCCTCTTCCGCCAGGCCCACGACCTGCATCTTGTGGCCCAGCCGGAACGGGGCCTTCGCCGCGCCCTTGGCGAAATAGGCATCGTCGTCATCCTCCTCGCGCGTGGCTTGGAACGGGAAGGTGAGGTGTTGGACGAGCCAGACGGGCCAATCCCGCGTCGCCCACTCTTTCATCTTCTGCTCAAAGGCGTCTTCACTTTCGGGCAGATACCCGTCGTCACTCTCCTGCAAATCCCAGCGATGATCTTCGGTGTTGCTCATAAAATTGATCTCGAAGAGGGAGGCTGCTCGCTTCCTGGACCGACGCAACCCACGCTGGCGCACGCGCCAAAGGCGCAGCCATTCGTCAGCCCAGGGCAACGCCCTGGGAACTCGGCCAGCAAATCCAATCAAGCCCTGAAAGGGCGGAACAAAGCCTACCACCTCACACCGCCGACACGTGGCGGCGGTGAATGTCGCCCCTTCAGGGCTCTGTGAATTCTGGTTGGTCGGTGACCCAGGGCGATGCCCTGGGCTATCGCCTTGCGCCCCTTCGGGGCTGACCATGCTGGGTGTGATCTCAATCCCACACATATCGTTCGTCAAACGCCACGCGGTATTTCTCCAGAAAGCGGCGAAACTCATCCTGAAACGAGAGCTGACGATGGTGTTCCTCCTGCCGCTGGATGTAACGCACGACCGTTGCCGCCTGCGATTCTCCGACGGAGAAAGCTCCGTAGCCCGCCTGCCAGGCGAACGCTGGAACATCCTGGGTCTTCATCCATTTCGAAGAGCCTTTCTTCACTTGCTCCACCGCCTCACTCACGGTGATGGTGCGCCCGAGCGCAAACAGGATATGCACGTGGTCATTCGTGCCGCCGGTTTGCAGCGAGGGACATTTGAGATTGTCCAGGATGCCGACGAGATAGGCATGCAGATGAGGCCGCACAACGTCGTTAATCGTGGGCTCGCGGTGCTTCGTGCTGAAAATCAGGTGGAGGAGGATTTGGGAAAGCGATTGGGGCATGACGAGTTACGCCCTTTCAGGGCTTAGGATGGTTGGTCGGATCGAGTTCCCAGGGCGTTGCCCTGGGCTATTGTCTTTTGCCCCTTTGGGGCTGGGCGTTTGACGCGCGGCAGCGTGGGTGGCTGGCCGCGTTGTCGGGTTGGCCGCGCCGCATTTATCCAACGCCGATTCTTCCCGCCGCGCAGGCGCAGAGAACTCCAGCAGGCTTTGCGCCTCTGCGTCTCCGCGTCTTTGCGTTGGCTTCCGCCTCATAGTCCCAACTTCTTGAGCACCTTCTCCAACTCGCGGTTGGCGGTTTCAAATTCTTCCTCAGCTTCACGGAGTTCGACCACGGCTTCGTCCAGCGGCAGCACTTCGGCCTGTTCGCCCACGGAGACGTAGCGGCTGGGGGAGAGGTTGAAGTCGTTCTTCGCCGCGTCGGCGTTGTTCGAGCCTTGGTTGCCGCTGCCGCGGCTGACGGCGCCGGTGTCGAGCACCACCGCCATGCGGCCGGCGTCGGCGAGCGAGGCGGCCATGTGCTGAATCCAGCCTCAGTCGGCGCTGGACGTGGGCGGGATGCCGCGCGTGAACCGGCCCCAGGTGTCGGCCTCGTAACCCTTGGCCTCGAACTTCTGGTTCCACATCGGGTTGGCGGTGACGAGATCGAAGCGGCGGAGCGCGCCGTCGGGGCCGGTGAACTTGGGCGCGTCCACCGGCCCGCGAATGACGCAGGCGGCCTCCCAGAGCCAGGATTCAAGGGCTGCAAGGTCCATAGGCGATTCCCGCCGGGAGAGTAGTGAAGCCCAATTTCTGCGCATAGCGCGAAGTTCGTCATGGCTGGGCAGAGGGTCACACTATGGTTGCCCTCAAAGGAGAGATGCGACCCACCGCCCCAGCGCGATGCTGCCGATCCCCACCTCCAGCACACTTCTGAGAACCGACCCGCCGCGCGCGCAACCGGTTCACCGCCCCCTTTGGAGTACGGAAGAGTTGGTAATCCAGACCATTAGGCGTAGCAAGCGGGATTGTTAGGGAGTTGATAGTAGAAGGTTAGGTGGATTTACACCCCCTCCGTGGCGGCTACGGCTAGGGTTGCCCGTGGCCTCCGACACCGGTTCAGTCCGCCTGCGCCACGAACAAGGCCAGGGAGGCGGTGTAGCCGTGAAGAAAGTTTCGATGTCCCACCGGACCGATCTCGCCGTTGCAGAAGAAACCGGTCAGTCCCATGGGGCCGAGTTCCTGCTGCACGATCCCGGCGTCGTGGTTGGGCGTGCCGAAGAGGTTTTTGCCCCGGCCGTTGCAACAGCAGAGGCAGCCGCCGTAGACCGTCCTTCCCTGGAGGTCCGTTTTGGCGCGTCGCAGGAGTTCGTGCATGTCCTCGGTGGCGGCCGCGGCGTCCCGTCGCTGGAATTGCAGCGTCTGTCCCGTGCGGGGAAACGCGCCCACGGCGATCTGGCCGGATCCAGGATCCGCTCCCAGCAGGTTTCGAATGAGGAAATCGCCGCGATGAAACTCCTCGAGGTATTCGTTGATGACGAGGCCGATGAAGAGGTTGCCGCGCGACTTGAGCTGGTCCTTGGCCGACAGTTGATGGAACGTCTCGGCGAGAACCTCATAGGCGGGACGATTCCCAATCCGCCGAATGATATTCCGCTCCACACCGGTCAGCGTCCAGGTGTCTCCGATGGGCGTGCATCCTTGGGAGATGACGCTGGCCAATCGGATCGAACCTCCAACGGAGACCCCGACGCCCCCCTCCTCGAACACCTGGCGGTTCAGGTAGACCTGGGTGAGTTGCTGGGAAAAATCGCCACTGGCGAGACCTCCGACGATCGGCAGGTTGGGGTAGGCCTCGTTCCATTGTTGCAGCCAGCGTTCGCTATCGAGGTGGAATGGGTCCGCAAAGGTCAGCCAGCCATGCGCGGACTCGGGGATGACGCCGGTTTCGTGATGCCAGTAGGCGGGTCCGGTCGACTCCTCCACCTGGGCCTGGCGGAAATGGGTGGCGGCCAGATCGGCGCCGGGCAGCGAGTAAAGCCCGAGGGCGATGCCCGGATGCTCTTCGATTTCCCGTGAGTTGCAGACAAGGCTGGTGCTGCTGCAACCGGCAAGCAGAGGCACGCGGGCATGCAATTGCACAATCTCGAGAATGTCCGAAGCCCGGTCGAAGAAGGCCGGCGTCATGAACACCAGTCCCAGGGACGCCTCCCGATCGCCCAATCGCGATCGCAAAGCCTCCACCCAGGCCTGAAACCGCGCCTCCGCGAAATCGCCCTGCCAATGGTCCGCAACCGAATGGGGAAACGTCATGAAGTCAAGGTAGCGGAGTTGACGTCCGTTTCAACCACCGGTCCTCCCCTTACCCTGAACTGAAGCTCCCCCTCACCCCGTGCCTCTCTCCCCCGGGGAGAGAATTCTCCGAAACCCGGTTTCGCGCTTTGAACCCCTGAACCGGAAGAAACCACGGATTGCACGGATGACACGGATCAAGAAACAAGAAATCCGCGTAATCCGCGTAATCCGTGGTGAATCCCCGCGCCGGTTCAGGGGGAGGGTGCCCGAAGGGCGGGTGAGGGGATTCGTGCGGTTCAGGGATTCACTGCGCGAAACTGTGCTTCCGCGAAGCCCCCCATCACGCGCCCAAAATCGCTCCTTGGCTCGCGTTGGTGACCAACTTCTGATACCGCGCCAGCCAGCCGGTAAGTTCGCGTTGAACGGGCTGGAAACTCCGCCGCCGCTCCGCCAGTTCGGACGCATCCACCAGGATGTCCATGGTGCGGTTGGGGAAATCGATCCGCACACGATCGCCCGCCTTGAGCAGTCCGATGGGCCCTCCCTCCGCCGCTTCGGGCGACACATGCCCGATGCAGGCGCCGGCCGTGCCCCCGCTGAAGCGACCGTCGGTGATCAACGCCACCTTGTCGCCCAACCCCATGCCGACGATGTAGCTGGTGGGAGACAGCATTTCCTGCATGCCCGGCCCGCCGCGCGGCCCCTCGTTGCGGATCACCACCACGTCGCCCGCCTTGACCTGTCCCCCGAGAATCCCGGCGCAGGCTTCCTCCTGGCTCTCGAAAATCACACAGGGGCCCTCGAACACAAAGCCCGGCCCGCAATACTGCTTGAACCCGGCACTGATGCCAGCGGTCTTGACCACACTGCCTTCCGGAGCCAGCCCGCCGTAGAGGATCGAGAGTCCGCCATCCGGTGTGTAGGCGGTGGCCTGGGTGCGGATACAGTCCTCCGCCTTGAACAGGAAGGAGGAATCGTAGGGCATCAGCCCGGCGGGCTGAGCGGCCTTGATCTGAGCCGGCCGGGTGTCGAGGTACGCCTTGGGAATTGTCCAGCCGCGCAGTCGGCCCAGGCGGAGCAGAGCCATCACGGCCCGGCTCCCACTCTTTTCGTAGCGCCAAAGGACCAACACCGGAGATTGATTCAACGTGGCCAGCTCCGCGCGAACCATGCCCTTGTATTCGGCGAATTGGGCGCTCAAGCCGGACTGGATCGCCGCCCTGCCCTGCCAGGACGTCGCCTCGTCCACTTGGAATTCGGCATCGTCCGCAAACAGGCATCCGGCGGCGGACGCGTCGCTGACATTGAACGCCGCCGCCAGCCGCCAGAGGGTGATGGCCCGCGGGTCGGCGGGGAAGACCATCATCGGTTTCGGAGCCAGATTGCCGCTGCTGGTGCGAAACGCGGGCCCCAGCTTGTCCTCGGGATCCAGCACCAACGCGGACGCCCCCGAGACCCGCACCGCCCGCGCCCAATCGGTGCACGTGTCGGACCGGACATCCCATTCGGCAATGTTCTCGCCGATGGTCTTGCCGGTGACGGTCATGCAATCCAGGTTCAGCGCCCCCATGCGCTTCAGTTCACCGAGGATGGTGTGGATGCCGCCGGCGCGATGCACGTCCTGGACATGGTAATCCGACGACGGCGACACCTTGCAGATGTGCGGCACACGCCTGGAAATGTCGCCAATGCGGGCAATATCATAGGGGATGCCCGCCTCGCGGGCGATGGCCAGCGTGTGGAGGATGGTATTGGTCGAGCCACCCATGGCCACATCGAGCGCCAGCGCGTTGTCGAACGCCTCGAGCGTCGCGATGTCGCGCGGCTTCAAATCCTTCTGCACGAGCTTGAGGATGGTCCGGGCGGCGCGTTCGTAGAGCGCCTCGCGTTCCTTCGACACGGCCAGGATGGTGCCGTTGCCGGGCAGCGCCATGCCGAGCGCTTCGCACAGGCAATTCATGGAGTTGGCGGTGAACATCCCCGAGCAGGAACCGCAGGTCGGGCAGGCGCTCTGCTCCAGTTTGAGCAACTGTTCCTCGTTGATCCGGCCGGCCTGCAACTCGCCCACACCCTTGAACACCGAAATCAGGTCGGACTTTTTGGACGCGCCGTGCAGATGCAGGGGCGTGTCGCCCTGCTTCGTCTTTTCCGCGATGCCCGCCGCCATGGGGCCGCCGCTGACAAACACCGTCGGGATGTTCAACCGCATGGTGGCCATGAGCATCCCGGGCACGATCTTGTCGCAGTTGGGAATGCAGATCATGCCGTCAAAGCAGTGGGCGCGGACCATGCTCTCCACACAGTCCGCGATGAGTTCACGGGAGGGCAGCGAGTACTTCATGCCCCCGTGGCCCATGGCGATCCCGTCGTCCACGCCGATGGTGTTGAAAATGAAAGGCACCCCGCCGGCCTCGCGCACCAGGCGCTTGACCAGCATCCCCACCTCGTTCAAATGCGCATGGCCGGGAATACAGTCCGTGTAACTGTTGGCAATGGCGATGAATGGCTTGTCCCAGATCCGCCTCCGACTCGATGGAGCCGGTCGCGCGGAGCAGGCTTCGGTGTGGGGCGCGTTCGGCGCCGCGTTTGATGGTATCGGATCGCATAACGTTCGTGGGCAGACTGTAGCACGTTGCCCCCGGGCTTCCAGCGCATTCGAGAGGGCGGCGCGGGTCCAACCGCCCCGCAACCGGGACTTCTCAGGGACCGGTTGCCTTTCGTGTCGCTCCGGTCACCAGAAAGCTTGAAACATTTTGGCTGCGCAAGTGTCTATGGTAATGAACAATTCCTTGTCCCCTGTGACACCCGCCATGCGCGTGCCCTTGCGGATCACGGGACAAAATTGATATCCACCCAACACGGAGGCCCCATGAAATCCCCGCTGAAACCACTGTCACCGCCGTCTGTCGTCACCTTCGCTCTGCTGCCGCTCCTCCTGTGGATGGCCGGGTGCGGCCAGGGTGGCTCCACAGATTACGAAGCGCAGCAGCGGTCCGAAACCCTGGCCCGGTCCAAGGATCCGGCCTGGAAACCAGCCTGCGACCAGGTGGCCGTCATCCGGGCCAAGGGACAACGGAAGGCCGGGACCTTGCAAAGCTTCTGCGTGGATGCCGCGGGGCGCCTCCTGGTGTGCTGGGACGCCGCGAGCCCACAGACGGAACCGGGCACCACCACCACCGCGGCCTCTTCGGGCGTTCAAGTGTTCACTCCGGAGGGTGACTGCGCCACGACCTGGCCACTGCCCTTCGGGCCGCAAGCCATAGCCATGGCACCTTCCGGCAGGATCTTCGTTGCGGGGCATGGACAACTGGCACGCCTTTCCGCGGAGGGTGTGGTGGAGACGACCGGGACTTCTCCCGCGCTGTCGCATCCCCCGATGAGCGATCAGGAGATTCGGGATCTCGTCAAGGACTGGAACACGGGCGGTGCCGACCCGGTGGAGCAGTACAGAGCCAGGCTGGAGCGACGGCGCGAGGATGTCACCGGTTTGGCCGTCACGGACGAGGACGTGTTTGTAACGTGCGCTGCCCCCCAGGGGTTCAGTTACGCGGCCTATCGCCTGGATCACGAATTCCGCAACCCGAAGCTCGTCGTTCCCCGCCTCTCGGGTTGTTGCAGCCAGATGGACATCGCCGCCCGCGGCAAGGATCTCTGGGTGGCGCACAATGGCCGGCACAAGGTGGAATGTTACGACCGGGATGGGGTGCTGTTGCGCAGTTTTGGGCGCACGGATCGGCGCGCGGCGGACGGTTTCGGCGGCTGCTGCGAGCCCAAGAACATCCGCTTTACCCCCGCCGGCACCCTCTTGTGCGCGGAATCCGGGCCGCCCGTCGTCATCAAGGAGTTCACGCCAGAAGGCCAGTTCAAGACTGTGGTGGCCAACCCGACCTACGACAGCGGGTGTGTCCGGGCCACCGTGGATGTAAGCCCGGATGGCCGGAGGTTTTACCTCCTCAATGCCTCGGCGCAGGCCATCCACGTTTTCGCCGCCAAAGAATAGAGGGCTCCACCGTGTGCGAATGAAGGCCACCCTTCCCGTACGATGGCGCGCCGGCCTGGGCGCGGTCGTCGCGCTGGTCCTGGCTGGCTGTCAGCCGCGCACGGATTCCATGCTGCTGACCGTGGCCATCATGGATCCGCTGGCGGCGAAACTGGCGTGTGCCTGCGTGGGTGGCTGCGCACAACGGGATTACCACGCGTTGGAGGATCATCTCAGCCGCACACTCAATCGCCCGGTGCGCGTGGTTTTTGCGGACACCCTGGACAAGGCGTGCCTGCAATCCGCCGGCCGGCCGCCGGACGTGGTGATCGGCAAGGAGTCCGTGGTGGCGTCGGATGCGGCTCTCTTGGGCGTGGGGCTTTCACCCCTCTGTCGCCTCACCGACCGTGAAGGAAAGACCACGCTGACCGGATTGTTTGTGGTTCAAGCGGGCGATCCGTCCGACCGTCTGGCAGAGGTCGCCGGGCGGCGCATCCTCTTTGGCCCGGCGGATTCCGACGAAAAGCATGCGGCTGCCTTGGATGCGCTTGCCGCTGCGGGCGTGCAGGTGAGCAGAGACTTGGAGACACGCGGTTCCTGCGGGGACGGAGCCATCGAGGTTGCGGAGGCCACGGGCGCCGCGCCGCCGGTGGCGGTGATCTCGAGTTACGCTCTGCCATTGCTCGAGGGTTGCGGAAACATCGAGCGTGGCGCGCTTCGCGTGCTGGCTGAAACCCGGCCGGTACCGTTTATCACCGTGTTCTGCAGTGACCGGATCTCGCAAGACACCCGCGAGGCGTTGAACGCGGCCTTGTTGGCCGTTGGCAGCCATCCTTCCCTGCTCAAGGCCATGGAATCGCGCGATGGATTTGTTCCCTGGATTTCACCCGACTGGACCGACTGGCGGGGTCCCAACCGGGACGGCCACGCAGATTGGCTTCCAGACACGCTGCCACCCAAACTGGTTGTTCTGTGGACCCGCTCGCTGCTCGCGCCCGGATTGGCGGGACCGGCGGCAACTCGCGAAATCGTTCTCCTGCCCGAGCGCGATCCATTGGAGACCGGCGACGTGTTTCGGTGCCTCCGGGCCAGCGACGGCCAGACACTCTGGAGCCTGAGCTACGACGCGCCTGGATCTCTGGACTACGGCAACTCGCCTCGCGCCACCCCGGTGATCGCCGGCGAAACGGCCTTCCTGCTCGGCGCCCACGGCGACTTGCATTGCGTGCGACTCAGCGACGGTTTCGTCCTCTGGAAAAGGCACCTGGTCAAGGATCTCGGCGGCGTCCTTCCCACCTGGGGCTATTGCGGCACTCCCCTGGTGACCGGCGAACTGGTGGTGGTGGCGCCCGGAGGAAAGGACGCATCGATCACGGCGCTGGACCGGCAGACGGGCGCGGTTCGCTGGCGCACCCCGGGCCCGGGCGCCGCTTACAGTTCCCTCATTGCCGGCACGTTCGGCGGCCGCAGGCAGATCGTAGGCTACGACGCGATTTCGTTGGGCGGTTGGGATCCGCGCACCGGCGAACGGTTGTGGACGCTGGTCCCGCCGAACCCCGGGGACTTCAACGTGCCCACGCCCGTGGCCTGGAGGGATCGACTGCTCGTCGCCACCGAAAACAACGGCGCGCGCCTGTACCGATTTGACCATCGCGGCCGGATCCATCCCCAGCCGCTGTCGAGCAACGAGGCTTTCTGCCCGGAAACCTGCTCGCCGGTCGTCGTGGGGGCCCGGGTGTTCGGATGCGCCAGCGAACTGCGCTCCCTCACCCTCAGCGGCAACCTTGAGGAAACGTGGCGCGCCCGGGACGTCGAACCCACCTCCCACGCGACCCTGATGGCCACCGAACAGCGTGTGCTGATCTTCACGCACGAGGGCGAGCTGGTCCTGGTGGATCCGACCGGGACAGAGCCGCGAACGGTCGCGCGCCAGCGCGTGTTGGAGCCCGGAACCGAGGTCTATGCCCACCCGGCGATCAGTGCCCGGCGTTTGTTTCTGCGGAACGACACCACGCTTTACTGCCTCGCGCTGGACTGATCCCGCCTCAAGTCCCAAAGCCGTTGAGGCCCGGCTGTGCGGGATGAGCCTGTGTGGAGGTTTTCGTAGCCGAACCTGGAAGCCGAACGAGGCGCGTGGCCCCATCGCCGGACGCGAAAAGGCCGTCAACCGCGTCCGCCCTGGTGCGCGCGGAGGGACTTGAACCCCCATACCTTGCGGTACCAGAACCTAAATCTGGCGCGTCTGCCAATTCCGCCACGCGCGCGCTTTTATTTATCCTTGGCCACCAAGCACTTGTGACTTTCCGAGAATTGCGCCACTTGCCGTGTGACACTGTTTGTGACACTGTGACGAGTAGCAACGCAATTCAACGAAAGACATAAGCATGAAGACACAATACAAGAGGGTTGAGCAACGCGGCAAGCCCGTCCGCGGACTGTGGCGTCGAGGCGAGAAGTTTTACGCCCGCCTATCACTGGAAGACGACGAAGGCCGGAAGGCCGTCAAATGGGTCCCGCTGGAAGCCGCCACGATCGCGGCAGCCGTCGAGGAACTTGGCGAGAAGAAGGTTGACCGGAAACGCAACAAGCTGAAGGCCCGCCCAATGTCGCCCAAGCTTTCCGACTTCATCGCCGAATACAAGGCGCGCCTAAAGCTCACCGGCAAGAAGCCCAGGAGCATCATCACGGAAAAAGGAAACCTGAAACCTTGGGCAACGCTTGGACACCTCCGACTTGACCGCCTACGCGCCCACCACGTGCGGGACGTGATGCGCCAAGCCATCGCAGACGGACGCTCACCGCGCACGGCAAACCTTTACGTTGTCGCCCTGTCCAACGTCCTGCACGAGGCCAAACGCGACGGATACCTTGCCGCACCGCTCGCCACTCAGGAAGTTGAGGCCCTGCCCTACCAAGCCAAGAAACGGTCCCTTGTGTCCGCCGCCGATATTGACCGCCTCTTGTGCCACGTCGAGGCGTCCAAGAACGGCGAACAGTTCAGAGACTACGTGCGCTTCCTGCAATACACCGGAGCACGCGAGAAGGAAGCACTTCAAACACGCTGGCAGGACGTGGACCTCGCCAACGGACAAGTAACCATTGGCGCCCTTGGCGACACCAAGAACCGACGGGGGCGCGTGGTGGACACGTCCGCACAACTCAAAGCATTGCTGGAAGGCATGAAGGCCCGGCAGGTTGGCGTCTCAGAGTGGATTTTCCCAAGCCCGCAACGAGGCGAAAAAGACATTCCCGCCCGATCATTCCGCGAGACGCTAAAGCTTGTCCGTAAGGCTGCCGGGCTGCCGAAATTCGGATTTCACGACCTCCGCCACCACTTCATTTCTCACGCCGTTATGTCCCAAATTGACTTTATGACCATCGCCGCTTGGGTTGGCCACCGCGACGGAGGCGTCTTGATTGGCAAAGTTTACGGACACCTTGCCAACGAGCACCGGCAAAACATGGCCGCAAAACTGAACTTCGGACAACCGCAGCTTGTGAAGGAGGCCCGCGCATGAAACCGACACCCGCAGAACTGGCCACAATCGCCGCGACCCTCGCCCGCGGTGGAAACGCCAAAACGAAATTACGCGAGGCATGGGACCTTTGCTTCGCCGCCGCCGTGTTCCTCGCCCAGGTTGACCAGGACACAGCCGACCCGCTGACCTCGATTGATGATGCGCTGGCCCTAGCCTTCCAGACACCCAAGGACCGTGACGAGCGCCGCCGACTGCTCAAGGAGTATCTACGCGCCGACACGCAAGCCGACGGGCTCGGACTGTATCATGCCATCAAAGCGCACGGGCTGCCCCGCTCGCACGCCGAAAAACTCGCAGCGAGTCTAAGGGAATGGAACGAGCGCCGACGGAGCGCAGCCGCACGCACGGGCGGCAAAGCCCGTGTGACCAAGGAGCAGGAGCAAAAGCGAGCAGAACGCGAAGAGGCCCGGCAGGAGCAGGAGCGCCACGAGGCCGACAGCATCCGCGCAGTCTTCGCCCGCGATCCGGACGCCGCCCTCGAAATGGAGGCACGCCGCCGCACGGGTCGAAAATCCTGAAACGCTGGCGCACGGACGCCTAAAATCCTGAAACGCTGAGCCGGGAGGACTGAAAAAGCCTTCCGGCTCTTACTTTTCCCACCGCCCACCCTGAAACGCTGGGTGGCGATACCCGAAACGCTGCCCGGTTTTGCCAACGTTGCGTTGACGCCCCGCCACTTATGAAAGGCAAACGCATGACAACGGAACAAAACCAAACCCTTAGCCCCCCACCGCGCAGCTTGGCGCAATGGTGCAGAGACGCCGGAATCAATCGAGTTACCGCTTGGCAATGGAGAAAACGCGGCTGGCTCGAAACGGTGTCCATCTGCGGAACCCAATACGTGACCGCGGATGCTTCCGCCAGATTCACACAACGCGCCCAGGCTGGCGAATTCGCCGGGACGCGGGACACCACCAAAGCGACCGCGGCCCGCAAAAGAAAGGCCGCCGCCTAACCCCCTCGCCCGTGCCGGGCACGAAAAAGCCCGGCCCTCCGCCGAGGAACCGGGCACCGAACGCATGAAAACTCTACAATTCCCGCGCCCGACGCGCAAGCCGCTTAGAACGGTTGCTTGGCTCGTCGCCCACTACCCGGACTGGCTGATGCGCCGAGAGCACCGCGCAATGTTGGTCAGAACCGCCGCCCGACACCTCGCACTGACCACGCTAACCATCATCATCCGCGCCGCTGATGGCGTAGTGTGGTCTGCCGAAAGCGCCCGGGCTCGCCTGCAAACCTCTTCCGCAAACCTCGAATGAAAAACCCAGAACCCTGCCCGACCGCTGGAAGCGGTGTCCATCGCTGGCTCTTGAGCCGCGCCCGCTGGTGTCAGATCGAGCGCATGAGCCCCACCCAAGCCGAGCGCGAGTTAATCGAAGGCTCGCGGAATTGTGGCCGCACCATTACCGCCCGGGAAATCTCCGACGCCATCACAAAGGCATATTCCACCGCCAGAACCTACGCGCCGCGACTTGCCACGCCCCCCGCCGCGAAATGGCCCGCTCGCAACGAAAAGCTGATTGTGGAGTTGACCCGGGAAGGCTTCGGGCTCTCGGACCTCTGGGAATCGTCGCCGATCCGATTTGAAGAGCCCGCGACGGAATGGTTGATTGACCAACTTTTCCCCGGGAGCCCGCTCCTTTGCTGTGGCAAAACCGCTTTCGACTTCGCCACCAAAACCCGGGAGGAATGGCGCGGCACACTCTCGGACCTCGCGCTGATTGTGCCAAGCGCCATGAGCAGCCCGACCGGGCACACCCAGGACGGGAAGGAATCCCCGCACTGTCTGAGCAACACCGGCAGCCGGCAATACCTCGTTGTTGAATTCGACCAGGGCACGCCGGACCAGCATGCCGCCGTGTTGGCGCACCTCGCAGAAAAGGCTGTGCTCGCCATGGCCGTGCACTCCGGAAACAAAAGCCTTCACGGTTGGTTCGCGGTGCACGGACTCCCAGAAGCCAAAGTGCGCAGTTTCTTTTGTTACGCCGTCGCACTGGGCGCCGATCCGCACTTGTGGACGCGCAGTCAATTTGTGCGCATGCCCGACGCCATCCGCGACAATGGACGCCGCCAATCAGTGTTCTATTTCAACCCGAACATCAAACAGGAGGTTGCACATGTTAATTCCTGAAAACTTCCGCCAAACCATCGGAATTGACCTCCCCGGCAATGAAGATTCCCCATCCTTTGAGGATGCCGCCGAGCCCGGCAGATTGTATGAATCGAAGCGCCTGGACGAGCTTACACCGCACGGAATAGACAACGGCGGCGAACTGTTAAAGCACCGTTTCCTTTGTCGCGGGGGCGGCCTGCTCATTGCCGCACCCACCGGCATTGGCAAAAGCGTGCTCGCCATGCAAATGCAGCTTTGCTTTGCAATCGGGCGCCCGTGCCTTGGCCTTGTCCCAGCCCGCCCACTGACCGCGCTTTATGTCCAAGCCGAGAATGACGAAGGCGATTTGATAGAGTTGCGCGACGGTATTTTGGACGGCTTGCAGTTCACCAAAGCGGAACGGGAGCAGGCTTTCAGCAATATCAGGATTGCAACGATTGACGATTCTTGCGGAATGCCCTTCCTGACTGGCCCCGTGCCGCAGTTGCTTGAAGGCAAGCCAACCGACACCTTTTATTGTGACCCCTTGCTATCCTATCTCGGGGGGAACGTTTCTCAGCAGGAGGTTGTCAGCCCTTGGCTTCGCAACGGACTGAACCCGCTCCTGCACCGCCACCAATGCGCGGGAATCATGTTCCACCACACGAACAAGCCCCCGAGCGGTAGGGAGAAACCCGACTGGCAAGCCGGGGACTTCGCTTACATCGGCTCAGGTAGTGCGGAGCTTGCCAACTGGCCCCGCGCAATCATCGCCATCCGCGCCACCGGAAGCCATGACGTGTTTGAGCTTCGGCTTGGCAAACGCGGTGCCCGGGTAGGCTGGCAGCAGCCCGACGGCACCCGCTCCTACTCACGGCACATTGCCCACGCTCAGGACGGCATTTACTGGCGGGAAGCCGAGGCCCACGAAATCCCCACCATCGGACGCCACCCAGCCAGCACGGTCAAGGACGTGGTCGGGCTACTGAAGGGAGAAATGACAACTGCGGAATGGCGGGACGTGGCCCGGGAGGAGTTGGGTATTTCTGAAAGCACCTTTTACCGGTTGCGCCGGGAGGCCGAAAGCTCCGGAAAAGCGGTCCGGTCCAAACTGTCCGGGAAGTGGATTTCCAAGCCCTAAACCATGCGAACTGTCAAAACTGTCAAGCACTGTCAAAAGAGTTCTGACAGTAGCACTGTCAAAACTGTCATCCCCGAAGGGGTGACAGTGACAGTGACAGTAGTTGTGACCCCCGCACTACTGTCAGGAGATTTGAAAGGAGAACAGCACATGACCCAAGACGAAGCACCCGAAGCAAACACCGCACTTGAAAAAGCACTGTGCGACCACTTCACCTATGCCGCCCGCTTACGCACCGGAGAGGTTGTCACGTTCGATCATGCCGAGCGGTTCCCCGGTGGGTGGGTTAGACTTTACCCGGAGCCCCAGGGCGGATTCCCGACTAAAGGCAAGCGCGACCTCCCTTTCCCTGCACCTCGGGGGTTGGACGTGCGCGAGGATGACATTGTGTGGGTGATGGACGCGCCTTATGGCTCATGACTATGAAAAACGCCGAATGGAAATCAGAACTGGAAGCCGCCCGGACCGTGTTCCGCTGGGCACTGCAAGCCGAGTTGCTACTTGTGGCCGTCGCACTGGCCGGGGCACTCGCCCTTGCCGTGCTTTGACAAACGCGCACTTGTAATGCTCGACGCCACCGCCACCAGCGAACCGACACTTCGACGCCGCGGTCTCGCCGCCGCCGTGCATCAGTTGCTTGAGCAGCACTCCGCCCAGACTGGAGCGGACTATTCGTGGCTGACCGATGGCGAAGGCCGAAGCGTGATTTTGTCGGACTTGGGGAGACGATTCCGCCCCGACGAAATACCAGACGTTGCCGCACGGATTTGCGAGTTGAAGCTTTCCACCCGCCAGTTCCTTCGATCATGCGAGCGCACACCCGCAGAACGCCAGGAGCACTTCCCCGCCCGACTGCTCAGCCGCTTAATGGAAGTCATCCGCCGATACTCACAAACCCACAATGCGAGCCCCAACCAAATCAGCGCAACCTTGCAGTTGCTCATCGACGACATCAGCCGAGGAGACCGCACCCTGCCATCAGGAATACGCCGCCCACCAAAAACTAGCGCAGTGGATTTGGCAGGGCAGTTGCGAGGAACTTTCGGGTTTGCTGATACGGGCCGCAATATTCTGCTGGATACTCGATCCAACCCTAAGACAGCACAGCATGACCGCCATTGCTGGGCGAATCGGAAAGAAGAAGCAGTCGCTTGGGAGATGGGTCGACGACCTCAAACGAGAGTTTCCAGAAATGACCACGCACCTACAACACTTGAGACATCATGACCAAAACTGACCTGCAAACACTGAACGGACTTCAACCAATCGCGCAGCGTATGCGCGAGCGCCAGGAGCAGCTCCAAACTGGAAAGCGCACCCTGCACGCGGGAGTTGCGGACTTGTTGGTTTTAGCTCAAGAGCAGGGCAAGGACATCCTGCTCGCCAAGACGAAACTTGGTTCGCGCCTCAAGTGGTCTGAGTGGTTATCCGCCCACGTTCCTAACCTCGATGAGACAGAGGCCCGCAAATACGAGCGCCTTTGCACTGAGCAGCTTTCCGACGTGCGCAAGGTCGCCTTTGCCTTCCTGCCACCCTCCGAAAAGGAATCGACACAACCTGAAACACCTCGCACGAAGGCCGGACCTTGGGAAACCCTTTATGGTTTCGCGCAGAAGATGCGCCGTAATGCTCGAGGTTTGGACTTATCGAAATGGCCAAAGGCGATGAAGGATGCGACCCGGAACGAACTTGAGCCTATCTGCCAGCAACTATTCCCCGAACGGTGGACATGACCGACCGCCCGCCCACCGTGTATGTCCTGCACCTCCGTGCACTACCGGGAAGCATGCCCGCGCCGTATCGGTTGAAACGACTCTTGAAACGTGCGCTTCGATCCTATGGCTTCAGATGCACGCGCATAGACGAGCCGCACCAAAGCCCGCAGGGCGAGCCCGACGCACGGGAGGGTAAGACAACGCCTGTCCGATGCTCTGACGCGCCTACGGGGCTGCCAGAGGCCTTTACGGGCATTCCAAGAGCTTCGGGTCCTTCCAGAGCCATTCCGCAGGTGACCTTTGAGACTGAGGCTTGCAGCTAGGTATGACATTTCCAAAATCAGGTTCCGCCCCTCCGGCAGAAAACTCGAAACCCATGAAATTGACCTCGAAGCAACTCGCTGAACTCGCATCCGTCAGTGACGCCTACATCCGCAGGTTGACCCGCGATGGAGTCCTGCCCAAACCCACCGCCGAGGGTTACGACGCCGTCCCAGCAATCCGCGCCCTGATTCAGCACTACAAGAGCCGCAACGAGCAGGCAAAAGACCTCGCCGCCGCCAAATTGGAAAAGCTCCACCATGAAACCGCGCTCCTCAGACTGACCCGCGATGAACGGGAGGGACGGCTTGTGGACGTTGAACTGTTGGCCGCCGGCGTAAACCGTGGGCTGCAAGCGATCCGTGAAACGATCCTTGCCGCACCCGGGCTTGAGCCCGAGGACAAAGACAAACTTTTGCTGACCTGCCGAGACTTGTGGGCATCAGCCCTCGAGGATGGCGTTGACGATTCGCCTGAATCGGAGCCTAGCGCCGGTCGGGTGGAACCGCCCGGCACAAAGCAACCACGATCGAGCCGAGCCCGGAAGGCCCGGAGTTGATCGAGCAGTAACACCGGCAGGACGCCGGTTGACTTCTCGCCAGCATCGGCACGGGAACCGATGCGCAGGCAACCCGTTTCCCAAAAACAAAACCGCGCCCGTAGTGGCGCAGACAGAAAGTCTTATGACTAACGAAACGTATTCAGAAATTCAGGGCATTGCGCGAGGCGTTGCCCACCTCATCCCCAACATCCGCGACATGGCAGACAGCGCAGTATCCGAAGGATGGACGCCCCAACAGTTCCGCGCTTACATCCTCGACCGCCTGCCCTCCGCCGCGCCCGTGATGCGTCCCGCCGTGGCCGAAGTCCCCGCCCGTGATATGGGCCGTTACTCCATCCTCAAAATGGTTCGCTCCCTGGTGGAGAACCGCCCGGTTGACGGACTGGAAAAGGAGGTTTCGGACGAGTTGACCCGGCAAACCGGAATGCAGCCCCGAGGCACTTGGTTGCCGTGGGCGGCTCTGCTCCCCAAACGCGACAACCTCTTCGTGACCGGCAGCATTGGCGGCAATATCTCGCCCATCAACCTGCTGTCCTCCGAATACATCGACGCGCTGCGCAATCGGCTGCTCGTGGTCCAGATGGGCGCCCGCGTGCTGACCGGGTTGCAGGGAACCGTCATCCTGCCGAAGCTCACAACGGCATCGGCTCTGACCGTCAAGACTGAGGGTCAGGCTTACGCCACCAGCACGCCAGTGTTCGGACAGGTGACGTTGTCCCCGAAGATCGTGCCCGGCCTGGTGCGCTTCAGCAAACTGTTGGCCGTCCAATCCTCGCCGGCAGTGGAGCAGCTTGTCCGAGACGACTTGGTCAAGCAGATCAACACCGAGGTCGACAGGCAATGTCTGCACGGCGCCGGCAGTGGTGGGGAGGCAACCGGAATTGACGCCACTACCTCCGTGAACCTGATTGCCACCGTCGAAGCTGGTGCCGCACCGAGTTACACGCTGGCTGTCAGTCTCGAAACGGAGCTTGCCCAGGATAATGCCGACGTGGGCAATCTGGGTTATCTCACGAACTCGAAGGTTCGCGGGAAGCTCAAGGAGACGCTGGAAAACACGGTGGCCGGAGCCAACTACGTGTGGCGCATCAATCCCGCGAACCCGACCGGGCTTGCAATGGTCAACGGATACGCCGCTGGCTGCACGAATCAGGTGAAGTCGTCTTACACCATCGGCAGCTTGCAAGGTTCAAGCGCGATGTTCTTCGGAAACTGGAATGACCTGCTGCTGGGTTACTTCGGTGGAGGCATCGACCTGACCGTCGATCCGTACAGCGTGCCCGGATGGATCAATCTGCACGGCCAGCAATACTTCGACGTTGCCGTCCGACATCCGCAGTCCTTCAGTCTGATCAAACACTTGATCGCATAACCCAGGTTGCGACTACACGCCCGCCATCGGAAACGGTGGCGGGTTTTTCGTTGACGCACGGTCTAGGGTGAACGGTCCAACGTGTGTTGGAACTCGTTGTTTGAGGAGCGCCCGCCCGGGACTTCCACTGGGCGGGCCTACTTTTTCGGGTAGGGTCCAGACACCGGAGCCTCGATCAAAACGCGCCTGCGGGCATCCTAGAGCGTTTCCGCGCCGACGTTGCCAAGGTGGAGGCGTCAGACCGATCCAGGGGGCAAAGTGTGACACTGTAGCAACGCGCCAGACTCCAAGTCTGGAATTGCGTGTGACACTTTTTGTGACACTTCCGCAATTTTTCCACCGTCCAAGCAAACTCAGGTCAAAAGTTGACTTTGACCAACGCCAGCAAGGGTTTCCTTCACTTCGAGGCAACGCGCCAAAACGTGCAAAAATGCCCAAAATTCAAAACCTAAATCTGGCGCGTCTGCCAATTCCGCCACGCGCGCAACCGGGCGATTGCCGACGATGTTACTAGCGATTCAATCCCCTGTGCTCAAGGTTAAACGGCTGTTGATTGCGGACCGGGCGGAGGGTTGGTAGGCTGCCCGGACGGTCTCGATGAAACCGCACGACACGCGCACGATGCAGGACTTGGAACGCAACCTTGGAGAGCAGCCCATCGCGGGGATCCTGGCCACCCACCAGTTGAAACCCCATGATCTGGTGAGCGCCTCGGCGGAGCAGATCACCCACAAGATGGTGTCCCGGGCGTGCAAGGGCCGACGCCTGACGCCCAACGTTCAAGGCAAGGTTCTGCGCGCACTGAACGCGGCGACCGGCAAGTCTTTCGACCTCTCGGACCTGTTCAACTACTGACCGGTCAAGGCCGCCAGCTTCGGCAGAACGACACGGTCAGGCGGCATCCATGTGCCACTCAGCTCCGGTGGATCCCCACTGCTGCTCCAGCAACGAGGCCGCCCGGGTGGCTTCCACCTCGCTGTCGAGGCCGATGTACATGACGAACCGGGTGCCCAGTTCGGCCGCCGAGAAGCCGCGCAGGTTGAACTGCGCCTCCGCCAGCGTGCCGGCGATGTCCGCCGCCAGGCCGGGCCGATTCTGGCCCTGGACCCGGATGGAGGGAATGGCGTCGGCCACGTTGAAACCGGCGGACGCGGCGGCGGCGACCTGTTGTTCACCCCGCAACGGTGTCACGAACACCAGGGCCTTGCCCGGCGATTCGAATGCCCTCCTGGTGATGATGAGATCCAGGTCCGCGCCGGCATCCTTCAACGGTTTCAGCACTTGAAGCATGCCGCCCGGACGGTCCTCGACCTCGGCTACCCACACAAATGCACGTTCTATGATCAGGTTCATGGCGAACCTCCTGCGTAACGTCTGGTGGTTTGTTTGAACGACTCTCCGGCGCGTCCGCCAGGCCAGAGCCCCTCGAAGATTGCGCTCGCGCGCACCCGGGGATGGACTTCGAATCTACGCCTGATTCGTTGGAGCGCAATCCCCGTTCTTCGCTCCTTGGATCTTCCCGTGGGACCGGAACGTTCAACTTCGAACGCCCAAATGTGGCGGCGAACGGCAATTCCTTGGAGGTTGAACGTTCGTCGTTTTCTTCCCCTGCGGTTCAGGGGAAGGGTTTTGGAAGGGCTGTAAGCCGAATTCTGTCTGCCCCGGTTGCCCGGGGGAGAGAATCATTTGTCTGGGCGGCCGATACCCGGGACCTGTTCCGCAGCGCGGAACGCGGAGCGGGCCGCTCCTCGGTCCCCTATTTGGCCTTGCACCCGATGGGGTTTTCCGTGCCCCCTCGATTACTCTTGGGGCGGTGGGCTCTTACCCCACCTTTTCACCCTTGCCTCCGCTGAGATCTCAAATCTGAAATTTGAAATCTCAGAGAGGGCGGTTTGTTTTCTGTGGCACTGTCCGTCAGGACGCCTCGCGGCGTTCCCTCCCGCACTTATCCCCCGGGTCCAGAGAACCCGGGCAAAGGTTATGCGGCATCGCGCCCTGTGGTGTTCGGACTTTCCTCCCCCGACTCGCGTCGGGAGCGATTCTCCGCCCTTCCAAAACCGTTGTAAATATAGGTGGTTTGCGATGGAACACAAGGAGGGTCTCGGCAACTCCTGCAAACCGGAATCCGACCGCCGAAAGAGGCCCCGATTCAGAAACCCGAAGGACCAAGCACGAATCACAGATCGACATCAATCATCCCCGGCCAGACTCATATCGCGGGTGTAATACAGGATGCGGCCGCAATTGGTGCACGTGATGATTTTTTCGGCGGCCTTGCAGGAGACCAGTTGTTGGGCGGGCAGCTTCATGTGGCAACCGCCGCACACGCCTTTGTGAACGCCCACCACGACGTTGTAACCCTTGCTGTGTGCCAGGCGTTCGTAACGGTTGAGCGCCTCCTCCTCGACGGCATCCGCCAGCGTCTCTCGATTGGCCTCCAATTGGTCGAGTTCTTTCTGAAGATTTCGGGCGCGGTCATCGAGTGTGGCCACCTCCGATTCCACCAGTTTTGCGGCGGCGGCGGCGGCGGCGGCGGCTCTTGCGACCTCCTTCTGAGCTGCCTCCCCCTGCTCCATCAGTTCGATTTCCTGGTCCTCGATGCGGGTGATGTCGGCTTTGCAGGCATCGATCTCGTGTGCCAGGGCGCGATACTCCTCGTTCTTGCGGGTTTGCAACTGCTGGTTCGCGTAGCGTTCGATCTGGTCCTTCTTGGTTCCAACCTCCAGGTCCAATTGCTTCCGGCTGGCTTCGAGTGTGTTGACGCTGCGTTTGGCGGCGGCAAGGGCGTCTCGAGCGGACTGGTCTTTTTGAAGCAGGGCCTGTCGTTGGATCGGGATTTGAGCCAGTTCAGCCCGCAGCCGTTGAATGTTGCGGTCGCGGTCCTGCAGGATGAGCAATTTTTCAATGACGTCCATCATGATGCTTGGGCGGTGGAGCTTAACGGTCCTCACGGCAGGCCGTCAACGCACAGGAACGGTTGCGGTTCCATGCCGGGACGCTACTCTATGGCCCATGCGATTCATCGGCAGCATCATGGAAAAGCTGCAGCGGCATCCCAAGCGGATCGTGTTCCCCGAGGGAGCGGAACCGCGGGTGTTGCAGGCGGCCCGGCAGTTCTATTCCCTGCGGCTGGGCGTGCCGATTCTGCTGGGGGACCGTCGCGTGATCAAGGAGCGGGCGGAGGCGCTGAGCGTCAACCTCGCGGGAATCCGCCTCATCAACCCGGCCGAGAGCGAGGAACTGGAGAATTTTGCCCAGCGGTTCTATAACATGCGCAAGCACAAGGGCCTACAGCAGCCCGAAGCGCGGGAGGCGATGACCAAGCCCAACTATTTCGGCGCATGATGGTGGCCATGCACCAGGCGGACGGGTTGGTGTCCGGCGCGGGCAGTGTGACGGGCAGCGTGCTGCGGCCGCTGTTCCAGATCATCAAGGTGGCGCCCAGGCGCCCACGTGGCTTCCAGTTGCATGATCATGGAGGTCGAGGACCGCGCGTTCGGCGACGACGGCGTCTTGTTCATGGCGGATTGCGGCGTCATCCCCGACCCGACCGTGGACCAACTGGCGGACATCGCGGTGTCCACCGCCCAGCTGGCGCGACACCTGCTCTCCACCAGACCCGCGTGGCCCTGCTCTCCTTTTCGACCAAGGGCAGCGCCACGCATCCATCCATCGGCAAGGTGCAGGCGGCCACGGCGCTGGCGCAGCAGAAGGCGGAGGCGCGGAAGGTGGAAGCGGATTTCGACGGCGAACTGCAGGTGGACGCCGCGCTGGTGCCGGACATCGCGAAGCGCAAGCTGCCGGACAGCAAGGTGGCCGGCCGCGCCAACGTGCTTGATTTTCCCCGACCTGAATTCCGGCAACATCGCCAGCAAACTGGTCCGGCACATCGCCCGGGCCAATGCCTACGGCCAGATTCTGCTCGGCCTGGACCGTCCGGCGGCGGACGTTTCCCGCGGCTCCAACGCGCACGACATTCTCGGCGTGGCGGCCATCGTCGGGCTGCAAGCGGTCGATTACCAACTCCTGTATCCAGGCGCCGGACAGGCGTTGCCGGGTGAATAGGCCGCCGCATGAACATCAATTCCGTCACCCCGCGGGTCTTCATCGCCGCCACGCGCCAGAACGACGGCAAGACCACCACCTCGCTGGGCCTGCTGGCCGCGCTGCAGACGCACTTCCCGCGCATCGGCTACATCAAACCGGTCGGCCAGCGCTTCGTCGAGATCGAGGAACAGAAGATCGACGAGGACACCGTGCTGATGGACCGCGTGTACCAGCTGAACTGTCCGCTGGTGGACATGAGCCCCATCGCCGTCGAGCCCGACTTCACGCGCAAGTACCTTGAAGCAGCCAACAACGACGCCCTGGTCAAACGGATCCAGAAGGCCTTTGACCGGGTGGCGTGGGAGAAGGATTTCGTGCTCTGCGAAGGTTCGGGCCACGCCGGCGTCGGGTCGGTGTTCGATCTGTCGAACGCGCAGGTCGCCAGCATGCTCGGGGCCAAGGTCATCATTGTCTCCCAGGGCGGCATCGGCAAACCGATCGACGAAGTCGCCTTGAACCAGGCGCTGTTCGAGAAGGAAGGCGTGGAGATCATCGGCGTCATCATCAACAAGGTGCTCGAAGACAAACTCGATTCGATCACGCGATTTTGCCCGCCGCGGGCTGCAGCGACGCGGGCTTGGACCTGCTGGGCGTGATGCCGCATCAGCCCATGTTGTCCAGTCCGACCCTGGATCTGATCCGCGAGGAACTGAAGGCCGAATTGCTCAATCAACCCGATTCGCTCGACACCCTGGTCGAAGACGTGGTGGTGGGCGCCATGGGCGCGCAGAACACGATGAATTCCTGCAGCGCGGCGTTCTGCTGATCACGCCGGGCGACCGCGAGGATATTCTGCTCGCCGCCGGGGCCAGCCTGGTGAGCAATCAAGACCATGCATTGGCCGGCATTGTCCTGACCGGCGGGTTCAGGCCGGGCGGGAACGTCGCCGAGATCATCAGCCGTCTCAAGGTCCCGGTCCTGCTCGCCCAGGAGGACAGCTACCACGTCGCCTCCAAGGTCCACGACCTTACGGTCAAGACCCGGCCCCGCGATGCTGAGAAGATCTCTCTCATCCGGGACGTCGTCGCACGCAACGTGGATGTGAAGAAGATCGTTCAATCCCTGTAACATGCGCCTGCCCTTCCGACTCAACCCCGCGCTGGCCGAGTTGCCGGTCTACCAACCGGGCCGGCCCATTGAAGAGGTCGCCCGCGAGCTGGGACTCGCCGCCGCCAACATCATCAAGCTGGCCTCCAACGAGAATCCGCTCGGGCCATCGCCCCGTGCGCTGGCGGCCATGGAACAGGCCCTTCGGCAGTGTCATCTTTATCCGGACGGCAACGCCTTTTATCTCAAACGGCGCCTGGCGGAGAAACTCGGCCTGGAACCCCGCCACCTGATCCTCGGCAACGGCTCGAACGAAATCATCGAGTTCCTCGGGCACGCTCTGCTGGATGCGGATGCCGAAGTGGTGGTGTCGCAGTATTGCTTCGCGGTTTATCCCATCGTCACGCACCTGTTCGGCGCCAAACTGGTCACCGTGCCCGCCCGGCAGTTCGGACACGACCTCGACGCCATGCGTGCGGCAGTGACACCCAAAACGCGCGTGGTGTTTGTTGCCAACCCCAACAACCCCACCGGCACACGGGCCTCGACCGAGGCGTTGGAACGCCTGGCGACCAGCCTTCCGGACCATGTCGTCCTGGTGCTCGACGAGGCTTACATCGAGTTTCTCGAGGATCCGCCGGATTTCCTGCCGCTGGTGCGCGGAGGCGGCAAGCCGAACCTGCTCCTGATGCGCACGTTCTCCAAGATTCACGGGCTGGCAGGGCTGCGGTTGGGTTATGGGATCGCCCATCCACAATTCATCGCAACCCTGGAGAAGGTCCGGCAGCCGTTCAACATGAATGCCGTGGCCCAGGCTGGCGCGTTGGCCGCGCTCGACGACGAGGAGCACGTTCAGCGCACGCGCCGAAACAACGCCGAGGGCCTGCGGTTCCTGGAAGCGGCGTTGCGCAGACTGGGCCTCGATGTCATCCCGTCCCACGCCAACTTCCTCCTCGCCAAGGTCGGCAATGGAAGTGCCATCTTCCGATCACTGCAACAGCGGGGGGTGATCGTGCGTCCCATGGGCGGATATCAATTGCCCGAGTGGATTCGCATCTCGGTCGGCACGCCCTCCGAGAACGCGCGCTGCATCGAAGCCCTCAGCAACATCCTCGATCACTGTTCCTAGGAACTTGCCAGATCGCCGCCGGGTTGGGAAAGCAGGGACGGTCTGAGAGGGGGGCTCGAAGAGACTTTCCTCCTGTTTGCGGGGAATTCCAGGCACCCTCGCATCGTTTCACAGGAAACAGGTTCTTGAACAAATGTGATGTCAGGAGCCCATCTCCCGCCGGCCTTCGAGCGCGCGGGACAGGGTCAGTTCGTCGGCAAATTCCAGCCCCGCACCCGCCGGCAGGCCGTGGGCAATCCGCGTAACTCGCAGTCCCGGGCGCGCCAGCCGCTTCGAGAGATAATGACTGGTTGCGTCCCCCTCGACGTCGGTTCCGAGCGCGAGGATCACCTCGGCAATGCCTCCATGGGCCAGACGCTGCTCCAACGGGGCGATGCGCAGATCCTCCGGCCCTACTCCGTCCAGTGGAGCGATCTTGCCACCTAGCACGTGGAATTGTCCGCGGTAGGTCCCGCTCTTCTCGATGCTCAGGATATCCACAGCCTGCTCCACCACGCAGAGCACTGAGGCGTCGCGCCGGTCATCCGTGCAGAACTTGCAGGGATCGGTGTCCGTCAGTCCGCCGCACACTGAACACAAACGGGTGCGTTCCCGAGCCTCGCCGATGGCCTCGGCCAGCTCCATCGACTGTTCTCTGGGGGATTGCACCAGGTAGAGGGCCATGCGCTCGGCGGATCGTGGACCGACCGCCGGCAGTCGCCGCAGGGCGGCAATCAAGCGGAGGATGGGCTCAGGCAGGGCGGGCATGGGAGACGTTGGATCGTGAAGGGTTCAATCGTTCAAGGGTTGCACCGATCCACGGTGCAGCGCCGCGCGCTTTTGCTCCTCACAATCCCGGCAGGTTCAGGCCGGACGTGGCCTTCTGCATTTGCGCGTTCGAGATTTCCCTGGCCTGAGCCAGCGCCTGATTGGCGGCCGAGAGGATCATGTCCTCCAACAATTGAGCGTCCTCCGGATTCAGTGCCTGGGGGTTGATTTTGATCGCCCCCAGCGATCCGTCGCATTTGGCGACGACTTTCACGGCGCCGCCGCCGCTGGTGGCTTCCACGGTCCGCCGTGCCAGTTCCGCCTGGATCTGTTCCATCTGCTGCTGCATACGCGCAGCCTGCTTCATGAGTTTGCCGATGCTCGACATGCGCAAACCCTAGCCGGGAGTGGCAGGCAAGGCGAGTCCCGGTTTAGCCCCGGACATCCACGATCTGGCCTTTGAACACCTCCAACGCTTTGGCGATCAGGGGATCATTCTTGAAATCCTCTTTGCTGAGCGATGGGGCGGCAGGTTTCTTGGCCGCCCTGTCCGGTGCCTTGGGGGAGCCTTCGCGTGGCGGGAGGGGCACTGCCACGGGCGGGAGGGTGGCAGGCGGGTTCTCCGGCGGAGGTGGCGACAGGGGTTTGGGCCTCACCGCAACCTCGGCTTTGACGAACTTGACCATCGTGCCCGGATGTCCCAATTCGGCCAGCCTGGTTTGGAGCAGGTCATGGGTCTTGGAGTTGTCTGCCAGGCCCATTTGATCCTCGAACTCGGGATCAAACCCAATGGTCAGCAGATTCTTGGACAGGGAAACCGGATGGGCCTGCACCAGATACGTGTGTGCGAACTTGCTGACCCGGGCCACTGCTTCCAGGAGCTGGCTCCAGAGGGCCTCGAGGTTGGGCTCACGGGACCCGGACGGCTCAGCGGGGGGGGCTGCCGACGCTGGCGGCGAGGAAAGGACTGGGGCCGGACGCGATAGAGAGGCGGACGGAGCACGGGCGGCCGAAGGAGCAGGCGCGGCGGGCTGCCCGGAGCGCAGACCGTTCAGGGTTCGCAGCAGGGTATCGATACTCACCGCGTTCCGTGCTTCGATGGCCTTCATCAAGGTCACTTCCAGCAGGATTTTTCGCGAAACGGTGTCGCGAAAGCGCAGTTCCGCATCTGCCAAGACCTCCAGGATGCGGTTGAGGACCGACGAATCCGCCACTTGAGCCTGGGCTTTGAGCGCCGCCGCCTGCGCTTCAGAGACTTCCAGGAGGCTCAGGTCCCCGTTCGACACCTGGAACAACAGCACGTTTCGAAAATGGGCCAGCAGGTCCGCAATGAGCCGTCCAAGCTCTTTGCCACTACTGGCGAGCCGGTTCAAGTCGCGCAACGCCCCTTGGGCATCGCCGGCGAGCACCGCCCCCGCCAATTCAGCCACCTGACTCTGCGCCGTCAGGCCAAACATGGAGAGCACATCGCCTTCGACGATCTTCATTTCCGCAAAAGCTGATGAGCTGGTCCAGGGTGGATTCGGCGTCGCGCATGCAGCCGTCGGCCCCGCGGGCGATGGCGTGCAGCGCGTTGTCGTCCACCTTCACCTGCTCCTGTCGGGCGATGGAATCGATGTGTTGGATGATCAGATTCAGGGGGATCCGGCGGAGGTCGAAACGCTGGCAGCGCGAGAGGATGGTCGGACAGCACCTTTTCCGGTTCAGTGGTGGCGAACATGAACTTCACGTGGGCTGGCGGCTCCTCGAGCGTCTTGAGCAGGGCGTTGAAGGCCGCCGTGCTGAGCATGTGCACCTCGTCGATGATGTAGATCTTGAAGCGCGCGGTGGCGGGGGCGTACTTGACGGTCTCCCGCAGTTCGCGCACCTGCTCGACGCCGTTGTTGCTGGCGCCGTCGATTTCCAAAACGTCCATGGACCGTCCCTCGGCGATCTCCTGGCAACGGGGATCGTCGTCGGAAAAATCCACACGTCGGGCCGTCGGTGCAGTTGAGGCACTTGGCGAAGATGCGGGCGATGGTGGTCTTGCCGGTGCCGCGCGGGCCGCAAAAGAGGAACGCGTGGGCGATCCGATTCTGTTGAATGGCGTTGGACAGCGTCTGGGTGACGTGCTCCTGGCCTACCACCTCGCTGAATCGCTGCGGACGGTATTTGCGGGCGATGACCTGATATGTCATTTACGATTTGCGATTGACGACCTCGATCCAGTGTCCCGGTTGCGTGCCGTGAGAACACTCGCAAATCGTAAATCGTAAATCGAGATTGCCAGGGTGACCACGGCAGATGCGGAGCGAACTACCGCTGCTGCCTTCCGGCCCTGACGGGGTTTGTAGGTCCACATTCCATGGGCCCTGGCGCGGACACTCTGCCCGGGCGCTCAACCGGCATCAAGGTTAAACCCGCAACAGGTTAAAACCCGCGCCCGCCAGATGCCTTCCGGTTGATACCATTGTGCCCCGAGCGCAGTCGCGAAGGTCCACGCTGGAGATGGGGACCGCTCGCGTGGCCTGCCGTTTGCCCCCCGGGCGCCCGTTGAGCAGCTCGCAGACAAGCAACAATGGCTTGCAAGGACAAATGCAGATCGCTTAAAGCTGGGGACGTGAACGACGCCGGCGTGCGAAGCCTTTTGCGTCAGGGGCGATTTTCCGCCCTGGCGACGGCGATGCTTTTGCTTTGGGTGTCGGTTCACCTCCTGGCGGCCGTGCCCCAGCTCCACCATCAGGTGCACGACGATGCGTCTTCCGGACAACACCAATGCCTGCTGACCGAATTTGCCGGCGCCTCGTTCGAGTCCACCCCGACCCCGGTGCACGTCATACGGTTGGCTCGACCGATGACTTTGGAACTTACCAGGGGGGCGGACGTCCCCATGGGCGGTGATTTCTTCCAGCCTCACGCCGCCCGGCCACCGCCCGCGATTCCTTCGCCGTACTTCGAAGCAGGTTCCTGACGGGTGAAGGGATTTCCGGCCGCAGGACGCCTGCGGATTTGTGTTGTTCCGGGAATCCCGAAACCTGAATGCACCGGTTGAATCCGGTGAAAGGAACCAATGAAGAAGAGATTGCTGATTTACTTGCTGGCCGCCGTGTGCCCGGCGGCAGTCATGGCTGAGTCCGGTGGCACGACCAGCGAGTTGTCGGAACTGAAGGAACAACTGCGCCAAACCAACGAGGCGTTCGAGCGGGCCATGCAACAGCATCAAACCGCGGTCAACACCATCCAACAGCGCATCCAGGCGATGGAAAGCCAGGGAGGCATCACCAACGCCCCCGCGGTTGTTGAAGCCAGCCCGAGCCCTCCGCCCGCAACCCAGGCGCCTGGCGCGGAAACGAAACCCTGGTCCCCGACCGACCCCATCCGCATCGGCGGGGCCCAGGCCTACATGGACGTCGGACTGGTGGGCACGTTTGCTGCCGGCGGGTCCACGGCGGATGACATCGAAGGCGGAACGGAGCTGGGCGGGCATGACCCGAATCAGCGCGGATTCACCGTGCAGGGGGTCGAGGCCACGTTCACTGGCGCGGTGGATCCTTACTTCCGAGGATTGGCGACGCTGAACTTCTCGGTCGATGCCGAGGGGGAATCGTTCTTCGAGATGGAGGAAGGATGGATGGAAACGGTGTCGCTTCCCGCCAATCTCAAGTTGCGCGGCGGTCAGATCTACAGCGAGTTCGGGCGACACAATCCGACGCATTTGCACACGTGGGATTTTGTGGACACGCCGCTGGTCAACGGACGGTTTCTGGGGCCGGATGGTTTGCGCAATCCCGGGGCGCATCTGGCGTGGCTGGCTCCCACGCCTTTCTACTCGGAATTGATCGTTGGCGTTCAGAACAGCCAGGGGGAGACGGCGGCGAGCTTTCGGGGTGGCGGAGGTCACAGCCACGGCAGCGAGGAGGAGGGGTTGCCGTTCGCCTACCGACATGCGGAGAACGATCGTGGCGTGGCGACTTTTGCGGACTTGCTCCTGACCCCGCGCCTGGTCAGTTCCTTCGAGCTTTCCGACGAGTTCACCCTCTTGGTCGGGGCGTCCGCCGCGTTCGGGCCGAACGCACTCGGCGCAGAGGACAGTGGCGATACCCGCACGGAAATCTATGGCGCGGACATCACCTTCAAGTGGAAACCGGTGACGCACCACGGCGGATTCCCGTTTGTGAAATGGCAGACCGAAGGCCTGTGGCGCCGGACCGGCGCGGGCAGGTATGACTGGAGTGAGGCGGGGACCCGCAACGACCCCGGCATTCTGCTGGATCCAGGCAATGGAGGAAATCCAGCCATCATGGATGGAGAGACCCTGAGCGACTACGGCCTCTACACCCAGTTGGTTTACGGATTCTGCAAGGGCTGGACTGCCGGATTGCGCTTGGACTGGTTGGATCGCCGCACCGGAGACTATGAGGAGCGCGGACTCCTGGTTGCTGATGGCACGGGCGGCGGAGAACCGGCGGGCAACGACTTGCTACGGGACGCGCGCTGGCGCCTTTCACCCAACCTCACCTGGTATCCAACCGAGTTTTCGAAGGTGCGGCTGCAATACAACTACGACGACCGGCGGGATGTCGGTCTTGACCACTCGGTCTGGTTGCAGTTCGAATTCATCCTCGGCGCTCACGCAGCGCACAAGTTCTGATCCACCCCCGCAACACACAGACGCAAGGCTTCCCATGAATCGAACACTGATCCTGGTCTTCGCCGGGCTCGCCCCCGCACTCACCGGTGCGGCGAAACTCAACGTGGTGGCCACCACACCCGACATCGCATCGATCGCGGAGGTCGTCGGCGGGGAGGCCATCAGCCTCACCACCCTCGCGCGGCCCACGGAAGATCCACATTTCGTGGATCCCAAACCCAGCTTCATCATGAAGCTGAACCGTGCGGATGTGCTGCTCCAGGGCGGAGCCGAATTGGAAGCCGGCTGGCTGCCGCCGTTGCTGCAGGGATCCCGCAACGCCAGGATCGCCAACGGCGCGCCCGGCAACGTCCGGTGCAACGAAGGGGTGACCATGCTGGAGGTGCCCGCCGGGCTCGACCGGTCGCAGGGGGATATCCACGCGGCGGGCAATCCCCACTATCTGACGGACCCTGTGAATGCACAGATTGTCGCGCGACACCTCGCCACGGTGTTCGCTCAACTTGACGCCTCGCACGGGGAGGCCTATCGGGCCAATTCCCGGCGGTTCATCGATGAATTGAACGCGCGGATGGACGCGTGGAAAACAACCCTCGCCCCATTCAAGGGCCTCCACCTCGTGTCCTACCACAATTCCTGGCCCTACTTGGCCAAACGGTTCGATCTGCGGCTTGACCTGTTCCTGGAACCGAAACCCGGTCTGCCTCCAACCCCCGGCCATCTGGCAGGACTGATCACCCGCATGAGGGAAACAAACGCCCGGGTGATCATCGTGGACCCGTATCTGAGCCGGAAGACGGCGGAGCGGGTGGCGGACGAAACCGGGGCCACCTTGGTGGATGTGACGCAGTTCCCCGGCGGTGTCAAAGGAACCGACGGCGGCTACATCGCCATGATGGACTACCTGGTGAAGTCACTGGCCGACGCCTTCGGCGGGAAATCCTCGAAGCACTGAAAGGGCCGGTATGCACGAAGCATTGGAAATCATGGCGCGGCCCCTGGTCGCGTGCCTCGTTCTGCCGGGCATTCTGGTCTACTACGGGCTGCACATTGTTCGGCGGGGTGTGATCTTCGTGGACCTGGCCCTGGCGCAGGTGGCCACCCTGGGCACATGCGTCTGCCTGCTGCTCGGCCACGAAGCCCACGACCCGCACAACTATCTCTGGTCGCTGGGTTTCACCCTGGCCGGCGCCCTGATCTTCACCTTCACGCGCGAACGCAAGGGCGGGCGGGTGCCGCAGGAGGCCCTCATTGGCATTGTTTACGTGGTGGCTGCCGCCGCCGGGATCCTGCTGTTGAGCTACAGTCCGCATGGCAAGGAAGAACTTCAGAAGACACTCGTGGGCGATCTGCTGACGGTGAGCTGGAGCGACATCTGGCAGACCGGCGGGCTGTTTCTGCTGATTGGGGTCGTGCACTTCTCATTTCGACGACGGTTCATTGCCCTGTCCTTTGATCCAGCAGCCAGCCAGCCGTCGGCCTGGTCTCTGCGCTTGTGGGATTTCCTGTTCTACGCGTTGTTTGGCCTGGTGGTGACCAGCTTCGTGCACGTGGGCGGGGTCTTGCTGGTGTTTTCCTATCTGATCGTGCCGGCCGTGTGCGGAAATTACCTGGCGGCCACATTGTCGGGTTGTCTGGCGGTCGGCTGGACCGTGTCCATGCTGTCGAGTGTGGCGGGGCTTTACGCGTCGTACGAGCTGGATGTGCCCACGGGCGCCGCCATTGTGTGCGCGTTGGGCCTGGCGATGGTCCTGGTGGCGATGATCAAACGCATCCGGACAGGGGCGGCGCCCCAAGGGTGAGGCAAGGCTGGACGCCTGCTCCCCTTTGTCCTAGTCTTGCGGCATGTCCAAACCGGGCAGGAATCCCGAAGGCGGCAAATCCGACAAGCTGCCTTTTGAGGAATCGTTGCAGAAGCTCGAATCCATTGTGGAAGCGATGGAGGCGGGTGAGTTGCCTTTGGAAACCCTGCTGGCCCGGTATGAAGAGGGCATGAACCTGGCCCAGGCCTGCCAGGCCCGGCTGGAGGATGCCGAGATCAAGATCCAGCAGTTGGAAAAGGCCGCGGACGGCACCCTCAAACTCAAGCCCCTGGCGATCGAAACTTCAGAAGACTGACATGAGTCGTTACCTCGAAAAGGTGGACAGCCCGGTCTACGTCAAGAAACTCACCTGAACCCCAGTTGCAGCAGTTGGCCGGGGAAATCCGGGAGGAACTGATCACGGTGCTTTCCAAGAACGGCGGGCACCTCGGTCCGAACCTCGGCGTGGTCGAGCTGACCCTGGCCCTGCACCGCGTCTTTGAGACGCCGCGGGACAAGTTCGTCTGGGACGTCAGTCACCAATGTTATGTGCACAAGCTGTTGACCGGACGGAGGGATCGGTTCCACACCATCCGGACCACCGGGGGGTTGAATGGGTTTGCCCTGCGCTCCGAAAGCGACCATGACTGCTATGGTGCCGGTCATGCCGGCACCGCGCTCTCCGCAGCGCTGGGCATGTGCGCCGCGCGCGACCGGCGCGGAACCAACGAGCACGTGGTGTGCATTTTTGGCGACGCCGCCCTGACCAACGGCATCTCGTTCGAGGCCCTCAACAACCTCGCCAGCACCACCCGGCGGTTCATTGGCATCCTGAACGACAACGAGTGGAGCATCGCCAAGAATGTGGGCGCCATCGCCACCTACCTGGGCAAGCTGACCACGGACCGGCGCTACAACAAGCTGGCGCACGATTTCGCCCAGTGGTTGCGTCGGCTGCCCAAGGGCGATTGGGCGCTCAAGCTCGGACACAAGGCTGAGGAGTTTCTCAAAGGGGCCATGACCGACATCTCGCTGGAACAGGCCCCGGTGGGACCCGGCACGGATGGCCGCGGGGGTTACGGGAGCGCCATTCTTTTCGAGGAGATGGGGGTTCGCTATCTCGGCCCCATCGACGGACACGACCTGCCGCTGCTCATTCGCACCCTTGAATTCGCCAGGACATTCGAGGAACCGATCGTCATCCACATCCTGACCCAGAAAGGGAAGGGATTCGAGGCCGCGCTCCAGCATCCCGAGAAGTTTCACGGGCTTGGGCCGTATGATGTTCAGACGGGTTTCACGCCCAATCCCCAGCCGGGCACGCCGCCCAATTACCAGGACGTCATGGGCGACACGCTGGTGAAGCTCTGCCGGAAGGACACCACGCTGGTGGGGGTCACCGCTGCCATGCCGAGCGGAACCGGCCTGAAGCAGCTCGATCTGGCCTTTCCGGACCGGTATTTCGATGTGGGCATTGCTGAGGAGCACGCGGTGATTTTCGCGGCAGGCATGGCGACCATGGGTTTCCGTCCCGTGGTGGCGATTTACTCCACCTTCCTGCAGCGTGCGTACGATTGCATCCACCACGACATCTGCCTGCAGGATCTGCCGGTGATCTTCTGCATGGACCGCGCCGGGTTGTCGGCCAATGATGGCCCGACCCATCACGGGTTGTTTGACATTTCCTACCTCCGCTGCCTGCCCAATGTCATCGGGATGGCGCCGAAAGATGAGGACGAGTTGCAGGACATGATGTACACCGCCAGCCTCCAAAAACATCCCTGCTTCATCCGCTACCCGCGTGGCGCGGCGGAGGGAGTGCCCATCAAGGAACAGCCCGGACTGATCGAGATTGGCAAGGCGGAGGTCATTCAGGGTTTTCAGAACACCGGCGACCATCGCGTTGCCCTGTTCGCCCTCGGCAACATGCAAAGCGTGGCCCGCCAGGCGGCAGAGCAGTTGCGGGAGGAGGGACACGACGTCGCCCTGGTCAATCCGCGTTTCTTCAAGCCGCTGGATGCCGGTGTGCACGAGTTCTTTGGACGCTCGGCGGAGGTGGTCGCCACGCTGGAGGACCATGCGCTGCAGGGCGGGTACGGGTCGGCGGTGCTGGAGTTGTTCAGCGAGGCGGAGGTCGCCACCCCGGTGGTCCGATTGGGATGGCCGGATGAGTTCATCGAACACGCCAGCACCGTGGGCTACCTGCGGGAAAAGCACGGGTTGACCGCGACCGCGTTGGTTGATCGGATTCGAAAGGTGCTGGGCTCCGGCACTTCCCAACCGCAGAAGGCCCGTCTGACCGTTGCAACTGTTTCCTGAGTTTGACTCCCTATGGCATACTCGACCTGCACCATTCCCGAGGGCGGCAAGATCGGCATCCAATCCGGCAGACTGAACGTGCCGGACCGACCCATCGTCCCCTTCATCCGCGGCGACGGCACCGGTCGCGACATCTGGGCGGCCAGTGAACGCGTGTTTGACGCGGCGGTGGCCAAGGCCTACGGCGGACGCCGGCGCATTGCCTGGATGGAAGTCTTCGCCGGCCAGGCTGCCAAAGACAAGTTCGACACCTGGCTGCCCGACGACACGGTCGAGGCCTTCAAGGAATTTCTGGTGGGGATCAAGGGCCCCCTGACCACCCCGGTGGGCGGCGGTATCCGGTCACTCAACGTGGCCCTTCGCCAGATGCTGGATCTCTACGTTTGCCTGCGTCCGGTGCAGTACCTTTCAGGGGGTGCCCTCGCCGGTGAAACGTCCCGAAAAGGTCGACATGGTCATTTTTCGGGAAAACACCGAGGACATCTACGCCGGCATCGATTATCAGGCCGGTTCCGTGGAGGCAATGAAGGTGCTGAAATTCATCCGGACCGAGCTGCCCGCCGCCTTCAAGAAGATCCGGTTCGGCAGCGAAGCCCAGGACACCGTCGGGATCGGCATCAAACCTGTCAGCAAACCAGGCACTCAACGCCTGGTGCGCGCGGCCATCGAATACGCCATCGCCAACGGGCGCAAGAGCGTCACAATCGTCCACAAGGGCAACATCATGAAGTTCACCGAGGGCGCCTTTCGCGATTGGGGCTACGACCTGGCCCGCAAGGAATTTGGCGCGGTGGAAATCGACGGCGGTCCTTGGTGCCGGATTCCCGACGGACGTCCCGGCGCGGGCATCGTCATCAAGGATGCCATTGCCGACATCGCCCTGCAGCAGGTGCTGACGCGGCCCGAGGATTTTGATGTGATCGCCACCTTGAATTTGAACGGGGATTATCTCAGCGACGCGCTCGCGGCCCAGGTGGGCGGCATCGGCATCGCTCCCGGCGGAAACATCAACTACCTTACCGGCCACGCCATCTTCGAGGCCACGCACGGCACCGCGCCCAAATACGCGGACAAAGACATGGTCAATCCAGGTTCCGTGGTGCTGTCGGGCGAAATGATGCTCCGGCACATGGGCTGGACCGAAGCGGCGGACCTGATCCTCAAGGGGCTCAAGGGCGCCATCGGCTCGAAGCGCGTCACCTACGACTTCGCGCGGCAGATGGATGGCGCAACCCAGATCAAGTGCTCCGAGTTTGGCGACAACATCGTTGCGCACCTCTAGCTGCCGCGGTGGGCGTGGTGTTCCGTTCCGGTCCTGAACAGGCCGGGGCATCACGGCCCGATAACCCTGGACGGCTGGCGTCGGGCCCTCGCTTCCGAAGCACCCGAGCTGTGTGCGGAGAAACTGACGCACTATCAGCAGGCGTTGTTCAACGATGTGGCCACCCTGCTCGGGGCGCTCCAGCAGCAGGACAACCGGGCGGCGTTGCGCGCGGAGGACTTGCCATCGGACCTGCGATCCCGCTTCATCGGTCGCACGGGGAAACTTCTGTTGCAGGTGTATCCCAAGGAGAATGTGTGGGAACGCGCCGCACAGGAACGGTTCGTGCGCGAACTGCGCACGATCGATCCGAGGGTCACAGGGCTGCCTGGCCGCGCTGACGGTTCTGCCCGCGGTCTTGTTGCTGTTGGACCGCTCGGGCTGGAAGTTGGCCCACGGATGGTTGTCGCACTGATGCGGTGTTGCGACATCCCGGGAATTCGCCAGCCTACTCGTTGTGCGGCAGATGCATCGTGCCGCCGCCGATGAACTCGCGTATCACGGCGTCTCCAGGGATGAGGGTGCGCTGGTGCAAAGCTTCCGGCGGAAGGCCGACGGTGTTCTTCAGAATCCGTTCCAATCGTTGCAGCCGGATCCGCGCATCGAGGAATCCCGGATAATCCCGCAAGGCCTCCAGAACCGGCAGCACCCCGCCCTCACCGCAAAGCCGGGGATGCATGACGGGCAAATCAAACGGAAAACCGCCATCGACCACGGCATCGGCGCGGCCTTCGAGGGGCAGGATGCTGAACAGTTCGCCAGCCCGGACATAATGCCAGTGAAGCAGGGTGAAGAGCGGGCTGGCGTTGCGGTGGCGGCTGTCCCGCAGCATCCGCCGCAGGAGCCGGACGTCGGTGTCGCGCACGAACCGTTTCGAGGTGCCGTCTCCCTCATACACCGCGCTGCTGGCATCGACGAAGATCCGGAACTCGGCCCGACGCTGGATCCCCTCGACAAGCGGCGGATACAGCCCGTGAAGGCAGTCGAGCAACAGGACCTGATCCCCGCCCAGGCGCACGGCTTTCGTTCCCACACGCCGGCCCTCCTTGAAACTGTAGACGGGCTTCTCCACCTCGTGCCCGTCCAGCAGCCTCCGCACGTGCTCGTTGATCAACTGGATGTCCAGCGCCTCGGGCGTCTCGTAATTGCGATCGTTGATCCAGTCGGTCGGATGCTCCACCAACGGCCAGAAATAGTCGTCCAGGTTGAGCATCAGAAACCGCAGTCCCGCGCGTTCCAGTTGCCGGGTCAGCTTGATGGTGGTGGTGGTCTTGCCGGAACAGGACGGACCGGCAATCCAGATCAGCCGCAGGCGATCCCCCCGGTTCAACCGCCCGGTGACCGCCGCGACCGTTCGCGACAACGAATCCTCGTAGCGCCCGATCGCCGCCTCAATCAAGCTTCCCAGCCCGCCACAACGGACAACTTCGTTGAGACCCTCCTGCGTGTGGCATCCCCGCTCCCGATTCCAGTCCAGCGCCGCACGCTGACGACCGGTGTCGAGTCCGTTGCCCACGAATTGCGCGTCCGTCAAGTCCCCCTCGCGCAGCCAGTGCCGGCTCCATCGATAACACGCATAAGCGTCAGCCGTACGCTGAAGCCCGTGGCTGCGCAGCACATGCAGCACCTGATCCTGGATGCACTCGATGGAGGGGGGAAAGTTGACGATCAGATGGTGCGAATCCGAGTTGAGCGTCAGGAGGACGGAATCCATGAGCGAGTCCGCAATCGACTCGTCGTCGGCGCCCGGGGGAAAAACCCGTTCATTGAGGCCCGGCATGAGGTCCTGGTGAAAGCCCCCCACGGCTCGGCCCGCCCGCAAAATCGCATCGCGAATGCGCGCGGCGTCGAAACGGACCAGCGCACGGTTGCGCTTTTGGACCTTAAGAATGCGATTCTCGACCGGCATTGGGAGCGAGCGCTGCCGGTAATCAGGCCGCAACGCGCGGTGAACCGATCTTCAGGAAGTTGGCCACGATGGTGCGGCCGTGATCGGTCAGGATGCTCTCGGGATGGAACTGAACCCCGTGGATGGGATATTCGCGGTGGCGGACCCCCATGACCTCGCCTTCGTCGGTTTCGGCCGTGATTTCGAGGCAGGCCGGCATCGATTTCCGCTCGATGACCAGCGAATGGTAGCGGGTGGCGGCAAACGGGTTGGGCATGCCTTCAAAGAGATCTTCCCCGTTGTGCTTCACCAGCGAGGTCTTCCCATGCATCAGACGGTAGTTCACGATCACGTTTCCCCCAAACGCATGCCCGATGCACTGGTGGCCAAGACACACACCAAAAACAGGGCGGGTCGGTCCAAAGGTGAGGATCACCTGGTTGGAGATGCCCGCTTCCCGCGGTGAGCAGGGTCCCGGCGAGACCAGGATGCGTTCCGGATCGAGCTCGCGAATCTCGTCCAAAGTGATCTTGTCGTTGCGCACCACCTTCATCTGCACGTTCAACTCCCCGAGGTATTGAACCAGGTTGTGCGTAAACGAATCGTAATTGTCCAGCACCAGGATCATACGTAGGTCGCAAGGGTAGGATGCGGAAACGGATTTGGAAATGCAGATTTGGCCCCACCCCGCAGCGCGCGCGATGATCTGCGGGAAACCCTGCCACGCACCGTCCCGCGGATTGCCCACCCGCGGACCAGACGATACAAGGTTCAGCCTGGCCCCGGTGAGACCGGATGCCGTTGGCTTTCACCCCGCTTGACAAAGGCGCGGACGGTCCGATGTTTGCGGCAAATCCAGGAGGACATCATGAAATCGCGCACGCTTGTAGTGTTGTCAGCGGCTTGGACTGCAGTTTTGATCGCGGCCCCGCCGGAACAAGTCCTTGAAACAGCGAAGCCCCAGCCGAGTCCCGAGAAGCCGCAGCCTGCTCAGAACCTGAACGAGGTCAAGGTGGAGCGGCCTGTTTCTTTGGACAAAGGCATTCTGCCGGAGGACCGGTGGACCGAGGCCAAGAACGGAGTGATTGGCCAGTTTCTCCAGTCGCCCAATGTCCTGGCCCCCATCAATCCGATGGCCAAACCCGAGGCCGGCATCGGCGCTCCGAACCTGAGCCGGGACACCGTCACCGGACGCATCATGGGCCTGCATTTCCTCAAATTTGAGCTTTAGCAGCCGCCGTGAAGTAATGTCTTTTCGACCGCACAAGCTGACTCTAGCGTGAGTTCATTTAAAGGGTCAGCCGACGTGGCTCGGTGGACGGAACTTACGTCCTGGAGGCCCTCCATCATGAGCTGTAACCCCTAGACGCAAACAGCCGCATAGCGGGCTGCTCGACAAGCTGGTCTTCGGTGTAGGCGTCCGCGCTCATTGGAGAACGTAACGCCCGGTTTTCAGCGTGCCCACGCGCTTGACCAATCCCGCTTTCACCAGCGGACGCAGCAAGTCCATCGCGCCCTGCTTCGACACCTTCAGTGCCGCCCAGAGTTCGGACGGCGTCATGCCCCCGCTCTTGCCGAGGAGCTTCAGCAATTGCTCCTGACGCGGGCGGAGCACCAACTTCTCGCGTGCCGTGGAAACCGAAAGCTGCCCCATCCGCTCCCAGACCCGCTCCAGCGTTTGGCGCAAACCCTCGCGCGCAATACTCCAGCCATGAGGTCAAGTCGTCGCCTTCGCGCCGCACCGCATCCAGCGCCGCGTAGTAGCGCGGACGATCCTCCCAGTAAAATTCGTCCACCGCGAAAATGTGATGCGAATCAAACCCGCGCCGGTAAAGCTCCCACAACGCCAGCGCCCGGCCCGTGCGCCCGTTGCCATCGGCAAACGGATGAATCGTCTCGAAGCGATGATGCACGATGGCCGAACTCAGCACCGGCGAGATTCCCGGCGCTTCCTTGTTCCACCATTCCAGCAGCTCGAACATCAGGCCCGACACATCCTCCGGCGGTGGCGGCACATACTGCCCCACCCGCACCCGCATCGTCCGGTAACGCCCCGCCTCGCCCTGATCCATCACCTCGCCCGCGATGATGGCGTGCAGCCGGAAAATATCCTCGTGCGTCAACCGCTTCTTCGCCGCCTGCTTCTCGACATGCCGCAGCGCGGCGAAATAATTCAGCACCTCGCGTCGCGCGCGCACCGGTGCGGCCACGGTCGTTCCCTTCCTCCAAGGCGCGGACTTCCTCCAGCGTCAGCGGATTGCCCTCGATGGCGGTCGAACTGTGCGTGTTGCGCGCCCGCGTGTCCTTTTGCAGCGCGGGAATCCACGGCACTTGCACCGCCGCGCCCTGAATGCGCTCCCGCAGGGCGGCGATGCTTTCCACCCCCGCCAGCAGCGCCGGGGTGATGATGAATTGCGGTTGGTAACTCATGCGCGACAGTCTGCCAATGCGTCAATCTTGGGTCAAGTGTCAGTCAAGTATTGGTCAAGCTGCCCTGTCCGCTTCCAGGCTCATCGCCGAAAGGTCGCGGGTCAATTCATCCACGGCGGCGGTGATGGCCTCGGGTGGCAGCGCAAGCTGCCCACCCTCATCCCCTGGCCCTTCTCCCAATGGGAAAAGGGACGGGGATGAGGGTGTGGCAACGCCACTTGCTCCGCGAACAACCCGATGGCGGGCTGCTCGACAAGCTGGTCTTCGGTGTAGGCGTGGGGCATGGCGGCGTGTTGTTGCCGAACACTCCGTTGACGACGACCAGCACGCCGGTGTCTTCCACCGCCCGACGCAAACCCAGCAACGCGGTCGACCATATCGGATGCAGTTCCGCCCAGCCGTCTTCCATGCCGAGGGTGCGACGGATGCTCTCCGCCGCCGCCAGCGGACTCGACGGCAGCGTGACTGTGCCGATGAACGGCAACGCTTCCGCACCCTCTTCAATCAGATATTCCCGCATCCATTCCTGCCGCCGCTGCATCTGGTAAATCGTCTCCAGCAACGCCGCGCTGGGCCGTCGCGGACGCTGATCCCGCATCGTGCGGAAATCCGGCACGGGTAATTTCTCTTCTGGCGGCGCGGGCAGGAAGAACGCACCGAAGGGCGTCAGCGTGGCTTTGGCGAAATCCTCCAACTGCTTGAACGTGGGCTGCACCTCTCCGGATTCCCACTGCGGCAATTTGGGAAACCGCTCTACCAAGGCAGACTCCTCCTGGCCGGAGCGGTCCACCGCCCAGCGAATGAGGTCTTTGTTGATGGCCACGCGGCTCATGCGATGAAATTACGTTAACCCGGCAATCCCGTCGAGGAAGCAGGAAAAGCCCCAACGGGGCGGCAACAATCCAGCCCAGGGCAACGCCCTGGGTTGGACGTGGAAGGGGATCAAAGCCCTGAAAGGGCGATACAAACCGCCGGAACAACGGGCGTGTTGGTGGTGGGTGAATGGCGACGCCGATTGGGCCGCCCTTTTAGGGCTTGGGGTGTTTTGCGGTGCGACAACCCAGGGCGTTGCCCTGGGCTGGCATCTCACGCCCCGTTGGGGCTGGGGATGGGCCGAAGCGCAGCGGGGCTGGCGCTGGGCGGCGTTACGCATGGGTGACCTCTTCCGCACGTCAATCTTCCCGGTGACGGCGGCGGTGATGAGGGTGGTGCGGTATTCCTGCAACCGCTCCACCGCCTCCTCCACCTTCCCCACCAGCGCGTCCAGCTCCGCCGTCTCCTCGTCCAGATACGCGGCGATGACGGCTTGTTCGGGGAGGGGTGGGAACGGGGTGACGAGTTTACGAACATCCGATGGTTTGCAAGGTTGAGCCAAAGGTGAAACTCTCAAGGGTATTGCTGCATCACCTTGAAGGAGAGCAGCAGGTATTTCGGCGTAATTCTTGGGCCCGGCACCGAAGCGATAATGTGCTGAGAGACGGCGGCCGGACACGTTGTTATCGCCGTGAGGCCGATTGTGGAGTCCCGAGTGAAGACCACGACTCCGTCCGGCAAAAGGTGTGCGGAGGTGTTCTTCATTCCTTCCTCACCAATTCTCACCGCCGTGTCTCCGATGTAGTCGTGCTCCTTGAGGTGTTTTGTGTCGTTCAGGGACACCCACGGAATCACGCACTCGTCGTCTACCCAGTTTGACGGCTCCGACCTACTTGGCGTGTGGCCGCTTTCCATTTTCGCGACGAACTTGACCTTCATCACAGCCCAGTGCTTCGGGATTTTTCCCAACCACTCAACGCCAGAGGGTTTGAGGGGCGGGTTGGCGGGGAGGCCGGCGACGCGGGCGGCAGTCGCCGAAGATTTTGGTGAGTTCTCAGATGTGGTCGGGATCTTTCTCCTTGTCGGAGGGGTCGCCGATGCGATGCCGCTTGTTGCCGAGGCTTTTCTCCATCTGCACCCAGAACGGGCGGGCGTCGATGAGCTGCACCTTGCCCTTGCGGGAATGCGCCCGTCCGGCATCGGACTCCTTCCGGTTGGTGAGCACCCAGAGGTAGGTGGAGATGCCGGTGTTGTAAAAGAGCTGTTCGGGCAGCGCGACGATGGCCTAGCGCTGCTCCTGCTTCCACTCCACGCCGAAGGGCGGGTTGGCGAGCATGTAGTTGAAGGTCCATTTCTTGCCGGCGGCGGCGCGGTCGAAGCCGTCCTTGGTGAACGTGTCGCCGAGGATGAGACCGGGGAGTCCTTGCGGACGGCCACCATTGAAATCCGTTTCCGCAAAGTGGGGTGCAGGCACTGCCTGCTTGGCGGCGTCCCAGAGGCGCTTTTCGAGTGTCGCCGTGGCGGTGTCTTTCTCGGATGGGGCAATCCAGTGCATACGCGGTCAGTGAGGAGGAGAGGCTGGGGCGTCGAGGGGCAGGCTCCAGGTGTTGACCGGAGTCCGACCGGGGGATGGCCATGCTGTGATTCCCTGCCCCATGCGAAACTTGCGTCGGAGGGTAGTTCAACCCGTTGCATTGGCGAGCCTGATATTGCCGAAGAAACGACCGTTGCGAATCCACATGCCGCGCACGCGATGCTTGCGGGAATCGAAGACTTTGGAGTAAGTATCCGAACGAGGTTTGCGCCGCTTTGCTTTGGCTTGCATGGCGAGGCTATCTCACCGATTACCTTGCCTAGCGCCAAGCGGACCACCGCAAGTGCCGCATAAGTAATTGGTCATCAAAAACCGCCGGTGTGGCGAAATGGCAGACGCACGGGACTTAAAATCCCGGGACCGTAAAAAGTCGTGTGGGTTCGACTCCCACCACCGGCACCAAGCCTTAAAATCAAGGCGCTCGTGGCGTTTCCCCCTCGTCGATGTCTGTACTGGTGCTTCGCACGCGGCGGTAATCGAGCCGGATCTCCTTGTTGTCTGGCAATGCAGTTCCGGTCATCAGCACTGCGAGTTCCGCCAACGACGAGCCGGGGTCCTGGCCATGTCCGGAAAGCGCGGTGAGCTTGAGCTGGGTGACCGTGACGGGGCGGGCCAGGCGAATGGTCTGTGGACGCCACGTCGAGCCCAGTTGGCCCCGCGCCACCTCCGCCCAGTTCTGTCCGTCACGGCTCGCGGACAGCGTGTAGCCGGCGATGTCTCCCTGATGATCCCGGTCGTTCTGGCGGTTCATCAACACCACACCGGTCACCTCGACCGGTTGCGGAAATCGCACGGTCAACTCGTGCGGGTGCCCGGAAGGCACTGCGTTGCGGGCCGGTGCTTCCGTCAGCCAGTACGTGTTCGGGTCGCCATCAATGGCCGCCGCCGCAACCCCACTGTCCGCCGTGGCGACGGCGCCCAGTTTGCGCATCACCAGGGTGTCGAACCACAGTCCCCGCAGGTCAGCCGCGGCGAGCTGGCACTTTGGTTGGAATGCCGCGCCCGCGGCATAATCGAGCAACGAGCGCCGCAACTGTCTCGCCACCGGCGAATCGGCACTCAAATCAAAGGCGCTCACCAGCAGCCGGCCCGACCCCACCCGGGCCTCGAAGATCAGGCCCAGCTTCCAATTGCGATTCCAATCATCAATGGCCGACACAACGGGGGACAGCTCGCACGGCAACCGGTCCAGATTGATGGCGCGCGTTTTGATGATCTCCGTCCATTGCCAGTCGCAGTTCCCCTCCGTCGGAAAGCCCGCCAGCGCCGGATGATTCGCGTCGCACCCAAGGCCCAGCATTCGACTCCAACCCGGCCCCATCAGGCGGTTCCAGAACACGGGCAGCTTGTCCAAGGGCGGGCACGACCAGTCCAGGTGCGCCTGGGGCGGCTGGAAGACCACCCGGCCGCCTGCTGCCAGTCGGGCTTCGGCCTCGTCCCAGGAACTGGAAAGCAAGACTTCGTTCGGCACCGAAGCATCCACCTGCGCCGGGTAGAGCCAGAGGTTCCAGACATTTGCATGCGTCCGGGCAGACTCGGCCCGGGCAGCGGAAGGTTCGGAGACGTTCACCGCGAGCCGATAGCGGGCGGGCGCTGACGCCATCGCGAGGCTCGCCGTGATCGTTCCCACGGTCGTGCGCCCGATGGGCAACGTCATCGGCACAAACTGACCGCGAGCCGGGAATTGCGTGTCGTCGCTCTGGATATGCCAGGCGACCACCGCGTTCGTCAGCGCGGCCGCGGAATAATTCGCCACCTCCACCGGGACTTCCAGTGTGTCCGCCGTCGTGAACACCCGCCTGGTCATGCGCGCCAGCGGCACCACCGGACTGCAAAACTGCCGCCACTCGTCCGCGTTCACATAGCCCTTCGACCCCCAAAACGGGTCCAGCACTCCGACGAGCGCCGTCCCCTGCCCCACGTAATCATGCAGGTCCAGCAACTGGAACCCGGCCAGCCCGGGCGTGCGCAGGTTTGCCTCGATGTCCTCCTTGTAACAGGCGAGTTGAAAGCGGCCCGAGGCCAGGGCGAATTGCCGGTTCCACGGCATCAAGCCGTTGGCCGCCGCTGAATCCCGGAAGATCTCGAAATTGCCCGGTCGCATGTAACCCGTGAATTTCTGGATGACCTCGAAATCCGGATACGCGCACCACTGCCCGACCTCATGCGTCACGATGGGCACGTTCACTCCGCGTGTGGCCCGGGCATAATCGCGTCCAAACCAGCCGCGATCCCCGCGCATCAGGTTCTGGCCGATGCGGTGGACGGCCAGGTAATCCGCCCCCTGCACCGGCCCGGGCACATCAATCAGCGACCAGCCGGTGTCCGGCGTGTAGAGCCGGCGCGGATCCAGTTCGCGGAAATGCCTCACCCATTGGGGGAGCGCCTCCTTCCAGCGTCCCTTGGCCTCGTTGCTTGCGGACATCAGCACAAAGGACGGATGATTCCCGTAGGCTTTGAGGATCCGGTCCGTCTCGGCGTAGAGCATGGCCTCCATTGCCGTGCCGGGACTGATGTCGTTCCACATGCCGGGCTCGATCTGCAAGTAAAGGCCCACCTCGTCCGCCGCCGCGAACGCCGCCTCGGGCGGACAGAACGAATGAAATCGGACGTGGTTCAATCCCCACTCTTTACAAATGCGAAAGAGCTTCAGCCAATACTCGACGTCGCAGGGCGGATAACCCGTGAGCGGGAAATCGCCGCCGTGATGCGTGCCACGAAAATGCGTGGGGCGTGCGTTGATGACGAGGTCCTGGCCGGAGGCCTGGACTTCCCGCATGCCGAAGGTGTCGGCCGACTCGGAGTGAAAGCCGCTGCCGCCCAGGGTTGCCCGGAGACGGTAAACGCGCGGATTGAACTCGCACCACGGCTCAAAGGAATCCCCCATGGGAAAGAAGAGCGTCAAAGCCGCCTGCCCCGGCTCGATGACAGCCGACTCCCGCACGGGTTTCAGGGCGTTGCCGCCGAAGTTCGCCGGCGCGACCTGCAACATCAGCAGGGGCGCGGCCACCGCCTGGCCCGTTTCATTCCGTGTGTGAAAAACGACCTCGACGCCCTTCCTCTCGATGTTGGGCTGGAGGCGGATGCGCTCGATGGACACCAGCGGCGAGGTCCGCAGTTCAATCCTCCCCGCCACGCCGTTCCAGGTGCTGGCCAGTGAGTCACTCACCGCATGCGCATCCGGGCGATACGGCATGAGCATCCGGTTGTCGCAACGCACCGTCACCCGATGCCGACCCGGTTGGATCTGATCGGGCTTCGACCCCACGACGCCCGCCTCGAACAGATGGGGCACGCACAGGGAGTTGTTGGTTCCAATCGGACGGTCATCCAGCCACGCGCGCGTCTCCCATCGCGCGCGTTCGAGGAACAGCACCACACGTTGTCCCGCCCAGTTTGTCGGGATCTCGATGTCGCGCTGATACCAAGCCGCGCCGAGGTAATGCCGGGGCGGCTGGCACACGAACGGCACCTTCACATTTCCCGGCTGCGTGTAAGCCCGGTAGTCGTCGCGCAGGAACCAGTTCCTGTCGTGGAGCGAAAGCACCCAGGGCGTGTTGGTGCTGATCTCGTCGCCGTAGCCCTGGGCCTGCAACACACCCGGCAACTGAATGCGGTCCGCGAGGTCGCGATTGAACCAGCGTTCCTCGATTCCCGCATTCGACCGGTCGAGGGCGAATCGCCATTCACCGGCCAGCGGCAATGCCTCGGAAGCCCAGGCGCCGGCCACCCCTGCGAGCCAACCGCAGCAGAGCAGCCAGAAATCAGCACGGCCTGGGTCCACCAACCATTCGGAGCGGGAGCCGGCTTGGAATGACCGGTCGTTCGTCTGACAAGCTGTTTTGTGCATGGTTGAACCTCCGATCAAGGGGCTATGCGCAACCCCTCGTGTTTGACGACCCAACGGTGGGTGGGAAAGCCGGGCGCGTTGCCTTCGGGCGCACCGTCCCAGCCCGCTGCCATCAGCGCCGTTGCATAGAGCAGTCCGCCGTTGCCGGGCAGATACAGTGGGAGGTTGGGGCGCTGATAATTGTGGCCATTGGCCAGGTAGCGGTTCTTCGGGGTATCCACCAGGAGCGCGTCCACGGCCCGTTCGGGTTGACCCACCCGCGCCGCCGTCATGGCGATGACCGGATAATCCCAACCCCAGGTGCTCGTCCAATCCCAGACCTTCCAAACCTGATCGAGCGTGGCGCGCATGGTCGCCGCGTCAATCAAATCAGTCTGAGGCAACACCCCCAAGGCGCACAGCATGGACGGATGATCCCGCGTCACGGTGTAGGGAGGCGTCTCGATGGCTGTGTAAACACCCTCGCGCACCGTCGGGCTTGGACAAGTTCCTGCCGACCCGCTCCCAGTCGGGCACAGACGGCAGACCGAGTCCCTGGCGCCACTGCTGCGCCACATTCAGAGCCCAGCGCCAATAGGCGAGTTCGTAGGTGGGATTAAGGGTGGTGGCGCGCTGCGGGCCATAGCTTTCCTGGGCGGGGATCACCGGCGGTCCCAGCACATAGCGTTGGTGTTCGGCATCCCACACCGCGAAGTCGGCCATGAATTCCGCCGTCGCGAACACCAGATCCTGGTATCGCTCCATCGTCGCGCGACCGGGCCGGGCGCGGCGCATCAACTCGGCGTAGAAGATCGGATGCGGCTGCTGCCAGATGAGGAACGCGCCGATGCTGCTGGGGGATTGCGCGCCGTCCGGATCGGTCATCTTGGGCCAGCGAACTCCCTTGTAACCCTGGGACTGCGCCAGCGCCCGCGCCGCCGGCAGGATGCGCGAATACCAGCCGAGGCTGCGTTCGAGCAATGACTCGCGTCCCCACAGCGGGAAATGCGCCGCATGCCACCAGTGCATTTCAAGGTGCGGCTTGCCGAACCAACTGTTCTCGACCAACCCGGTTTCCTGCGGTGGCATCGAACCGGAGCAGTGGATGGCCGTGAGATACTGCGAGAGGACGATGCGACGCTCCAGTTCGGTCCAACGCGGATCGCTGCTGCCCGAGAGGTCGATGGCTCCCCCGCTCTTCCAGAACCGTTCCCAATGGGCGGCGGCAGCGGCTTTCACCGCGCCAAAACCGGGCAATGCGCCTTCGATCTTGGTCGGCGCAAACGCCACCACGAACTCCAGAATCTCCGGCCTCTCCGCATCCGCGCGCAGGCTGAACTCATGCGGCCCGGTCTTCACCACCTGGAAGCCCTTGGATCGTTCCACGGCGACCGCGTAGTTCGTGTCATCCAGGATCCGTTCGAAGTCCAGGCGCTGTCCCAGGCCCTCCATCCGTGTCTGGTGACGCTCGGGACTGTTCCAATCCGCCGCCCGCATCCAGTCGCCCCGCGCATACGGAAAGGCGATCCGCACCTGCGCCTGCCGGCGGGCGAGCAACGGCGACTCGATGCGCACGGCGATCCAGTCGCGCGCCGGATGGCAGACCGTTTCGACCCGGACCGGGTGGTTGTCCAGGCTGAATTCGCTCTCAATCAGGCCGCTCCACAACCGCAGGGTCTGACGGACGTTCTCGAGCTCGGATAGGTTGGCCGGTGAGCCATCGGCGTGTGCCAGGACAAAGCCGATCCGCGCCAAGTCCAGCCGGTGCGGATTCGCGCGCAACCATGCACTGGCCGCCTTGGCCCGCGCCGTTCGCCCCCCACCCGCTTCGTCGTCCACGGGGCCGTCGGCGTACGGAACCGCTCGACCGTGCGTGTCGAACGGCACCAGCACGTCCTGGATCTCGAACTTCTCCGGATTCGGAAAGCTGTGCCAGCCCCACTGCGACATCGTGGACAACAACATGCCGGCATCGTGAAATTCCGGGAAAGTTTGCAGCCCGGTGACGTCCACGGTGAAGGCGAGTTCGCCATTGCCCACCGAGATCGGAGTCAGTGGGTCGGCATGGGTGAGGGTGACGTTGTGGCGGGCGACGAGTGCGTGGCGGTCGATGGGGCCCGCGGACGGCGTGTTATCCACCGCCGCCGCCGTCCCCACCACGCACCCAAGCACGGCCACCCTCAAAATGCGAAGTTCAAAGTTCAAGGTTACAGGTTACAGGCGTTGAGGCCGCTGCGGATTGGGACAATCCGCGCTCCGTTGCACCGGACCGCGAGTTGTCCCAACTCGCAGCAGCTTCGCACCCCCAAGCCACCGGCGAACTGGAACTCGGACGCACTGCGACCCACGGGAGCCTGCCCCGTGCTTGTGGCCGTCCCGCCGGTTCGGGGCCGCTGCGGATTGGGACAATCCGCGCTCCGTTGTTCCGGACCGCGAGTTGTCCCAACTCGCAGCAGCACCGCTCCCCCAAGACACCGGCGAACTGGAACCCGGACGCACTCCGACGCACGCGAGCCTGTCCCATGCTTGTGGCCGTCCCGCCGGTTCGAGGCCGCTGCGGATTGGGACAATCCGCGCTCCGCCGTTCCGGACCGCGAGTTGTCCCAACTCGCAGCAGCTCCGCACCGCCCAAGACACCGGCGAACTGAAACCCGGACGCACTCCGATGCACGCGAGCCTGTCCCGTGCTTGTGGCCGTCCCGCCGGTTCGGGGCCGCTGCGGATTGGGACAATCCGCGGTCCGTTTGTTCCGCAGCGCGAGTTGTCTCAACTCGCAGCAGCTTCGCTCCGCCAAGGCACCGGCGAACTGGAACCCGGACGCACCCCGACGCACGGGAGCCTGCCCCGTGCTTGTGGCCGTCCCGCCGGTTCGAGGCCGCTGCGGATTGGGACAATCCGCGGTCCGTTTGTTCCGGACCGCGAGTTGTCCAACTCGCAGCAGCTTCGCTCCGCCAAGGCACCGGCGAACTGAAACCCGGACGCACCCCGACGCACGGAAGCCTGCCCCGTGCTTGTGGCCGCCCCGCCGGTTCGAGGCCGCTGCGGATTGGGACAATCCGCGCTCCGTTGCCCGGACCGCGAGTTGTCTCAACTCGCAGCAGCTTCGCTCCGCCAAGGCACCGGCGAACTGGAACCCGGACGCACTCCGATGCACGCGAGCCTGTCCCGTGCTTGTAGCCGTCCCGCCGGTTCGGGGCCGCTGCGGATTGGGACAATCCGCGGTCCGTTTGTTCCGCAGCGCGAGTTGTCTCAACTCGCAGCAGCTTCGCTCCGCCAAGGCACCGGCGAACTGGAACCCGGACGCACCCCGACGCACGGAAGCCTGCCCCGTGCTTGTGGCCGTCCCGCCGGTTCGGGGCCGCTGCGGATTGGGACAATCCGCGGTCCGGAGACGGGGTCATGGCAACAGTTTCTCGACGCGCGGCAACTGCACCGCCTGCGATTGCTGCAGTTCGACTTGCGACCCCGTCGGGGTGGCCACGACCACGCCGGTCATAGTCCAATCCGCTGCATTCGCGATGCGCCCCGGTTTCTGGGCCTCGATGCGGACGTTGGTCAGTTCCAGATTGCGCATGGGTTTCTCGGGGTAAGCATTGGCGTAAAGGGCTTGCGTGGCCGCCGTGGCGGTCAGATTCGAGATCACGATGTTGCGGAACTCGGGAATCCCCCGCTCGGGCGGTTCGACACGCCGGGGTCATGCTCGCCCAGTGCGCCGGCAGGGTGTTGGTGTCCATGCCCGCGGGCAGGGTCGGGTAACTGTAGGAGGGATACCAGTTCAGCTCGAAATGCAGCGGGTTCGCCACCCGCTCCATGGCGATGTCGTGCAGCGCGATGTTCTCCACCACGCCGCCGCGGACGCGCGCCGACTTGAACCGGATGCCGTTCGAGGTGCCGATACGCCTTCAGGCCACTGACTTCGACATTGCGGATGCCGCCGGATGTTTCGCTGCCGATGCGTCAGCATGCCGTGCCCGGAACGGGTGATGCAGTTGCGGATGATCACATTCTCAGTCGGACGGTTCACGCGCAGCCCGTCCGCATCGCGCCCGGCCTTCAGGCAGATGTTGTCGTCGTTGCAATCGATGTCGCAGTTCTGCACCAGCACGTCGCGGGAGGAATCGATGTCGATGCCGTCCGAGCTGGGGCCAATGCCGCCGATGTTGGCGCGGATGATCACCCCGTCGACCGTCGACCTGCGCGCTGTAGGTGAGCGTGAGGCTCCAGAACCCGGAGCGCTTGATGGTCACGTCCCGGATTTCCACCCCCATCGAGTCGTACACCGCCACGGCGCGCACACGTTTGCAGTCGTAGTCCACCGCCCAGCGCAGTCCGCGCGCATTGTAATCCTTGAGCATGCCGCCCTTGCCGTCCTCGCCCCAGAACTTGCGCCACCAGTAGGGGCCGTTGCCGTCAATGACGCCCTTGCCGCTGAGGGTCACGTTCGTTTGCTGATAGACATTCACGAGCGCCGACGGGCCAGACCATCTCGATGCCCGCCACCCGCGTGGGGCGCTCGGGATAGCAGCGGTCGTCGGGAACGGCCCGCAACACGACCCCTTCGTCGAGGTGCAGGCGCACGTTGGATTTCAGAAACAGCGCACCGCTCAGATAGGTTCCGCGGCTGAACACCACCTCGTGCCCGCCCGCTGCCGCGGCGACATCGATCGCCCGCTGAATGGCCAGGGTGTTGGTGGCGATTCCGTCGGCCCGGGCCCCGAAATCGTCCACCAGGAACCGGGCGGCGCCCAACGGTTGTGCGGTTAGAAACAGGAGTCCGGCGAGAAACAAAGCTCTGGAACGCCAGGCCGATTCTCGAGTAGTGCGCGGACTCACGTCCGCGGCTACGGGGGTCAGGGGGTGTAATCGTGTCATGACATGCCTTCCCGTGTGTGCTACCTCAGCAGCGCGCTGGCGGTCCACAGCAGGGGCGCCTGCCCGTGCAGGTCGCCGGTGGCTCGTGGACGGTCGAGGTAATACTGTTCGCTCTTTCCTTTGTTGGTCCCCACGCACACCTCGCGCAGGTTCGCCTCCGCATCGAGGTAACCCACCAGCGCGATCCAGGCCTTGCGCGCAGCCGGTCCATACGTGCCGGACGCCAACCATCCCTCCTTGACGCCGGTCACAAACGCGAAGGTGAACATGCCCGTGCCCGACGTCTCCGGCCACGATTCCGGCTTGTCGACGAGCTGATGCCACATCCCCTGCCCGTCCTGGCATTGCAACAGCGCGGACATCATCTTGCGATACCCTTGCAGAATGCGGTCGCGCTGCGGATGTTGGGACGGCAAATCCCGCAACAACTCCGTCATGCCCGCCGCCATCCAGCCGTTGCCGCGCCCCCAGTAGAACGGCGAATCCGGTCCGTGAAAAAACAGGCCATTGGGCTGCTGCAACCGATCAAGGTAGGCCACCATGGCCAGCGCCGCCCGGTCCAGGTGCTTTTCGTCCCCGGTCGCCCGAAAGGCTTGCACCTGGATTGCCGGAATCATGTACATGTCATCGATCCAATACCGGGCCTCGGCGGTGATTCCGTCCGGCGTGGTCTGCGCCCATTGGGCCTCGGCCAGGGCCAGGCCGGACTCCAGATACCGCCGGTCCAGGGTTTCCAGATAGATCTGCAAGGGCACGATGCCGATGACGCGGTAATCCACATGGGCGTTGGTCGACAGGTGGGGGGCACCCTCGGGCGTGAGGAAGCGATCGTAACGATCCACTCCCCGGGCCAGGAGATTGGTTTGGCCGGACAGTTTGGCCAGCGTGAGGGCTCCATACCATGCGCAGGCTTCCGGATAGATCAGCACCTTGCGGCGCGGATTCGTTTCAAAATCGAACTTCCGAGCCAGGACGTTGTCCGCCACACGCCGTCCGACCTCGTCCGGTGCCTTGCCCGCAGGCCAGTCGGAGAAGTACCTCGACTGCGCCGGTTTCGAGGTCGTGCAACCGCCGGTCAGCACCACAGCGGCGGCAAACAGAGAGAGATTTTGGATGACATTCACGGAGAGTTGTTCTTTCGCAATGAGGGGCTGAACAGTTTCTCGCGGCTGCGATGTGTGTCCAAGGTCCCGCTATTGCGTGCGAAACGGCCGGGCCGGCAGCCCCGCCGTATTGAACAGGTTGGGCATCGCCTTCTCATGCCAGGCAAAGCGCACCGCTTTCGGCTCGGGCACTTCCGGACTCGAGACCACCACCGTCCGCCCCTCAATCACCGCGTTGGCCGCCACGAATTGGCCGTCACTCCCGGCGATCGTGAACCAGGTGAGCGGCTGTCCATCCTTGCTGACCAGCCCGCCGTCAGCGTGGTCGAACGAAAGAACCGCCCGTCCGGGCTCGAATTTCGCCTTGCGGTAGACCGGCCCCGACCACACCACATCCTTGCGCCCGTAGTCCTTGGCCAACGCCAGCCGGGCCAACCGCTTGCCGATGTCCTGCTTGTTTACGGGATGAATGTCCTTCACGTTATCCACCAGGTCGGTGGTCACGATCATGCCCGTCTTCGGAATGCGCAACGCCCCCGCCTGGGCCTCCCACATTTCGGCCAGCCGCTCCGGAGTGTCCGCGCGCGGTTTCTCCCGATCGGAGAAATAGGTGAACGGGGCGAGTTGAACGTAGTAAAACGGGAAATTGCCCTGGCCCCACACCTTGCGCCAACCCTCGATCAGCGCCCGCATCTTGTCCGCGTAGATCGGGCCGTCCGGAGTGTCGATGATGTTGGATTCGCCCTGATACCACAGCGCCCCGCGCAGGGCAAAGGGTGCCAACGGAGCGATCATGGCGTTGTAGAGTGCGGTCGGGATCCGGTTGTCCAGCTTGGTGTCCGGCGCGGGGAATTGGATCTTGCCCTCCAGCGCGCGCACGCCCGGCAAAGCCCACCGGGGGTGTCCACGGTTCGATGCGCGTTCCGCCCCAGGCGGACTCGATCAAGCCGACCGGCACATTCAACTCGCGATAGATCTCGCGCCCGAAGAAATAGGCGGCGGCGGAGAACTTGAGGGTCTCATGCGCATTGGAATTGCACAGGAACCAGCCCCGGGTTTTCACGTCGCGCTGGGGTGTCCGCGGCCAGTTCCTTCTCCACCTTGAACAGCCGGATTTGGGGATAATCGGAGGCCGCCAGTTCCTCGAGATGATTCGGGAACCGGCTGCTGGCCGGGTTGGTTGCCGATCGGCTTTTCCATGTTCGACTGGCCCGAGCAGAGCCAGACTTCACCCACGAGAATATTGGTGAGAACGATCCGGTTCGTGCCTGCCACGACCATCTCCGACGGAACCGCCGACGCCTGGAGCGAACCGAGGCGCACTGTCCAACACCCGTTCGCATCGGCCTGGACATGCTTGCGCTGGCTGGCGAACTCGACGGTCACCCGCTCGCCGGGAGCCGCCCAGCCCCAGATGGGCACCGGTTGACCGCGCTGCAGCACCATCTGGCTGTCAATCACCCGCGGCAAGGTCACGTCCGCCAGTGCCGGCAGGCTGGCGGCAACCAGTCCGCATCCAAGGAGCGCGGACAACCTTGTCCACGCGAGCAAGACGTTGCGATTCGAAACACGCGGACAAGGCTGTCCGCGCTCCTGAAGCCTGCCCGTGCATTTCGGGCACTTCGTCGGAGCACGCGGTGGAACGGATTGGGTTTGTCATAAGATTATTTCGCGTTCGCAGCCGGGATGACGGACTGCACCGGCGTCAACGTGACCGGGCCCAGCAACCCCGAATCGGCCAGCGGCCAGTTGGAGGCGTCAAACTTCCGGTAATTCAAGTTCACGAAGTTGATGTCGTAAAAGTTCTGCCACGACACGCCGCGCCGGTCCAGGTCGCGGATGCGATTGGCGCTGGTGTTGGTCACTTCCACCTCCAGGACGTTGTCCGTGGACTTCAAGTTGTCCACGACCACGCGGAACGGCGGCGTGAACAGCGTGCCGCAGTCCCGACCGTTCAGGCGCACCCGCGCGCTCTGACAAACCTTGCCCAGATCGAGCCGATACGCTTCGAGTCCCGCTCTAGGCGGTCCCTCCGGCGCATCAAACTGCAGCGTGTAAAGCCGCCGTGCCCGCAAAGCTCGCCGCGTTGGTGTCGCCCAGCTCCGTCCAGGACCCCAGCCGCTCGGTCGAAACGCGGCGCCGGCAACTCCGGTCCGCCGCTCAGGAACTTCACCTGCCATTGGCCGCGGAGCGCCAGCGGGTCGCCGGCGGCCTGCCAGGAGGGATAGGACGGATAGGACAGATGCGACCGCCCTTCGGGCAGGATGGAATCGAACGCGCGCAAAATCACCGACGCGCCGGGTGGCAGATTCAAGCGCACTTCGGTCTGGTGAGGACTGATCGACCGGCAGGCAGCCGCCCCGACGCGCCCGGTCATGGGATCCATGATGCAGACGGACTTCGCCCGCGTCGCCAATGGCACCCAGCCGTCCATCCCCTGATCACCGCGATTGGCGATGAAGTAATAGCGACCGTCGGCCAGTTTGCGGCGGACGCACATCAGGCCGGGGTGTCGAACAACGTCTCACGCCGAACCTCAGCCACCGAGGTCAGATCACCCGCCTTCCAGACATTCAGCGTTCCTTTGCCGCGGCGAGCTTTCCGGTTCGCGCCCCGTTCGTCCTCGACCCTGATGCCTCCCAACGCCTGCGCCAGCTTAGCCCGGCGCGCTTCCCAGTCGCCCAACCCGGGGACATCGGACGGAGCTTCCCCCTCGAACACCACGGTCGCACCGGCTTGCGCCAGCCGCACCAGGGTCTCCACCGTCGTCAACGGCATCCGATCCGTCCTGGGCACCAGGATCACCCGGTAGCTTGCCCGGGGCCCGCAATCCTCCCATCCTTCACATTCATCCGCGCCAGTTGACGGTCCGAGACGTAATCAAACGGGTACCCGCGCGTTCCACAGTTTCTCCGCCGGCTTTGCCAATCGGCTGGTCCTCGAACCAGTCGCGGGCGTGGACGGTCAGGTTGCGGCACCAGTGCCGTCCGGGTTGCTGCCAGAAATCGTGGATCGGCCAGTAGAGCAGGATGTCGTTGTCCGGCTGGCCGGATTGCAGGACGGACTGGCAGCGGGCGGCGTAGGCGTTGAGCGCCGGCACGTCGCGCCAGATCGGAGTTGCGCGGGTTCATCTCGTAGCTGGCGTAAAAAAGCCAGCCCGGCCAGGCCGCCTCGTCCGGCGAATAGCAGGTGCCGTGATAGAACACGTGGTTCACGCCGGAGAGGAACAGGTCGTCGAGCAGATACTTCATGTCCGCCAGCGTCTCGGTGAAATGCTCCTCCAGCCAGGTGCCGGTCTCGCAGCCGACCAGCGTCTTGCCCGGTCACGTGCGCGGCGGAGGAGGCGAACTTGGAGATCAGCTTGTTGCGGTCGTGGTGGAACATCTCCGTCTCGGGGATGTCGGCGGCGGCGTAGAGGTCGAGCCAGTTGCCGGGCGAGCCGTGCGCCTCGTTGCGGGTGAGGAAGCCGTGCGCGTGCGACCAGTTCACCCAGAGCGGCAGGGTCTCCTCGACCATGATGTCGGAGACGGTCTCGCGGTAATCGCACTTCACGCGGGCCGGTCGCGGTCGGTCGCGGTGTCGCCGATTCGACGCGAACAGCGCGGGCAGCTCGTCCTGCAGCCGGTAGCCGCGGCGCTTCTCGAACTGCGCGAAGAAGTCCGGCGACCAGTCGGATCTGGTATTCGTAGGAATCGTGATACTGCGCGCGCGGTTTGGCGCCCGTGTAGCTCGGCGAAGGCCTCGTCGAACCAGCGCAGGTAATTCGTCATCGCCTGCGGATAGATCAGGTTGAGCATCTGCCCTTCGCCGCCGGGCGCGGCGCGCTTGACCTTCTGGCCGGAGGGTTTTTGGGAAATGGCATAGACACCGTCCACTGCCCCTGCCGGCGCCGTCCAATCCACCGAGCCGTCCGCCGCAATGCTTCCCGAGCAAGTCCACGCGTTCTGCCGTCCGGGCCGAAGGCCATCAAGCGCCTGGGTGGCTTCGCGGTCGAACTTGTCCGCGCAGTTTGCCGCCCGCCGGCCACCGTCCAACGTGCTGCTGACCACGACGGCATTGGCCTCCGTCGTCCGTGACCCGCGGCCCGCCGAAGCACCAGCCGGTGCCGGTGGTCATGTCCACGCCCAAGCCCGAGCCGCTTGCGCCTCCGTCACCGTGTAGTCGCAGCATCTCCATCCAGCGTCGGGCTGAGGTAGCGGATGTAGTTGATCTCCCAGCCTTTGGCGCCGTAGATGGGGATGATGTGCACGCCGCCCATGCCGGCGTCGCGGTAGCGCGTCAAGTTCCCGGGTGAGGTTGGTTGGTGTCCACCGCGCTGCCCATCCACCACCAGTAGGCCCACGGTTTGGCGGTTGGCCCCGCTTCGGGCCAGTCGAGCGGCGACGCCGCTATGCTGCACGCGGCCAGCGCGCCCAGCCCGACCGCGACAGCCGTCCGAGGGATTGGCTGGCGAATCCAGGCTGGGGACAGGATTCCTCGCAAAAAGAGGGTTTCTGAGAGGCTCCTCACGTCGTCTCCTGCTTTTCAACGGGCGTCCCACGCCTCGGGGAGGCCGCGCCCCATGCCCGGGGGCGCTTCATTTCGGCAGCAACGCGACCAGGTCGTCGTGCGGACGGGCGATGACATGCGCGGCGATCAGCTTGCCCAGGCTGCCCACCGCCTTGCGGCCCGGCATCCACCGCGGCGGTCACCGCCGCCACGTCCCCCTTCACGATCACGGTGACGTAGGCCGCGCCGATCTTCTCCTTGCCGACCAGCGTCACATTGGCGGACTTCAACATCGCATCCGTGGCTTCCAGGATGGCGGTGAGTCCCTGCGTTTCGAGAATGCCGAGGGCTTCTTGTTTGGTGCTCATAGTTTTGTCCTGTCGGGTTGGGGATAATCGGTCGGCAGCAACTGGTCGCGCCCGCCATAGAGCGGATTCTGCGCGTTGGGAAAATGAATCATGCGCTCCATCCCAGCCGCCGGGCGCGCGATGGATTGCACCACGGCGGAGTGCCCAGGCGCGCGGCGGTCGTCTCCGCCGCCGCCAGCGCCGCCTCCACATCCGCAACCCCGCCGCCGAGCCGGATCAGGATGTTCTCGTTGCCCGTCGCCTCCAAGCCGAGAACGCGAACCCGCGCCGCCTTGGCCGCGGCATCCGCCACGACGGCCGCGACGCTCAGGAACGGAACCTCGATGAAGCCCAGCGCGCTCATGGCTTACTGGTTCAACGACTTGCAGCACCGACCGCACCACGGCGTCCACGTCACACGCCGCGCCCGCCTGACAGCCGCCGCCGCCGCGCCGGCATTCGCCGGCCGCCTCGGCAAAGCCGCAGTCCGCCAGCACGCACGCCAGCTTGCCGCGCATCTCGGCGATGAGCTTCTCCTCCTGGTCCGACAGCGGAAACCGCGCATGGCCCGCCTTGAACCCGCGCAGTTCGTAGCCTGCCGAAAGCCTTCCGGGAAATTCGGCGCGCCCACCATGAGCGAAAACAGCTCCAGCAGCTTGAACTGCGTCTGCCGCGCCTCGTCCCACCGGCCCGCGCGCGCCTCGCCGTAAAGCTTCATCACCACTTCCGGCACGACGCCGCCGCTGGACAGCGTGCCGCCGTCCGCGCCCATGAACAGCGCGGCGCAGAGCAATTCCTCCCAGCCGATCAGCACCGAGAAGTCCGGCCGCTGCGGCTTGATCTCCAGCAGCGTCTGCTGGAAGCGGCACATGTCCTTGCTGGTGTCCTTCGTGCCGACGATGCGCGGGCAATCCAGCGCCAGCCGCTTGAGCACGGGCACGGAAATCTCATTCGCGAACACCGGGATGTTGTAGACCACGATGTCGATCGGCGACCGGGCGGCGATCTCGCGGAAGTATTGCTCGATGCTTTCCTGCGTGAGCTTGTAGTAATACGGCCCGGTGATGGACACCGCGCGGCAGCCGAGGTCGGCGCAGTAGCGGCACATCTCCAGCACCAGATCCACGTTCGGCTCGGCGGCGCCGGCCAGGATGGGCTTGCCCGCCGCCTCCTCGACGACAATCTTCAGCACGCGCTTGCGCTCCTCGTAGCTCAGGCGGATGAACTCGCCCATGCTGCCGTTCGGATAAAAGCCGGTGACGCCCTTGCCGACCAGCCAGCGGATGATGCGGCGCAGTTCGTCCTCGGCGATGCGCCCCTGCGCGTCGTAAGGCACGATGTTCGGAACGAAGATTCCTTCAATGGCAGCCATAAATTTCAGACACGATAGATTCTTTCGGCGTTCTGGTGGAACACTTTCTCGCGCTCCGCCGTGCGACGCGCCGGCCAGCAACTCGATCCGACGCCTCCACCCACTGCTTCAAGCTCGCCGTCAGCGTGCACACCGGCCAGTCGCCGCCCCAAACCACGCGGTCCCAGCCGAAGCACGCAATGACATGCTCCACCCAGGGCCGCAAGATCGTCCGCCGTCCAGTTCGCCCCGGCGTAGGCCACCAGGCCGCTGATTTTGCAGGCGACATTCGGGCAGCGCGGCCAGTTCGCCGATGTGCGCCCGCCACGGATCCAACGCCCGGCCCTTGACGTCCGGCACACCGCAGTGGTCCAGGACAAACTGCACGCCGGGACATTGTTCGCCAGTGCCAACGCCAGGGGCAACTGGCGTGAGAGCACGCAGAGGTCGAAGGTCAACCCATGCGCCGCCAGGCGGCGGACGTTCTCGGCGAACAACGCCGATTGCGACGTTTCGTCCGGCGCGACGTGCAGCGCGCGGCGTATGCCGCGCAGTTTCGGCAACTTCAACAACACCTCGATCTGGGCGGAAAAATCCGCCCGCTCCGGCCGGGCGCCGGCGACGATGCCGGCGATGAGCGGGTTGGCCTCCGCCAGCGACTGAACGTGCCGCGCCTCGGCCAGTCGCGTGAGGCTCATCCACATCGCATTCGACGAACACGGCCTTCTCGATGCCCGTGTCCCGGGCGGCGGCGAGATAGTCGTCGATCAGGAAGCTGCGGTTCAGTGTCGGGAGGCCGGCGCACCAGGCATACGGGAACTGCCGCAGGTCCCAGAGATGCTGGTGGGTGTCGATCCGCTTCATGCTCAACGGGCCGGCGCCAGCTCCGCCAGATGATTGCCGTAGGTCAAGGCCAGCACCGCACCGACGAGCACGACGAAGGCGACCCCCACGGCGAGCTTCGTCACCCGAGCGCAGCCGCGCCATTCGTGAAACGCCCAGCCGACCACGATGCTGAACAGGATGAGCATGATCATGTGGATGGCCCAGCTCGTGAACTTGTAATCGCCCATCCGCACGTGGCCGAGATTGTAGAAGAAGAACTGCCCATACCACAGGCAGCCGGTCAGCACCGCCATCGCCCAGTTCACCGGCAGCCGCGCCTTCTCGGCACCCGCGGGCAAGTTCGACGATCTCGCCGAGCGTCCTGTGCTTGCGATGCAGCCACAGGCAATACAACGCCGTGGTGATGAAGGCGCCGGTGTTCGAGAAGATATAGACCACGTTGCCGCGAAACACGCCCGCGCCGTGCGCCGACGCCACGTCCGCAATCGGCTCGCCCGCGGCCAGGGCGAAGCCGTAGACCGCCGACAGCACGCCGGCGAGCAGCGAGAGCAGCAAACCTTTGACCAGCGAAAACCCCTCCAGCCTCGCCTGGCGCGCTCAAATCGCGCTCCTTCATCCGCCCCGCCGCGCCGGTGAACGCGATGCCGACCATGCCGATGGCGATGCCGCCGATGACCCAGCCCGCGCCGGGCTTGCCCAGGGTTGCCCCCAGCGTTCCCGCCACCAGCGGCGGAATCAACGTGCCCAGCACCGTGGACAGCCCGATGGCGATGGCGTAGGTGAGCGAGAACCCGATGTAACGGATGGAAACGCCGAACGCCGTGCCGCCGATGCCATAGGCCGCGCCGAGCAGGAACGAGGCAAGCATCGGGCCGCGCGGCGCTTCCCGCAGCACGGCGCCCAGTTCGGGAATTGTCAGCCACGCGCCGAGAATCGGCAGCAAAAACCAGCAGAAGGCCGCCTGCACCAGCCAGTAGCTCTGCCACGACCAGCCGTTGACTCGCTTTTGCGGCGTGTAACAGATGGCGGCGAAGAACGCGCCGACACCGTGCAATGCCGAGCCGAGAAGTGGATTGGGAGGAATCATCATGGGATCTCTGGAAATTCAGCGGGATGCCGCCAACCACGGGTTGCGGCCACCAAAGAAGTTCTGGCGGTAGGGAGTGGGTGCGACGCCGTTCATCCGCTTGAAGAAGCGGCTGAAGTGATATTCGTCCGCGAAGCGCAGTTGCAGGGCGATTTGCTTGGTCGTGGCTTGGGATTGGAGGAGCAGCTTGATGGCTTCCTGGTTGAGGCGGCGGCTGATCCATGCTTTTGGACTCAGGCCGACGCTGCGGGTGAAGGCCATGGAGAAGGCCGAGATGGGCAGCTTGACGGCCGCAGCCAGATCGCACACCCGCAAGTCCGCCCCGAGCCGCGTCTCCATCAGGTCGAACACCGCCTCGAACCGGCTGTGCGACTGGACGTGCGTCCGGATGATCTGTTCCAGGTCCGGCAACGCCTTGGCCAGCCAGACGTAGATTTGCGATTGCAGCAGCAGCAGGTGCTTCACATCCATGCCCTGCCCGGACTGCCGGAGTTTGCGGAACATGCTTTCGTCCCAGCGCCCGAGCCGGATGGGCCGGCGTTCGGGCCAGTCCAGCAAGGGATCCACGCCGGGGAGCCACTCGCAGCGGAACTTGACGAAATAGAGCCGGCACCGATCGTTGCAGCGGCGTTCAACCGGGGTGCAGCCCGGCAGAAACCAGGCCCAGCCCGGCGCCAGTTCCGTCACCTTCCCCTCATGCACCACCTGCCGTCGCCCCGAGCACACCAGGTCCACGTGATGCAGGAAATCACCCTCGACCCGCCCGCCCGAACTCCAGGACGGCCCGACCTCGGCGTAATACGCGCCGATCATGTGAAGACGAAACCGCTCGACCAGCTCGATATCCCGCTGGGACCCGGTCTCGCTGAAGAGCGTCTGACAGCCAAAGTGGGACTGTGGATCCGTGGTGTCCTGGAGTTTCATCGGGAGGCGGCTAGGGCCCTAGCATAATGCGGTAGAAGCGCCCGGGAAAGTTGGTTGCGTCCGCATCCGCCCAGGTCCAGGGCAACACGGGCGGATTGGTGGTGAACAACGTCGTCCACGCGGCCAGGTTCGTCGAAGCCTGCACGGTGTAGTCCGGACCCAGGTCGCCGGTGAGTGTGAGCCGGAACTGGCCATTGGTGAACTGCGTCTGGGTCCACAGCGGCTGCGCCACGGGATTCACGACCACCAGGAACCCCTGCGTCGCGCTCAGGCTGGGCGTGCCGTTGTCGGTCACCACGCACCGTGATGGGCTGCGACCCGCCTGCGCTGGCCGCGGTCGGGCGCCAGGCGAACACACCGTTGGTCGCATTCATCGTCGCGCCGGCCGGGCGGGTTCAGCAGGCTGAAGAACAGCCGTTGCGCCGGCACGTCCGGGTCGCTGGCGGTGTTGGTCACCGACAGGGCGATGCCGACGTTGCCGGAGCGGTTGGACACGGACGCCAGGCTGGGCGGCAGGTTGCTGGCGACGAGTGCGGCGGCGCCATAGCTGTTGAATGCGGCGTTGGACGCGATGTTCTGCCACGTGGCCCACAGCCAGTTCGACGAGCGGGCCACAGACGAGACGCGCACCTCGTCCATGCGGGCGTTGAGATAGCGGGCGTTGTATTCCCGACCCAGGGTCAAGTCGCTGAGGATGTTGCTGATGGAGCCGGGGCTGCTGCCGATCAACGACGCCGTTGCACCATGCTTTGAGCCGTTCGGTGGATCCGTTGCCCGCCACGGTGTAGGCGGCATGGAACCAGTTTCCCACTGACACCAGATTGTTGGTGGAGGTCACCGAACCGGCCCCGTTGATGCCGGCCTTGATCAGCAAACCGCTGCCGGTCTTGAAGTGAGTGACGCCCGGCATCCAGATATCCGACGATACCAGCCCGACATCCGCGCCGGAAGGCACCCCGTTCAGGTTGGCCCAGCACTCGACGGTCACGGCGGGGTTGGTGCCCATGTCCGACAGCTTCACATAATCCCCGCTGCCGTCCAAGTCGTCGCACCCGCCCGCGATGCCGCTGGCCGTCCCCTGCTGCGTCACCGACACCAGGCGCGACGCCGCCCGGTTGGGCGAGGAGTCGTAGTGATCCCCCTCGTTTTCGCCGAGATGCCACACGCTGAGGAAGCCTTCGCTCCAGGTCGCGCCGTTGGTGCGGCTGGCGGCGGGATCCACGACGCCCGGATCGCCCCAGGTCGCCCGCACCGCGCAACCGTTGGTAAAGCGCGGCACCTGCACCCAGACATACGACTGGCCGTCGGGATTCCACTTCTCGACCTCGAAATTCAGTCCGGTCGTCCCGTCCGCGCTCCAGAAGCGCAAGTCCCCGGCCCCCGACGCGAGGAAGGTGCTGTAGTTGAAGCCCGGCACATGGGTTCCCAACACCACCAGCACCGGGAAATTGGTCAACACCTCGGCCCGGTTGTAATTCGTGAACGTGAGGCGTCGCCTGATAGCCGAGATGCGGCGCGGCAAACGTCGTCGCGGAGGCTTCGGCGCTGTAAGCCGACCACGCGGCCACCGAAGCATAGGCCCGCACGCGGTAGTAGCAGGTCGTGTTGGCCGGCGCGTTGGTGTCCGCAAACGTGCCGGTTCCCGCCGGCACGGTGGCCAGCGGAAGGAAGTGGGTGTTCGACCCGGCGGACCGCTCGATGGCAAACCCGACTTCATTCGTCGCCGTGTCCAGCCAACTGAGGTTGATCTGGTGATGGTTCACCGCCGCGGCGCTCAGGGCGGTCGGCGCGCCCGGGATCGGGGCGATCGGGGACAGCGCGGTCAGCGTGACGTCGTTGCCGTCGCCGCCGGTGTAACTGATGCGCCAGTTGTAGGCGGAGGCGGCGAAGGTGGCGTTGTTGGTTTTGTCCGAGAACGTGCCGCTCACGGCGGCGCCGCCCGTGTTGTTGAGGATCACGAACGGCGTGTTGAACGGCAGTTCGCCGGTGGCCACGACGCTCAACGCGCCCGCCAGAGTGATCGTGCTGCTGGCGGGGTCGGCGAGCGTGAGTTGATCGAAGCCCGATCCGCGGCGTTGGCCCGGCAAGATCCACTTCCATCGCCCCGGCTGCCGCGACCGTGAGATTGCTGGCAAGGGTGCCATTGCCGCGGAACGTCCCGCCGTTGACGAAGACCGAACCGCCCAGACCGCCGGTGAGGACGAGCCTGCCCGCGCTGTTGGTGGTGTTGCCAGTATAGGTGTTCGTGGCGCTGAGAACCCAGGTGCCCGCGCCTTGTTTGACGACCGACAGCACGCCGTTGGTTGTCTCGCCGATGACGCCGCTGATGGTGTTGGCATTGGTGGAAGCCCCGCCGAGATACAGGGTCCGGCTGCTGGTCGTCAGCGTGACATCGCCGGATACAGTCAACCGGCCGCTGGCGCTGGAAATGTTGAGGGCGCCGTTGCCGGTGGTGTAATTGATCGGGCCGCGAATTTCATTGGTGCCGTCCACGCTGCTGATGCCCGTGCCGTCGCCGGAGTTCGAGGAGACATACAACGTGATGTCGTCGGCCAGGGTGATGCCTCCGGAGAGCTGCAACACGCGGTTGACGCCCTGCATGAAGAAGTTCTTGGGACCAAGGCCCAGGGAGTTCGAGCGGACGAGCTTGAGGGTGCCGCCGGACACCGTGACGCTGCCGGTGAAGGAGTTGTCGCCCGCCAGCGTCGTCGTGCCCGTGCCGGACTGGGTCAACGAGCCGCTGCCGCCGATGTTGTTGGACATGGTGTAGGCGTTGGTCCGGTTGATCGTGATGGCGGCGGAGCTTTCTACATCGCCGAGACCAAAGCTGCCCGTGGCTCCGCCGTTGCCAATCTGCGTGGTGCCGCCGGTCAGGATGGTTGGCCCGGCGTACGTGTTGTTCCCGCCCAGCACCAGCGTGGCATAGGTTCCGACGCGCCTGAGCCCGCCGGAGCCGGTGATATCGCCCAGGAACCGGAACGCCCCGGTATGCGCGCCGTCAATGGTGAGGTCGCCATCCAGAATCAACGGGTGGTAAACGTGGTAATTGAAGCTGCTGCTGTAGGCATCGAGCGTGAGGGTGGGCGCGGTCATGCCGTTGTTCACGAACCGCAACGAGCCGTTGGTCAGCCGGACCGTCACGGCGGCGCTGCTGATGCCGCCGAGCGTCAGGCTGTTCAGCACACGGGTGCCGGCGAAATCGTTGGTCGCCGTCACGGTCATCGCCGCGAGGTTTTGCCCATTGAAGAACTTCACCACGCTGCCGGGACTGCTGGCGGGCGGGGTGTTGCTTAGCCAGTTGGGTGCGGCGCTCCAGTTGCCGCTGGCCGTGTTCGTCCATACCGTTGTGGTCGGCGAAACGCCAAGGGTGATGGTGCCGATACCGCTGGTCAGGCCGCTGAGATCCGTTGCGGTGAAGCCAAAGCTTGGCGAGCCGCTCGTCAGCGTGAAATGCGCCGTGTGGCCATCCGGCAACAGCGACACCGTGCCCCCCTGCGCGTTGGTCACGGCGAAACTCAACTGGCTGGGATTGTTCCAGTCGTCCGTGGCGAAATCGCGCAGGTCCACGTCCACCGGCTGGCTGTTCGTGCTGAAGGCGATGCCGTCCACGACGGTCGGCGGGTCGTTGCTGATGGCGAGCTTCCAGGCGGTCGAGCGGCGTGAGTGCGGGCAGGTTGCGCCGGCGGATTCTCGCCGGTGGCCAGCGGCACGAACCACACGGCCAGCGTGTTGCTGGTGACGCCGGTGAGGTTGATGGCGAGCTTCTTGAAATTGGAATTCACCGACTGCGCCGGGATTGGGCGAGGTCGGCAATGGCGCGGCATCCATGATCTGGAACGTGCCGCCGCCGCTGACGATCTTGCACCACAGCCGCTCGGCGCCCTGCGTCAGCGTGACGGAAGTGGCGTCCGGGTCCACGCACCGCGGTGGCCGTCGGGTGGGCGAAGTGCGCGAACCACCAGACCGTTTTGGCGGTGGGGGCCAGGAATTCATCCTGCACGAGCACTTCCTTGCGGTTGTTGAGGAGGCGGAAGCCGCGCCAGACGCGCGTCATGCCGCTGTAGGCCGGAGTGAGATCGTGGATGCTGAACGCCCCCGAGCCGCCCGCCCGCGCCTGGTAGGCCACCATCGGGCAATTCACCACGCTCACCATGCCGGGGCCGGTGTCCGGGTTGATGACCAGGGTGTTGTGCCCCTCGGCCCGGTAGCGGTAGAGGTCCTCGCGCGCGGCGGCGATGGAATAGAGCTCCTTGCCCAGATCGTGGAACCAGCGTTTGCCCAGCGCATCCAGCGCGAAGGTGCCCGCATCGTAATGCCCGTGCGAACCGATGATCTCGCCGGCCTCGCCCGCGACAAATGTGGCGCGGGAATCATTCCAGCCGCCGCGCAGGGCGAAATACTCCTGCGAATTGAAAGCCGTTCCGACTTCGCCGTGGAAGGCCATGTCGGGCTGCGCACCGGCGCCGGCGGGGGTGAGGCCGCCTTCGGCATACCAGAGGGCTTCGAGCGGACCGCCGGTGGCGGAGACATTGTTCCAGGCGTTGTGAACAGGCTGGTTGAAACGGCGGGCGGACCAGGGCCAGAGGAAACCGCGACGCGGCGGATTGTTCGGCGTCGTCGTTGCTGCAGAAGGTGACGCCGGAGGGACCGGCGGTGTAGATCGGGGCGAAGGCGGTCTCGGAAACACCCTGGATCGCGCTCAAGCCAAAGTCGCTGCCCAGCACCCACTCCAGTCCCGCGAGGCCGCGCACGGCGTATTTCTGGGCGTATTCGAGGTAGTTGAAGCCCTCGTGCAACGCGCCCTGGTCGGTGGTGAACCGCACCAGATTCGAGCGCAGGGAATTCATCGCCCGGGCCAGGATGTCCTCGCACAGGGTTTCGCTCTCGGTGCCCACGGCCAGCGCGCCGGTGGCCAGGCCGCTGTTGCAGACCATGGACCAGTTGCCGGAGGTGCAGTTGGCGCGCAAGGCCCAAAAGTTGTTCTTGTAGGCGGTCAGGCCGGGATTGAGGCCCTGGTTGATGATCGCGTTGCGAATGGTGTCGCGCCGGGGCTGAGTCCAGTAGGAATACATCCAGTCGTAGCCGATGGCGAAGCCGTGGGTGGTCTCCGCGGTGACAAGCAAGGTGCGACCGTCAAACCAGTTGGTGAAGGCGGCCACGGCAGCCAGTTCCGTCCAGGCGCGCTCGCAGTAGGCTGAATTGCCGCTCAGTTGCCACGCCAGGCCGAGTTTATACATGTTGTTCATCACCACCCGCGCGGTGTCCACCGTCAGCGGCTGACCCACCGGCGCCGTCGGCAAAATGGCGTCGGCCTGGCTGATGACGCTGTTGGCCCACGTTTGGGCGGGACTCGGATCGACGCTTTGCCAGCGCGCCCGGAGGCGGGCGAAGCTTTCGTCGGTGGCGTAAAGCCGCGGATGGTCGCGGGCGAGGGTGTCGAAGATGGACGCCTGGGCGGGCTGGGCGCGGTCCAGTCCGGCCTGCACCAGCGCGCTGCCGGGCACCACGCTGAAATCCGCATCGCCCGGCTTTCTCCAACCCACGCTCCAGTGATCCTCGCCGGTGGCTTCCTTGTGCAACAACTCGACGTAATAACGGCGGTCCTGCACCAGCGGGATGGCCGCGGATTGCTGCGAGGGTTGGGCGTTCCACTGGCGGAAGGCGGTGGCCACGGTGTTGGACGCGATGCGCACCCTGCCGGCGGCCAGTTCGTTCGTGCTCAACCACAGCTCCACCACTTCATCGCCGCTCACGGCGAAGGTGTAATTGCCCGTGGCCGGCGGCACGAGGTAACCGGTGACGCGGGTGCCGTAATGGTCCGCCCAGTTCGTCGCCAGACATTCAAACGTGGTGACGAACTCGCGTCCGCCGGGCTTGTTCGGATAATTCGTGTTCGAGGTCAGCGAGGCGATGGTGCTGTTGGTGATGCCGCTCCAGTGTTCCTTGAGCAGCGAGCCGCCGGCCTTGGCGACGCGGGCTGGATACAGCCGGGCGGTGGGGATCACCTCGCGAGTTCGCGACGCGCTGGCCCATTCCAGCTTCACCGAGGCGCTGCCGGTCTGCTCGAAGTATTCGAGCCGGAGGTTGACCTTCTGTCCGGCCGTCAGCTTGAGCTGGCCCACCATTTCATTGGTGCCCTGGGCGAAGGTGCGCAGGGCCACGACCTGGTCATTGACCCACAGCCGCGCCCCCTCATCGGCGGTCAGGTAGAACAGGTACGGCTCGGAAAACTCGGGCTCGATCTGGCCGGTCCAGATCACCGAGAAATAATCGGGGTCCGTGATGGCCGTGCCCGACGGAATGCCCGTCCCCCAGGCAAACTCCACGGTTGCATCCGTTCGCGTGGTCACCAGCGTGCCGAAGATGCTGGTGTCGTAATACCGGCCCGTCAGACCGGTGCCTTGCGCGGAGGCCGAAGTTGCGGCAGCCAGCATCGCTGCCAATGAGAGGAGCAGGGATTTTGAGTTCAAAGGTCCGGTCATGGTTGCGCCAGCGCGCGGTAGAAGCGGCGGCTGTGGTTGGTCGTGTCGGCATCCGCCCAGGTCCAGGGCAACACGGGGGAGTTGGTGGTCAGCAGCGGGGCCCAGTCCACCAGGTTGGTGCTGGCCTGCACCGTGTAGTTCAGGCCGGGCGTGCCGGTGATCTGGAACTCGATCCGGCCGCCACTGACTTGCGTCCCCACAAGCTCGGGCGCCGGCGGCGGCACGCCCGAGTTGGCCACGATCAGATTGCCCGTGCCGGTGAAGTGCGCCGGGTCGCGCGTGGCGCTCCAGACGCCGCCGGGCATCTCGACGCCGTCGATGAATAGCCGCGCCACGGTTTCGTTCACGCCCGCCCCCAAATTCAGCACGCCGTCCAGCCGCAAGTCCGCCGAATCGGCCACGGCGCTGGCGAGGTTCAACAGACTGCACACCGCGTTGGAGGCCACGGTCAGACTGCCGGTGCCCAGCACGCCGGCGGCACCGACCACGAGTGTTCCTTCCATGACGGTAATAGCGCCGGCGTCATTGACGGCGCTCAAGGTCAACTTTCCCGGGCCGGTCTTGAGGAGGGAACCGTTCCGGACCGGCAGGGCGATTTCCACCGGGCTTTTTACAGTCAGCGTGCGCGTGGCATTGCCGAGATCAAAGCCCGCATTGCCGCCCGTGCGGCCGAACTTGAGGGTGCCGCTGTCGGCGTCGTCCCCCAACGTCGTGTCGGCGATGACACTCACCGGGGTTGCGGAGACATCATCAATCCAAATCGTGCTGCCGCTGCCGCGCAGGACTCCGCCGTTGAGCGTGAGTGGCGAGAGGGTTTCACTGAAGCCGTTCCAATTCACTTGTCCACCGCTGAGCTTCACGCCGTAGCTGTCGCCGCTGCGAATCAGGTCTCCGTTGCTGTAGGTCACCAGGAACGTGGCATCGCTGTAAACCGTCAGGTTGCGGCTGTTGATCCAGCCGGACTTGTGCGCCTGGAGCGTTCCCCCGTAAAGGGCGATGGGAATGTTCGGCCCGTTGCCGTTGAACGTCAGCTTGAGGGTGCCGCGATAATTCGGCTGGCTGGCGCTGCCCCAGACCAGGGTGGTGGTGGCGGCGGGCGTGGCCAGGGACGCGAGGACCAGCGTGGAACCGGTCTTACCCTTCCAGTAACGGTTCGCGCCATTCAGCACCGTGACCGCCTTGTTCAAAGTGATGGTGCCGCTGCCGGCGTTCACCACCACCCCGCCGCCGCCGATGGTCAGCGTGCCGGACGATGCGCTGTTCACGGTCCAACCGGGCGATTCAAAGAGCAGGCCGCTGACGCTGTTCGCGCCGCTGATGGCGGGCTGATTGGCGGTCAACGGGCCGGCAAACTGCGCCACGCTGGTGTTGGTGGGCAGAACAGAATTCCAGTTTCCGGGCGCCTCCCACGCCGTGCCGACGGCACCGGTCCAGATCGAAGTGCCCGGCGTGGCGGCCACCTCGGCCGACGGCGAGCTTTCCTCACCACCGACCGTGGCGCGGACGACGTAAAAATAGGTAACGCCGTTGACCGTTGTGAAATCCGTGAAGGAGGGGGCACCCGTCGTTTGGACGGTAGCGTAGGGACCGCCGGAAGCCGTGGCGCGCTGGACCGTGTAGCCGCTGGCTCCGGCCACGGCATTCCAGTTCAGGTTCACCGAGGCACTGCCCGGCAGGGCAGAAACGCCCGTGGGCGCATTCGGATCCCCGTTGAGGACCGATCAAACTACCCGCGCCGCTGAAATGCACCGGGTCACGGGCGGCATTCCAGAGTACCGGCAGGCTGCCACAGGCCATTGATGTAAAGGCGCGACACGGTTTCGTTCACCCCGGGCGCCAGCGCCAGTTGACCCGAGCCGGAGAGGAAAACCGCGGCATCATCAGACACCGCTCCCGACGGGTTGCGCAATTCGCCCACGGCACCATCGGACACGACCAGGTCGCCCGCGCCGAGGGTGGCGTTGGTCTCGGCCACCAACGTGCCGGCGTGAACGGTCGTGGTGCCGGAATAGGTGTTGGCGGCGGTGAGGATCAACCGGCCCGCTCCGAGCTTGGCGAGGCCCAGCGCGTTGCTGCCGCCGTTGGGATTGGCGATCATCGAACCGTAGGCGAACGCGCCACCGGGCGCATTGGCCGTGTCAATACCCAGGGCCGATCCGCCGAGAAAGCCGCCGGTGGCCGTTCCCAGAACCTTCAAGACATCCAGATCCGCCGCGGTGAATTCCCCCGCCCCGCCGACGTTGAAAGCGGCCACGGCTCCGCTCTCCACCACCAGATTGGCCGGCGTCCAACTGGCCCGGAGGTTCTGGTAAAGCGCGGCTGGATTGGCGAATTGCAGGATGCCCGCGCCCACGGTCGTCGCGCCGGAATACGTGTTGGTGGCCAGCAGCACGAGCCGGCCCGATCCGGTCTTGCGCATCCCGGCGCTGCCGGAAAGCGGCACGGTCAGCCGCGTGGTCTGATTGACCACCTCCACCACCGGCGGTCCGCTGACGGGCGCGAGGTTGAAAACGCCACTGCCGTTCACCCGCCAGTCGTCCGTGGGCTGCACATCGCCAAAGACCAGGCCGCCCACAACGACATTCGTGTCGAGCGTCAGGACACCCTCAAAAATCAGATCGGCATCGGCCAGGCTCACGGTGTCATTGCCGGTGGTGGCGGGCACGGTGCCGTTTCGCCAGTTGAGGGGCGTGTTCCAATCGCCGCCGCGGGAATTGCGCCAGGCATAAGCGGGTGTCGAGGCGTAACGGAGGGCTGCCGCCTGCGGCACGGCGGAGCCGAGCGAGACGGCCACATTGGCACCGCCCCGCCGCACCGTCACGTTCACCGTTCCACCATTGGCGGCGCGAATCGCGCGAACCAAATCTTCGGGATACTTGACCGCCTGTCCGTTGGCGGCGGTGATGATGTCGTTCGTGCGCAGCCCGGCGTTGTAGCCGGCGGATCCCGAGGGCATCTGGGTAAGGTAAAGGCCGGCGTTGTTGGCTGCGCCAACCGCCGAGGCTTCGAGCAGCGTGGTCGTCTTGAACTGCCCGCCCAGCCAGTTGTGCGTGGGCACCTTCACGTATTTCAGCGTCAGCACCACGGTGTTCGTCGGCGCCGAAGTCGTGTCGTAGAGAATGGTGGTTTTGTCGCCGGAAACGCTGACCGCCGGGGCCGGCAGGGTGGTGGTCACCTCGAAACTCTGTCCGGGCAGATCCCAGCGGAACGGGGTGACCGTGGCGGCGTTGGGGTTCGCTGAAATGGCGACAAACCGCAGCGGATAGCCTGACCCGACACGGTCCAGCAGCACCTCGATGTCGCCGTTGCTGTTGAACCGGGTGCGATAGTAGGAGGAGTCGTAGATCTGCAGCGTCGCGATGGGCGTGCTGCCGCCGGCGAGGCCGGATTTCCAGTGCAGCACCGTCATGACGAGTTGGTAGGAGGGAAAGCCGAAGGGATTCCAGTAAACCGAATAAGGGGGAGCAGCGCTATAGCTATTGATCACCGCCGCCATCCGATCCTCTTCGATGGCCACGTCATGATTATAGATCACATAGGTGTTCTGGTAAGTGTCGATCCAGCGGCGGTTGCCCTGGAAATTCTTGAACGCCGGCTCGGCGGCGTCCGGCACGTCGGCCGGCGTGCCCAGGCCGGTCAGGCCGTTCAGAATGCAGAAGCGGGTGGCGGTGTTGCCGCCCAGAGGGCCGGACGCGCCGTGGATCAAGTCCTCCGTGAAGGCCAGAATCGGCATGGCGGTCTCCATGTTCTCGCGGACAAAATCAACGCCATACGCCCGGTAGTAAGGGCCGGACAAATTCCGCAGCGCGGCATTGTAATGCAGGGCGAGGTCGCCCCAAAGGATGTCCTTCAAGGCCGCCGATTTCGCCCGGAAGTTCGCATCCTGCCCCAGTTGCGCGCCGAGCGCGAGCGCCGTCATGGCAACCCCCACATAGGCGGGGCTGTTGTGCTCGGGATCGCAGTTGTTGCGCCGGATGGCGGCATCAATGTTGGCCAGGCGCGTGGCGGCCGCGCTGCTCCAGGTGCTGTTGGTGAAGACGGCACCGCAGTAGTTCAGCACGAGCGCATTCATGATGGCGTAGTTGGCCCAGTCCGGATTCCGCCCCGCGTCCTGTCCGGGCCGGTAGCCATTGGTAGCCACATGCCGCAGGGCGTGATCCACGGCACCGGCGGTCACCGCATCAAACAGGTCGGCAAAATAACCGCGCGCGGCCACCAGGCCCATGCCGCCGAACTCGTCCATGGAAGCGTTGGTGCCGGTGGCGTAGGCGGCATCCAGGCGCTGGAGGACTTTTAGGGCGTTGGCCACATCGGAACCTTGCTTGCGTTGCAACATGCCGCACGCCTGAAAGGATCCGCGCTGTCCCCAGCCATTCACATTCCCAGCCACAGTCGCATCCGACCACAGGCTGGTATCCGCGGGCATGTAAAGAGCCGAGAGATAACGCTGGGTATCGGTCAAATCGCCCCACGCCGGCGGGATCACATCCTGGGCACACACCCACGGGGCCGGGAGCAGGAGAACCAGCCAGAAGCAGAGCCGTCTGACTTGGCTCGTGGAAGGAAAGCTCATCATGGCCGCATCCCGGGTTGTTCTGTCCGCGGTCATTGTCCAAGCAGAACACGGTAGAAGCGGCTCGGGAAATTGGAGGCGCCCGGATCCTGCCATACCAGCGGCATGCTCACCGGATTCGTGGTAAACAAATCCGTCCACGCCACCAGGTTGGTGCTGGCCTGGATTGTATACGCGTAGCCGGCCGCGCCGGTGATCTGTAACTGGAACTGCCCGACGATCATCGGCCCGCCCGCCAACTGCGGCGCCTCGGGAACCACACCGGAGTTGGCCACGATCAGATTGCCCGTCCCGGTGAAGTGCCCCGGATCGCGTGTCGCGTTCCAGACGCCGCCCGGCATCTCGACGCCGTTGATGAACAACCGCGCCACGGTTTCGTTGACGCCGGCGGCCAGGTCCAGCACGCCGTTCAACAGCACGTCCGCGCCGTCCGCCACCGCGCTGCCCGGGTTCTGCAGCGCGCAGGCCGCGCCCGCCGCCACCGCCAGGTTCCCGGAACCCAGCACGCCGGTAACGGTCGCGATGAGGGTGCCATTGCTCACGGTGGTGCCGCCCGCATAGGTGTTCGTGCCGCTCAACGTGAGCGAATTCGTCCCCGTCTTGGTCAACCCGACGCCGCCACTGATGACGCCCTTGACCGTGCCGGCCGTGTTCTGCTGGAACAGGCGCGCGCCGGTGCCGCCCAGCGCGACATTGCCGAACAGCGTGCCAAGGTTGCGCAGCGTGCCGGCGCTGAAGTTGAAGCTGCCGATCGTGTAGGAGGCGTCGCCGACGTTGCGACCGTTGAGGTCGAGCACCGCACTGGCGCCGTTGAGGTTCAGGGTCGCCGTGCCGCCGCCGGCCCGCCGGATAATGTCGCTCAGCAGCGTCACCGTGCCGCCGGTGATGTTGAGCACACCATTGGCGCCGGTGGCCAGGCTCACGGAGCCGGGATCATCCGGATCGTTCGAGCCGAGCGTCACGGTGCCGCCACCGATATTGAGGTTGCAGGTTTGCGGGTAGGTGCTGCTGTTCTGCCGCACACCGAGGTTGACGTTGTGGATGTCGAGCAGTCCGTTGTTGAAGCTGAAGTTGTGTGTGCGCGCGGTGGCCGTGGTGGTGTCGGCCATCGAGAGGTTGTTGACCTTGACGTCGCAATAGTGGCCGGTGAGATCAAAGGTGCCGTAGCCGTTGCCCGTGCTGCCGCCCATGCCCAGATTGATGTCCGGGCCACCGCCGCCCGCCAAGTCCCGCAGGATCAGAACGCCGCTGGGACCATTGAATTGAAGCACGCCCACCCCGCGCCCGCCGCCGTACGGACTGGCCCCCGTGCCCAGCGAGATGGAACCGGCGAAAATCTGATTCGTTCCCGCGCCCAGCTTCAGTGTCTCCATCGAGTTGACGACCTGATAATTGCCCAGGTTGATCGCGTCCACCGCCACCGTGCTGTTGGTGGCCAGAATCAACGTGTTCGGGGAACTGCCGCCTTCCGTGCTGTTGCCCAGCGTGAGGTCGCCGCTCGAGTAATCGAGCGAGAAGTTGGCCAGCGCGGATAAATCCACAGTCGCCCCCACGCCCGCTCCGCCGGTGGTGGTGCCCAGGCGGAAGGAGTCGGAACTCCCGTTCACCGCCAGGGTGCCGGCGCCGGTGACGGTGAGTTTCGTGGTCGAATTCGCAGCGGAAGAATAGGTGCCCACCAGAACATCGTTGTTGATGGTCAAGGTCCGGCCCGTGCCGATGGTCACGGTGTTCGCCGTGGCGTTGTTGTTCTGCACGGTCAGGCGGACCGCCGTGAGGCTGGCGTTGGTCAACTGGAGTGTGGCGTAGTTGGCGCTGCCTGCCGAGGCGCCGAAGGTCAGCGCGTTCAACCCCGGATGATCCGTCGTCATTCGCACCGTGCCCTGATCAAGCGTCAGGTCGCCGGTAAAGGTGTTGCTGCCCGTGAGCAGCAGACTGCCCGCGCCGGTCTTGGTGATGCCGCTGTCGCCATTGATCGCGCCGCCCAGGGTCAGGGTGTTGGCCGGGATGCTGAACGTCGTCTGCGAATCGAGCGTGACGCTGTTGGCGATGGTGTGCGCCACGTTCTGCACGGTGCTGACCGACGCGCCGCTGCCGGAGAGGAACAGGGGATCGCCGGAGAGCGACACGGCCGGGCCGTTGAGCTGAAGGGCCTTGAACAGGAACACCCCCAGGTCATTGGCGCTGGAGATGGACCCGGAATTGTTGAACACCAGCGTCGTGGTGAAGTCCGCCACCGGCTTGCCCGGCGGATTGGGCAGCCACGTCACCGTGTTCCAGGAACCCGCCGTCACATTGGTGAACGTGGTCGGCTGCACGGCCGGAACAACCATGACCTGTGTCGAGTTGCCGCTTTCCGACGCGCCAAACAAAGCGGAGACGACAAAGTAATAGGGCGTGCCGTTGACGAGGCCGGAGTCGCCGAAGCTCGGGGCCAGCAGGCCGTTGACAACCACGGAGTAGGGCCCGGCGTTCGTCGTGCTGCGCTTGACGTTGTAGCCCGTCGCCCCCGGCACGGCGTTCCATGTGAGGTTCGCGCCGCCATTGGCCGCCGACCCCACCAGGCCCGTCGGCACGGGCAAGGCCGTCAGCGGCGTCGCGCTGGCGACGGTGGAATCGTAGCTCTCGAACCCGGGCGAGTTGGCGCTCACGAAGTAGAAATAGGTCGTTCCGTTGACCACGCCCGTATCGTTGAAGCTCGTGCCCACGATGTTCGATTGAATGACGGCGAACGGTCCGCTGCCGGCGGTCGCGCGTTTCACGTGGTAGCTCGTCGCGCCGGACGAAGCGGTCCAGGTCAGGCCGACGTTGCCATTGGTTGGGCTCGCGACGAGGGCAGTGGGCGCGGCGACCGGCAGGAGCGCGAGTTCCGGCGAACCCGCGCCCGGGCCGCCCGCATTTTCAGAGTTCACCACGTAGTAATAGGTCGTGCCGACCGCCGCGGTCGGATCCGTGAAATTGGTGCCGACAATGCCGCCCAGCAAGGGGGTGTAAGGTCCACCGCTGGTGGTGGCGCGGTTGATGGTGTAGCGACCCGCGCCCGGAGCGGGCGGCCAGGCGAGCCGCACCAGGCCATTGGCCGGTACGCCCACGAGATCGGACGGCGGCGCGAGCGGGGTGATGAACATTTGCGACACGCCCGCCCAACTCCCGCCACTCGCATTCGATGCGTGGCAACGGAAGTAGTTTGTGCTGCCGGGAACCAGGCCGGTGAGGTTCGTGCTGAATACACCGATCGTGCGCGGGCCGAGACCGATGGCGGTCCCCCACCCCGCCGCACTGGTTCCGGCGTCGGTCGGACCCCAATAGACCGTCACCGTTGCATTCGACGGGCCGGCGTTGAGCAATTCCCCATTCAGTGTGGCCGTTGTGCTGGTGATGCCGGTGGCCGGGAAGGTGGCAATCAGCGCCAGGTTCGGCGCATTCACGACCACCGGGGCGATGTTGTTGAAGCTGCTGTTGGCGGCGATGTTCTGGTAAACCGCCCAAACCCAGTCGGCCGAACGGCCGGTGTTCGAGATGCGGAACTCGTCCATCGGCCCCTTGAAGTAGCGCGTGCTACCGGTTTCCGAGCCGAAATAGACCGGGGCGTTTTGCGTCTCGACAAAGCCGCCGCCGAAATCCACGCCCTGCTGGACACCGTCGATGTAGAGGCGCGCCGCGGCATCCCCGCTGTTGACCGCTGCGAAATGATGCCACTGGCCGTTGGCCCAGTCGCCGGAGGTGGTCACGTCGAGACTGTCACCGGTGGATTTGCTGCCTTTCCACCACAGGCTGCCGTCGCTGCTGAGGCAGATCCACCAGTTGCGGTTGTTGTAATCCACCTGCTTCGAGGTCAGCACGCGGTAATTATCTGCCGCCGGTTTGTCCGCCGCCGCCAGCTTGAACCAGCCCTCGATCAGGTAGTTGCTCCCTCGATCAAAATCACTGTGATACGGGATCTGGCGTCGTCTGCGACGTCCCGCTGTAATTCAGGCCGCCATTCACAATCCCGGTCGTGGCGGTCGCGGAATTGGCGCTCGCAGGATGCGACTTCGGACTGGCGTCCGTGACGGCGGTGGAATCGAGATGCCACACGCCGACGTAACCGTTGCCCCAGGCCGAGCCGTCGAGGGTGTAGCCGGGCGGGGCGGAATTGTAGGTGGTGGGCAGCGCATACTTCTGCGCGAGGTAAAGCCCCACCTGCGCCTCCTCCGTGCCGTTGAGCGCGCGGTCGTAGAGGATGACTTCGGCGATGTCGCCGTCCCACGAACGGCCGGCGATGGTGCGGTCCTTGCAGAGGGTGCTGGCCTCGACATTGCCGGCGGTGACGACGGACACGATGCGAAAGCCCGGCCCGAGCAGGGTGTTGGTGGCGTTGACAACCGCCCCCATCAGGCGCGTCGTGCCGTTCTTAATGTTCGCGTTGGCATATTGGCCGCTGAAAATCTCCCCGTTCGCCCCGCGATGAAAGTGGTAGGTGGTGTCGTCGCCCAAAAGGAAATGGACGCCGTTCGTGCTCTCCTTCAACACCCAGAACGCGGTGCGGAGGGTCGTGAGTGTCGGGAAGGAAAATGCGCTGTCGCCGTTGCTCGGAAAGCGCACGACGGGCTTGCCATTCAGCACGTTGGTTTTGAACTGCGGGCTGCCGGCCGGCCAGTGTCGCGTGGCGCGCGTTGGCCGAGGAATCCGACCAGGCGGACACGGTCTGACCGTCAGCCAGGCCGCCCAATGCGTCGGCCTTGAGCCACAGGGCGAGATTGCTGATGGCATCGGGCGACGCCGGGGTGACGGTGGCAGGATTGCCCCAGAACATCGAGAGGCTGGTGTTGCGTCGTCAGCAGCGGCACGCGCACCCAGACCAGCGAGGTGCCGTTGGTGTTCCACTGCTCGATCTCATAACTCAACTCGGTCGTGCCCGTCTCGTCCGTGAACCGCAGGTCGCCGCCGAAGGGATTGGCGAAGTCCGCGTAGGAAAAGCCGGGGATGTTCGTGCTCAACGTCACGAGCAGCGGGATGTTCGTCAGCGTCTCGCTGCGCGTGTAGCCGGGGAACGTCAGCCGCGTGCCGCGCGGCCACGCAGTGAACGCCGTGCCCTCCCAGAGGCTGAAATCCACCGCCAGCGGCATCGCGCTGACCGCGGCGGAATCCGCGCTCGTCCGATGGCGTTGGCCGCGCTGACGACGTAGAAATAGTTCACGCCCGCCGCGGCGGAGTTGTCCGTCCAGTTCGTCACCGTCAGGCCGCTGGCGATGTTGGTGAACGGCCCGCCGCGGCCGGTCGCGCGTTTGACGTTGTAGCTCGCCGCGCCCGCCGACGGGTTCCAGGCGAGGGTGATCGCGTTGTCCACCAGGCTGGCGGTCAAGCCCACCGGGCGTCAGCGGAGCGGTGAGGAGGTTCACCGTGCTCGACCACCTCCAAGCCGCCCAATGCGCCGCCGCCGGACCGGACGCCAGCCGCGCGATGTCTCCGTCGCTCGAAGCAGTCCGCGCCACAGCGCCACGTCATCGAGCAGGCCGTTGAAGGTGCGGCTGAACACCGCGTTGACCGCCGGGCCCCCGAGATACACCGGGCCGGTCTGGTTCAGCGCCCAGGTCACGTTGCTCACCGTGCCGGAAAGCGCGCCGTCCACATAGAGCCGCACATGGCCGGTGTTGTGGCCCGCGCGCTGGAAGGTCAGCGCCAGGTGATGCCACTCGTTCGTGCCCACCGTCGCGGCCGAATTGAGATCCACGTCGAGCGACGTTGCCGGTGTTGTAATGGCGGACCGCGATGGTCTTGGACTGCGCCGGACAATAAACTTCCAATTCATCGCCGCCGCCGCCGTGACCGTCGCTGTTGCCGACGTAGAAAATGAAGTCGTCATCGGCATAGGACGCGCGGTTGACCCAGGTGGCGAACGTCCAGTCCTCGTTGGCGAGCGTGAGGTTGGCCGGATATACCTGCCGCGACAGCTCGGCCGCACCCACGCCGGCGGCGGAGAACCGCAGCGACTGCGTGCTGAAGCGGGACCAGCGCCGGCGGCGTGTTCGTGTCGCCCGTCAGCGAAGCCAGCCCGACCACGTCCACCGTGGCCTTGCGCTCCTGCGTGGAGGCGTCGGCGACGCGGTTGCCGGACGTCGGATTCGGCCTGCTCGAAGTCGTAATGGAAAATCTGCTTCGCGTGCGGGAACTGGTCGCCCGCGGCGAAGGTGAACCCGCCCGCGCCCTTGAAATCCGCCGCCGGCGTGAAACGCACGGTGCGTCCGTCCGCGAGCAACTGCGCCGTGCCGTTGGTCGCGCCGAGCACGCGGAAGAGGAGGTTGGTGGCTGGCGTTTCCGCGTCGCTGACGCGCGCGGCGAGATTCACCTCCACGGGCGCGCCGTCGCCGCCGGTCAACGGGGCGCGTGGTCGATGATGGTCGGGACGGTTGTTGGTGGCTTGCGTCCAGTTCTTGTAGTTCCAGAGCAGGGTGCGGTTCGGGCCGAAGACGAACAGGTTGCCGGCCTGCTGCTGGTAGGTCCACGGGCTTTCGTTGAGCGGCCAGGCCTCGTAGTTCATCGGCTCGCCGTTGACCTTGCCGATCTGCGCGTAGGTCTGGTCGAGCACCGTGCCGAAGCGGTTGGTGTAGATGAAACGGTTGGGGGTGTCCGCAAAGATAGTTGGTGTTGAACCCGCCGTGGGCCAGGATGTCGTTGCGGAAGGCGGCCAGTCGCGCCGAGGCGGTGGCCTGCGGATAGTCGCTGACCGCGGCCGTCTCCATGGCGTAGCCACCCTTGGTGAAGGGAATGCCGAAATCCTTGGCCGACCAGGTGAACGGCTTGGAGACGGTGAGCGCGACCAGCACGCTGGGGTAATGGATGAACAGGCGGCCGTTGCTGGATTCATTGATGGACGCCTGGACGGCGGTGTTGGGCACGTGGCAGGCCAGGTTCTGGATGCCGTTGGTGGGAATGTCCAGCACGGAGATGAGGGTGTTGCTGGATTGGAGGGTGTATTCGTATTTGCCGATGCCGCCGATGGTGCCGCTGTAGAGCGTCTTGGCATGGATGGTCAGCGCCGAATCCCCGTTGCCGGGGTCGTCCCACGCCAGGCCCCAGCGTTCGGCCTGATATTCCGCCACGGCGGACATGGCGGTCAGTTTGATCGAATTGTCCGCGTTTAGATTGGCCGTCGCCTCCGCCTGGCTGAACAGCCCATACTTGGGCGTCATGTAGGACTGCTTGAAATAGTTCCCATGCACGCGGGCCATCGAGCGGGCGAGGTAGGTCTGGCTGCGATCCGTGCCGGCGGTGAACAACTCGGGCTTGCAGTCCGGGAAACTGCGGCTGCGTGTTCAGCAGGGACTGCTCGGAATCCAGCATCGAGTAGGGCGACGGCCCGCCGAACATCAGCCACCAGGTGAAGTCGGTGATGTCATAGCGGTTCTCGATCTCGTTCACCCGGCCGCGCGAGGAGGTGATGCAGGCATGGCCGTTGAGCCAGTAGGGCGCCGCGTTGGCCATCGCCCAGTCCCACGTCATGCTGGCGTGGTTCTTCAATTCGGGATCCGTGGACAAATCCGCCAGCGAGCGCACCGGCCCGAGGGAATAAACGAAGTAATGCGTGGCGTTGTGCTCGATGAAGTTGTTCCGCACCGCCCAGTCCATCTGATACATCAGCCAGTAGCGGCCCGAGGGATCGCCGCCGCCGTTCTTGGTCAGGTTCGCGTCGGAATACTGCGTCACCGTCTCCGTGCCCCAGGTTTCGCAGGCCAGGCGGCAGGCGGTGACCCACATCCACTGCTGGTTCGCCGTCACGCCCTTCTTGTAGTTGGGCATGGTGGTGTATTCGGTGTAGTACTGATCCTTCAGGTACTGGGGCATCAAATGATTCCAGCGCAGGTAACAGTCCATGCCCGGCCAGCCGGAGAAACCGCCGTTGGCACCGCTGGCATCCAGCGTGCCGTCCGCATTGTAGATGGCATCGGCTCAGAATGGTCCAGGTGGTGGAGTTGACCTGGTTGCGCAGCAGCCGGCCCTCGACGTACCAGAAGCCGGTGCGCCCGATCCGATGCGGCCCGTCATACTGGCCGACGTTGGGCCAATCGGAGTTCACCCAGTCCAGGATGAGGTTGCCCCGGTCCGTAAAGGAGTCCGCCAGAACAAAGCTCTGGAACAGGCACACCAGCGCCACCGCTGACATCCGGGTCCAGCGCGCGAGGCGCGTCCGGTTCAGGGAGAGGGAAAACCTCCAAGCATTGGACGTGCGTTGGGACCCTGAACCGGGTAGGGCGCCGGTGCCCCGGCGCCGGGCCGCGCACAGCGCGGCCCTACCTTCCCCCCGATTCATCGAGAGCCTCGACGAATCCGAGGTCCCGCCTTGGGACCCTGAACCTTGGCCCGGAGCGCGAGTTGTCCTCAACTCGCAGCAGCCTCGAATAGGCGTCACGGACGCAAGCTTGGGGCAGGCTCCCGGTGCAGCACAGTGCGGCCTCGTCCCAGTTTTCGGCTGGTTTCGGCGGTGCGCGGCCGCTGCGGATTGAGACAATCCGCGCTCCGAGGACAGGTCCATGTGAAGCTGTGGTTCTGGAACCAGACCGCACCCCGGACTGACCGGGCCGGCTGGACGTCGGAATTGTTTCATTCTGTAGAATAGCACCATAAATACTCAGATCACCTACCCGGTCAGGCAGGCCCGACCGGCCGTGCATCGCCGCCGCCCTCTGACCCGCGCGGCCGGGCCTGCGCCCTGGTCCGCTTATGCGGCGCAGCCAGCCTGCCGAAACCGTCAGGACGCGGCAGGATAAGTCATCACGGGGCGATCAGCACGCGGTAAAAGCGGCCCACAGCCGTGGCCCCGCCCGGATCGCTCAGCGTGATCCACTGCCCCGAACCGGCTTGCGACCCGCCCACATCGGCCCACGGCCCCTCCATCGAGTCGGCCCGCTGAAGCTGGTACCCGTGCCCGGCATACCCGTTCAGGGTGACGCGAAAATCGTCCCCAACCCTCTCCGCCGCGCGTCACCCGCGCCGCGCTGCGGTCGAGCACGATGCCCAGATTGACAAAGTTCGCCGGGAACGTCTGGGCGCCGGTGATGAGGTCGAAGAGGCCGTAGTTCGTAAATGTGCCGCCCACAGCCAGCGCGGCGCCGTCCGTCAGGCGCACGGTGCCGTGATTGACAAGGTCGCCGGCGATGAATCCGGTCCCGGTGAGCGTGGCGCCGGTCTGCACCGTCACCGGACCGTTCAGCCCGCCCTCGATGCGCAATGTTCCCGCGCGAATCACCGTCGGGCCGGTGAAGGTGTTGGTCCCGTCCAGGACCAGCATTCCGCCCCCCTCCTTCACGAGCGAACCGGCCCCGCTGATCTCGCCGGAAAAGAGGCTGGTCGAGTCATCCCCGACGCTGAGCACGCCGTTGTTCAACACCCGGGATCCCGCCACACCGTTCAGCGCGGCCAGAGTTTGGTTCGTGCCGCCCAGGTCCAAGGTGGCCGGTGGCGGATCGCAGTTCAAAGCCGGTTGTTGGTCGGCAGCGTCGCCGAAGGCCCGACGTAACCGGTCCCCAGCCACTTGGTCGTGAGGTAATCGCGCAGCCGCGTGCGATCCGCGGCGCTCAAGGCATTTCCGTAAACCAGCACTTCCGCGACATCCCCGTTGTAGTAACGATTGCCCCCGTAGAAATATTGGCCAAAGCCGGTGGCCGCCCACGTGCCCCACGGAGTCGCATACCGATGCACCACGTGCGGCTGGTTGGCGGTGTAGGCGGTCGTGGCGACGCCGTTCACCGTGGTTGAACCGCTGTCCGCCGCCCAGGATCCGGGCGAACTGTTCAGGCGCAATCCCGTGTCCCCGCCGTTGATCCCCAGGAAGCCGCCAATGTTGCCGTCCACACCGCCTTTCACCGTGGTGACGGCGAAGACTTCGCGCGGCGCGGTGGGGTTGGACAAGAGCAGTTGCTGCGCGCCGCTGAAACGCACGATCGGCCGGCCATTCAGCGCATTGGCCACATAGGCCGGTCTGCTTGGAAACGGTGGTTTGCACAAAACTGCGTCCGCTGCCGGCCGTGTCGTTCCAGGCGATGACATTCGTCCCGGACAGCACCGGGCTGCCGGGCTGTGAGGCATCGAGACGATAAAGCAGCCCCGCAATATCCGCCGGGTAATCCAGCGACCCCAACCGCAGGGTGCCGTCGTGAATCTCGGTCGGCCCCGTGTAGGTCAGCGCGCCTGCGAGTGTGAGTGTCCCGGTGCCGTATTTCGCCAGGCCCCCGGCGGCGCCGCCCACCGGGCTGATGATGCCGAAGTTCGTCAACAAGTAGCCCTGGGTGTCGAACATCGCCGGGGCGGCTTCCGCCAATCTGGCTGGGAACGTGGAAGCTGAACCCGGAAGCGAACGCCAGCGCACCGCCGTTGAACACCAACGGGCCGCCCGTGCCCAAAGCCGACGCCTGGCCCGCGACCACCGCGCCCGCGTTCAAGGCCATTCCGCCGGTGAGGTTGTTGGTGATGTTCAGTGTCAGCCGGCCGGACCCGGACTTGACCAACGCGGCAGGCCCGGTGAGCAGCCCGCTGCCGCTGAACACGTAGTTCTGGGTGGAAGTGACCATGACGGTTCCCGGAGTCAGGAGCCCGGAGAGCGAAACCGACGGAACCCCCGAGTCATCGAACACCGCCACTGAATTGTTCATGAATGTGACCGGCAGGCCCTGGTCATCCAGCCAGTTTGCGCTGGCGTCCGTGTCCCACAGGTTGGCCGCGCCGTCGCCCTTCCACGTCAGGCTGTTGGTCGCGCGCACCTGGTGCGAACCCGGCCCCACGTTCAACACGACGTAACGTCCCACCCGCGGTGCGTTGGTGACGCACGCCATCGAGGGTGACGGCGGGAAATCGTCCGGAAACCACCTGGGGCACGCGCACCGCCGCCGTGGCACCGGCGGGGACGGTGCAGTCGAGATTGAACGTGCCGCGCGCCCTGGGTCCACGACACCGGCACCACGCCCAGTTCCGTCACCACGTTGCCCTGGGCGGAGGCCAGATTTCCCGGGCGTGGTTCGATGATCAGTTGCCCGCCAATCGCCGGGCCCTCCAGCCGCACGCCGAGGACATAGGTGCTGAGGAAGTAAGCAGCGGACGCGCCGAAGTTGTGGCACGGTTCGCCACCGCCGAAGCTTTCCGTGAAGCGTGCCCGTGTCCGTGATGTTCATCATGGTGGCCCATTTGCTGCGGATGAAGTCGAGCGCCTCGGCGTCCCGCGCCGGATCATCCAGGGCGTAAAGGTTCTCCAGCGCCCAGAACGCCGTGTAGGGATAGGTGACCGCCGCGTTGTAACGGCTGAGAAAGTACTGCCGCACGGATGCCAGGCGGTTGGACGGCACGATGCCGCGATCCAGAGCCAGGATGGCCGCGTGGGCGGTCGAGGTCGGGGAAAGGGCGCCGCCGCTGCTGTTGGTGGTCACGACGCTGCCATCCGAGTTCAGTCCGCCGATGTAGGTGCCGTTGGCGGCGTCCCAAAGGTAGGTGTTGAAGTTGGTGGCCAGGGTTGCCGCCGCCGCCTGGAAATTCACGGCCTCGTTGGTCTTTCCAATGACCGCCCCCAGCGCGGACGCATCGAGGAGCGCCCGGTAAACGAAAGCATTGAGCGTCGCGCCCTCGCAGGTCACATACTTGAGCGGGTTGTCGAAGATCACGAACTCGCGGCCCCGCACCAGGCCGCGCGCCGCCGAACGCCGGTCCAGAAACCATTGCATCTGCCAGGTCAACGCCGGCCAGATCTCGGCAACCAGGTTCGTGTCCCCGGTGTGCTCATACACCTGGCGCGCGGACTGCACCCACAGACAGGAATAATCCTCGATGTAGGCGTGGATGTCGATGCGGTCCGACGGCACATGCGCCTTGAGGCGTCCGTCGTTGTATTGATTCGTGCTCTGGGCGACGTGCCGGATCATGCTGGCCATCAGGCCGGAATCGCTGCGCAAGGGTTGGCCCTCGACGGCCGGTCCCGCCAGCGTCACGCGGCTGACGGGATACTCGACCACCGCGGCGTCCCCCATCCACTCCGCCCGCTCGCGCAGGGTGCAATCCATGTAACCGTCGTCGCTGCACATCCGGATCGTGTGCACCGCGCGGCCCCAGAGGTCATTGAGCCAGGCGTCGCTGCTGTTGAAACTCCCGGCATCGGTGTAGGGATACCGTCGATCCACCACGCGCACCCCGTGCAGCGTCAGGGTGCCGGCGGTGTTCGTGATGCGCAGGTAACGGAACCCCAGCGAGTCCACGTTGAACACTTTCATCCGGCCGGCGGCGGCGGTGAAGTTGAAGGCGCTGCCGTAGGTCGAGCTGATGCTGCTGGCGCTCCCCTTCTCGCCGACCTCGAGCTTGAGCGAGCTGCCCGCCACGGCGCTTTCCACATCCAATTCCACATACCCCTGCACCATGCGCGGCAGGGTGAAGTAGAACACGTTGCTGCCGGTCAGCGTGATCGGAAACGCCGGTCCCTGCACCGGAACGTCCTGCTCCCGCAACAACGGAATGAACCGCGCGCGCAGTGGTCCCCATTGCGTCCCGGCAATCGGCGCCGACGCCGTCCAGGCGGTGTCCACATAATTGGTCCGCGTCCAGTCGCCGTCGTCGAGCCGTGCGTCCACGGTGTCGTTGATGAAGCCCCAGCCGATGCCCGGCGCCTTGTAGCGCAGGCCGGTCTTCCATTTCCAAGTGGCATCCGTCGGCACGGACAGTGCCGTTGGACCCGCGCCCGCCGTGAGCCAGGCGGTCAGGCCCGGCACATGGCGGATCATCTTGCCGCTGGTGGCGCTGCCGGAGGGGAACGACATCACCATGACGGCGACCGCATTGGAACCGGGGGTGAGGAAGGAACCGACGTCATGGGTGTCGTACTCCGGCCCATCGGGATCGAACCGGCAGGGTCCGCGCGCCACATACTGGCCGTTGATCCAGAGGACATAGCGGGCGTCGGCAAAGAGGTGGAGCCGGGCGCCGCTGACGTTGGTGGCGGCGAAGGTCTTGCGGAATACGGTGTAGGCCGCGCTGGTTTCCGTGACTCCGCGCCAGATGAACGATTGCTGAAGCGTCTGCGCCACCGGGTCCGCGCCCGGCACCCGCGCGCAGGCAGCGAACCCCAGGAAGATCAACAGGAACAATGTGCTTCGATTCATTCTACAAAGGGTAAGACGGAATTCGGCATGGGGTTTAGCGTCGCACCCGGAAAAACGCCTGCGGTCCCGTGGCCGGGAAGGCCCACGGCGAAACCGCCCCGGGCACATCCGCCCAAAGCGACACGAGCGAGTCCGCCCGTTGAAGGAATCCATTCAACCAGCTCACGCGGGGCGCGCCGCCGCCCGCGTCAATGTTCAAGCCGGGCGGCGCGGTCGGTGGAACGTAGTTGGCCTGGATTTCCCAGAGGGTCGGGGCATCGGTGGATTGAAGAATGTCCAAGCGCAGGCTGTCCGTGGTCACGCCGGGGAAGCTCACGCTGTAGTTTGTGCCCAGCGTGGTGCCGGAGGCGAGCGGTTGCCAGGCCTGCCCGTCCCAGATCCGCAGCGTGAAGTTCCGCGTGCGGTCGAACGCCTCGCTGATGAACACCTGGTTGAACGACACCGCCTGCGGAAAATCGAGCTGCAACCACGCGCTGGTGGCCCCCGCCGGCCCGCAGGCCCAGCGCGTGGCCAGGTTGCCGTCCACCGCCCGCGCCGCCTCGTAACCAGCCGCCCCAAACCGCCGAGGCGCTCGCCACAGCGTCCAAAGCAAAATTCCAGGGCGCCTCCGCCAGCGTCACCGGCGGACTGGTGATCGAACCGCTGTAGTTGGAAACCACCACCTGGTAAACGCCATAGTCCCCTGCCCCAACGCTGGCAAATTCGAGCGTCTGCGCCTGCGACACCGGCCCGGTCACGCCTTGCTTGAACCACTGATACCCGAGCGGCGGCGTGCCATCCGCGCTGACGGTGAAGGCCGCCGCGACGCCGCGCGCCACCGTCTGGTCCTGCGGCAACGAGCGGAAATTCAGCGCGCCCGCCGCCCCGGGCGGATTCATCAGGGTGACGCCCATAAGCCCGATGACGGATTCCTGCGACAACGCTTCGAGCGTGACTTCCTGCAAGACGGCGTTTGGACGCAGCTTCCGGTTGAGCAGCAACGCGCGGCAGTTGGACTGCCGAGCTGCACGGTCATCGGCCACGGTTTCGGCACCATGAACGTCTCGGTGGCTTTCCGTGTAATCCTTCGCGCCGTATTGATCGGTGCTGTTCTTGCCGTAGATCGGCGAGAGATTCCAATAGTTGTAGGGCGGAACCAGCTCGAGCCGGTCCTCGACGCCATCGGTGTATTTCAGGCGCAAGACCGCGTTGGCGATCCGGCTCTGCATGATGGTGGTCGAGCCGCAGATGAGGAACCACGCGGCTTCCGCACTCTGATTCACCGGCACCGTGACCTGATCGGGCCAATTGTCCCAGAGCGAGGCGAAGGCGACGTTGGTGTTGCCGCCCCAGCGGAACGGCACGCCCTGGGGCGTCACCAGCAGGCTCGAGTTGGTCGGCGACAAGCAGCCCCGCCACGTTGCCGGTCGCGATCGTCGGCTTGGTCAGTCCCCAATGCGGAAAGGTCCAGGGCGAATAACCGTCCGTGCCCACGCGGGACGAGATGGTGAGCGGACGGGGCGACAGATAGAGCTGCTGGTAGATCGTGGTGATGTTGGTGGCCAGTTGGCCGGACATGTTGACGGTGGCCCAAGTGGCGCCGCTGGGAACGGACCCGAACGAGGTGGCGGGCTGGCCGGGAATATCGAGGGTGCGAACGTTGAAGATGCGCGTCTGCGGCAGGCCGCCGATGATGACCCGGGCGAACACGCGGTGCTGGCCAAGATTCGTCGAGAGCAGGCCGGTGATGCTATTGCCGTCGAGGGTGGCGCCTTGCAGCGCACCCTGGGGATCGCTGAACGAGACCAGCGCAGCGCCCGGGACCGTCAGATTCACCGGCGACCCGGCCACGCCCTCGACCGAGATCGGTTCCGCCTTGGGCGAGCACATCGCTCGTGGTCACCGCAATCACCACGTTGGTTCCAGCCGGAACAGGCGTGGAGATCCGCACGCCGCGTGCAGCCAAAGCCATTGGTCGTCTGCCACGGAGTGGCGACCCCGTTGACCGTGACGGCGGCAACGCCCGAGGCGCGCACGGGCAGTTCCACCTCCAAGGTCGAGCCGCGCTGAAGCCGGACTTCAAACGTCGTCGTGTTGCCGGTATGGCTGTAACGCAGCCGCACATCCGGGGTCTTCAGAGCGGCATTGGCTCCAGTCCTCGGGTATCTGCGGCGCGAGGCGAACCGTGCCGTTCGGGAAATCCGGTTGATAGCCAAAGAACCCCTCGACCATCGTGCGGGTGAACGGGTGGACGCAATCGCCGAAATCCGAGCCGCCAAAGAAATTGGCCGAGTCGCCCGGCACGAGGTCGTTGAACCCCGCGTGCAGGAACGTGCCGCGCAGCACCTCCCAGCCGTCCCGGGCAAAGCCGGACTGGAAATAGGCCTAGGCGAGCATGTAGTTGTCGCCGGGCCACAGCACGCGCGCCGACCAGATGCTGGGACTGAAGTTTCGAGTCCAGACGCGGCGGCCGCCGCTGCTCATCGCGTCGTTTTGCAGTCCGTATTCGCTGTAGAACAGGGTTTCCGCAGCTTGCTCCGGCGTGAGCATGGCGGCCTCGATCGGCAGGCACAGACTGTAAAGCCAGGGATTGTCCACGAGCCGTCGGAACCCGCCCTGCTCGCGGAACAGACCGGGATGGCCGGCGCCGGCGACCCAGAGCTGGGAAAAGAGCGCGTTCTGGATCTTGGCCATCCGGGCTTCGTGCACGGCCACGTTCGCGGTGTCCCCCGCCCGGAGCGCCAGGTCGCGCGCAAAGAGCGTGTCCCCGGTAAGCGTAGGCCGTGGCATCCGGGCACCCGCCGCCGTTGAACCAGACGGAGTCGGTGGGCCAGGTGTTGATCAGGCTCTCGTAGGTGCCGTCGTCGTCCGGGTCGTAACATTCGCGGGCGCGTTCGAGGTGCAGTTCGAGCGCGGTGCGCAGTTTCGCCTCGTAAACCGGATCGTCCGCCAGCCGCCCGCGCCAGTCCTGCAGAATCTGGTCGAAGAACTGGGTCTGCATCTCGTAGAAGGTCTGGTCCTGCACCACGTAACCCTTGCCGTAGAAGCGGGAATCGCTGGCGGGCTTGGTGAGCAGATAGCTGCCGCCCATGGCATTGCCGTTGGTGTTGTTCGAACTAGTGCGCTGGGTGGCCAGGTAATAATCGGCCGCGATCTTCACCCGGTCATGCCAGCCCAGCATCGCCCCGCCAATGGTGGTCCGCCAGCCCAGATAGGCGCCGTTCCACGACATCGCACCGTGAACAAACTTGTTCCCATACCAGGTGCCGTCCACCCCGGCCACCGCCATCGCCGCGGCGGCGCCGAAGCGTGCGTCCGGGCTCTCGATGACCAGGCGCGACCCCAAATCGGCGGACCGAACCAGGCCAGAGGCAAACGCCGCATTGGGTTCCGAATCATCCGGCAGCGCGGACGGCAGGGCCGACAAACGGAAGAAGGACCAGGTGGCCGCGGGCGTGGTGTCGAGCGGGACCTCACCGCACACCAGCGGCAGGGTCGAAGCTGAACTGGCGATGAGCGATGCCGGCGTGCTCCAGGCCGACGCATCGCCCAGGAGATAATTCGTCCCGACACTGCAACGACCCAGGGTGTAGCTGGTCGAGCTGGCCGTGGGCCGAACACTGAACGCACCCGCCAGCGCGCCGTCGAGCACCTGCGCCGAGTTGTTCGCGCAGGCGGACGGACTGAACGACTCGGTGAGCAGCGCCGCCTCGCCCCGACGATACGGATCGTAGGTGGTGTTCAGGGTGCCGCCGGGAACCGTCGAGCCGCCGTAAGCCCACACCAGCTTGTCGCCCGGACTGCGCGCCGGTCACCGTGGCACGCGCGGCGAAACCGGTGTTGCCCGTCAGCGCGGTGATTTCGAGCCGCACGACGAGTCCCGGGAATGCCGGGTCGGTGATCCGCCAGGTCGTGTGGGCCGGTTGGAAATCCCGCGGCGATGTCCGCGCAGTCATGCAGCCATCGGGTGGCGCCGCCGCGGATCAGGCCGACGAGAAACTTGCCGTGAAGATTGCCGCCACTGGCAAACTTGGCCATCGGCTTGTCGCCGGTCAGCACAAACGCGCTGGTATTGTTGATGTAAAGCGGTCGATTGAAATACCGGCCCTGATTGCGTCCGATCACCGCGTTGCCCTGGGCGGAATACCGCGTGGCCTCGCCGGGCGGCGGGGTGAAGTCAGCCAGGTCGGGATGCGCGATCACCTTCAGTTCCATCCACGGCCCAGTGAGGGTGTCGTTGACGTTCGAGACGATCACCCGGTAATCGCCGGCATCCGAGACGGTGAGCGGACTGAAACTCAGCGTGGCCGTGGTGGCGCCCGGCAGGTTGGTCCCGTTCTTTTGCCATTGATAGGACAACGGCGCCGCGCCCGTGGCGCTCACGGTCAGGAAAACGGTTCCCCGGCATAACCTGCCATGCGGTTGGGCGGACTCGACGTGAAGGTAGGCGGCGCATTCGAGGCAATCGTCGAGATCCAACACCAGTTGCACCGGGGACTCGGTGTTCCCGTTCACGACGAGCGCGTTCTGCCAATGCCATTGGTTGCTCCAGTTCGCCCCTGAAGCGGAGGTGACATTTGTGCCGACGGCAGCCGGCGACGCGGTCAGAAACCACACCTGACCGGGGAAATTGGTCACCCACGCGGTGACATCCACCGAGCCCGCGCCCGTGGCATCGATGCTGACGGCCAGCGGTTGATCCAAGTAACCGCCGCGCGCCGAAGCTGGTCGAGGTTCCCGGCGTGGACGGATAGGCCGCGGCACCGTTGTAAGTCGTGCGGTTGACACCATCCGTGACGCCCAGGCCGGTCCGGGCCAGATACACCGTACGGGCGGCGGAATCCGTGGTGCCATTGCGGAACAGCAACGTGGCGGAGTTGATTTTCCGCCCGCCCGCCGCGGTGGCGACGGCGTTGCTGACCCCGAACCAGGTCTGCTGCGCGCTGTTGTTGTTGCCCAACGCGTAAACGCTGAAATTAAGCGTGTCCGTGATGAAGGCCGTCGAGGTGCCGTAGTTGACCCGCCGGGCGAAATCGAATCCGGTCGAGTTGATCTTCACCAGTTCCGCCCGGCCCGGGACACACGCCCACGCCAGTCCCGCAACGCATGCGAGAACCACCCGGGATCGGTCGAGCCGACCCACTGCATCAAAATCGTTGTTCATCAGTTTCCAGTCAGACTTGTCGAACCGATCCACCAGATTGAACCTCTGCGCGACCCGGCGCTCCGGTCTCGTCCATCAATACAGCCGGCCCGTGGCGAACAACCTGGCCACGGGCCGGCCCACAACCACCCAACCCAATCAACCCAAACCTGCGTCCTCACGCCCCCAGGACGCGCGGCAGCGCGGCCCTACCGGAGAGGCTTACGGCGCGTTGGTGTGCACCATGCGGAAGAACACGGTCGGATCCAACTTGTTCAGCGGCAGGGTGAACGTGTTGTTCGTCTCGCTGCCCTCAATCGTCACCCAGTTGGTGCTCAAGCCCTTGTTCAACAGGTTGGTCTGCACCTGCAGAGACGCCCCCAAGTAATTGCTCGGCCAGCTCAAGGTGATGTTGCTGCTGGTGGCGCTGTAGGTCAGGTTGGTGCCAAAGGGCGGAATGCTTGGAACGACAACATTGGCCAGGGTCAGGTTGCCCGTGGCGGGATCAAAGGTGCCAGTCAGGTTCAGGCTGGCGGGCAACACGGTGACGCTGTTGGAATTGGCGAAGTTGCCGTTCTTGGCGCCCGTGACGCCGAACAGGGTAAACTGGTCGCCGTTGGTCAGCGCCGCGCCGTTGACGTTTGTCACGACCAACGTCCCGCCATAACTGATGTCGCCGCCCACAGTGATATAATCGCACCCAAGGACGTTTAATGAAATCTGGCCAATCTCGATCACCGTCGTTCCCGAAAGGCTGAGGGAACCGCCCAACGCGAGGAACTCGGGCATCGCCGTCGTGACTCCGGGGGTGATCGTGCCGCCGGTCTGGATCGTCACCGGACCGCTGATCACGCCGGTGCCGCCGAGGGTGCCGCCGGAATAGACCGTCACACTGTTCGTTCCGAGCACACCGCGCAGCGACAGCGTGCCACCGGTGATGTCGGTGGGACCGGTGTAGGTGTTGGTGCCGGAAAGGATGACGGTGCCCGCGCCCGACTGCACCACGCTGCCGGACCCGGTGATGTCCGCGGCAAAGTTGGCGCCCTGCGTCAGGGTATCGGCACGCTTGAAGACCAGCGTCCCGTTGTTGGTGATGGCACTGCCGGGGGACAGCGTCCCGCTGTTGCCGCCGTTGCCAAGCTGCAGCGTGCCGGCGTTGATCAGCGTCGGGCCGGTGTAATAGTTGGCACCCGTCAACACCCAAGTGCCGGAGCCATCCTTAACAAGAGTCGTCTTTCCGGTAGGCTCGCCAATCGCCATGCCGAAGGTGTTGTCGCCCGCATTGCTGCCGGTCAGGGTGAGCGTGCGGTTGCCATTGTTCTCAAAGAAGTCCGGCGAACTGGAGGCCGTAAAGCTCAGCGTGGCCGATGGAGTAGCAATACGTCTTC
>CAVVUP010000010.1:0-18621 GCA_963751435.1 uncultured Verrucomicrobiae bacterium | reverse complement strand
TGGACCAACCTGTTCAACGGCCAGTGGTCCGCCAGTTACCTGATGTCACTGGATCCCGTGGCGATGGATTCGGTTGGACTGGATTTCCTGCGCGCCGAGTTTGGCAGCCAGCTCGGATACAGCGCGACCTACAAGTATGGCGTCGATCACCAATTGCGACAATTACCTCCATGAAGCCGCCCAGGGCACCAATGCCAGCTTCGGCGCCTACCGGCCCGACGGCGTGGTCATGGGCAGCGTGGGCGTGCATGAGCATTGGAATAATCCGGTCGAGAAGAAATACAGCCGCAACCTGAATCCCGCCGCCAGCGGCATCGAACTCTCGCACTGCACGACCTGGTCAAGGTGACGCTCCTCACCCCCACCAACGGCACGTCCCTGCGCTACGGCACCAACGTGCTGCTGCAGGCCACCACCAGCACCAACGACAGCCGCATCCGGCGCGTGGAATTCTTCCGCAACGGCACGCTCATCGGCACGGCATCCAACGCACCCTGGGGGCTGACCTGGACCAATCCGCCGGTCGGCGACTGGACGCTGACCGCCGTCGCCACCGACGTGGACGGCGACACGCTATTCGTCGGTCCGCGGCCGCTCTCAGCGTCTGGCTCACGGACCTGCGCGTCACACTGAACAATCCGACGAACGGGGCCCAGTTTGCCGAGGGGACCCATCTTGTGCTCGAAGCCACCGCCACGAGCACCAACACGAGCGTTGCCCAGGTGAGCTTTCTACCGGAACGGCGCCTGGCTGGGTGCGGCCACCACCCCGCCCTACCGCGTCACCTGGAGCAATGCACCCGCCGGACTCTTCGGGTTGACGGCGGTGGCCACCGGCGCGGATGGTTATTCGGCGACGTCGGCCGTTGTCACGGTGTCTATCCGGCCGGCCGGACTCGCGATCGCGGGCACGCTTTATGTGGATTTGCGCGCGCTGGATTTCGTGGCCGAGGCATCGGTGTGGACCAATCGCGGCGCGCTTGGGGTCGTTCACGCGGTTCAACAACCCCGCCTTGGTGAGCGATGTGGCTGGGACGGGCGTTCCAGGAGTCCAGTTCAACGGCACAAGCGACGCCTTCACCGGGCCGCATTCGGTGGGGGACATTGACGGGGCGAGCACACGGTCGATCGAGGCTTGGGTCTTCAACCCGGCCATTACCACCGAGGAAACCCTGCTGGAGATCGGGCACCGGGGCACCGGCGGGCGCAACTGCGCGTTCAATTTCGGCACCAGCCTGACCTGGGGCGCCTGTGCGCAGGCGGCTTCCAGCTACGACGTGGGCTGGAACGCCGCCCCCAACATTCCCTCGGCGGGAGCCTGGCATCATTTCGTCTATACCTACGATGGCGCCACCACCTGTTACTTCTACGTGGACAGTGTCCTGCGAGTGACCAAGACGCTGCCGGGCGCTCTGAACATTTTTGCCGGTGAACCGATCCTGCTGGGCGCGCAGCGTGACAACACCGCGAACAACCCCCCGAGTCTGTTTTGGTTCTCCGGCTATCTCAACGCCGTGCGCGTGCATGGTGGGGTTCTGACTTCCAACCAGGTGGCCGCCAATTACGTCTACGGCCCCGCCTTGGCCGACGGTCCGGTGACGCTCATCGCGCAACCCCGGGACGTGGCCGCGCTCGAGGGCGGGCGTGCAATGTTCACGGCCCAGCCTTCGGGGGCCTCGCCCGTCCGCTGCCAATGGTTCAGCAACGGCGTTCCCCTCCTCGCCGCCACCCAGTCCACCCTGGTGCTGACCAATGTTTCCTGGGCGGACCACGGCGCGTCCTTTCACATGCTGGCCAGCAATGTCATCAGTGGATCGGGCCACGCAGTCACCAGTCGGGTGGCCCGCTTGACGGTGCTCGCGGCGGGCGACGCGCTCACGCACCGCTGGAGTTTCACCAGCAACGCCAACGATTCCATCGGCACCGCCCATGGCACGCTGCAGGGGGCGGCGTCGCTGACCAGCGGCAAGGTGGTGCTCAATGGCACGGCCGGCACCTTTGTGAATCTGCCCGGTGGTCTCATTGCCGGTTACCCGGCGGTGACATTCGAGTTCTGGGCCAGCTTCGGGGCGAATGCCAATTGGGTGCGCGCCTTCGAGATGGGCCGCACCAACGGCACCGCCGGCGAGAACAACGTCTATTTCTGCCCGCACAGCGGCTCGGGCGATTACCGGCTCACCATCCGCGATCCGGCCCCCACCGAACGCGTGGTGACGGTCGGCGGCAACCTGGACAACCGCGTCAACCTCCATGTGGTCTGCACGCTCGATCCGGCCACGGGCTTCATGGGCTTCTACACCAACGGCGTGCGGGCGGCATCGCGAACCGACCTCCAGTCCCTCGACGGGATTGCGACGAATCTCTTCTGGCTGGGCCGTTCGCTCTACAGTGCGGACGGTTGGCTGAACGCCTCGATTGACGAGTTCCGCATCTACAACGCGGCGCTGGCGCCCCAGCAGGCCTGGCGCAATTTCAGCAACGGGCCGGACTTTGCCCCAACGCCTTCCGTCGGTGCGCCGCCGTTGCGGATCAATCCCGCGTTGGACCCGGGCGGGCTGCGGCTGGTTTGGCCGGAGTGGGCGGCAGGCGTGGGCCTCTGGTATGCAACCAATCTCGACCCCGAATCCATCTGGTGGCCGGTCGCCTCGAACATCCTCGTCACCAATGGCCAGGCCCTTCTTGTCCAACCCACCAACGAGCGACAATGCTTCTTCCGGCTTGGCAACCCCTGAGCACCGGCCAAGCGGCCGCCTGCAGAGCCTGATTGAATCCAAATGAAGAGTGAATCCGAACGGTCGCCGGGGGGTCGTTGCGCCTCCCGGGAAACGTGGAGGTCATCCATGTACCGGAGGGTGGGGCCGCGCTGTACGCAGCCGGGGCGCCGGAGCACCGGCGCCCTACCGGTTCAGGGTCACCTCGCTTCCAGGTGTTGGAGGTTTGCCATTCCCAACTACACACCCTCTTTGTGCCGTTCGCTCGGCTTGCTTGCCGCGCTAGTCCTCGCGGCAAGTGCGAACCTGCGTGCCGAGGATGTGCACCTCTTCCGCGATCCCTCGCAACCGCTCGAACAGCGTATCGCCGACTTTCTCGCGCCTGGCCCTCGAGCAAAAGGCGCAGGTGCTCAATCACCGGGGAACCGCGGTCGTGGTGGACGGATTCTCGCTGCGCGCTGACCAATGGAACCAGTGCCTCAACGGCGTGAAGTGGGACCGTCCGACCACCCTGTTCCCCACCTGCATTGCGCTGGCCGCCACCTGGAACACCAACCTGGTGAGGGAAGTCGCCTCCGTGCTTTCCGATGAGGCGCGGGCGATCTACAACGGCTGGCATCTCGACCCGAACGCCCCAGGCGAACACAAGGGACTGATCTACCGCGCGCCGGTCATCAACATCGGGCGCAACCCCTACTGGGGCCGCAACCACGAGGCGTGGGGCGAGGACCCCTTCCTCACCGGGCGAATGACGGTGAGCTATGTGCAGGGCCTGCAGGGCGACGACCCGCGTTACCTGAAGGTTGCCGCGACGCTCAAACATTACGCGGTCAACAACGTGGAGAAGGACCGCCAGAAACTGAACGCGATCGTCTCCGAGCGGATGCTGCGCGAATACTGGCTGCCGCACTTCCGCGACGGGGTCGTGGAAGGCCACGCCCAGTCCGTGATGGCGAGCTACAACGCCATCAACGGCACACCCAACAACATGAACCGCCGGCTGCTTACGGAGGTGTTGAAAGGCGAATGGCACCACGACGGCTTCGTGGTCTCCGACCTGGGCGGCGTGCGCACGATGGTTCAGGGACACGGTGCAGGCAGAATGTCATTTGTGGATGCGGTGGCACAGTCGGTGATGGCGGGCTGCGACTTTTCCGACAAGGAATACGAGGTGAACATCCCAGTTGCAGTCCGCGAGGGCAAGCTGACGGAAGAGCGGTTGAACGATGCCGTCACGCGGGTGTTGCGTGTGCGCATGCGGCTCGGCGAGTTTGACCCCTTCGGCGCCGTGCCTTACAGCCGGATCTCCCCCGACACCGTCGGAAACGGCCCGCACCGTGCCGTCGCACTCGAAGCGGCGCGGCAATCCATCGTGCTGCTCAAGAACCGCGGCGGGCTGCTGCCGCTGGACCCGTTTGAACTCAAGCGCGTGGCCGTGATCGGTCCGCTGGCGGACCGCGTGGTGCTGAACAATTACAACGGCCAGACGGGCCGGACCGTAACCGCGTTTCAGGGACTGAAGGACCGGCTCCCGGCGAACTGCGAGGTGACCCATGTCGTCGGCGGCGAAATCGGCGGCAAGCCGCACAATTATCTGAATACGCCACTCCCCACGCCCATCGACCGGACGGACGAATTGCGCAAGGCGGCGGACGCCGCGCGGACGGCAGATGTGGCCCTCGTCTTCGTTGGCACCGATCACACCATCGAGCATGAGGGGCGAGACCGGACCAGCCTCGGCCTGCCCGGCAACCAGGAGGAGTTGGTCAAAGCCGTGTTCGCCGCCAATCCGCGCACGGTGGTCGTGCAGATGAGCGCCGGGCCGCTCAGCGTGTCGTGGCTGGCGACACACATTCCCGCCCTGCTGCAGGCGTGGTGGCCGGGGGAGGAGGGCGGACACGCGATTGCGGATGTGCTGTTGGGCGCGGTCAGTCCCGCCGGCCGCCTGCCGCACACCGTTTATGCCGTCGAATCGCAGGTGCCGCCCCAGGACGAATACGACATCAGCCGGGGGTTCACCTACATGTATGTCAACGGCGCTCCCCTGTTTCCCTTCGGGCACGGACTGAGCTATACTCGGTTCCGCTATTCCAACCTGCGCCTCTCCACGAACTCGCTTTCCGCCCAGGACAAGCTGACGGTCAGCGTGGACATCCAGAACACCGGCAGACGCTCCGGCGATGAAGTCGCGCAGCTTTATGTGCATCAGGTGAACAGCCGGGTGAAACAGCCCGCCAAGGAACTGCGCGGGTTCCAGCGAATCATCCTCGCGCCAAAGACCAGGCAGACGGTCAGGTTTGAACTGCTCGCGGAAAAGCTTGCGCGTTGGGACGACGACCAGCACGCCTTTGTCGTCGAACCGGGCGCCTATGAACTCATGGTCGGGGCTTCGTCCGCCGACCTTCGCGCAACGGCCACGGTGAACGTGTTGCCCAAGCCGCGTTAGAGCGATGGCCAAAAGGAATGTCCGAATACGGTAGAGCCGCGCTATGCATGGCCGCGGCGCCGGAGCACCGGGCTCCCTGCCCAAACGGAAACCCCTTTCGAGAATCCGCTAGAGGTGAAGGATGCCCCGCTGGAGGGCGACCGTGACAGCTTCCGTCCGGTCCGCGACGCGCAGTTTGGCGAGGATGTTCTTCACATGATCCTTCACGGTGTATTCCGTGATGTCGAGGGTGTCGGCGATTTGCTTGTTGGCCAGGCCGCGGGCCAGTTCGCGCAGGACCTCCAATTCGCGGGGGGTGAGGAGTTCGAAGGCTCTGGCCGAGGCCAGTTGACCGGCGACCTCCCTGGGCAGCCAGCGATCGCCCCCGGCCACGGCACGCAGCGCCGGGATGAGTTGGTCGCCGGTGGAACTCTTGAGCACGTAGCCCCGCACCCCCGCCTCCAGCGCCCGCCGAATGTCCGCATCGCCATCATACGCGGTCAGCATGAGGATGGCCGCGCCGGGGAATTGCCTGCGAATCTCCAGGGTGGCCTCGACGCCGTCCTTGACCGGCATGCGCGAATCCATGAGGGCGAGGTCGGGCTGGCACTGCGCGAACAACTCGACGGCCTGGGCGCCATCGGCCGCCTCCGCCACCACTTCCATGTCATTCTCGGAATTCACCACCGCAGCCAGCCCCATGCGCACGACGTAATGGTCGTCGGCAATGAGAATTCGAATCTTCCGGTTCCTTTTCATATTCCACCCTGGGCGACCGAGTCCGAGGCCACAGGCGAGCCCTGTGGGTTCGACGAGTGAATGGGGATCTCCACCTCGATGCAGGCTCCCGCCCCCAAACGGCTGGTCACCCGCAGATGTCCATTGAGTCGCTTGGTGCGTTCCGCGATGCCCAGCAAGCCGAAATGTCCTTCGTTCGCGCCGGGATAATGGTCCGGACGAAAGCCCCGCCCGTTGTCGCTAACCCGCAGGATGACCGCTTGCGGTGTGAACTCGAACTGAATCCGCACCCGGCTGGCGGCGGCATGCTTGATCACGTTGGCCAGCGCTTCCCGGCCGATGCGCAGGAGGTTCTCCTCGACCACCTCGGACAGGCGCTGGACGGGGCCGATGCATTGGAATTCCACCTGAACGCCGGTGCCTTCGAAGATTTCCCGGGCACTCACCTCCAGAACATTGGGAAGATCAAACTGATCGAGCTCACGGGATCGCAGGTCCCAAATGGACCGTCGCAGCTCCAACTGGCATTGGGTCATCAAGGTTCGCGCCAGTTCAAGGTGACGCCTTGAGTCCCCGGCCCCCCGCTCATGCAATTTCGCCGAGGTGTCCAGTTGCAGCCCGATGCCCGCCAGGCTTTGCTCGATGGTGTCGTGAAGTTCCTGCGCCAGACGCGTCCGCTCGGCCAGGGTCGCCTTGAACTGCACCTCGGCCTGCTCGCGTGCGGTCATTTCGAATTTCAACTGGGCCGTGCGTTCCCGCACCCGGTCATCGAGGAGATCGTGCGCCTTCTGCAATTCCTCCTGCGCCTTGACCTTTTCGCGAATCAGACCTTTCAGCGTGCGGTTCTTGCGCGAGAGCGTCACCGTCCAGCTCACCGCAAGCAGCAACACTCCCGAGAGCAACGTCAGTCCCACGACCAAGCGCTGCGGCGTGAGCCAGCTCGGCCTCCGGAGCAGGCGCAACTGATCCACGCCAGGGAGCAGCATCTGGATCGATTTCAGCCCCCCATCCTCGGCGATATTCAGCAGGCAGATGCCGGTGACCTCGATCGTGCCGCCCAACGGTACCTCGGCCAGCCGGGCATTGGACTCGATGACAGGCCCCTCGACGGTGAAGAGGTAGTTGGTGGCCTGAATCGTCAGGGTCACCCGTTCCGCATCCACCGTCCCATCGTCCGAACCGGTGTGGCGCACCATGCGGTCCACCACCTTACCCCGCAGGGTGACGAGGTCCGCATGATGGAACCCATCCTGCAATTCTTGCAAGGTCACCGCTTCGGCCACCACGGGCGTGGCGAAGTCCTCGGTCTCGCGAAACACCGCGTCTTGCAACACTGGATGGAACTGTTCGAAGTCGGAAAACCCGACCGCCTCGACGACGGTGCCGGGCTGGACGGTCAGCGACTGGCGGCTCTTGACCTGCACTCCCCCGGTGGCGTCCTGGAGGAACAGGTCCTGCCCGGGACGCTGGCAGGTCACGGCGCCCCGGACATGCACCCGTTGGTCGGGGGTGCGATCGCGGCGGTACTGCGCCAGGCTCTCGATAGGGACGACCGGTTCCTCGAAGGGATCTCCCGGCTCCACGCTCTCGACCATGAAATCTTCAGCGACGGGCACATACAGGTTCATCGTGATCAACTGCCGCACCTGGGGCTTGAAAGCGGCGGCGGCGGTTCCCCGCACGCGCACCCGGGCGCCCACCAAGGACGCGGGATCGGGGATGGCGGACGGCGGCACAAAAGCCACCAACCGGTATCCGCCCGAGGTGATCTCGACACCCACCGCGGGACCGCCCGTCCGGGTCCCGCGCACGGTGCCGGCGATTTCAATGCGCTGGCTGTCCTCCGCCCCCGACCGCAACTGTTCGATCGAGACCGACCGTGCGGGCGGCAGGGAGGCCGTGCCGAGCCGCGCCCATCTCGGCTGCGTCACGATCGGGGCAAAGCCGCCGGGATGGCTGACGCCCTCCACCCGCACCAGGGTGCCGGGGGCAGGCTGTTCCCCGCTGAGGTTCTCCACGAAGATGCCGGCAGTGGCATCCTGGATGAAGAAGCGTCCAGCCCAATCCGCTTGTGCCGCCGTCACGACCCCCTGCAGGGAAACGGGGATCCCGCTCAAGGCGCGTTCGGCCGGGAGGGAGAGCACATCGATGGCGTTGGTCAGCAACCCCTCGACGGCATGCGCATTGAAGAGTGCCGCGCAGAGCAGCAGAGGCAGGAGGCGCACGGCGAGCGCTTTGGTCAGTGGCGGCTTCAATCGAATACCAGGCTGCAATTCAAACGGAATTAACCCGCCGGATTTGGCGAAGTCCATCCCATTTCTCCAGGAACCCAGCGATTCTCATTGTGGCCGAAATCGGGACGCCGGCAAGGGCTCCCGGCCTACACTCCTCCGAATTCAGCCTTGTTGTAGTCCGGATGCCCTCACCCGGCGCGCGCTGGTAGCGCCAAAATGAGAATAGCTGTCCAGGAACCGCTCTCCGGAGCGCGGATTGTCTCAACCCGCAGCACCCTCGAACTCACGCGACGGCCACAAGCTCGGGGCCGGCTCCCACCATACCGAAGTGCGGCCTCGTCCAAGTTTTCGGGAATTCTCTCCCCACGACGCGGGGTGCCATCCCTCCAAAGAGGGATGGCCGGGGTTCCAGGGTCCTGTAGATTGCATCTGGATCCCACGACACCAGCAGATGATCAACGGATGATGAAGCCGACTGAAGTAACCCGGGCCACAACCACCTGTGAGACCCGATTCCATCTCGAAAGAAACCAGCCTATGACCATTCAACAGAACACCAATCGCCTCGCCGCCAGTCTGGCGGCCTTGTTGACGACCGCCTGCCTGTTCACGGCATGCACGGCCATCGCCTCTACCAACAATCTCCTGATCAATGGCAGCTTCAGCAATGGAGACTCCGGATGGAGCAAATGGACGAGTGGCGGTTGGATCAATGTGGAAATCCCCGACAAGTTAAACCCGGCGAACGGGAACTACTGGGCGGCCGGGGTGGGTGTTTACGACGGAACCCCGCAGTTGACCTGCGGCCAAAACAACTCGGGCCCTGGCGCCTACGCCTGGCAAATCATCGCGGCGGCCGAAAATGTCGAATACACTCTGGCGATCCAGGGCGGTGCCGAGAACTGGTGGTGGCCCCAGGGTGAAATCCGGCTCATTTTTCAAGACGCCAGCAATGCGGAACTGGGACGCAACGTGGTGAGCACGACCGGCAGCTTCACCAATTGGGATATGGGGGTGCCTTACCAGAACTGGACCAATGCGGCGACCGCGCCCACAGGCACCCGGAAACTCAAGGTCGAGATCTGCTGCTCCGGCGGCAACGGCTCGATCTGGTTCGACAACGCCTCTCTGACCGCTCCCATCGATCCCCCGGTGATTGCCAATGTCTATCCGAACGGGACCATGCTGTTGCAGGCCACCAATAAGCTGTCGTTCACCGCCCATTCCGCCGCGCCGATCAACGGGTCGGGAGTCCAGGTGGTGCTGAACGGCGTGGATGTGTCCGGCAGCCTGGCGTTCGCCGGCTCGGGAACCACCAACATCAGCGTCAGCTACACCGGCCTGGCTTCGAACCGGCTTCACACCGCGGTCATCACGGTGACGGACCCGGTCAATCTGAGCACCTTCACCACGGTGAATTTCGACACCTACGCGCCGCTGTTCACCTGGGAGGCGGAGGATTACGACTACAACTACGGCCAGTACATCAATCATGCCGACCCCATCCGACCGTTCGACCGCCAACAGTTATTACGGTCTGACGGGCATGGAGGGCGTGGACTTCCATGACCGGCAGGGCAATGGCGACCACCTGTACCGTCTCGATGACACCATGGCCACCGGGCTCACGGGGGATCCGACGCGGCAGAAGTTTGTCGATGCCGGCGCGACTGACCACGTGATCGGCTGGTTTGATGGCTCGGCGTTCGGGGATAACATCGGCATCAGCCCCTATGACGCCGGTGAATGGGTCAACTACACGCGGGATTTCCCGGCCGGCACCTACAATATCTATCTCCGCGCGGCCAACGGCTACGGCGGCACCGCGAGCATTCCCCTCTCCAAGGTCACCAGCGGATGGGGAACGCCGGAGCAGACCACGGAGTTGCTGGGGCAGTTCCAGTTTCCTGCAACGGGTTGGAACAGTTACGCCATACGCCCCGCTCGTTGACAGTCTCGGCAACAAGATGGCGATCGCCCTCTCGGGAACGAACACGCTGAGGGTAACCGCCGGTTCCGGGGGCAACATGAACTTCCTCATGCTGGTGGCGGTGGACAACGAACCGCCGACCCTGACGGACCTCTACCCCGACGGGCGAACCCTGCTGCAAGGAACCAACGTGCTGGCGTTTACCGCCAGCAGTGCCAGTCATTCGATTGCCCAAAGCAACATCGTGGTCACGCTCAACGGGGTGAATCTCTCGAACAGCCTGTCCTTCAGTGGATCCAGCAGCAGTTGGCGGGTCAGCGCGCCCCTGACACCGGGCGTGACCAATGACACCGCGGTCATCAGCGTGACCGACAATGCGGGCAACACGCGTTCGATCACCCGCTACTTCGACACCTTTGCCCCGGACAGTTTCATGGTGGAAGCCGAGGATTTCGACTTCAACAGCGGGCAGTTCATTGACAATCCCGTGGTCACCTCGAATGCCGCTCCGAACAGCTATTTCAACCAGGAAAGCGTTTCGGGTGTGGACAGTTCCTATGGCGATGCGGCGACCCCGCCCACGGCGGATTTCCGCTATCGCGAATTGGACCCGATGGCGACCTCCGTGTGCGGCGACACCCCCACGCGGCGCCTGCTGGCGGCCCGGCTGACGAACTCGTTGGCGTTCAATTACAACGTCGGCTGGTGGTCCTCGAACGCCTGGCTCAACTACACCCGAACCTATCCGACGGGCACCTTCAAGGTCTATGCCCGCCTGGCGGGCGGCAGCGGCTCATCCTACTCGATCAGTCTGGACCAGGTGCAGGGCACGACCAACCACCTCGGCACGTTCACCGGCGTCGGTCGCGGATTCAACGCCTTCGACTGGGTCCCGTTGACGGATACCAATACCAGTCAGATGGTTGAGGTGACCCTGGGCGGCGTGACCACCCTGCGCGCGACCACGGCTGTCGGGAGCGTTAATCCCAACAGCTTCTTGTTCGTATCGGCGGCGGCCGTTCCGGAGCCGTTGCAGTGGAGTTACACCGGCGGCGTGCTCAAGCTGCAGTGGACGGGCGCGGGTTTGCACTTGCAGGTGCAGACCAATGACACACCGGGCGCCGGGATCGGCCCCATCTGGTTTGATTATCCCGGCGGCTCATCCAGTCCGGTCAATGTCACGGTGGATCCGTCCAAGGGATCCCTCTTCTTCCGGTTGTCCGACTAGGGCTGGCGAGAGCGAATCCCAGGATGCGGCAGAGCGCGCCGGAAATGCTGTGGTGAGCCGGGTGCGGTGGGAGAAGAAAGCCCGGCAGAAAAGGCCAGTTGCGCCCCCCACCCGGTCCGGCGAGTGTCTGAACGATTAAAGAACATGAGAGAGAAGCAGGTCACCAGAAATGCAGCCGTCGGACGGGCTCGGGGGTCAGCAAGCGGAGCGTCTGGCTTCACCCTGATCGAGCTGCTGGTGGTGATTGCCATCATCGCCATCCTGGCCGCCATGCTGCTGCCCGCGCTCAGCCGGGCCAAGCTGAAGGCGCACGGCGTTGCGTGCATCAGCAACCTCAAACAGTTGCAGTTGGGATGGGTGATGTATGCCGACGACAACAAGGACCGGCTGGTGCCGGTGGGCGGCATCAACAATCTGGTGGTCCGGAAACGGGTGCAGGACGTCGAAGCCGGCGCTCCCAATTCCCAGTGGGTGCAGGGTCGCGTGGACTCGGGCGACTCGGCCAACGACGTCTGGTTTGTGCAGGCGGGCCTGATCTATCCCTATGTCAAGAGCACCGAGGTTTACCGGTGTCCTGCCGACAAGAAGATGGTCAATGGCGCGGAGACGATTCGCAGCATGAGCGCCAATGCCTGGATGAATCCCATCGAGGTCTGGGGCAACCGGCCCGTGAAAGTGTTTCGCAAGCTCTCGAACATCCAGAACCCGGGGCCGTCCAAGGCGTTTGTCTTCATTGACGAGAACCCGAACACCATCAATGACGGACACTTTGTGTGCGATCCCACCCAGAACCGGTGGGTGGATACCCCCGCCAGCTATCACGGGGAAGCGGCCGGGTTATCCTTTGCCGACGGGCATGCGGAGATCAAAAGGTGGTCGGATCCCAAAATTGCGACCGCCACTGGATTCGATGTCGTTCCCACCCCTGGCACGACCGATCTCCAGTGGATGCAGGAACGCAGCACGTCGGTCCGTTGAAACGGTGCGCCCCTCTCCTCAATCAAATGATCACAACGACCAAACGTATGACTGAAGGGAACCTGAAAGCCACCACGACTGCGCTGGCCACCTTCGTGGCCTGCATGGCATGCCCCAGTGTCATCCTGGCCGCGGCGGTGGCGGACGCCCCACCTGCCGGCACGGTTTACCTGACCGCCAGGGACACGGGCCAACGCCTGGCCCGGGCCGGGGATCTGCGGTTCGCCCCCAAACCCCAGCCCGAGGAGTGGGAAAAAACGGTGTTTCTCTACCCTGCCCGGACCTTTCAAACGCTGTGCGGCATTGGCGGGGCGCTGACGGATGCCGCCGCCGAGACCTTTTACAAGCTGCCCCGCGCCGAACAGCAGGCCCTGATCAAGGCCTATTTCGATCCCAAGGAAGGCATCGGCTATTCGCTCGGGCGCACCCACATCAACAGTTGCGACTTTTCGAGCGCCAGTTACGCCTACGTCAAGGACAACGACCGGGAGCTGGACTCGTTCGACATCGCCCCGGATCTGAAGCACCGGGTTCCTTTCATCAAGGAAGCCCTGGCGGCTGCGGGGGGGGAATTCCGCCTGTTCGTGAGCCCGTGGAGCCCGCCCGCCTGGATGAAGAGCAACAACAACATGCTTCAGGGCGGCAAACTCAAGCCCGAGGACGCCGGGATCTGGGCCAACTATTTCGTGAAGTTCATCCGGGCCTACGAGCAGCAGGGCATCCCCATCTGGGGCCTGACCGTGCAGAACGAGCCCATGGCCAAGCAGAAATGGGAGTCCTGTATCTACACGGCCGAAGAGGAACGCGATTTTGTGAAGCAGCACCTCGGCCCCACGCTGGCCAAGGCCGGGTTGCAGGACAAGAAACTCATCATCTGGGACCACAACCGCGACCTGATCTATCACCGCACCGCCACCGTGCTCGACGATCCGGAAGCCGCCAAATACATCTGGGGCGTCGGATTCCATTGGTACGAGGGTGGACTGTATGACAACGTCGGACAGGTCCATGCCGCGTATCCCGAGGCCAACCTCCTGCTCACCGAGGCCTGCAACTACCCGTGGAACTTCGACAAAATCAGCGAATGGCACTGGGGCGAGAACTACGGCCGCAGCATGATCCGGGACTTCAACCAAGGCGCGGCAGGCTGGACGGATTGGAACATCCTGCTCGACGAAACGGGTGGGCCCAACCACGTGAGCAACTTCTGCTACGCGCCGGTGCACGGGGACACTCGCACGGGCAAGCTGCACTACATGAATTCCTACTATTACATCGGCCACTTCTCGAAGTTCATCCGACCGGGCGCCCGCCGGATCCAAAGCGCCTCGATGGCCAAAGACCTGGCCACGACCGCCTTTCTGAACCCGGACGGCAACCTGGCCGTGGTCGTCATGAACGAGTCGGACAAGGAACAACCCTTCCTCCTGTGGGTGGGCGGACAGGCCGCGCCGGCCAGGAGTCCGGCCCACTCGATCATGACCGTGGTGGTTTCGGATGCGGGCATCCCGGGATTCGCTGCGGAGAAAAGCCGGCCGCCGCAGGCGGCTCTGGAACACTGAACAAGGCCCGTGTTGTTCGAGATGGCAAGCGGCGCGTCCAAATCCCCCTCGAAAGAGGGATGCCGGGGACTGCCGAGGGAGATAAGATCGAAACATTCCACGCGTTCTTTGACGCGGCGGAAAGTCGTAACAGTGAACAAGTAACCCTGAAACCGTGGAAAAGCGCCTCGGAGGCCTTGGGAACTCAAGCCACGGAAGCAGACAACAGTAAAGTCACAGAGTATGAAAAAAACCTTAGTTCTCGTTTCGGCTGCCTGTCTGGCGGCAGGTGCTGTGAACGCGCAAAACCTGGTATTGAATGGAAATTTTAGCGCCGGAACCACGGGTCCGGACAACTGGAGTTCTTGGAGCGCCAACGGAGGTGGAGACCCCAACAATCAGTGGCCGGAATGGAAGAACGACGCCGCGAGCATCGACGGCTATTATGTTCAAGCCGGGGGTGGGGATTGGGGAGACTCGGCCGGGTGGTACCAGACGGTTTCCGTCACTGAGGGAGTCAGCTACGATCTCAAGGTGGATTCCGCGACAGTCAACTGGTGGTCCCCCGAGGGCAAGATCGGCCTCGTGTTCAAAGATGCCAGCAACAATCAACTCTCCAACCCGACGTTGGTTGTGGCAAATTTTCAGGCGAATTTGCCCTGGACCACCTACACACTCTCTGCGGTGGCTCCGCCCAATGCGACGCAGGCCAATATAGACCTGAAGTTCTGGGGCGGGGGCGTGGTCTTGTTTGACAATGTTTCCCTAACCGTGGTTCCCGAACCCGGTGTCGCTGGCTTGCTGACTCTGGGCTCGGCACTGCTGATTGGCATTCGCTCCCGCCGGAACGGCGCCGGAGTCTGATGAGCCGACTTTGGATTACAACAGACCGATCCGACCGATTGGCCGGATCGGCTTTTGTTTTTGAGCAATTCGGCGACAAGAAGTCCCAAGGGCTGCGGGGCCCGCCATGCAGCGTCCGCCGCGACCCCGGAACCGAGCGCCCATACCGCCTGAGATCGGAGCCGCCGCGCGCGTTCCTTGTGCGTGGTCTCCCATTGGAGAATAGTGAACTGAATGCGAGATCTTGATCAACTGTGCAGCGCGGCACGGATTGCCACCGTGGCCCTGCTTCTTTTGGGATCAGGTGGGCCGGCCGGTGCGGCCCCGGGACCGTTCCTCAAGACCAGCGGACTGGATATCCGCAACGATTCCGGCCAGGGCGAGGTGGTGCCGTTGCGCGGGGTCAACCTGGGCAGTTGGCTGTTGATGGAAGACTGGATGTGCCCGATGGATTCGTCCGGCAACCTGACCAATGAATGGATGGTGCGGGAGAAGCTGACCCAACGGTTCGGAGCCGCCACCAAGGACAGCCTCATGGGCGCCTACCAGGATGCCTGGCTGATGGAGTCGGACTTCGACAACATTACCGCTCTGGGGATGAACTGCATTCGGCTCCCCTTCTGGTATCTCAACCTGCAGGAGGACGACGGAACGTGGCGTGCCGACGCCTTCCACCGCCTGGATTGGGCGGTGTCCAACGCGTGGGAGCGCGGAATCTACACCATCCTTGATCTTCACGGCGCGCCCGGAGGTCAGACTGCCAATGCCAAATCCACGGGACGCAGTTGGCCGACCGCGGCGCTCTGGACCAACAGCACCTACCAAGCCCGGACGCGGGACATCTGGGCGCGGGTCAGCGCGCATTACAATGGGAACCCGGCGGTGGCGGGCTACGACCTGTTGAACGAACCGATGGACACTCCCAGTTCGTCCGTTTACTGGAACTTCCTGAACGCCTGCTACCAGACCATTCGCACGAATGACCCGGACCACATCATTCTCATGGAGGCCACCTACGGCAGTTGGAACCTCGACATGCTGCCCAATCCCGCCTCCTACGGCTGGACCAACGTCGTCTATCAGTTGCACTCCTATCCGTGGGGCGTCTGGAACGATGTGCCTTTGCTCAACGCGGAAACCGAGAAGACCATTCAGGATTGCGTGAACCACCAGGGCTGGAACGTGCCGTGCCACGTCGGCGAATTCAACATGGCCCCGGAAGAGGCGTGGAAATACGCCATCGAACGGTATTCCACCAGCGGCTTGGGCTGGCAGATGTGGGCGTACAAGTCCACCTTCACCGGCGGCATCACCAGTTGGGGAATTTACAATCCGAATGGCACGGTCACCGCCATCCCCAACATCGAGAACAATTCGTCCAGCCAAATCCGCAGCAAGTGGGCGGCCTGGACCACCGCCGGCGCGTTTACTCTCAATCAAAGTCACAAGCGCACCATGGCCATGCCGGTGGCCAAAGACGACGCCTACACGCTCGACGTCGGCGCCGTGTTGACCGTGGCCGCTGCCCAAGGCGTGCTCAGCAACGACACCCACCTTAACCTCGGCGGCGCCGGGATCCAGCTCCAGGCGGTCAAGATGTCCAACCCCGCCAACGGCACCGTCTCCCTCGTCAGCAACGGCTCGTTCGTCTATACAGCCAGTCCCGGCTTCTCCGGACTCGACTCCTTCCGCTACAAGGTGTGGGATGGGCGCATCGACTCGGTGCGCAATGCCACGGTCTCCATCCAGGTGGTGTCCAACAGTGCCGCCGGGCCGGTGACCCAACTGATCTGGACCACGCAACCCGGGCTGGCCACCAATGGATGGCCCTTTGTCCAGCAACCCGTCCTCCAGACGGCGGACCAGTATGGCAACCCGTCCACCAATGCTTTGCCGGCCGTGCTCAACGTCAGCGTCTTGCTCAGTGCGGGAACCGGTCCCCTCCAGGGCACCACGAACGTGGACCTCGGGGCCGCGAGCGGCAAGGGCGTGATGCAATTCACCAATCTGCAGATTGACTCGGCCGGCAATGACAAGCAACTGATCGCGCAAACCCGTTCCATCACGAATTTTGTGAACCGGTTGACCAATGGTGGCTTTACTGTCGCAATGGATGGGTGGACCAAATGGACCACGAACGGCGGGTGGGCCAATCGGGAGATCCCGGGCAAACTGCAGCCGACGAATTCGAACTACTGGCCGGCCGGCGTGGGCGTTTACGACGGAACGCCGCAACTGACCTGCGGTGGAGGGAGCGGCGCGAGCGGCGGGGCGTATCAGATTGTCCCCGCGGTGGCCGGCTCGCAATATACTCTGGCACTCCAGGCCGGTGCGGAGAACTGGTGGCTGCCCACCGGCGAAATCCGGCTGTTCTTTCTGGATGCCGCCAATCAGCAACTGGCTCTGACCACTGTCAAGACCACGGACAGCATTCACAATCCGGACCGATACGATGTGGGCGTGCCCTACCAAAACTGGAGCCTCACCGCGACCGCGCCGGCCGGCACGACAAAGGCGAAAGTCGAGCTGACCAATCCGGTGGGCACAGGTTCCGCCTGGTTCGATAATGTTTCTCTCACCGAATGGGTCAGCGCGCCCGTGCTGGCGGCGGCGACCACCCTGCCCTTCACGGTCCACCCGGCGCCGCCGGCTGGCACTCCGACCAATTACGTTGCGGGCATCACCGCGCAGGGTGGCGGCGTGTTCAGCTTGCAGTTCGTTGGTCAGATGGGCGCGCAATACTATGTGCAGACCGCCACCAACCTGTCAGCGTCCGTCGCGTGGGAAGCCCTGGCGGGCAGCACGAACACGGTCACCAACCTCACCGGTCTGTGGCCTTTTTCTGTCACCAGCACCGAACCTCAGCGATTCTATCGGTCGGTCGCCCTTCCCCACTGAACCGCACTCCACAAGGATCCCGGTTCCGGTGAAGCCTCCAAGACGTGACATCGCGCCTTGGGGCCAGGAACCTGCGGGCGAAAGGAGCGCGGCTCTATAAGCCGCAGCAGCCTCGAAGGTCGGATGGGTGAGCGAACCTTTGTGGACGCCGGACAGGGCGCTGCCGCTGCGGGTCGCAGACCCGCGCTCCGGAGCTGCCGGTTCATGGGGAGCCTCCACGATCTCAGAATCGCGCGTTGGGACCATGAACACGGAGCGCAGACATTCGTGTCTGCCCGGCCCAGGAGCGGCCGCTCTTGCCGACAGGAATGTCGGCGCTCCCGTCGGCGGTTCATGGAACGTGTCAGATGCGCCCGCTTCCACAATCGCCGGCGGGTTGGAATTGCGCCAACCATTCTGCGTCGCTAGCGTTGCCGCATGCACGATCAAACGCTTCAGGCGCAACTCAGTTGCCGGTCTCATCCCTTGTTCCTGGCCGCTCTGCTGGTTGTCAGTCAACCGGCCAGTCTTCACCTCGCCGCCTGCGCGGAGGAATCCGCCGACTTCGCCTCGCGCAAGGCCAAAGCCGCGGCCGAGGCTGCGCGACTGACGCCGCAGTTGACACTCGAGGAGAGGCTCCTCCAGTTGTTGGCCTACAAGCCCAACGGCGTGCCGCGCCTGGGCATTCCCAACCTGCAAGCCGGCGAGGCGCTGCATGGCGCGGTTTCGGACGACTGCACCAGCTTTCCGCAGTCCATCGCGCTGGGGGCGACGTTTGATCCGGCGTTGGTCGAGGAGGTGGCCGTGGTCATCGCGCGCGAGTCGCGCGCGGTGGGCATGGCGCAGGCCTACGCGCCCATGCTGGCGGTGTCGCGGGACGCGCGCTGGGGGCGGGTCGAGGAAAGCTACGGCGAGGATCCCCTGCTGGTCACGCGCATGGCCCTGGCCTACATCCACGGCGCCCAAGGCCGGGGCGAGGCGCTGTTCGGCAAGGACAAGATCATCACCACCCCCAAGCACTTCGTCGCCGACGGCGAACCGTGGGCGGGCGCGAACGGCGAAGGCTTCGAGACCTCGGAACGCACGTTGCGCGAAGTGCACATGCCGCCCTTCGAGG
>CAVVUP010000009.1:0-119771 GCA_963751435.1 uncultured Verrucomicrobiae bacterium | reverse complement strand
CCGGCTGGTCGCCGGGCTGGTTGCTGCGCGAGGAGCGGAAATAGTCCACGAGATGCACGACCAGATGCGTGCAGCCGCATTGCCGGGCGAACTGAAAATGCTCCGCGTTGAGCTGATGGCGGTAAAGGCCGAGGCCAAGTCTCATGGATGTCTCTTTCAGGATGCGCGCCGGGCCTTCTTCTTCGCCTGGTTGGCCTTCCCGATCTTCTTGGCCGCCGGATCCCGGTCGACCGAATTCTTGCCAGCGGCCGGATTCAACTCATCCAGCACGGCTTGGAGTCTCCCGCGGGCGGCTTTGGCCGCGTCGCTCTGCCCTTCCACGGCAACGGGCCTCTCCAGGAACGGAGCCTCCCTGAGATCAAAGAGTTCGCGGCTCTGGTTGAGCTTCCAGCCGGCATTGCGCGCGAACCATTTGCCGCCGAGTTGAACGTAAACCCATTCGCGCGGATTGCCTGCCTGTCCGTCGAGTTGTGCGGCAAAGCTGCGCCCGTCGAACTTGATACCCTCGGGCATCTTGACGCCAGCCAGTTCCGCAAACGTCGGGAAGACATCGCTGAAATCGACCAGGTCCTTCAGCACACTGCCCGCGGGCGCGACGCCCTTCCAGTTTGCGATGAACGGCACATGCGAACCGCCCTCGAGCATCGTGCCTTTGTGCCCGTGGATCTGCCGTCCGCCGAGGGTTCCCGACTTGCCAGCCGTGCCGTTGTCCGAGGTGAAGAGGATCAACGTGTTCTCCCGCAGCCCCAGCCGGTCAATCTCGGCCACGATCTCCCCGACCTGTTTGTCGAGGTAAGCCACGTTCTCGTTGTAAAGGTTGCCGCCCGGCTGGCTGTCGGGCGTGCGCAGGATAGGCCCATGCACCAAATGCGTCGGGAAATACAGGTAAAACGGTCCGTCCCGATGCCGGCGAATGAAGTCCAGCGTGAAGTCCATGCAGCCATCCGGGCAGTAGACCTCCTTGCCAGTTTCGACGAGCTGACCGTTCCTGGTGTAGCTGGACTTCCAGTACCAACCACCCGCCGTTGGATCCGTGATGAACTCGTCGAAGCCCCAATCGCCGGGGGATTCGCCCATTTGCCGCCATTTGCCGGCCATGCCGGTCGCATAGCCGGCTTGCTTGAGCATGCGGGCCAGCGACGGTTCACCGGCGGCTTTCGGTTGCCCCGCGGTTTGATTCTGCGTGCCGCCGGTGCGAAAGCCGTAGCGGCCCGTGTTGAGAAGACAGCGGGTCGGTCCGCACAAGGGTGTGGAATAGGCGTTCTCAAACCGGATGCCGGACTTGGCCAGCGCGTCGATGTTGGGCGTCCTCCCCTTGAACCGGTCCGAGCCATAACAACTCACACCGTCGAGACCGTAGTCGTCGGCGAGGATGAGCACCAGGTTGGGACGTTGGCCAACTGCGAGCAGATTCAGTGAGGCGGCGAGGACGATGGCAAGCGCAGAGAACAGGCGTTTCATGCTTGCAGTCACCAGACGTTGCCGGCGGCGGATTAGTTACAATGCTGCCCGACGTCATGCAACGGCAGATTCATCGCTCCGCTGCGGGGCGGGCGCATTATCAGGAACAGAATGATGTCCTGCAGTCTCCTTGGGGAACCCTGGCTTGAAAGGCCCGGATCACACCGGAGGTCCACCGCGTCTGGGCGTTTCAAGGCTGGGCAGGCGGTGCCGGGGGCTGCTCCTCTGCGGCGGGTCGAGCCGGAGGGGGGGCTGGCACGGGCGGCTCGGCAGGGGACGTCGCTGCGGAGGTTTCGACGGCGTCGGCGGCAGCCACCGGCGCTGCGTCCGGTTCCTGAGCGGCGGTTTCGGCAGCCGGCTGGCCAGCCGGTGGCGGTTCAGCCTCCGCCTTGCCTGGTTCGCCTTTGGCCTTCTCCTTCTTGGGTGCGGGTGGCGGTTTCGGAGCCGGCTTCTTGGCAGTTTCCAGCAATCCGTTCGCGAACTCGATCAGGTGGCCCTGGTGAATCAGCCAGTGCAGGTCGGCAATGAGCGCCGCCTGTTCCGGGGTGGGCTCGCTCGCCTCGGCCGGCAGGGCGGGCGCGGGAGGCGGAGCTTGCGTCCCAGCGGGAGCGGCGGGCGCCGGCGCGGGAGTGGAGGAAGCCACGGGAGCGGGGGACGGCTCGAGTGATTCGACCACCTGCCGGCGGGTGCACTTCGGGTGTTCGTTGATGAACTGCACGATGCGCCGCACGTTCTCCGACACCGGTTCGTTCTCGAGGTCGAGGAAAGTCGGGCGCGCCACCCAGACGTGGGTGACGGTCTTGTTGACCTTGAAGAACTGCAGTCCGCGCGAGGCAAACTGCTGGCTCAAGGACGTGGCCACCTGCATGGGGAAACGGCGTTGCCCGTCGAGGATGGTGCGGAACACCCGCCACAATTCACCACGCAGCTTGTTGCAAGCGGCGCCCGGCAGCGTGTGGGATTCCACCTCGCGGATGATCGTGGGCAGGTGCACCTCGCGGAAATGCCGTTCCACCGCCGCGAGATCGGGCAATCGCGCCGCCTCCGGCACGTTCAGGCAGACATAATCGGTCTTCCAACTCTGATCCTCGATCCATTTTTTCACCACGGCTTCGTCCCGCACGATCTTCACGCGGGACTTGTAGGCTTCGAAGGGCAGCCGTGAGAAGCGGGCGGCATGCAGTTCTCGAAGCTTGGTCTGGTAATCGTGATGATTGGGCGGCCCCAGGATCACCCCGCTCATGCCGCACTGTGCGACAAAGGTGTAGGTGCCCTTCGGTGGATCGGTCTGCGTGCGCTCGGTCTGGTAGAACGTGCCGAGGTGCTGTGCCAACACATGGGCCACCGCATCGTCCTCGGACAACCAGAGCGAATCATCCAAGGCGCAACTGTAGAGCGGCTGGAGCACCTCGCCATTGGGCCCCTTCTTGACGCTGAACACGGCGCAGTAACGCTCCGGCTTCTGCAGGATCATCGACGCGATGTCGAAGAGCGGATAGGCGCGGCCGGTGGTCTTGATCTGGCGCGCGAGGGATTCGGCTCCCTTGTCCTCGGCGTGCAGGGCCACGTTGATCTCAGGCAACGGCGGCGGGGTTTCCCGACGCTCCGGACGGTGGCCCTCGGGGCGCCCGCGGAATCCGCCCTTGGGCGCTTGGCCGCGATCTGCACGCGCAGGTCCCCGATCGCCCGGGGCAGGTCCGCGATCCCGGCCTCCCGCCGGACGATCCCGGCGGGGCTCGCGCCGGAACGGGTCCCGGCCACGACGGTCCTCGCGTTCGGGCCGCTCCTTGGGCTCGTACTTGGCGTATGGATTCTTGGAGTCTGATCCCTTGGCCCATGCGGGCTGGAACAACTCGTCCAGATTAAGGTCCGCTTCCGGATTGATGCTCATGATTCAATTCAGGGCCTTGGAGCCCGCTGAAAATATGACAGCTTTAGAGTGGACGGGCGTGCCGCTGATTGCAAGCCCCCCGACGGCGAGACATTCCAGGCGAGGCTTGAGTGCAACGCCTCGCACGGTATGCTTGCCGCGCGTGAAACCCGATCCCCGTCCCGCGCCACCCAAAGCCCCTCCCCCCTCGCGCTTCCTCAACGCACCGGCCCCGGCCGCCAGCGACTCCTGGCATCGGCCTTGGGTGCAATTGCGCACGTTCAGCTATCACCCGGTCATCTACCCGGCCATGCTGGCCGCCGCCTCCCCGGACGCCAAGCCAGGCGATTGGGTGTCCGTCTACGACAAGCAGGGTCGGGGCTTCGGCGCGGGACTCTACAATCCCAAGGCCCGCGTCCCGCTTCGGGTCCTGGTGCATGGGGACCAACCGGCCAGCGAGGATTACTGGCCGGAGGCCATCGGACGCGCCGTCCGCCTGCGCGAACAACTCGGAATCCTGAACGCGGAAACCAACGCCTGCCGGGTGATCAACTCCGACGGCGACGGTCTCAGCGGACTGACGGTGGACCGGTATGACGATGTGTTGAGTGTGGAAGTTCACAGCCTGGGAATTTACCAACGCTTGCCCCGGTTGCTGCCCCTGTTACACCAACACCTCGGCACGAAGACTGAAATCGTGAACGTGGACCCGCACATCGCCCGCTTTGAAGGCATCTCGGTGAAACGCCCCCCGACCGCTCCCCCGAAATCCGTGCGCATCCGCGAGCATGGCGTGCGTTACGAGGTGGATTTTACCAAGGGTCACAAGACCGGGTTCTTCTGCGACCAGCGCGAGAACCGCTTGAGACTCGCCCGGCTGGTCAAAGGCGCCCGGGTCCTGGATGTGTGTTGCTATACCGGCGGCTTTGCGGTCACGGCCGCAACGCTGGGCGAACCGGCCGAGGTGACCGGCGTCGACCTGGACGAGGACGCCATCGCCCAGGCCCGGCGCAACGGCAACCTGAATCAGCAGAATCGCATCAAATGGATCCATGCCGATGCCTTCGGCTGGATGCGCCAGGCGCAGCAGAACGGTGAACGGTGGGACGTGGTGGTGCTGGATCCGCCCAAGTTCGTGATCCCGGGCGATGAGGACGAGCGCTTGGGCTGGCAGAAATACGAGGACCTGAACCGACTGGGCGTCGCCTTGGTGAAACCGGGCGGATGGCTGGTGACCTGCTCCTGCTCCGGCACGGTGTCGATGGACCAACTCGAACAGATCCTCATCCGCGCAGCGCACCGGCAGAACTTCCGGCTCCAGTTTGTGGACCGCACCGGACCCGGCCCCGATCACCCGGTGATGTCCAATGCGATCGAGGGACACTATCTCAAGGTCATCTGGGCCAGAGTGTTTTAGCAGCGGGCAAGGGACGCATAGGAGAGAATGGTGCCCCGGCAAGGACTCGAACCTTGGACCAATTGATTAAGAGTCAACTGCTCTACCAACTGAGCTACCGAGGCACCAGATCGAGCAAGGGATCATCCGTTTCCTGACGATCGTTGTCAATCCTGCAGCCGGTGAACTAAAGCTGCGCCGGGTCGTTGATAAGACTGGCCACGCGCTGGAGCAGACGGCCGGCGGCGCCCCCGTCCAAAACACGATGATCGAAGCTGAGCGTGAAATTGGCTTCCGTCACCGGAACAAACTGCCCGGTCGCATCGTCCCAGGCCGGCACCTTGCGTCCGGCTCCCATGCCCAGCACCAGCGTTTGCTCGGGCAGTGGAATCGGGGTGGCCCACTGCAGTCCGAACGTGCCGAAGTTGGTGACGGTGGCGATCGAACCGCCGGTGGCCTCGATGGGCAGCTTGCGTTGATGCGCCAGTTGGATCAACGATTCGTAAACGGGAACAATCTCCGCCAGCTTCTTCTCATCCACCTTGCGGATCACCGGCACCAAAACACCGTCCGCGGCTTCGACCGCAAACCCGATGTCAATGGATTGCGGGTGAACGATCTTGTTGCCGACCAGGCGCCCAGCGGGAGCGCTGTTCTCGGCCAGGGCAATGGCGAGGGCGCGCAGGGCGTAGAGGGCCGGACCGGGCTTGGGATTGCATTGCTTACGATGGGCAAACAAGGCATCCAACCGCACGGGCAACCCCACCGTGGCCAGCGGCCGGGTCCAACTCCGCCGCATGGCGTCGGCGACGGCCACCCGCATGGTTGAGGCCTGACTGAGCTTCTGTTGTTCGAGGTTCTCGATGTACTTCTCGAAATCCTGGATCGTCACGCGTCCGCCCGAACCACTGCCGGCTACAGCGGAAAGGTCCGCGGCATGGATTCCCAGGTCGTGCATGCGCGCCTTCATTCGGGGCGACATGTAGGTCGCGCCTTGGGCATGCGCCGGAACCGGCAGTCCTCGAACCGTGGGCTTCACCGTTCGGGAGGGGATGGACGTGTCCTCCTCGCTGCCTCCGCCGCGGGGCGTGCGGGTGGCTGAACTCTCGGACGCCTCCGCGGTATCCAAGCCGAGGCGCTCGGCTTCGGCCTGGCTGGCTTCCACATAACCCAGAACCGCACCGACGGCGTAGCTCTCGCTCAATTGCACCGTGAACCGGTCAATCCGGCCCGAACAGGGCGAGGTGACGTTCATGGTGGCTTTGTTGGTTTCCACCTCCAGGATGTCTTGATCGTTGTTGACCGGATCCCCGGGCTGAACCAGAAAGTTCACAACGGTGGCCTCGGCGATGGACTCGCCAAGCTGGGGCATGATGATCGGGATCTGGGGCATAGGCTCAGTCAGTGGCGGGCGTCTCACCCATACCTGGCTGCTGACAGGCTTGGGGCATCGCAGTGGAAACGCTCCGCAGGAACCAGCGGAGCGCTGTGCTTCGTATGTAATCGCGGTCGTTCTCCTTTGGGAAGTGGTGAATCATTGTCTCAAGACGCGCCGGGCGGCGGCGGCGATGCTGCGGGCGGTCGGACGGTGGGCCGCCCAGAGGTTGGGATGGTAAGGCACGGGGGTATCCTTGGAGTTCAGGCGTTGCGGCGGCGCGTCGAGCAGACCGAAACCCTCGCTGGTGACACGGGCGATCACCTCGGCGGTGACGCCCCCCCAAGGCCAGGATTCGCCCACGCACAACAATCGGCCGGTGCGGGCCACCGACGCCATCACGGTGTCGGTGTCCAATGGTTTGACCGAGCGCAGATCCACCACTTCAACATGCCATCCTTCCGGCTCTAGTTCGTCCGCTGCCGCGAGTGCCTCGTGGACCATGGCGCTGTAGGTCACAATGGTCATGTCGCGGCCCTCTCGCGCGATGCGCGCCTTGCCGATGGGAAGGGCCTCAGTGGGGAGTTGTGCGGCTTTGAGGTGGTAGTAAAGCAGCTTGTGTTCGCAGAAGATCACCGGATCGTCGAGGGCCACCGCTTCCAGCAACATGCTGTAGGCATCCTCGACGGTGGCGGGAGTGACGACCACGAGACCCGGGTAGTGGGCGTAGATGGCCTCCATGTTTTGGCTGTGAAAGGGGCCGCTGCCCGAAGTGCCGCCGCAGGGCAGGCGCACCACGATCGGGCAGGGCAACTGCGTTCGCCAGAACAAGGTGCCGGCCTGGTTGACGATCTGGTTGATGGCCACCGTGGAGAAGTCCGCAAACTGCATCTCCACAATCGGCCGCATGCCCTCAATCGCCGCGCCGACTGCAAAGCCGACGATGGCATCCTCGCTGATGGGCGCATCCTTGACGCGGCCGGGAAATTGGGCCGCCAGATTCTTGGTTGCCTTGAAGGCACCACCGAACTGGCCGACGTCCTCGCCGTAAATGAAGACCCGGGGATCCTCCGCCAGCGCCCTGGCTTGGGCCTCACGAATGGCTTCAAGATAGGTGATGCTCATCGGCATGATGAAGGTGTGGGTCTCAAGATTCCTGGGTGGTGTCGATCAGGTGGGCCACCGACAAGGCCCGCCATTGCTCCGCAAAGGGGTCCGGTGCCGGTTCACGTTGGACGGTGGCAACCGCCTGCTCCACGGTGGCGACACATTGCGCCCGCAGGTCGGCCAGTGCCGGTCGTGTGATCCAACCCGCTTCCAGCAACTGGGCTTCAGCCACGGGGATGCAGTCCCGGCCCACGGGAGAGGCCTTGATCTCAGCGCTGATGTAACTGCCATCATCGTGCTCCCCGTGGCCGCACAGCCGCAACAAGTTGGCCACCACCAACTGCGGGCCCTGTCCGGATCGTGCGGCCGCCACGGCGCTGTGCAGGCCACTCAGGCATTCGCTCAGGTCCGTTCCATCCACGGCCTGTCCGGCGACCCCGTAGCCCCTGGCTCGGTCCAACAGGGAGGTGCAGGCAAACTGGTGTTTGTTGGGAGTGGAATAGGCGTACTGATTGTTGGCCACAACCAGGACAAGCGGCAGCCGTTCGACAGCAGCTTGATTCAGGGCCTCGTGGAAAGAGCCGGTGGACATCCCGCCATCCCCCAGACAGGTGGCTCCGACCACGTCCCGCACCCCGGCGGCCCGCTTGGCAAAAAGGACGCCGTTGACGACCGAAATCATCGCCCCCAGATGGCTGATCATGGGGAGAATGCCGTCAGTCGGCCGACCCCGGTGGACGTTGCCGTCGCGACCGCGCATCGGCCCCAGGACGGAGCCCAGATAGGTGCGCACACAGTCCAGCACCGGCTCGCCAAACGCCAGACGCCCGGCCGTATCCCGAACCAGGGGGGCGAAGATATCCCCCTTTCGCAGGCAAACACCCAGCGAAGCGCTCAAAGCCTCCTGCCCGCGCCCCAGGAAAACGCCCCCGTGGATTTTGCCCGCCCGATAAAGACTGGCCATCTTCTCGTCCAGCACGCGGGCCAGAAGCATGGACTGAAAGGTCTCGACCGCTGGATTGGCGGGGGAAACCCGGTCCTCAGGGGCGCTGCGAGTCAGCGTTGCTTCAACCATGACAGGATTTAAGCCCCCGCCAACGGAAGGCGCAACGATTCTTTCCAACCCGCCCCCCTAGGCGGCGCACGCCGGTGATGTCCCGACCCGCGACAGGCTTGTCCGACATCGGGCCAAGTCGTGGGAGGGATTTCCAGACTCTGTCATTGCCGAACGGAATCGAAAGCTGCGGAACGGACGAAGAAACCCCGGGACCTAAGCGAAAATACGGAATTTGGATTCGAACGTGCTTTTGTGCGGTGCGAGTGTCGGTCCCAGACACGGCTAGCACGGCGAACATGAGCGAGACGCGATCACGAATTCTGTTGGTGGATGACGACCCGGAGATGGGCATCAGCGCCTCGTCTCTTCTGCGGCACGACGGCGTTGAGCTGACGGTGGCTGGGAGCCCGGTTGCGGCGCTCAAGAACCTGCAGGAGGAAACTTTCGATCTGATCCTGCTTGATCTGGGCCTGCCCTCCGACGAGGACGGTTTCCAGTTGCTGGAACGGATCAAGGCGGGTCCTTCCACTCGGAGCCTGCCGGTGATCGTATTGACGGCCTGGACCAGTGCGGAGCACAAGGTTCGCGCGCTGGACATGGGGGCCACGGACTATTTGACCAAACCGTTTGACGGCTCGGAACTGCGGGCTCGGGTCCGCGGCGCGCTGCGGACAAAACACCTTCAGGAAGCGCTCGCCACGGCCAACCGTGAGTTGCAGACCGCACGTGATCAGGCGGAGCTGGAGGCAAAAGCTAAAGCTGCCCTGCTCGCGTTCAAAAGCCACGAAATCCGTTCCTTCATGAACGGCATCCTGCCCAACGCCGGTTTTCTGGTGGGCACCAGCCTCACGGAGGAGCAGCGCGACTACGTCGAAACCATCCGCCAGAGCAGCGAAAGCATCCTGCACATCGTCAACGACATCCTCGATTTCTCACGCATTGAATCGGGCAAACTCGAGCTTGAAGAACAACCGTTTGACCTGCGCCGATGTGTCGAGGACGCGCTGGACACGCTGGCTCCGAAAGCCGGTGAAAAGCGACTCGATCTCACCTATCTCATGGAAGAGGGGGTTGTGACGCGCGTGCGCGGCGACGTTGGGCGCCTGCGCCAGATTCTCGTTAACTTGATCGGCAACGCGGTGAAGTTCACGTCGTCCGGGGAAGTGGCGGTGGACATCCGCTCCGGGCCGGACCACCAACTGCATTTCAGCATCCGGGATACGGGCATTGGCATCCCGCGCGACAAGCAGACCCGGCTGTTCAATCCCTTTTCCCAAGCCGACGCCTCGACTTCGCGCCAGTACGGCGGCTCGGGTTTGGGCCTTTCCATCAGCCGCCGTCTGGTGGAGCGAATGGGGGGGCGCCTCTGGTTTGAAAGCGAGGCGGGCCAGGGAGCCACTTTCCATTTCACCCTGACTTTGCCTGAAGCCTCGGATGGCCCCGGGACATCGTTCTCCCGGCTCCATTCTCCCCTGGTGGATCTGCGGATTCTGGTGGTGGATGACAATCCGAGGATCCAGCAGGTCATCAGCGGTTGGGCCCGGCGCTGGGGGTCCATCCTCCACAGTGCCGACTCGGTGAGCCAGGCCCTGGCTTTGCTGAATGCAGGTCCCGGCTTCGATGTGGTACTGCTGGACGGCACATTGGGGGACTTCGATCCCGCTGCGGCGGTGACCAAACTGCGCCTGGCTCGAACCAGCGCCAGCACCCGCTTTGTGCTGATGTCGCCAGTGGGTGCCCGGTGCGGCTCGAATCTGTTTGCCGCGCATCTGACCAAGCCGCTGAAGCCTGCTCAAGTGCGCGACACGTTGGTGCGAGTGGTCAGCGGCAATAAAGCACCATCGCCGAAGCTCGTCTCAGTCCCCAAGGACGGACCGCTGGCAGGGGTCTATCCCATGCGGGTTCTGGTGTGCGACGACAATGCGGTCAACCAGAAGGTAGCCTCGCGGATGCTGGCACAACTCGGATATGCCCCGGTTCTGGCTGCAAACGGGAGGGAGGCGCTGAAGGCGTTTGACGCCCAGCCATACGAGCTTGTTTTCATGGATGTTCAGATGCCTGAAATGGACGGTTTGGAGGCCACCCGACATCTCCGCGAGCGCCAGCATTCGTCGTCCGAAAGTTCACAGGGCCAACCCGCCCCCGTGATCATCGCCATGACCGCCAGCGCGATGCCCGGCGATCGGGATCGCTGTCTGAAAGCCGGCATGGACGATTACCTGGCCAAGCCGGTGCGCCCGGATGACCTGCGAAAGGTGATCGAGAAGTGGGGGCCGAAAGTCGCTTGCGCCCCCGCGACTCCTTTGCTTGAAGTTCCGACCACCCCGACTGCCTCCAACTCGAGTGCGAATCCCGCCAGCAACGGCACCATTTTGGATTGGGAACGACTGATGGAACTGGCAGACAATGACCGGGACATGCTCAAGGAGTTGGTGAGCCTCTATTTGCGCGAAACGGAGGAGCAGATGGCTCAGCTGGGAGTGGCAGTTGCTTCCCACTCGGCTCCGGAGGTCAAGCGCCTGGCACACAAGTGTGCGGGGGGAAGCGCCACTATTGGCGTCGGACGCCTGGTTGGGCTCCTGCGCGAACTCGAGCATCGAGGCGAGGAAGGGCGATTGGACGGCACCAGTTCCATCTACGAGCGGGCACGGCAGGAATTTGGGATTCTGCGGCATCACCTGGAGCTACCCCCGGCAGGCAGGGTCGAAACAAATGTGAGTTAACATCATGAGCAAAATCCTCATTATCGAAGACGACCAGGTGGTTGCGAACATCTACCGCAATAAACTGGTGGTGGAAGGCTACAAGGTGGAATGCGCTCCAGACGGTGAAACAGGTCTGCAAATGCTTCCGATTTTCAGGCCTGATGCCCTTATCCTCGACCTCATGCTGCCCGGTATCAGTGGCATCGATGTGCTGAAAAAGCTTCGCGCGGACGGACCTTTCACGCACTTGCCGGTGGTCGTGCTTTCCAATACCTACCTAACCAGCATGGTCCAGGAAGCCTGGAAGGTCGGGGCCAACAAATGTCTGTCCAAGGCCAGCAGCACACCCAAGTCCGTGATGGAGGTGATCCGCGGGTTGGTCCAATCCGACGGAAAGGCAGAGGCGCCAAAGCCGGCCCACCCGTATTCGCATGTCTCGCCTCCCGGAGGCACGCCGCCCCCCGCGACCCGGAACGGGGATGACGCCTTCGAGACCGAACTGTCGACAAATTTTCTCGTGACTCTGCCCTCGGCGATCACCAAGATTCGCACCCTCCACCAGAACCTGGTCCGAGCCAAGGACGACGAATCCCGCAAGGAACCCATCGAAGAGTTGTATCGCGAGATTCACACCTTGACGGGCGCCGCCGGTCTTGCGGGCTTGCCGCATGTTTCGCAGATGACCGAGGCCCTGGAAGCCCTGGCCAAGGAATTGCGAGACAAACCCAAAACCATCAACGCTTCCACGCTGCGAACCCTGGCTTCGGCGATCGATCTCATCGGTGTGCTTGGAGAGTTCGGAGTCAAGCACCCCGGGAAGATTGCAGCAGGCGCCAAGGTATTGGTGGTGGACGACGATGCCATCTCGCGCCGGGCGGTTTCCTACTCGCTGGAGAAGGCCCGGCTCAATTCGGTGGCGGTGGAGGATCCCAAGGCAGCCCTTGAAATGCTGGCGAACTGCAGCTACGACCTGGTCGTGTTGGACGTGGAAATGCCCGAGGTCAACGGCTACGAACTCTGCAGCAAGCTGCGCGGCTTTGCAGCCAACAAACGCACACCGGTGGTCTTCGTCACCGCGTTGAACAGCTTCGAGAGCCGAGCCAATTCCAGCGTGAGCGGAGGCAACGATTTCATCGGCAAGCCGTTCCTGTTCATCGAGCTCGGGGTGAAGGCGCTGGTCCATATTTGGCGCACCCGCCTCGCCGTGGCCAAGGCCGCCTGAGACGCCGCAGGGGGCAAAACCGCAGACCATGCCCGGCGGAACGCCCCATCAAGGCCGGACGGCGACGTCGAGACAGACCAAATCGCCCGAGGCATTGCGGCAGTACATCCGGCCATTGCACAGCACCGGCACCGTCCAGCAGCGGCCGCTCAGAACCTGGGCTCGGGAAATCGGCTTGAACCCGGCTGGTGACGGCTCGGCCACCGACAGTTCTCCTTTCTCGCTGAGCACAATCAGTTTGCCATCCGCGATCATCAGCGACCCTTTACCCACGGAACGATCGGTCCATTTCAGCCGCCCCGTCTCCACATCGAGACAAACCAACTGATTGTCATCCACCCCGTAGAGGTGGCCCTTCCACAACACCGGGCTGGTGATCTGGCTGCGCATGTGCTTGTTCTCCCAGAGCAACGCCGGCTGACCGCCGGTCACCTGGACCAGCGCACAACCGTGATTGTAGCCGGAGGTGATGAAGAAACGGTCGCCGCCAACGATGACCGGATCGGCCGCGTTGACGTCGTAACGTGTTTCCCAGGAATACCGCCACAGCACGGTACCCAGGTCGGCACGCACCGCGATCAGCGCGTCCTTGCCCATCAAGGCAAGCCCGGGCTGGTCGCCAGCCGGGAACGGCACGGGCGTGGAATAACCGGCCGGCCCTTCAGGGCTGCGCCACACCACTGCACCGGACCGCTTGTCCAGAGCCACCCCGGAATCGCCCGCGTTGAAGATCACCCGATCGCCCTGCACCAGCGGCGACCCCGCAAAGCCCCACGCCGGTTCCTTCAGTTTCAACTCCGTCGCCAGATCCTTCTTCCAGATCAATGCGCCGCTGCTGGCTCCGATGCAGCGGACCCCTCCGGATTTGCTGAACGTGAACACGGAATCGCCAGCCACAGTCGGAGTCGCGCTGGGTCCGCCCTCGTAATACTTCGGCGCCAACTGCTGTTGATATGCGTGCTTCCAAAGGATGTCGCCGGTGCCCGCATCGAAACAATACAAAGTATCCGTGTTGTCGTCATTGCCGAGCGTGAACACGCGTCCCTCACTCACGCTCACCGACGCGAACCCGGTGCCCACGCTCGCCCTCCAAAGGCGCTTGGGGCCGGCGGCCGGCCAAACGGATTGCCATCCTGTTTCCTCGGAGATGCCGTTGTGATTCGGCCCACGCCAGTTGGGCCAGTCCCCGGCGGACGCCGGCCGGCAGAAAGCGAGGAACATCAGCAGGAAACCCGTTTGATATCGCATGGCAGGCACACTACCCGCGATCCTTGGCCTGTCAACGGATGCAAAGGACGTTGCAAGCCCCGAAGAACGCGAAAACCACGAAGAGGCTACAGAAACGAACGGAAGTATCACCAGACAACATGGCCATCGCGACAGCGGCAATCCCTGTCGGACCAACCGCATGCCCGGATCCAAGCTTCGTGTTCTCAGTGCCCTCCGTGGTTTTCGTGAGTCGATTCGTTTCAGTTCGTTCAGCCATGGTGGGTGGTCCTCGACAAAGCTGGATCTGCCGGTCATGCTGCCGCCGATGGCTCAGGGCAGCTCACCGTTGGATGCACTGTGGAAGGAATATCGTGACGCCTTCCGAGACTGGGATGACCTCACGCTGGCGCGCTGGCTGGCTCAAACGCTTGGACGCTTCGAGGGGCAGGCGTGGCGGATGTCACACCCGCTGATGGGCGCTTACCGGTTGGCGGCGCAACTGGCGCACGACCGCCAGATCTGGTTCAAGCGCCTGGCCACGCCGCCCACCACCTTTATCGAGTCGCCCTGCTGCCGCGCTCCCCTGTTCCCGCTCTTGACCCGCGACGTGCGTGAGTCGGGTCTGATCTGCCCGCACTGCGACGACGCCCTGGTGCCGTTCCAGGAGATCCCGGAGGATTGTCAGCAGGCCCTCGGGAGCTGGGCGGACGAGTATGCGCCGGTGCACGCGGTCGCGCACTGGGATGATCGCCAGCGCAAGGCCAGCGGTAATTATGATCAGGCTTACGAAGAGGCCGCCGGCACGGCCGAGACGCTGCTCGCCCGTGTGGGCACCGAGATCGCCCCGTTGCTGCTCGATCATTACCCGGCCGTCATCTGGGAGGACCAGGACGAGTGCCTCGAGGTGCGGCCGGAGGACGTCAAACTCTGACCGCCCGTGATCCGCAGGCTGATCAAGTGGTTTATCTACCTTTGCCTGCTGCTGCTGGCCGGGGTGGTGGCACTGATTCTCAGCAAGGACACGCTCATCCGCAACCTCACCGAACGGCGCATCCTCCGTCAGACCGGCTTGTATGTTCGGATCGACAAAATGCATGTGGGGTTCACCGAGCCGGTGATTTCCATGCAGGGCTTCAAGCTCTACAACCGCCCGGAGTTCGGCGGCGGACTCCTGTTGAATCTCAACGACCTGTACCTTGAATATGATCCGGAGAGGTTGCGATCCGGCGAACTGCATTTGACCCTGTTCCGACTGGATTTGGAGGAGCTGAACATCATCCGCAGCGCCGCCGGCCGCACCAACATCACGGATTTCATCGAACGGGCGGGCACCGAGGGACGCGCGGCCTTGTCGCGCCGGTTGCCTGCAAAGCAACTGGGGTTCACCGGCATTGATACCCTGAATCTCTCGCTGGGCCGCATCCGCTTCATCGACCTTCGGGACCCGCGCCGCAATCGCGAATCTTGCTTCGGAGTGAAGAATCTGGAAATCAAGGCTATTCGCAATGAAGGCGACCTGTACGGCGTCGCTGGGATCGTGCTGCTGCGCAGCGGCCTGGTGAATTGGGCGCAGCCGGCCAAGAACGAGAACACGGATTCCGTCGGCCTCCTCCAAATGGCTTGGGACTGGATCTGGCAACCACTGCGGAGGGAATTCGGCGGACACGCCGGCACTTCGACAAACCGGTCCGACGCCAAACCGCTGCCGCCCGATCCTCAAAAGAAAGTCACGGGCAGGTAGGGCTGCGCTGTGCGCAGCCCGGGCGCCGGGGTGCCGGCGCCCTATTGAACCCGGAAGTCACTCACGAGAATCTGCGTTCCCGTCCGCGTGCGCTTTGGGCAGCAACCGGGCGATGATGATCAGCAGTGCGATGACCACGGCGGCCAGCACACCCCAGAACAGCGCGCCGCGCACACCGGTCAAGGGAGCCCCCTCCGTCCAGGAGGCGGCTTTGAACATCTCCTCAGGGCCCGCGATGGCGGGTGCCTTGGGGGAGGCCAGCAACTGTCGCCCGACCAGCCTCAGGTCGTAGTTCGGCGCAGTCACTTTCGGATTGCCGTAATAAAGCATGGGCGCGTCGCCAGCAGCCGCCTTGAACACGAGTCGGGTGACGGGATAATACAGCCGAAACTCGCCGAGCTGGATCGGGGGGTTGTCGCCATTGTCGGTTTCGAGCAAGAGCGTGTCCGTGTGCGGCGTTTGCGAAAGGGTCATCTCCAGCAGACGCACGACACGCTCCGGGGTTCTGGACCAGGACGCCGACCCCAGTTCGCGCGTACGCCGGGTGCCCTGGGAATCCAGCTCCTCCTCAAACGCGCGCACCCGGCGCTCGAACAACGGAGTGGTCGAGGAGCAGACCAACCGGTCCAATGGCAGATTTGTGCGGGGTAGTTTCAACGTCCAGCGGGTCACGGCGGGCCGTTTCGGGTCCTGCTCACTCGAGACATCCGTCCGGACGGCGCGCGTGATCGAGGTGTGTTCGATGAGGAACGGCACCTGCCTTCCATCCCGCATGAGCCGCACGTCCTCAAGCCCACGTTGCGCCTTCGAAAGCACCTCCAAATCTAGCTCCAGCGTCTGTACTCCGGCGGTCCCCACTTGGACAGGTTTGCGGCAGGTCCACGCCGAGACATCGAGCGGGGCACCCACAAAGGACAAGCCGGGTAGCGCTTCGGGCGGCTGGTAGTCCGCATGGTCCGTCAGCGGTCCCGGCGCCGTCTGGAACACCGGCGCGCGCTCCGCCCGCAGTTGGTCCGACAACCCGGCAATATCGTAGCGCGGCGCGGCGCACATGGGGTTGCCCAAGAACAACCGATACAAGCCCGGCGCGCGCGCGAAGAACACCAGCGTCACGGGTCGCCGCCAAGCGTGAACCGCAACGATCCCCAGCGGCGGACTGTCCCCGTTGCGTATCCGCAGCACCAGTTCGCGCGAAGGCGTCGTACGTTCGACCGCCACCGCGCGCTGGACCACCTCGGGCTGTCCGTTGCCGCCAAAGCGCAAAATCGTTCCCGCGGTCAGGGTCTCCTCCTGCACACCCTGGTCGAATACCGCCGGTGCCGCGAGTGTCACCGCACGCGTGAACAGCGGGTCCCCCGCCTCGATCTCGATCCGGGCCAGTGTGAGATTGGCCGCCCCCAGATCCAGCGTGAGCCGCGTCTCATCCGGACCTTCGTCGCGCGCCGCGATGCGGCACCCCCACCGGCAGGGAGGGCCGCGTGTCCCGGGTTGCGACCCGCACGCTCGCCCCGGTGAATGGAACCGGATCGGAACGCCCGTCATCCACCGTCAACCGAAGTTGGCTCCATTCGACCGACGGGAATTCGAGCTGTAATCCCGATGCGCCGCCCGCCTGGCGAAAGATCGGGATGCCGTCCGCGACCGCCTGCCAGCGCTGCCCGTCGTGCGACCCTTCCACGCGCACAGCCTTGATGAACTCGCGCGCGGGACTCTGCAACAAGACGCCCGTGATCGGATGATCCACACCGGTTTCGATCCACAGCACCGTGTTCCGGCCCTCGATCAACGTGCGGAAGGACTTCGCCGGATGCAGGGTCGACGGCACGGGTTTCACGTGCTGGATGAGGCAGGGCACCTCGTTGCCTGCGGCGTCGGAGAGGCGGACATCCTCGAGCCCGGGCCGGGCGGCGTTCGAGCGTTTCAGCCGGAAGATCCACCGCTACCAAGCCGGCAGCCGGCACCTCGATGTGCTGCAGTTGCGGCCATTCGACAAAGGAGGCGGCGCCCAGGCCGAACGGGCCGAGGCACAGAAGAGCGGCGAGATGTCTGGGACGCACGAGATCCAGGAACACGGATTGGGACAAGGGTGGTTTCATGGTGATGGATCGGTTCAATCGTCCGGGGCTGGCTGGCTGGCGGCCCTTGTTGTCCCGGCAAAAAACCTCTGGTAGGCGATCGAGGCGCCGATGGCGATCAACGCCACGCCCACAAACGCGCCGATGCGGTACAAGCGCCTCCAGTTGCGCCAGGTCGTGGAGGAACAGCTTGAGAATGGCGACCACCAGCAGTCCGATGCCCGACCAGCGCGCCGCGCGGCAGGCGTCGCACAATCCCGGCCACGAGCAGTCCGAAGGCGAACATCGCCCACGCGATCGTGTAGGTCATGTCGCGGCCGAAGTCGCCGGAGAACTGGAACGTCAATGCGCGGGATCCTTCCGGCGTGAAGTAGTCGGCAATCTGGATGTTCACCAGCAGGAAGGCGAGGATCGTCCCCAGCGTGAGAAACACGGGGGGTAGGTTGACCTGGTACAGCCGGTTTCGCGGCGCAGCCAGCAGGCGCGCTCCCAGGAACAGGCAGGCCGCCACAAGCCCATAGGCGTAGAGATACCAGTTGAGAATCGGCGCCGAGCTGCGCGCGTGATACTCGAGCACCGCCGGGTTGAGCGCCAGCCGCACAAACGCGGCCAGCAGCAGTCCGGTGCCCGCCAGCTTCAAACCCTGGTGCGGGATGCGATGCAGCAGCCACAGCAACGCCGCCCCTTCCATCGCCCACCCGATGGTGATCCATTGCCGGTCGAACTGGATCGGGAAAATGAGCGTGATGAAGAACAGGGCCACACCGCCAAACCAGGCCAGCGTCGCCATGCGCTTCGGATGGTCGGCGGGCAGTTGCTTCAGCGCCAACACCAGGCTCATCAACGCCGGCCCCGCGAAGAGGAGCGGCAACAGGCCCATGACCGGGTTCGGATACGCCGCCTTCACCAGCCGGTAGATCAACAGGAAATGCAGCGGGCCGGACAACGCCGACACCGCCCAGGGCTCGACCCGATCCGCAAACCCGCGCCCGAACAGGAACGGATACGCGGCGAACGCAGCGAAGAACACGAGATACCAGAGCAGCGGGCCCAGCGCGGTATCGGGCTGGAACCGGTTGAAGTGCCAGACCGCCTCCAACGCGATGGTGCAGCCGAGTCCGACCGCGCACATCCAATCCAGCCGGAACAGCCGGGTGACCCCAAGCAGCAGCCCCACCAGCAGCAGGGCCAGTCCAAACACCGGTGTCGGGTTCTCCAGCGGCAACCGGGCGACCGCCAGGATCAACAACAGGAACGGAAGTGCCGCTGAAACCCCCGGAAGCTGGGCGGCGAGCAGTTGCTGATTTCCCAAGCCCAAGCCGGGAACCTTCAGGCCTTCCGCGGATGCGCCGGGCGCCTGCAGGCGCCGCGCCATCCACGTCCCCACCCCGACGAAGAGCACGCTGAAGAATCCCAGCACGCCCAGCCACAGGGGAAAGCCCTCGAAAGTCAGCGGGATCTTGGTCAGCGCCGCCGTGGCGGCCACCAGCGTCAGCAGCAGCACCGCAATCACCGGCAGGAGGGAAACGCTCAGGATCGCCAGCAGAATCGCCAGCGCATCCACCAGCAGGACAAATGGCCAGACCAGGAAGGACAGTTCCGTCAACTGGAGGATGGGCACCAGCACCAGCAGGAGCGCCAGGGGCGGGAATCCCTGCGCCCACATCGCCGCAATGGTTCCCGGTCGCAGCCGGTTGAACAGGGGGGGCGCGACGGTGTGCAACACGGCAAACAACAGGTAGAACACGAGCGCCGCAGGCAGCAAAGCGTCTGTCAGACGGGCCGTGGTCCAACCAGCCAGCAGCAGGAACACGACGAGGCCGGCGAGCGGTTGGGCCAGGCCCAGCTTGTTCTCCAGCCAGACCAGCGCGAGCACCGCCAGGTCCACCAACATCACATAACCGAACACCAGGCCGGGACGCTGCCCGAGGGTGTCGAAACTCAGGAAGCAGGCCGTGAACCCCAGGGCCACCGCCAGCAGGCCCAGCGCCGCACCGCTGAACCACCGTGTGGATTGCCCGCGATGCCTGGCCAGCCCGGTGCCCGCCACGTAAAGCAGACCGAACCCGAGCAACACGGCCATCGGGATCAGCACCTTGTTGCCGGCGTAGTAGGCTTCGGAGCGGAAGTACTCCGCAATCCACGAGATTTCCATGAACACGGTTCCGGCCGCGGCCAGGGGCACGAGGAAGAACCAGCGGCGATTCAGGGCCACCGCCAGCAACCCGACATCGAGCAGCGCAATGTAACCGAAGAGCCCCAGCGGATTGTCCACGCCCGTCGAGAGCAGCAGGGGCGTGAGAAACCCGCCGAGCATGCCCAGGACGGCCACCACCCGCGCATCCAGCCGGATCGCCAGGATGAAGGCCGTCAGCGTGATCAGCGTCATCAGCAGAAACGTCGGAACGACGCCGAAAAACGCGAAGTGATAAAACCCATGCGCAGCGAAGGTCGAGGCGTATAGGATCAGCACACCGGTGGAGACCAGCGTCTGCGAGGTCACCGCATAGGCCTTGCGCTTGAGAATCACCCCGCCCACAAGCAACCCGATGCCCGACAGAAACCCGAGCGCCACCCGCACCTCCGGCGGAACCAGGTTGTGCTCGAAGGAATATTTCACAAAAAACACCACGGCGAGGAACAAGGCCAGACCGCCCACCCAGGCGAACAGCTTCACGCCCATGAACTGTTCCCAGTCAATGGGCGGTTTGATCGCGGGAACCGACCACGAACGCTCCGGTTTCGGCTCGGGGGCGGCAGAGCGCGCGGGGATCGCGGGCTCCGGCGCGGACGTGAGGATCGGAGGCAGTTCCAGGCCGGCTTCCGGGGTGGCTGCGCCAGCCCCTGCGGGAGCCGTGATCGGTTCGGCTGGGACGGCCGCCTCGCGCTGCCCGAGCATTTCGGTGACCAGGGGACTGAACGGCGCGGGAGCCGGGGCGGGCATCGCTTGCGTCTCCGCTTCTTCCGTGGGCTTGCCCAGTCGCGCGACCGCCCCTTCCAGGTCCGTCAGCCGATGCTCCAAAGCCTCCGCTTTTCGCGCCGCCTGCCCGGCGCGGATGATCGCCAGAGTGGGGATGACAAAAACGAACAGGACAATCGCCAAGATGATGAGTGTAATGAGTCCTTCCATAAAACGCGCCTCTGGACAGCCCGGGTTCGATGCGCTGCTTAGCACTGGCAATGTGCATCGGCAAGTCCCGATCCCTCAAATCCCGTGCGCTCCGGCCACACTGTGCGGCCTCCGGCCCGTGCTGGCGCCATCGAAAAATCTGACGGTGTATTGAGGGATCCCGGCCCGGGCCGGCCCCCGCGGCAACCGGGCTGGGGACCTTGCCCTGATTCGAACACCGCACAGGGCGGTGGTGAGCCCGGTCAGATCTTGACCTTGAACTGCTCCCCTTTCTTCAGCGACGCCGCGAAAGCGGCCAGGAGGTCGGGAATGTGTTGCAGGTCCTTCAGGCTCACCACCTCGACTGGCGAATGCATGTAGCGGTTGGGCAGGCTCACCAGCGCGCTGGCAATGCCGCCGCGCGTCCAGAAAATCACGTCCGTGTCCGTGCCACTGGTGGCCGACATCGCCTCGTGCTGGAGGGGAATCTTGTGCGTCTTGGCCACCTGCTCCAGCCGCGCCACGACTTCCGGATGATTGCAGCCGCCGTGCGTGATCGTCGGGCCCCTGCCCAGCTTCACGTCGCCGTGCTGGGACTTGTTGACCGTGGGATAATCCGTCGCGTGGGTGACGTCCACCACCAACGCGACATCCGGTTTGAGCGAGTAGGCAATCTGTCGCGCGCCGAACAACCCGACCTCCTCCTGCACATTCGAGACCGCGCAAATCTCAGCCTGGAGCTTCTTCTCGGCGGACAGCAGGCGCAGCGCCTCGGCCACGGCACCAGGTGCCGATACGGTTGTCGAACGCGCGCGCCACCGCGATGTCGTTGCGCAAGATCTCGAATTCATCGACCAGCGTGATGGGATCGCCAATGCGCACCAGTTTCTCCGCCTCCTTGCGGCGGCTGACACCGATGTCGATGAACAACTCGTGGATCTGGGGCTTCTTGGAGTCTGCGTCCGCCTTGGTCAGGTGCGGGGCCACATTGCCCACCACACCGCGAACCGGACCGGAGCGCGCATGAATGGTCACCCGTTGCGCCTTGGTGATGGCCGGGTCCACACCGCCCATCCGGCGCACGTAGATGAAGCCCTGGTCGTCAATGTAATTCACCGCCAGCGCAATCTCGTCCGCATGCGCCGCCAGCATCAGCCGCGGCGAACCGCCCTTGTTCAGCACCGCAACACAATTGCCGTAGGCGTCGGAGAACGTCTCCTCGGCAAACTTGGAGACGTAATCCAGCCAGACCCGCTGCCCGCGCACCTCGTGTCCGACCGGACTCGGCGTGTTGACCAGGGTTTCAAGAAATTTCAGTGAGGCATCGCGCATGGGGCTGATTAAAAGGCCCTTGGAGCCTGCGACGAAAGAAAAAAGGACCTGCCCGCGCGGAGCGATAGGGGGTAGGGATGGCGTGGTGAGCGACCCCCCCCTGAACGTTCAACGCTCAACGTCCAACCCCCAAGGGTTTGCCGTTCGGCGCTTCATTGGACGTTGGACGTTTCGCGAAATTCCATTTGGGAGAATTCTCCCCCCTGAACCGGACAGGGGGGGGCTCTCACAACCCGGAACGCCGGATGCATCCCGGCTGAATCCTTCGCAGAGCAGCACGGTCCCGAACGTTCGGACGCCTTCAATCAAAGAACGGCTCTGCCGGCTCAAGTCGGCGTTCCCCCCCAGCCACCGCCTCACCCGCTTTGAATCATACCCCGCCGCACCGGTGCGGTTTCCGCTTGCTCGCCGCACCGGATCTGCCTGTAAATGTCGTCATGAATCCAACAACGCTTCTTGCCGCCCTTCTCCTCATTGCCGGTCTGCGCCTGCCCGCCGAGCAGGGAGCACCCCTGCCACTGTTCAACGGACGGGACCTCACGGGTTGGACCTTTGACACGAAAGGCGAAGGGGCTCCCGCCGAAACCTGGTCGGTGCAGGACGGCGTTCTCGCGTGCAGCGGACGCCCGGCCGGGGTCATCAGGACCGCCGAAGCGTACGAGAACTACGAACTGACCGTCGAGTGGCGCTGGCCGGAGGGCAGCAAGAGCGGCAACAGCGGCGTGCTGATTCACGCCTCGACCCCGCGCCAGCTCGATATCTGGCCCAAATCGCTGGAAGTGCAGCTGGCCGCTGGCAATGCCGGCGATTTCTGGACGATCGGCGAGACAATCCAGGTGCCCGCCGAACGCACGCCCAAGGAAGGCCGCCGCATCCTGAACCTGACCGACAACTCCGAACGCCCACCCGGACAGTGGAACACCATGCGCATCCGGTGCCAGGGCGGCGACGTCACCGTGTGGGTGAACGGCGACAAGGTCAACGAGGGATCAGCCTGCAGCGCGACCCGAGGCGCCATCTGCCTGCAGAGCGAGGGCGCCCCCATTTACTTCCGCCGGGTCGAACTCAAGCCGCTCTAACCCTGTACCTGTAGTGCGGATTCTCGCGGCGGCTCGCAGAGCCGCTGCGGACCCCGAGTTGTCGTGAACTCACAGCCGCCGCGCAGCGTCGCAGCCGCTGCGGATTGGGGACCATGGGCCCTCCAATGCTTCAACCGGCACCCCTCGACAGCGCAGCCTACCGTGGGACCGTGGTCACGGCTCCGTCAGTCCGCCTTACGGCGCTTGACACCCCACGCGAGAGCCCTTTCAGCGGGAGGACGCCAAGTGATGTTGCGTCTTTGCCAAAAAAGGTGGGGAGGGTTCGAGGACATCGCGGGATTCTAGAGCGGCCCGTTTGTGGCCTTTAAAACTAAGCCAGCTACCCAAGGATCTCGAAACATGCGAAAGATACTCACCGTTGACGCGAACGAGGCTGTGGCGAATGTCGCCTATCGGCTCAATGAAGTCATGGCCATCTACCCCATCACTCCTTCCTCGCCGATGGCCGAATTTTGCGACCAATGGGCGTCAGAAAGCCGCCGAAACCTCTGGGGCACCATCCCCTCGGTGGTCCAATATCAAAGCGAAGGCGGCGCGGTGGGCGGCGTGCATGGCGCGCTGCAAACCGGTTCGCTGGCCACCACCTTCACGGCCTCGCAAGGTCTGCTGCTGATGATCCCCAACATGTTCAAGATTGCCGGCGAACTCATGCCGGCGGTCTTCCACGTCACTGCCGCGCTCGGTGGCCACCCACGCGCTCTCCATCTTCGGCGATCACAGCGACGTGATGGCCTGTCGCTCGACCGGTTGGGCGATGTTGGCCTCGGCCAGCGTGCAGGAAGCCGTGGACATGGCCCTGATCGCCCAGGCCGCCACGCTCAAATCCCGCATCCCGTTCGTCCATTTCTTCGACGGGTTCCGCACCTCGCATGAGGTGCAGAAGATGGAAATGCTGTCTGACGACGACCTCAAGGCGCTGGTTCCGGATGCCTTGATCGAGCCGTTGCGACAACGGGCCATGACCCCCGACCGTCCGGTGCTGCGCGGCACGGCCCAGAATCCCGATGCCTTCTTCCAGGGCCGCGAAGCCTGCAATCCGTTCTACGCCGCATGCCCCAACGTGGTGCAGGCGGTCATGGCGCAGTTCGCGCAGGTGGTGGGGCGATCCTATAATCTCTTCGATTACGTCGGCGCCCCGGACGCCGAGCGCGTGATGGTCCTCATGGGGTCGGGCTGCGAGGCAGCGCACGAGACGGCGGATTACCTCATCGCCAAGGGCGAGAAGGTCGGCGTGCTGAAGGTGCGCCTGTACCGGCCCTTTGCCGCCCAGGCATTCGTCGAAGCCCTCCCGGCCAGTGTCAAGTCCATCGCCGTGCTCGACCGCACCAAGGAACCGGGCGCCGCCGGCGAACCGCTGTATCAGGACGTGCTGGCCGCGCTGGCGGAAGGCCTGGCGAATGGTTCGAGCCAATTGAAGGCCATGCCCAAAGTCGTGGGCGGGCCGCTACGGTCTGTCCTCCAAGGAATTCACCCCGGCGATGGTCAAGGCGGTGTTCGACAACCTGTCCGCCCGGACGCCGAAGAACCATTTCACCGTCGGCATCAACGACGACGTCTCGCACCTGAGCCTGCCGGTGGACCCGGACTTTTCGACCGAATCCGACAAGGTCATCCGCGCGATGTTTTACGGCCTGGGCGCGGACGGCACGGTGGGCGCCAACAAGAACTCGATCAAGATCATCGGCGAAGGCACGGACAACTACGCGCAGGGCTATTTCGTCTACGACTCGAAGAAGTCCGGCAGCATGACGGTGTCGCACCTGCGGTTCGGGCCCGAGCCGATTCGCTCCACCTACCTGGTCAGCCGCGCCAACTTCGTGGCCTGCCACCTGCCGGGGTTCCTGGAGCAGATACGACATGGTCAAGCCGCTGATCCCCGGCGGCACCTTCCTGCTGAACACGCCGTACCCGAAGGAGGAAGTCTGGTCCAAACTGCCCACGCCCATGCAGAAGGCGTTGATGGCCAAGAAGGCGAAGTTTTACGTGATCGACGCCACCAAGGTGGCGCACGCCAGCGGCATGGGCGGACGCATCAACACCATCATGCAGGTCTGCTTCTTCGCGCTCGTCCGGCGTGCTGCCGCGCGACGAGGCCATCGAGGCCATCAAGTATTCCATCAAGAAGACCTACGGCAAGAAGGGCGAGGAAGTCGTGGCCATGAACCTCAAGGCCGTGGACAACACGCTGGAACATCTGCACGAGGTGCCACTGCCGGACAAGGTCAACGGCACGGGCGACCTGCTCCCGCCGGTCACCCCCAACGCGCCCGCGTTCGTCAAGGACGTGCTTGGCACGCTCACCGCCGGGCTGAGGGCGACGACCTGCCCGTGAGCGCGTTCCCGGTGGACGGCACCTTCCCCACCGCCACGGCGCAATACGAGAAGCGCAACCTGGCGCTCGACATTCCGGTCTGGGACGAGAAGGTCTGCATCCAGTGCCTCAAGTGCGTGGCCATCTGCCCGCACGCGACCATTCGCGCCAAGGTCTATGACCCGGCGGACCTGAAGGACGCGCCGGCCTCGTTCAAGTCGCGTGGACTCGCGCCTGCCCGAGTTCAAGGGCAAGAAGTTCACCCTGCAGGTGGCCGCCGAGGATTGCACCGGCTGCGGCATCTGCGTGGATGTTTGCCCGGCCAAGAACAAGACCGAAGCCAGGCTCAAGGCCATCAACATGCGCCCGCAGGCGCCGCTGCGCGATGCGGAACGGGCCAATTGGGACTTCTTCCTCGAAGCTGCCGGAGTTCGACCGCCGCAAGATCAAGACCACGCAGCTGCGCCAGCAACAGTTGCTGCGGCCGCTGTTCGAGTTCAGCGGCGCCTGCGCGGGTTGCGGCGAAACGCCCTTACATCAAGATGCTCTCCCAGCTCTTCGGCGACCGCGCGGTCATCGCCAACGCCACCGGCTGTTCCTCGATCTACGGCGGCAACCTGCCCACCACGCCCTACTGCGTGGACAAGGCGGGCCGCGGCCCGACCTGGTGCAATTCCCTGTTCGAGGACAACGCCGAGTTCGGGCTCGGTTTCCGCGTCTCCATCGACAAGCAAAAGGAGTTCGCCGAGGAACTGGTGAAGCAAGCTCGCCCCGCAACTCGGCGACGACCTGGTCACCGCCATCCTGGACGGCCAACCAGAGCGACGAAGCCGGCATCTATGAGCAACGCGAACGCGTGGCAGCCCTGAAGCAGAAGATCGCCAAGCTCGACACGCCTGAAGCACAGCGGCTCAAGCCCATCGCCGATCAACTGGTCAAGAAGAGCGTGTGGATCATCGGCGGCGACGGCTGGGCCTACGACATCGGCTACGGCGGGCTGGACCACGTGCTGGCCAGCGGGCGCGACGTGAACGTGCTGGTCTCGACACGGAGGTGTATTCCAACACCGGCGGGCAGATGTCCAAGTCCACGCCGCGCGGCGCGGTGGCGAAGTTCGCGGCGGGCGGCAAGCCGATGGGCAAGAAGGATCTGGGCCTGATCGCCATGACCTACGGCAACATCTACGTGGCCAGCGTCGCGATGGGCGCCAAGGACGAGCACAGCCTCAAGGCCATTCATCGAGGCCGAAAGCTATCCCGGACCGTCGCTCGATCATCGCCTACAGCCATTGCATCGCGCATGGCATCGCCCTGGACCAGGGCGTCGGCGCACGCCAGCAGAAGCTGGCGGTCGAATCCGGCCAGTGGCTGCTCTACCGCTACGACCCGCGCCGCGCCGAACGGGGCGAGAATCCGCTCCAGCTCGACTCCTCCGCGGCCAAGGCCAAGGTGCAGGATTATCTGCTCTCGGAAAACCGCTTCAAGATGCTCACCAAGAGCAAGCCGGAGGAGGCGAAGAGGCTGTTCCAAATGGCCCAACTGGACGCCGAACGACGCTTCAAGTTCTACCAGTACCTGGCCGGACGCGACGCGGACTCACAGAAGCCCGCGCCCACCCCGATGCCTGCGGCCACCGTGGACCAACAACCCTGAACCTGACCCAGAAAGAACAACGATCATGGATCTCAGCACAAACTATCTTGGACTGAAACTCCGCACGCCGCTGGTCCCCTCGGCCTCGCCGCTGTCGGAAGAACTCGACAACATCAAGCTGATGGAGGATTCCGGCGCGTCCGCCGTGGTGCTCTATTCGCTGTTCGAGGAGCAACTGCGCCGCGACCGGCTGGAACTGGCGCAGCACCTCGATCACGGCACCGAGAGCTTTGCCGAGGCGCTCACCTACTTCCCGGAACCCGATGAATTCACACTCGGGCCCGAGGAATATCTCAAGCACATCAGCGCCGCCAAACGCACGGTGAACATGCCCGTCATCGCCAGTCTGAACGGATCATCCGTGGGTGGCTGGACTGAATACGCCAAACTGATCCAGCAAGCCGGCGCCGACGCGCTGGAGTTGAACATCTACTACATTCCCACCGACCCGGACCTGGATGCCTCGGATGTCGAGCAGACCTACATTGACATCCTGAAGGCCGTGAAGTCGGAGGTGAAGATTCCGGTGGCGGTGAAGCTGAGCCCCTTCTTCAGCAACTTTGCCAACATGGCCAAGCGGTTGGACGACGCGGGGGCCAACGGCCTGGTGTTGTTCAACCGGTTTTATCAGCCGGACATCGACCTCGAGACCGCTCGAAATCAACCCCAACATCCTGCTGAGCACGCCCATGGCCATGCGCGTGCCGTTGCGCTGGGTGGCCATTCTGCACGGCCGCATCAAGGCCAGCATCGCGGCCACCAGCGGCGTGCACCGCGCCTCGGACGCCTTGAAGATGCTGATGGCCGGCGCCGACGTGACCATGCTCTGCTCGACCCTGATCCGGCACGGCATCAAACAGATCGCCGACATCGAGAAGGACATGGTGGAGTGGATTGAAGAGCACGAATACGAAAGCATCGCGCCAGCTCAAGGGCAGTCTCAGCCAGAAGAACTGCGAGGATCCCAGCACCTTCGAACGCGCCCAATACATGCGGGCCATCTCGAGCTATCCCCTGCCGCCCGTGCAGGCAGGCTAGAGCGGGATCATCCCCGCGGATCAAAGCCCTTCACGTGTTCGTCACTCCAAACGCACCGATGGTGCGTTTGGAGATGATGCGCAAACTGCGCGGAATACTCCAGCCACCCGAACGCTGGCCACACAATGGTCATCGTGCGCCGCCCCGCGTAGAAATGCTCATCGGCTTGCTGGCTCTGCAGAATGTAAACGTAGTGGTAACCCATGATTCGCCTGCCAAGTCCTAGCCCGACTTGGCGGATTGGAGGAAGTGACTTGGGCAAGGGCGAGATGTAGCGCAAAAACATAACGACAAAGGATTATGCACATCTTGCGACGATTGGGAACAGGGTGGGTCTTCCCTACAGGCTAAAATGACTTGGAAGCAGGAAGCACGCCCGCGTCAATTCAACCACTTGCGCCAGAAAGATTCTTCCTGCCGAGGTCGAATCCGCCAAGTCGGGCTACAACTTGTATTTCAGGGCCGCGAGGAGCTTGATGTCGTTATGCTCGCGATCGGTGGCCGGACGGCTGACGTAGTTGCCCAGCAGGAACACGTTCAAGCTCATCTTCAGGCAGGGACTATTTTTCGCCGCCCAACATGTTGCCGAGGGCTTTGGTGCCCTGCTTGACCGCTTCGGACTCCATGCCCTTCTGCATGGCAGCTTTGAGGTCCTGAAGGAGCTTTTGCTGTTCGGGAGTGAGTTCGAAGTCGGCCAGCTTCTGAAGGAGGGCACCGGCCTCCTCATACTTCTTCTCGCCCACCAATTTCTGCGCCTGTGTCAGCAGTTCCTGCGCTTTGGTGCTGGTTTCGCTGATCACCTGCTTGGCCGCCTCCGCGGTCTCGGTAACCTTCTTCTCGACGGAGACCGGCTCGGGTGCTTCGCCGGGGGTGCCGGCATCACCGGACGCCGGGGTTTCGGATTTCTTGCAGCCCAGGAAAAGCAACGCCGTGAGGGCGGCTACTCCAATCATGTTCAATGTGGTTTTCATGTTTTTCATGGTTTTCGTGGTTCTTACTGGTGCCGCCCAGAACGCGTCGCATCACTCTCAGCCATCATGCTGCATGCAAGTCACCAAGAGGGAGGGGCGCCGGCGCAGGCGGCCACCAGTATTCGGGCATGCCTGCAGGATGTCAAACCAGCTCCGCTGCCCGCTACCGGCTCGAACGCCGGGCAAGCTAGGCCGGATCTCGCGTGGGCTCCTGCGCCCTCACATGCTTGACCATCAGGGGGATGCTGCTGTGGATCTGCCCGTCCAGGCTGACGTCGATGGCGAAGAGGCCTGGGTTATCGAATTTGAGTTGCTGGATGTTGATGATGAAGTTGCGGGTGCCAAAATGCTGCTCTCCGGGCAGCAACACCTCCACGGGGATGTCGATTCCGGGCATGATGGCCTGACCGTCCGCATCCACGAAATTGAGCTTCAGTTTGTGGATCCCCTCGTCCACCCCGGTGAAGGTCACGCGTAGCGCGATGGCACACTGCGGATGGATGGCCGGGAGTTGTTGGGCGTAGATGGTATCAAAGGCACCCAGGAGGTTCAGCTTGCCAGCGTCGTCCGTGGCTGCGTCACACAGCACTGCAACTTGAATATTCATGCGGCAACCATACCGGTAAGCTCGCCCCAAGAGCGAGCGGAACCGGAACGCCGAATGCAGCCCCCCCGGATCCAGCACTGGATTGTTGCCCCAGTCTCGCCTGGTTGCTCCGATCGATCCAGTCAGTGGCAATCGGATCATGGAACGGGCATCCTTGCCTTGAATCCGGCCCTGCTCGCGGGTGTCGCTCGCGGGTTGCCAGCCGCCCAGGAAGAACTACGATTGCTTTGGTATGAACAACGGTCTGCTTCGCCTCGTGTCGGTTGCGGCCTTCGCGATCTTTTCCTGCGCGGGGCAGGGCCCGGCCATTGCTGAACAGGAAACCTCGACCAACGGATCCACCATGAAAATCCAGCTCATCAGTCCCGCCTTCTCGGAAGGCCAGCCCATTCCCCTCAAGCACACCTGCGACGGCAAGGATGTCTCGCCCCCATTGCAATGGACCGGCATCCCTTCCGGTACCAGGAGTCTGGCGCTTATTGTTGATGATCCGGATGCCCCCGTCGGCACCTGGGTTCACTGGGTGCTCTACAGCCTGGCGCCGGAAGCGACCGGGTTGCCGGAGAATCTGGACAAGTCACAATACGTCCTGCGTGGAGCGCGGCAGGGTTTGAACGATTTCAAACGGCTGGGCTACGGTGGGCCGTGCCCGCCCGCCGGCAGGCCGCATCGCTACTTCTTCAAGCTCTATGCGCTGGACAAGGAGCTGGACCTGAAGCCGGGAGCCACCAAGAAGGAACTGCTTCGTGCGATGGAGGGGCACGTTCTCGACGAGGGACAGTTGATGGGGACCTGCGCCAGGAAGTAACCCCCTTTTGCGTGGCGTGCGGTGCGTCAAGCAACCAGTGATGCCGTGTCTCCTGCTTCACGCCACACGCATTACGCAACAGCTCCGCAGCGCTGCTTGCCCGCGCCGGCGACCTTTGATTCACTCTTTGCGTGGCTTTGCCCTACCAGATTTCGACACTGCTCTACTGTTTCAATGTGCAGGACGAGGTGCTGTTGCTCGAACGGATCCAGGAGCCGAACAGGGGGTTGTGGAGCCCTTGCGGGGGCAAGTTGAAGACTGCGACCGGTGAATCGCCTTACGCTTGTGCCTGTCGTGAAGCGGAGGAGGAGTTGGGGTTCGACCTGGAACCCACCGATCTGCACCTGACCGGGTTGGTGAGCGAACACGGTTACCTCGGTCAGAGTCACTGGTTAATGTTCCTGTTCGAGGTGAAACCACGCCTCGAAATCTGCCCGCCGCCTTGCAGCGAGGGGCGTTTCCAGTTTTTCCGCCGGGAAGCCTTGGCCGGGCTCAAAGTTCCGCAAACGGATCTGGAACGCCTCTGGCCTTGGTTCTGGCAGCATCGCGGCGGCTTCTTTGCCGCCCATTGCCACTGCTTCGAAGACGGCCGAAACCATTGGCGGCTGGAAGCGTCTAGCGTCGGGCCACCCGCGATCTTCAATCCCTAATCGTAAATCGATGGACGAACCGATCATTGATCTGCAGAGCGACCACTATTTCATAGGGGAAGCGTTGCGCATGGCCGGCTGCGCGTATGAGGCCGGGGAGGTGCCGGTCGGCGCCGTCGTGGTCCGCCAGGGACGCATCATTGCGCGGGCCTACAACCAGGTCGAGTTGCTCAAGGACGCCACCGCCCACGCCGAGATGCTGGCCCTGACCCAGGCGCAGAGCGCGGTCGGCGACTGGCGGCTGACCGATTGCACCCTTTACGTGACCAAGGAACCCTGCCCGATGTGTGCGGGGGCGATTGTGCATGTGCGGCTGGCCCGGGTGGTGTTCGGGGCTGCCGATCCCAAGGGCGGCGCCGCCGGCAGCGCCTTGAACCTCCTCCAATTCCCCACCTTGAACCATCGCTGCGACATCACGCGCGGCGTGCGTGAAGCGGAATGCCGCGGATTGTTGCTGGACTTTTTCGCGGAGCGCCGCCGCGAAAACAAGGACAACGGTCAAGACGCCGGCGCCTAACAACCCGGAAACAGGTTTGCACCTCGGTAGGGCGTCCGGTGCTCCGGCGCCCGACCCGCGCGGCCCTACCCGGCGCGGATGTGCGCTCCAAGCAGCAACTCCGGCCCAGCACCCGTGCCCAACCTCGCTGTTCCCGGTCAGCGCCCGGCTCAAACCATGATGGCGTCGGCGATCTCCCGGGCCTTGGCCACACCCAGGAGTCGCTTCACCAACACGAGACCAAACTCGATCGCCGTGCCCGCGCCGCGCGAGGTGATCAGGGGGCCGTCCTCGACCACTCTCTCCCCCGCCAGGGCCAGCGGCAGTTCCTCATGCACGGAAAAGTGCGCGGTGTAACGCCGGTCCGCCAGCAATCCGGCATCCTTCAACACCGTCGGCGCCGCGCAAATGGCAGCCACCGCCTTGCCCGCCTCGACAAATTGCCGGGCCAGCCGCGCCGGACGACCGTCCGCGCGCAGCGCCTTCACGCCGGGACCGCCGGGGATCAACAAGAGATCAAACCCTTGATCGGCGCCCCGTATCACGTCCTCAAGCGCAGCCTCCGCCTCCAACCGCATGCCGCAACGGCCGGCGACCCGGGTCTCGCCGGTCAGCGACGCGATCACCACCTCGACACCGGCGCGGCGCAGCAGGTCAATGGGGGCCACGGTCTCAATTTCCTCGAAACCGGCCACCAACAGGCACAGGACTCTTTTGGTCATGATTTCGTCTCTCATTCTCGGACGCCAACATACCATCCGCCCCCGGATCGCAAAGCCCGGACTGCCACCGTCAGGGAGCCGGGCACCTGGTGGAGTGCGGTGGCCAGCGAGGCACGAGCGCCTGCCCGCCATAGGTCTTGAAGCGACGGCGGGCGACACCGCTTTTCGATGCGACGCGGGGGATGGGAATGTTCCACAGCCCATCGAAAGCGCCGTCGTCGCTGCGCTCAGCCGGCGCACTCCACATGCCGGTTCATGCGTAGAGGAATCACCTCCAAAGTGTTGACGCGCATTGGGGCCATTAACCCCTGAGAACCGTAGCCGCCGCACGTCAGTCGGCGCCATCATCCCGAATTGGACGCCGCCCTCAACCATCCAGCCGCCCTTCCTCGCTCGGGGGGGGTGGGGGAAGCCACGGGCGCAAATGCTGGAGCGATTCAGCTTTTGCACTGGCACGACGAGTGGAGAGGGGAGATTCTGCGTCGGCTCATGATCGAATTGATGACCATCGGCTACGAGGGACTGACGGTGGCTGGTTTTCTGGACCTGCTGCGGCGCTGCCGCGTCAGCCGGCTTGTGGACGTGCGGGAATTGCCGATCAGCCGGAAGCCGGGCTTTGCCAAAGCCGCGCTGTCGGCGGCCATCGAGGCCCGGGGCATCCGCTACGAGCACCTGGTGGCGCTCGGCTGTCCGCGTGAGATCCGGCACCGTTACCGCGAGGATGGCGACAAGGTTTGAAAAGCACACAAGAGTTGAAAAGCATCTGCAAAGTATGCATTTTGAGGGCATGGAAGCGACCTTGACCGATCTGAGGCGCCAAGTACGCCGTCTGCTTCGCGCCGCGACCACGGGCCAGGAGGTAATTATTACTGAGCATGGCCGGCCCGTGGCTCGGCTGGTACCCTGCATTCCAGTCCGGGTGTTCGAGGATCCTGACCGAGCGCGTGACGGGACACTGGCTACCGGCGCAATCCTTGAGGCGCTGGATGATGCGCGCACCCAGATGGCCGAGCATATCGCCGTCCGCGTATGAAGTATTGGGACACCTCGGCTTTGCTCCGCGCTTGGAAAGAGGGGTGGAAGCCTGCGGAGGGCATGACCCGACCCCACACGCTGTCAGAATGGACGCACGTTCAATGTGGACGGGGCCTGCTCTACATCCTGCCGGATGGGAGCCAGGAAAAGCGCACCTTGAGCAGGCCGACAGCGGCCAATGAAGTGGAACGGATGGTCTCCGAGATGCAGATGGTTGAGCTTACGGGGCCCCAAATCATTGAAGCGCTCAAAGCGTGGGCGGCCATTCCCGGCCTCAAAGCCAATTCCGTCCACGACTTCCTTCACATCCGCGCAGCGGAATTGCACAACGCCAAGGCCATAGTCACCTTGAACGTGACGGAGTGGGCGCGGATGACCACGCTCAGGCTCGAACCGCCCGTCAACAACGGCTCCCTCTGAATTGCGCGCCTGTGCCGGTTCCGGCTGATGAAAGTCCTCCGGAGCAAACCCCTGCCAACTCGTGGACACACTCCGCACACTCGTAGATCATCTGGAGAACTTTCCTCCCCTTGTCACCAGCGACGGCGTGATCGCGGCAAAGAATTGGCTCAAGGCCAAGGGCGTGGACCTGACACTGTTTGCGTGAAACAGGCGACGCTGCTCGTGGCGCGGATGGAATGGATGAGGTTGGATGGAAGCTCAGTTGCCATTCAGGCCATGAGCACGGCTGCCATGTTTCTGCTTCTCACGTTGCTCGATCTGGATGACGTCCCCGGGAGACATTGCTGTTGAAACGGTGCGCACGATGGACCACTGGAACTCTTCAGGATCACGATGCTTCAGCAGCTTGTTGTGGCCATGCCCGGTCTTTGCGTAGGTCTCCCAACGGCCCCACAACCCGTGCTTGCCCCATGCCGAGCCGATATACATTTCGCCTGTTGACTGGTCCACGATGCGGTAGATGCCAGCATTGGCCCGCAGCGCAGCCTTCCAATCGCGATGCGCCCGCGGATCCTCATAAATTACCCGCAAATCCGTCCACGAGAGGAGCACGTCCTGATAGCCCGGGAAGGGTTTGGCCACCACAGGAGGCAGAATTTCGTAAATGGGCAGATTCCGGTGCTGCCACCACCCCCGGGTGCTTCCCCACTGAACCACCAGGCGTCCGCGATAGCTGCTGAACGCTGTGAGTTCCTCCAATTCGTACCAGATACGGGGCTTACCATCCTTGATCGCGTTAGCGACGTACGCTGGCAGTCTTGCAACGTCGGCAGAGGTGAGAGGACGGCAGCCATTGACGCGGTAGACACCGTGGAATGCCGCTTTGTTGTTCTCAACACCGACAAACGAAGCAATCGCCTGGCAGTTGTGAAAAGGTCTTACCGATGGTCTTTGCTCCGCTTGGTAGGCGTCAAACCAGCCGTTGTCGATCATGTGTTGAATAGATCGCCCCAAGTGATCCACGTGGCGAACCAGCTTGATCTGGTCCGAGGGAATTTCCAGACCATTGGCGGCTAGAAGCTGTTTGACGGAGAGCATGGGCTGTTCTGTTCCAGGCGGTTGATGTTGGACAACTGTAGCAGGCTACCAGGCATCGAAGATGGCGATGCAGATCTGGTCTTGAGGTGAGCCGCGCCTGTCATGCCTTTGGGGCAAGGAAATAGATGGGACGTAGTGGAAGGCGCCGCCGGGCGTCGTCGGTAAGCTTCGAGTAGTGCTCCACCCAGAGGTCGAACAAACTCTCAAGGTTGATGAGCGTGACTCGGCGCTTCTCCTGGGTGCGGGCTTCTTCGGCAGCATCCTTGGTGAACCCGCCAAGGGTGACGAACAGACCCACGTCGTCATCGCCGAGCAGAGCCATGAAAGAACGCAACCCCTCCACCGTTACCGGATCCTTCTTGCGCTTTACCTGGACTTTGATCCGCGGTGGGCGCGTGCCGAGAGGATCGATGTGAGCGACGATGTCGATGCCTCCATCCTTTCCGGGTGGAGAAACCCATGAGATATGGCAACCCATGGCGCGGAGCAGGTCGGCGACCAGTCCCTGAAACTCGAAGGGCTGCATCGCGTGAAGGTAGTGCTCGATGTCTGCCCATGCCTGCTCCTCGGCAGCGTCAAAGGTGACACTTACCTCTTTGGCACTGGTTTCGTCCTCTGTCTCGGGGCTAGTGACCGGCTCGGAGTCGGGCAGGGTGGATTTCCATTGCCTGTAGAGCTTAACAGCCTGCTTGTAGAACACTTCAGGATCTGGGTGGTCGTGGAAGGCTGCCTGCCCCGCTTCCGTGATGGCCCACCTGCCTTTTGATTTGACGAGCCAGCCCGCTTTTACGCAGTCCACTGTGGCGAAGCGAACGATTTGCTCGAACCGCCGCCCACCTGATGGAAAAGTTCCTTGTTCATACTCGGTTAGCTGAAAATGCGCCTCGAGAGCAACAAGGGCTTCGCTGGCGGGCATGCCGTCTGGGTGCGTTTGGAGAATGTCGAATAGCGCCCGGAGGAACTCTCCGGTGCGACGTCTGGTGACTTCAGCCATGTGTATTGTCCTTGGTTGAGAGCGTTGGGAGAGGAGATTGCAGCACACTGCAGCATTCAAGTCATTTTCGCATGGTTTCTCTGATGGCCATGATCAAGCCGCCCGATGAAGTGCTCGACGGGAAAATCGGCGGTGACGGTCAGCACCCGTTCAATGACGGGTGGGTTCTTGTAGCGCGGAACGGGGGTGGGTGAGGCGTCAGTCATGGTTTGCTCTCTTCCTTCTTGCGTGCGGGTTTGGCGCGGGTGCACTGGATGCGGGTGAGGAGGGCGGAGGCGGGCTCGTCGCGCGGGTTCTGTGGGACGAGCTGGCCGGCGAAGGCCTGCGCCAGCAGGGATTGATCAAGCCGGTCCAGTTCCGCCACCGCCGCCGCATGCGCAGCCGCCGCCGCGTCGAGCCGGGCCAGGCCCTGCTGGAGGCGCCGCACGATCTCGCGCTGTTCGGCAAGGGGCGGCAAGGGTATCGGCACTTTGCGGACGTCCTGCAAATTCAGGCCCGGCATGTCGATACCTCGGTAGTGGGCATGTAGCCAGGCTTGTGTCACAGGGGAATCAAGTGCTGCTGCCAGGTAGCCGGTCGAGATGAATTCCGAAGGACGGAAGCGGGCTGTGCCCTGAGTTATGTTGGCGCCCTCCAGTTCCGATGGCACGATGGCAACCTTCGTCGCGCGAATGATACCAAGCAGCACATCCCCGCCGCGCAGGGAAGCGCGAGCGTAACGCTTGGCGATGGCCGGGCTTGTTCGCATGAGTTGATCCACCCGGATCTTCCCATCCTCGATGTCCTTGCCTCGAACGTAGGGAATCCCGTAGGCCAGCTTGGCTCCGGGTTGGACGATTCCATAAACGATGTCGGCACCAGGCTCCACAATTTCTGCCCCGCTGGCCCACGCCCACGTTGCAGGCATGGAATGCATGCTTTGAGGATTGGCAGCGGCAGGGGCTTTGTAACTCGCGAGCATTGCCGATTCATCCCGTGGCCCTCGAAACCCTCCCGAGACGGGTGAATGCGTGGCGAGCCAATAGTCTCGATGTGCTTGGCGAGCCCGGACAACCAGTGAAGCGGCACTCGGCAGATCTCTGTGTGTCTTGCGCCACTCTTTCGTGAGGTCGCCGCGGAAGGCGGCGGCGAGGAGGGATTGGCGGGCTTGGGCGAGGAGCGCGGGCACCTCGACCAGCGCCGCCCGGGCGCGACGGCTCCGGGCTTCCAACTGCTCCAACCGCTTCACAATCCGCCGCTGCTCGGCAAGCGGAGGGAGGGCGATCTCGATCTTCGCAACGTCATTGGGTCGTGCCCTGGTCAGCGATCCTCCGACGCCTGCAACTGTGCGGCATAGGGCGTCGCGAAACGGTCCCTCACGAAAGCGCCACATCAGGAACGGTGGGTGGAACAGGGGCGAGCGGAACACGATCCACTCTGTGGATGCGATCTGGGTCCGGCCTGCCTTCCGTCCAACGCACCACACGCGGTTGATGCGAGGGTTGATCTTGCAGAGCAGGACATCTCCCGGCTGGACCCGCTGTTTGTTGGAGCCGACTGCACTGCCGAGGACGATCTCCGGACGGGCCATTGGAAAGCTCGGCACGCTCCACAGCTCGAACTCCTCCTGCGGCGTCTTCGCGGGCTCAATGTTCTGAGTTCGGCCCATGCCTAGGTCGCCCAGCGCAATCGCCATCCACCCGGGCGGCAGATGCTTGCCGGCAGGCGGGCCGCCTGCGCTACGGTTGGCGCTTTGGCTGGCGCGGCGGCTCATGGCCGGGCGAGGTCGCGTTGGAGGAGCTGGATTTCCTTCACAGCCACCTGAAGTTTTGCGAGCACGTTGCCGGCGGCCACCTTGGGCTGCGGCAGGTCGTCGTGGCTGGTCGAGTCGTCGTCCTTCAGCCAGCTCAGATCGAGGTTTTCGCCGAGCTCCTTGATGAACTCGCGGGTGAAGCACCGGAACCGGCCTTTCTCGCCCTGATCGGTGCGTTTGCCGCCGCCGAGCGGATCATTGCCGTAGGCTTGCTCGAATTCTTTGAAATGATCGCGGGTGAGCGGGGTGCGTTTGCCGAAGCTGGGCATGTTGGCGCGCAGATCATACACCCACACGCGCCGGGTGTTGCCCTTGTCCGTCCGGCCCCGGGTGAAGAACAGGACGTTGGTCTTGACCCCCTGGGCGTAAAAGATGCCGGTGGGCAGGCGCAGGATGGTGTGCAGGTCGCACTTGTCCATCAGGTCCGCCCGGATGCGCGCCCCGATGTTTTCCTCGAACAGGACGTTGTCGGGCAGGACCACGCCGGCGCGGCCACCGGGCTTGAGTCCGCGGTAGATGTGCGGGAGCGTGCTGAGGTCCCTGGTCCGGCGCTTGATCTCGCGATCGGCGGCGACGATGAACCCGAGCGTGCCGGCCGCGGGATCCTGGATGATTTCGCCGGGCTGCGGTTTCAGGACGGCGACCATCGAGTCGATGAGCGGGCGGGCGGTGAAGTATTGGCCGGCGCCGGTCTTGGTTTCGTTGGCGTTCTTTTCGAGCAGCCCCTCGTAGAGGTCGGCCAGGGCGCCCTCCTCGCGGGCCTCGAACCACTCGATGGCGTCAATCTGGGTGACCAGCTCGCGCAGGTGGCGCGGGAGGCGGATGCTGGTGGTGGCCTTGGCGGTGCGTGGCTGCTGCGAGTTGAGACAACTCGCGGTCCGTAAACAACGGAGCGCGGACATTCGTGTCCGCTTGCGGCGTGCGCAGGGTTCAAAGCCGACAGGAATGTCGGCGCTCCTTGAACTACGACGATCATCGCCATGATTCCCCGGCCATTTCGTGATCCAGTGTGCATGTCCTGTTCAAGCCGCCACCTTCTGCCAGATGCGGTCGTGAAAATCCGTGAGGATGGACTGGACCTGGCCGCCGAAGATTTTGTTGAGGCGGGGAAAACCGCCGTTGTTCTGGAACAGGCCGTGATCAAGCGCCTCGCGGTCCACCACGGTATCTGCCTTGATCTGGTTGGCGATGCGCTGGAGCCATTGGCGCTGCGGACTGGTCCAGGCACGCGAGGCAACAATGCCCGCCAGGGCGTGGTCCACACGCTCGGCATAGGGCAACAGGGGCTCGCCCAGAGCCCGCGCCCGGATGAACCCGACGATGGTGGCGGCAATGTCCTCGTTCTTCCACTCACGCCAAGCGGTGCGCAGGGCGGTCTCCGAGTAACCCGCCTCGTCGAGCGCGAGCTTGATTTGCTTCAACTGGGCACGCGTGAGTTCCCGAGGACGCTGGGTCACGACTACGAGTGCCGGAAGCTTGTTCATGTTGGCCTTGAGCCAGCGACGGAAGCCGTCCAGGTAATCATCCGGCCGGATGGCGGTGCCGTAGCCGCGGGACTTCTCGAGCAAGGCGTCCGGATGCTCGGAAATCGGCACGTTGACCGGCTGGCCCGCGCTGGACAGATCATCGAGCACCACGGCGAGGCCGGGGGTCGCTTTCCAGAGCTTGAGCGCGCCCCGCGGACCGGCGTCGCGCACGGCAGCGATGAATTCGGCGACGGTGCGCCCGCAGAGGGTCTGGATCTTCTCGTCCTCGCGCTGGAGGCGCCGGCGCTTGCGCTGGAGCAAAGCCATGAGTTGCTCGAACGATGTCTTGCGCGCGGCGGCCGAGGGAGCCTTGCTCAGCTCGGCGAGCAGTTTTGCAAACGAGAGTTGGGCGTCCTTCACCACGGGCTTCATGGTGTTGAAATCCTCGAGCGCGGCGTACAGGTCCACGGCGTCGAAGATGCGGAACACCTCCTTGTCCATCCCGGCGCCGAAGAGGTCCGGGCAGAGGCGGGTGGCGCGTCCCAACATCTGCTCGTACAGCAGGCGGCTGCGGACACGGCGGACGAACGCGAGATTGACGATCTCCGGCACGTCCACGCCGGTGGTGAGCAGGTCCACGGTGACGGCGATCTTGGGCAACTGCTCGTTCTGGTAGCGCAGGACCAGGTCGCGCGGGCGGTCGGTGTTCCCGGTGATCTTCATCACCGTGTCATCATCCAGCGCGCCGTAACGGGCTTCGAGGGATTCTTTCAGCAGGCGCACGACCAGGTCGGCATGGCTGTCGTTGGCGCAGAACACGAGGGTTTTGCCGGGCAGTGAAGGGTCAACCTCCACGGCGAGTTCGTTGCAGATGACCCGGTTGAAGCGTTCGGTGATCACCAGGCGGTTGAACTGGCCGAGGTCGAACTGGATCTCGTCCGGGGCGGTGGAGAGATCAATGCGGCCCGTGGCGGGGCGGTAGATCTTGAGCGGTTCGCCCTTCTTCCACTGGATGCCGTGCCGGGCCAGGCGCGTGACGAGGCGGACGGGTGGCTCGTGATCAATGAGGAACCCGTCAATCACCGCCTGCCGATAGGAGTAGGTGTAAATGGGTTTGCCGAAGATCTCCGTGGTGTACAGCGCGGGCGTGGCGGTCAGGCCCACCTTGACCGCGTCGAAGTGATCGAGCACGCGCCGATACTTCGAGATGTAATCCGTCTCGTCCTTGAACAGCAGCTCCTGGTCGGACAGTTCCTGGTCGAGGATGTAACCGCGATGGCACTCGTCGACAACGATGAGGTCATACTGGTCCACCGGGATGGGTGGCTGGCCTGGTGACGGATAGAGGAGGCGCTTGACCATCCCCTGCACCGTGGCGACGTGGAGGCGGGTGTCTTTGTCCGGCCGGATGTCGTCGAGTTCCTTGACGTCGTAGATGTCGGCGAAGCTTTGGAGGTTTTCGAGGCGGACCTCCTTGAGGCGGCGGCAGGCCTGGTCGCCCAGCGTTTCGCGATCCACGAGGAAGAGTGCGCGGCGAAAGCGGCCCGAGCGGATCAGGCGGTAGAGCAGGGCGATGGCGACGCGGGTCTTCCCGGTGCCGGTGGCCATGGCGACGAGCAGGGCTCGCGCGCCGCGGGCTTGCTTCGCTTGGGCATGCCGACGAGGCGTTTCATCGGCGTCTCCTTTCAGTGCGGATGCGGTGCAGCCGCTCCGTGAACCCGCCTTCTTCGGTGAAAGCCGCCGCCTGAGCTTTGATCTGGCGGTCGAGCAGCGCACAGGCCACCCCGATGAGCACCAGCGCGGCGTTCGCCGCGATCTCGGGGTAGGTGCACTGGATGGACTTCATGGACTGGATGGACGGGGCGCTGCGCTTCGGGGGCCCGGCAGGTCCACCGAGTCCATTCTGTCCATGCTGTTCCTTCACCCAAAGCGCCACCTCTTCCGCTGTGGCGCACCGCCGGGCCACCAGCGCCTTCCGACGCGGGTCGTCCGCGGGCCAGAGCGCCAGCCCGCGGTGCCGCAGGTAGTCCTCATAGTCGAGTTTCAGTTCTTCCAGGCTGGCGCGCGCCACGTTGGTCAGTTTCAGCTCCATCTTCTTCGAGGTGCCGCTGGCCTTGCTTCCTTCGGCGATGTTCTGCACGCCGCTGCGCGCCGCCTGCACCATCTGGTCGTGGGTCCGGCTGCGCTTCTCGATGTAGCGGTCACAGAACCGCACTGTCACATCGTAGGCGAGTTGTGCCACCTGAAAGCTCCTCAGCTTCCGGTAGCCGCCATGCTTCGGGATGAGCGGTTCAGGTTCCATCGCGCGGGTCCATCCTGTCCATTCCATCCATCCTGCCCATCCCTCCAGCCTTCCGATGCATTGCCATGCCGACGGTGCAGGATTGTGGAGCCGATCGTGTCGCATTGTCACGCGGGGAATGGGCGGACACGGGAAGCGCTCCGCCCGCCGGCTCAAAATTGGTTCGCCACGGGTTGAACGGTCGTGGCATAGTGGGCCGCCCATGAAATCCATGACTGGCTGCGGGCGCGGCGAGTGCGCCCAGGACGGCTTCAAGATCACGGTCGAAGTCCATTCCATCAATCGCAAGCAGGCGGACATCCAGGTGGACCTGCCGCCCGACCTCGAAGTGCTCGAGTCGCTCATCCGCGACACCATTCATGAAGCGGTGTCCCGGGGACGGTTGACGGTGAAGGTGTTGCTGCACGCGCCCACGGGCCGCAGTTCGGCGCGCATGCACCTGAACCGCGAGTTGGCCCGGGCCTACACTCAGGAACTGCGGCAGCTCGCCAAGGATCTGAAGCTCGATGGCAAAGTGTCCCTGGATCACGTGATCCGCGCCCCGGGCGTGTTTCAAACCGACGAGCAACTGGTGCGAGGGGAGGATTTCTGGCCGGCGGTCGAGAAAGCCCTGCGGCAGGCGTTGGGCGCGCTTCTCAAAATGCGCTCCCGCGAAGGCGCCCACCTGGCCCGGGATTTGTCCGGACGCGTCCAGTTGATGCGCAAAGCGACCACGAAAATTGCCCAGCGGGCTCCGCGGGTGGCCGAACAGTACCGCAAGCAATTGATCGAACGGGCGCGCAGCGCCGGTGTGGACTTTGCGCCGGACGACGATCGCCTGGTGAAGGAAGTCGTGCTGTTTGCCGACCGGTGCGACATCAGCGAGGAACTCACACGGCTCACCAGTCATTTCGAACAGTTTGCCGCCCTGGCCAGGTCGAACGACCCGGTGGGCCGAACCCTGGATTTCCTGGCCCAGGAAATAAACCGCGAAATCAACACCATCGGGTCCAAGGCCAACGATTCCGAGATCTCGCACGGCGTCGTGGCCCTGAAGGCGGAGTTGGAGAAATTCCGCGAGCAGGCACAGAACGTGGAGTAAGCGACAGCCATGGCCGCCAGCCCACCCAGACCGGTGCTGCTGCTGATCTCCGCCCCTTCGGGCGCAGGCAAGACCACCCTTTGCCACAATCTGTTGCGGGCCTGTCCGAATTTGCGCCGGGCGATCACCTGCACCACGCGACCGCCGCGCGAAGGAGAGCGGGACGGCGTGGACTACTACTTTCTGGATCCAGACGCCTTTCAGCACGGAGTCCAGGCCGGTCAATTTCTGGAGCACGCCACGGTTTACGGGAACCGCTATGGAACCCTCAAGAGCGAGGTGCTGGAGAAGCTGGCCGCCGGATTTGATGTGCTGATCAACGTGGACGTGCAGGGCGCCGCCACGATCCGCGAGACGGCCCGGGGGCACGAAGTCTTGCGTGGGGCCCTGGTGACGGTTTTTCTGACCCCGCCTGCACTGTCCATTCTGGAGCAACGGCTTCGCTCTCGCGCCTCGGATTCCGAGTCCGTCATCGAGCGAAGGCTCAGCGTGGCGCGGCGGGAGGCCGCCGAGTGGCGTCACTTCGATTACCTGCTCTTGAGCGGGTCCCCCGAGGAGGACACCCGGCGCGCGGTGACGATTTTGAATGCGGAACAAATGCGGGCGCATCGTTCCGTGCCGCCGGCCCTGTAAGCCGGCCTTTCGAGGATCGCCATGAGCAAGAAGATCATTCTGGGAGTGACCGGATCGATCGCCGCCCACCGGGCGGTGGATCTGGCCAGCCTGTTGGTGAAGGCCGGACACGACGTCCGGGTCGTGATGACCCGCGACGCGCAACGGTTTGTCACACCGCTGCCCTTCAAAACACTTTCCCGCAACCCGGTGGTGGTCGATTTGTATGACGAGGAGGAAGGCTGGAAGCCCGCGCATATCGAACTCGCGGACCAGGCCAATCTTTTGTTGATCGCGCCGGCGACCGCCAACGTGATTGCTCGCCTCGCCCATGGAATCGCCAATGACGCCTTGAGCTGCATCGCCCTGGCCCTCAACGACCGCGCCCGAACGTTGATCGCTCCGGCCATGAACGGACGCATGTGGCTGCACCCGATCACCCAGCAGAACGTTTCCGCCCTGACACGGTTGGGCGTCGAGTTCATGGGACCGGAGCAGGGGATCCTTTCCTGTGGCTACGAGGGTCTGGGACGACTCTGGCCGGTGGATCAAATCGCCCAACGGGCCAATGCCCTGTTGTCCTGAGCGCCTGGTCCGCAGGCCCCGCCTCTCAATGAAGGAAGCTTTAAGCGAGCAGCTTTCCCGGCTTCGAGCCCTGCTGCGGTTTGCCTCGCCGACCTCCAGAGACCTCCAGGCCCGAAGCTTCCGGGTGGAACGGAACATCATTCTGCCCGCCCGACTGGCCGCGATCGGGATCCTCTACCATTCGTTTCAGTTCTCGCCCTGGATCCGCTACGTGGCCTACTCCCTGGATGTGGGGGTGGAGACGGTGGTGTCGATGTTTTGGGTGTATGTGGGTGCGGTGGTGGTGGGCGGGATGCTGCTGGTGTTGTCCGGCAAGGTTCCAGTGCCCCTGATCCGGGGCGCCAGCATGCTGGTGAGCCTGCTGGACGCCTTGTTTCTGGCGGGGCTGACGCTGATCACGGGTGGCTACGACAGCATCCTCTACTGGGTGTTCGTGGTGCTGGTCATTCGCAACACGCTGACGGACCCCCTCTCCCCGAGCCAGTTGGTCCTGAACACCTGCACCGCCGGCTGTTACCTGCTGGCGGGTGTCAGCGACCGTGTGCTGGCCGGAAGCGTGGATGAACCCACCCGGGCCGTGCTCGGGTTGAGTCCGGTCGAAAGCCCCGGGGAAGGGCTCGTGGTGCGCACCACGCTGCTGCTGCTGGTCGCCGCATGCGGCTTTGGCGTGCAACTGCTGCTGGACCGGCAGCGGCGCGCCGACGCCGAGGCGCGCGAGTTCAGCGTGCGCGACCAGCAACTGCGTTCGACCGGTCGCCTGGCCGCCGAGATCGCCCACCAGTTGAAGAATCCCCTCACGGTCATCAGCAACACCGCCTTCAGCCTGCAGCGCGCGACCGTGGCCGATCCACCCTCGGTTGCCCGCTTCACCGGGATCATCCGCGAGGAAGTCGAGCGGGCCGACCGTATTCTGTCGCAGGTCATGGATTACGCCCGCCTGACCGAGGGCCGTCTGGAGAAGCTGGACGTCGCCGAGGTGCTGGATGCCGCCGTGGCCGAAGTCTTTCCCGAGGGTGCGCCCTTTGCGGTGAACCTGCAGCGCACCTGCCAGCCCAACCTGCCTGCGCTGATGATGCAGCGCGATCATCTGCGCGAGATGGTGGTCAACCTCCTGACCAACGCCCGGGACGCCGCGCCCCCCGCCGGCACCATTCAGGTGCAGGCCCGATCGCCCGAGCCGGGCCAGGTGGAGATTGTCGTGTCGGACAATGGCCCGGGCATCCCAGCCCGTCTGCACCAGCGCATCTTCGAGTCCTACTACACCACCAAACCCAAGGGCACCGGCCTGGGTCTGGCCATCGTCAAGAACCACGCCGAACTCTATGGAGGCGCCGTACGGGTCGAGTCCGAACTTGGAAAGGGCGCCTCTTTCCGCCTAACCTTCCCGACGACGGTCTCGGAACCGTCCCGCGTATGAACGCCGAGTTGCCGCCAGTTCTCGTCGTGGACGACGAAAAGAATATGCGACTCTCCCTGCAGACGATGTTGTCTGAGGAGGGGTACGCCGTCTGTCTGGAAGATTCCGGCGAGGACGCCCTGCGCCGGATCCAGCGGGAGGATTTGCTGATGGTGATCACGGACGCGCGCATGGGGGGGATGAGCGGGTATGACCTCATTCGTCGGGCACGCGAACAGCGGCCTGACCTGCCCATCCTGATGATCACCGCGTATGCCACGCCCAAACTGGCCGTGGAGGCCATCCGGGCGGGTGCCATGGACTATCTCCCCAAGCCCTTTGCGCCGGAGGAATTGCTCCATGCGGTCAGCCGCTGCGCCGAGCGCTACGAGTTGATCCAGGAGAATGCGCGCCTGCGGCAGGTTTCCGGCGGACCGGGCTTGATGGAACAGATTGTGGGGGATTCCCCCGGAATGCAGGAAGTCCGCCGGCTCATTCAGACCGTGGCTCCGACCGATGCGCGGGTGCTGATCCTGGGCGAGAGCGGCACGGGCAAGGAACTGGTGGCGGGCGCACTGCATTCGCTCAGCCAGCGACGCCACAAGGCCTACATCCGCATCAATTGCGCGGCCATCCCGGAAACCCTGCTGGAAAGTGAACTGTTCGGCCACGAGCGGGGTGCCTTCACCGGCGCCGTCCGCCAGAAGGTCGGCCGCGTCGAGGAAGCCCATGGCGGGACGCTCTTCCTGGACGAGATCGCCGACATGAGCCATCCGCTGCAGGCCAAGCTGTTACGATTCCTCGAGGATGGTTCCTTTACGCGCGTCGGAGGCACCCAGGAATTGCGGGTGGGCGTTCGCTTGATCGCGGCGACCAATCGCAACATCGTGACCGCCATCGAAAAGGGACAGTTCCGCGAGGATCTCTTTCACCGCCTCAACGTGGTCCAACTCCGCCTGCCTCCCCTGCGCCAGCGCGGCGACGACGTCATGGTGCTGGCGGAGCATTTCCTGCAACAGTTCGGGCCCACCATCAATGCCCGGGTCCGGTCGGTGTCCCCAGCCGCGCGCCGCAAGCTGCTGGCGCATCGATGGCCGGGCAATGTGCGCGAACTCCGAAATGCCATGGAACGCGCACTCATCCTGGAGACCTCACCTGAAATCCAGGCCGACAGTCTGCCGGACTTCCAGTTGGAGCAGCACCTCGCACCTTCGCAGTCCGCCGCCAGCCCCGCCTCCTCGGGATCCCTCGATGCCATGCTCGCCCACCACGAACGTGAGGTCATCGAGCGGGCGCTGGCTCAGAACCGCTACAACCTGACCCGGGCCGCCGACCAGCTCGAGATCAGCCGGCACGCCCTGCGATACCGGATGCAGCGGCTTCACATCCAACCCGACGCTGAACCGGAAACGGATGGCCTGTCCAACGGGAATCCGTCGCGCAAAGCCGGGGCCTGATTCTTCGGTGCATGCAGACCAGCCGACACATCACCCGCAAGAGTGCATCCAACCTCGCGCTGGCGTTTGCCCTGCTCCCGTCGGAGAAACGCAACGGCATGTCCGCCCTCTACGCGTTTTGTCGGGAAGTGGATGATGTGGCCGATGAGGATTCGGTGCCCGTCGAGCAGCGGCGCGAGCAATTGCGAGCCTGGCGCGAGGACATCCGCCTGGCGTGCAACGGAGGGCCCCCCGCGTTTCCTGTCAACCGCGAGCTGCAGCCGTTCCTCCAGCGTTACCGCATGCCCTACGAGCTCTTCGATGAATTGATCCGGGGCTGCGAAATGGACCTGGACACCCTCCGCTATCCGACCTTCGAGGCGTTGGAACAGTATTGTCATCGCGTGGCTTCGGTGGTGGGCTTGCTCAGCATCGAGATCTTTGGTTATCGAAACCCGGCCTGCCGCGATTATGCGATCGAATTGGGTCGGGCCCTGCAACTCACCAATATTCTGCGTGACGTGCGCAACGACGCCCAGCGGGGGCGCATCTACCTGCCGCAGTCCGAGCTCAGCCGCTGCCGTGTGGCGGAGGCGGAGATCCTCCGCGGCGAATACTCGGCGCGGTTCGCCGACCTCGCCCGCAGCGTGGCCCATCGGGCGCGCGCGCATTACGACCGGGCGGCCGGACGATTGCCCGGCGAGGATCGCCGCGCGATGGTGGCGGCCGAGCTGATGGGCTCGGTCTATTGGAACCTGCTGCGCAAACTCGAAGCGCGCGCCTTTGACGTGTTCCAACCCCAACTGATCCGTCTGAGCCGGGCGCAAAAGCTGTTGTTGATCGTCCAGGCTTGGTGGCGTTACGCAACCGGTGCCTCCCGGCCCCCCTACGGAACCGCGTGAAGGCCGCACCTTCCCACGCCCAGTCCCCTCGCCGGTTGGTGGTCAACGCCGATGACCTTGGGCGATCGACTTCGATCAACCAGGCCGTCCTGCAGGCCCACACCCGCGGCATCCTCACCACCGCCAGCTTGATGGTCAACGAACCCGCCTGCCAGGAGGCGGTCCGACTGGCCCGCGAACACCCCGCCCTCGGAGTCGGCTTGCATCTCACCCTGCTCCTGGGCCGGGTCGCGCTGCCGCCCGACCGCATCCCCGGACTGGTCGACGCGAAGGGCGGGTTTCGCAGTGGACCGGTGGCGGCGGGCCTTCGCTACTTCTTCAATCGTTCGTTGCGGGAACAACTGCGCGCGGAGCTGCACGAACAATTCCGGCGGTTCCGCGAGACGGGCCTGCCACTCGACCACGTGAACGGGCATCTTCACCTGCATCTCCATCCGGTCGTGCTGGATCTCTTGATGCAGGACGCCGTCCCGCTGGGCATCACGCGGGCGCGACTGACCCGCGATCCGCTCGGCCTCAACCTGGCCATCGCCCCGGGGCATCTGGGCTATCGTTGCTCGCATGCACTGATCTACCGGGTGCTTTCCGCCCGGGCCCGGCGCGCCTTCGCCCGTCATCACATCCGCCACACCCGCCAGGTGTTTGGGCTCCTGCAGAACGCCCGGGTGGACGAGGATTATGTGCTCCGCTTGCTGCCGCGACTGCCGGCCGGCGATTCGGAGCTTTACTCGCATCCGTCGCTTGATGATTTTCGACACGAATTCGAAGCGCTCGTCAGTCCGGCGGTGGCCCAGGCGGTTCAACGACTGGGCCTCCAGCTCGTGCGCTACCAGGACCTGTAACATGACAAAGATCGTTCTCATTCTGCTGTTTGCCCTCCTGTTCGAGGCGGTCGGTGTCGTGTTTCTCAGCAAGGGCTTGAAGGAGATCGGCGAAATCAGCCGCCCCTCCTTCCCCGAGATCGCCGCACTCATTGTCCGCGGCGCACAGAATCCGAGCCTGATGCTGGGGGTGCTGTTCGAGGCGATCTTCTTCGGGGCGCTGCTTTACTTGCTCTCGCAGCGGGATGTCAGCCTCATCTGGCCGCTCACGTCGCTGGGATTCGTGATCACCGCCCTCGCGGCCCGGTGGTTTCTGCACGAGCACGTGAGCCCGGTCCGCTGGCTCGGCGTGATCCTGATCGTGCTGGGCGCGGGCCTGGTGACTTGGAGCGAGAAACTTAAGGAACGACAGGCCACCACCTCCGAACCGACCGCCGCCCACCAACCCCTTGACGGCTAGAGCGGCTCAAGAAATGTGTCAGCCGCCGTCGGGAGGTTGGCTCCGGCGCCCAGGGCGCGCGGCCCTGCCCACCCAACCGTTGCCGCCTTTGGAAAACCAGCCCCGGCCAGCCTCCAGACAGCAGCCGAGGCGCGCACCCCCGCGACAGACACGCAGGAAAGGGTTGCAATCGGTGGTGCGATGCTTTACCTGCTGCCGCGCATGAATCAGGAGGGTGGGTTGTTGCTCATCGTGGGCATGCTGTCCGGTGCCCTTTCACTCAACGCAGTCAACTACAGCGGCACCAATCAGCCGGGCGCGGGCCAGGATTTTCCATTCACCGTCCCCGCCGGCTCGAGCAATGCCGCGTTCACCGTCACCGGCAGCGCCAGCGCCTTCTCGGACCTGCGGCTCCGGGCGGGCCTCGCGCCCACGGATCTCGATTACGATTTCCTGGCGGCGCAGGGCGGCACCAGCAACGCCATTCACCTCGAGTGGCCGGACCTGCGGATCACCAACTACGTCCTGCGGGTCAGCACGCCGTCCAATTCGGCTGCCCACAGCTTCACCGTGACGCTCACCAACAACCTCAGCGGCCTTCGCAGTGCCAGCCGCCCCGCAACCAAGGCCGTCGTCTCGGCCTGCACCAACACCATCGCCGCGGGCTCCTGGCAGTATTTCCGCGTGGACCTCCCCACCAATGCGAGCGGCTGGCGGGTCGTCGTCACCTCGTCCAACAGCGGCCCCAACGTGTACGTCCAGCGCAACACCCTGCCCACCACGACCACGTATCTCAAGTCCAGCACCGGCACCAGCAACGACTACCTGGTGTTCATGCCGGCGGAGGCCACCCCGGGCGCCTACTTCATCGGCCTCAGCCAGGCCTCGGGATCGGTGGACTACGTGCTGCGCACGGAGCTGGTCGAGTTCATCCCTCTCCCCTGGGATCCCGGCGCCACCCACCTGGGCACCGAGGTTTACAGCGCCCCCAACACCAACGGCGGCGACTACTATTTCCGGATCACGACGCAAAACACCGCGCTGGGCGCGTGGCGCAACGCCCTGACGGTGCAGGCCGGCGAGGCTGATCTCTACCTGGCCAAGGGCGCCCCGCCCAGCCCGACCAGTTATCTCGACAGGTCCGACCGGGCCGGCTCCGACGGCTTCATCGTGCCGGCCTCGGCCTTCAGTGCGGGCGAGGACTGGTATCTGCTGGTGCGCGCGGCGCCGGGCTCGGTGTGGAGCCTGGTCTCGGGCGAGCCGTTCGTCACCGACCTGGGCGTGGTGGCCACGAATGGTTCGAGCGGCAGCGGCGACGTCGCGGTCGGCGCGGAAGGCACGCGCTTCTTCCGCACCACTGCCGCGGCGGACCAGGTGGCCTGGCGCCTGTGGCTCAACGGACGTCCCAACACCCTCCATGTGAAGAAGAATGCCGCGCCCCTCCCGGGCACCTCGGACCTGAGTCAGGACGGCCAGATGCTGGTCGTGCCCGGCTACCTCGCCGGCGGGCAACTCTACTTTGTGGGCGTCGTCGGGGCTCCCGGCGAGATCATCAATCTCGATTCGTGCGCGCACGGGTTTGCGGACCTCGACTACACTGGCAGCACCAACGTCACGGTCAGCGGATTTCCCTACACCACCTTCCGCGTTCAGGTCCCGCCCGATCAACTGGCGTGGCAGGTCAGCACCATCGCGAGCCACGGCAACCCCAACCTCGCCCTGCGCCGTAACTTCATCCCGAACGAGTCCAACAACGACGCCTACTCCGAGGTGCCGGGCAGCGTGTCGGACAGCCTCACGCTGGTGCCGGACACCCTGAGCGACGGCACGTTCTACATCACGGTATACAGCACAAACTCCTACAGCTTCACCCTGGTCAGCGGGCCGCCCGTGATTCCCAACATCGAGTACGTGGACACCGTCGTGAACACGGACAGCAACCGGGTGGGCTGGAGCATCTACAAGGTATCGAACATTGACACGCAACTGGTGTCGCTGGGCTGGGACCTCGAGGTCACCAACGCCGCGCCCGGCACCCGCATCGCCCTCCGGCGCAACCGCGCCCCGGGCATCTGGAACTATCGGAATCCGTCGCCCGGCTCCGCCGGGTTCTACACGCTCCTGAGCACCACCAACTTCCTCCAGGCCCCCGACAATCCCGCGGATGTCTGGTATGTCGGCGTTTACAACCCGTCCAACGCGCTCGGCCCCTTCACGCTAATGCTGCGCCCGCTCACGGCCAGTCCGGTCAGTTTCGACGGCGGTTCCCTCGCCCGGACCACCGTGCCCGCCGGCAAGTGGCAGTTCTTCCGCGTGGACGTGCCGCCGAACATCGTGGGGTGGGATGCGCGGCTCACGGAGGTCTCCAGCGGGTCCCCGCAACTGGTGATCCGGCGTGAGCGCCTGCCCGTCTCGCTCTCCGGCATCGGGTTCTCCGGCACCGTCACCGCCACCAACTGGACCAGCGGCAACCAGTGGGTGGCCGGGGCAGACTGGACCGGGCGCAACAACGCTCCGGACGGCACTCCCGAGAGCGGACGCATCATCACGGCGGGTCTCGGGCGGCCGCTGGACGCCGGCACCTATTATGTGGGCGTCCTCAATGCCAGCAGTTCAACCGCCCCCATGAGCTACACCCTCCGAAGCCGCGGTATCGGGACAGGGTGGACGATTCCGGTGATCGACCTGGATTACGCCGGAGGCGGGGTCACCAACACCGGCTTGGCAGCTCGCGACCTGGCGGTGTACCGCGTGCACGTGCCGTCCAACGCGCCGACGTGGAAAATGAAGCTGGAGTCCTCCTCCGGCGACGCCCTGCTGGCCATCGCGCGCGCCAGCATGCCCAACATCACCGCCGGCGCCAGCACCAGCGCCACAAACACGGCCACCGCGGGCCGCAAGATGAGCAAGGCGCGCGACACGGGCAACGAACACTTCTTCCTGCTGCCCGGCGGTGCCGCGACCAACGTCACGCCCGGCCCCTATTATGCCGTCGTGGTCAGCGAAGGTCAGGTGACCACCGACAACACCCGCATCGGCGCCGGCACGTCGGACTACGTCCTCACCAGCCTCGGCGCGGCCCCCATCATCGATCTGGGTTTGCTGGACGACTACGATCTCTACTACAGCGGCGCTCTGGAAGGCGGCGACGCCGACCTGCTGCACTTTGACAACCTGCCGGAAAGCCTCGGATACGAAATCTCGCTGCCCGTGAAGACCGGCGATCCGTGGATCACCTCGCCTGTCTTCGAAGGCTCCTTCCCCAACCCGGGAAGCAAGACTCCGTCGGACGCCTACGGCAACGAAGGAGGCCTTGACGGCGTAGTCAGCCCCGACCTCATCACCGTGAGCGGGGCGTTCCCCAGCGAGGTCATGGCGGTCAAGGCCCGCGGCTCGGGCAACCACTATCCCGACGCCACCTACACCTTGCGCATCCGCAAGCTCACGGCGGATCCGCTGGCCTTCGACGGCGGCATCGCCACCATCACCGGCCAGTCGAACATCTACCACTTCTTCGAGGTCACGGTGCCTCCGAACGCCCTGGGCTGGGACATCCGCTTGACGAATGTGACCGCCGGGGATCCGTTGGTGATCGTGTGCCGGGATTACCTGGCGCTTGAACTGCCCACGACAGGCTGGCAGCCGGGGGCGGATGATTTCTGGCCCAGCGGCGCCAGATGGATCGCGGGCCTGGACTGGACACAGCGCCCGCTGTCGCCCACCGGGGTGGACGAGGAGGGGCGCATCCTGGCGATGGGCATGGGCCAGCCGCTGGAACCCGGCACCTACTATGTGGGGATCAAGGGAGGTGCGGAGGGGGTGCCGATGAACTACACCTTGGTCAGTCGCGGCATCGGGGAGGGCTTCTCGATACCCGTGGTGGATCTCCCGTTCGACGGTGGTGCCATCACCAACACGGCGCTGCCGTCGCGCGAGGCGGCGTATTACCGGGTGGTGGTTCCGGCAGACGCCGCGAGCTGGCGGGCGCGATTGACGTTGATCAACGGCGAAGCCCTGCTCCTCGCCATCACGAATGCCCTGCCCAACGTGCTCACCGGGACCAGCTCCGGCTCCGGCAAAGCCATGCAGAAGACCGGCCCTGAACACTACGTCAATCTCGCCCGAAACAACCAGCCCTTCCTCGCCCCCGGCACCAACTATCTGGCCGTGATCAGCGAAGGCCAGGTGGGGACCGACCTCACGCGCATTGGCACAGGCTCCAGCAGCTTCATCCTCGAAAGCCGCGGACCGCTGGTGCCCTTCGACCTGGGTGAGGCCACCAGCACCGAAGTGCGCCACACCAACGCCCTCGCAGCCGGCGAAGTGTTCGCCTACCAGTTCTCCGTGCCGCCAGACACCACCAGCGTCGAAGTCGAACTCCTGAACCGCACCGGCAATCCCGCCATGGTCCTGCGCGCGGACACGCCGTTCCCCAATCCCGGCGCCGCCTCCACGGCCACCGCCCCGGGCTCGGTGGGCAGCGACAGTTACGGCAATGAAGGCGGGTGGACCATCGCCGCAGCCAACGGCAACGCCAACACCACCCTGATCACGCTGGCCAACCCCTCCAACGGCGTTTACACCGTCATGGTCAAGGCCCGCCCGCTCAGCAACACCCCGACCAACGCCACCTACGTCCTCGCCCTGCGCGCCCTCAACGTGGTCCCGCTCGCGTTCGATGGCGGAAGCGCGTCCGTCACCAACCAGAACGCCGGCTCGTGGCGTTTCTTCCAGTTCACCGTGCCACCGGAAGCCCTGGGCTGGGACGTCCGCCTGTTGAGTGTCACCCAGGGCGTGGGCAAACTGGTGCTGCGGCGGGACGCTCTGCCCAGCTCGCTCTCCACCTTCGCCTGGAGTGCCCCCGGTATCACCACCAACTGGCCGGGCACCAACCAATGGGCGGCGGGCAGCGACTGGACGGAGCGGGCCAACTCGGCGACCGGGTTGAACGAGGAGTACCGCATCCTGGCCATGGGCATGGGCCAGCCGCTGGAGCCGGGCACCTACTTCGCCGGCGTCTTCAACAGCACCACCTCCAACTCCCTCACCTACACCCTCGTCAGCCGTGGCATCGGCGCCGGCTTCACCCTGCCGGTGCCGGACCTCGCCTTCGCGGGCGGCACGGCGACCCATGCCACGCTGGCGCCCCGCGAGGCGGATTACTACCGCGTCGAGGTGCCGGACGGCGTGCGCGGATGGAAGGTGCGCCTGACCTCGCTCTCCGGAGAGGCGTTGCTGCTCTCACTCAAGGACCGTCTGCCCAACGTCGACACCGGACGCTCCAGCGGCGCGCTCGCCGGAAAAGTCATGCAAAAGGCCGGCAATGAACATCTCGTCCTCCTGCCGCCCGCCGGTCAGACGAACCTGGCGGCGGGAACCTATTACCTCGCCGTCGTGGGCGAAGGCCTCAACCCCTCCACCGCCACCCGGGTCGGCACCGGCGTCACCAGCTACGAACTCCAGTCGGAAGGGGAGGCGAGCCTGGCGGATCTGGGCGCCGTCGGCGGGCCGGACCTCGTCTGCACCAACACCCTGCAAGGCGGGGAAAGCGCCTTCTTCTCCTTCGTGGTTCCCACCAACACGCTCGCCTTCGAGGTGCGTCTCGAGGAACGCGTCGGAAATCCGCAGGTGGTGTTGACCACCAATGTCACCCTGCCCAACCCTGGCGGCGTGGTCAGCGGCACGCGCGACGCCTATGGCAACGACGGCGGTGCGTCGCCCCTCCTCCTGGCCAGCAACATCGTCACCGTGGCCAATCCGGTCCCCGGCGTCTATCAACTGGCGCTCAAAGCCCGATCCTCCGGGGCCGGGGTGTACCCGGAAGCCGCCTGCACCCTGCGTGTGCGCCACCTGCTCGTCCCCGACCTCAACTTCACCGCCGAGTTCAACACCAACGGCCTCAGCCACACCACGGCGGGCGTGCTGATCGACCGGCAGCGCGCTTATTACCGGGTGACGGTGCCCGCCAGTGTCCACAACCAGCCGGTGATCGGCTGGGAGTTGAACGTGGCCCAGTCTTCCGGCACCGCCGCCCTCCGCGCGCGCAAGGATCTCCTGCCCAGCGACACGGCGGCCAACACCATGCCCTTCATGCGGTCCTCCGCCGTGGTGGTCCCGCCCTTCCTCACTCCCGGAACCTGGTTTGTCGAGGTGATCGGCACCAATTCCACCGCCTACACCCTGACCAGCAGCAAACTGGCACTGCAACGGCCCGGCTGGCTCATGCCCGGCCTGAACAACCCCGTCATCACCCCCGGCCTGGTGGCCCCCGACTTCGGCGACACGGGCGTGGAAACCAACGGGGTGGCGCTGCCCGGGGATCAGGGCACCGACCTCGAAGCCGGTCGATACCATTTCTACGCGGTCGAAGTGCCGACCAACAACGCCGGGCTCATGGCCGTGCAACTGGTGGCCATCAGCGGCAACCCCGACTTTTGCCTGCGCACCAACCTGCCCCCCACCTTCTCGCACCGCACCAACGGCGCGTCGGGAAGCACCTACGACCGCGCGTTGACGGGCAGCGTCACTGATTACGCCAACTGGGTGCCGCTCAACGGGGTCACGGAATCGCGCCTGACCCCCGGTCCCTGGTACCTCGCGGTCCGCGCCGGCATCGCCGCCAACGCGCGCTACCGGGTGCGTCTCTCGACAGGGCTGGTTCAGGATCTCGACCTGGCCCGCGGTTCCGCCCTCGACCAGAGCGTCGCGAGCAACAACTGGCGCTACTACCGATTCAGCATCCCACCCTCGCCACCGGACAACTGGCACCTGAGCTTCAGCCAGTCGTCGGGTGACGTGATCATGCACCTGCGCGACGTGATTCCGCCGGGCAACGGCACCGACAACACATCGGGTGCCATCAAGGATTGGACCACAGACCAGAAGAACAGCGGGCCCTATGCGAGCTACGGCACGCCGGGCGCCTACACCTTCAAGGTGCCGCCCCTGCGGCCGGGTAATGTCTATTACGTCGGCATTCGTGGAAAGCGGGACTCGACCTTCTCCCTGACGTCCAGCGTCAGTGGCGCCACCAACGCGTTGCCGCCCGAGATCGCGTTCTACGGCGGGTTCGTCACGAACGCCATCCCGGCTAACGGCCTGGTCGCCTACCGCATTCTGACCCCGGCGGACGCGCTGCGCTGGCGCCATACCTCCACCCACTCCAATGTTGTGCAGGTTTACCTCGAAAACGGCGCGCCGCCCACCCGCACAACCTCGGACGACTGGCGCAGCCCCTCCGGGGGCGCCAACAGTGGCTTGTCCAGCCAGTTCCTCACCGCGTATCCCTGGCTGCCCTCGCAGACCTACTACCTGGTGGCGACCAACACCTCGGCGCTTCCGCAACCCTTCAGCCTCACGATGAACGGCAGCAGCGTCACTGCCGATGACGACGCCGACGGCATGCTGGACGTCTGGGAGGTGCAGTATTTCGGAAGCCTTAACCAAGTGCCCACCGGGGACCCGGATGGCGACGGCGTCAACAACCTCAACGAATTCCTCGAGGGCACCAATCCCGCCGACCGCACCTCCCTCCGCCCCCGCCTGACGGTCAACGCGACCAACGGCACGGTGGGGGTGAATCCCCCGGGCAGCAATTACACCAGCGGCACCAGCGTGACCCTGAGCGCCACGCCCAACCCCGGTTATGAGTTCACCGGCTGGACGGGCGCCGTGAACACCCCGACTCATCCCCTGACGCTCGTGCTGGTCTCGAACACGACGGTCACCGCGAAATTCCGCGTGCCCGGGGACGACTTCGAGCAGCGCATCCGCCTGTCTGGCTTGGGGGCCACGGCGGCCCCGCTGTCCAACGCCGGTGCCACAAAGGAAAGCGGGGAACCGAACCACGCGGGCAACGCCGGAGGCAGCAGCCTCTGGTGGACCTGGACGGCCCCCGCCACGGACACAGTGCGGGCCTCGACGGTGAGTTCGACCTTCCGCACCTTGCTGGCGGCTTATACCGGCGCCAGCGTGAACGCCCTCACGCTGGTCACCAACAGTGCCGCCGCCGCCGGATCGAATGGCACCACGCTGACGTTTAGCGCGGTAGCCGGCACCACGTATCACTTCGCCGTGGATGGCTTTGGCGGGACCACCGGCACCGTGGCCCTGGCCCTCTCGATGACTACTCCCTTCGTGTTTACCCAGCCGGCGCACCTGACCAACGACCAGTTCGGCTTCCACATCCTGAGCGCGCCCGGCCTCGTGCTGAGCGTCGAAACCGGATCCACCCTCGGCAGTTGGACCACGCTGGCCGTGATCACCAACACTACGGGCAGCTACGAGTTCGTGGACACCGCCTCCGCCGGTCACGCCGTCCGGTTCTACCGCGGGGCGGTGGGGGCGGGCACCGTCGGCAGCGCCAATCCGCCCGTGCTCGCCGCAGCGACACGCCTGGCGAATGGCACGTTCCAGTTCACCATCCTCGGCGTGACCAACCGCAGCGTGCAGATCGAGGCCGGCACCAGTCCGGTGTCGTTCGTCCGGCTTGGCACGCTCACCAACATCAGCAGTCCGGTCATCTTCACAGACACGAACGCCGCCGGCACTCCGGTGAAGTTCTACCGCGCCCGTTTGCAGTGACGTCGCCCCGGGCCCGGGCCGTTGTGTCATGGCCTCACACGCGTCGGATTCAAACTTCGGCGCGTGGGGGACCCTGCCTCGGGCGTCAGCCGCGTGAGTTGACCAGCCGCCCCAGCAAACAATCCAGGGCGCCCGCCAGTTGCCGGCCCGCCTGCCGCAGCCGGGCCTGAAACCGGATCAACTCCGGAATCACCCCGGGCGAACAGGCCAGTCCCAGGAGAAGCCGGGGCATGCTGAGACTGCCGTCCGTCCGGCAAGACCGGTTGAAGTCCATGGGCAGATCCTCCGTGGCGCTATCCGAGACCACTCGAAGCACCAGCACCGGCACCCGTGCCGCCCGGCAGACCTCCACGATGCCGGAAGACTCCATCTCCACCGCATCCCCTCCACTCGACTGGAACAATCTCGCCTTGTCCGCGGCGGTGACCAGCACCCGGTCCGAGTGCACAAAGCGGCCTGGTCGCGCACCGCACCCCGGAGCGGATCGCGAAACGGTCCGGCGTGCGTGTCGTCGACTAGCACGCTTCCCAACGGATGGACCGGGTTGAGCCCTCCGGCAAACCCGCAACTCAGTACGAGCAAAGGTTGGTGGCGGGACAGATAGTCTTGAACCGAGTCGGAGGCTCGGCGGCGGCCCATTCCCGTGATGAGGGTGTCCGTGACCGGTTGGACGGGAGGTGTAAACCAGCGGGCTTCCGCCGGCACCGCGAAGCAAACCAGGACCCGCGGCGTGGATCCTCGATGCGTTTCGATGTCGCGACTGGGGGTGCGCTTCATGCGTCCGATTGAGCGACTGTGGATTCGGTCGAGAATTCCGGCTCCGCTGCCCCGTTCAACTTCCCTTCGGGGTCGGGGCACTACTTGATTCCCTGCAACCGGTCCTGCCACATCCGGTGGAGTTGTACCGTCGCCCGAACATCTCGCAAGCAATACTCGGCGATCTCCCGGTATCGTCCCGCTTCCAGCAGAGGACCCACATCCATGCCCGTGACACCCTGCGCCTTGGGCGACTCGATGCCAAAAGCCTTGCAATAGAAGTCGAGGTTGAATCGCCGCGCCGCGCCGTCCCGGCCGCTCACATTGTAGAACGTCAGTTGCTCCGCGAGGTCGCAATGAGGTTCGGTCTGAAACCGGTAGCCCAACCAGTCCTTGCGACTGATGGGCACATTCAAGACCGCGGACCGCAAATACATGAAGGGCACATCAAACCCCCGACCATTGAACGTCACCACCCCTTCATAGTGCCGCGCGACATCCCAGAACGCCGTGAGCAGCTCGACTTCATCCATGCACGGGACAAATTCCACCGGACCCGTCCTCCTCCTCGCCGGCTTCGTAGTCGTCGGCGATGAAAAGCACTTGTCCACGAAGGGTTTCCGCATTGAGCATGGCTACGCAAACCACCCGGGCCGTGAGCGGCCAGAGGCTGAACAGCCGTTGAATCTCCTCCCGCTTGGCTTGGCGCGTCGTTTCGTCGGGAAGCTTCTCTGCCTCGCGAAAGAGGTACTCCTGTTGCGTTTCGTCAAAGCGATCAAGGGGCAGGGCCGACGTCTCGATGTCGAAAACCAACTTGGCCATGGGAGGGCGAGGGGAGGCGGGCGGGAGGTTGAAGGATGACCAGGATGGAGAACCCATCTAGCAGACCAGGTTTTCCATCCTGGTATCGCTTCAACGATGCAAGTGTTGACTACTTCTTCTTCTTCGCTGCTTTCTTCTTAGCCTTTTTCTTTGCTGGCATTCAGTCTCACCTCCATTCAGTTGTTCGGGTTCACGGCCTTCGTGTAAAACAAATTTTCCAAACTGTGAAGAGGAATTTTCATTTTTGTTGAAAATAATTTCGCGCTCACTCCTCACTTCGAGTCATGTGATCAACACACGCACGATGTGAAACCGGGTTCAACTTCAGGCTCTGGTGTGCTTTCTGTGGTTGGTTGCACGTCCCGATTTGCATCAAGACAGCCCGCCCCGAACACAAAGGCGCGTTCCGTCAACCGGAACGCGCCTCGAGAGATGATGAGAGCAAAACTCAGGCTCCGAACTTGTCGAACATCTTCGCGTTGGCCTGCATCAGGCGGATGAGGTATTTCGCCTCGAACACGCCCAGCGAGCCCATGTTCGCGCCGGTCTCCGTGAAGCGCTCCAGCTTGTCCGATGCCGCTGTAGCGCGAATGCAGCAACACCGGTTGCGGATGCCACGAATGGCCCTTCACCGCGCAGGGCGTCGAATGGTCGCCGGTGATGGCCAGCACATCCGGCTTGCTTCTTCAGCAGCATCGGCAGCGCGGCGTCGAATTCCTCGATGGCCTTCTTCTTGGCCTCGAAGTTGCCGTCCTCGCCCGCCTTGTCGGTGTATTTGAAGTGGATGAAGAAGAAATCGTAGTTGTCGTATTCGGCGAGGTAGCGCTCGAACTGCTCGCGCGATGGTCTGCGGGCCTTCGATCTTCGTCCATGCCGACCAGCTGGGCCAGGCCCTTGTACATCGGATAAACCGCCAGAGCAGGCGGGCTTGCAGCTTGTAGCGGTCCTCGAACAGCGGGAATCTCCGGCTGATGCGCAATGCCGCGCATCAGGAAGCCGTTGGCCGGCTTCTCCTTGGCGATGCACGGGCAGCGCCAGCTTGTAAAAATCGGCGATCAGCTTGGCCATCTTCTTCTGCTTGGCGCTCTTGGCGTCGCGCGGCTTGACGGTCGGGATGGGCAAGCCTTCCCGGTTCGGGTCGGCGTCCGTCAGCGGCCCTTCGAGCCCCTTGCCCCGGAAGACGACCACGAAACGATGCTCCTTGCCGGCCTTGATGATGACCTGGGTGTCGCCGATCTTCTTGATCTTGGCGGAGAGCATCGCGCACAGCTTCTCGCAAGTCTCGGTCGGAATGCGGCCGGCGCGGCGGTCGGTCACGATGCCCTTGGCGTCGAGCGTGGCGAAATTGGCGCGGGCGCAGACGTCCCCGGCCTTGAGTTCCACGCCCAAGCCGAGCGCCTCGATCACGCCGCGGCCCACCTGGAATTCCAGCGGGTCATAGCCGAACAAACCGAGATGGCCGGGCCCGCTGCCGGGCGTGATGCCGGGCGCGACGGGAATCATGCGGCCCTGGGCGCAGCCCTCCGCGACCAGCCGTCGAGGTTCGGGGTGGCGGCGGCTTCGAGCGGGGTGCAAAAAGCCTTGTTCCGTGGTGGCGATGTCGCCCAGGCCGTCCAGGACGAGCAGGACCAGCTTGGCACTCGTTTTCAGTGTCAGTTCAGAATAAAGATCATCAAGTTTCATAGTCATGGGATCCAGAGGCGGAACGGAGGATGTCTCCCCCCGTTCCTTTACGGCCCACCGATGATGCAACAGCCATCACGAGCGTCAACGGCTTTGTTCCGCCCGCACAATCCCCTCTGGACACGGCTTCGCTTCAACGAAAGACTCCGGGCGTGCCCAAGCTCCAATTGCACGCGCTGAGCAAAGGATTCTCCGGACCCGAAGGACAGACAATTCGAGCGGTCGATGACGTCTCCCTTGAGATCGCGGACGGCGAACTGCTGGCAGTGGTCGGACCGTCGGCCTCGGGCAAGACCACCCTGCTCCGGCTTATTGCCGGTCTGGAGTCCTTGGACAGCGGACGAATACGACTGGGAGACACGGACGTCACGGATCGACCCCCTGGCGCGCGTCACGTCGCCATGGTGTTCCAGACGCTGGCGTTATATCCGCATCTGACCGCAGCCCAGAACATCGGATTCGGCCTGAAACTGCAGGGCACCGGGACCAAGGAAATCCACCAACGCACCGTTTTCATCGCCGAGCAGTTGAAGATCGCGGACTGTCTGGATCGGCGACCGTTTGAATTGTCTGGTGGCCAGCGTCAGCGTGTTGCCCTCGCGCGGGCGTTGATCCGTCGGCCGTCGATCCTCCTGCTGGACGAGCCGTTCAGCCACCTGGACAGGCCTCTTCGACGGCAACTCTGCCGCGACTGGAAAGCATTTCACGTTGAGTTCCAGCTTACGACGCTGCTCGTCACCCACCATCTGGACGAGGCGGAAGCCTTGGGACAACGTCTGGCGGTGATGAACCGGGGGCGGATCGAGCAAGTGGGTTGCGTCCAAGAGCTTCGCGCACAACCCGCCACACCTTTTGTCGGGGACTTCCTGGCGCCCGGGCTCTGCTGACGGCTGTCCTCGCCTCCCCCGCGTTCCACCGCAAGATTGCCCTCGGTTACGTCCGCAAGGAGGTGATCGGAACCGGGAACGCCCTCACCCTCGCCACAGCCTCCGGCGACGTTCCTGTCCAGGCCGTGGATCTCCCTTTCGGTAAAGCATCAATTTGACCGCCGCAGCCGCACGACACGGGGGAATCGCTCGACCTGTCATCACCGCCAGCCCCTGTGCCCATTCCGAATTCGTGTCGCGTACGCCACATGAAATCTCCAGCAGCCAAGGGAGAGTTATCGTCAGTGATTCCCGAGTTTCTTGAGTGTGTTCGTCGTTGAACGGCCTTCGACGAGCCCGACCAGCACGATCCGGCCTCCGGCTTCCTCAACCACGCGGCGCTCGTCCTGATTGATGGTTTCAATCGTGTAGTCGCCGCCTTTCACGTAGATGTCCGGCTTGGCGAGGGAAAGAAACTCCGTGGCGGTGGTTTGCGGGAAGATCGTGACGGCGCTCACACTCTCCAGGGCGGCCAGGACCAGCGCGCGGTCGGTGTCACGATTGACCGGGCGCCAGGCACCCTTGAGTTCCCGAACCGCAGCGTCGGCGTTCACGCCCACCAGGAGCAGATCGCCCTGGTTTCGCGCCGTCTCCAGATAGGTCACATGCCCGAGGTGCAGCAGGTCGAAACACCCGTTGGTGACCACCAGCCGATGTCCCGACCCACGGACAGCCGTGCGCCAGGCCGGAAGCCGCTCCCACGACAGTATCTTGTCTCGGAAATTCACCCGGCCAATCTGCTCAGGCCCATGAAGGGTTGGCAACGACTTTCACCGCGGTGCGGCAGGGAAGGCTCATGGTTTCACGCCGGCATGGATGCTCATCATGCCTCCGAGCAGATCGTGAACCTGCACTTGCTGCAAACCCAGAGCCCGCATGCCAGCCGCCAGCCCCTGTTGAGCCGGATATTCTCGCAGCGACTCAAGGATGTACCCATATGCCGCTGCGTTCCCGCAAAAGACCAGCCCGAACAGGGGCACCAGCAGTCTCAAGTAGAGGAAATACAATCTCCGCAGCACTGGATTCGCAGGTTTGCCAAAGTCCAGCACCAGGATGCGTCCGCCCGAACGCGCCACCCTCACCATCTCCCCCAACCCCGTCCTCCAGTCCACCAGATTGCGCAACCCATAACCAGCCGTGACGGTCGCGAACTCACCGTTGCCGAATGGAAGTCGCATGGCATCGCCATGAACAAACCGGGGCGAGGTTGCGGCCCCACACCTTCGCCGGGCCACTTCGAGCATGGGTTGACTGAAATCCAGTCCGATGACCTCAGCGCCGTGCTTGGCCAACCGGAAGGCAATGTCCCCGGTCCCGCAACAGACATCCAAGGCGGCATCCCCGCGCCTTAACCCCGCAAGGGCAACCATTCGCCGTTTCCATAGCCGGTGCAATCCCAGGCTCTGAATGTCATTAAGCAGATCGTAGCGCGAGGCAATCGAATCGAACAGTTCCCCGATCCGGACCGCACGGTCCTCCCCCCTGACATGGAATCGGTTGGTCATCAGTCTGGGGCCGGAGCGGGCATCGTTAAGAATTCGGTCCGGCCTTCAGGAGTTATCTCATAACTGCATGTTAATCAACGATCAATGCCGGACTGAAACCCTGTGTGCTTTTCGATGCCTGGATTTTGGCTCTGCCCAGGGGGCCCGTTCGAGTGAATAAACGCACCATTCTCATCGCTGACCATAGCTTGATCGTACTGAAGGCGTTGGAGCTCCGGCTGAAGGCGTCCGGCTATGAAGTCGCCACAGCCGCCGATGGAAGCGAGGTGCTCGAAAAGGCGAGGAAGCGACATCCGGACCTGCTCATCATGGATGTGAACTTTCCACCGGATATCACCCAGGGTGGGGTGGCCTGGGATGGCTTTCGCATCATTGAATGGATCAGACACACGTCGCTTTCAAGAATCGAGCCGGCTACCCCCAAGAACAAAGCCCTCCCGCCGGTGAGCGGGAGGGGCGAAGAGGTGGTCGTTCTGGAAAAACCGTCGGCTATGGGATCTGCACTTGGGCAATTCGCAGATTGGCCGGAGGAGTCGGCGGATCTTCCACGCTGTTCACAATCAGAGTGAATACTCGGTTGGCAGACTTGTTCCCGTCGCTGACGGTGACGGTGATCTGGCCCGTTCCGAATTGATTGGCGGCCGGCGTCACTGTGACCGACCGGTTGGCGCCGCTGCCGCCGAAGGTAATGTTCGCATTGGGAACCAGCGTGAGGTTGCTGGATGTTCCGGTGAGCGTCAGCATGTCGGTCGCAGTTTCCACGTCGCCCACCGTGAAGCTGATGGGACCCGTGGTGGTGTCCTCATTGATTGTCCGGTTGGTGATCGACGTCAGGGTCGGCGTGTCGTTCACCGAGTTCACCGTGAACGTGAACTGGCTCGTCGCCGTCAGCGCGCCGTCGCTGATGGTGATGCTGATTTGCGCGGTGCCGAATTGATTCGTCGAAGGCGTGAGCGTGAGGGTCCGGTTGGTCCCGCTCCCTGCAAAGGCGATGCTCGACACCGGAATCAAGGCCGGGTCGGTCGATGTCGCGCTGAGCGTGAGGCTGGCCGCCGCCGTCTCCAGATCAGCCACCGAGAAGCTGATCGGGCCGGCGACAGTGTCCTCGTCGATGGTCTGGTTGCTGATCGAGGTGATGGTCGGGCGATCGTTCACCGAACGAACGGTCAGCGTGAACTGGCGGTTGCCGCTCAACGCGCCGTCGCTGACCGTCACCGTGATCACTGCGGTTCCGGATCCGTTGCCTAGCGGCGTTACGGTTACTGCACGACTGGCGCCGGTGCCGCCAAACACGATGTTGGCATTCGGAACCAGGCTCGGATTGCTGGACACGCCGGTCAACGTGAGGGAACTGGCCGAAGTTTCCACGTCACCCACCGTGAAGCTGATCGGACCTGCCGCCGTATCCTCATCGATGCTCTGATCGCTGATTGACGTCAGGGTCGGCGCATCATTGAGTGCGTTGACCGTCAAGGTGAACTGGCGGCTGGTGCTGAGTTCGCCGTCGTTGACCGTCACCGTGATCTGTGCGGTGCCGGAACCGTTCGCCACCGGGGTCACGGTCACGGTTCGACTGGCGCCGCTGCCGCCAAACACGACGCTGGTGTTGGGCACCAGGGTGGGATTGCTGGAAGATCCTGCCACCGTGAGCGCCCCCGCCGGGGTCTCCTGGTCGCCGACCGTGAAGCTGATCGGGCCGGCGATACCGTCTTCAGTGATGGTTTGGTTGCTGATGACCGTCAAGGTCGGCACGGTGTTTTGCGGCAACGGGACGGTGTAACTGATCTCGTTGGAGAACTCGCTTTCCAACTGGTTGGTCCCCACCGCGGTGGCGCCAAAGTAATAAGTCGTCCCCTCGACAAGACCCGTCACCGTAACGTTGGTGGCTGAGCCGGCGTTGGTGACGCTGGTGTAGTTTCCACTGGCGGTTCCATAATGGACACGGTAACCGGCTAGGCCGGCATCCGGACTCGGATCCCAGGCGAGTGTAACGTTCGCCGCGAAGGCGTTTGTGGATAGACCGATGGCTCCGAGAAGGAGTGCAAAACGATTCTTTGAGGAGAGAATCCCGAGGAACAAACGTTGATACTTCATAGAAAACTCAATACTGGCGATCCACCCTAGCTGGTGGCTTGCCAACTCGTTCGCAGAATCGAGAACCGCGCGCCAATGGCACTCATGCCATCGTGCTAACCGTTTAAGGAAGTGGCGGAAAGGCCGAGGTTCGAGCCGCCGCTCGCCGATCGTAACAGTCAGGTGTATACCCGCTCACCCGCCCACCTTTCAGACGGCCCAGATCAACTCAGGACAGGGTGACGCTGAACGTTTTCCGCACACCTACGGAGTCCGTTCCGGCACCGACGTCGGTTCATCGCTTCGCTGAATGGGCGTCGGGCTCAATAGCCGGATGCGTTCTGTTCGCGCGTTCACCGTTCACCGCCGAGGCGGAACAAACGCCTTGATGTTTCTCAGCGGACGCCGATAATGTTGCCGTTGAAGTTGGCGACTGCGGATCAAAGCCACAGCTTCGCAGCGGGTGAGGTGGGGAGAACCCCTCCGACCCAAGGGAAGCAAAAGAACGCAACTCGCCGACACGCAAGTGTGCCCGCGTGGCGGAATTGGCAGACGCGCTAGATTCAGGTTCTAGTAGGTAACACTGTACAGGTTCAAGTCCTGTCGCGGGCACCATTTCATTCAGCGATTCAGGCGGTTCTTGCTGGAGTTGTCTGATTGGCTCCTGACACTACGACCGGAGAAGCAATCTATGGCATTCCCCTTCAGTCGCCGGAAGCCCAGGGCATGTCGCCGGAGTGGCAGATGCTGGCCGCATGGCGCGTGCAAATGCTTATGAAAGCCGAACGATTGCTTTGCTGCTGGGTCGCCCTTGCTTTTCTGTCAGAGCACTCTGACACCGCCGCCGGGCACCCGTTCTCCTGGCAAACCAACGCCACCTCCATAGCGCTGGTCTCCGGGACGCAAACCGTCTGGCGCTTTAACTACGCGACCACGAACGCATCAAAGCCATTCTTCCATCCGCTGGCATTGCCGGGAGGCGAAGCGGTGACCTGGCAAAGTCCCGAAGATCACGTCTGGCATTACGGCCTTTGGTTTTCGTGGAAATACCTCAACGGGGTCAACTACTGGGAGGAGGACAAGAAGAGCCGCCAGTGCGAGGGCGCCACGTCGTGGCGTGTGGTGAAGATCGAACCACATCCGGACTTCTCCGCTCGCCTCGAACTGGAACTTGAATATCGCCCCCGCAACGCCCCCGAAGCCGTCCTGACCGAACGGCGGCAGATCAACGTCAGCGCGCCCGCGGCGGACGGCAGCTATGCGCTGGATTGGCGGCAGGAATTCCAGGCCGGTGCGGCGAACGTGAAGTTGGATCGCACTCCGTTGCCGGGCGAGCCGGGCGGGCAGGTGTATGGCGGTTACGCCGGACTGTCGCTGCGCTACGCGAAGCAATTTACCAACACACAAATCCGCGCCAGTTCCGACACCGGCCCATCCCGGGACAACCGCTACCGATTCAGCGCTGCGGCTGCCGATTACAGCGGGCGCATGGGTGAGCGGGAAGTGGGCGTCGCGTTGCTCGATCACCCCGCGAACCCGCGCCACCCGACACGCTGGTATGCCATCGTGAACGCCAGCCAATCCTTTGCCTTTCTGAACGCAGCGTGGTTGCAGCTTGAGCCTTGTGAGTTGCCCGCCCGGGAGACATTCACATTACGTTACCGCGTCATTGTCCATCCCGGCCGGTGGGATGCGGCAAAACTGAATGCGGAGCACGCACAGTTCGTCCGGCACACCCCAGGCGGCATCCTCCCGGCGCCAGCCGGGAGCCGTCAAACCGTCAGGTAGAATCCGATCATGAATCACTCCCACTCCCGTCTTCAACTCTCGCGGCGTCATTTCCTCAAAGCTTCCGCTCTTGGAGCCGGCGGGGCATTCGCCGGGCCCCTCATCGTTCCCTCCTCGCTGTTTGGAGCAACTGCGCCGGGCAACAAGATTCAGGTCGCGCAGATCGGTTGCGGACGTATTGCGCAGAGCATGGACATCCCCGGCATTCTCAAACACGACAGGGCGCGCATCGTCGCGGTTTGCGACGTGGACACCCGGCGGATGACGGATGCGAAAAGGCAGATTGAAGCGCATTACGCCACGAGCACCGGCAACACCGACGCGGTGAGCGTGAAGTCGTTCACCGACTATCGTGAGTTGCTCAAGGAACCCGGCATTGACGCCGTGTCCATCAGCACGCCCGATCATTGGCACGCCGAGCCGGTCATCGCCGCCGCGCTCGCGGGCAAGGACCTCTACGTGCAGAAGCCGCTCTCGATGACGATTGCCGAGGGGCGAGCGGTCAGCGACATCGTCCGTGCCAAGGGCCGCGCCTTTCAGATCGGCAGCCAGCAACGGTCGTGGAAACAATTCCACACCGCCGCCGAACTCGTCCGCAACGGCCGCATCGGCACGCTGCGCACCGTCAAAATCGGGTTGCCCTGCGATCCGTCAGGCGCGATCGAACCCGACATGCCCGTGCCGGCAAACCTGGATTTCGCCATGTGGCTCGGGCCAACGCCGCAAGCGCCCTACACGGAGAAGCGCGTGCATCCACAGCACGATTATTCGCGGCCCGGCTGGTTGCGCATCGATTCGTATTGCCTCGGCATGATCACCGGCTGGGGCTCGCATCACCTCGATATTGCGCATTGGGCCATGGACACCGAACTCACCGGACCAGTCGAGATCGAGGGCCGCGCGGAGTTTCCGAAGTCCGGCCTTTGGAATGTTCACGGCCCTTACCACATCGAATCGAAATACGCCAACGGCGTGACGATGATCGTGGATCACACCTTCGACAATGGCATCCGTTTTGAGGGTTCGGAAGGCTGGATCTTCGTCAGTCGCGGCGAGGGCAAAGCGACGGCGAGCGACCCGAGCAGCAAGGTGGCCAAGGCGCTCGATGCCAGCGATGAGAGTATTCTGAAATCCGGGATCGGACCAGGTGAGGTCCACCTTTGCACGAGCGACGATCATCATCTGAACTGGCTGCAAAGCATTCAGACCCGCCAACCGTCCGTCACCACGCCCGAGCAGGCGCATCGCTCCACCAGCGCGTGCATCATCTCGTGGATCGCCATGAAGCTGGGCCGCAAACTGCGTTGGGATCCGGTGAAGGAGGAATTCATCGGCGACGCCGAAGCCAATGCGCTCCGCAGCCGTCCCGAACGAAAGCCTTACGGCATCGAACAATTCGCGCGCAAGTCCTGACCACCGCCGGCCATGAAACCTCTTCTTGCCCTGCTGACCACCGCGGCGCTGACGGCCCGCGTTGCCACCGCCACCGAAACCGTGAAACTGATCACCCTCGACCCCGGCCATTTCCACGCCGCGCTGGTGCAGAAGACGATGTATCCCCAGGTCGGCCCGGTCGTACATGCCTACGCGCCCGAGGGCCCGGACCTCGCCGCGCATCTCCAACGCATCGAAGGCTACAACACCCGCGCCGAGAACCCGACACGCTGGGAGGAACGGGTTTACACCGGACCGGATTTTCTCGAACGCATGTGCCGCGAGCGCGCCGGCAACGTGGTCGTCATGTCGGGCAACAACCGCCGAAAGGCTGAATACATCCAGCAAGCCGTCGATGCCGGATTCCACGTGCTCGCCGACAAGCCGATGGTCATCACGCCGGAGGGCTTCAAACAACTGCGCAAGACCTTCGAGACCGCCGGCAAGAAAGGAGTTCTGCTCTACGACATCATGACCGAGCGTTACGAGGCGACCTCCGCACTCCAACGCGAGCTTGCGCGCATGCCGGAGCTGTTCGGCACGTTGGAGGCGGGCACCCCGGAGAACCCCGGCGTGGTGATGGAGAATGTGCACCATTACTTCAAACAGGTGTCCGGCAAGCCGCTCATACGCCCCGCCTGGTTCTTCGACGTGCGCCAGCAGGGCGAGGCCGTTCCCGACGTGGGCACGCATCTCGTTGACCTCGTCCAGTGGGAATGCTTCCCCGATCGGGTGCTCGACTGGCGCAAGGACATCAAAGTCCATGCCGCCCGCACCTGGCCCACGCCGCTGACGACCGCGCAGTTCAAACAAGTCACCGGCCTCGACGGGTTTCCCGAGTTCCTGAAGGGCGAGATTGGTTCGAACCAGGTTCTGAACGTCCGCCAAAACGGGGAAGTAAACTACAGCATCCGCGGCGTCCACGCCAAGGTGACCGCACTGTGGAATTTCGAGGCGCCGCCGGGTGCGAAGGACACGCATTACGCCCTGCTGCGCGGCACACGCGCGAACCTTGTCATCAAGCAGGGCGCAGAAGAGAAATACGCGCCGACCCTCTACATCGAAAGTGTCCCCGGCACGTCAGCCCCCGACTTTGAAAGGGCTGTTCGGGCTGCCATCGCCAAGCTGGCGGTGGGCTGGCCCGGCGTGGAGGCGAAAGCTGCCGGCAAGACTTGGGAAATTGTCGTTCCGGAAAAATACAATCTCGGCCACGAAGCGCACTTCGCTCAAGTCACCGAGAACTACTTGCGCTATCTTGCCGACGGCAGGATGCCCGAATGGGAAACCGCCGGGATGCTGGCGAAGTATTACACCACGGCCGAAGCGTATCGCTTGTCGCGATGAAGTCGGTCCAGTTTCACGCCCTTCTCGAGTCACCCACTATTTCACCGCGGGAGACCCGTTCTGTCCGCCCACCACCACAACGACCGCCGCATCCTGCCTCAGGTACCGATTGGTCGCGGCATTGATGGTCTCCAACGTCACCGCCTCGTATTCGGCGTCCTCGCGGGTGTAGTGGTCGTAGCCGAGCGTGTAGAGTTCGTCCAGGGCCGTCATGCTGGCGAATCCGCCCAGTTCCTGGCGTGAGATCTTTCTTTGGCCGACCAGTTTGGCCTTGGCCCGCTTGAGTTCCTCCGCGGTGAGTCCTTCGGTGCGGAGCGCGGCAATCTCCTTGCGTAGTTCGGCTTCCACCTGGGCCACCTTGTCGGGGGCGGTGCCGCAATAAAACGCGAAGTAGCCGGGGATGAGCCCTGGCATGTGTTGCGCGCCGACGTAATAGGCCAGGCCCAGTTGTTCGCGGATGCGCAGGAACAGGCGGGACCCCAGGTCGCTGCACGCCTCCTGCAACAGTTCCAGCGCGCAGCGGTCGGCGGCGTCAAAGGTGGTGCCGCGAAAGCCCATGACCAGGACCGACTGCTTCTTGTCGCGGGTCTCGGCGACATGCGACGGGAGAGGGGGTGGGGGCCAGGGGCTGCTTCGGATGGTGTCGAGGGTTGGCGCCTGGGCGGAGGTTCGCCAGCTTCCCAGTTGTCGTTCGACCGCCGCCTGTACTTGGTCCGCCTTCACATCGCCGAAGATGGCCAGCACGCAAGCATTGGGGGCGACCAACCGGGCGTGATGGTCCCGGAGCTGATCCAAGGTGAGGGCGCTGACGGTGTCCGCCTCTCCGAGGCTGTCGAGGCCGTAGCCGGCGGGTCCGCAGAGTTCGCGGCGCATGCGGCACAGGGCGCTGCGGAGCAGGTGGTCGCGTTGGTCGCGGATGGTGGCCAGTTGGATCTGGCGTTCGCGCTCGACGGCCTCTTCCGGAAAGGCCGGCTGGGTGAGCACCTCGCTGAGCAGTTCCAGGCCAGTCTCAAAATCCTCGGACAACACCTCGGCATTCACCCCGAAGGTGTTGTTGGCGCTGTAGGTGTCCAGGTGTCCACCCAACGACTCGATTTCGCGCATCAACGTTTCCCCGTCTCGACGTCGGGTGCCCTTGATGAGGCTGCGTGCCATGAGCTGGGTGATGCCGTTGTCGGCGGGGGTTTCTGCCAGCACGCCCCCCAGCAGCACCGCCCGGAAGTCCACAAACGGCAGGCGATGATCCTCCTTGATCAACAGGCGCAGTCCGTTGGGCAATTCCACCTTCTGGATCGGCCGGTCAATTTGTTGTTCCAACGACAAGGTCACGGGGGGGCAGGTGCCCTTGGGCAGGAGGCCGTAGAGGGTGCTGTTGGCCGGCTTGAGATAATGGCGGGCCACACGCCGGATGTCGTCGGGGGTGACGGTATGTACGTGGGCGAGGTAGCGTTCGGAAAAGTTCAGGTCGTTGGCCGCGAGCCAGTTCGAGCCGAGGTCGCTGGCCTGGCCCTGCATGGTTTTGCGGGCGGCCAGGGTGCCCGAGATGAATTGCTTGACCGCCTTGGACAATTCCTCCGGCGTCACCAGCGTTTCCTGCATGCGCTGGACTTGCCCGAGGATCGCATCCCGCGCCGGCTCGAACTTGTCAGCATCCACCACCGCGCTGACACCCGCGAGTCCGGGGTTGCCTGGGTTATAGGTCCAGGCATCGACCGAGTGCACCAATGCCTCGCGTTCGCGCACCTGTTGAAACAGGCGGCTGCTGTGCCCGCTCCCCAGCAACAGCGCCAGGACATCGAGCACGGGCACGTCCGGGTGATGCAATTCCGGGATGTGCCAGGCGATGTGGAAGTGGCCCAGTTCCACCGGCGCCTCCTCGAGGATTTCGCGCGCAGCGGTCTGACGCGGTTCCTGCGGCAGCAGAACAGGCGGCAGCGCGCGGGCGCGACTGTCCTTGAATGCCTCCCGGATCTGCGTCACCACCGCGTCCGATTGCACATCGCCGGCCACGACAAAGAAGAGGTTGTTCGGAATGTATTTCTCGGCGTAGTAGCCGCGGATGTCGTCGGGTTGAAGCTGGTTGAAGATGTCGAGGACGCCAATGATGGGGAATCGGTAGAGGCTGTGCGTGTAAACGGTTTCGAACAGCCGCTTGCTGGAGCGCCGGCCCGGATCGTCCTGTCCCATGTCCATCTCGCGCCGGATGACATCCAGTTCCTTGGCCAGTTCGTCCGGCGGCAGCGAGGCGTGCTGCATGATGTCGCAGAGGATGTCGATGGCCACCGTGGCGCCGGTGTTGGGCACGTCGATGTGATAGACCGTGCGGTCGAAGCTGGTGTAGGCGTTCATGTAACCGCCCGCCTCCTGCACCTCCTGGTCGATGCGACCGGCCACCCGGGTGGTGGTGCCCTTGAACAGCATGTGTTCGAGCACATGGGAGAGCCCAGCCCCCAGCCAGCGTCCCTCATGAATGCTTCCGGCCTTGCACCAGGCCTGGGCGGAAACCACGGGGGCACTGTGGTCCTCGCGCACGATGATGACCAACCCGTTGTCGAGCTGCGTCAGCGCCGTGCCGGGAGGCAGGGCGGGGATTGAATTGGCGTCCATCACAGGGCGGCCAATGTAGGCGGATTGGGGGTGGGGCACAATGGGGAAGCAGGAGGCACGGCCTGTTGTGGAAGGCAGTTTGAAGAATGTGAATGGGCAGTGTTGTGCAGTGCGCGGTGCGCGAACTGGGAGAGGGGTGACAAGGGGAGATCGCCACTTGCCCCGTGCGGCGCCCCGGTAGAGACTGGGTCCGAAAATGGACGAGAGACTGCCCGCATGACTCCCGCCGTCACGGATCCAACACCCGAGCGTCCCGGCCCCACGCTGCGCTTGCGGGTGTCGCGCGTGGCGGAATCCCGGATCCGGAGCGGTCATCCATGGGTGTTCTCGGACAGTGTCCGGGACGCGAACCGGCCGGGTCGGGATGGTGAACTGGCGGTCCTTTATGATCGGGACGACCGGTTCCTGGCTGTCGGCCTGTACGACTCGACCTCGCCGATTCAGGTTCGGATTTTGCACTGTGGGAAGCCTTGCACGGTTGACGAGGCGTGGTTTGAGAAGCGGCTCCAGCGTGCCTTGCAGGCTCGTGCCGGGCTTTTTGATTCCAGCACCACCGGTTACCGGTTGGTCAACGGCGAGAGCGACGGCTGGCCGGGACTGGTGCTCGACCGTTACGGAACCACGTTTGTGCTCAAGCTCTACAGCGTGGCCTGGTTGCAACGACTGGACCTGCTTCGGGCGTTGCTGGTCCGGGCGCTGGCGCCGGAACGCGTCGTCCTGCGCTTGAGCCGGAACATCCAGGCCCCGGGCGGCGTTTCCGGCCGGTCTGACGGTGACGTTTTGATCGGACCGCCCGTCGAAGAACTGCCGGTGTTCCTGGAGAACGGGATTCGATTCGAGGCCGAGGTTGTCCGGGGACAGAAGACGGGGTTCTTCCTGGATCAACGGGAGAATCGTCGGCGCATTGGTGCGCTGGCCGCCGGGCGAAGCGTGCTGAACGCATTCAGTTTTTCCGGTGGCTTCTCGCTCTACGCGGCTGGGGCGGGGGCTCGATCGGTGACGGATCTGGACATCAGCGCGCACGCCCTCCAGAGCGCGGGGCGGAACTTCTCCCTGAACGCGGGTGACCCGGCGATTGCGCGGTGCCTGCCTGAAGGCATTCAGGCTGATGCATTCGAGTGGCTCAGCCGCAGCCCGGACCGCCGGTTTGGCCTGATCGTGCTGGACCCGCCTTCGCTGGCCCGGCGCGAGTCCGAGCGGGCTGGAGCCATTGCTGCCTATCAACGGTTGGCCTCGGCGGCGATTCGTTGGCTGGCCCCGGATGGGATCCTGTTCGCGGCGTCCTGTTCCGCGCATGTGACGGCGGACGAGTTCTTTGGCTCCGTCCGCCGGGCGGCCCGGGCTTCGGAGCGGGGCTTCACCGAGTTGGAGACCACCGGGCACGCGCCGGATCACCCGGCTACCTTCCCCGAGGCGCGCTACTTGAAGGGGATCTACCTGAGGTTCTGAGGCGGGGAGGAGCAGGGAGCCGCATGGGGCAATCATGCACCCAATTTCGGCAGGGCGCCGGAGCACCGGGCGCCCTACCAACCTCCGGTAGGGCCGCGCTGCGTCGCGGCTTGGGCGCCGGAGCACCGGGCGCCCTACCAATTCCCGGTAGGGCCGCGCTGCGTCGCGGCCTCCACCTATCCGGAATTGTCTCGCGAGCATCGTTCCGTGCCCGACCGCGATGTGATCAGGCCAAGCTCCCAATCCTGACCAGGTGGAGGACGGGCCGGTTGGCGTCGCGCGATTGGGGCAGGTCCACGTGGAATTCGGCCACCCAATCGTTGTGCCCCTCGGGATCCACCAGCATCTGCTGCACACGCCAGCCTGCCTTGTCTTCGGATGGGGTGACGTAGGTGTGGCGGCGTTGCGCGCTTCCGGATCCAAACACAGGCGCTCGTGGTCCGCGTGGTATAGCTCCATGAGCTTCTTGCAGCCGATCAGCGGTCCACGGCGTGCCGTCGGGATCGGCGGGGGCACCGAGCGGCCCCCTGGCTCAGATGACGGCGCGGTGACGCCGAACCCCACGAGCGCCTCGACGGCGGTATCGTAGTCCCCGATAGCCAGGGCGCGGAGGAAGGTGAAGATCTGAGGCGGATGGCGGCGGTGAAACTTTCGTGTCACGGGTCATGTCCGCAGCGGCTTCCCGGTCCCCGGGCGGCTTCCTTCCTTCGCGCTGCCGCGCCCGCCTGGTAACCCGGATCACGCAGCTTCTCCCACTCGTCCAGCAGGCTGGAATCCACCTCGCGAATCATCGTGCGCAGGTAAAGCTCCATTTCCTGCACCGGCTCGGTTTTGGCGCCGTCCGGCACGGTCTGGCCCAGAACCTTGTAAACGCTGTTCAGATGCCGCAGCAGGAGGCCCTCGACACGCTGCAGTTCGTAGTCGCGGATGTAATCGGCGAAGGATCGAAAGTTCTCGAACATCTCGCGGGCGATGGACTTGGGCCGGATGTTTTCCTGTCCGACCCAGGGATGTTTGTCCGCGAAGGCGTTGAAGGTGGCGTAGATGAAGTCGCGGTTGGGCTTTGGGTATTCCAGCTTATCGAGTTCCTCCATGCGCTGCTCGTAATCCATTCCGTCGGCCTTCATGGCCGCGACCGCCTCGGCTTTGACCTTGTCGAGCTGCCGACGGAGGATGGCGTCGGGGTTTTCGAGGATCGACTCCACCAACGTCAGCAGGTCCAGCGCGTAGCCGGGCGATTCCGGGTCGAGTTGCGGCAGGGTCTCGATGAGATACAGCGACAGGGTCTGATCCATCGAGAAGTCCTCCTGCAACTCGACGTTGACGCGCAGTTTCTGAAGTGGGGAGCGGGCAGTGGGGAGCGGGGAATCGGCGACGGGTTGGACGATCTCGATGATCCGGCGATCCAGGAGGGAGCGAAACAACTGCCAGGCGCGCCGGCGGTGTTCGGTTTTTTGTTTGGGCGCTTCGTGGCAGTCGCGGATGAGCTTCTGCATGGCGCGGCAGCCGTCTCCCTCGCGGCTCAGCACGTTGAGCAGCAGGGCGTGTGATACCTGGAATCGTGAGGTCAGGCGTTCCGGCGGCGCGGAGATCAGGCGCTGGAAGGTTTTCAGGTCCCAGTTCACGAAGTTGCGTTCGGGCGGCTTGCTCTTCACGCCTTTCTTCCCGCCCTTGGACGCCTTCTCGGCCTTTCGCAGATTCTCGATCACATGTTCCGGTGCCTGCGCCACCACCCAGCCGTGATCGTCAAATCCTTTGCGTCCGGCCCGACCGCTGATCTGGTGGAAATCGCGCGCGCTCAGGATCGCCGTCTTCTCGCCATCGAACTTGCACAGGCGCGTGAACAGGACGGTGCGGATGGGGATGTTGACGCCGACCCCGAGCGTGTCCGTGCCGCAGATCACTTTGAGCAATCCTTGCTGGGCGAGTTGCTCGACCCGGACGCGGTATTTGGGGAGCAAACCGGCGTGGTGAATGCCGATGCCGTGCTTGAGCCAGGTGCGGATGCTGGGGCCGTAGGGGCTGGTGAAGTGGAACCCGGCGAGTTCGTTGGCAATCTGGTTCTTCTCCTCGCGCGAGGCGACGTTGATGCTGGTGAAATCCTGGGCGCTCTGCGCGGCCTCCAACTGGGTGAAATGCACCACATAGACCGGTGCTTTCCCCTGCGAGACCAACTGCTCGACCGTTTGCGCCAGCGGGATTTCCGAATAGGCGAAGTCGAGCGGCACGGGGCGATCCCCTGACCTGACCGGCACGGTCTCACGCCGGTTGAGGCGGGTCAGTTCCTCCTCGAAGAAGGAGGTGTCCCCGAGTGTGGCGGACATGAGGAGGAACCGGGCCTGGGGCAGCGTGAGCAGCGGCACCTGCCAGGCCACGCCGCGTTCCCGGTCCGCATACCAATGGAACTCATCGATGATGACATCCTGAACCGGGGCGCGGTCGCCCTCCCGCAGGGCGATGTTGGCGAGGATCTCGGCCGTGCAACAGAGGATGGGGGCGTCGCGATTGACCGAGGCATCCCCGGTGCTGAGCCCGACGTTCTCCGGTCCGAACTCGCGGCAGAGGGCCAGCCACTTCTCGTTCACCAGGGCCTTGACGGGGCAGGTGTAGATCGAGCGATGGCCCTGGGCGAGCGCCTTGAAGTGCAGCGCCATGGCCACGAGCGATTTGCCCGAGCCAGTGGGAGTGTTCAGAATGACGTTCTTTTCGGCGAACAACTCGAGCAACGCCTCCTCCTGCGCCGGGTAAAGGGTCAGGCGCCGATCCTCGACATACTCCAGGAATCGGCTCAACAACGTGTCGTTGTCGGCCTGGTCGCGAGGCGGAATCAGTTGCTGGAGGGTCACGTCAACGGGGCAGTGCCAAGCGTGGAAATCGACTCTTCCGCCGCGCGCAAATAGAAGCTCGCTTCGTCCAGATCGGCGTGCAGGCGCGGGACCCAGGCTTCGCCCCAGTAGACATTGCAACTGGTCTGCGCGCGCAGCAGGCGCCAGTGCGCCTCGTGCAGGTTGTAGTCCAGCTCCGGCGGACGGGAAGGCATCCGATCGGCTGCCTGGCGCAGCTTGTGGAAGGCGGCGCTGACCTCGTGGATGCGCTTCAGACCCGCCCTCTGGGCCTCCGAGCCGGTCCATTGGAGGAATCCCAGCCCGTGATGCCAGCCCGTGTTCCAAGCGCCCGTCTTCACCATCACCTCGCCGTGCGCCCCGTAACGGTCCAGGTAATCGTGGATGAAGATCGGTTCGATCTCCGTTTCACCACGCCGGACGCAGTCGAGCAACTCGCGGTAGAACACCTGCCAGAAATTGCCTTTGGGGTTGGTGTTGCGGAACCAGCCGCCGTTGTCGCCGTCCGTGCCGGTCAGCACCAGCGGCGGGAAGGTGCAACACTGGGTCCGCTCGTGCACCTCCTGCATGAACCAGCCGGCGTCCATGCCGGAGAGTTGGGCGTCGGACAACTCGCGGTCGCGCGGCACGACGATGATTTCCTCGCCGCCAAAACGTGCGAGATGCGGGCGATAGCGCAGTTCCTCCCAGCGCATCGTGGTGCCCTTCACGGGCTCCACATAATGGCTGTCGACGCAGACATAGCGATAGCCGAGGCGTTTGAGCGTGGGGATGAGTTCCATGCAGAAGCCCATTTCGGGCGGCCAGAATCCCTGGAACTGCGAGCGCCAGAAGAGGTGTTGGGCGATGCCTTGCCAGCGGGTGAGTTGCTCGTTCCAGTCCGCGGGGGGGGTGAGCGCCAGGACCGCGTGGTAATAGGCTGAGCCGAGCAGTTCGAAGATCCTGGTGTTTTGGAGATACCAGAGCAGGTCGCCGCACTTGGTGATGCCGTAGACCCGCTCCTGGAACCCGGGATTCGAGAGCGTTTCCAGCAGTGTGCCCGACAGGTTCAGGTGCACGCGGGCGATGTCCTCGTAATCCCAGAGCATCCGGGGCATGCGGTCCATGGCCCACAGGATCTCCCTGGCTTCCCACTCATTGTTGGCCAGCAGGTCGTCGAGGTTGCCGGGCGGTTGATGGAAGTTGAGCAACAGGGCGTGATGAACCTTGCGCATGGGGCAAGGATGCGGGGGAGCGGGAATGGGCTCCAGACTTTTTCTTGAGTGGGGAGCAGGGGGGTGGGAGAGTGGCTGCGGGTTTCAGGGCTTATGGGTGATCGAGAGGAGAATAGGACGGGTAGGACGGGTAGGACGGAGGGGACGCATGGACAGCATGGGTCCTATAGGTCCTCTTTGTCCTCCACCGAAGTGGTGCTTCCTGCGCACGGTGGTTACGAGAGCCTCCTCTCTTTTCAGAAAGCCCGGGTCATCTACGATGCCACGGTATGTTTTTGTGAGCGGTTTGTAGATCGCCGCTCGCGCACGCGGGACCAGATGATTCAGGCGGCGCGCTCGGGGAAGCAGAACATTCTGGAGGGCAGCCAGGCCAGCGGCACATCGAAGGAAACCGAGCTCAAGCTGACCAACGTGGCGCGCGCCTCCCTCGAAGAGTTGCTGGAGGATTACCGGGACTACCTCAGAAGTGGAGGCCACCCCCTGTGGGACAAGAATTCCCGGGAGGCGCTTTTTGTGCGCCGTTTGGGAGCGCGGAAGGATTCGTCCTATGAGACTTATAGGACCTATATCGAGAGCCGCCCGGGACACATCGTGGCCAATATCCTGGTCTGCCTGATTCACCAGGCCAACTACCTGCTGGACCAGCAGATCCGGCAGTTGGAGCAGGATTTCCTGAGGCACGGTGGCTTGCGCGAGCGCATGACCCGCGCCCGGGTGGCTGCAAGGGGCCGGGCACAGCCGTGAAATCGCGCCTCAGGGCTTCTTGGCCGGCTCCTTGGGTTGGGCTGACTCGGGCTTCGGCGTCTCCGGCACTTCCGGCAAAAAGAACATCACGGCCATGCCCGGCAGGCGGAGGTCTACGGCAAAGGGGCGTCCGTCCCATTGAATCGGCTGGGCCTGCGCGCCGTTGGGATTTCCGTCGCCGTTGCCCCCGTATTTCTTGGCGTTGGTGTTCAGCACTTCCACCCACAGCCCGTCCCGGGGCACGCCGACCCGGTAGATGTCGGGCGCGGCACCGGCGTCATGTTGGCGACGACGAGCAGGATTCGTCGGGTTTGGTGCCGTGCCGGACGAAGCTGATGACGCTGTTGTTGCCATCGTTGTTGTTGACCCACTGGAAGCTCTGGTGATCGTAATCGGACTGCGGGCAGGAAGGCGTGCTCGGCGATAGAACCGGTTCAAGTCGGCGACGAGCAAGCGCACGCCCTCGTGGTCGAGGTATTGGAGCAGATGCCAGTCGAGGCTCTTGTCGTAAGCCCATTCGCCGGACTGCGCCGAATTCGCCGCCCATGAACAGGGTTTTCTTGCCCGGCCACCCCCACATCCAGGCGTAGAGCGCGCGCAGTTGGCGGGCCTTGTCGGGGATGTGATCGGCGGCCATCTTGAGCAGCATCGAGCATTTGCCGTGCACGACTTCGTCGTGCGAGAACGCCATCATGAACTGCTCGGTGTTCTGGTAAATCATGCCGAACGTGAGCTGGTTGTGGTGGATACTTCCGGTGGATGGGGTCCTTCTTGAAATACTCGAGCGTGTCGTGCATCCAGCCCATGTTCCACTTGAGATCGAAGCCGAGGCCGTTCTCCTTCGCCGGTTTGGTGACGCCGCCCCACGCGGTGGATTCCTCGGCGATCATCAGCACGCCCGGAAAATACTTGATGCACGGTGTCGTTGGCGTAGCGCAGGAAATCAATCGCCTCCAGGTTCTCGCGCCCGCCGTACTTGTTGGGAATCCACTGGCCGGCCTTGCGCGAGTAATCGAGGTAAAGCATCGAGGCCACGGCGTCCACGCGCAGGCCGTCGATGTGGTAGCGGTCCAGCCACGTCATGGCGCTGCCCAGCAGGAAGCAGCGCACCTCGGGCCGGCTGTAATTGAAGATCAACGTGCCCCAATCCTGATGCTCGCCCTGGCGCGGGTCGGCATGTTCGTAAAGATGCGTGCCGTCGAAATGGGCGAGCGCGAAGAAGTCCTTCGGGAAATGCGCCGGCACCCAGTCGAGGATCACGCCGATGCCGTTCTGGTGCAGCGTGTCCACCAGGAACATGAAATCCTGCGGCGTGCCATAGCGATGCGTCGGGCGCGTAAAAGCCGGTGACCTGGTAGCCCCAGGAGCCGTCGAAGGGATATTCGGAGAGCGGCATGAACTCGACGTGCGTGAAGCCCATCTCCTTGACGTAGGTGACCAGTTCCGTGCGCCATCTCGCGGTAGGTGAACGGGCGGTTGCCGTCCTCGGGATTGCGTCGCCACGAGCCGAGGTGCACTTCATAGACCGGACACGGGTTCGCTTCAGCCAGTCGGTCTTGGCGCGCTTTTCCATCCACGCCTGATCGTTCCATTGGTATTTGTCCACGTCCCAGACGACGGAGGCGTTGTTGGGCGGGCTTTCGAAGTAGGAGCCGTAGGGATCGGTCTTCAGGCGCATCGCGCCCTGGCGCGGGACGATCTCGTATTTGTAGAGCATGCCCTCCTCCAGGCCGGGGATGAAAATTTCCCACACGCCGGAGTTGCCGAGCGAGCGCATCGGGAAATACCGCCCGTCCCAGTGGCTAAAATCGCCCACGACGGAGACGCGGCTGGCGTTGGGCGCCCAGACCGCGAACGACACGCCCATGCACGCCATCCATCGTTCGCGCATGTGCGCGCCGAGCTTCTGGTAGACCCGATGTTCGGTGCCTTCGTTGAAGAAATAGACGTCCTGCTGGCTCAACGTGGGCAGGAAGCAGTAGGGATCGAAGAACTGGCGGATTTCGCCGTTGGCCTTTCTCGACGCGCAGGCGATAGCGGAAAACCTCCGGCCGGTCCGGAATGAACGTCTCGAAGAAGCCCAGCGGCGTCGAGTTTCTCCATCGGGTAGCGCATTCTCGGGTCGCGCGCGGCAATCCACCACCTCGCAAGTCTTCGGCATCCTGCACCAAGGCGCGCACGACCAGGCCGCGCTGGCCGTTGTGCGTGATGGGGTGCATGCCCAGATGGCATGCGGCTGTCCCGTGCCGGCCGCCGAGCAGGTCATCCAGTTCTTTGCGTTGGTGACGATCATAATGGGTCTTGCAGGAACTGCCGGGCTATTTGTTCGCGGATGTAATCGTAAATGTTCAGGTAATGCTGGCCGGGATGGTTCCACGAATAGTCGCAGCGCATGCCGTTGAGCATCAGTTGCCGCCATGATCCGGGAACTCGTAGTAGCAGCCGATGGCGCGGTGCAGGGCGGACTCGAGCCCCGCATTGTCGGCGTGCTCGAACACGTAGCCGTTGCGCTCGTGCAGCGGGCGATTCGAGATAATCCTTGTCGAACACCGTGTCCGCCAGACCGCCCACCGACCGCACGATGGGCACGGTGCCGTAGCGCATCGAGATCAACTGCGTCAACCCGCAGGGTTCGTAGCGGCTCGGCACGATCATCATGTCCGCCCCGGCGTAAATCAGATGGGCCAGTTCCTCGTTGTAGCCGATTTCGAGGTGGCAATCCGGGCTGTTGTTCAGGTGATGCTTCAGCCCCAGGAAATGGTCGTTGATGGCCGCGCTCCGGGCTGCTGCCCAGCAGGACGAATTGGGCGCGGTTGTTCAGCGCGTAGAAGATCGCAGTGGCGCACCAGTTCCAACCCCTTCTGCTGATCCAGCCGGCCGATGAACGCCACGATGGGCTTCTCGTTGTCCGCCAGCCAGAAGCGGTTGCCGCAACGCGCGCTTGTTCTCGTATTTCTTCTCGATGGTCTGGACATTGAAATGCGCCGGGATGTGCCGGGTCCGTTCTCCGGATTGAACTGCTCGTAGTCCAGCCCGTTGAGCACGCCGCCGTATTTGTAGTGATGCGTGTGCAGCGTCGGTTCCAGGCCGTCGCCCTGGCCCGCCGTCCTTGGCCTCCCACGCGTGGCGGGGGGAAACCGTGGTGACGAAATTGGAATAGACGATGCCCGCCTTCATCAGGTTGAGCGCGCGGGCATTGTTGTTGTCGCGCATCCGGTCGTAGTGGAAGAAATATTCCGGGCGGTTCAAGCCCGTGGCGTGCAGGACCTGGCCGCCGGTCACGCCCTGGTGCCGGAAATTGTGGATCGTGAAGCACACGCGCGGTGGCGCATGCCGAGGTGTTGATACATCTCGTAGAGCAGCACCGGCACGAGCGCCGTCTGCCAGTCGTGGCAATGGATGACGTCCGGATGCTTGTCGGTCTTGAACATGAACTCCAGCGCCGCGCGGCAGAAAAACGCAAAGCGCATCACGTCGTCGTTCTGCCCGTAGATAAACGCCGCGGTTGAAAAAGTTGTCGTTGGAATGCGGCTCGATGAAGAAACACTTGCGACCGTGCACGAAGCCGAACCAGACCGTGCAGTGTTGATCGCGCCGCCATACCACGGCACCCACAGATTCTCATACGCCTTGGTCAAACCCATAGATGTGGTCGTAACGCATGTAGTTGTACTTGGGCAGGATGATCTCGACCGCATTGCCGCGCATCTCCAGTTCCCGGGCCAGGCCGTAAACCACGTCGCCCAGGCCGCCCACCTTGGCGACCGGCGCGAGCTCGGGCGTGATCATCATTACGAACATCGGCGGGATTTGCGGGCCGGAGGGGGCGGGCGGTTCGACGATGTCCTGCGGGGAGGGTGCTCTGGAGGGTTCCTCCGGCGCCGGGGTGGCCAGCGGGAATTGATCGATCAGGTCCTGTTCGGAAATGGCGGGCTTTGGCTCCGGCGCAGGCACGGCGGGCGCCGACGGCGGTTCCGGCTCGCGGGCTGCCGGAGGGGGCGTGCCGGCCGGAGCGGGCGCTGCCTTGGGCGCTGGAGCCGGGCTTTTGACGACGGGTTGGGCCTTCACCTTCTCCGGGACCGGCTTTGAGGCAGGTGCGGCTGGGGGGTGAGAGGTTGGCTTTGCGGGGACTGCGCTCGCAGGTGGAGTCAAAGAGGGCGCTGGCTTCGGGCTCGGCGCTACCGGTTTGGCCGCAGTGGGAGCTGGAACCTGTCGGGCGCGTTCTGTAACTGGCCTGGTTATTGGGCTTGTGGGTGGTGTAGCAGCGACTGCAACTGGGGGGGGGGCGTCGAAAGCGCCGGCCTGCTACTCTCCGCAGGTGGCTTGGGGATCACCGGCGCAGTTTGGGTCGGAGTGGGAGCCATGACCTGCGCCGGCAGCTTTGAAACAGGGCTGGCTGCTGATGTCGCCGGTGGTTTGGGCGTGGCTCCACTTGCAGCCGCATCCGACGGAAGAGGCGACTTGGCAATGTCCGATGCTGGCTTGGCGACGACGGGCGCGGGTTTGCCAGGGTCCGGTGGGGGGACGTCCAAGTCAGCAAAGCTCTTGACGACCTTTGGAGCGGGCTGGGCTAGGGCCTTCGGAGCTTCGGGGCTTGCCTTGGGTTCCGGAGGTTTCGGAGCCGGTTGGTTCTGCTGAACCGTGTTGGATGGAATAGGCTCCGGTGAGGAGACTGGAGGCAGTTTGCGCCGTTTTGCCATAGTGGTGTGTGCCGGGTATCTTCTGGCTCCGGCCAGCGTAGTCCAGTTGATTCAGCTACGGAAGCCGAACTTTTTCAGGAAATTGAGATCGAGACGCCACCCACGGCAATCATGCAGCCAAGGGGTGTGCGCGCGGATTCCCGGCTGCGAACACTCCATGAATCGGAGCCACGCTCGCCGGCGCCTGCCTGAACAATCAGGGCAGGCTGGTCTCGCCCATGAGGAAGCGATCCACTTCGCGGGCGGCGCCGCGTCCTTCGTTGAACGCCCAGACAACCAGGCTCTGGCCGCGGCGACAGTCGCCGGCGGCAAACACCTTGGGAATGTTGGTGGTGTACTTCTCGAAGGCCGCCTGAACATTCGAACGGGGGTCACGCACGACGCCCAGTTGTTCGAGCAACGGCTGCTCCGGTCCAAGGAAGCCCATGGCCAGGAGGACAAGTTGCGCGGGGCGGACCTGCTCGGTCCCGGCAACCTCCCGGGGAACAAAGCGTCCTTGCGCATCTTTCTCCCAATCGATCTCGACGGTGTGGACGGTTTTGACCCGCCCCTGGTCGTCGCTTTCGAACTCGTTTCGCGGTGGTCAGATAGCGACGGGGGTCGTCGCCGAAAACCGCGGCGGCCTCTTCCTGACCGTAATCCATCCGGTACACCTTGGGCCACTCCGGCCAGGGATTGTCCGCGGCCCGCTCCGTCGGGGGTTTGGGGAGGATCTCCAGTTGAACGACGCTCCGGCAGCCGTGGCGCATCGAGGTGCCGACGCAATCCGTGCCCGTGTCGCCGCCCCCGATCACGATCACCTCCTTGCCTTGGGCATTGATGAAGTTGCCGTTCTTGTGTCCGTCGAGCACGGCCTTCGTGTTGGCGGTGAGGAAGTCCATGGCGAAGTGGATTCCCTGGAGCTTCCGTCCTTCAATGGGGAGGTCGCGCGGTTGGGTGGCGCCGGTGCAGAGCACGAGGGCGTCGAACTCATCCATGAGCTTCCGGGCGGGGTAATTGACGCCCACCTCGGTATTCGTCATGAAGGTCACGCCCTCGGCCACCATCTGGCCGATGCGACGCTGCACGACGGTTTTCTTGTCCAGCTTCATGTTGGGGATGCCATACATGAGCAGGCCGCCCACGCGGTCGGCTCGTTCGAACACCGTGACGGTGTGCCCCGCGCGATTGAGTTGGGCGGCGGCGCAAGTCCGGCGGGTCCGGACCCGACCACGGCCACGCGTTTGCCGGTGCGGACCTTAGGGGGGCTGCGGGCACGCACCCAGCCCTTGTCCCAGCCCTTGTCGATGATGGTGCACTCGATTTCCTTGATGGTGACCGGCGAGGACACCAGGCCGGCGTTGCAGGACCCTTCGCAGGGCGCGGGACACACGCGTCCGGTGAACTCGGGAAAATTGTTGGTGCGATGCAGGCGATCGAGCGCCTCGCGCCAGAGGCCGCGATACACCAGGTCATTCCATTCCGGGATGAGGTTGTTGATGGGGCACCCGCTGGCCATGCCTTTCAACAGGATCCCGGTGTGGCAATAGGGCGTGCCGCAATCCATGCAGCGCGCCGCCTGCCGGCGCAGATCCTCCTCCGGCCAGTGCCGGTGGAACTCCTGCCAGTTCTTGATGCGATGCTGCGGGCCGACCTCGGAGGCCGCGTCCCGCACGTAATCGATGAATCCAGTCGGTTTACCCATCTTGAGTCTGCTTCTCTGTGTTAAGGTCTCAGCCCCCGCCCACGCGGGCCACGTCCCGGGCGTTCTCCTCGAACGCGGCCATGATGGCGTCGTCGCCGCTGAGGCCCTGCTCCTCGATCTTCTTGAGCGAGAGCAGCACGCGCTTGTAATCGCGGGGCATGACCTTGACAAACCTGGGCGCGAACTCTTCCCACAGCGCCAGGATCTTGAACGCGCGCTGGCTGTGGGTGTAATCGGCGTGACGCTTGATCAGCAGGCGCAGTTCCTCGATCTCGGACGGTTCCTCGATCTCCTCCAGCGCCACCAACTGCAGGTTGCAGCGATTCTCAAAATCCCCGGCTTCATCCAGCACATAGGCGATGCCGCCTGACATGCCCGCCGCAAAGTTGCGCCCGGTGGGCCCCAGGACCACCACCCGTCCGCCGGTCATGTACTCGCACCCGTGATCGCCCACCGCTTCCACCACCGCGTTCACGCCGGAATTGCGCACGCAAAACCGTTCGCCCGCCATGCCGCGGATGAACGCCTCGCCGCCGGTGGCGCCGTAGAACGCCACGTTGCCGACAATGATATTCTCCTCCGGGGTGAAGGTGGAGTTTCGCGACGGGTAGAGGATCAGGCGTCCGCCGCTCAGGCCTTTGCCAAAGTAGTCGTTGGCGTCACCCTCGAGTTCCAGCGTCATGCCCCGGGGCACGAACGCACCGAAACTCTGTCCGGCGCTGCCATTGAATTTTAGGTGAATGGTGCCATCCGGCAAGCCGTTGGCTCCATACCGCTTGCTGATCTCGTTGCCGGTGATGGTGCCGACCACGCGGTGGATGTTCTGGATCTCGAGTTCGGCGGTGACCTTTTCACCCCGTTCGATCGCCGGCCGGCAAAGTTCGAGAATCCGCGTGAGGTCGAGGGACTTCTCCAGCCCATGATCCTGCTCGATCTGGCGATAGCGTCCCACCTCGGGGCCGACTTGGGGTTGATACAGGATGGGGCTCAGGTCCAGGCCCCGCGCCTTCCAATGATCCACCGCCTTGCGCGGCTCCAGCACGTCCGTGCGTCCCACCATCTCCGCCACCGTCCGGAATCCCAGCGAGGCCATGATCTCGCGCATTTCCCGCGCGATGAACCGCATGTAGTTGACCACATGATCCGCGGCGCCGGTGAAGTTTTTGCGCAGGCGCGGATCCTGGGTGGCGACGCCCACCGGGCAGGTGTTCAGGTGGCAGACACGCATCATGATGCAGCCCAGCGCCACCAGCGGGGCGGTGGCAAATCCGAATTCCTCCGCCCCCAGCAGGGTGGCGACGACCACATCCCGGCCCGTCTTGAGCTGCCCGTCGGTCTCCACGTAGATCCGGCTGCGGAGCTTGTTCAGGACGAGCGTTTGATGCGTTTCCGCCAGCCCCAGTTCCCACGGCAGCCCGGCATGCTTGATGGAGGAAAGCGGCGACGCGCCGGTGCCGCCGTCGTAACCGCTGATGAGCACCACATCCGCGTGGGCCTTGGCCACGCCGGCCGCGATCGTGCCCACGCCCACCTCGGACACCAGCTTCACGCTGATGCGCGCTTCGCGGTTGGCATTTTTCAGGTCATGAATCAGTTCAGCAAGATCCTCGATGGAATAGATGTCGTGGTGCGGGGGCGGGGAGATCAGCCCCACGCCGGCGGTGGTTCCGCGCACCTTGGCAATCCAGGGATAGACCTTCTTGCCGGGCAATTCGCCGCCCTCACCGGGCTTGGCGCCCTGGGCCATCTTGATCTGCAATTCCCGGGCTTGGGAGAGGTAATGACTGGTCACGCCGAAGCGGCCCGAGGCCACCTGTTTGATGGCGCTGTTCTTGGAATCGCCCTGGTCGTTGGTCCAGGTATAGCGTGCGGGATCCTCGCCACCCTCGCCGGTGTTGCTGCGGCCGCCCAGGCGGTTCATGGCAATCGCCAGCGCCTCATGCGCCTCCTGGCTGATCGATCCATAGCTCATCGCGCCGCTCTTGAACCGGCGCGTGATCGCCTCGACCGACTCCACCTCTTCAATCGGAACCGGCTTCCGCCCCGTCTTGAACTCCAGCAGGCCGCGCAGCGTGCAGTAGTGCTGCGACTGCTCGTTGATCATGGCCGCAAACTCCTGGTAGAGCGGGTAGCTGTTCAGACGCGCCGCCGCCTGCAGTTTGTGGATGGATTCCGGGTTGAACAGGTGAAACTCGCCGTCCTTGCGCCATTGATACTGGCCGCCGGCCTCGAGCACGTCCCCCCTGGCATCCCGCTCGCCGAAGGCTTCGGCGTGTTGCCTCAAGACCTCCTCCGCCAGCGTTTCAATCCCCACCCCCTGGATCCGGGACGGCGTCCAGGTGAAATACTTGTCGATGACGCTGCTGTTCAGGCCCACCGCCTCGAAAATCTGGGCGCCGCGATAACTGGCGACCGTCGAGATCCCCATCTTGGCCATGGTCTTGACCACACCTTTGACGGCGGCCTTGATGTACTTCTTGACCGCCGTCTTGTGGTCCAGGCCCGTCAGCAGCCCCTCGCGGATCATGTCATCGAGGGTTTCATACGCCATGTACGGGTTGATGGCGCCGCAACCGTAGCCGATGAGCAGTGCGAAATGGTGCACCTCCCGCGGTTCGCCGGACTCGAGCACCAGCCCGATCCGCGTGCGCGTGCCACGCCGGATCAGGTGATGATGCAGCCCCGCGGTCGCCAGCAGCGCCGGGATGCGCGCCAGGTGGGCGTTCACACCGCGATCCGACAGGATGATAATGTTGTTGCCTTCCTGGATCGCCTTGTCTGCCGTGGCGAACAGGGCGTCCATCGCCCGCTCCAGCCCCGCCGGCCCGTCAGCCACGTTGAAGAGGATGGGCAGCGTGATGGCGCGGAATCCGGACCGGTCCACATGCCGGAGCTTCTCGAGTTCCTCGTTGGTGAGCAAGGGATGCTCGAGGCGGATGATCCGCGCGCTCTCCGGCCTGGGCTCCAGCAGGTTGCCCTCGGATCCCAGCATCGTCTCGGTCGAGGTGACAATCTCCTCGCGGATGGGGTCAATGGGCGGATTGGTCACCTGCGCGAACAGTTGTTTGAAGTAGTTGTAAATCAACTGGGGCTTGTTGGAGAGCACGGCCAGCGGGGTGTCGTTGCCCATGGACCCCAGGGGCTGCACCCCGTCGTTGGCCATGGGCCCGATGAGGAAGCGCAGGTCTTCGAAGGTGTAACCGAAGGCCTTCTGACGCTGCAGCACGGTCTTGTGATCCGCTTCCTGCAGCTCGGGTGGTTCGGGCAGGTCCTTGAGGAGCACATGATTTTGATCAAGCCACTGCTGGTAGGGATGCGCGCTGGTGTAGCGCTTCTTGAGTTCCTCGTCGGCGATGATGCGTCCCTCCTTGAGGTCCACCAGGAACATGCGGCCGGGCTGCAGACGCCCCTTGCGGGCCACCCGCTCGGGATCGATCGGCAGCACGCCCGCCTCGGAGGCCATGATCACCAAGTCATCCTTGGTCACGTAATAGCGCGACGGACGCAGCCCGTTGCGGTCCAGCACCGCGCCGATCTGGTTGCCGTCCGTGAAGGCAATCGAAGCCGGACCGTCCCAAGGCTCCATGAGACAGGAATGATACTCGTAAAAGGCCCTCTTCTCCGGATCCATGCTCTCATGATTCTCCCAAGGCTCGGGAATCATCATCATGACCGCATGCGCCATGTCGCGGCCCGTCATGGACAGCATCTCGAGACAGTTGCTGAACATGGCGGAGTCGCTGCCGTCGGTGTCGATGACCGGAATGATCTTCTGGACATCGTCGCCCAAAAGTTTGCTGGCGAACAAGGCCTGGCGGGCGTGCATCCAGTTGATGTTGCCGCGCAGGGTGTTGATCTCGCCGTTGTGGGCGAGCACGCGGTAGGGGTGGGCGCGGTCCCAACTGGGGAAGGTGTTGGTGCTGAAACGCGAATGCACCAGCGCCAGCGCCGTGACCATCGAGGCTTGGCTCAGGTCGGGGAAATACTCCTCGACCTGGGCCGGGGTGAGCATGCCTTTGTAGATGAGGGTCTTGTAGGAGAGGCTGCAGACATAAAACATCTGACCGCCCGGCACCTTGCCGCTGTAACGAATGGACTGCTCGGCGCGTTTGCGGATGACAAAGAGCTTGCGTTCGAAACGCAAGATCGTCGTGCGCGCCGCCGTTGCCGTTGCGACCGATGAAGAACTGGCGCATGGCCGGTTCGCTTGCCAGGGCGGAATCGCCCAGCGACCGGTTGTTCACCGGCACGTCGCGCCAGCCCAACACCCGCTGCCCCTCGTCGAGCACGATGCGCTCGAACCGCTTCTCGATGTCGGCCCGCTGCGCCGGGTCCTTGGGCAGGAACACCAATCCAGCCGCATACTGGCCGTAGGCGGGGAGCGAAATGCCCGCTTCATCCGCCGCCTTGACCATGAACTCGTGGGGCATCTGGAGCAGCATGCCGGCTCCGTCCCCGGTGTTGGCTTCGCAGCCGCAGGCGCCGCGATGATCCAGGTTGACCAGGATCTGCAATCCCTGCCGGATCAAGTCGTGCGACTTGCGCCCCTTCATGTGCGCCACGAAACCGACGCCGCAGGCGTCATGCTCGAATTGCGGATCATAGAGCCCCTGCTTGGGAGGAAGCCCGCCGGTCATGTCACTGCTGTTTTGGACCATCGTATTCAGGTTTGGAGCCTGAGCACCACCCGTGCGCGACACAACGCAGCCCGGAAAGCAACTCAAAGCCCGCATTTTCTGCCGGTTTTTTCCGACAATATCAAGCCAACATCGGCTCAGATTCAAAAATCTCAACAATGGGGAACAGGTGGATCGCCTTGAACTGTCTGTCTATGCCCCGGACTGACCGCCGCCGTCGGGCCGTTTGAGGAACGGCGTGAAGACATCGATCGGGATGGGGAGGAAGGTGGTGGTGTTGTGCTCGCTGGAGATCTCGCGCATGGTCTGGAGGAAGCGCAACTGCAGTGCGATGGGCTCCTTGCTCATCATGTGAGCCGCCTGCACCATTTTTTCCGCCGCCTGGAATTCGCCCTCGGCGTTGATGATCTTGGCGCGCCGTTCCCGTTCGCTCTCGGCCTGCTTGGCCATGGCGCGTTTCATGCCCTCCGGCAGCACCACATCCTTCACCTCGACCGAGACCACCTTGACGCCCCACGGATCGGTCTGGCGATCGATGATCTCCTGCAGTTTCTTGTTGATGTCGTCGCGTTTGGCCAGCAGGGCATCCAGATCCGCCTGGCCGACCACGCTGCGCAGGGACGTTTGCGACGATCAACGCCGTGGCTTTCCAGAAGTTCTCCACCTTGATCACGGCTTCGACGGGGTCCACCACGCGGAAATAAACGACGGCGTCCACCGAGACCGGCACGTTGTCGTGCGTCATCATCTCCTGTTTGGGCACGTCAATGGTCACCACCCGCAGGTCCATCTTCACCATCCGGTCCACGATGGGGATGAGGAAGATCAGGCCCGGGCCCTTGGCCTTGTAGAGCTTGCCCAGCCGGAAGATGACGCCGCGCTCGTACTCGCGCAGCACGCGGATCATCTGCGGCAGCACAAAGGCGCCGAGAATGAAAATGGGAATGATCCATGAACCGACCGACAGGAGTTTGGCAATGGCATCCATAGGAGTTTCCTTGGTTTAGGTTTGGGTTTTACTTTCAACATCAGTCGCTGAACGCCGACAATCTCCACCGGTTGACCCGCCGCAACGGGCGTGTCGCTGACGGCGTTCCAGTATTCGCCTTCGACGAACACCCGCCCCGCTTCCGTGTTGATGGGGTCCTCGGCCTTGACCACCTTGCCGATCAGGGTCTCGCGCCCGGCGCGAACCGGCAGAAATTGGGCTCGCACCCCCCGGCTGACCACAAAAATGAAGAACGCGGCGGTGATGAGCGTCACCGGGATGATGTAGCCAAAGAAAGTCTGAATCCGGGCACGCCCGTATTGAACAGCATCAGGGCGCCCAAGAGCAAAGGAGATGATGCCCCCGGCGGTCAGCACCCCGTGCGTGGGCGCAAAGGCGTCCGCCAGAGAACAACCCGATGGCCAGGACGATGAAAGCGAACCCGGCGATGTTCACGGGCAGGATGGCGGACATGTAAAGCACCAGGATCGAGCGCGATGGCCCCCACCGCCCCCGGCAGGATGGCGCCCGGGTTGCTCAGTTCGCCGATGATGCCGTAGATCGCCACCAGCATCAGGATGAACATCACCTCGGGGCGCCAGAGCAGTTGGAACACCTTCTCGCGGGTGATCATCGGGATCTCCGTCACGCCGGCCTCCTGCGTGGCCAGCGCCTCCCCATTCACTGTGCGCCCGTCCAGTTGGCGGAGCAGATCCGGCAGGTCCCGGGCGATCAGGTCAACCACATTCAGCTCGAGGGCCTGCTCCGCGGTGATCGAGGCGCTCTTCACCACGCTGGACCGCGCCCATTCCACATTGCGACCCGCGTTTTTGAGCGATGGCTTTCCATGTAACTGGTGGCGTAGTTCTCCAACTTCTCCTTCATCACCTCGTCCGGCTTTTCCTCGCCACCGGTGGATTGCCACCAATGGACACCGGGTGTGCGGCGCCAATGCTGGTGTTGGGCGCCATGGCCGCCACGTCGGCGGCCAGCGTGATGAAGCATCCCGCACTGCCGGCATTGGCCCCTTCGGGTGCGACGTAGACCACCGTGGGCACCTTCGAGGCATAAAAGGATTGAACGATGTCCTTGGTGGAGTCCAGCAGCCCGCCCGGTGTGTCCAACCGGATCACCAGGCAGACATCGGCGCGCTCGGTCGCCACCTCGATCGCGCGCTGGATGTAATCCGCCGTCGCGGGGCCAATGGCTCCGTCAATGTGGATCAGCCCCACTTGGTTTTCCGCGCCGCGTCCGGCGCTGGGGGCAAGCAGACAACAACCGATGATGGCTAAGAGGAGGCGCCTCATAAAGTCCCCGTGTTGGCTAACCATAGCAGATGGGGCCAGACGTGCCAAATGGGATCCCTCAGCCGATGGACTGGAGGATGGCTTCGGCGGCTGCACGCGGGTCCTTCGCGGCGTAGATGGGGCGTCCGATCACCAGCCAGTTGGCGCCCGCCTCGATCGCCTGTCGCGGATTCAGGGTGCGCTTCTGGTCGTCCGACGGGCTGGAGGCCGGTCGGATGCCGGGCGTGACCAGTTGGAAGTGTTCGGGCAGCGATTGCCGGAGTTCGGCGACTTCCAGAGGCGAGCAAACCAGGCCCCTCAATCCGGCGGTGTTGGCCAGGTTGGCCAGCCGGAGCACCTGGCGACCCACATGGGGATCCAGCCCGACGGCGTTCAGTGCATTGCTGTCGAGGCTGGTGAGAATGGTGACGGCCAGCACCAGCGGGGGCATTCGCCCCAGTTCACGGGCAGCGTCCTGGGCGGCGCGTTCGGCGGCCTGCAACATTTCCATCCCGCCGCTGGAATGCACGGTCAGCATCTGCACGTCCAGGTGCACGGCGGCCGCCACCGCCCGCGCCACGGTGTTGGGGATGTCGTGGAACTTGAGGTCCAGGAACACGCTCGCGCCGGTGCTCCGGATGCGCCGCACCACTTCCGGCCCGGCCGCAGTGAACAGCTCCATGCCGATCTTGAATCCGCCGACCGCCGGCGCCACCTGTTCCGCCAGTTGCATGGCCTGCTCAGCAGTCGGCACGTCCAACGCCACGATGATTGGATTGCGCATGTCGGGACTATCTCGACATTGCTTCGGGAACGAAAGCAAAAGGTTGGCAGCAACTTGGGCAGGCGCCGCTCTCAGGAAAGCGCATCTGCCCGGTGGGACGCCAGCCGTTTTGACTTCGGGCCGTCCCTTCCCTAGCCTTTGGCCATGAGAATTGTCCGCTACTCCGACCGGGACTACGAGCAGCAACTGCGGGATTTGACCGCGCCCTCGAGCCTGTTTGACCTCCAGATCGAGCAGCGGGTGCGCGAGATCACCGAGGCGGTTCGGGCGCGCGGCGACGCGGCGTTGATCGAGTTCACCGAGCGGCTCGATGGGGCACGGTTCGCCGCAGACCGGCTGCGCGTGGGGCATGCGGAATACATGGCGGCATCGATCAAGGCGGACGAATCCCTGCGCGCCGCGGTGAAATTTGCCGACCGCAATGTGGCGGCTTACAGCCAGCGCTGTCTCCGCAAGAGCTGGATGGGGAAGAACGCGCAGGGCGCCCAGGTGGGCGAGAAGTTCGACCCGTTCCAGCGGGTGGGAATCTACATCCCGGGAGGCACCGCCCCGCTGGTGTCCACCGCGATCATGACCGTGACACTGGCCCGGGTGGCCGGGTGTCCGGAGATCGTCGTCTGCACACCCTGCCGGCGGGACGGTTCCATCAACCCGGCGCTTCTGTTCGCCGCGCGGGCGGCAGGCGCCACGGAAGTTTATCGGGTGGGCGGTGCCCAGGCCATCGCGGCCATGGCGTTCGGCACAGACCACATCGGGCGGGTGCAGAAGATCTTCGGTCCGGGCAACGCCTATGTGGTGGCGGCCAAACGGCTGTTGGTGGGTTACGTGGCGATCGACCTGTTGCCGGGCCCCAGCGAGTTGCTGGTGCTGGCGGATGATTCGGCCAATCCCAAGTTCATCGCCGCTCGACCTGCTGGCCCAGGCGGAACACGGGTCCGGGCATGAACGAGTGTGGATGGTCACCCCATCGGCAAAGCTGCTCCACGCCGTCGAAAAGGAGCTTGCCCGACAGCTCCCGAAACGGGCCCGACGCAACCTGATCCATCCGGTGCTCGATCGGAACAGTTGGCTGATCCAAACCAGGACGCTGGACGCCGCCGTCGCGCTCACCAACCAGCTTGCGCCCGAGCACCTCGAGGTGATGACGCGCAACGCGGCCAAAGTGGTCCCCCGACTCACCACCGCCGGAGCCATCTTCATCGGCCCCAACACTCCAACCGTGCTGGGCGATTACGTCGCCGGCCCGAGCCACACCCTGCCCACCGGCGGCGCCGGGCGATCCTTCCCGGGGCTCACCGCGGACATGTTTCAGCGCCGCACCAGCATTGTGCAATACGACAAGACGGCGTTGCGAAAGTCACTTGCGGCCGTGCAGAAGTTTGCCGAGATGGAAGGGTTGGAGGCGCATGGCAGGAGCGCGGAGGTGCGGCTGGGATGACGGGATATGATTGAAATGAACGCAACCCACCGAAGCAGGTTGATCCGCCCACTGGTTAGGTCGCTGCACCCTTACGTTCCCGGCGAGCAGCCGAAGATCAAAGGCCTGATCAAACTCAACACCAACGAGAACCCTTATCCGCCCTCCCCCAACGTGCTCACGGCGGTGAAGACGGCGGTGGACGGACGGCTCCGCCTGTACCCGAACCCTTCCGCGGACGGCCTCCGGGCGAAGCTGGCCAAACTGCACGGCTGCCAGCCGGAGAACCTCATCGTGGGCAATGGCTCGGACGAATTGCTCGCCCTGGCCACACGCGCGTTCGCCGAGCCGCACATCGGCCATGCCGCCGACCGCACCTGGGGTCGCCGTCGGTCGTCCAGTTCTTCACCCCGAGCTATTCCCTTTACCCGGTGCTGGCCGCCATTCACGGCTCCGACTCGAACGCGGTGGCGCTGAACCCTGATTTCAGCCTCCCCGGCCTTCAGGAGTTGAGGCTGGGAAGGCAGTGTGATTTCCGGGCGGCGCTGACCTTCATCACCACGCCCAACGCGCCCAGCGGACGCGGCTACAGCGTGGCTGAGTTAGAGGCGCTGTGTCGGTGGATGAAGGGGGTGGTCGTACTGGACGAAGCGTACGCGGATTTCGCCGGCGAACAGGCGATGGCCCTGGCGCTCCGGTATCCGCACGTGATTGTCTCGCGCACCTTTTCAAAGGCCTATTCGCTCTGCTTCCAGCGGATCGGCTATTTCGTGGGCCCCCCGGAACTGATCGACGCCCTGCACAAGATCCGGGACAGCTACAATGTGAACGGTCTGGGACAGGTGGCCGCCGAGGCCACGCTTGACGACCTGTCCTATTACCGTCGGAATTTCAAGGAGATCATCGCCACGCGCGAGCAAACCGCCGCCCGCCTCATCGACCTGGGCTTTCAAGTGCTGCCCAGCCAGACCAATTTCATCCTGGCCCGACCACCCACGTTTGCGGCCGAGGAATGGTTGGAGAAGCTGCGGGCCCGCAAGGTCCTGGTTCGCTGGTTCAGCGCGCCCGAGGTGCGGAATTACCTGCGCATCACCATCGGCACGCCGGCGGAGATGGATGCGCTGGTGCGGGCGGCCGGGGACGTCCTCGGGCGGAAGCTCCCCCACTGATTCAGGTGCCTCGCTCCTTTCGGTGGGAGCCGTCAACTCCGAGTGCCGGAGCTCGAAATCCGAAAGAAGCCCGAGGCCCAAACGTCCGAACCGACTCTCCGTGTGTGTGCGTGTTCTGCGGGACATCGACCTGGCGTTGCCCCAGCCCAGAGGCACCGAAAGCGCAGGCGGACCAGGAAGGGCGTCGATCGGAGTTCGGCCCTCGGAATTCGGATGTGCTTCGGACTTCGGAGGTCGCGCTTCGAATTGGCTGGTGACCTTGGCTTTTCGTCAGACAGGGAAGGGCTTTCAAGAAACTGAGATGCGCCCCTCTTGGGGGCACCCCCCGTTGTTTCCTTGTTTCAACCGCCGATCGGCCTCATCCTGCGCGTCGCATTTGGATGGACCGGATGCGCTGCAAGCATCGATGACCGAACCCGCCATCACGCCCGAACTGGTTGCCAAGCACAACCTGACGCCGGAGGAATACGCCAAGATCCAGGAGATCCTCGGCCGCGAGCCCAGCTACACCGAGCTGGGCATCTTCTCGGTGATGTGGAGCGAGCACTGCTCCTACAAGAACACCAAGCCCGCTGCTCAAGACCTTCCCCACCAAGTCGCCCAAGATCCTCGTGGGCGCCGGCGAGGAAAACGCCGGCATCATCGACATCGGCGACGGCCTGGCCATCGCGTTCAAGATCGAGTCGCACAACCATCCCAGCGCGGTCGAGCCGTTCCAGGGCGCCGCCACCGGCGTGGGCGGCATCGTGCGCGACATCTTCACCATGGGCGCGCGGCCCAGTCGCCGCGCTCGAACTCGCTGCGCTTCGGCGAGCTCTCCAACCCCGAGGTCCGCCGGCTGTTCGGCGGCGTGGTGGCGGGCATCGCGCATTACGGCAACTGCTTCGGCATCCCCACCCTGGCCGGCGAGGTCTATTTCGACAAATCCTACGAGGGCAATCCGCTGGTCAACGTCTTCTGCCTGGGCGTGCTGCGCCACGACCAGATCGCCCGCGGCGCCGCCAAGGGCATCGGCAACCCGGTCTTCTACGTCGGCCCGGCCACCGGACGCGACGGCCTGGCCGGCGCGGCGTTCGCCTCGCAGGACCTGACCGAGGAATCCGCCGAGCAGCAGCGCGGCGCGGTGCAGGTGGGCGATCCGTTCATGGAGAAGCTGGTCTGCGAAGCCTGCCTCGAACTGCTCGCCACCGGCGCGGTGGCCGGCATCCAGGACATGGGCGCCGCCGGCCTGACCTGCTCCACCTGCGAGACCGCCGCCCGCGCCGGCACCGGCATCGAGATCGAACTGGACAAGGTGCCGCAGCGCGCGCCGAACATGACGCAGCTACGAGATCATGCTCAGCGAATCCCAGGAGCGCATGCTGATCATCGTCCACAAGGGCCGCGAGGAGGAGGTCAAGCGCATCTTCGACAAGTGGGACCTGCCCTGGTCGGAGATCGGCTTCGTCACCGACACCGGCCGCATGGTGGTGCAGCACCACGGCCAGGTCGTGGCCGACATCCCCGCCCGGCAAGATCGCCGACGAATCGCCCGTCTATCACCGCGAAGCCCGGGAGCCGGCCTACCTCAAGGCGGTGCGCGCCTTCCGGCTCGACGGCATTGCCGGACACCACAGACCCCGTCGCCGATCTCAAGAAGCTGCTCGCCTGGCCCACCATCGCCTCCAAGAACTGGGTCTATCGCCAATACGACCACATGGTGCGCGACAACTCGGTCGTCTGCCCCGGCAGCGACGCCGCGGTGATCCGGATCAAGGCCGATTCGCTCCGCCGCTGCCCGGCGGAGCCGATCTCAAACCTCAAGTCTCCGATTCCGATCCGAGAAATACATCGCCATCACCGTCGGACTGCAACGGCGCCTATGTCTATCTCGACCCCTACGAAGGCGGCAAGACCGCCGTGGCCGAGGCCGCGCGCAACCTGGCCTGCTCCGGCGCGCGTGCCGCTGGGCGTGACCGACAACCTCAACTTCGGCAACCCGCACAACCCCGAGCTGTTCTGGCAGCTCAAGGAATCCGTGCGCGGGCTGGCCGACGCCTGCCGCGCCTTCAACGCGCCCGTCACCGGCGGCAACTGCTCGCTCTACAACCAGAGCCCGAGCGGCCCCATCGACCCCACGCCCACCGTCGCCATGGTGGGCCTGATCGAGAAGCCCGAGCACATCACCACCCAATGGTTCAAGGACGAGGGCGACGCGATCATCCTGCTGGGCGCGCCGGTGGACGCGGCCGATCCGCTGCAGGGCCTGGGCGGCAGCGCCTACCTGCAGGTGGTCCACGGCCAGAAGACCGGCACTGCCGCCGCGCTGCGATCTCGACCAGCGCCGAGACCCTGCACACCACCCTGCTCGGCCTCATCCAGGCCGGCGGCGTCAAGAGCGCGCACGATTGCAGCGAAGGCGGCCTCGCCGTGGCGCTGGCCGAGTGCTGCATCTCCCAACTCACCGCCCGCGACACCCCCCGGCTCATCGGCGCCACCGTGGACCTGACCCATGTGGCACAGGCGTCCTGCCCGTCCGGGGAAGGGCTACCGACCACCGGAATCAGCGCGAACGCCTCCCCCGCCGTGCGCCAGGACGCCCTGCTGTTTGGTGAAACCCAGCATCGCGTCGTGGTGACCTGCGCCGAACTCGATGCCGCGAAGATGGTCGAACGCGCCCGGCTGATGGGGGTTCCAGCCCACCGCATCGGTACGGTGGGAGGCGACGCTTTGAAAGTGGCCGCCGCCGCCGGCAGCTTCAGCGCATCCGTCAGCGAATTGCACGACGGCTGGTGGAACAGCATCGCCCGGGCGATGAGTTAGGCCGGAGCTCAAGGCGCGGGGCTCTTCACGGCGTAGTCCAAACCGATGGCGCGTTCGAGTCGCGCCAGGGCCACGGCGTAATCCCGCAGGGCCACGTTCTTGATCGGTACGCGCCTCGGTGAGGGAGGTTTCCGCCGCCAGTACATCCAGTTGGGTGCCGGTGCCGGCATCGTAGCGCGAGGTGGCCAGTCGCAAGGCTTCGTCGGCCTGTTCCACCACCTTCTCCGTGGAATCGAGCACCTCGCTTGCCTCGATGAACCCGGAGTAGGCGGTGCGGACTTCCAATTCGATCTGGCGCATGGAATCCGCCTCCTCGAGATCCGCCCGCTGCAGCTTCGCCTTGGCCTCGGTGATGCGCCCCTGCGTGGCCAGTCCATCGAAGAGGTTCCAGTTCGCCTGCGCCCCCGCCACCCAGCCATCCACCACCACCCCCAGGTCGTCCTCGAAACTCGTGTTGCGTCCCTGATAACCGCCGAAAACCTGCAGGGTCGGCTTGTACCCGGACCGGGCGTTGATCACTTCCTCCTTCGCCAGTTCGCGGGACTGCCGGATGACCGCCAGCTCGGGACGGTTTTGAATGGCCTGCGCCAGGGCGTTGGGCAGGTCCACTTCGAAGGGCTCGCGCTCCAGCCGCCCGGTCAGTTGCAGCGGGATGTTCTCCCAGATGTTGGTCGGCAGATTGTAGCCGAGCAGGCTGGTCAGACTGTTCTTGGAAATACGCCACGCGTTGCGCGAGCGGCTCAGCTTGGGCTTGGCGTTGGCCACCTGCACCTCGGCGCGCAACACATCAAACTTCGGCACCGTGCCCGCCTCATACCGACGGCGCGTGTCGTCGAGTTCCTTCTGCAGCAGCGCCACGGACTTCTCATTGACCACGATCTGCTCGGCTGCCAGGAGCGTGTCCAGGTACGACGTGCGAAGCTCGAGAATGGTGTTGTTGATCACGGCGCGATGCTGTTGCACCGCCTGGTCCTGCAGATGACGGGCGGCGCGCAGCGAGGAACGCATCCGACCCCCTTCGTAAATGGACTGTTCCAGCCGGATGCCCGCCGTCCAGTTCTTGTCCTGCTGAAAGTTGAAGGTGCCTCCGGGCAAGGTGAATGACTCGGTGCCGTCATTGAAGTTGAAATCGCCCAACGCGCGCAGCCGCGGCAAGGCGATGGCCCGGGTCTGCACCGCCACTCCATGCGTAGCCTCCAGATCCTTCTGGCTCTTCAAGATGGCGGGATTCTGCCGGAGCGCGAGGTCCAGCGCGTCGTCGAGGGACAACGGTTGGGTGAGCCAGCCCGGCACCTCCGCGTCCGCGGTCGGGGTGTTCGTCTGGCCGACCAAAGCGCTGGGAAAAGCCATGGCGCAGAACAAGACGGGCAGGAACGCTCGCCGAAACGGCCGCAGGGTCAATCGAGGCAGTGTCATGATCAGGGTCTCCAGTTTGTGAGCACGGCGAAATCGGCTGCCCTTCCCGCGCCGATCAAGGGCGCGGTATCCGCTGCACGCCAGAACGAGCCGGCCACAACGGCGGCAGCGTAGTTCAAGGGGCTTTCCGAATGCAAACCAAGAGCACTCAGCGGCGCCCCAAAAATTGTTTCCATTTCCGGCAGGTGAGGCATCTTTCGATCAAACCTCATGAACCGACTTTGCCTTGCCGGAGCACTCGCGCTCGCCGCCCTCGCAACGACCGCGGTTGGTGCCACGGAAACCAACGCCCAGCGCATGAACGTGTTGTTGATCATCTCGGACGACATGCGCACCGAGCTGGGCTGCTACGCCAGCCGCCTGGCCCGGACACCCAATCTGGATCGCATGGCCTCCACGGGCGTCCGCTTTGAACGGGCGTACTGCCAGTTCCCGCTCTGCAACCCGTCGCGTGCCTCGATGCTGACCGGCCGGCATCCCACCACCACCGGCGTCCTGGGCAATCGCACCTGGTTCGGGGACACCCACCCGGATTTCGTCAGCCTGCCCAAACACTTCAAGAACCACGGGTACGTGACGGTGCGGGCCGGCAAGATTTTTCACGGCGGGATTGATGACACGGATGCGTGGAGCGAAAACGGCCAGGTCCGGACGTTGGCGGGGGTTCCCGGCGCGGGGGGCCAGACGTCCACCGGCGGCGGTCGCAAGCCGTCCGCCACCCCTGCCGATCCGGATGAGGACACCGGGGCGGCGAAGGCGGGCGGGCCCAGGCTCACCAAGAACCAGCGTTCGGACCGCCGGGTGGTGCTCGAGGGCATGGGTCAATCGCATGGGGACTACAAGACCGCAGACCGGACCATCGAGGCGCTGCGGCGGTTGAAGGACCAACCGTTCTTCATCGGCTGCGGATTCCTCAAGCCGCACAGTCCGCCCGAGGCGCCGCAGCGTTTTTACGACCTGTGGAAGATCGAGGACATTCCGCTTCCGCCCGATTTCGCCCCGCGCCCGACCGTGCCTCCAGGCTTCCCCGCCGGTTGCATCCGGCCACAGAACGCAGACCTGTTCATCGGGCGCGATGCTTCGCCGGAGGAGGCGCGGCAGATGATCCGGGCCTACCTCGCGTCCAGCGCCTGGATGGATTGGAACGTGGGTCGCGTGCTTGCGGCGCTGGACGAGTTGGGGCTTCGCGAGAAGACCCTGGTGGTGTTCTGGGGAGACCACGGCTATCAGCTTGGAGAAAAGGGCAAATGGTCCAAGGCCGGTTCGCTGTGGGAGCAGGGAACGCGCACCCCGTTCTTCATTTGTGATCCGAGGCAGGCGGCGGGACAGGGACGGGTCTGCTCCCGCGTGGTGCAGATGGTGGACCTGTATCCCACCCTCACCGAGTTGTGCGGGCTGGAGCCCGCTGCCGGGCTGGAAGGTCGGAGCCTCGTGCCCCTCATGCGTGATCCGGGGGCGCCCTGGCCCCATCCGGCCTTCACCGTTTGGAGCGAGGATGGGCGGTCGCTGTCCGGAATTCTGGTGCGCACCGAACGCTGGCGTTACGCCGAGTTCTTCGGGCGTGGACCCGGGGCGATGTTGATCGATCCGGCGGAGGACCCGGTGGAACTGCGGAACCTCGCGAATGATCCGAATTACGCCGAGGTGGTGGCTGAGTTGTCCGGAATGGTGCAGGGCTACGCCGCCGGCCACCCATTGGCGCAGGAAAGCACCCATTGAATCATGGCCTTTTGCTGCCAAAACCCGCTTCCTGGCGAAACAAGTCAATTTGACACTTGCCTACGGTCGGGCGGTCCGATGGAATAGCCTGGCGTGCGGCGATGCAGAATCCGGATCATCCCAAACATTATTGCGGCGTCTTTGGCATTTACGGCCATCCCAACGCGGCGGAGCTGAGTTACTACGGGCTTTACGCCCTCCAGCATCGCGGCCAGGAGAGCGCGGGCATCGTGGCGTGCGATGGCCGGAGATTCCGCACGCACCGCGGGATGGGACTGGTGCCGCAGGTGTTCACGGGGGAGATTCTTCACAACCTCGTGGGCCACATGGCCATCGGCCACACCCGCTATTCCACCACCGGCTCCTCCCTCATGGTCAATGCGCAGCCGTTGACCGTGGATTGCGCCAAAGGCCAGATCGCCATCGCGCACAACGGCAACCTGACCAACGCCTCGAAACTCCGGGACGAACTCGAATCGCGCGGTTCCATCTTCCAGACCACGGTGGACAGCGAAATCATGCTCCACCTTATGGCCCAGCCCGGATTCAACGGCCAGGGCAACGACCTGGTTCAGACCATCCGCCGCATCGAGGGGGCCTACTCGCTGGCCATCATGACCGAGAAGGAATTGATCGGCGTCCGCGATCCGCACGGCTTCCGGCCCCTGTCCATCGGGCGCATCCGGGATTCCTGGGTGCTGGCCAGCGAGACCTGCGCCTTCGATTTGATCCAGGCCGAGTTCGTGCGGGATGTCGAGCCGGGCGAGATCGTGATCATCGGGCCCAACGGGCTGCAGAGCATCCAGGCCTTCCCGGAACACACCCGCCGGGCGTTCTGCATCTTCGAATACGTCTATTTCGCGCGGCCGGACAGCACCATCACCAGCCGCAACGTTTACAACGTGCGGGTGGAGATGGGGCGTCAGCTCGCCCGGGAATACCCCATCGAAGCGGACATTGTCGTGCCGGTGCCGGACAGCGGCAACTGCGCGGCGCTGGGTTACTCGCAGGAATCGAACATTCCCTTCGAAATGGCCTTCGTGCGCAACCATTACGTCGGACGCAGCTTCCTGCAACCCTCGCAGTTGATCCGGGATTTCAACGTGCGCGTGAAGCTCAATCTCATCAAGGAAATGGTGCGCAACCGGCGCGTGGTGGTGGTGGACGACTCGATCGTGCGCGGCACCACCTGCAAGACCCGCGTGAACAATCTCAAGGAAGCCGGGGCGAAAGAGGTGCACGTCCTGGTGAGCTGCCCGCCCCACCGCAATCCCTGCGTCTATGGCATCGACTTCCCCGACCGCAGCAAGCTGATGGCGGCAAACATGGAACTCGAGGAGATCCGCCGTTACCTCAACGCCGACTCGCTGCATTACCTGTCCCAGGACGGCATGGTGAAGGCGACCGGGCTCGACAAGCGCCGCTTTTGCATGGCCTGTTACGACGGGAACTATCCCGTGGCCTTTGATCCCACCCTGGACAAGCACATCATCGAGCGCCGCAACGGCCGCGCCAGCACCCTCACCGAGTCCATCGAGCGCAGCCAGGCCCAGATCCCGCTCTTCCAGTGAGCCCCGGATCCGCACCTTCCGATTTCGTGTGAGGGAGGCAAGGCCATCCCAGCAGGATCCGGTTCCGCATTGAAAAGTGCGCTGTCAATGCAACCATCCGCCCATGCAAGCCCAATGCCGGCCGGCACGAAAGTCGCCGTGCCTCACCGCCATCGCCCCCTGCCCGGACCGCACCGGGCTGCGGATCGCGATGCTCGCGACCGCCGCATTTCTTCTCTGCGCGGGTTGCCAATCCCCTTCGCCCGCGCCGGATGCCGCGCCGGATGCGGGCCGTGATCCGGCGCGGACGGCAGCCCAGGCGAGGCCCGTGGTCGTGCGCGATTTTCTGTTCGACGTGGCCCGCCTGCACGCGGATCCAGGCCTGGCCCCCAGTCGTCAAGGGCCGGCGAAGCGCATCTTGGGCAACCTGCGGCCCGAGGAAACGCCGGAGCAGCAGGCAGCCCGCCTGTCCGGGCTGCTTTCGGAGACCATCGCGCAAGAGTTGGCCAAGCTGAACATTCCCGCCGGCCGCGAAACGACGGGAACTGTCCTGCCCGCGGATGCGCTGGTGGTCAGCGGCCAGTTCATGGAAATGGACGAGCGGAACCGGCTCAAGCGCGTGATGGTCGGGTTTGGTTCCGGCTCCACGGAGGTGCTGGTGCAGGTGGCGATCTACGATCTGCGGCAAAGCCGCGAGCAACCCGTCCTGGTGTATGGAACCGGCACGGGATCGAAGCCCCTGCCCGGAGCGGTGGTTTCGATGAATCCCTACGTCATGGCGGCGCGGTATGTATTGTCCCGGAGCGACGAAGAGAAGGACGTGCGGCGGCTGGGCAGACGGATCGCGCAAGACCTGGCGCAGATGCGATCCAGCGGCCAACCCGGGCAGTGAAGAGGCGCCGGGCACGCCGGGCACGCCGGGCTTGCGGTTTGGCGTGCGGTCGGGTAACCACGGCGCATGGATGCGAGGGAAGCGTGGGTGGCCCTGAACCTGATCGAGGGCCTGGGGCCGGTGCGGGCGAAGTTGTTGTTGGACCATTTCGGGGACGCTCCCGCCATCCTGACCGCCTCCCGCGCGCAACTGGAACGGGTGCGGGGCATTGGCCCGGACACCGCCGCGGCCATCGCCGGTTGGGAGAAGACCGCCGACCTGGCCGGCGAACTCCAGCGCCTGGAGGAATTCGGCTGCCGGGCCGTCATTCCGTCCGACCCCGAATACCCTCCGAGCCTGCGCGAGATCTACGATCCCCCCCTGGTGCTCTATGTGAAGGGCGATTGGTCGGTCCGGGACCGGAATGCGGTGGCCCTAGTGGGGTCGCGTCAGACCACCCATTACGGCATCGAGACGGCCCGGCGCCTGGCCTATCAACTGGCCTACCTGGGCGTCACCGTCGTGAGCGGCGGCGCCCGCGGCATTGACACCGCGGCGCATCAAGGCGCGTTGAGCGCCAAGGGCCGGACCGTCTGCGTGTTGGGCACGGGCATCAACATCGTGTTCCCTCCGGAGAACAAGGAACTGTTCGACCGCATTGCCGCCAACGGCGCCGTGATCACCCAGTTCCCGTTCAACCGCAGGGGCGACAAGCAGTCCTTTGCCATCCGCAACCGCATCGTCGCCGGCATGACCCTCGGCACGGTGGTCGTCGAGGCCAACCTCACCAGCGGCGCGCTCATCACCGCCAACTTCGCCACCGAGTATGGCCGCCAGGTCTTCGCCGTCCCGGGACGCATTGATTCGCCGCGCAGCAAGGGCTGTCACGACCTGATCAAGAAGGGCGCCAAGCTCTGCGAAGGCGTCGAGGACATCCTCAGCGAGTTCGAGTATCTCTTCCCGTCCAGCAACCGCCCGCCGTCACCCGCCGAGACGGGTGTCCTGCCGGCGCTCGAACTGTCGGCCAACGAGCAGGCGGTTTACGACGTGCTCGGCAAGGACGACCTCAGCATTGACGACGTCATCCGCCAATGCGGCCTGCCCGCCTCGGCCACCAGCGTCGCCCTGCTCAGTCTGGAAATGAAGCGCCTGATCCGCCAGTTGCCGGGGAAGATGTTCTGCAAAAACACCTAAGCTGCCGCCGATTCAGCGTCCCAGCCTATTCCGTCGCTCCAAGGCGGTCGCTGCGGCACGACAAGAAACGTCCACTTAAAGCCAATTTCCGTTTGAAGGCGGCTCCTTGCCGCCTTATTCTTTCTGCCAGAATCAACTATCGGCCCGCACAGCCAAAGCCCGGGGGGCATTTGCCCCAGACCCATCCGGACGCACCTGCCCGGCACGCCAGTTGAACACCTTCGGCAAAGTTTATGACAACCGGTCCGACATCCTGTGATCGACAGGATTCGTTGAAACGCGTCGCAGCGGGCAAATGCTTCATCGCCGCGGCAATTGGCCTGGCTCTCGTCCTCGCCGCGCTGTCCGTGCAAGCACGAGACACCGACGCGGACGAGTTCAACACCCTGGCCGCTCAAATTTTGAATCCGCCGAGCGCCGCGTGGCTGCAGCACGCCTATTGCACGAATTCCGTGCCGAGCGCGTCCGACCGCGACCCGGTGGACGTGCTCTTGCGCCGGACAACGACGCTGCTCAACGAGTTCAATCAGGGCGGCTTGCTCGACAGCGAGGCGGCGAAATTGACGGACCTGGAGCAGGAGAACGCCGCGATCAGCGTTACCGCAACGTCAGAGAGGCTTGCGCTCTTCCGCAACGTCAGCGAGGTGAGCCGCCGGGTGGCGTTTGCCAATCCTTTGTTGAAGTTCAAGGACATCGTCTTCTTGAAACGGCAGAAGGCGAAATACGATCACATGGTGGATTCTTTCTTTGGATTCCACGCGGTGGTCGGCGGCGGAGTTTATATTCAGGAGAACGCCTTCTCCGACAATCCGACGTTGCGCGACGTGCTGACCAATGCCGTTTGCGAAAACGGACGGTTCATCGGGCAGAAGTTGAACTTCGGCAGCTTCCTGAGCCCAAGCCTCTCCTTCGACGGCAAAATCATTTACTTCTGCCACACCGAAGCAGCCGGCCCTACCTACACTTGGAATGAGCACACCACGTTTCACATCTTCAAGGTGAGCGTGGATGGCACCGGTCTGCGTCAACTGACCGATGGACCGGTGAACGATCTTTTCCCTTACCCGCTGCCCAACGGTCGCATCGTGTTCATCTCCGAACGCCGCGGGGGCTATGGCCGCTGCCACGCCCGCCTCTGTCCGACATACAGCCTATACACCATGAACGCGGACGGCACCGACATCACCCTGCTGAGCGCGCACGAGACCAACGAGTGGCATCCGTGGGTGGACAACGACGGCATGATCATTTACACGCGCTGGGATTACGTGGATCGCGGTGACAATCAAGCGCACCATCCCTGGATCACCTACCCGGATGGCCGGGATGCCCGTTCCATCCAGGGAAACTGGAAAGTGGGCGAATACGTCAATCCCCACATGGAGCAGGATGTGCGCTCCATTCCCGGTTCGCACAAATACGTCGCCACGGCGTCGCCTCATCATGGGCAGACGTTTGGTTCGTTAGTTCTGATTGATCCGCGGGTGGAGGACGACGGTGCGATGTCGCCACTGAAGGTGCTGACCCCTGAAGCACAATTTCCCGAAGCCACGACCGGGGCGACCACCGACTGGAAGTTCGCCACCGCGTGGGCGCTGAACGAACGCTTCTATCTCTGTGGCTACGACCCAACTTCCACCACCCATGCCATCACGCTGCTCGATGCGAAGACGGGGCTGAAGACCGTAATCTACCACGACCCGGCCATTATCTGCGAGTATCCCATTCCCCTCGATCTCCCGGCCGACACCGCCGCTGATTCCGCACCGCGTCGCTTCCGGACTGCCGTTGCTCCCCGGCCAGACATTCAATCCATCGGTTTACACCAACCTGCCGACCACCGGCAAAGTGGCGCTGATGAACGTGTATGACAGCACCCTGCCGCTGCCCACCAACACCGAGATCAAGTATCTGCGGATCATGGAGGTTCTCCCCAAGACCACGCCGGATCACATCACGCCGCACATGGGCTACGCGCAGGAGAAACCGGGACGACGCGTGCTGGGAACGGTGCCGGTCGAAAGCGATGGCAGCGCGTATTTCACCCTGGCCGCTGACACGCCGGTTTTCTTTCAGGCGCTGGATGCGAACAAGGAGGCTGTCCAGTCGATGCGGTCGCTCACTTACGTCAAGCCCGGCGAGACGCTCGTGTGCGCCGGCTGTCATGAGAAGCGGGGCCGCGCCCCAGCAATGAAAGTGCAGCCCGTCGCCGTTCAACGCGCGCCCTCGACGATCACCCCGGAAGTCGAGGGTTCAAATCCGTTCAGCTACCCGCGGCTCGTGCAGCCGGTGCTGGATGCAAAATGCGTTTCTTGCCATCAAACGCAGGGGGCGATGGATCTGAGGGCCGGAAACTACTCCGCGAATTTCAACTACTGGTATAATTCCTACCTCAACCTCCGCGAGTTCGCCTTTTATTACGGCGCGTATGCCAACACCGGCTACGACCTGTGGAACACGCCCAACAGCATCCCCGGACAAATCGGCGCGAAAGGCTCGCGTTTGTATCGGGAAGTCCTGACGACGAATCACTACGGATTGACCCTCACCTCGAATGAACTGCATCGCCTCACGCTCTGGCTGGACAGCAACTCCGACTTCTTCGGCGCTTACGAAAACACACTGGCCCAGTCGCAGGGACAAGTCGTCCAGCCCGTTGATCCGCGCGTGACCGGCTATCAAACCGTGACCAACACCGTTTACGGCCCGGCGATTCCTCTCGGCCCCACCAACGCCATCAACAACAACCACGGGCTGAGTCAGTATGGAACGTTGCTGGATTTGACGGCGCCGTTGTCCACCGGCAACTCCACCAAACCCATCACCGTGGGACAGCAAGCCGACGGCGGATTGCCGCCCGCCCAAGTGGATGCAGGCCAGGACGCGCTGGCCTATGTGAGCGGGCTTGCGACAACGCTCAACGGAACGGTCACGATTCAGGGGCAACCGCCTGTCCCCGGGACCGTGCTCACTTGGTGGTCGCTGGCTGCCGGCCCGACCAATGTCAGCATCGCCAATCCGTCGAGCCTCACTACCACGGCGACGTTCTCGCAGCCCGGCAGCTACGTGCTCCGGTTATCGGCGTCCACGGGCGTCACGACCAACAGCGACGACGTGCTGATCACGGTGATGCCCGCCAATCAGGCTCCGTTGGTGGATGCCGGACCCGACCGGATTCTCGACAACGGAATAACCAACGTGGTCCTCAACGGAAGCGTGTTCGATGACAGCGGCAACGCGAGCGTGACGTGGCTGCGGGTGAGCGGGCCGGACGCAGTCGTGTTCGATGCGCCGACCTCACCGGTCTGCTCCGCCCGGTTTTTAGCGAATGGCACTTATGTGTTGCGGCTGACGGCCAGCGACGGTCTCGCCAGCGCGGGCGACAATTGCACCGTCCAGGTGCTCGCATCGGCCAGCAACAGCCCGCCCTCGGTCCTCGCCGGCAACGACATCAACACCTCCTACACCAACAATCCGATCCTGCTGCAAGGCGCTGCGACTGACGACGGATTGCCCGGCCCCTTGACCACCACTTGGAGCGTGATCAGCGGACCCGGCACGGTCACGTTCAGCAACGCAGCCTCCGCGACGACCACCGCCAATGTTTCCCAGTTCGGTTTTTATCTCCTGCAGTTGACCGCCACCGACGGCGACCGCACCACATACGATCAACTCGCGGTTTACTTGTATCCCGGCGACGGTTCCCTGGCGTTCGGTTCAATTACCCGCGAAGTGTGGACCAGCCTCACCGGCACCTCGTTGAGCGCCCTGACGAACTCGGCGAATTATCCCGGCAATCCCAGTTCGTCCGCGCGGATAAAGTCATTTCAAGCCCCTAACAATTCGGGCGACAACTACGGCTCGCGCGTGCACGGCTATCTCTGCCCGCCCGTCACCGGCAATTACACCTTCTGGCTCGCTTCGGACGATCACGGCCAGCTCTGGCTCTCGACCAACGCGAACCAAAGCGGAGTCCGCTTGATCGCCTCGGTCTACGGCTGGACAGACCCGTTGCAATGGGACAAGTTTTCATCCCAGCAGTCGGCCACGATTTCTTTGCAGGCCGGGCAGGTGTATTATATCCGCGCCTTGCAAAAGGAAGGAACGGGCGGAGACAATTTGGCCGTCGCCTGGCAGGGGCCCGGCATCGCGCGAACCGTGATTGACGGTTATTATCTCGCGCCGATACCCGTTGCGCTTGCGCCGACCGGTTCCATCACGCGCGAGTATTGGACGGGTATTTCGGGCAACGCCGTCGCCAATCTCACGCAGTCCGCCAACTACCCGGATAACCCCAGCGGACTGCAAACCCTGACCTCGTTCGAGGGGCCCACGAGTTGGGGCGACAACTACGGCACCCGCATCCACGGCCTGCTGCATCCACCTACCAACGGCACATATACCTTCTGGATCGCCTCGGACGACAACAGCGAACTGTGGCTCTCCACGAACTCAAACGCGCAGCACGCGCAGTTGATCGCCTCGGTTCCCGTGTGGACGGGCGCGCGGGAATGGACCAAGTATCCCTCACAGCAATCGTCACCGGTCACGCTGCAAAGCAACCAGACCTACTACATTCGAGCTCTCCAAAAGGAAGGCGGAGGCGGCGACAATCTCGCGGTCGCCTGGCAGGGGCCGGGAATTTCCCGCACCGTCATCGCGGGCCAGTATCTCTCGGCCTACGTTGACACCGGCGAGTGGGATCCGCCCGCCAGCAGCGGACCCGTGGTGATGGATCACAACCAACGGCCCCGGGTGGACGCGGGAACGGATCAGGAAATCAGCTTCGACGGAACTCTGGCTGCACTCAACGGGCGGGCGTCCGACGACGGATTACCTCTGAATCCCGGCGCGCTCACCTCGCAGTGGAGCACCGTCGGTGGTCCCGGGACGGTGACGTTCTCCGCTGCAGCGTCGGCCTTCACTTGCGCATCCTTCAGCGCGCCGGGACTGTATCTGCTGCGCTTCGAAGCGAGTGATGGCGAGTTGAACGACTCGGACACCGTCGCCGTAACGGTGAAGGACCATCTCGAATACGATTTCTTCCATCCGTCGCCGCAGGAAGTGGCGTTCTCGCCGGATGGCAACACCATTGCCGCCGCCGACGCCGGCCTCAACCGTGTGGTCCTCATCGATGGGGCGACACGAACGATGCGCGATGCGATCTCCGTCGAGGGAACGCCGCGCGGGATGGCCTGGGAAACCACCAACACGCTGTGGGTTTGCGAATACGACGCTGGTTCACTAGCGAAGGCGGACGTTTCGCAAGGCCGCGTGACGCGCCGGATTACCGTCGGCCTCAAGCCGTATGACGTGAAACTGGATGCGAGCCGGGGCCGATTGATCGCGACAGATTACGGGCAGGCCCAGGTCTGCATCCTCGATCTGGCCACCGGTCAAACCGTGACCAACATCCCGGTTGTTGAAAAGCCGATGTATCTGACGTTGACGCCGGATCAACAAGTGGCGTTGGTGGCCAACAGCGAACCCAAGGGCGACGCACGCGATGTCACTTACGCCGCCGCAATCAGCCTGATTGACCTGAACACTTATACTGCGGCGGAAATCCCATTGCCGCCCGGTTCAACTTCCTTGCGCGGCATCGCCGTTTCGCCGGACGGGCACTGGGCTTACGTGACGCACCTGTTGAGCCGCACCTACCTGCCGACCACGCAACTAAACAACGGCTGGGTGCTCAACAATGTCGTGAGCATCATTGATCTGACCACCCACCAGGTTTATGCGACCGTGCCGCTCGACGCGCTTGAAGAGGGCGCGGCCAATCCGTGGGGCGTGACGCTTTCCGATAGCGGCCAGACTTTGTGGATTTGCGGATCAGGCGTCCACGAATTGATCCGCGTGAATCTGGCGGCCATCCACAACTACCTCGCCGCAGACGCGCAACGCCGCGCAAACCTGGACTACGATCTCATCACGCTTTACGAAACGAATTGGATCGCGCGGCAGAAATTGGCGGGCAAGGGTCCGCGCGGCATTGCCTTGTCGCCTGATGGACACACGATGGCAGTGGCCGCCTACTTCAGCGGCGACGTGCATCTGTTGAACACGATGTCCAATCAGGTGGACAACGCGATTGCCACGGGATTCACCGTTCCCGGAACACGCCCTGCGCCGGGGCGAACGCCTGTACTTCGATGGCGACGGATGTTTCCAGCGCTGGGTGTCCTGCGCCAGTTGCCATCCGCACGCGCGCGCCGACGCACTGAACTGGGATCTGGTCAACGACGGCATCGGCAACCCCAAGAACACCAAGTCGCACGTGTATTCCACCGAAACGCAGCCTTCGATGGTCACCGGCGTGCGCGCTTCGGTGGCCGTGGCCATCCAGGCCGGTTTCAAGTTCATCCAGTTCCAGCAACGCTCCGACCAGGAAATGCAGGACGTCTTCGACTACATGGCGTCCCTGCGTCCGGAGACGAGTCCGCAGTTGAACAAGAGCTGGCTCTCCGCCTCCGCCCTGCGCGGCAAGGCGATCTTCAACGATCCCGCCGTCGCCTGCGCGAGCTGCCACAACGGCCCTTACTTGACCGACCTGAAGAAATACAACGTGGGCACCGCTCATCCGGCGGATGTGGGGCCGTATGATCCGATCTACGACACGCCCACCTTGCACGAACTCTGGCGTAGCGGACCGTATCTGCATGACGGATCGGCGGCGACACTGCGCGATGTCCTCACCACCCAGAACACATCCGACCTGCACGGCGTCACGGCGCACCTCACCACGGATCAGGTGGATGACCTGGTGGCGTATCTCGAGCAGATCGGCGGCATTGAAAACTGGGTCAACGGTGCACCGCTCGTTCATGCCGGACCCGACCAGATCCTCACGCCGCCGGCTACGAACACCCAACTGGCGGCGGTGGCTCAAGACGAGGGTCTGCCCGCCGGTTTGATGACTCTGAACTGGTCGCTGCAATCCGGCCCCGCGCCGGTGGTGTTTGGCGATGCCAACCTCCCCGCCACCACCGCCACGTTCACCGCGCCCGGCGCCTATGTGCTGCAATGCACGGCCAGCGACGGCGACGCGATGGCGACCAACACCGTGCTCATCACCGTCAACGCCGCAGGGAATCCCAACGACACGGATTCGGATGGCATGGGCGACGCGTGGGAAAACCATTACTTTGGAGGATTGAGCGCGGACAACGCCGGCCCGAACGACGACTGGGACAGCGATGGCCTGAGCAATGTGTATGAATACCTGACCGGCACCGATCCAACCGACCCCAACAGCGGTTTCCATCTGGAGATCGCAAAAACCGGCGGCCAGATCGTCGTCCGATTTAGCGCCCACGCAGCCGGCACGGCCCTGACGCCCGGCAGCCGGCTCTTCACACTCCAAAGCAGCGTGACGACCAGCGGCCAACTGACCTGGAGCGATGTTCCCGGCCATGTGGATGTGCTGGGTGCAGACCAGCTCGTCGAATGGAGCGGACCTGCTCCCGAAGCGGTTCAGTTGTTCCGTGTGCGCGTCCGGCTGGAGCCGTAATTGGAATCAGTCCCGGTCCAAGCAGGACAGCGAAGGCTCATCCAGAGCAGGCCGGGAGTGATTCGTGCGACAGAGTTTGCATACCTTGTAACCAATTTTCATCCGACGCAATGCAAGGTCCCCCGCGCGGCAAAGGCTGCCACGACCTGATTAAGAAGGGCGCCAAGCTCTGCGAAGGCGTCGAGGACATCCTCAGCGAGTTCGAGTATCTCTTTCCGTCCAGCAACCGCCCGCCCTCACCCGCCGAGACGGGTGTCCTGCCCGCGCTCGAGCTTTCGGAGAACGAGCAGAAGGTCCATGACGCGCTGGGCCGGGAGGAGTTGAGCATTGACGACGTCATCCGCCGATGCGGCCTGCCCGCCTCGGCCACCAGCGTCGCCCTGCTCAGCCTCGAAATGAAGCGTCTCATCCGCCAGTTGCCGGGGAAGATGTTTGTGCGGAATTCCTGAGGGGACCCTCAGCATTCTCGATTCTGCCTTCGATTTTTCGATTCGGCCCGAAGTGGGGATCCGGTACGATGGCAGGCAAGACACCAAGACAGCCTGGCGCCGCAGTGCCAAGAGCCCTTTCGGATGAAGATCTGGACATGAATGAGGTCACACGAATCTTGTCAGCATTGGAGCAGGGCGAAGCTCACGCCGCCGAACAGTTGTTGCCTGTGGTCTATGAGGAACTGCGCCGTCTGGCAGCATGGCGCCTGTCAAACGAGAAACCCGGTCAAACCCTGCAAGCAACCGCCCTCGTGCATGAGGTCTACCTGCGGCTTGTCGGCAAGGAAGATCCCCAATGGAAGAGCCGCCGGCATTTCTTCGGCGCGGCAGCAGAGGCAATGCGCCGCATTCTCGTGGAAAATGCGCGGCGCAAGAAGCGCCTCAAACACGGCGGGAACCTGGAGCGCGTTGACTTGGATGGCTTGGAGATTTCCGCGCCCATGCCGGACGATGATCTGCTTGCCATGGATGAGGCGCTGGATCGTTTGGTGGAAGTGGATTCCCGCACGGCTGAACTGGTGAAGCTTTGTTTCTTCGTGGGCCTGACACAGGAGCAGGCGGCTAAAGAACTTGGAGTTTCCATCAGCACCGTTGAGCGGACCTGGGCATTCGCCCGAGCTTGGCTGTTTCGGGAAATCCAGAAGCAACGGAATCCACCGGGTTAGATTGTTAGAAAAAATGTGAGGGGAACGGACGACCAACGGCGCATGGATAGGTGAGGGCAAACGAGATTGGCAATCAACAATGCAATTAGCCTGCGCTTACTGTCTTCAGTCTTTGTTTTCCCCCGCTGATTACTCGGTTTTTGGGGTTCCTGAAACGAACTTGTGATATGAAAAACAACTTTGCAAGCAAGTTGCTGCAGGCACTCGTCCAGCGTCGCACCCGAAGCGGTTTCTGGGTCTATCCGCTTTGGTTTCTGGCCAATCTGCCATTTATGCTCTTCTTTGCTGATTTTGTCTTTGTGAACCTGCGCCCATTCCAGTGGCTGCCCCTGCTCGTTCCTCTCGCTGTGGTCACAGTGCAGATCATTTACCCAACGTTGCTCGGCTGGGCCGTGATCATGATTCCTTCCGTTTTTTTCGCCGTGGAAGGAGTGGTTGCGGTGATCCTTACAGCCTCCGGGAGAGTCCAGGAAGGCAACGTGGCGGCCCTCTTCGTCAGCTCTGCGGTGGTGGTTATTTATGCCCTGATCTGCGTGGCGTTATGGTTCGCCCGCCCCAAGCAACCGGAGGCGGCTGCGGTCCTACCCAAACCTGATTTTTATGAAAAGGAATGAACCTCCTCTCGTGCCTGCCCGGTGTGCTCCAGCCGACCTGCCGTCGGTGGTGGCAGACAACACACGTTGTGATATGACATTTCGTAGCGTAAGCGATGCCGTCGCTGGGAAATCCTGCGAGCCTCTTCCGCGAGCCCGTCGGATAGCAGCCGCGGCGGCAAGGTGGACCGCCAGAGTCTTGTCCATTCCCCTTGCTGCGTGGGCAATATCAGGCATTGCTGGGTTCGTATTAGAGTTCGTAACCCGAAGAACCGGAGCACCGTTTCCATCTGCGGGAGTTTTGGCTGCCTGTTTGCCGATTGCGTTGGGGAGTTTGATCGCCTGGCGGAGCGAAGGCGATGGGGGGGTGTTGTTGTTGGGCGGGGTCTCCGTCGGTATGGGTGCGGTCTTGTCATGCAACGCTTCATTCTTCGGATTTGAGACCATGCTCGGGTGCGTTATCATGGCTTCCTTCGCCTTGCCCGCTGTGCTTTTTCTAGTTTCATATGGGTTGCGGGCGACCCTGCCGCTGCCTGCGTCCGGTCAAACAATCGATCGCAGTTGCGGCCGCCCCGCCCGGTGGAGGTGGATCGCGCGGGCAACCTCCCTTGTGGCCCTGGCATACGCGATGTGGTTTCTGGCCATGGCCACTCTCCACCGCGGCTCATACGGGAATGCCCAGCCATTCCTCGCTGGATTCCTCTGCCTGGCGATCCTCGGCTGCATCACCGGCTGGCATCACCCAGGGATGGGAAGTGCGTTGCTGCTCCTTGCGGTTGTCGGGCTTTGCGTGACTTTGTCTCGATCTGATCTCCAGAGAGGGTGGGCGGAATCCGGCCGCATCCTGAATTTCGCCACCCTCGCAGTTCCGCTGGCCGTGGCGGGCTTGTTTCAACTCGCTGGAGCCGCTCAACGACCACGGACCGATGGCGCACGAACAGATTTGCGAGGGAAAGCGACAGAAATCAAAGGTGTGTTATGAAGAAATCACTGATCATGATCCTCACGATCGTCCTGCTGGGACAAGGCCAAACGTCCGCAGTTGCTCAGACCTCCCCAGCCACTGGGCCTGAACAAGCACCCGTCAAGGTGGACTGGGAGGAACTGGATGGTTTCTTCGGAACCACGCCCGATCTCTTCCACAAGGCGGCCCGCGAGGGAGATCTTGTCTTGGTCCAGCACTGCCTGCCGCCTCCTGGCAGCGTTCGTTGAAAATAATTGAGGGGAATGATTGGTCAATGGCGCATGCTAGTTTGCAGGACAGTTGTGCGCGGGTTCGGCATTGGGGCCGCCGGGCGCACTGTGAAAGATGTTTATGAAGGAGCAGCAAAAGTCTGAAACGCCGGATACTCCGGAACCGCCGGCCAAGGCCATACTGATCGAAGCCCTGGCCTTGATTAATCCCGCCGAACGGGCGGCTTACTTGGAGCGGGCCTGGGGCGAAGACCAGGCACTGCGGCAGGAAGTCGAGTCGCTGCTGCAAGCCCACGCCGCGGCCGGGAATTTCCTCAAAAAGACGTTGTTGCTCCCTCGGTTGGAATTGGAAGGGGTGCGCCCCGGGATGAAAATCGGCCGCTACAAACTGCTTGAAAAAATCGGGGAAGGCGGCTTCGGCGTGGTGTGGATGGCGGAGCAGGAGGAACCGGTGCGCCGCCGCGTCGCGCTGAAAATCATCAAGCTGGGCATGGACACCAAGGAGGTGGTGGCGCGGTTCGAGGCCGAGCGCCAGGCGCTGGCGATGATGGATCATCCCAACATTGCCAGCGTTTTCGACGGCGGGGCCACGGACACGGGGCGGCCCTACTTCGTGATGGAACTGGTGAAGGGCGTGCCCATCACCGACTACTGCGATGCCAACAAGCTCTCCACGCCCAAGCGGTTGGAGTTGTTCATGCAGGTCTGCCACGCCGTCCAGCACGCGCACCAGAAAGGCGTCATTCACCGCGACCTCAAGCCGTCGAACATCCTCGTCACCGTGAAGGACGACCGGGCGGTGCCCAAGGTGATTGACTTCGGCGTGGCCAAGGCGACGCAGGCGCGGCTCACGGAGAAAACGCTTTTCACCGGCTTGCAGCAATGGATCGGCACGCCCGCCTACATGAGCCCGGAGCAAGCGGGACTGGGCAGCCTGGACGTGGATACACGAAGCGACGTCTATGCGCTGGGCGTGCTGCTATATGAACTGCTGACCGGTCGCACGCCGTTCGACACGCAGAAGTTGTTGGCCACCGGCTACGACGCGGTGATGCGAACGATCCGGGAGGAGGAACCGCCCAAGCCCAGCACCCGCCTGAGGACGCTGGCCGACGAGGAACTGAGCACCGTGTCCGCCAAACGCGGAGCGGAGCCGGCCAAGCTCAATCGACTGGTGCGCGGCGACCTGGACTGGATCGTGATGAAGGCGCTGGAGAAAGACCGCACGCGCCGTTACGAAACGCCGGATGCCTTCGCCAGCGATGTGACCCGGCATCTCAGCAATGAACCGGTCACAGCCGCAGCCCCCAGCGGCCTTTACCTCTTGCAGAAGTTCGTGCGCCGGCACCAGCGAGTGCTCGCGGTGACGACGGTGCTGGTGGTGCTGCTGGCCGCCGGTGCGTTGGTGAGCACGCTCGAAGCCGTCCGCGCCGCCCGCGCCGAGCGCGAACAAATCGCCCTCCGGCAGGCCGCCGAAACCGCCCGCAACGCCGAGGCGGGCGAACGTCAGAAGGCGACGTCCGCCGCGCAGGAGAGTCGCGCGCGCCTGGTTCGCTTGAATGCGGCCAACGGGGCCAGCCTGCCTCGAGCAAGGAGACTACGCCGGGGCATTGACGTGGTTCGCCGAGGCCTTCCGGCTCGACACTAGTGGCGCGGTGCAAGACCAGATTCACCGGCGCCGGCTCGGAGCGCTGCTCCGCCAGGCGCCGCGGCCGGTTGAAATGTGGTTCCACAAGGGCCAGATCAGTTCAGCGAGCTTCGATGCCGAAGGCCGCCGGGTACTCACCGCGAGTGACGATGGAACCGTGAGGGTCGTGTCCATGCCGTCTGCGCCCGTGGTTTCGCCGGCGAGTGCTCACTCAGATCCGGTGATGCACGCCGCGTTCAGCCCGGATGGCACCCTGGTCGCCTCGGCGGGTTCTGATGGGGTGCGGGTGTGGCGCTCCGACTCCGGGGCGGTCGTGCAGAGGCTGCCCCATCCCGGCGCCTTCTTCGTCGAGTTCGGTGCCGATGGCCAGCGGCTTGTGTCCGCGGGCGGACGCGAGGTGCGAGTCTGGGACGCGCTGACGGGCGCGGAACTGATGCCGCCCGTCGTTCACGCGGCTCGAGTGAGCGGCTTTGCGCTGAGTCCCAACGGGCGTCTGCTCGCCACGGGGACCTATGGCGGACGCGGCGAGGTGTGGGATCTCACGGTGCCGAAGCGGCTGTTCGAGTTGCGGGTCCGCGACTCGATCCGCTCGCTCGCATTCAACCCGGCGGGCGACCGGGTCGCGGCCGCCGATTGGGCGAACGGGGTGTTCCTCTGGCGCGTGGACACCGGCGAACTGGCCCTGCCGACACTCGCGCACGATGGGATGGTGGCGCACGTGACCTTCAGCCACGACGGGCGCTGGCTGGCGTCCTCCAGCCTCGACCTGACGACGAAGCTTTGGCAAACCGATTCGGGGGCGTTGCTGGGCGTCTTCCTGCATCCGGGTTATCCGATGGAATCGGTCTTCGATGCCGAGGATCGCCTGCTGTTGACGCGGCGGTTCGATGGCTGGATTCACTTCTGGAACGCCCGGACCGGCCGCCAGGCCCGCGCCCCCATTCGTCACACGTCCTGGGTGACCGCGCTGGCGCTGCATCCGAATGGGCGCCTGGTCCTGACCGGTTCCGCCGATGGGAGTGTGCGGGTCCTCGACTTGCAGCCCGACGGCGCCCTCGTTTCGCCCTGGCCAGGTCAGAACCAACGGATCGTGGGAAGCGCGGCCAACGGCGCGTGGGTGGTCACGCAGGATCCGCAGTTGCGACTGGCGGTTTGGGACAGCGAAACCTGGCGCGCGCGCGCGGAGGTGACGTGCGCCTCCGGGCCCGTGCTGGGGGCCTTTGTGGACGCCGACGCGCGCCGGCTTCTTTTCGTCGAATCGGCCAGTCACAGCGAGCCGGTGACGGGCTCCGAGCAACGCGCGGTTCTGTTCGACTTGGAGAACAGCCGGATCGTATCGGGAGCCACACTCGGCTCGGAGGAGGGTGCTTCTGCGGCCACTGCGATCGCAGCGAGTCCGGACTGCGTGCATCTCGGACTGGCGCGGGGAAAGAAGTTCGAGCTGTGGGACTGCGCCCGTGGGCAGCTCTTGGGCAAGCCGAGCCAGCACGCGACCGAGGTGAAGACCATCCGGTTTTCCCCGGATGGCGCGCGGGTGCTGGTCAATTGCGGACGAATCCTTCACGTGCTGGACGCAGCCACAGGCCGGGATGCGATGGCGCCGCTGACCAACAATCTGGCGACCGGACCCGCCGCGTTCAGTCCGGATGGCAAGCTGATCGCAAGCGGCGGCACCGACGTCAGCTACCAGCCAGGCGAGGCGCGCATTTGGGAGGCGACTACCGGGACGCTCCTGACCACGATCCGCCACTCGGACGGCGTCAACGCGGTGGCCTTCAGCCCGGACGGACGGTGGGTGGCCACCGGAAGCGAGGACCAGAGCGCCCGCGTGTGGGACCTGCGGACCGGCCAACCGGTCACGCCGCGGTTGCCGCACTCCGCGAGGGTGGAGGGCCTGGCTTTCAACCCGGACGGCGGGCTGTTGGCGAGCGTGACTGGCGAGGGCGACGTCTGGGTCTGGGACACCTCGAACGGCGAGCCCGTCACGCCGCCTCTCGGCCAAGGCAAAAGAGCCAGGCAGATCAGCTTCCTCGCGGGCGCGCGGCTTCTGCTGACCGACGCGCGTGAAGGCTGGCGCTTGTGGCGCGTGGAGCCGTCGGAGCTTCCCGCCGAGGACCTGGTGAACCTCGCACAACTCTTTGCCGGCCACCGCGTGGACGCGACCGGCGCGCTCGAACCGTTGCCGATCGAGCAGCAGGCCGCGCTGCACGCAGCCTTGCGCGTGCGGCATCCGGAAGCGTTCCAACTGGAAACGCGTTCTCCCGAAGGACTGGTTGGCCCGCCGGCGAACACCGCCCGGCGTGACCCGGCCGCCACGCGCGAGCAGGTTGATCTGACCCCGTTCTACAACGCGCGCCTGACGGACAGTTGGCACGGCGGCGCGCCGGGCAACGGCTTGGAGCGTTTGCCGACCGGACTTCCGCTGCTCGACGGCGTGCGATTCGATGTCCGCGGCATCGTGCAACTTGCGGGCCTGTCCGAGCCCATTTTCCAGGGCCGATCGTATCCCGAACAGGTGCGTGGCATCCCGGTGAGGTTGAAGTGCCGCCGTTTGCATTTTCTCCACGCGGCGGGCTGGGCCGTGGCGGACGGAATCGAAGTCGGCCGCTATGTCGTTCACTACGCCAGCGGTCAAAGCCAGATGTTCCCGCTGCGGCATGGAGAGGAGCTGCGCAACTGGTGGGTCGGCGGGGAGGACGCGCGCCCGGCCGGACGCGCCACCGTCGGCTGGGACGGTGTCAACGCCGCAGGCAGTCATGTCGCCCTCTACCACAGCGTGTGGACCAACCCGACTCCGGAAACCGAGATCAAGTCCATTGACTTTATCTCCACACTCACCGCATGCGCGCCGTTCCTGATCGCGGTCACGGCTGAGCCCTAAGCATTGGGAACAAGGAGAAGGATCCTCCCCGGTAAGCAAACCCTGACGAATGACGCAATCCGCGGCATGAAAACGCTGTCGAAATTCCTCCGTCTGTCCGCGTTGATTTTGGTTCTCCAAACGCAGATGGAGTCGCGCCTTCAAGCCCAGGTCCATTCCCTTGGCCAAGCGGAGCAGTTCACCGCTGACACGCGCGCGAGTCCTTTCCCGGCCGGGATCAGTGCGGTTGTCAATGACCGCATCATCCTCTTCTCGGACGTGCTGGACAAGACCTCGCAGCGGATTCGGTTCCACCTCCCGGCTTGCCTGCGCTGGCATCTGCGCCATCCGCAAGGGCTGCCTTTCTGTTGGGGCGGAATGTTGTTCCTTCAGCTCTCCATCACGGGTCACAAGCCGAAGGACCGGCTGCGCTGCGAACAGGCC
>CAVVUP010000008.1:0-20449 GCA_963751435.1 uncultured Verrucomicrobiae bacterium | reverse complement strand
CGCAGCCGGGGCAGTGGGGGAGGCCGAGGCCGCAGGCGGGTCTGAAGTTCAAGTCGAGGCGGGCCGAGGTGACAATGCGCGGTGTTCAGAGGGCAGCCCCGGGAATGTAGAGAACACGGGGGCGTGAAGGGCTGGAGGGTTTGATTTCACTGGAGGATTTTCGCAGGACCTGAACCTGCCCCCGGGTTCTCTACATTCCTTTTTCCTGTTGGACGTCCGCGCGTTGAACAAATGTCCTCGGAAGCTCATATCCATCCCTAACTAGCACGACAGGGCACGAACAAACTCCTCGGGTTCCTCCGGCGTGATTAGCCACGGCCTACCGTCGGTGCGCTCGATCCACACGAAACGATCCGTACGCGTGACATACATCTGGACCACCCCCCGCCGCTGTGTCCAGAGCCAGCCGAATGCACCCCAAAGTCCACCGGCTCCGACTCGCATACCCCATCCGATCTCCCTTTTCAGCTCTCGTCTGTCGATAACTCGGTACACTTGCGATGGTCTCTCGGGGAATGTTGCGGCACTTGAGCGGCCAGATCACCTGGAGCCCGCCCTCATGAACGGTCAACTGGCTTGGCCGAAACCGGAACCACACCCAAGCGTACAGGGCAATTAGGAACACGGCCGGAATCGCGAGTGACTGTCTCCCGAACACCGCGCCGACGAGGAATGCGGGTGGCAGCACCAGAAGAAGAAGCGTCAGCGAGAGAATTAGCGGGGACATCCGCGCCAGTCGGAAGCTCTTGACGTTCATTTCATCGCTCATGTGGCCGCTTAGTTCAACGTCGGAACTGACCGACGCGGGCGGTCAGTGGCGTTCGAATTGGAAGCTGACGCAGCCCGCCCGCGTTCGGTCCAGTGATCTGGTTGGCCCATGTCATCATATTCCAAACTTCTCTTTGACAACTCCAATCTCGACCTGATTGGTGCTCTGCAAAGGCCAAGTGCGCCGGTGGCTTGGAGCGTCACCCGGGTCACGACACCATGCTACCAATTGTCCCTGCTCGTCGAACACATACGCTGGAGCGGAGGATGGAACTGCCGCCGACCACGAACTGGGCAACCGCCCAGTGAACTCATAGAAGCTCTTGCCGTCGCGCTCGACCATCCGAATGCGCTGCGGCTCGCCAAACCGGTCGAAGAAATCACGCACCGTCGCAACACCCTTGGGCGAGATGCTGCGTGCATAGTTAACCTCCGAAGCAATCCAGTAGGCAGCGAGTCCGCCGATGATTGCCACTGTCACGAGAATCTCATGCGACCTGCGCATGTGCGTATCGGGCTAGACCTTATGGCTGACGGGCCACACTGGGCCTGGGTTGAAGTGGCGGTGTGGTTGTCGTTCATTGGTCTCGCCGGTCTCCCTTAATTCTGCGCCGTCCAACTTCTCCCTGCAAGTATTCGCCACCTAGCAAACCTTGCCCAAGAAGCCTTGAGGCAGATTTGATTGATGCTTCAATCCCAGAAGGGTTCCGGTCGAGCTACACGCTAACTGCCAGATTCCTGCCATCTGTTGCCTGGCGCCCCCAACCACCCCACCACCATCCCCATCACCCTTCTCGCCCACCCCGCCGTCACGCGGTTGAGCCAGCGCTTGCGCCGGGCGCAGCCGGGGCAGTGCGGGATGCCGAGGCGGGCCTATTCGCCTTGCTGGCATGGGGTGGATTTGGTATGAGCATCTCTAAGCCTGCCGTTGTGACGCCGTTGACGCATCCGGTGGGCTTTAAGGAAAGGGAACAACCGCATGAAAACACGGATCTCCGATACCCTCTGCCGTGGCCTTCTACTTGCGACTGTCTCTGCTGCCTGCATGGCCCTCGGGTAGGCGCCGGTAATCACCTCGTTCACTGGGAACGGAACGCTGGTCCGTAGCAACCTTGCACCGGGAAGCGTGGCGACGGTGGAATGGGCGCCAACGGTAACGGGGCCGTGGACCAACACGTGGGAAGGGTTGGCCGCCGTAACCGCCGACTCGAATGGCACCATCCAGGTCAGTGTGCCGATGTTCTACCGGGTCCTCGCCATGGCCCAGCCGACTAATTCTGCTCCGACCAACATGGTGCTCATTCCGGCGGGTGCGTTCACGATGGGGGACACGCTGGATGGGATGGGCGATGCCGTCCCCGTCAACGCAAGTATCTCGCGCGTTTTACATGGACCGGTACGAGGTGACGAAGGCGTTATGGGACGAGGTGTATGGGTGGGCGACGAACCATGGCTATGGCTTTGACAATGCCGGGTCGGGCAAGGCGGCGAATCATCCGGTGCAGATGGTGAACTGGTATGACTGTGTGAAGTGGTGCAATGCGCGGAGCGCAGAAGGAGGGGCTGACGCCGTGTTACTACACGGATGCGGGGTTGACGCAGGTTTATCAAGACCGGGAGGTGACCGACTGCGTCAACTGGACGGCCAACGGGTATCGGTTGCCGACGGAGGCGGAGTGGGAGAAGGCGGCGCGGGGCGGGACGCCGGGGCATCGGTTCCCGTGGAGCGACAGCGACGACATCCAGCACAGCGCGGGCGAACTATTACAGTGATCCAGTGCCTACGCCTATGACACCAGTCCGACGCGGGGCTTACCACCCGGCCTTCGCGACACGGGCGGCTCTCCCTACACCAGTCCTGGGGGTTATTTTGCCGCCAACGGGTATGGGCTGTATGACATGGCTGGGAACGTGTGGGAGTGGTGCTGGGATTGGTATTCGAGTTCCTATTATGGGAGTTCGCCTACGAACGATCCGAGAGGCCCGACATCAGGCTCCTCCCGTGTGTTACGCGGCGGCGGTTGGGGCGCCAACGCGTTCCACTGCCGGACAGCGGACCGCCACGACGACTACCCGACCACAGGTACAACGACGTCGGGTTCCGGTGTGTGCGGCCCCCAGGTCAGTAACGGAAGCGGCCGCTGCCACCATCCCCGCCACCCGTCTCACCCACCCCGCCGTGACGCGGTTGAGCCAGCGCTTGCGCCGGGCGCAGCCGGGGCAGTGCGGCAGGCCCAGGCGGGCCGTCAGCGCGTGGACCAAGTCGCCGAGGCCTGGGCCCCGCAGCCTTGGCAGGGGCGCGGGGCCTGAACCTCCTCCCAGGGCAGGGCGAATCGCGCCGCGTCCTGATCGCTGGCCGTAGCCTGAAGGGCTGAAGTTCAAGTCGAGGCGGGTCGAGGTGACGGTGCGCGGAGTTCAGAGGTCAACCCCGGGAAGGCAGAGAGGTCGGGGCTTTCGACAGCCCGAGTCCCCCGCGTTCTCGACAGGCCTCTAGTCGTGTTAGGCCCAATTGTCATGGAGAAGTATTGATCGCGGAAACTCTATAAAATCTTTGTGGAATGCTTATCGATTCAGAGTCAAACCAAATATAAGGAGATGAGGGCAGGGCAATAGAAGCGACTTCGGCCCAGTTTTGCAGGTCGGTAGATGCCTCAATCTTGTAGCCTCCGCCGACGCTTCCGGTTATTGAGACGCCGATGTAGCGGCCAACAGTAGCAGTCGGAGGAACCGGGTTTGACTGGAGTACAATCGACGTGTCGATGCGAAAATTCGATTCGGTGGTATGACGCTCGGCAAAGAACAGATAGAATGAGTATGTAAGGCCCGGTGAGAGACCAAGCGTGTCCAAGTTAATTGAGGCTGTCTCGGCTGGGTGAACGCCGCCCAAATCGATCTTGCCCCTCCAACCCCGCTCCCAACAGGCTTACTGGAGCTGCGTCCGCCAACTGAGCGAACACTTTGATCGGTCCCCCGACCTGCTCTCGCCCGAAGATCTCCGCCAGTATTTCCTCCATCTCAAGTCCGGCACGAAGTTCTCCCGCCAATCCTCCACCCAGTTGCATTCTGGTGTCAGCCGCCTACGCATCATTGTCTTCCGAAAGGCTGTTTCGAGACGCGCTATACAAAGCAGCAAGGGCGGCCCCGAGCGGGACCGCCCTGCGGAAACTTCTTTCAGGAATCGCCTATTCTTCCTTCCCCTCCGGGACGCCTTCTTCCTTTGCACCCATTTCGGCATCGCGTTCCGCCATGGCGGCCTTGCGCGACAGCCGGACACGGCCTTTCTCGTCCACCCCGAGGCATTTCACCCAGATTTCATCACCCATCTTGACGATATCCTCGGTGTTCTTGACGCGGAAGTTGGCCAGTTCGCTGATATGCACCAAGCCGTCCTTGCCGGGCAGGAACTCGACGAACGCGCCGAATTCCTTGATGGTAACCACCTTGCCGCGGTAGATCCTGCCGATCTCGGCCTCGGCGGTCATGCCCAGGATGGCGTCCTTGGCGATTTGCATGCCTTCGTTGGAAACGGAGTAGATATTCACCGTGCCGTCATCCTCGATGTTGATTTCGCATCCGGACTCCTCGACCAGGCGTTTGATGTTCTTGCCGCCGGGCCCGATCACCGCGCCGATCTTCTCGGGGTTGATCTTCAGCGTTTCGATGCGCGGAGCGTATTTGCTGAGTTCAGCGCGCGGCTTGTCGAGGGTCTTGGCCATCTGGCGCAGGATTTCCGTGCGGGCCTGACTGGCCTTCATCACGGCCTGCTCCATCAGATCGTGCGGTATCCCCTTGAGTTTCAGGTCCAGTTGGAACCCGGTAATGCCCTTCTCCGTTCCCGCGATTTTGCAGTCCATGTCGCAGAACGCGTCTTCCCAGCCGATGATGTCAGTAAGAAGCTTGTGCTTCGCGATCTTGCCATCATGGCCGTAGGTGGTGCAGAGGCCGATGCTGATGCCGGCCACCGGGCGCGGCAACGGCACCCCGGCATCCATCAGCGCCAGGGAGGCGCCGCACACCGTGGCCATCGAACTTGATCCATTGGACTCCATGATCTCGCTGGTGACGCGTATCGCGTAGGGATAATCCTTCAACGGCAGCACCGGCTCGACACTGCGCTCGGCCAGTGCGCCGTGCCCGATTTCGCGTCGGCCCGGCCCGCTGATGCGTCCGGTCTCGCCGACGGAGAAGTTCGGGAAGTTGTAGTGCAGCAGGAACTGCTTCTCGCTCTCCCCACCGCTGTAGGTGTCGAGCTCCTGGGCTTCATCGCTGGTACCGAGAGTGGCTAGAACCAGGGCCTGGGTTTCGCCGCGCGTGAACAGGGCGGACCCGTGCGCCCGTGGCAGCAGCCCGACCTCCGCTGTGATCGGTCGCAGTGCATCCAGAGGGCGTCCGTCCAGGCGCTTGTCCTGGTTCATGATCAGGGCGCGAACCGCCTCCTTTTGGATATAGTATTGGGCGTCCTTGATCACAAAGGGCGTCACCTTCTCCTCGCCAAACTTCTCGACGAGCTTCTTTCCCACCTCCTCGAAAACCGCATTGGCCGCCGCTTCGCGATCCAGTTTGACGGGCGTCAACAGGGCCGGGATGATGCGGTCTCCGGCCAGGGCCTTGGCCGCCTCGAGAATCTCCTCGGGCACCACCGTGACGCTGATCGACCGTTTCTTCTTGCCCACCTTCGCGGCGAGTTGCTTCTGCGCCTGGATCTGGGGCTGGATGACTTCCTGCGCCCAGCGCAGGGCAGCGTTGAAATCCGCGTCGCTGATTTCACGGGCGCTGCCCTCGAACATCACGAGGTCGGTCTCGCTGCCCACGTAGATGAGGTCCAGATCGCTCTCGGCCTTCTGATCATGGGTGGGGTTGGCGACGAATTCCCCGCCGATCCGACCCACGCGGACCACGCCCAGGGGGCCGGCCCAAGGGATGTCGCTGACCATGAGCGCCGCCGAAGCGCCGATCATGCTGAGGATGTCGGGATCGTTCTCGCCATCCGCACTGAGCACGATGGTCTGAACCTGCACCTCGTTGTACCAACCCTTGGGGAACAGGGGTCGGATCGGGCGATCGGTGAGACGGCAGGTGAGAATTTCCTTTTCGGTGGGACGCCCTTCGCGTTTGAAGAAGCCGCCCGGGAACCGTCCGGCCGCGGCGGCCTTTTCACGGAAATCCACCGTGAGCGGAAAGAAATCCTGCCCTTCCTTGGCCTTGGTGGCGGCCACGGTGGCGACCAACACGATGGTTTCGCCGAGTTGAACGGTCACTGAACCGTCCGCCTGCTTGGCGATTTTGCCGGTTTCAATGGTGATTTGTTTATCCCCCAGGGGGATGCTGACTTTTTCTGGCATTGTAGTTCTGTTGCGCCGTCGCCAACCCGAGGAACTTCAGTCAAGGTCCGCCAAGCGGACGCTGAGTGAAACTTCCCGAGTGGACGACGGCCATTGAGGTTTCGCGAGGCTTCCGGAAGAGCCCGGACTGCTCGCGTCATCAGTCCGGGCCAATTCGATATGCCAACGACGGTTCAAGAACCGTGGAGGGGTGGACTCAGTGACGCAGGTTGAGCTTCTTGGTCACGGCCTGGTAGCGTTGCTGATCCTTGTCGGACAGGTAATCGAGCAGTTTGCGACGTTCGCCGACCATGATCAGCAGCCCGCGGCGGGAGCCGTGATCCTTCTTGTGCGCCTGCAGGTGTTCGGTCAGGTGATTGATCTTCTCCGTCAATAATGCAATCTGGACGTCCGCCGAGCCGGTATCCCGTTCGTGCAATTGAAAACCCGCAATACTAGCAGCTTTTGCAGCCATTGATGTCTCTTTCCTCTGTTTGTTTCAAAGGCCACAAGCTAGGGAGGAAGCGAGCGAGTGTAAAGGGTGAACTGCGGGAAAACAGGCAGGCGCAGCGGCAGCGGGGCGCGTCTCAGCTTTCTGCAAGCCCTTCCCTGTCTGGCGAAAAGTCAAGGTCGCCAGCAAATCCGAAGTCCGAGGTCCGAGGTCCGAAATCAGATCGACGCCCTTCCTGGTCCGCCTGCCTCTCGGCGCCTCTGGGCTGGGCAATGCCAGGCCAGTGTCCCGCGGAACACGCACACACGGAGAGTCTCGGACGTTCGGGCTTCGGGCTTGGTTCGGAGATCGGAGTTCGAAGATCGGGCTTCGGGTTGGATTCGGGTTTGTGCCTTGCCTGCGCGACAAGAAACCGTATCAGATGCGCCACAGGCAGCGGTGCTCAGGGGTCGGCTCCTTGCATGCGGAACGCCGACTTCAGCCGGCTGCAGGCCCCGCACCTCGGTGCGTTCGGCGCAGATCCAAAACCAGTCGGCTTGGCGCCGTATGAATCCGACCTGCGTCACCGCACCCACAGGCACCGGATTCCCCAGTCAGCGAAGGACCGCGTCCTTTTGCATGGCCGCGAGGATCCTGGCGACGAGGGGATCGATTTCGGCCACGCGGTCCATCCTCTCGGTGACCACCGTCCGTGTCAAACCGGCCCAGAGACGCCGCTCGGCCTTGAGATCAAACAGGCCGACCTCCAGACAGACCTCTTTCTTCGTGCTTCCGTAGACGGATTGCATGGCCATGAACCCGACGGAGTAATAGTCATACCAGCCCGTGTATTCGAATCCGGTGACGGTCGGCGCATAGCGTTCCGGGCCGGCCCGAACCTCGCGATAGGACGTGCCCGCTCCTGCCAGGCGCACGATGAGCAGCGTCTGCGCGCCGAGGGCACGGAAGTGTTCCGCGGCAGCCGCCTTGTCCTGCTTGATTTCAGCCAGCGAGAGTTCCTCGAACGTGACCACGGCCGCCGATCCGGCCCGGGTCAACTGCGCGACGAACCGGTTCTCAAACCCCTGGCGCGCCAATCCGCGGTCATCAATCGCGAGCACGGCAATTTTGCCGGTGGCAGGCTGAGCCCCGGGAGCTTTCCAGGTTTCCCTGACCGAGGTCGACGCGCAGGAGCAGAGCAAAGACGCCAGGATGCCGAGGGCCAACAGTTTGAGTTTCATTTAATTGGGTTCGGGGATGGGCATCAGGCCTTCGACCGGATTGGAAGCGGGCTCGGCCGGCGCTTCAGGCTTCTCTTCCGCGGCCTTCTCCTCCGCAGCTTTTTCCTTGAGCAGGTCCCCGCGCTTTTTCAGTACCGAGTCCAGCGTCCAGGAGGACACCTGGTAAGTCCATTTTTCCAACGGCTGTTCCTTGGCCAGCTTTTGGTCGCGGCTCTTGAGGGTGTCGGCGAACTCCTTGTCCTTCTGGGCCTTGACAGATGCCTCCTCCCCTTCGACGGCGGGGCGCTCACGTGGGTAGGTTGCCTTGACGGCCACGCGCAGGGGGAGGTTGCCATCCTGGTTGGTGCCGGCCTTGAGTTCGTAACTGAAGCCTTCAAAGGTCTCGATCCGAACGACTGTGGGCCGTTCCAATCCGAGTCGGGCAGCGTCCCCGTCGATCACCACATCATTGAAAGTGGCACTGCTGAGGGCGTAGTTGAAACCGGAAGTCTTGGTGGTGTCGATCTCCTCGCCCTCCTTCAGGCCGGCCAGGGTCCAATCGCCAGACTCCGTCTCGCGGGTGAGTTTGAAAGAATTGGTCGCCTCGTCCGGATAGGTGACTTCGATGGACCTGGCCTTTTCCACCTTGAGAAAGTCCTTGTTGAGCCAGGATTCCGGCCGGGGTTCGAGGTTGGACAAGGTATCCGACACCAGGGCCACGCGGGTCTTGACCTGGGGATCCATGACCCATCGGCCCACCGACATGCCACGCTCTCCCATGTCGCCATAGGGGGACGGGCTGCTGTCCTTGCGCGTCTGTTGTTTGCCCAGCAGCAGGGACGCCAGGGCCTGGCCGGACTTGTCGCGGAACTCGACGAGCGTGCCGGCCCCTTTGGGGGCACCGGGATCGAGCAACTCGAGCCGTTCGAGCTGAGTGGGCCCGACCTCTTCGGTCTGTCCGGCTTTGAGTTCCCGAAGCTTCAACACGGTGCGTGTGATTTCGGTGTAGTTGGCCGGATACCCATTTCGTTCCTTCACGACCCACTGTCCCTCCTGTTTCAGGAGCGTGACGGTGTTGGTGCCGTGCTGGAGGCTGAACTGGGCCAGTTCTTCCCCCACGGGCAGAGTGCCGAGGAGCGGCTTGGATTCGTCGCGACCCCCGCCCTGGATCGACGCGGAATTCCGCTTGAGCAGCATCAGGGCGGCTCCCCCCAGCACGCCCAGGACCACCACGAGTAACAACAATTGTTTCTGGTTCATGATTCCCTCGATCTCAAGTCACGACCGGTCTAACGCGCGCCGGTCTTGCGCCGTTTGACCACAGCCAGTCCGATCCCGAAGGCGCTGACCAGGACCGGCATGGCCAGCACGTTCACCCACTTGACGGTGTTCTCCAACCCGACGATCTCGCGCCGCAGATCCTTGCGCACGTCGCGCAGGTTGCTGCGGGTTTCGGCTTCCTCCCGCCGCAATTTCAGGAGTTCCTGCTCCTGCTCGGGCGACAGGATGAAGCGCTGGCTGCTATCGCTCTTCTGGGCCTGCAGTTCATTCAGCCGTTGCTGCGCCTGCTGGGCTTTCTGTTCGAGGGCGGCAATCTCGCCCTGGAACCGGCGCTCCGCTTCAGCCTGCTTGCGTTTCACCACTTCAAACGGCCGGTTCAGCGTCGCGCGGCTGCGGACCTGGATGAGGTTCTGGTCCCCGGCCATCTGCTCCACACAGTTCTGGGCGAAGTTCAGGTTGGCGTTCATCGACATCGCCAACTGTCCGAACGGACTGTTGATCCGGCGCAGCGTGAAGTCGTCGAACAACATGTCCACATCGCCCACCAGAATCACCGCGTTCTCCGCAGTGCTCTCCTTCAGCCATTGGGCCGAGTCCGGCGCGGCGTTGGTGTCGACCCCCGTCGGTTTGCCCTCCGGGAAGGCGGTCTTGAACTTGCCCTGCAATCGAAGCGCGAGGGTCTGGGCCTTGTCCGAGGACTTGAACTCCTTCAACACCTGTTCAGCGCCGAGGTTGGCCATGAACCCGTCCACCAACTGCGAGTCGCGCGTGCTCTGCATGAGCACGCTTTGGGTCAGGCCTTCCGCCGGCGTGCCGCTGAACGCCCCGGCCATCGGCAGCCAGACATTGTCGATCTCCGCCGTGGTGATGTCGTCGCTGTTCATGCCTTCCGGCGTGACCGAGAGCCAGGTGGGCTGTTCGACCGGCTGGCCGTTGCGTCCCTGGAGTTGCATCCGGAAGTTCATGTCCGCCACGACCTTCGTGGTGTCGAACGTCAGGCCCCAGGCCCGCAGCAGTTTTTCGAGGCTGGAACTGCTCCCGGCACTCATGCCCATCATGGGGTTCTGCCCGCGGCTGTCCACGACACAGTAGGCATCAAGGAACGCGATCAGCTTGCCGCCGCGCAGCACGAACTGGTCGATGGCAAACTGGGCGTCCTCAGTGATCTCCTTGGGGTGCAGCAGCACCAGAACCTTGATGTCGTCCGCAATGGACTTGGCGTCCATTTCCAGACGCCGGACATCGAAGTCGCCCTGCAGCTCGGTGAGGATGCCCCACGGGGGGGTGCCGCCGCCCTGCCCCATCTGCATCATCATGGGATTGGCTGGACTGCCCCAAATGGGAAGCGGACTCATCATGCCGATCACAGGCCGGACGGGGTGCGCGACGCGGGAGATGGCCCGGGCCACGTCATATTCCAACTGCCGCTCGCGGTTCGGTGCGAGGAAAGGGATGGCTTCCTTTTGATCCAACTGGCTGACGGTCAAACCGAGATAGAATCGTTCGCCATCCGGGAGTGCCTGGGCTTGAATTCCATCCAACCGGGCCGAATCCTCGGCATCCGAGTCCGGCTGCGGATCGTATTTCTCGATGACGACCTTGCCGCCGCCGGCCTGCTTGAACTCCTGAAGCAGATCCTCGACGAGCCGGGCGTGGCTGGTGAGGAATACCGTGTCGCGCGAGGCCGCCGCCGGCTGGGTGCAATAATAGCGAATCTTGATGGGCGACTCGAGGCCCTTGAGCATCGCGCGGGTTCCGGACGAAAGCGTGTAGGCTTTCTCCTCGGTCAGGTCCAGGCGCACCTTGAAGGCGCCGGTCACCACGTTGAAGGCGACCAGGATGAGGGCCATGGCCGCCAAGCCCACCGCCGAATACAGAATGGTCTGAAGTCCTTTGCTTTTCATGGTTGTTGTCCTAGCCCGCCCGGTGTCCACGCAGAATCACGCTCGTGGTGAACAGGGAAAAACCGATCACCGACAGGAAGAAGATCAGGTCGCGCGAGTCGAGCACGCCTTTCTGGAATCCCGAGAAATGTGTCATGAAGCTGAAGGACGCCACAAACTCGACGGCCTTGGCACCCACGATCCCCTCCAGCAGTTGAATGACGGGATCGAATCCGCAGAGGATCAGAAACAGGCAGATCACCACCGAGAGGATGAAACTGACCACCTGCGCCCGCGTCATGGCCGAGGTCATGCAACTGATGGCCAGGTAGGCGCCCGCCATGAGCCAACTGCCGACGTAAGCGGCGAAGATCACGCCGTTGTCCGGGTTGCCCAGGTAATTCACGGTGAGCACCACCGGAAAGGTCAATGCCAGCGCCAGGCCCAGGAACAGCCAACTGGCCAGGAACTTGCCCACGATGGCCTGCCACGGCGTGATCGGCATGGTCAGCAGGAGTTCCAGCGTGCCGACACGCCGTTCCTCGGCCCAGAGCCGCATCCCCACCGCCGGCACCAGGAACAGGTAGAACCACGGGTGCCAGTTGAAAAAGGGCGCGCCCAACGCAGCCTGGCCGCGCTCGAAAAAGCCGCCCACGAAAAAGGTGAAGAAACCGCAGAGCAGCAGGAAAATCACAATGAACACATACGCCACCGGCGATGTGAAATACGCCGCCAGCTCGCGCTTGGTGATGGTTTGAATGTTGGCCACGGTATTCATCGCTTCACGTCCTCCTTCACGGTGTCCGGCATGGTGATGCTCCGGAACACTTCATCCAGCCGCCCCTCCTCGGTGTGCAACTCCTCGATCTTCAGCCCTTGCAGCCCGGAGACAATCGACGCTGCAAACTCGCCGTTCCGGGGCGCCGTCCGGGGATAAGCCCGCACTGTGGCCCGTTGATCCCCGTCACTCACCACTTCGCACCGCTTCACCGGCTGCAGCGCGCGAAGCCGCTGCGCCAGCTCCGCTCCCTGCAACCCGGCCACACGCACCGTCACCGCGCCCGCGGATTCGGAACGTTGCCGCAGTTCGGTGGGGGTGCCGTTGGCCACGATACGACCGCGATCGATGATGATGGCGCGCGTGCAAACGGCGTCCACCTCCTCGAGAATGTGGGTCGAGAACACGATCGCCTTCTTCTCGCCCATGCGGCGAATCAGGGTGCGCACCTCGTGTTTCTGGTTCGGATCCAGGCCGTCCGTCGGCTCGTCCAGCACCAGCACGTCCGGATCGTGGATGATGGACTGGGCGAAACAGGTGCGGTGCCGGTAGCCCTTGGACAGGGTTTCCACGCTTTGATGCAGGACGTTTTCCAGGAAGCACATTTCGACGACGCGATCGACGGCCTTGGCCTTGGCGCTCCCGGTGAGGCCGCGAATCTCGGCGGCGAAGCTCAGGAACCCGTGCACGGTCATGTCCGTGTAGGCTGGCGCGTTCTCGGGCAGGTAGCCCATCAGGCGCTTGGCCGGGATGGGATCGATCACCACGTCGTGCCCCCCCACCGTAGCGGACCCGGCGCTGGGCGGGATGAAGCCCGTGATCATGCGCATCGTGGTGGACTTGCCGGCGCCGTTGGGCCCGAGGAAACCGAGCACTTCCCCCCGCTCCACCCGGAACGAGACGTTATCCACCGCCTTCTTGCTTCCAAAGTTCTTGGACAGATTCTGAACCGATATCATGGCCTGTTGTTCCGCTTCTGACAAAGCGGGCTGAGCTTTTATCCCATCCCGCGGCACTTGTAAACCCGCCACTGCAAACTGCCACTGTGGGCATTGAGCCCGGGTGACATTGCCCCGTATGCTCCCCGCCGCTGCGGTTTGGCGGTTAGAACCAGACAGCTATTAAAGTGTTCAAACTTTTTTTGCACGCCAACCTTCCAAGGTGCCGGACGCCCCGACGCCGGAGCCCCGGCGCGCTCCCACGCTTCAAGGGCTCGAAGCGCAAACTGTCTGTTCAGCGTATTCTCCCGATCAACCGGCCCCCGGACCGCGGATTGTCTCAATCCGCAGCGGCTCCGATGATGCGGTGCTGCTGCGAGTTGAGGACAACTCGCGCTCCTTGCCCGGGTTCAGGGTCCCATTTCATGCGCAATCGCGAAAGGAGGCTCCCCATCAACCAGGGCTCGCCCTCACCCCGTCCCTCTCGCCCGGGAGAGGGTGCCCGCCCGTCCTCCGAGCTCAGCGAAGGAGGGGCGGGTGAGGGGCTTCGTGCGGTTCAGGGGTTCATTGCAAGAAACCGGGTTTCCGATCATGCTCGCCCTGACCCTCCTGTTGGCCGGTTGCCGTACCGGCCCGTCTCTCGCACCGGCGGACCTGTCCGCGCCCGGCTGGCACATCCGGCGGGGACAGGCACTGTGGCAGCCGAAGACCGATGCGCCCGAACTCGCCGGAAATCTCCTCGTCGCTTCCAACCCCTCCGGAGAGGACTTCATCCGGTTCAGCAAGGATCCCCTGGAGATCGTGCTGGCCCGGCGCAACCGCGACGGCTGGCAGTTGGAGATCCCGGCGTTCGGCAAATCCTATTCGGGCCCGGGCCGGGCGCCCCGGCGCATCGGGTGGTTCCAGCTTGCCGACACCGTCCTGCACGGATCCACCGCCCCGGGCTGGACATGGTCGGACTTGGATGACGGTCGGTGGCAGTTCACCAACGCTCGCACCGGCGAACGCATGGAGGGTTACTTCAGCCCATGAACGGGAAGCGACGACGTTGGATCTTGTTCCTGCTGATTGCGCTGGCGGGGATCGGCGTGTGGCGTCTGCGTTTCGACGTCGAGGTGCTGAACCTGTTGCCGCGCGACCTGCCGGAAGTGCAGGGCCTGGCGATCTATAACGAGCACTTCGCCAACGCGCGGGAACTGATCCTGTCGGTCCAGGCGGAGACACCCGCCCAGGCAGAAGCCGGGGCGCGTGCCATTGCCGAGCGTCTGCTGCGAGACACCGGTCAGGTGGCCGAAGTGCATTGGCAACCCCCGTGGCGCGAACATCCCGAGCAAGCCGCCGAGATGCTCGCGCACACCTGGGTCAACCAACCTCCGGAAAAGTTTCAACTGCTCCTGGACCGGCTGCAGGCAGGCCCACTCGAAAGCGAGCTGCGATCCGCCCGCACCCGGCTCACGACCACGTTCTCGCCTGAGGAGTTCGCGCGGCTGGGCTTCGATCCGCTCGGCCTGACCCAACTGCCGGGCCGGACAGCCGGCGGCATGCAGTTCGGTCGGGGCGACGAAATGTTCGCGTCGGAGGATGGCACCTTTCGCCTGGTGTTTGTACAGGCCACCGATGATCTGGCCGATTACCGCGAATGCGCGTCGTGGTTTCAGGCCATTCAAGCCTGCGTTGAGCAGATGGCTGACCGCACAACCGCTCTGGACGGGGTCACGGTACGCTTCACCGGACGTCCGGCTTTTGTGTCGGAGATTTCCGGCGGGATGCAGTCGGACATGACCGGGTCGGTCATCGGCACGGCACTGATCGTCGCGGGGCTGTTCTGGGGGGCGCATCGGCGATTCAAGCCGATGGCCTGGCTGATGTTCCTGATGGCGACGGCGATCGGTTTGACGCTGGCCCTGGGCGGGCTGCTCTACGGCCCTCTCAATGTCATCAGCGTGGGCTTTGCCGCCATCCTGCTCGGCTTGGTGGCGGACTACGGCGTTGTCCTTTACCAGGAATGGGGCGAACACGGGATGGACGGACAGGCTTCCCACATGGAGTCAGCGCGCCGGGGAATCGTGTGGTCCGCCGTCACCACGGCGGTCGCGTTCCTGATGTTGAACCTGGGCGGACTGCCCGGGCTCGCGCAATTGGGCACGCTCGTCGCCATCGGCGTGCTGGTGGGGGCCGGTCTCATGCTGCGTCTCTACCTCTACCCGCTGGCCACCTCCCGCCCGGGCAATAGTCAGGTCCGGCGCGAAGGGGCCGTGGGCACCCCCTCGTGGCTGGACCGCAATCATTCAAGGGTGATCTTGCCGCTCACTTTCGCCTTGTTGGCGGGTGTGACCGCGGTCCTGTGGACCGGGTTCCCGATCCTGAATCGTTCGGCGGATTCACTGCGTCCGCGAACCAGCCCGGCCTACACCGCACTGCACGAAATCGAGCAGCGCATGCAACGCACCGAGCCCTCGCTTTGGCTGATTCTGTCCGGACACGACGAATCGGACGTCGGCCGGTTGCTGGACCAGGCCGAGGTGAGCCTGGATTCCGCCCGGGCGGCGGGTGCAGTCGACCGATTCACCCTGCCTTCGGCTCTCTGGCCGCGTCCGGAAAACGCCGCCGCCAATGCGCACTCGATTCGCCGACTGCTCACCGCCTGGCCCGACCTTCGCGGGTTGGTTCTGGCCAATGGATTCACCACCAACGCGCTGGCCTTGGCGGATGGCGTCATGGACGCATTGGCCCGGCGGCTTGACACCCCTGCGCCGTGGCCGGACAACGCGGTGGCGCGCTGGAGTCTGGGCCAATTCACGGCCCGAACGCCCACGATGCTTTTTGTCATGGGCCTGGTGTACCCATCGCGGGAGGCGCGGACGCCCCTGCCGCCCCTGCCCGGTCAGTTGGAGGGTCGCGCCTGGCTGGTGGGCTGGGAGCGCCTGGGCAACGCCCTGGCTGATTTCATCGAGCGCGGTCTGAGGCGCGTATTGATTCCGACAACACTGGGGATTATCGCCTGCCTGTGCCTGGCGTTCCGGCGGCCGCTGGAGGTGTTGCTCAGCCTGGCCACGCTCGGCGTTTCGCTCCTGAGCTTGTGCGCCTTGATGAAACTGATGGGGTGGTCGTGGAATCTGCTCAATCTCATGGCGCTGCCGCTGCTGTTGGGAGCAGGCGTCGATTACGCCATTCACATCCTCCTGGCTTTGCGTCGATACAACGGTGACCTGACCCGAACCCGGCGATCGGTCGGCCGCGCCCTCTGGCTGTGCGCCGCAACCACCATCGCCGCCTTTGGTTCCCTCGGGTTCTCGAACAATGCCGGGCTGGCCAGCCTGGGCCGGATTTGCGCCTCCGGCATGGCCCTCACCTACCTGGCAGCCGCCTGGCTCCTGCCCACCTGGTGGGTATGGCTGACCCGGAACCGGCGCACCCGAAATGCGCCTCTCGGATCTGCAGAACCCCACGCCACCGCAACCCCATCCTCGCTCTACGGCGCCCGCGGCTGGCAGACCGGCCTCTGGCTCGCGCGCCAACTGCCCTACCCCCTGCTCGTCGGACTGGCCAGGCTGGCGGCCACCGTTTACCGGATGATCGCACGGTACCGGTTCGACACGGTCGCATCCAACCTGCAGCCGGTCTGTGCCAATGATGCGAACACGGCGGCGACCGCAGCCCGACTGTTCTCCCGGTTCGCACAGAAGCTGGCTGACCTATGGATCTACGAAGGTGGCGGATCGATCCAACACCTGTTTGGCGAGATGACGGGCCTGGAAAACCTCCTGGCCGCGCGCGCCCCGGGCCGCGGTTTGTTGCTGGTCACACCGCACCTCGGCAACTGGGAGTTCGGCGCCCCGCTGCTCACGCGTCAGGGACTGTCCATGCAGGTGGTGACCCTGGCCGAACCCGACGACGCCCTGACCCGGCTGCGACAGGAATCCCGCGCCCGCTGGAAAATCGAGACCGTGGTCATCGGCGCTGACCCCTTTGGTTTCGTCGAACTCATCCGGCGACTCGAAAGTGGGGCCACGGTGGCTTTGCTCGTGGATCGTCCGGCGCCGTCCACGGCCACCGAGGTGGAACTGTTCGGACGCCCCTTCCTCGCATCGTCGGCCCCTGCGGAACTGGCCCGGGCCACCGGCTGCGCCATCCTCCCGGTCTATGTGGTCCGCGACAATGGACATTACACGGCCACGGCGCTGGCCCCGGTCGATTACGACCGCGCCTCGTTGCGGGATCCGCGCGCCCGCCATCAACTGACCCAGAAAATCCTTCGTGCCTTCGAGCCGGCCATCCATCAGCATGCCGACCAATGGTATCACTTCGTGCCCATCTGGCCCGAACCGCGGGACGAGCTGAAGCGTTGATCGAAAGCCTGGCTCTGAACCGCGGCGTGAAAGCGGCGCGGAAGCCGCACACCCTCCGGACGCCAAGGCGCCAGGCGGTGAGTCCTGCCCATGAACCGGTGGCTCGCCCTCACCCCCTCCCTCTCCCCCGGGGAGAGGGTGCCCGGAGGGCGGGTGAGGGGATTCGTGCGGTTCATGGCCCCGATGCGCGCCCGATCTCGGGATTGGAGGCTTCCCCTGAACCGGCCCCCGGACCCCGGATTGTCTCAATCCGCAGCGGCTCCGATGATGCGGTGCTGCCGCGAGTTGAGGACAACTCGCGCTCCTTGCCCGGGTTCAGGGTCCCATTTCATGCGCAATCGCGAAAGGGGGCTACCCATGAACCCGCGGGGAACATTCAACATTCAATATTCAGGGCTCAACCTCCGAGGGCGCTGGATTGGGCGTTCGAAGTTGAACGTTGGAGGTTGTACGTTTTCCATCGGTTCAGGGGCTCAATGCGCGCAGACCTCCTTGCAGTCTGGCTGTGCCTGGCTGGCGGAGCGGTGTTCGGGCAGGACGCTCCCGACCCGATCCTGGCCGCCTGGCTCGATGCCCACAGCAAGCTCCAAACGTGGTCGGCGGACCTGGTTCAAACCCGCCACCTGGCCGCCCTTGCACAGCCGCTGGTTTCCACCGGCCGCGTCCATTACTCACAGCCCGGCCTGTTCCGCTGGGAGTTGGGAAGACCGCCCGAGACGGTCGCCATCCGCTCCACCAACGACCTCCTCCTGATCTACCCGGGCTTGAAACGCGCGGAACGCTATCCCCTGACCCCCAACCAGGGCGGCCCGTTGCGCGACGCGCTGACCTTGATGGAAGCAGGCTTCCCGAAGAACGAAGCCACGCTGCGCCAACGCTACGACATCTCGACGCAGTCGGCGGCTGACGGATGCTGTCGGATCCAGCTCGATCCCCGGGCCACGGCGGCCAAACGGCTGGTGATGCGCGTGGCGCTGACGTTCCAGACCAATGTGTTCAGCCTAGCCACCAGTGAAATCGCCTTTGCCGACGGTTCACGACTGCACAATCAGTTCACCCGCGGTGTCAGCAACCAGCCGCTGCCCCCGGACCTGTTCTCCACCAACCTGCCGCCGGACTTCAAACTGGTGGAACCGTTCAAACGATGACGGCTGACGCGCAACTGAGCCACGCGCTCAAACGTCTGCCGCATGGCGGGGAGTTCCGCTTCCTCGACCGGCTCACTGCACTGGACCCAGGGAAGTCCGGTGTGGGCGAATACACAATCCGCGGCGACGAAGCGTTCCTCCGCGGCCATTTCCCGGGTGACCCGCTGTTTCCGGGGGTGTTGCTGGTGGAAGCGCTGGCTCAACTGGCAGGGGTCATCGCGCAGGCCGATCCCGCTCAAGCTCCCCTGCCCGGCCTGAAACTGACGGCGATCCGTGCGGCAAAGATCCTGGGCACCGGCAGGCCGGGCGAGGTGATTCAACTCAGGGCCGAGATCACCGGGCGACTGGCCAACCTGGTCCAAGCACGAGGCTCCGCCAGCGTGAATGAACGGATCGTACTCCAGGCGGACGTGGTCCTGAGTGGCGACGGGCCTTCGGCCTAGGGCGCACGCCCAGGCAAGCGCGCCAGCAGAAGTTGGAGCGCGGACATATCAGCTCCCCGCGATCACATGCGCGTTGAGCCGCTGGAATCGGGCGCGGAAGTTGCCCGCCGTCACCGGCGTCATGCCCTTCTCCACCAGCACGAACTCGGCGAGTTCGCCCGCAGTGGCCACGGAGATCTTGCCCGCGTTGAACGAGCACAGCGTCCCCAGCGCGGTGTTGGCGTCCACGTTGTCGATCAACCCGGCGCCTTCAGCCTCGAACTCCTGGGCGTCCTCGAAGCTGCCCGGCTTGCTCACCTCGAACGGACTCTCGATGCCGCCAATGTGCGTGCCCCCCAGGGCCGCGTTCTTGAGGATCCAACTGTTGAGGTCGGCGGCCGACTTGCTGTCGCGGGTCAGGAAGCCCACGATCGGCCTGGTGCCGTCGGCCAGCTCCGCCGTCCCGGGCGTGTCGCTTTCCTGGAAGGCCAGCCCCTTGCCAGCCGCCGTGGCGGGCAGCGTCAGGGATACGTTCGGTCGAGGCGACCGCAGCTTGATTTCGTGCAGGTTGTCCATACTCGTGAGGGTTGATGGGGTCTTTGATGGTTTGCCACCTCCGCCTTGGCCACCAGGTCGCCGGCTTGGATTCTTGCCTCGACAGCGGCGGCGATGTCCTCGGTCGAGGCCACCGTCGGGGTGCTCTTGAGCTTGTTGAGCTCGAGCGTCAGGTGGCTGGTCAGCGAGTTGGCCCCGGCCAGACAACTGAACAGCGAACTCAAAATCTCCTCGGCGGACCAGTCGCCCTTGACCTCCACCGCCGGCAACTTGCCCAGCGCCCCCTTGAGCTTGGTGCTCAGCTCCTTGAGCTGGTCCCGGATCGGTCCGGAATAGCTCTCGGCCAGCGAACACGCCTGCTGGTGCATCTGGTTCAGGAAATCACGAATGCCCTCCACGTCCTTCGAGTGTTTCGGAATCATCATCGGTTTATCGGTTCACGCTCCCGTCCGTTCCAGCGCCCAAGGGCGCGCACAGGGAGCAGTGTGAACCCGGTCCACACACCGTTGGTCCAAACCGATGCGATTTTTTTCGGGGGGGGATCTGTCAGTGTGGCGCAGGTTTCCAAACCTGCTGTGTCGCCGATTTCCCAATCGGCAGACCCTTCAAATGCGGGGAGCGTTCCTTCAGAGGGTCGAAACGGCCCCGGTTGCCTGCCCGGCAAAAGACAAACTCAGTTTGTCTTTTGCCGGCGCGCGCTCCAGCCCAAGTCCGCCTCCGTCAAGCCTGTCTCCGCACGGGCGCCCTTCGTCGCAACTCGTTGAACATAAGGCTTGTCAACCGCGCGACGCAGGCGTAGATGCCTGACGGAAACCCGAGCTTCGCCAGTTTGTCTTTGGCCGGCGAGTTTCGGACAATAAATACTGTTCTGTGACACGTCGCGGTGATCCACATCCACTAGGTTTGTTCCGAGCCTGCCCGTGAAGATACACAGGCAGTCTCCCTGGTCGTTGCGTTCCATCAGTTCGAGTTCCTTCCCGGCGATTTCCGAAATTGGCCCGAACAGGTTTTTGGTGTGCTGCGGGTTTTCCACCACGCGCACCTTCGGTTTCGTCGGCGGTTTGCCTCCGAACATTGCGGCCATCATTACGGCTTCGAGTAGGTCTCGTTTCATAGGTCACAGAACCCGTCAGTGGAGCGAACGGCGGGATTGCGATTCAGTTGCAATCGGGGCGTCACTGGCCCGCCGTTCGCTCACTTCTGCGTTGGGCCAAGCTGCGCGCATGACGCCATTTTCAAATAGACGAACGTTGATCATTCTGGCGGTTCTCGTTGTGCTGTTGGCTGGGGGCTACGGTTTTTATAGGCACAAGTTCCCGTATGGAACGAGTCATTCTTGCATATTGCAATTTGCGT
>CAVVUP010000007.1:0-91006 GCA_963751435.1 uncultured Verrucomicrobiae bacterium | reverse complement strand
CCCGGTTGTAGCCGCTCACAAACACCGCGTTGCCGCCCAGTTGGTCAAACTCGCAATCCTTGACCTGAATCGCTTCCGTGCCCTGCAGGAACACCGCGCCGCCCCGGTAAATGGTCCAATCCGAGCGTAGCAGCGGCTCTTGGTGTCCATGAAGGTGCGGGCCGTATGACGAAACACGAATCCTTCCAGACTGATCGAGCGGACGGGCTTTTCCGACGTTCCCCGGAACTCGACCAAATGCCGGAGCCGGACGATTTCCACCGTGGCCTTGGTGAGGTCAATGCCGGGCTCCGGCATGTAATAGAGCGTGTGGGCTTTCGCGTCATGGAACCATTCGCCGGGGGCGTCGAGTTCCTCGAAGATATTTTCCACCATCCGGAACTGCTCGTGCATCGGGCTGGGGCGATTGTTTTGCCAGCCGCCTTCGTAAGTCACCGTGCCATCCGGGTTCTTGCCGGTGATCTGATATTTGAATCCGCCCCAGCGGAATTGGTGCATTGCATGGATGTATCCGCCGGCGGGGTCGGCCCAGCGGGCGGCGCGGTCTTTTGAAAAGGCATCCGCCGCGAACCCCTGGTAAGCGGCGGTGGTATTCGTGGCGTTGAAGTTCGGGTAGCGCGCCATCCGCTGGCACTTGCCATCGATAAATAGTTGATCCATCACCAATCCGGCCGGGGTGGCTGCCTGATAAATGCCGTTCTTGTATTCCTTCCACTGCAACCCGAGCCGCTGGCCACCGCTGAGAACCACTTTGCCCCCGGATTCGGCGCGAAACATCACCGGGCACTTTTCCGAGCCGGAATCCTCCGGGCGGAACACGAGCGGTTGCGGAAGATAGGACGTTCCGTCGGCGACATGCACGGTCACCGGTTCTTTTCCTGAGAACGCCCGAGCGGCGACCTGGGAGGCTGGGAGGGTTTTCAGAGGCCCCAGCCGCGAGCCCGGATTCGTGTCAGCGCCGTCTGGCGCAACGTAGAGGTCGGCGGCGGAAATGGCCTGTGCCGCCGTGACCAGGGCCAGAACCGGCAGCTTCATTTGTAGAGGTAGAGTGAAGCGCATGCTGTCAAACTTTCAATAATGGATTGTGCTTTGACTGTCGTCACGGATCGATGGCAGGGAGTTGGGTCACGGGCTCTTCGAGTTCCACATGCAAAAGCCGTTGTGGTGCTTGGAGACCTGCACGATGTATTTCATGCCAGCGACCTTGGCCTGGGCGACGATTTTATCGGCGTCGAACATGCCCGGATAAAACGACTTCGGCAGGTTGTCATAGACTTCGCGCGGCACCGGTGGGTTGAACCAATCGAGCCAGGGTTCATAATGGTTGCTCATCATTTGACTCTATCCAAGATCTTGGCCGGCTTGATCTCGGCCGCAAAACCACCGGCGTTTTGGATGTGGATTTCCAAGGTGTCCTTTTGCGTCACGGTGCGTGAGGATTCGCCGATGGCGGCGGGGCGCGCTGCCGATTCCGGCGTGTCTCCGAAACTGCGCAGCGTGAATTTGCCCCGGCCTAAGAAGTCGAGCTTCACCCGCAATGTCACCGGCTGCTCGCTGTTCATTCCCGCGAGATACCAGCGATCGCCTTTGCGTCGCGCCTGGACCAGATGCTCCATCGCCTCCGAGGACAGCACGCGCGTTTCGTCCCAAGTGGTCGGCAGATCGCGATAGAATTCCAGCCCCGGCTGGCCGAGGTAGTTTTTCGGCGAATCGCACAAGCACAGCAAGGGCGAATCCATCAGCACGGACAGGGCAAGCTGCCGCGCCCGCGTCCCGATGACGGTGGCGGGAATCGAATTGGGAACGAACTCATTTTCCCGCACGTTCAGGAAGGCACCCGGCGTCACGTCCGCCGGGCCGAGCAGTCCGCGGGTGAATGGCAACGTCATCATGTGACGGGGGGTGAAAGCCTTCCCCAGTTTCACATATTCCACACCCAGGACACCTTCCTGCGTGAGCAGGTTCGGCCAGGTGCGGGACAGGCCGGTGGGCGTGTAAACGCCATGAAAATCAACCACCAGCTTGTGCTTGGCGGCACATTCAAGAAGCTGTTCCAGCCAGCGCTGCGTCGGCTGCGAGCCGTTGTTGGGGAAGAAGTCGATTTTCACGCCCGCCGCTCCCCAGGCCTTGTAGGTGGAGAAAAGTTTTTCCTCGCCGAGACTGGCAATGTTTTTTGAGTTCACCCAGAGGAGCAATTTCACGCCCTTGCTCTTCGCGTAGGTCATCAATTCCGGCAGGTTGATGTGCGCCTGCGGCTTGATCGCCGTTTCCGGGTCCGCGCTCTCCTGGTCATACCAAAACCAGTCCACGAGCATGTAGGGCCAGCCCATCTGCGCCGCCAGGTCAATGTAGTCCTTGTGCGACTGCGTGTTTCCGCGCGCATGCAGCCCCTTGTATTGATCCCAATACGGATTCACGCCGGTCCACCAGGCATCCCAGGCGGTAATGCCCGGCTTGATCCAGGACGTGTCGCCAAGGCGCGAGGGCGCAGCGAGGTTTCTTAACATGGTGGAAACCGTCAAATCGCCTGCGGACTTGCCGATGATCAAGGCATGCCAGGGCGACTGCCGCGGCGTCTGGGAAACCACCGGCGAAATCAAGGCGGCACGCGCCCCGAACGCATTGGACTGGCCCGCCGACACCAGCGAGCAACCGGCCCAGTCGCGAACATCCGCCTCCGCCACCGCGACAAACGCCTTGGGCGTCTGCACGACCAAGGGCAGGCTCTTCCGGTCGCCGTTCAACTGGCTCAGCCGGATTTCCGGAAACAAGTTCTCGTAGGTGGTATTCTCTCCCACCCACGCACGGTAATCCGCCGGAAACAGAAACTGCGTCTCATCCCCGGTCAGTTGGAACTGGTCCAACCCTGCCTGTTTGGGCAGGACATAGCGCAGCGCCACACCGTCGTTGTAGGCGCGGATGACCAGCTCGAATTCCACCGCCGCCGCCGGGGCAGGACGCAACTCGCGCAGCCGTAACCGCTGCTCGCGATAGTGGTCTTTCACCGCGCTGAACTTGCCGAACTTGTCCTCCCACGTTTCGTGGTGCGCGCGAGTTTGGGTTTCCAGCACCCGCACGTTTTCACCCAGTTGAATTCCGTCTTCGAATGACAAGCCAAGCTTGGAAGGGAGCATGAGCGGCGAGCCTTTGAAATCCACCGAGTAGACCAGAGCACCGTCGGCATGAAGGTTCACGGTGATGGCTCCATCGGGCGATGAAACAGTCGTGCGTTGAATCTTGGTGTTCTGTTCCGCCACTGCCCCAGTGGCGAAGGTGAGCAAGCAGAGCAAGGCGATGACTGGGGATTTTATCATGGGAGTTGTTGTCATAGGAGTTTGGTGGTCATTGTCTTGGATATCACGAAAAAGGGGGCTGTGTTGTCAAATGATCAGCGGCTCCAGTCCGGCAACACCATGTCCTTACGCCGGGACTCCGGCGTGACTTTCAAGCCGGTGATTGTGCCGCCTTTCAGCGTGGCCTCGACGATGGTTCGCTTGGGCGCATGCAGCTTGAAACTCACGTCCCAATCCTTCGGCCAGGCGGGGAAGAGCAAAATCTTGTCGCTGGCAGACTGGAGCAGCATGTAGTTGATCGTGGCCATCAGGTTGCCGCCATGACATTGGTCGGGAAGCCAGTCATAGTTCGGCCCCCAAGTCGCCGGCCAGCGATAGGCCGCGTTGGAGTTTGCCATTCTTGACTTCACGACCTCCGCCGCCTCGCGGGTCAGACCGAGCAAGGCCGCCACATTGCTATCGTAGCCCCAGCCGACATCCAGAATGTCGCCCCGCAGGCGGTAGGCGTTGCGCGCCTCCTCCAGCATCGGACGCCGCAGTCCGAAAATGCGGAACGGCCAGACCGGGAACAGCTCGGGATTCTCCACGTTCGAGCGGATCGGTTCGTATTTCTGCGCCACCGCAATGCGGCGCACTGTCTTGCCATCGAGCTGGGCGTTCTCGATGGGGATGACCGGCGCGGCTGCTTTCATGTGGGCGAAGAACTTCCGCTGCGCCGGCGTGGTGAGGTTTTCCGGCAGCGCGCACAGCCGGGCGCTCACATCGTTCAGACCAGCGACGCTCGGTGTGTCGTTGATCACCCCGTGCCAATAGGTTTCCACCGCCTGGGTGGGATCGAGAATGATGCGGCCATCGGCATCCTTGCGGAAGCGGCTGTCGAAATACTTCAACACGGAGGTCGCCATCGGCAGCAAGCGCCTTTTCGCGAACTCGGCATCGCTGGTGTGCTCATAGTAATCAAGCATGAGCCCCACGAGTTCGAGCCCTTGGTTCCAGGCATAGCGCCAATAGGTGGTGCCCACTTCATTGGGCTGCTTGCCATTGCGGTCCCAGCCGTAGTCACCATTGGCATAGGCCCCCCAGATGGTCAGCGTTTCAGAGAAGTAACAGCCCTCGGCGTTGTGGTAGAGCTTGGCCCGCGCCTCGGCAAAGGGGCGGATGCGTTCATACATGTCGAACAGCGGCAGCATCAGGTCGAAATCGCCCGCCGCCTGCATGGCGTGATAGGGCATGCGGACATTCTGCCACCAATGGCAGTCGCCCCAGCGCCGCCAGTCGGGATTGTCCTTCGCATTCAAGCCATTGTTCCTATTGTGCGTGACTGCGGCCGGCAGCGGGGCAGGCTCGACGGTAAAGATACTGCCGTTGAACTTGATCGGAAGAATCGAGCGCCCGGCACAGGCTTGCATGTAGCGCTGGAGCGTGTGTGCCTTGCCGATCGTCATTTCCGCCACCGTGGGCGAGACCTTGTCCTGGCCCACAAACAGTCCGTGCCGCGAGCGGCCGGTCGGGGAAAGCGCGGAGGCCACCTGCGCCACCGGCTGCCCGTCCACATAGATCGCCATCGCCCCGTCGCGAGCGTCGTAGGTCGCGGCGACATGTTGCCACTGGCCGGGTTTGAGAACGTTGTTCGGCGATTGGAGAATCGCCGTGCCGACGATGAGGCGCAGGCCATTCGCCCCCTGCACATCGAAGAGGAAACCATCGGACTTACCCGCGGTGACCTTGTCGAGAATGCGGCCCAAGGCGGCGGCATCGGGTTTGATCCAACCTTCGACGGTCAGTCCTTGTTTGAATGCGGGAACCGCGATGGCCGGAGTGGTTCCCGTTTCCGCGCCCGCCTTGGCACGTGCGGCGATGGCATCGGGAGCAAGCGGTTTTCCCAGCAAATGAAGTCCGCCGGTGCTGCCGGCAAAGCGGTTGCCTCCGTCCGAATCCACCCCGACGCGCAAGGGATGATTATTTGCCGGAACGTCCAAACCCGGCGGGACATCGCAACGGACCCAGGAACGATCCTGGAATGCACCCCACCACTTGGCGGTCCGGTTGGCCGCCGCCACCGGATCGGCCTGTTTTTCCGCCGTTTCGCGGGCCAGCTTCACCCAGTCATCCGCCGCGGCGGTCTGCTCGCACGGACTGGCCACGCGTAGGTGGAACGACTGAAGCGGTTTCGCAGTGGCCAAGGTGCGATCATCCGTTGCCTGGAACCCATTGCCCATAACCCAACCGCCGAAGGTGCGGTGCAACAGCGGATTCCAAAGCGTGTTCCGGATCGGCTCCAGCGATTGGACGCGAACCGTTTCCTCAAAGGCGAAGGCGTTCTCGTCGCGGTGATACCAGCAGACCGCGTCCGATCCGACCTTGAGGAATTGGTCGGCGGCCTGAACCAACTTGTGTGGGCCTCTGGCTAGTGTCCACGCCGACTCATCGGCCACTGGCTGGGGCGCGGTGCGCCAACTTTCCACCTTCGCCGAGACCGTCAGCGGGACTTGGGATTTTCCGACGACATGGACCACCGGAGCCGACACATCCACAAACACCTTGAGCGTGACGCGCTGGTCCGGCGGGCCCGCCGTGATTTCGCAAATGCCTTCGCGGAGATTTAACTCCTGCCGGAACGGTGCACCGGCGGCAAACGGGTTGGGGGAGAGCGAGACGCGAACCTTGCCGACTTTGCAGAGCTGGGAAATCTCGCTGTAGGAATCGTTCCGGCTGACATAAAAAAGCAAATCCCCTCCCTCCTCGACCCACAGGTTGATGCCGAGTGCGCCGTTGCCCAAGGGCATGGAATCCGCCGCGCTCTTGCCCGGAGTGGCCCAAGCGACATTCATGTCGTTAGCCTGCTCCGCCGCGATGGCTGGGGTGAGTAGGCAGAGTAGCGCTGCGAGTTGCGATTTCATCATGGTTGGACAATCTCTTGGATCTTGGTTAGTTCGAGCAACTTCCGCACGATGTCGCCGGGAACCGTGAAGGCGGTGCCGTGGCGGATGCCGTCGGGCACGGTCAGCTCGTTGGAAACATCTCGCCAGCTCTTGAAATCCGTGGTTGCCAACGCCTCGTAGCGGTGCCGCGTGTAGGCGTCGAAGTAGAGGATAATTTCCTTGCCGACGTGCAGTGCGGTTGGCCCCTCGACCCAGCTTCCCGGCGGGGTGATGTTTCCCGGAACCGGCGTGAACGGCCCGGCCGGGCTTGTGGCGGTGGCGAACTTGAGGTTCTTCTTCGCCTCCGGCACCTTGGTTTCATCCTTGTAAATCATCACCGTCTTGCCGCGGAACTCGGTGAGCATCGAGTCGATCACGTTGTGGCCGGGGTCAAAATAGATCGTGGCCGGAGTGAAGGATTCGAAATCCTTCGTGGTGGTCGAATACATCCGGTGGTTGAGGTCGTTCTGGCCGCCGAGTTCGGTTTCCGGGAACTTGCCGGGGATGGTCGAGGCCCAGAAGATGCGGAACTTTTTGTCCTGCGCATCATAAACGATTTCCGGAGCCCAGCAGTTGCGCACGGTCGGTTCGTTGGCCATCACCGGAATGGCCTTTTGCCCGGACCAGGTGATGAGGTCCTTCGACGACGCGTAGCCAATGGTGCCGCTGTCCCAACTGTCCGTCCAGACCATGTGAAAGGTCCCGTCCGGGCCAGTGGTGACGCAGGGATCGCGCATCAGTTTCGACTTGCCAACTTCCGGTTTGAGATAGGATTTCCCGTCGTTGAGTGCCTGCCACTTCAGACCGTCGGTGCTCCATGCCAGGTGCAGTCCGTCTTCGCCGTTGTTGAGAAAATAGGAGAAGAGATAGCATTCTTTGGGAACCTCCACCGCATACGCGGCGGAGGTGAGGACAACACTCATGCCGAGGAACAAAACTCGCAGCGTGCTTTTCATGGCGAATCTTCGGTAGATTTTCGAGTTTCAGGGGACCGCGAGTTTCAGAGTTTGTGCGACACCAGTCCGACGGGCGCGGACATCGATGGACCAGATATCTTCGCCTGCTTTCTCGACCTGGCTGGCTTCGAGGCCTGTGGCTTGCTGGAGTTTCAGCGGTTTGGTGCTGTGGAAAAAGAGGCGGCCCTCACGCGCCCCGGCGTCGGTAAGGGAAACCTGGATGCCTTTGGACGAGGTGGTGACGGCCTTGATTTCGGCCACCCCGGAGGAGATGTGCAAGTTGGAACCGATCAACACCGGCTGGTCGGCGGCCACGCCATCGATGGGCGTAAAGACGAGGTGTTGGCAAGCCCAGCCTTCGAGCGACGGGGTGCTCCACGTTCCCTTGGCAGTGCCGAGGAATTTATTATCCCAGAATGACCACACGGCGTAGGTGCGCGTTGGATCGAGCCCGGCCTGGTCAAGGTCGAGGGTGATGCTCTGCGGCTGTTCGGCGGGATTCCACAACAGCGCGACGGCCGAATTGCCCCACGGACGTTGGATCACGCTGCTCAGTCGCGGCCAGTCCCTGGCCGTGCCAAGGTCGAGCACCTCGGAACGCATCTTGGCGGGGGGCTGCATGATTTCAACGGTGCGCAGGTGCGGTTTGAGCACGTCCCAATGCCACGGATCAGAGGTGAGCGCCGCGCCGCCGGAAAGCCCCATCAGGCTGAGCCAGGTGCGGTGGAGATTCCAGCCGCCCTGCACGCCGCCGACTTCATTCACATCTGGAGCGAGGTAATAGATATCGTTGTCCACCGCCAGCCAGCGGCCGTTGAGTTGGTAGGAACGCAGCACGTCGTTGATAGCCGAGCGCACGCCGCCCCGGTGGGCGTCGTGGCTGATGCGGTGGGCGTCCACCAGGCCGAGCACAGCGCGGTTGGGCTCGGTCATGCAGGCCAGAATGTAGGTGTTTTCGCCGGCGGCCGCGCGCATCCGCTGGTAATGTTCGCGCAGGATCTGGAACGAGGTCTTCTTTTGCTCATACCAGCCACCGTTGCCGATGTTGTTGAAGTCGAGCTTGAGATAGGTGAACCCGCTGTCCACGGCGTGGTGGATGAGTTCGACGATGTGTTGCTTGGCGCGGGGATGCGTCGGGTCGAGCCAGCCGGTTTCGTCGGGACGGAAACCGGATTCCTTTCTGAATGTCTTGCCCCAGACCGCCTCCATGTTGGCGGGATCCTGAAGCCACGGATGTTTCACGCCGATCATTGTCATGGCCATCCAGAGGCCGGGCGCATCGCGGAGACCGGCGCGCGCCCCGGCCTTTGGATGGCGATGACGATGATCGGCGTGAAACATCCCTGGCTGAAAGATCCCGCCAACATGGAGGCGGTCTGGGGCAAGACATTCAGAAAGGAATCCGGGTTCCGTCCCGACGAAACCGGCTGGCTCGACCCGACGCATCCGCGCGCCAAGCAACACATCATTGAACTCATCCACCATGCCGTGGACAGCGGGTTCACCTATCTCAAGCTCGATTTCAACAACATCGGCAACGGCGGCTGGTATGAGAAAAAGAAGACCTCGTTCCAGATCCTGCGCGAACATTACCAGCGCATGCGCGCGGCCGCCGGGGAAAACACCTACATCCTGGCCTGCATAACCGAGCCCAACCGCGCCGTGCTCGGCCTGGTGGACGCCCACCGCATCAGCCACGACGCCCACCGCGGCGGCGTGCGCTCGGCCATCAACGACGTGCTGCGTTCCTACCACCTCAACGGCCGCTGGCTGGCGGTGGACAATGATATCTATTACATCGCGCCCGATGTGAATGAAGTCGGCGGCGTGCAGGGCGGCTGGAATCTCCACCGCACCTGGCTCAGCCTGATGGGACTTTCCGGCGGCGCGGCGCTCACCTCCGATCCGTGGCACTGGGACGTGCTCAAACCGCACCTGCGCACCGTCGAAATCATGCAGCCGCCCGCCAAGATGCGCTCCGAGGTGCTCGACCTCGGCACGGCCAAAGACTGGCCGCGACTGAGCAGCGTGATCCAACGCCCATGGGGCAATTCGGCCGTCGCGCTGTTGTGGAATCCTGCCGAACAGCCGCAGAGCATCACCCTCGACCTGGCCCAGGCCGGGCTCGATCCCGCGCGCACCTACGCCGTGTGGTCATTCTGGGATGACAAATTCCTCGGCACCGCCAAGGGAACCTGGAGCACTCCGTCGCTCGATGGCTGGGCTTGCCAACACCTCGTCTTCACGCCGATTGATGGCGCGGCCGCCGACCAGCCGGTGCTGATCGGTTCCAACCTGCACATTTCCTCCGGGGTCGCCGAAATCAAGGCCGTCGCCACCTCGTCCAAAGGCATCCAGGTTTCCCTTACCGACGCCGGAGCGCGTGAGGGCCGCCTCTTTTTCCACAGCACCAAACCGCTGAAACTCAACAGGCCGTTGGGCTCGAAGCCAGCCAGGTCGAGGCCGCCGGCGAAAATGTTTGGTCCGTCAATGTTCACGCCCGCCAGACTGGCGTCGCGCAATCGCTCGAACTCGTGGTCCCCTGAAACTCGAATCTACCGAAGATTCGCCATGAAAACCACACTGCGAGTTCTTGTTCCTCGGCATGAGTGCCGTCCTCACCTCCGCCGCGTATGCGGTGGAGGTTGCCAAAGAATGCTATCTGTTCTCCTATTTCCTCAACAATGGCGAAGACGGCCTGCATCTGGCATGGAGCGCCGACGGATTGAAATGGCAGGCGCTCAAGGGCGGCAAATCGTTTCTCACACCGGAAGTCGGCAATTCGAAACTGATGCGCGATCCCTGCATCACCACCGGCCCGGACGGCACGTTCCACATGGTTTGGACGGACAGTTGGGTCGGCAACACCATCGGCTATGCATCGTCCAAGGACCTCATCCACTGGTCCGGGCAGAAGGCGCTGCCGGTGATGGCGCACGAACCGACCGTGCGCAATTGCTGGGCTCCGGAAATCATCTACGACGCGCGGAAAAATTTCCGCATCTTCTGGGCCTCGACCATTCCCGGCAAGTTTCCCGGAGACGGAACTCGGCGGACAGAACGATTTCAACCACCGGATTTACGCGACCACCACGAAGGACTTTGAAACCTTCACTCCGACCACGCTGTTTTTCGACCCCGGCTACAACGTGATTGACTCGACGCTCACCGATTCCGGGCAAGACGTTGATGATTTTCAAGGACGAGACCAAGGTCCCAAAGCCGATGAAAAATCTCCGGCTGGCCACCGCCGCAAGCCCGGCCGGCCCGTTTATGCCGGTCCGAGAACATCAACCCGCCCGGAAGCTGGGTGGAGGGCCCGAGCGCGTTGCACGTCGGCGAGGAGATTATCCTCTACTTCGACGCCTACACGCGGCACCGCTACGAGGCGCTGGCCTCCACGGATTTCAAGACCTGGCGCGATGTCACCAAGGAACTGGCCATGCCCGGGGCATCCGCCACGGCACCGCCTTCGCGGTTCCCGGCGGATCGTGCGGAAGTTGCTCGAACTACCAAGATCCGAGATATTTTTTTTTTTTGAAATCGCAACTCGGCTAAGCGCTACTCTGCCTACTCACCCCGGCCGTCGCGGCGGAGCCGGCTCCCGACATGAACGTCGCCTGGGCCAGTCCCGGCAACAGCGCGGCGGATTCCATGCCATTGGGCAATGGCGCGCTCGGTATCAACCTCTGGGTCGAGGAGGACGGGGATCTGCTCTTCTATCTCAGCCGCAACGATTCCTACAGCGAGGTTTCCCAGCTCTGCAAGGTCGGCAAGGTTCGCGTCTCGCTCTCGCCCAATCCCTTTGCCGCGGGTGCGCCCTTCCGGCAGGAATTGAAGCTCCGCGAAGGCATTTGCGAGATCACCGCGGGCCCGCCGGACCAGCGCGTGACGCTCAAGGTGTTTGTGGATGCGTCTGCTCCGGTGGTCCATGTCGTCGGACAATCCCAGGTGCCGCTGACGGTCTCGGCGAAGGTGGAAAGTTGGCGCACCGTGCCCCAGCCGTGGCGGACGAGTCGGCGTGGACGCTGGCCGGCGGGCCCCACAAGATCGTTCAGGCCGCCGACCAATTTCCCGAAGGTCGGGCCGGACGCGGTCAGCTGGTATCACCGCAATGAGAATGCCTTCGCCTTCGAGGAAACGGTCCGCGTCCAGTCGCTGGAACCGATCCGCAAGACGCTTTGGAATCCGCTGTTGCACCGCACCTTCGGCGGCTGGGTCACGGGCAAAGGGTTCCAGGCCACGGATGACCGCACCTTGGCCACGGCGAAGCCGCTCCAGTCGTTTCATCTCCGCGTGGCCAGTCCGTGCGAGCAGACCGACACGGCGGATGACTGGCTGAAGCTGGCCCGCGAAACGGCGGAAAATCACGCCGATCCGGTGGCGGCGGCCGAACGGACCGCCAAGTGGTGGGGTGAATTCCAGGATCGTTCCTGGGTCCGCTGTGACATCCCGCCGGGCCTCGATGTTCCGGCAAACAACATCCCTTGCGCGTCGGCGTGGACTCGGACGGCGGCAGCCGCTTCGCCGGCAGCATCGGCGGGCTTCATCTCTGGGAGGACCGCTTGCTCCCGATGACATCGCCGCCGTGCCAAGGCCGGGCGGAAACGGGAGCTCACTCGCGGCCATCGCGGTGCCGGCATTCAAGCAAGGCCTGACCATCGAAGGCTGGATCAAACCCGATGCCGCCGCCTCGGGCCGGATTCTCGACAAGATCACCGCGGGCGGTCCGATGGATTCCTTTTCGATGTGCAGGGGGCAAATGGCCTGCGCCTCATCGTCGGCACGGCGGTTCTCCAATCGCCGGACAACGTCCTGAAGCCCGGCCAATGGCAGCATGTCGCCGCCACCTATGACGCGCGCGCCGGGGCGATGGCGATCTATGTGGACGGGCAGCCGGTGGCGCAGGTGGCCTCCACGCTTTCCGCCGACCGGGCGCTCGCGGCACGGGCTGTTTTTGGGCCAGGACAAGGTTTCGCCCGACGGTGGCCGACATGACGATCGGCAAGGCGCACACGCTCCAGCGGTACATGCAGGCCTGCGCCGGGCGCTCGATTCTTCCGATCAAATTCAACGGCAGCATCTTTACCGTCGAGCCCGCCCCGCTGCCGAATGCGGTCACGCACAATAGCAACGATGGCCTGAACACGAAGGACAATCCCGACTGGCGGCGCTGGGGCGACTGCCATTGGTGGCAGAATGTCCGCATGCCCTATCACGCCATGCAGGCGGCGGGCGATTTCGACCTGATGCTGCCGCTGTTCGACATGTTCGAACGCATCCGCCCCTTTGCCGAGGCGCGGGCCAAGCTCTACCACAATGTCGAGGGCTGTTATTTCTCCGAAACCCTGACCATCTGGGGGGCCTATGCCAACGGCGACTACGGCTGGGACCGCAATGGCAAACAGCCCAATGAAGTGGACACCACCTATTGGCGCTATGCCTGGAACCAGGGGCTCGAACTCGTGGGGCTGATGCTCGATTATTATGATCACACCGGCGACGCCGCGTTTGCGAAGAAGCGCCTGCTGCCGATGGCGGTGTCGGTGCTGAAGTATTTCGACAGCCGCTTCCGCAAGGATGCCGACGGCCGCATCATTCTTGACCCCACCCAGGCGGTGGAAACCTATTGGCACGGGGTGATCAACGACACGCCGAGCGTCGCCGGTCTGAACGATGTCAGCGCGCCGGCTCGTGCGCGCTGCCGGAAAGCCTCACCACCCCGGAGCAGCGGAAGTTCTTCGCCCACATGAAGGCCGCCGCGCCGGTCATTCCCATCGAGGATGCCGAGCTCGATGGCAAGACCGTGCGCCGCATCGCGGTGGCGCAGAATACGAACCGATCCGCTCGAACGTGGAGAATCCCGAGTTGTTCCCGATCTGGCCGTTCCGCCTCTTCGGGCTTGAGCGGCCGATGCTGGAGGAGGCGCGCAATGCCTATCGCCTGCGGGGCGACGTTCTACGATGTCGGCTGGGGCTACGACAGCAACGTGGCCGCCTTGCTCGGCCTGACCCACGAGGCGGCGGAAATCGTGAAGTCAAGGATGGCCAATTCCAACGCGGCCTATCGCTGGCCCGCGACCTGGGGGCCGAACTTCGACTGGCTTCCCGACCAATGCCATGGCGGCAACCTGATGGCCACGATCAACTACATGCTGCTCCAGTCATGCCGGCGACAAGATCCTGCTCTTCCCGGCCTGGCCGAAGGATTGGGACGTGAGTTTCAAGCTGCATGCGCCCAAGCGGACCATCGTCGAGGCCACGCTGAAAGGCGGCACAATCACCGGCTTGAAAGTCACGCCGGAGTCCCGGCGTAAGGACATGGTGTTGCCGGACTGGAGCCGCTGATCATTTGACAACACAGCCCCCTTTTTCGTGATATCCAAGACAATGACCACCAAACTCCTATGACAACAACTCCCATGATAAAATCCCCAGTCATCGCCTTGCTCTGCTTGCTCACCTTCGCCACTGGGGCAGTGGCGGAACAGAACACCAAGATTCAACGCACGACTGTTTCATCGCCCGATGGAGCCATCACCGTGAACCTTCATGCCGACGGTGCTTTGGTCTACTCGGTGGATTTCAAGGCTCGCCGCTCATGCTGCCTTCCAAGCTTGGCTTGTCTTTCGAAGACGGAATTCAACTGGGTGAAAACGTGCGGGTGCTGGAAACCCAAACTCGCGCGCACCACGAAACGTGGGAGGACAATTCGGCAAGTTCAGCACGGTGAAAGACCATTACCGGGAGCTGCGGCTTTGTTTGCGCGAGTTGCGCCGCCCCGGCGGCGCCGGTGGATTTCGAGTTGGTCATCCGCGCTTACGATGACGGCGTGGCGCTGCGCTATGTCCTGCCCAAACAGGCAGGCCTTGGGCCAGTTCCAGTTGGCCGGGGATGAGACGCAGTTTCTGTTTCCGGGCGATTATCGCGCGTGGGTGGGACAGAATACCAGCTACGAGAACCGTTTCCGGAAATCCGGCTGAGCCAGTTGAGCGGCGACAGGAAGAGCCTGCCCTTGGTCGTGGAGACGCCGAAGGCATTTGTCGCCGTGGCGGAGGCGGATGTCCGCGACTGGGCGGGTTGCTCGCTGGTGTCGGCGGGCGTTCCAAGCTTTCGGGGCGCGGGCCGCCTTGATTTCGCCGGTGAGTTCCCAGACGCCGCGCCAATCGCCCTGGCATGCCTTGATCATCGGCAAAACCGCCGGCGATTTGACGGTTTCCACCTTGTTGAAAAACCTCGCCACGCCCTCGCGCATTGACGACACGTCCTGGATCAAGCCGGGCATCACCGCCTGGGATGTGTGGTGGACCGGCGTGAATCCGTATTGGGATCAATACAGGGGGCTTTATGCGCGCGGCAACACCCGCTCGCACAAGGACTACATTGATCTGGCGGCGGAGATGGGCTGGCCCTACATGCTGGTGGACTGGTTTTGGTATGACCAGGAAAGCGCCGATCCGGAAACGGCGATCAAGCCGCAGGCACACATCAACATGCCGGAATTGATGGCCTACGCGAAGAGCAAGGGCGTGAAACTGCTCCTCTGGGTCAACTCGAAGAACATCCCCGGTCATTGGCGCGGATAAACTGTTCGCCACTTACAAGGCCTGGGGGGCGGCGGGGGTGAAGATTGATTTCTTTCCCAACAACGGCTCGCAGCCGACGCAGCGCTGGCTGGAAGAGCTGCTTGAATGTGCCGCGAAGCACAAGCTGGTGGTTGATTTTCATGGCGTTTACACGCCGACCGGCCTGTCCCGCACCTGGCCGAACCTGCTCACGCAGGAAGGTGTCCTCGGCGTGGAATATGTGAAACTGGGGAAGGCGTTCACCCCCCGCCACATGATGACGCTGCCCTTCACCCGCGGACTGCTCGGCCCGGCGGACGTGACGCCGGGCGCCTTCCTGAACGTGCGGGAAGATGAATTCGTCCCCAATTCGGTTCCCGCCACCGTCACCGGGACGCGGGCGCGGCAGCTGGCCCTGTCCGTGCTGATGGATTCGCCCTTGCTGTGCCTGTGCGATTCGCCGAAGAACTACCTCGGCCAGCCGGGGTTGGAATTCTATCGCGACCTGCCGACCACCTGGGACGAGACGCGCGTGCTGTCCTCGGATGCCATGGAGCATCTGGTTCAGGCGCGACGCAAGGGCGATCGCTGGTATATCGCGGGAATGAACAGCGAGCAGCCGCTGACGTTGCGGGTGAAACTCGACTTCCTGGGCAGGGGCAAATTCACGCTGCGCAGTTTCGCAGACACGCCGGAATCGGCAGCGCGCCCCGCCGCCATCGGCGAATCCTCGCGCACCGTGACGCAAAAGGACACCTTGGAAATCCACATGCAAAACGCCGGTGGTTTTGCGGCCGAGATCAAGCCGGCCAAGATCTTGGATAGAGTCAAATGATGAGCAACCATTATGAACCCTGGCTCGATTGGTTCAACCCACCGGTGCCGCGCGAAGTCTATGACAACCTGCCGAAGTCGTTTTATCCGGGCATGTTCGACGCCGATAAAATCGTCGCCCAGGCCAAGGTCGCTGGCATGAAATACATCGTGCAGGTCTCCAAGCACCACAACGGCTTTTGCATGTGGAACTCGAAGAGCCCGTGACCCAACTCCCTGCCATCGATCCGTGACGACAGTCAAAGCACAATCCATTATTGAAAGTTTGACAGCATGCGCTTCACTCTACCTCTACAAATGAAGCTGCCGGTTCTGGCCCTGGTCACGGCGGCACAGGCCATTTCCGCCGCCGACCTCTACGTTGCGCCAGACGGCGCTGACACGAATCCGGGCTCGCGGCTGGGGCCTCTGAAAACCCTCCCAGCCTCCCAGGTCGCCGCTCGGGCGTTCTCAGGAAAAGAACCGGTGACCGTGCATGTCGCCGACGGAACGTACTATCTCCCGCAACCGCTCGTGTTCCGCCCGGAGGATTCCGGCTCGGAAAAGTGCCCGGTGATGTTTCGCGCCGAATCCGGGGGCAAAGTGGTTCTCAGCGGTGGCCAGCGGCTCGGGTTGCAGTGGAAGGAATACAAGAACGGCATTTATCAGGCAGCCACCCCGGCCGGATTGGTGATGGATCAACTATTTATCGATGGCAAGTGCCAGCGGATGGCGCGCTACCCGAACTTCAACGCCACGAATACCACCGCCGCTTACCAGGGGTTCGCGGCGGATGCCTTTCAAAAGACCGCGCCGCCCGCTGGGCCGACCCCGCCGGCGGATACATCCATGCAATGCACCAATTCCGCTGGGGCGGATTCGAATATCAGATCACCGGCAAGAACCCGGATGGCACGGTGACTTACGAAGGCGGCTGGCAAAACAATCGCCCCAGCCCGATGCACGAGCAGTTCCGGATGGTGGAAAATATCTTCGAGGAACTCGACGCCCCCGGCGAATGGTTCCATGACGCGAAAGCCCACACGCTCTTTTACCTGCCGGAGCCCGGCATTGACCTCGCCAAGGCCACGGTGGAAATCGTCCGGCTCCGGCATTTGGTCGAGTTCCGGGGAACGGCGGAAAAGCCCGTCCGCTCGATCAGTCTGGAAGGATTCGTGTTTCGTCATGCGGCCCGCACCTTCATGGACACCCAAGAGCCGCTGCTACGCTCGGATTGGACCATTTACCGGGGCGGCGCGGTGTTCCTGCAGGGCACGGAAGCGATCCGGATCAAGGATTGCGAGTTTGACCAACTGGGCGGCAACGCGGTGTTTGTGAGCGGCTACAACCGGGGCGCGTTGATCAAGGGCTGCCACATCCACGACACCGGCGCCAGCGGCGTCGCGTTCGTAGGACGCCCGGAGGCGGTTCGCAACGCGCTCCTGGACTGCGGTCAGCGGAATGATCCCGCAACCATTGATCGCATTCCAGGTCCGAAGTCGCCGGATTACCCGGCGGATTGCGTGGTGGAAGATTGCCTGATTCACGGCATCGGCCGCGTGGAACGCCAGCCGGCGGGCGTCCAGATCTCCATGTCCCAGGGGATCACCGTGCGCGACTGCTCGATCTACGATTGCGTCCGGGCCGGCATCAACATCAGCGAAGGCACCTGGGGCGGACACCTCATCGAGCGGTGCGACGTTTTCAACACCGTGCTCGAAACCAGCGACCACGGTTCCTTCAACTCCTGGGGCCGCGACCGGTTCTGGCCCGCCGCCCGCAGGAAACCGACCGATCCCGCGCTCAAGCCGGATCCGGATCTGCCGTTCCTCGACGCGATGAAGACCACGGTGATCCGCGACAGCCGGTGGCGGTGCGATCACGGTTGGGACATTGATCTGGATGACGGCTCCAGCAATTACGACATCTACAACAATCTCCTGCTCAAAGGGGGGCTCAAGCTCCGCGAAGGCTACCGCCGCAAGGCCTGGAACAACATCTGCATCAATGGCCGGCTGCATCCGCATGTCTGGTATGAAGGGAGCGAGGACGTGGTCACCGGCAACATTTTCATGATGCCGCCCGCGGGCGTGGACACGCCGTCGGAGTTGGCCAGGGGGAAACTGGTGGACCGCAACTTCTATTATTCGACCGACCCGAAGATCAAGGACCGCTATGCCGCCTTCGGCTGGGATGTCCATTCCGTGGTCGGCGACCCGTTGTTCATGAATCCGGCGAAGGGCGATTTCCGCGTCAGAGACGGTTCCACCGCGTTTGAGGTCGGTTTCAAGAACTTCCCGATGGATCAGTTCGGCGTGAAAAGGCCGGCGCTCAAGGCCATCGCGAAAACCCCGGAGATTCCGGAGCTGAAACTCTTCACCACCTCGAAAACGAAGGACAAAGCCGAGGTCTGGCTCGGGGCGACCGTGCGCGGCATCGAGGGCGAGGAATTCTCCGCCTTCGGCACCCGCAAGGAAGATGGCGGGATCCAGTTGATTCAGGTTCCGGACAATTCGCCGGCAGCCAAAGCCGGGTTGCAGCGGAACGATCTTGTCCAGGCCATCAATGGCCGGAAAACAAAGACCCTGGCTGATTTTCAGAACATCCTCCGGCAGGTTGCCAACGGGCCGTTGACGATTCAACTGGTCCGTGCGCAGAAGGAGGTGAAGCTCGAAATTCCCGCCCGGAAAGCCCCGTAGGCCTTATTTCGCATGAACCGGGTCTTGAACAAACGGCCTGACTTGACCGGGCGTCCAGAATACTCTCTGCCCATCTCATATCCAATACCGACACCATCATGAAGCAACCGATTCTTGACCATCAGAGCCGACCAAGCCCCACCCTCTTCCTGTGCGCCCTGTTCCTGGCCGCTTTGCCCCTGTACGCCGAGGAATCCATGGACAAAATGTGGGGCGGTCCCGTGGACCAACCGCAGACGAATGCCGCCGCCCGCACCAAGTTCTTTCAGGATGGCAACTACGGCATGTTCATCCACTGGGGTCTCTTCTCCCATCTCGGCGGCCAGTGGAAGGACAGGACGTTCTACGGTATCGGCGAGTGGATCAAACGCCAGATGAAGATCCCGGACGCTGAATACATGGCCCTCGCCAAGGACTTTAATCCGGTGGAGTTCGACGCCAGGGAAGTCGCCCGGGTGGCCAAGGATGCCGGGATGAAGTGGATCATCATCACCTCGAAACACCACGAGGGCTTCGCGATGTTCAAGTCGGCGCACCCGTTCAACATCGTCGACGCCACGCCCTTCCAGCGTGATCCGATGCAGGAACTGGCCGCCGCCTGCAGGGAAGCCGGACTCGGATTCGGTTTCTATTACTCGCACAACCAGGACTGGACCGCACCGGGCGGCTCGGGCGGGCCGGGCACGAATCCGGACGGCAGCCCGGCCACCTTCGAACAGTATTTCAAAGAGAAATGTTATCCGCAGGTGAAGGAGATCTGCACCGGCTATGGACCCCTGAAATTCATCTGGTTTGACACGCCGGGGAACATGCCCAAGGAACACGTCCTTGAACTGGTCGAGCTGGTGAAGAAACACCAGCCCGGGGCGCTGATGTGCAGCCGGGTGGGGCACGGGTTGGGCGATTATGACAGCCGGGGCGACATGGAAGTGCCGCTGCGCAATTCCACCGACCTGTGGGAAGCCTGCGATACCACGGACGACTCGTGGTCCTATGCGTGGTATGACCAGAACTGGAAGGATTCGCGCGAAATCCTCAACCGGCTCGTGGCCACCGTCGGCCGCGGCGGCACCTACCTGCTCAACATCGGGATTGATGGCAAAGGCCGCGTTCCCGAAGGCGCGTCCAAGTATCTCATCAAAACCGGTGAGTGGATCAAACGCTACCCGAAGGTGATTTATGCGGCGGGTCCGTCCCCCTTCGGCCACGCTTTGCCCTGGGGGGATGTGACCACGCAGGGAAACACGCTGCATTGTGTCATCTTCGACTGGCCGACCGACGGACAGTTGCTCGTGCCGGGGCTGCAATCCGAAATTGCTTCCGCCACGATCCTTCACCCCGCCGGTGCCCCCCAGTCGGTCACCTGGAAAACCGATGGCGCCTGGACCACGTTTGCACTGCCGTCCGGCCCACCCGCCGATCGGCCGGCTTCCGTCCTGGAAGTGCAACTCAAGTCGGCGCCCAAGGCGGATGAAACGCTGGGGATTTATCCGAACTGTCCGGTGGAACTCCCGGTGGAGTTTGCGGAGGTGAGCAACGCGACCAAGAAGAAACTCAGTTGGATGGACAAGTTCGGCGAGTGGAAATTTGCCGTTCAGGCCAGCGCCTGGAAGCCGGACGCCCGATGCGTCTGGATCGTCGATGTGGCCCGGGCGGGAGACTATTACGTGGATCTGGTGTACAAGGGCAAAGGCCGGACTGCGTGGGTGATTGAAACCGATGAGGGAACCAAGCTTCAAAACCAGCAGGGTGCCGCATCGGTTTACCATGCGTATCCGTTCGGCATGTTGACTTTCAAGAAACCCGGACGCCACACCCTCACGGTGTTTCCGGTCGAGGGCTTTGACGACGGGACGAGCTTGAAGGCCGTCGAAATCAGGCCGGCCGAGTAGGGGCAGTCCGGAGTTCATGAAGATTCCCACCCAGTGCTGGAGCCGCGTCACCGGCACCTTGCTGCTCCTCGCGTGCCTGTTTGCTGTCCTTCCGGCGGGTGCCGACCCACAGACGCCCGGCACGACGCCGCCGGAGGCTGGAGGACGGTCGAATCTGCCCCCCAGCGACGTCGATTTCACGCGCCTGATTCCGCCCGTGGTGCCCCGTTCGGCGATCTTCCGGCAGCCGGGCTGGTGTCTGTGGGATCCTTGCATCGTGCGCGGCAAGGACGGGCTCTACCAGATGTTCTACTCCCGCTGGCAAACCCGCCTCGGTTACGATGCCTGGTGCACGCACGCCGAAATCGCATGGGCCACCGCCGCCCAGCCCGAGGGTCCTTACGAGTTCCGTGGGACGGCGCTGCCGCAACGCGGCGCGGACTTTTGGGACGGCCATTCGGTTTTCAACACCTGTGTCATCCGGCTTGGGGACACCTTCTACCTCTATTATACCGGCAACCGCGGCAGCGCCGACTGGGCCCCTGACCGCCGTATCGAAGGGGCGTCCAAAGAGTGGTGGACGCACCGCAACAACCAGCGCATTGGCGTGGCCACAGCCGATTCCCCGGCCGGACCGTGGAAACGCCTCGATCGACCGATTCTGGATGTCGGCTCTGGGTTCGGGAAGACCATCATCAATGTGCCCAACATGGTGGTCAAACCGGATGGCGGCCTGCGCCTTTACTACAAGACCCTGGGTGAAGGGGAGGGCAACTTCGGCAGCGGCGTGTTCCACTACGGCGCCGAGGCCGCCGGTCCAATGGGGCCCTTCGTGAGGCACCCCGAGCCGATGGTGAACAAGAACAAACTGATGCCGCACGTCAGCAAGCCGTTCATTTTCCACATCGACGACCATTTCGAGTGGTGGCAGGACGACCGCTACTACGCCATCGTCAAGGACCATGACGCCCCCTTCCTCACGCCGCATGGGCGCAGCCTGCTGCTGTTTGATTCCCCGGATGGGATCGCCTGGCGGACGGCCCGGCACACGCTGGTCCAAGGCTTCACCATGCGTTGGGACGACGGCACGCGCCAGGAGTTCAACCGCCTCGAGATGCCCAAGCTGCTCATCGAGAACGGGCGGCCTGTCCTCCTGTCGCTTGCAGCGCTGGCGGCAGGCGGCCAGGAATCGTTCCTCGTGCTGGTTCCCCTGAAGACCCCGTCTAATGGGTTGTAAGGGGTTGCGCCTCGTTCTGCCGGCCTTCTTGCTTTGTCCGGTTGGTTGATTCATGCTGCGCCGCGGTTAACGTGATGACTTTGAAGCTATCCATCCTGGCTGTGGTTTTGGGACTGGGTTATGGGCTCCCTCAGATCTATGCCTTTGCGAATCCCAAGGGCTGCGCCGGGGCGTTGCGTCAGTTTCCTCGCTCCCTGCCCTGGGGCTACGCGCTCATGCTGCTGGCGACCGTTTGGTTCCTCTACAATGTGAGCCTGGAATCCATTGCCGACTTCGCCGCCTACAAGAAACACATGATGGTGGCGTTTGGAACGATTGGGGTGGGGGCCTGTGTTTTTGTGAAGGATTTTCTGGCCGTGCGCGGTCTGGCTGTTGTGCTGCTCTTGCTCGCGAAGTTGATGCTGGACACCGGGCGGCCCCATCTGGGTGAGAGCCCCTGGATTCTGGTGAATCAATCGGTGGCTTACGTGCTGGTCATCGTGGGCATCTGGTTGACCATCTCTCCCTGGCGCCTTCGCGATTGGATCGATTGGAACACCGCCGACGATCAGCGTCTGAAAGTGGGCGCCTCGGTTCGACTGGCCTGCGGCTTGAGCTTCGCGGCGTTGGGTTGGTTGGTTTTCTGAAGTCGACCGCGGGTTTCGATGAGCACTCCCCGAGGCCGTATCCTTGTCATCCGGGGTGGCGCCATCGGTGACTTCATCCTCACGTTGCCTGCGATTGCCGCCTTGCGCCGGCAATTCCCGGGCACCCACCTGGAGGTGTTGGGTTACCCGCACATCACGCAGTTGGCGCAGGCGGGCGGATGCGTGGACGCGACGCGGCCGATCGAGGCCAAAGGGTTGGCAGGCTTCTTTGCCCGACACGGCACGCTGGACGCCGCCGTCGCAGATTACTTTGCCGGATTCGATCTGATTGTCAGTTACCTGTTTGATCCGGACGACATCTTCAAGACTAACGTGGCGGCGTGCACCCAGGCACACTTCATTCAAGGTCCGCATCGGCCCAGTGAAAGCGGAAGGGACCACGCCACGGAGGTGTATCTGAAGCCGCTGGAGCAACTGGCGATTTTCGATGCCGACCCGGTGCCCAGGTTGGCGTTGCCGCGTCCAGCCACGGAGCCGGGTTGGGTGGCAGTCCATCCCGGCAGCGGTAGTGAGCGCAAGAACTGGCCGGAAGCACGATGGGCGGATCTCCTGAATCGGTTGATCCGGAAAACTTCTTGCCGACTGCTGATGGCGGGGGGAGAGGCGGAAGGCGAACGATTCCATCGGCTCGTGGCGGGACTGCCGGAATCGCGAGTGCGCACGGCCTACGGGTTGTCGTTGGTGGAGTTGGCGGGGCGGATGTGCGAATGCGCCACGTTCGTCGGGCACGACTCCGGCATCACGCACCTGGCGGCGGCGCTGGGATTGCCCTGCGTGGTGCTGTGGCCAGACACCAACGAGGCAATCTGGCGTCCGCGGGGCGATCGGATTGTCGTGCTGAAAGAGCCGCGCGGGCTGCGGGCGCTGGATGTGGATCGGGTGCTCCAGGCGCTGCGGGTCCTGTTTGAAAGAGCCGGTTAGCTTCCTGGCGGGTCGACTCCAGTGGCCTGTGGGTTGGACGTCGCATCCGCGCCGACCTGCTCGCCAACCAGCGCGGCGCGGTAGAACCGGCAGGGCTGGGCGGGGTCCGGCAGCATTTCCATTTCGATGCAGCCGTGCTCAGCGCGCAGGGTTCGCACCGGGATCCAGTGGATCATGTCCGGCGAGCTTTGAATCTGGTAGGAGCCGGTGTTCAGTGCGCTGAACTGGAGATGCAGTTTGCCGTCCTTTTGTTTCCACTGGCCAATGGGGTCCGGCCGCAGGCTGGGGAGCAACTGCAGGGGGATCGCTTCGTAGCAGGCGTCATTGATGCCGGCTCGTTGCTGGATGGAGCTGCGGTTGAGGAAGGGGGATTCCGAGGAACACTCCCAGGCACAGGACAAGCCCGTGATACTCAGCCACCCGCGCGGAGAGCACGGGTCTTCCTATCCCTTGGCGCAACATCAGTCCTTACATACTCCGGGCCCGGTCGTTTGTCAGGCTCGATTGTGCTTCCGCGTCCCAGGATAGGACACATCTGCAGGGGGGGGCTGGATGGCACCGGCCAGTGGTGGGCGATCGCGCAATCGCTTGGGCGGTCACAAACCAGGCGGACTTTCGGAATTATCTTCAGTTTCGGCAAGTCGGCCCGGCGGCGGAGCCGAGGGTCGGGTGCAATACCCCTGCCAACCATTGGAATTTCCTCTTGAGCATCCGTCCAAGGCAAGCGATTTGCTTGATTCTGGCCCATGCTCGCAGTCCAGAGCGCTCCCGAACCGACCGAACCGGGCGTGCCGAACAACGTGACACCCGCAACGAAGCGCATCCTCGTGATTGACGATGAGGAGATGATGCTCGAGTGGGTTGACATTGCGCTGCGAGAGCGGGGGTTCGAGGTGTTCCAGGCCGCCAGTGGGGCTGAAGGGATCCGGATCGCCACGAAGAAGTTGCCGGACCTGATTCTTTGCGATGTTCGAATGGACGAGGTCAGCGGGTATGATGTGCTGGCGGACCTTCGCAAGCATCCGTCCACGGCCACCCTGCCGTTCATTCTCATGACCGCCAATGACCCGGGTGGGATGGGAATGCGCCAGGGCATGGAGTTGGGTGCGGATGATTTTCTGCGCAAGCCGTTCAATCTGGAATCACTTTACGCCACGGTGGACGCGCGCCTGAAGAAGGCGGAGATGATCCGGCTGGATGCCGAACGTCGGTTGGCTGCGCTGCGGGACAACATCAGCCTGATGCTGCCCCACGAGTTGCGCACCCCGCTCAACGGCATGCTGGCCTACGGCGACCTGTTGCGCACTCAGGCCGAGAGCCTTCAGCCCGCGGATCTCATCGAGGCTGGCGATGTGATTTCAGAGTCCGGCCACCGGTTGGAGCGACTGATCGAGAACTTTCTCATTTTCACACAGACCGAGTTGATCGGGGGCGATCCGCAACGGCTGGCTGCGTTGCGGGGCTTGCCCTGTGAGGATGCGGTCGCGGTGGTTGAGGAGCATGCGCGGCGTCAGGCGCAGCGGTTCGGACGTCCCGGCGACCTGGACCTTGAAGTTCAGGAGGTGGGCGTCCCCATGTCGCGGGATTATCTGGCCAAGGTGGTGGATGAACTGGTCCAGAACGCCTTCAGGTTTTCGGAGCCGGACGCACCGGTTTCGGTCAGTTTGGCGGCGTTTGATGGGCAGGCGCAGTTGACGGTCAGCGACATGGGGCGAGGGATGACCGCCGAGGAGATCGGTCACATCGGCGCTTTCATGCAGTTTGGACGCAAGCATCATGAGCAGCAGGGTTTGGGGCTCGGGTTGACCATTGCGCGGCGCCTGGCCGGCCTTTATGGAGGGGAAGTCGAGGTTCAGAGTGAATCCGGTCAGGGAACCCGGGTGGTGTTGCGGCTACCTGTGGACTGACGGCGCCGGCTTTTGCTACCAGGGCAGGATCTGACTCGCGAGCAGGAGCAGATGCTCGCCGCCTCGTGCGACCAGGTACATCAGGCAGAGCACGACCAGTGGAGCGAAATCCAGTCTGCCCATCACGAGCGGCAGCCGTCGGAACGGGGTCAGGACGGTGGTTCCGACGGAATGGGCAAAGCTCCAGAGCGGATGCACCCCCAAGTGGACGTACGAGTTCACCAGAAAAACCAGCAATACCCCCGCAAGCAGGTGACTCCACGTCAGGCACGCAGACCCGGCAATCAACAGTCCCTGTTCAAGCCGGTGCAGGAGGGAGTCCGGCGGGGGCAACAAGTCCATCCAGGTCAACAACACGCTCAGGGGCAGCCAGAGCAGGGTGCCGGCGATCAGCGGCAGGACGAGCTTGAGCCAGGCGGGCAGACCCCCAACGGGACCGAGCATCATTCGGATGAACCGTCCGACCGGATCCGGTGTGGGTGCTCTGCGATTCACCACGGAGAGCAGGAGGAGCCATAGATAAAAGAGGGTGAGCATGGCTCCAAAACTCAGCACCGAGTAAACAAACGCGCGCTGGAACAAGTCGCACCGAAAGGCAATCACCAGGACTCCGAGATTGAGCGGGGGGGTCCAGTGGGTGGAGCTTGCGATTTCCCAATACACCCAGGCCCGGATTATCAGCAGTGCGGGCAGGGTGGCGACGAGGGATCGCTGACGCCACTTCGCCGGTTCAGCCGGGCGCAATGTTCCCAGCAAGGTGGTGGGCGTGCCGGCCTTCGGCGAAACCGCCACAAGCACCCAGTTCACCCAAAGGAGCAGACCGGCGAGATTGAGAATGAGATCGACAGCGCCCATGGCGGTTGTTCTTCATCGATGAGGTTTGGGGCGTGGAACCACCGCCCGTCATCCTCCTCCAATGCACCCGCTTCACATCATCTTCAGCAGCGTGTCCGCCATGTCGGATGGCGTCGGGGCCACTCCGATGCCTGCATCCCGGAAGGCCTGGATTTTCGCGGCGGCCGTTCCCTTGCCGCCGCTGACGATGGCTCCGGCGTGGCCCATGCGGCGTCCGGGAGGCGCGGTGGCCCCCGCCACAAAACCGGCGACCGGTTTGGTGCCGTGCTGTTGAATCCACGCGGCTGCTTCCTCCTCGGCGCTGCCGCCGATCTCACCGATCATGATGATCCCATGCGTGTCCGGGTCTTCCATGAACATGCGGATGGCATCCAGGTGTGTGGTGCCGTGGACGGGGTCGCCCCCGATGCCGATGCAGGTGCTTTGTCCCACACCGCGGCAAGTCAACTGCCAGACGGCTTCGTAGGTCAGTGTCCCTGAGCGGCTCACGACGCCAACGTGACCCTTCTTGTGAATGTAGCCGGGCGCGATGCCGATCCGACATCCGCCCTGCGAATGCTTTCCTTCGCCGGGGGTGACAATGCCCGGACAGTTGGGCCCGATCAGGCGGGTCCTGGCACCCTGCATGGCGGCCTTGACGCGGATCATGTCGCGCACCGGGATGCCTTCGGTGACGCACACCACGAGATCGAGTCCGGCGGCAACCCCTTCCAGCATGGCGTCTGCGGCGAATGCGGGTGGGACGAAGACCGCAGAGGCCGTGGCGCCGGTGGTCTGCGCGGCCTGTGCGACCGAGTCGAAGATGGGCACGCGGTTCTCAAACATCTGCCCTCCCTTGCCGGGAGTGACCCCGGCGACCACTTGTGTGCCATATTCGAGGGAGAGCCGGGCGTGCCGGCCGCCAAAGCTTCCAGTGATGCCTTGGACCAGGATCTTGGTGTCAGGTTGGACGAGAATGGACATGAGATTGACTCGCGATGTGCGGGAATGGACCCGTTTTCAGGTTGTCTGCTTTTCTTTGATGAGCCGCGGTTCAATGGGGCAATCAATGGGTCCTCACTCATGAGCCGTCACCGTATGGACCACCTTTTGCGCGGCATCCGACATGGATTCGCCCGTGGTGATTGTCAGGCCGGAGCCGGCCAGGGTGGCGCGTCCGGCTTGGACATTGTTGCCTTCCAACCGGACGACGAGCGGGAGGCTCAGTCCGGTTTCCTTGACCGCCTGTACGATGCCGCGGGCGATCACGTTGCAATCCATGATGCCGCCGAAAATGTTCACCAGGATGGCCTTCACGTTGGGGTCCTTCATGATGATCTTGAACGCCGCGGCAACCTGTTCCTCCGAAGCGCCGCCGCCTACATCGAGGAAGTTGGCCGGCATGCCCCCGTAATGCTGGATGATGTCCATCGTGGCCATGGCCAGGCCCGCCCCGTTGACCAGGCAGGCGATGTTGCCGTCCAGCTTGATGTAGTTCAGCGCAAACTGGCTGGCCTCCACTTCCAGGGGCGATTCCTCGGCCAGGTCCCGCATCGCCTGGATCTCCGGATGCCTGAACAACGCGTTGTCATCGATGCTGATCTTGGCGTCCACCGGCAGCAGCGCCTCCTTGCCTTCACGCGTCTTGACGATGCACAGCGGGTTGATTTCCACCAGGGAGGCGTCGGACTCCCACCAGGTCCGATAGAGTGCAGTCAGCAGTTGTGCGGCTTCGTTGATCAGGGGCCCCTGGAATCCGAGCGCAATGGCCATATTGCGCGCCTGGTAAGGCTGCAGCCCGAGCAGCGGATCCACGTGCAGCCGGACGATCTTCTCCGGGGTCTTCGCGGCGACCTCCTCGATGTCCATCCCTCCCTCGGTGCTGGCCATGATCACGGGGCGTGACCGGCTGCGGTCGAGCAGCACAGCCAGGTAAAGTTCCTTCAGGATGTTGGGGGCGGCGGCCACCAGGACCCGGTTCACCCGCCGGCCCGCCGGCCCGGTTTGCTTCGTCACCAGGGTGTTGCCCAACATGGCAGTGGCGGCCGTGCGAACTTCCGGGGCTGACTCCAGCAGTTTGACGCCGCCGCGGTAGCCGTCGGTGAAGGTGCCCTTACCGCGCCCGCCTGCATGGATTTGGGCTTTGAGCACCAGGCGGGTCTCGCCAGAGTCGAGGAGCTTCTGTGCGATCGATTGCGCCTCATCCGGTGTGGCGCACATGCCTCCTGCGGGCAGGGGCACCCCGTTTTGCGCGAGCAGCTCCCGCGCTTGGAATTCATGGATGTTCATTGCGAGCCAATGGCGGGGAGATTGAAGGAAGCCCTCGTGCAGAAAGCAACCTTTTCCCGACACGCCTGGCGATCCACAAACAATTGAAGGCCCGCCCGCGCCTCGGGGCGGCGCGACAGGTTAAACGCCTCATCATCGACTCAGACCCGGTGGAAGCCCGGCACGTAGGCGAAGCGCCCTGCCGCTGCTTACAGGAGCTCAGCGTACACGCCAACGTCAATCCGACCATTGCGACTAATCTGATGAAATCGTGACACCGCATGTGATCAGGGGAACTTAATCGTTGCTTTGAATTGACCCCTCGTAACAGGACCTTGGGAGGCGCCGAGTGAAACCGCTGGCCCTGCCTGAACAGCAATGCCTTGGCCCAGATTCATGCGCACCCCGGAGGAGGTTTCGACAGTGTAATCGACGACAGAACCGTCGAACGGCACATTGACCTTCGACTGCATGTCTAGGAACAGTTCAAGCCGAGGATCGCCGGTCAGGAACCGCAGCTTCGCCTCAGGCTCGAGGATGAGATCGTTCCGGTTTAGCTCGAAGCCGCCTCCCAGCTTCAGCCTTAACCAAGCACACGGGTCCCACTCCGGCAGACTGCCGGATGCTCCGGAAAGGCAATGGGGTCAGGCAATGGGGTCGCATCTAAATAAGTGATATTCCTTGCTTGAGTTTCGTAACAAAGACTTTCCGGGCCGGATCCTCGGCAAGGGCCTCCCGGAATCGCTTCACCGCCTGCGCCGCGGCCTGATACTTCATCCCCGCCTGTCGCACGACCTCCGCCAGGCGCAGCCCGCCATAGCGCACGGCCACATGCATCACCCCGTCCCGCCCCCAGTCCCCGTGCCGCTCCGCCCAGCGCGCCCAAGGCTCCCCTCTCAGCTTCTCCGCCGCCCGCACCAGTTCCCCCCACTCGACCCGCCGTCGCATCCCTCGCGCCGCAGTCTGTTCCTGCTCATCGACCTTCCGTCCCGACAACAGCTTCCGTGCGTACTCCGCTTCGCCCAGCACCATCCCACCGACCAATCCCGCCCAGGGACTCTCCAACGCCCCTTGCCGGATCGGCTGCTCCGTAAAGGCCTTCAACGCCGCCCTCTGCTGGGCACGGCTCCGGCCTCCGCACCCCCGGCCAATCACGCCCGTCTCCAACCACCCGGGCGCGGGCTCCGCTCCCGAATAGATCCTCCACGAACTCCAGCGGTGCTCCCCCAGAATCTTCAACCGCCCCCGCAACAGCTCCTGGCCCGGATCCGCACACCCCGCCACCCGCGCTTTGCGCTGATCGCTCTTGCTCAAACCCAACCCCCCAATCCGCACCGGATTCAAGTGGAGATAGCGAGCCACGTCCACCACCCGGCTCTCCTCCTGAATCAGCACCGACTTGAACCGGCCCTGGAACACCGTCCCGCGCCAGCGGTGGGCCCAGTTGAACTTGACGGCGTAAGTGACATTCAGCCACCGGATGGCGTGACCCAGGTTGGCCTGAGTGGTGCGCACCAGCAGATGGTAATGGTTGTCCATCAGCACAAAGGCATGCACCTCCAGTCCGTAACGCTCCGGCAGCTCGGACACCGCCCCGAGGAACCGGCGCCGATCCGCGTCATCCAGGAACAGCGTCCCCCCGCGGTGCCCTCGATTCATCACGTGATACCACGCCCCCGCAATCTCGATCCGCAATGGCCTTGCCATAGGCCACATCCAATCCTTCCCCACCCAACCTGTCAACTATTTAGATGCGACCCCATTGTCTCGCCACGACCCCATTGTCTCGCCAACTATTTAGATGCGACCCCATTGTCTCGCCATTGTCTTTCAAGGTACCAGAGATCTGAAAGCTGAAACGCTGAAACCTGACCACTGAAACACCACGAAGGAGGGGTGTCCATCGACCACCGCCCGACGACCTGCTTTGGTCAAGGCGGCAATGGCGGGCGCGGGGCGGCGTTGGCGAACAGAGCGCACCCTGCAGGCCAATGGCAGAGAGGATGAGCGTCAGCCGATGGAGGGGGTTACCCGAAAGATTGCCGCTGCGCTTGAGGTCCTTTGCCTGCGGCCCGTTGAATGGTGTCACGGTCCCACCTCGTGTGATGAGGGCAGCAGATTGGACCTGGCGCAGCCGCTGTCAATGGCCAATCCATCGGGTGTCGTGTAACTCCCGACACGCCATTTCCGATCCGGCTCGACGGTCAGGGAGCGACGATGACCTCGATGCCCCTGGCTCGCAACTGCCCGACGAGCCCCGGGGGCGCGGCGGCATCGGTCACAATGGTGTCCACCGGATCGAGCGGGCAGAGCGTTGCGACGGAGCTGCGGCCGAACTTGGTGTGGTCCAGGCAGAAGATCACCTTGGCTGCGGCGCGCATCATGGCCAGTTGGATGTCGATCAGCAGGCCGTGCGAGTTGGTCAGGCCTTCCAGCGTGATGCCCCCCGCACTCATGATCGCCACGTCGGCGTGGATCTTGGAGAACGCCTCCACCGCCAGCGGCCCGACCAGCACGCCCAGTCGCGGATAAATCACGCCGCCGCTGAGGACCAGTTCCACCCTGGGCGGACGCGGCAAGAGTTGCGCCACCGGCAGGGAGTTGGTGATGATTTGCGGCGACTTGTCTCCTGCAGATACCGCGCGACGTGGTACACCGTCGTGCCCGCGTCAATGATCACGCTCTGATTCGGGCGGATCAGTTCGGCGCAGGCCCGGCCGATGGCCTCCTTCTCCTCCAGTTGATGCGTGTCGCGCGCGGTGAAGGTGAATTCGTCCGACCGCGGTGTAATCAACCGCGCGCCGCCATGGGTCCGCCTCAGGATCCCCTTGGCTTCAAGCACGGCGAGGTCCCGCCGAACTGTGGAGACTGAAACGTCCACCTCCTCGCTGAGTTCTTCCAAGGACGCAAACTCCCTGTTGACAAGCACTTCCTCAATCCGCTTCTGCGCTCTTCTGCCGGCATCGCAGTCCACCGTGAAAGATTTTGGAAGATTTTGCAAGATTTTGTTGACTCTGTTCGCCACTCAGTCTAAAAAGACGGCTCGCAAGACCTTATGGCAGTCGCAATCAACATCTCCCCCGCATCGGGCCGTGGTCGAGCATTTGGTTCGGCAGGCCGTTTACTCGCGGCTCGGCAAGCCGCTGCCCCGCAGCGCCAGCGCGCCCAATCCGCTGGTGGTGAATGTCAGTGCCCGGCATTGCCATCTCACGCCGGAGGCGGTGGAAGCGCTCTTTGGCAAAGGACATCAGCTTCAGGTTCACAAGTGGCTTTACCAGGAAGGGCAGTTTGCCGCGAAGGAAACCGTCACGCTCATCGGCCCGCGCAGCCGGGTGATTTCCAATCTCCGCATTCTCGGTCCGTGCCGGAATCTCAACCAGGTGGAGCTGGCCTACACGGATGCCATCGCGCTGGGCTTTGATATTCCGCTGCGGCCTTCCGGCAACATCAAGGGCACGCCGGGCTGCATGCTGATGGGGCCGGCCGGATTTTTTGAAATGACCGACGGGCGTGATCCGGGCGTTGCGCCACGCGCACATGACCCGGACGGACGCGGACTTTTACGGGGTGAAGAACGGGCGACTTGATGAAGCTCAAGATTGGCGGCGACGTGCGGGCATCACGCTGGATCGGATGCTGTGCCGCGTGGACCCGAGTTTCAAACTGGAGGTGCACATTGACACCGACGAAGGCAACGCCTGCAATCTCCAGCCCGACACGCCCGTGTGAACTTGTCCGGTAACCCATTGTAGCGGATTCTGCAACGTAACACTCAACATCGAACAGTAAGAACTATGAACGAAGCAATCGGAATGATCGAAACCAAAGGCTACATCGGCAGCGTGGAAGCCAGTGATGCCATGGTCAAGGCGGCCAACGTCACCTTGGTCAAAACCATCCCCATCGGCGGCGGGCTGATCACCGTCCTGGCCCAGGGCGATGTCGGCAGCGTGAAAGCGGCCGTGGACGCCGGGTCGCAAGGCGGCCAGCAAGGTGGGCGAACTCGTCAGTTCGCACATCATCGCCCGTCCGCATGAAGACCTGCTCAAGGCCTTCCTCGGCGAAGGCGCCAAAGCCGGTGCCAAGTAACCCATCCCCGCATTTTCAACAATCAACTTCGAATCAATTATGGCACAGCAAGCAATTGGAATGATTGAATGCAAGGGCCTCTGCGCCCTGCTCGAAGCCTGCGACGCCGCGCTCAAGGCCGCCAATGTCACCATGACCGGCTGGGAAAAGATCGGCAGCGGTTATGTGACCGGCTTTTTCCGCGGCGACGTGGCCGCGGTGAAAGCCGCCACCGATGCCGGCGCGGCCGCCGCGTCCCAGGTGGGCGCCGTGGTCAGCGTGCAGGTGATTCCGCGTCCGCACGAGGACCTCGCTGGTCTCGGCAAGTGGCTGCAGTAGTGAGCGCGGGGCGCGGAGCGCGGAATAGTCGCGGTCCGTGCCATGGTTTCGCGTTTCTCGTTCCGAGTTTCGCGTTATGAAGATCCTCGTCGCCAATATCGGCTCGACCTCGCTCAAGTGGCGGCTGTTCGATTTTTCGAACGGCGCCGAGCGCCTGCTGCACAAGGGCGGCTTCGAGCGCGTGAGCGATTATCCGAAGGCGATCGAGGATTGCCTGGCGGCAGCTCAAGACGGGCGGGCACATTGCGCAGCGAAAGCGACCTGGCCGCGGTCGGCTTCAAGACGGTGATGGCCAAGGGCGTGACCGGCTGCGTGCGGCTCGACGAGCGACGTGCTGGCGGCGATGGAGGCCTTACAACGGCCTCGCGCCCGCGCACAATCCGCCTTACATCACCGGCATCCGGCTGTTCGCGAAGACGCATGCCCGGGGTGCCGCTGATCGGGCTGTTCGAGACAGCGTTTTACCAGTTTGCGCCCGAGGCGATGATGCGCTACGCCGTGCCGGAAGCCTGGCACGAGACCGGCGTGCGCCGCTGGGGATTCCATGGCGCCAGCCACAAGTTCATCGCCGAACGCTCGGCGGAATTGCTGGGCCGCCCCGATGTCGCCGAGCGCGTGCGCCGGCTCTACGTGGATCGGCGGCGAAACGCCGGTTCGCGAACCCGGTCTGCGCGTGATTTCCTGCCATCTGGGCGGCAGTTCGAGCATCACCGGGATCCGCAACGGCGTGGCCATCGGCAACAGCATGGGCATGAGCCCGCAGTCCGGCTTGCCGCAGAACAACCGGGTGGGCGACCTGGATGCGGAAGCGATCCCTTACGCGGTGAAGACGCTGGGCATCAGCCTCGACGAAGCCCAGCGCCAGCTCACCAAGGAGTCCGGACTCAAGGGGCTGAGCGGCGTGTCGAATGACGTTCGCGACATTGCCGAGGCGGCGGCGCAGGGCAACGCGCAGGCCAAGCTGGCCCTGGAGGTGTTCACGGCCAGCGCGCGGCATTGGATCGGCAGCTACTTCTTCGAGATGGACGGCGCGGACGCCATCGTGTTCACCGCCGGCATCGGCGAGAACCGCAGCTGAGTTGCGCGCCGCACATTTGCGCGAACCTCGACCAGCTCGGGATCGAGCTCGACCCGGAAGCCAACGCGCGGCGCGCGCCACCGAAGCGGTCATCAGCACGCCGGGCTCGCGGGTGAAGGTTCTGGTGATTCCGACCAACGAAGAACTGGTCGTGGCGCGGGAAGCCAAGCGTCTTTTGGAAAGCGGAACAAACTGATTTGCCAGTGACAGTAACCATTTAAGCAACGAACTAACCGACAACAGAAAAGATAAAACTATGGCTCAAGCAATTGGAATGATCGAAACCCGCGGACTGGTCGCCCTCGTCGAGGGCACGGACGCGATGCTCAAAGCCGCGAACGTGCGAACTCGTCGGCCCGATGACCCAGGTCGGCAACGCCCTGGTCACCGCCGTCGTCGTCGGCGACGTCGCCGCCGTCAAGGCCGCCACCGACGCCGGCGCGCAGGCCATCAAAGCCATCAAAGGCGAACTGGTCAGCGTGCACGTCATCGCCCGCCCGCACGCGGACGTGGAAGCGGTGTTGCCGAAGAAGAAGTAGGCATCCCCGTGCAGGCGTTGAATCGTTGCAACGCTGCCTCGGCCGACGCCCCTTGTTGCCGGAGCCGGTGCGGATGAGTTGCGGTTCACGATGCAATAGTGTTAGCGGTGTGACGATGTAACCATTCACCATTCACGAACCATGTTCCTCGCCAAAGTCGAAGGCGCGTGGTCGCCACCAAGAAAGATCCGTCCATGAGCGGGCGCAAGCTGCTGCTGCTCCGCCCGCAGTTGGTGGACGAAAAGGACCCGACCAAGTTCCGACCGGGCGCGAACACCATCGTGGCCGTGGACAGTGTGGGGGCGGGGTTGGGGAGATGGTGATGTTCTGCCAGGGCAGTTCAGCGCCCGCCTGGCGCCGGCATGAAGGACGCCCCGGTGGACGCCGTCATCATCGGCATCGTGGATACCGTGGATGTGCTCGGGAAAGAAATTTTCAGCGCAAAGAATTAACCGACTATGAAAGCTTTGAATGAACGCCTGATCCGGGACGTGGTGGCCGATGTGCTTGGGCCGCCTTGGGGGAACGCCGGCCGTTGCGCCGGTTGTGCCCGCCAAGGTGGCTCCGCCCTCCGCTCCGGCACCGGCTCCCGCCGCCGCCTGCGGTTGCCCGGCCAAGCCGGCTCGCTCCAGCGCGGTCAGTCGCGGTCAAGTTCGGCGTGTTCACCGACGCCGCACGAGGCCTGCGCGGCGGCCCAGGAGGCGTTCCTGCAACTCAAGCAGAAGGGCGTCGCAGCCCGGCGCAAGATCGAAGAGATCGTCAAGACGATGGCGGAGAAGAACGCCGAGAGCTGGGGCAGATTGGAGTTGGACGAGACGAAGATCGGCCGGCTCGATCACAAGATCGAGAAGCTGCAGATCATCAAGCTGGTTCCGGGTGTGGATTGGCTCCGGCCCGATGGCCGCAGCGGCGACCACGGCATCACGCTGGAGGAATACACGCCGTTCGGCGTCGTCGGCGCGGTCACGCCCAGCACGCATTCCATTCCCACGCTTGAGCGGCAACATCGTGAACATCGTGTGCCGCCGGCAACGCGGTGGTGTTCAACGCGCATCCCGAGCGCCGCCAGTTGCGCGGCCATGGCCGTGCGCGCCTACAACGAGGCCATCTTATCGCGAGACCGGCATCGAGAACATCGCCTGCATCGATCGAGAAGCCCACGCTGGATTCCTTCAACGCCATCTGCAAAGACGCGAACGTCAAGTTGCTGCTGGTCACCGGCGGACCGGTGGTGGTCAAGGCCGCGATGCAGACCGGCAAGCGCGCCATCTGCGCCGGCCCCGGCAATCCGCCGGTGTTCGTGGACGACACCTGCTGTCCGACGCGCGCCGCGCAAGGCGATCATTTCAGGGGCGGCGCCTACGACAACAACCTGCTGTGCATCGGCGAGAAGGAGGTGTTCGTGCTCGACACCGTCGCGGACAAGTTGATGGCCGAGATGGAGAAGAACGGCGCGGTCAAGCTGAACGCGTCCCAGCTCGATCGCCTGACCAAGGCCGCGTTCACCTTCAAGGAAGGGCAGGGCGGCGGTTGCGCGCATGCCAGCGTGAACAAGGATTTCATCGGCAAAGACGCGTCGGTGCTGGCGCAGGCGGCCGGGGTGAACATGCCGGCCGGACACGCAGTTGCTGTTTGCGCGAGACCGACGCGAAGCATCCGTTCGTGCAGGAGGAGCAGATGATGCCGTTCATGCCCATCGTGCGCGTGAAGAGCGTCGAGGAAGGCATCGCGCTGGCGCTGCAATCCGAGCACGACTACAAGCACACCGGCCATCATCCATTCGCACGATGTGGAGAACATGACCGCCATGGCGCGCGCGCTGGACACGACGCTGTTCGTCAAGAACGGCCCCTGCATGGCCGGGCTGGGGCTGGGCGGCGAAGGCTACCTGAGTTTCTCCATCGCCACGCCCACCGGCGAAGGCATCACGCAACCCGCGCACGTTCACGCGCGTCCGCCGCTGCGTGATGGTGGACAATCTCAGGATTTATTGAGTGTGAAACTGGAAGAGGCCAGACGGAGGGGTGGAATGCTGGAGTGTTGGAAAGGGCTTTGTCCGCGGTCCATCACTCCAATCACCCTTTACTCCATCGCTCCATGCTCCTAGCCCGCGTCGAAGGCAACATCGTGGCGACCCGGAAACATCCGAGTCTCGAGGGCTGGCGGCTGGTGATCTGCCAGCCGATCAGCGCGGACGGTCAGCCGGAAGGTGCGCCGCAGGTGGCGATTGATGCGCACGGCGCGGGCATGCACCAGCAGGTGGTCATTTCGTCGGACGGCTGGCGCCCGCAAGGCCGTGGGCGACGACCGCAGTCCGGTGCGCTGGCTGGTCATCGGCGATCGTGGATGAGCATGAACCGGGGGTGCGCGTGTGAAACTGGGAACCGTCATCGGACGGGTGACCTTGAGCCAGACGGTGCCGGCTCTGAAAGGCGGGCGGTTTCTGGTCGTGAGCCCGTTCAGCCGCGAGCAATACCAGCGCGGGCTGGAGGCGCCGCTCAGCATGGGCAAGGACCCAGCCTGGTGGTCTATGACGACATCGGCGGCGGCGTGGGCCAGGTGATCGGCTACGAGGAAGGCCGCGGAAGCCGCGCAGCCGTTTGCAGTTCCGACGCCGGTGGACGCCATCAACGCCGCGTTGGTGGACGAAATGTTTTACAACCCGTGGAAGGGTTGAAACGGTCGGAATGACTGGAAGGATACAGCCAATGAAAAACGTCATCAGCTTGAGAGATTTGGAACAGATGGTGCGCATCCGGACAGGATCTGCGCAGTCTGCCGGCGGACGCGATTCTCACGCCGTCGGCGCGGGATTTTCTGCAGGACTTGGAGAATCCGGCGGCTGGCAAGTCGGTCGCCAGCTCTTGCGGCCGCCCGCTCCCGCTGCCGGTGCCAAGCCCGCGCCGCCCACGCAAGACGCTCACCTCGAAGAGCGCCGAAGGCGGAACTCGAGGCGTTCTTCAACTCGCCTTACGCGCACGAGCTTGAAGGAGCAGATTTGCGAGATGGGCCATCGCCTCTGGAAGCGCGCCTACGTGGACGGCAACGGCGGCAACATGGCCATCCGCGTCGGCGAGGACATCGCCATCTGCACGCCCACGCTGGTCAGCAAAGGCTCGCTGAAGCCCGAGGACATGTGCCTGGTGGACTTCGAGGGCAACCAGCTGCTGGGCGCCAAGAAGCGCACCAGCGAAATCCTGATGCACTTGCAGATGATGAAGCGGCAGCCCAAGGCGGTCGCCACCTGCCATTGCCATCCGCCGTACGCCACGGCGTTCGCGGTGGCCGGCATCGCGCCGCCGACCTGCATGTTCCCGGAGTACGAAGTGTTTTGTGTCCGTCGCCGTCGCGCCGTATCGCACGCCGGGCTCGCCGGAGATGGGCAAGCTCGTCGCCGACCTGGCGGACCAGTACAACACCATCCTCATGGCCAACCACGGCGTCGTGACCTGGAGCCACAACAACATCGAGGAAGCCTACTGGCGCATGGAGATCATCGAGGCCTATTGCCGCACGCTCGTGGTGGCCGCGCAACTCGGCAAGCCGCCCAACACCTTCACGCCGGCCGCAGATGAAGGACCTGCTCAACATCAAGCAGAGCCTCGGCTTCGTGGACCCGCGTTACAGCCTGAAGGAATGCGAACTGTGCGACAACGGCGAGTGGCGTCCGGGTGTCACCTGCCAGATTCCGCCCAAGGAAAGCGACGGCGCCGGGAGCGATCCCGATGCCGAGGCTGCCGTGCAGGCCATCACGGATCAGATCCTGGCACAACTGAAATAGTTTCACGCCATGAATCTCGCGGACCAGGTCAGGCAGGCCGGGGTGGTGGGCGCCGGGGGCGGCGGTTTCCCAACCCACGTCAAGCTTGCCGCGAAGGCGGATACGGTCATCGCCAACGGCGCCGAGTGCGAACCGCTGCTTCACAAGGACGCGGTGGTGATGGAACAGAACGCTGCCGAACTGGTGCGCGGCATGCAGTTGGCCATGGAAGCCGTCGGAGCCAGGGATGGCGTCATCGGCATCAAGGGCAAGAAGAAGAAAGCCGTCGAGGCGGTTTCAAACGCCTGCCAGGGAACGAAGGTCCGCGTGCAGTTGCTGGGCGACTATTATCCTGCCGGGGACGAATACGACCTGGTCTTCAATGTGACCGGACGCCTCATCCCGCCCGGCGGCATCCCCATCAACGTGGGCGTCGTGGTCAACAACGTCGAGACGTTCGTCAATATCGCGGCGGCGGAACAGGGCCGTCCGGTGACGCGCAAGATGATCACCATCGCCGGCGCCGTGCGGTCCCCGGTCACGTTGCGGGTGCCCGTCGGCATCTCTTACCGCGAATGCATCGAGGCCGCCGGGGGGGTGGCCACCGACGACCCGGTGCTGTGCCTCGGCGGGCTGATGATGGGCCGGACCACCGACAATCTGGACACGCCGGTGACCAAGACGGACACGGGGGTGGTCATCCTGCCCCGCAGCCACCACGTCATGGAGCGCAAGCTCAAGCCGAACAAGGTCCAGGCCCAGATCGGCAAGTCGGCCTGCGACCAGTGCCGCTACTGCACTGAATACTGTCCCCGCTTCCTGCTGGGCTATGCCGTCGAGCCGCACCAGGTCATGCGCAGCCTGGCGTTCACCGCCACCGGGGCCGATTACTACAACCAGTGGGCCGCCATGTGTTGTTCCTGCGGGCTCTGCACCCTCTATTCATGCCCCGAGGAACTGTATCCCAAGGAGGCCTGCGACGATGCCAAGGCCGAGATGCGGCGCAAGAGCATCAAGTGGACGGGGCCGATGAATCCCAAACCGCACGCCATGCATGACGGGCGTCGGGTGCCGATCAAGACCCTGACGCGCAAGCTGCATGTGGAAGCCTTTGATCTCCCCGCGCCCTTCACGGGTGTGGAACTGGCGCCCTCACGCCTGGTTCTGCCCTTGAAACAAAGCGCCGGGACCGCCTGTGTGGCCAAGGTGAAGGTGGGCGAGCGCGTGACGGCCGGGCAGATCCTCGGCGAGCCTGCGCCCAATGCGCTCGGCGCGATGCTGCATGCCCCCGTGGATGCACTCGTGCGCGAACTGACTGAACAGCAGATTGTCCTCGAAAGGTAACATGAGCGAGAAATCCATTGGTTTGATCGAGTTGTCGAGCGTCGCGGCGGGATTTGCCGTGGCGGACACCATGCTCAAGGCCGGCAACGTGCGCCTGCTGCTCTCGCGCTCCATCTGCTCGGGCAAATACATGGTCTTGATCGGCGGGGACACCGCCGCGGTCGAGGCTGCTGTGGAAGCCGGCAGCGAAGCCGCCGGGGGGTGCCTGATCGACAGCCTCGTGGTGGCCAACCTGCACCAGGACGTGTTTGTCGCCCTCGGCCGCACCCAACCGGTGGAACCCAACGGCGCCCTCGGCATCCTCGAATCCTTCAACGTCGCCACCCTGATCCAGGCCGCCGACGCGGTGGCCAAGTCCGCCAGTGTCCAGTTGCTCGAAGTCCGCCTGGCCATGGCCCTCGGGGGGAAAGCCTTCTGCACCATGACCGGCGACGTCGCTTCCGTGAACGCCGCCGTGGCCGCCGGACGCAAGGTCATCGCCGACGCCGGCGTGCTGGTGAATGCCGTCGTTCTCTCCCGCCCTCATCCGGACGTCTATCGCGAAGTCGTGTAGGCCTCTACCCCAAACAGAGCACGGTCAGTTTCTTGGGGCCGTGCGCGCCGAGGACGAGGATGCGCTCGATGTCGCCGGTGCGGCTCGGGCCGGTGATGAAGGAGATCATGCTGGGGAAGTGGGTGCCGTATTTCTCCTTCAGCAGGGCGAACGCCGCCGACAGGTCCGGCACCAGTTGCTCGCGCCGGGCAATGACGATGTGGTGCGGCGGCAGCACGGAGAGCGCCCGCCCGCCCGAACTCCGGCCTGGTCACCAGCACGCTGCCCGTCTGCGCCACCAGCGCCTCGCAGGCGGTCACCCCGGCGTCGCACGCCTCGAGATCCGCGGTGGCCAGGCCGGCATCGGTCCAAAGCTTCTTCACGGCGGTGGAGGCGAGGACCTGCTCCAACAGGGGCGTCCGGTGCGCCGCCACCCGCTGCCAGCGATCGGCTTCGGCGATGCGCTGGATCTCCGCGCCCGCCGCCGCCGCATCGGCCACGACCTTGAACTCGGTTTTTAGCGCGGCGGAGTTCTGTCGCAAAGAGATCGCGTTGCTGGTCCCAGGACGCGCCCACCGGCGGCAGCCATTGCCGGATGCCCTGGGCGTCGGTTGCGGTCGTGGCGGTTGCCACGGTGTCCCCGTGGTGCCCGGGCACCGGGGCTTTGGCCTGCAAGGCTTCTCGAATCCGGCCCAGGATTTTCTCGCGTGATGTCATCGGTGCCGTCTCCTTCCACCAATCCGTAAACGTCTGTTTGGCGATGCGCGGCGTCTCGCGGGTCCGGGTCCAGCCCCGGGCCGGATCAAGCACGGAGCCTTTGATCAGGCCGTGCAGGGGCTGAAAGACGCGTCCCAGCTTGGCGCCGAGGCGATAGAGGCCGGGGCGGCGCATGATGAAGGAGAAGCCGCGCCACAGCAGGCCCTCGAAGAACGGCGGCTCTGGCCTTTACGGCGTTGCGCCGGTTCTGCAGCAGGTGATGCGCCAGATCGATCTTCACCGGGCAGGCCTGCGGTGCAGGCGCCGCACAGCGAGGAGGCGAACGAGAGGTGCTTCCACTCCTGCAACCCGCGCAGGTGCGGCGTGATGACCGAGCCGATCGGCCCGCCGATAGACCGTGCCGTAGGTGTGGCCGCCGACGTTGCGGAAGATGGGGCAGACGTTCAGGCAGGCGCCGCAGCGGATGCAGTGGAGCGAGTCGCGCTGCTCGGCATCGGCCAGCAGGCGGTGCGGCCGTTGTCGAGCAGCACGACGTGGAACTGCTCCGGGCCGTCGGTTTCGCCCGGGCTGGCGCGGCCCGCCGTAGAGCGTGTTGTAGCAGGTCAGATGCCTGGCCGGCGCCGGCGGTGGCCAGCATGGGCAGGAACAGCGCCAGGTCGTCCATGCGCCGGACCATCTTCTCGATGCCCATCAGCGCGACGTGAATGCGCGGCAGCGAGGTGGTCAGCCGCGCGTTGCCCTCGTTCTCGGTGATGGAGATCATGCCCGGTCTCGGCCACGCCGAAGTTCACGCCGCTGATGCCCATGTCGGCCTGGCAGAACTTCTGCCGCATGACGCGCCGGGCGATCATGGTCAGTTCCTCCGGCTCCGTGCACGCGGCTCGGCGCCCAGCTTCTCTGGAAGATCTCGCTGATCTGTGCCGCGTCAGGTGCATCGACGGGAAGACGAGGTGATAGGGCGGCTCGTTGCGGAAGCTGCACGATGAACTCGCCCAGATCCGACTCGAACACCTCGAAGCCCGCCTTCTCCAGCGCCTCGTTGAGGTGGATTTCCTCCGAGGTCATGCTCTTGGACTTGATGATGTGAGCGGACCTGGTTGTCGCGGGCGATGCCGACGATGTAGTCGCGCGCCTCCTGGGCGTCGCTGGCCCAGATGACCTTGACGCCGCGCGCCTCGAGATTGCTTGACGAACTGTTCGAGGTATCGGTCGAGGTGGTTGATGACCTCGTATTTGATTTCCGCGGCCGCCTGCCGGGCGTCTTCCCAGTTCTGGAAACGCGCCTTGTTCTCGTCGCGTTTGACCTCGTAGCCGGTCAGCGCCTTGCGGATGAGCTGGCGATGGTCGCAGGTCGTGGCAATAGCGGGTGGCGCTGTCCTTGAAGGCTGGTGGCGGTGGTGCTCATAGGCCGGTGGCGAGGACTTCCGCCAGGTGCAGGCCGCGCATCTTCTTGCCCTGCCTGTCGAGCATGCCCTGGATGTGCATCAGGCAGCTCGAATCAGTGAGACGACGTAGTCCGCGCCGGTCTCGGCGATGGCGGCGCATTTGCCCTCGCCCATGGCGGTGGAGATCATGGGGAACTTCACCGAGAACGTGCCGCCGAATCCGCAGCAGGTGTCGGCCGGATTCATCTCGACCAGTTCCAGCCCGCGCACGTGCTTGAGCAGGGCGCGCGGCTCCTGTTTGACGCCGCATCTCGCGCAGGCTGTGGCAGCCATCGTGGAACGTCGCCTTGCCCGGGAACGTGGCGCCGAGATCCGTGACGCCGAGCTTGTTCACCAGGAACTGAGGAGAACTCCCACATCTTGCCGGCCAGCACGCAGGCCTCCTCGTGCTCGCGGCGTGCCCTGGAACAGGTCGGGGTAAAACACCTTCATCATCGCGCCGCAGGAACCGGACGGCGTCACCACCACCTCCGCGTCGCGAAACGCCTTCAAGGCCTGCCGCGCCGTGGCGCGGGCCTGGTCCCAGGCGCCGGAGTTGAAGGCGGGCTGGCCGCAGCAGGTCTGCTCCGTCGGGTAATCCACCGTGTGCCCGAGCTTCTCCAGGATTCGCACCACGCTGATGCCGACCTGGGGATAGCATTGGTCAATGAAGCAGGGGATGAACAGGGTGATTTTCATCAGTGGGTTTCCGTGGATAGTCTCGACTGGCCGCTAACCCTGCCGCAGGGCGCGGAAGCGTTCCCCGGCTTCTTGCCAGGCGGAAGCCGAGCGCGGTTCGAAGCGTTTCACCGCGCTGGACTTGCGCACCACCGCGCGCATGTCCGCCAGCGAATCGAGTTCGCCGCTTGCGCGCACCTGGGTGAGCAGGTTGCCCATGGCGGTGGCCTCGACCGGCCCGGTCACCACCGGTCGCTGGCAGGCGTCGGCGGTGAACTGGTTCAGGATCGCGCTCTGGGAGCCGCCGCCCACGATGTGGATGACCTCGATGGGCTGACCGGTGAGTTCTTCCAGGGAGGCGAGCGTCTGTGCGTATTTGAGCGCCAGGCTTTCGTAGGCGCAGCGGACCAGTTCGCCCACCGATTTGGGCACGGGCTGTCGGGTTGCTTTGCAGTAGCCCTGGATGGCCTGCGGCATGTCATGGGGCGCGAAGAACCGCGCGTCGTCGGGATCCACGATCGATCGCAGGGCCGGGGCCTTGGACGCGAGGTCTGCCAGTTCGGCGTAATCATGCTTGCGTCCCTTGGCATCGAAGGATCGCTTGCACTGCTGGACCAGCCAGAGGCCCGTGATGTTCTTGAGCAGCCGGTAGGTGCCGTCGAGCCCGCCTTCATTGGTGAAGTTCAGCTCGAGCGTGCGCGGTGAAAGGGACGCCTGTTGGACCTCGGCGCCCATCAGGGACCAGGTGCCGGAGCTGATATAGGCCCAGTTGGCCCGGCCGGTGTTGGCGGTGGGGACGCCCGCCACGGCGGCCGCAGTGTCGTGGCCGGGCGGCGCAACCACTTTTACGCGGCTCAGGCCCGTCCGCTGCACCACCGAGGGGCGGAGGTTGCCCAGCGAGGTGCCGGGCGGAACGATTTTGGGAAACATCTGCAGCGGCAGGTCAAACTGCTTCAACAAGCCGCGGGCCCAATCGCGTTTCAGCGGGTCCACACACTGGGTGGTGCTTGCAATGGTGAACTCCACCGTCCGGGAACCGCACAGCGCCCAGTGGATGAAGTCGGGCGTCAACAACAGGATGTCCGCCGCCTTGAGGATTTCGGGATGGGCCTGCTGGTGGGCCAGCAATTGGTAGAGCGTGTTGAACTGCATGAATTGCAGCCCGGTCTGGGCGAAGACCTTCGCGCGGGGCACCTTGCGGAAGGCCTTCTCCATCATGCCGTTGGTGCGGGCATCGCGGTAGGCGTAGGGTTGCCCCAGCATTTCGCCGCTCTTGCTCAGCAGCACGTAGTCCACGCCCCAGGTATCCGCGCCGACCGAGACCACCGCCTTGCCATAGCGCTGGGCCGCCAGGGCGAGGCCGTTCTGGATTTCGCCCCACAAGCGCAGGGTGTCCCAGCGCAGGCTGTCGGCCAGCGGGACCTGGCCGTTGGGGAAGCGGTGCACCTCCTCGAGCTTGAGGATTTTGCCGTTCCAGAGACCAGCGATGACCCGGCCGCTTTCGGCCCCGAGATCGATTCCGAGATAAACGCGTTTTGCCATAGGATTAGAGTGTGGTTTGAGGTTGAACAACAATGAGTTCAGGACTGTGTGGCGGGGGCGGGTTTCGGGGTCGTCTTCTGGCCCAACTTGCCGCTGTAGCCCGCAATCACCGCGGACACCAGCAAGATGGCCAGCCCGGCAAAGAGCAGGCTGCGGGTCCTGATGGTGGTGCCTTTCCATTCGCCCAGCGCCAGTCCGAGAATGCCGCTGAACATGATGGAGCTGGCCATGAGCATGGCCCAGCCGAGGTAGCCCTGGTCGCCCATCTTGGGTTCGCCGGTCTTGAACGCGATGAACTGGCAGGTCCAGATCGCGCCGGCCACGGCGGCGAAGAAGATGTTCCCGACAATCGGGGCATCCTTGCGGGTGTAATCGCCGAGCGTCTTGTTCTTGGCGTTGAGGAAGAGGCACCACAGGAAGTTGACCGTAAAACCGCCCAGCAAGGCCACGGCCAGCACGGGCATGCCTTTCCAGGCGACGCTGGTGACGGGTTCGGTGGTCAAGGCCAGTTGCTCAATGGTGGGGCCCCCTACCAGACCGAAGCCCAGCGCCGCGCTCATCAACCCCGAGAACAGGGCGATCAGGATGCCCTTATTAAAGTTGTACTCCGCCACCGCCTTCTTCTTCTCCGCCTCGGGCAGTTCCCGTTCCTTTGACATGCCGGCCATGCCGACCAGGACGATGCCGGCCAGCGAGACACCGACCCCGACCAGCGAGACGAGGCCGGCACCCGGTTGAAGCAGGTCGCCGGCTTCGCCGCGGAGAATCTTTGGCACCAGCGTGCCGGCGGCGGAACAGAGTCCGCAACCGATGGCCAGCCCCAGTCCGACGCCGAGGTAGCGGATCATCAGGCCCCAGGTCAGTCCGCCGAACCCCCAGGCCGCGCCGCAGAGGTAACAATACCAGATTTCCTTCGCGGGAGCGGCCTTGAGCACGGCGATCCAGTTGGGGGACATGACAAAGGCCAGGGTCATGGGCACGACCAGCAGGGCGAACACCGCATAAAAGAGCCAGTAGCTCTCCCATGCCCAGACTTTTTCCTTCTTCAGCGGGAGGTAAAAGATGGCGCCCGCCAGACCTCCCAGCACAAAGATCAGGATGCCCAGCGTGGGGTTGGTGGGGTTCACCGCGAGTTGCGCGGACGCCAGTTGCAGCGTGTCATCCATAAATGCGTTCCAGTGGGGTAAAGGTTAGGAACGCTTGGAAAGCACGTCCTTCTCGTACTGCTTGACCTCGGCCAGCCAGGCCTCGCCGACCGGCACGCCCTGTTTCAGGCAGTGATAGTCCCAGACGGCGCTCCGAACGGCAGCGCTTCGGCTTCCTCCATCAACGCCAGGCGCGAGGTGTAGTCGCCCTGACGCTCGAGCTGTCTGGTACTGCGACCAGGGTTCGAGCATGGCGATGCACAGCGCGCGGATCATGTTGCGCGTGCCGATGGCCCACGCGGCGATGCGGTTGATGCTGGCGTCAAAGAAGTCCAGGCCGATGTGGGTGCGCCCGAGATAATCGCCGCGCACGAGCTCCTGGGCGATGGCCAGTTCAGTTCATCCGTCAGTGTGACGACGTGGTCGCTGTCCCAACGCACGCCACGGCTGACGTGCAGCAGAATTTCCGGCACGAAGCACAGCACGGAGGAGATCTTGTCGGCCATGTTCTCGGTGGGGTGATAATGGCCGGCATCGAGGCAGACCAGCGTCTGGTGCTTCACCGCGTAGCCGAGATAGAACTCATGCATGCCCACGGTGTAGCTCTCGGCGCCGATGCCGAAGAGCTTGCCTTCGACGGCGTCGAGGTTGTGCTTCGGATTGAGCTTCTTCTTGAACACGGCGTCCAAGGATTCCTCGAGGCGTTCGCGCGGTCCGCGGCGGTCGGCGGGCGTGTCCTTCATGCCATCGGGAATCCAGACATTGGTGACCGTGGGCGAACCCAGGGCGCGCGCCCATGGCGGCGCCGATTTCGCGGCTGGCCTGACAATGCTCGATCCAGAATTGGCGGATGCCCTTGTCGGGATGCGAGAGCGTGAATCCGTCCGCCGACTTGGGATGCGAGAAGCACGTCGGGTTGAAATCCAGGCCGATGCCCTGCGATTTGGCCCAGGCAATCCAGTTCCTGAAATGCCGCGGTTCGATTTCGTTGCGGTCCACCTTCTTGCCGCCGAACTCGCCGTAGAAGGCGTGGAGGTTGAAGCGATGCTTGCCGGGGATGAGGGACAGCGCCTGTGGCGGCGTCGGCGCGGAGTTCGTCGGGCGTGCGCGCCTTGCCGGGATAATTGCCGGTGGCCATGATGCCGCCGGTCAGCTGCGCCGCCGAAATTCTCGAACCCGCCCGACGTCATCGCCCTGCCAGCAATGGAGGGAAACGGGCACTTTGGCGAGCTGCTTGCAGGACCGTGTCGGTGTTCACGCCGAGTGCGGCGTAGCGTTCGCGGGCGAGTTTGTAGGCGGATTCAATGGTCTGTCGTTTCATGCCGGATTCCTGTTGTTGATGGTTGCTGAGTGGTGTCTGTTCATGCCGAGCCTAGGCAACACGCCCAAACCGGGCCTTGATGATCCTGCCAATTATTAGCACGATCTTGCCGATGTCCGTCAACCCCGAACTCTGGAGGCGCGATCGTGCCGCACCGCGTCCTGAAAAGTAAAGATTGGTTTCACCCGGATGGATTTCCCATTGCCGTGGAGCGGCGGGATCCGCAGGAGCCGTTCGGGCTGCACGCCCATGAGTTTGCCGAGATCGTCATCATCACTTCGGGTCACGGCACGCATGTCACCGGGCCACGTGGTGTCGGGAGGTCTGTCGTCAAGCGGCGCTGAATCAGCGACTTGGGGCAACAAAGGGCTCGGGCGACAGACGCCAAGGAGGTGGGGGTGGGGAACCCCGCTGAAGAAACGTACTGTCACCCGAACAACGCAAACTCTAACCGTTACCGGATGTCTGTCAACACTCGCACTCAAAATCATTGGCAAACTCCGGTTGCTTGTCTATGGTGCGACTCGCTGTTCACAGGTTAGACCAAACTGGAGACCCGACCCATGACAACGAACCATTCATCCCCTCAGGACAAAGTTTCACAGCACGTTTGGCGCTTCTTTCGGTGCGGCGGTGTGGATCAGGTGATGATCCGCAGCGGCTCCGACATAGCCAACCTCGATCAACTTGATCTCAAACTGTGGCTCGCGCTGGCCATGCCCACGCGCGGCATCGAGTTCGATGCGCGCACCCTCGATGCGGTGGACACCGACAAGGATGGACGGATCCGTCCGCCGGAAGTGCTCGCGGCCATCCAGTGGGCGCGGGGGGCGTTCACGGACCTGGACGGCCTGATGAAGGGGGGCGATTCGGTGGCGCTGACCGCCATCAAGGACGAGGGCGTTCGCAAGGGCGCCCTGCGAATTCTTTCCAACCTCGGGAAGCCTGACTCCCCGAGCATCTCGCTGGCGGATGTCGAGGCGATGACCAAGGACTTCACCCAGACGCGTCTGAATGGCGACGGCATTGTGCCCGTGACGGATGCCGAGGACGAGGCCACCAAGAAGGACATTGCCGACATCCTCACCGCCATGGGCGGCGTGACGGATCGCAGCGGCAAGCCCGGGGTGGACCAGGCCACCTTGGACAAGTTCCTCGCCGAGGCACAGGCACTTTCGGACTGGCATAAGCAGGGGGAGCAGGACAAGTCGATTTTGCCCGCGGGCGACAAGACTGCGGACGCCTTCGCCGCCGTCCAGACGGTCAAAGGCAAGGTGGACGATTATTTCGCGCGGGGTCGTTTGGCCGCCTTCGATCCGCGAGCCATTGCGGCGGTAAATCGGCAGGAGGCCGAATACCTGTCCATTGCCGCCCGGGACCTCACCGTCACGGCACAGGAGGTTGCGGGTTTCCCACTGGCGCGCATTGAACCGAACAAACCCTTGCCGCTGGCTGGTGGCTTGAATCCCGCCTGGGCGGGTGCGATCGCCCAGTTGGCCAGCCAGGCGATGACTCCAATCCTGGGCGCGGGCAAGACTAGCTTGAGCGAGGCGGACTGGGCGTCGCTTCAAGCCAGGCTCGCTCCGTATGCGGCCTGGCAGGCCGCCAAACCAAGCACCGGGGTGGACAAGCTCGGTGTAGCGCGGGCCCGGCAACTGGTCGCCGGCGACACGAAGCAGCGCGTCGCAAAACTCATTGCCGCGGATGCCGCGCTGGCGCCGGAATATGCGCAGATCGTGTCAGTTGAGAAACTGATCCGCTTCCAGCGCGACCTCGTGAAGTTGCTGACAAACTACGTGAATTTTGCCGAGTTCTATGGCCGTCGCGGCGCGGTGTTCCAGGCGGGTGTGCTCTACCTGGATGCCCGTTCCTGCCACCTGTGCCTGGATGTGGTGGATGCTGGAAAGCACGCCACGCTGGCTGGCCTGGCCGGCGCCTATCTGGCTTATTGCGACTGCACCCGCCCGGGCAGCCCCAAGCGCACCATTGTCGCCGTCTTCACGGACGGCGACTCGGACAATCTCATGGTGGGTCGTAATGGCGTTTTTTACGACCGGAAGGGGCAGGATTGGGACGCGACGATCACCAAGGTGGTGGCCAATCCGATCAGCCTGCGCGAGGCGTTCTGGAGTCCGTACAAGAAACTGCTGCGCATGATCGAGGAGATGATCGCCAAGCGCGCGGCGGCCGCCGAAGCTGCTTCCGACAAGAAGTTGGCGGCGGTGGCGGAAGCGGCAGCCACCGTCGACAAGACCAAGCCGGCCGAGCCGAAGAAGGTGGACGTCGGGACGGTGGCAGCTCTGGGCGTTGCCGTGGGGGCCATTGGCACGGCCATCGCCGGGCTGGCGACGGGCCTGATGAAGCTGGCCGTATGGCAGATCCCGCTCGTGTTCGTGGGCATCATCCTGATCATCTCGCTGCCCTCGGTGATCATCGCATGGCTCAAGCTGCGCCGGCGTAACATCGCGCCCATCCTCGATGCGAACGGTTGGGCCATCAACACCCGAGCCAAGATGAACGTGCCGTTCGGCGCCGCGCTGACTCATGTGGCCAAGCTGCCCGAGAATGCCGAGCGTTCCCTGGACGATCCGTTTGCGGAGAAGAAGCGTCCTTGGGGATTGTATCTCTTCCTGCTGGTGCTGGTGATTGCGGCGGTGTGGATCCGGGTGGATCACAAGAAGCGGGGCCATTACTTCTGGCAGAAGCCGGCGGCCGCGGCCGTCACCAACGCGGTGCCCGCGAGCGTGGATGCCAATGCGGTGGCTGCCGGTGTGGCCACCAATCTGCCTGCGAAATAGCGGCCCACGCCTCGGCCCGCCTCGCTGGCGCTGTCCGGGAGGCGGGCATTGTGTTTCAGATGCCCAGCTTCCGGAAGTGCCAGCGTTGCACCGCCTGCTGCCGCTGGCCGGGGCAGGTGAAGCTGACCGACGACGAGATCTCGCGAGTGGCAGCCTTCAAGCCGATGGCCGCCCCTTTCCCGAAACGTTGTGGCCGCCGCACGTGAGTCGGCGCCAATCTCGAAGGGCTTGGGTCGTGCGCGGACTCTACGTCCTCGGCTACGAGGTCATCAGGGCGGGGTGGGGTGATCGATTCTGGCGCGGGGCATAATGCGTGGCTGCTGCGAGTCGTGGACTCGCGGTCCGGGGCGCGGCTCTGTCCACCCTCCGTAGCAGGGCTACTGCGGAGGACGGGTGAGCCGCATCGGCTGCGCAGTTGCGGGAGGTTTTGGCCCTGGTGGTGGGCTTGTGGAGCTTCGGGGCCGCTGCGAGTCGTGGACTCGCGGTCCGGGGTGGCCGGCTGCGAGGTCAGGGGTTGCCCAGCACGTCACCGGCGCGGAGGGGATGTCCGGCCAGGAACTCGGCAGTTGTCATCCGACGTTTGCCTTCGGTTTGCAGTTCCAGGATGCGGAGGGCGCCCTGCGCGCACGCCACCACCAGGCCGTGCTTGTCCGACTGAAGAACAATTCCGGGCGGGCCCTGTCCCCTGGTGGCTTCGGCTTTCCACAACTTGAGCAGGGTCCCGGATGTGTATGGGAGCTGGCTGAAGCCCGAACTACGAGCGGTGGATTCCGGCGTCCCCACGACGGGCAGATGCGTGAAGGCTCCAGGCCAGGGAGTGAGGCCGCGGACCTGGTTCCAGAGCGCCATCGCCGGGCGTGTCCAGTCCACGTGCCCGTCGGCCTTGGTAATCTTCCGGGCGTAAACCACGTTACCGTCAGCTTGCGGTTGAGGTTTCAGATTCCCAGCGACGTACTCGGGGAGGGTCCGGACCAGCAGTTCCGCGCCCAGGTCCGCCAGGCGATCATGCAAGGTTTGGGCGTCGTCCTCGGGAGTGATCGCTGTGCGCGTCTGGCTGACGATGTCGCCGGAATCCAGTGCGGGGACGATCTTCATGATGGTCACGCCGGTCTCGGCGTCGCCATTGAGAATGGCCCATTGGATGGGGGCAGCACCGCGGTAACGGGGCAGGAGGGAGGTGTGAACGTTCAGGCATCCATGCGCAGGAAGATCCAGCAGCGACTTGGGAAGGATCTGTCCATAAGCGGCCACCGCGATCAGGTCGGGCTTCAAACCCCGCAAGGTCTCCAAGAAGGCCGGATCGCGCGCCTTGTCCGGTTGGAACACGGGGATGCGCGCCGCCCGTGCCGTGGCTTTGACCGGCGTGGGTTGCAGGTGGAGATGACGGCCTTTGGGCCGATCCGGCTGGGAAACCGCGGCGAGAACTTCGAGTTCGTCCGCGGCGAGGAGTTTGGAAAGGCACGTGGCCGCCAGGTCCGGCGTGCCCATGAAGACGATTCGGAGTCGGGCCATGCAGCTCAGACGGACGGGAGCAGACCCAGCCTCTTGATATGGCCCATGATGCTGTGGCAGACCTCCAGTGGCGTTTTGTCCGCGTCGATCTGTCGGACCAGTGTCTTCCCGTAGAAATCCACCACCGGGCGGGTTTCCTTTTCGTAGGTCTCGAGTCGGGTGCGGATCACCTCGACGTTGGCGTCGTCCAACCGGTTGTCCTTGAGCGCGCGGCGCTGGAGTCGGCTGATCAGGTTGCTGACTTGCCGGGCGCGAAGCCAGAACATCGCCTTTACATCGAGGGTTTCGGCGAGGATGCGGGCCTGGTTGGCGTTGCGCGGAATGCCGTCCAGAACGAGATAATCCAGCTTGGGTTGAAAGTTGCCCGCCCGGGTGCTGGCCTCGATGGATTCCCGCCACAGTTGCACGGTGAAATCGTCCGGGACCAGTTTGCCTTCGGCGGAGTACTTGACGAAGACTTTGCCCAGCGGGGTCTCAGGTTTGAGGTTGCGGAAGACGTCGCCGCAGGCGCAGTGGAAGAAATGCGGCACGGTGCCGAGGATCTTGCCCTGGGTGCCTTTGCCGGAGCCCGGGGCGCCAAACAGGAGGATGGTTCGATATTTCATGGGTTTCCGGGCTAATCGGTCGGGAGCCGCCTCGAGATCGGGGGAGCGTTGCCTCAGATCTTGGCTGCCAGTCGAACTTCCTGCAGGTCGCCGAAGTTCACCCCCACCTCGCCTGACGCGCCGCGGATGGCGTTCACATGGAGATCGGTCGCCGTCACCCGGGTGATGCGATCCGCCACAATCTGCGCCTTCGCTGTCTTGATGACCATGAACTGAAACTTCTGTTCACCACGCCGGACCGCACCGAAGAAGTCGGCAAACCGGGTTTCGAAGAAGCGCTTGTTGAAGGTGAACTTGCCTCGCGCGAACACCTCGTCCCTGGGCACGCTCAGATCCCGGCCTTCCGCGGCGGCTTGGGCGGCCTCGATTTCGCCTGCCAGCGGCACTTTGAACTCCGGGCGGTGTGCTTCGATGTCCGCCAGTTCTTCAGGTGTGGGTTCCGGTTCCTTGACGATATGCGTGGGCAGACTGAGCCAGACGATGTTGCTGACAAACCCGGCAAACGGGATGGCGGCCAACCCGGCCACCAGCCAGGCATTCCGGGCACGGAAGATCGCAATCTCGTATCCGGCATAAATGTTCGCCGCCAGGACCAGCAGCACCAACACCCAACCCAGACCGGACCCAAACAGCGATCCGATGACGGAACCCTTCGGCGGACGGGTGAGGCGCTTGACCTCCTTGATATTCACTTCCGTCAGCTTGGCCTTGTCCTCGGCTGTGACCACGATGAAGGGTTCGACAAACTCGGCAAGCTTCTGGTCCTTGGCGAACGCCTTGAGATCGTTCTGGGAGAACGCACCCCAGGTCACATCCTTGTAGGTGTTGTCGCCCTGCCGGATCTTCACCCCCGCGTCGCTGGCAGTGGACATCAGGAGTTCCCCGATGACGGTGGACCCGTCTTCGAAGGTGTACGTGGCGGCGGCGACCGGCAAGAGTCCGGCGCAACAAATCAGACCTACGAGGAGGATGCGTGGAATGGCCCGCATAAGTGGCTCCTGAATAGCAAAGCGGTCCGGGGTTAGGAAGCAAATTTACCCGGCCTCGCACAGGCCGGTGCATCCGTGGATAGTTGGACTGACTCGAAGGGGGGGCGCTGGCTTGGACCCGGCTTCGGGCGTTGCACTCCACGAGGTCTTTCGAATCATCACCCCCGCGCGGCGGGCGGACCCAGCAGACATCATGTTCGCGCTCCAAGAACTTGCAGAAGCGCCGTCACAGGCATAAAGCGGACGGGTTGGCGCAGCCGATCTGATCGGCCAGGTCTTCGACCGTCCAGTTCGGTCGGCTTTGTTCCAGGAGGTCCGCAGCGGCACCGTGCTGCCACACGGCATACCTCAGGGTGGTGAGGGGATCCTTCTGCAATTCCGGTTGCACGAGCAGGCCGGCGATGTAACCCGCCAGCACATCGCCGGTACCGCCTTGGGCGAGCCCCGCGTTTCCGGAACAGTTCACATACACCTCCCCGGAACCGCGCCCAATCAACGTGTGATGTCCCTTCAGGTACAACCCAGCAATTGCCGAACCGGGACGAAATCTTCCGCAGGGCCTCCAGTCGATTCGCCTGAACCTGATCCGGGTTCGAGTTGTTCATGCGCGCGGCTTCGCCGGGGTGCGGGGTGACGACACGCAATTGGTGCGGAACCGCCAGCCCCATGGGCAACCAGTCCAACGCCGTGGCGTCGGCGATCATGGGTTGCAGTCCATCCTTGATCCAGAGCCTTCGCAGGGGTTGTTGGAGTTCTTCATCGATGCCTGCTCCCGCCAGACCGGGCCCCACCAGCAGGGCCGTGCCCCGGTCCAGCTCCGTCGGGGTCCATGGACGCACCATCACGCCCTGCAGGTGCGAAGCCACAATGGGAAACACCGCTTCCTGCGTGTGGAGGGTGATCAAACCGGGCCGGGCCCGCTGCGCCCCGCGCGCCGCCAGAACGCCGGCACCATGATACCCGACGCTTCCGGCGACCACCGAGAGGTGTCCAAAGGCCCCCTTGTGGGTGCTCGCCGTCCGTGCCGGCGGAAAGCCAAGGAAATCCTCAGGCAATGTCCACCACAGGTCCGGATGATGGTAGCAGGGGATCAAGCCGACGTCCGTTGCCACCTCGAGTCGCCCCACAAAACCGGCTGCTTTGGGGGCGATCAAACCCACCTTGGGAGCGCCAATGGTCAGGGTGACACTGGCGCGTACCGCCACCCCCACCGGGTCCCCAGTGTCCGCGGGCAGCCCCGAGGGAACGTCCACGGCCAACACGGTGGTGCTGGAATCGTTCACCGCCTGAACCAGCGCGCTCCAGGCGGGGTCCAGCGGACGATCCAAGCCGATGCCGAACAAGCCGTCCACGACCAGCGCGGGTCGCTGCGCCAGAAGAGTCTGTACCTTGGCCAGGTCCGAGGATGGATTCTGGATGGGCAACACTTCCACGGTCCGATCGGTCAGATGGACGGCAGCAGCGCGGGCGTCTTCTCCGTTGTGGCCTTTCCCGGCCAGGAGCAGGATGGAATCGCCCGGACGGGTCAGCGTCTGGATGCGGCGGGCCAGCTTCTGCCCAACTTGTTGAATGACGGATTGTTCGGTGATGCCTGTCGCCCACGTGGCCTGTTCCCACTCGCGCATCTGGCCCACCGTCAGAACCGGGATCGGCATGCGCGGAGGCTATGCGGGACCGGACGGCTTGGCAATGGAATCGCGGGGGCAAATGACTTTCGGACTTCGGACTTCAGACTTACTTCGCCGATCTAGCGGCGTTTGCAACAAATTGACCTGCGCCCGAGCCAAAACGCTCGTTGTACCCTTGCACGTCCGACCGTTCAGCCGGTAATACTGAGTCCCGTCAATGAACCCGTATGATCTCCGGTTTGGTGGGATTCGACGCCTTTACTCGAAGGCCGGCCTCGATCGTTTGCGCCGCGCGCATGTCTGCGTGGTGGGGGTGGGCGGGGTGGGGTCCTGGGCGGTCGAGGCCCTGGCGCGGTCGGGCGTCGGCCGTCTGACGCTGGTGGACATGGACGACGTGTGCGTAAGCAACGTGAACCGCCAGATCCATGCGATGGACGGCGAACTCAAAAAGACCAAGGTGATGGTGATGGCGCACCGCATCCGCGCCATCAACCCGGAGATCGACGCCCGGCCCATCGAAGCCTTCCTCACCCCGGGCAATGCGGCCTCGATCCTCGATGCCGACTATGACTACGTGCTGGATGCCATTGACCGTCCGCGAGAGAAGTGCGTGATGATTGTTCTCTGCCGGGAACGGGGCATTCCCATCTTCACGGCGGGCGGCGCCGGGGGACGGCGGGATCCCACCCGCATTCGCGTGGCTGACCTGGCACGGTCCGAAGGTGACCGGCTCCTGCAATCAGTGCGCAGGATCCTGCGCGCGGAGCACGGGTTTCCGCGCGGGGCCGGGAGATTTGGCGTCGAGTGTGTCTTTTCCAGCGAGCGTCCCGTCTATCCCCAGCCCGACGGCTCGGTCTGTGAGGCCCGTCCAGCGGGGGCCGATCTTCGGTTGGATTGCCGGAGCGGGTTCGGCACCGCCACCTTTGTGACCGGCACCTTTGGGTTTGTGGCGGCCGCGCGGATGGTCGAGGAGATCGCATGCGGAAGGCCTTCCCCTGAGCCGGACCCCGGGAGCGCGGACAGCCATGTCCGCCCGAACCCTTCATAACCGATTGGCTGGAAGAGCCTGCGCGGCGCCACGGTTTATGGCTGGTGAGCAGGTCCGAAAGGAACCAGGGGCTCTCTCCAGGAACCAGAGTTGAGCCACCCGCGAAAACCATGTTCCGTACGGAACAATGCATCTGCGCATGGTTCCTGGTCTTATCGCGCGCATCCTGGAATCGTGCGGGCCGGTTGGATCTTTATCCTTCCGCGCTCTCTCTTTTCTTTCTCTTTCTCGTGGAGCCCATTGATAAGGAGAAAGAAGGATAGGGAGGTCGCGCTGCCGCTTGGTTCAACGGTGGGAAAGACAAGATCCGGTCATTAGTTCCCAAAAAAGGTGTTGGTTCCGGGATCGGGAGGATTCATCCCTTACGCGATGGATGTTCACCTGATGGCAGCTCTTGCTCTGCGGCAGCTTCCGGAACAATGGCTTCGGCCCGCCCGATGGCTGGCGGTCGGTTTGCTGGGTGGCTGTCTTTGGGGAGGGGCCTGGGCTGCGGCCGCCGAGCCGATCCCCAACGACAAGTGCATGGAATGCCATTCCATGGACGATCTGACCAGGGACTTGCCCGATGGTTCCAAGAAGAGCCTGTTCGTGTCGGAGGAACTCCTGCTCTCCTCGGTTCACCGCACCAACACCTGCGCCAGTTGTCATTCGGATCTGACGGAGGAACATCCCGACAACGAGATTCCGGCCAAGCCGGTGAATTGCGCCGTGTGTCATTCCGGGGAAGTCGAGGTCTACGCCACCAGCATTCATGGGGTGAGCCGTGCCATGAGCGCCTCGGACGCGGCTTCCTGCACCGACTGTCATGGCAAGCACGACATGCTGTCTTCGCGGCACCCGGGCTCGCCCACGTTCAAGATGAACCTGGAACGGACCTGTGCGAAATGCCACAGCAATCCGGGGCTTACCGCGGAGTACCGGATCAAGTACCCGGGGTCAGTTCACTGTTCCATGAGAGTATTCATGGCCGCGCGCTCTCGGGCAAAGGACTGGTGGTGGCGCCGTCCTGCGGCGATTGCCACGGGGTGCACGACATCAAGCGCAGCGTCGATCGCAGCGCGAGCATCCACAAGACGCATGTGGCGGACACCTGCGGCAAATGCCATCTGGGCGTGGAACAGATCTACAATCGGAGCGTGCACGGCTTGTTGCTGAGTGGCGGGGATCCGCGCGGGCCGGTCTGCACGGACTGTCACACGGCGCACGAGATTGAGCAGCCCCGGACCGGGCATTTCAAGCAGGTGAGCGACCTGCGTTGCGGCAAATGCCATGAGGAAAGCCTGCTGCATTACCGGGACACGTATCATGGCAAGGCCATGGCACTGGGCAAGCCCAACCAGGCCTCCGAAGTGGCCGCCTGTTACGATTGCCACGGACACCACGATGTGCTGCCGCCCACCAGTCCGGAATCGCGGCTTTCACCGGACAACATCGTCGCCACCTGCGGACAGTGCCACGACCACGCCACCGTGGGCTTCACCAAGTATAACCCGCACGCCAATCCGTTGGACGGGGAGAACTATCCGGCATTGCACGTGACCTTTGTCTTCATGACCGCGCTGTTGCTCGGGGTGTTTGTGTTTTTCGGCGCGCACACGGTGCTTTGGCTGGGACGCTCGCTTTACCTCTATGTATCGGATTCCAAGAAGTTCCGGGAAGCCAAGGTGAGCGCCGAGGTGGACGACGAATGGTTTACGCGCTTCTCGCCGTTCGAACGATTCCTGCATTTCCTGGTGGTGACCAGCTTCCTGCTGTTGGTGATCACGGGCATGCCGTTGAAGTTCTACTACACCGAGTGGGCGCGTGTGATGTTCGGGTTCCTCGGCGGAGCGGAAGCGGCCCGGACCATGCACCGCTTTGGTGCCATCGTGACCTTCCTCTACTTCGGGCTGCACCTGTGCGCCCTGGTGGTGTCCGCCTGGAAAAACCGGCGGGCGGTGCGGGATCCGCAGACAGGCCGATGGAAGTTCCGTCGCATGCTCGGCGTGTTGTTTGGCCCGGATTCGATGATCCCGACGCACCGGGACGTGGCGGACTTCTGGGCGCACCAGAAATGGTTCTTTGGCAAGGGCGACAAGCCGCAGTTCGACCGGTGGACCTACTGGGAGCGGTTTGATTACTTCGCGGTGTTCTGGGGGGTGTTCATCATCGGGGTGTCCGGGCTGATCATGTGGTTCCCGCAGTTCTTCACCGCCTTCTTCCCGGGCTGGATCATCAACATCGCGTTGATCGTGCATTCGGACGAGGCGCTGCTGGCCGCCGGATTCATCTTCACCGTGCATTTCTTCAACACGCATTTCCGGCTCGAGAAGTTTCCCATGGACACCGTCATCTTCTCCGGGCGCATTTCGAAGACGGAGATGCTCCACGAACGCCGGCGTTGGTACGATCGGTTGGTGCAGACCGGGCGGCTGGACAAATATCGGGTCAAGGACGAGTGGCTGCGTTGGAAGCGGATTGCCCGGCCGGTGGGCTTCGCCTTCTTCGGTATGGGAGTGGTGTTGCTGGTGCTGATTGTCTACGCCATGGCCACCCGCCTGGTGCACTGAGCGGGGGGGCTATGAGCAGACCGTCTCTCAGAAACAACTTCCGTCCGGGTAGGGCCGCTCTGCCGCACGGCCCGGGCGCCGGAGCACCCGCGCCCTGCCGGTTCATGGTCCCATTTCATGCGCAATCGCGAAAGGAGGCTCTCCATGAACCGTGGGTCCCGGAGCGCGGGTCCGCGACCCGCAGCGGCTGCGCTACGCCGGGCGTCCACAAAGGTTCGATCACCCATCCGACCTTCGAGGCTGCTGCGGCTCATGGAGCCGCGCTCCTCCGCAACGGGTTCATGGTCCGAAGGCGGGATTTCGAAATTGTGGGGGCTCTTCGCAAACCGTGGCGGACCGGCGTCGGGTTGTGCTTGTTTCTGGCGATTGCAGCCCTGTGGACCGCCGCGCCTGCCGCCGAGCCGGTTCCGGACGAGAAATGCCTGGAATGCCATTCGGACAAGGACCTCACCGGAAAGACGGCAGACGGCACGGAACGGTCGCTTTATGTGGATGCCTCGGTGCTGGCCGGTTCGATCCACGCCACCAACACTTGCGCCAGTTGCCATGCGGACATCACCTGGGAGCATCCGGACGACCAACTCAAGGCCGGGCCGGTTCGTTGCGAGGCGTGTCATGAGCGACAGGCGCTTTCCTATGGCCTGAGCGTTCACGGCCAGGCCGCCGAGGCTGGCGACCCGGCCGCGCCAAAGTGCGGGGATTGTCATCATCACCACGACGTGTTGCCGCCGACCGATCCCCGCTCGCGGCTTCACTTTTCAAGACAGGCTGGGACCTGCGGCGAATGCCACCCGGCAGAGGCGGAGGATGTCGCTGCCAGCGTGCACGGCAAAGCGGCAGCCCAGGGGGTGCGCGAGGCGCCGACCTGTACGGACTGCCACATGGAACATTCCATCCAAGCCCTGAGCGGGGCGGCCGGCGAGCGCCTGGCCGGGCAGGTTTGCAGCAAGTGCCATGCGTCCGAGCGCTTGAACACCAAGTTCGGACTCCCCGCGGACCGGGTGAAGACGTTCTTTGAGAGCTACCATGGACTGGCCATTCAGGGCGGGTCGGCCAGTGCCGCCAATTGCGCCAGTTGCCACGGTCACCACCGGGTCTTGCCGTCGGCGGATCCGGATTCCTCCGTTCATCCGGCGCATTTGATGGAAACCTGCGGCCAATGCCATCCGGGCATCACCGAACGATTCGCGTTGGGGCGGGTGCATCTGCCAGGCACCCCGGAGGGGAACCTCGGCGAGCAGGTGAACTGGTGGGTGCGCCGGCTCTACCTGTTGTTGATCTTCGGGGTGGTCGGTGCGCTCTCGATCCATAACCTGCTTTCCCTCATGCGCAGCGCGCTGCTGGCCCGCAGCACGCGCGGCCCGACCGTCATGCGCATGGACCGGCACCAGCGGTTGCAGCATTTCATCCTCCTGGCGAGCTTCATTTTGCTGGCTCTCAGCGGGTTTGCCCTGAAGTATCCAGACACTTGGGTGGCCTGGCTGTTTGCGGGTGATGAGTCGATCCGCCGCTGGGTGCACCGCGTTGCGGGCGTGGTGCTGATCGGGTTGGGCTTTTGGCATCTGGTCTACATTGCCCTGTTCCGGGAAGGCCGTCGGCTGGTCAAGGATCTCTGGTTCCGAACCCGTGACCTGAGCGACGTCGCGCTCAATCTGCGCTACCTGACCGGTCACAGCTCCCAGCGGCCGAGATTCGGACGATTCGGTTACGTCGAGAAGGTTGAATATTGGGCCGTGGTCTGGGGGACGATCATCATGGGGGTCACCGGCCTGGCAATCTGGCTCAAGGTCGATGTGACGCAATTTCTGCCGCGCTGGGTGGTGGATGTGGCCACCACGATCCACTATTACGAAGCCATCCTCGCCTGTCTGGCCATTGTGGTCTGGCACTTCTACCATGTCATTTTTGCGCCGCGCACCTATCCGATGAACTGGGCCTGGTGGGACGGCCGGGTTTCCGAGGAGTGGCATCAGGAGGAACACCCGTTGGAACACGTTTCCGAGGTGTCACCCAAGCCCCTGGATGTGGATCGATCTCGAGGCGAAGGGATCTGACAGGGGCGGCCCCTTGAGACCGTCAATCCAGTCACGGACGGACGTGAGCCGATGCTGATCTCCAACGGGGGTTAGGGGCGATCAAGCTCGTCCAGTAACACACCGGCGATTTCCTGATTGGCCATGAGGTTTGGTGTCAGGAGGCTTCTCTGCCGAAGCACCAGCGCATCGAGTTCCTGCAATGGCCGGTCGAAAGCCATTTCCAATGCCAGGGGAGAGACGTCGCCACAGCCCCGACAATAGCTATGCGGCCCAATACCCGGGAAGAGTCGCAGGACCAGACAGACCGTCTCCCACCAGATGCCGGGAACCACCAGCGCCCTGGCCCGGTCAGGTGTGAGGTCCAGCCCCGAGAGCCGGTCGGGGCTGACCAAGTCTGTCAACTTCGCATCGTTGTCCAGCAGCTCCATGAGACGCGGGAGCAGGGCGTCTTCCGACAGGGTGTCTTTGCCAAGCGAGCGCGACAGGCTCAGGATTTCGTCCTTCACCACGGCCAGCTTGCTGCCGGCATTGGCAAACAGGATACGAATGGCAAACACGCCCAGGGAGTAGAGGTCGCCCGGCGAGCTTAGCAGAGGCCACACTTCGTACGGGGAACGCGGGAACACCGTGCCGACGGAGCTTTTCAATGCGGCGACCGCAGGCGGGGGGAGCATCGCTGGAACCGTGCGGAATCGGACCTCCTTGGGCCCTGTGTGTTCCCCTGGATCCACATGGGCGTGGAACTCCAACCGCTGCCCCTCCAGGGAAGGCCGGAACCACAGGAGGTCATCCGGCCTGATAGCCAGGTGATCCTGCGGCAGCAGGGTGCCCTCGATTACAATCCCGCCAGACACGGAGACCACATCCCGGACCCGGACCATGCCGGTGCCGGCGGAGTGGGCGCCAAGTTCCTCCGGCAGGTAAGGGGAAGGTTGGATTCGTCCGAGTCGGACAAAGTAACGCTGGTCGGTCCCCTTCAGTTCAATCGGATGCGCTTGCCCCGGTTTGACTAGGATGCCGCGCGCGGTCCACAGCGCGGGAAACGCCTCTCCAACGGCCTGCAAACGAACGGCGAAACTGGCGGGGGTCAGGTTCAACAGGGGCAGTTGGTGAGCCTTCACACACGCTCTGACTTCGCGGAACAGGTCCCGAAGCACCGACAGTTTGAGGAACAGGATCTCGTTGAGCCGTTCCGTCAGGTCGCCCCTTCCGTGCAAGAGGAACGGCAACCCTTTCGGCGTCCTGGACCACTGCTGAAAATCGGCGTAGACGCTGTTCCGGAGGACCGGCAGCGCGCCAGAACCGTTCTCCGCCCACACCGCCCCCTCCAAGACCCCCAGGTAGTCGTCCAAGTCCAGCGGGGTCAGGCGCTGCACTCTGAGGCGTCCCGCTTGTGCGTTCAGGACGATCCCCTTCGCGTCCGCAATCAACTGTTCCGGACCCCGGACCCGTTCGTTGGTCGGGGCGTCGTCCTGGGTTGCAATCAACGACTTCTCCCCGTCCTGCAGTGGATCGTAGAGGTAGCGGAACGCAGACTTCGAGTAGGAGGGAACTCCCAAGGATTCCAACAGAGCATCGTCCCGGCAGAGACGCCAGCGGGTCGGGGTGCTTTCAACGAACGGGGAACCCGTCCGCCGGGCCTCGGGATTGATCAGCAGCGGAGGCGGGTTTTGGGTCTCTGTCCCCGTGACGATCAAGTCTTCCGGACAGCTTTCGATCGCGCGTATGAAATCCTGGTGCCACTGCTGGTCGAAGGCACGGTTCTCCAGGCGACACTCGGGTCCACCAACCCCGGGCTCGGTCAGTTCGACCGTCTGCACCCAGATCTCGAGCCATTCGTGAATGCGTCCCCCGGCATCGGTCATGGCCCCCAAATAGACGCGGGAGCCGGGCACCTCGCGCAGCACAATGAACCGCCCCTGCGCCGCGTCGTGCTTGGAACGGATGACCACACAGACGGTCAGGGGTGCTCCTTCGGACACCGGATGAATCGGGGCCAGGAGGTAACCCTCGGGAATGGTGGAAACCCGCGATACGGCGTCGCTTGTCATCTCGCGTGATTTTGCCGGGGAATGTGTGTTTGAAAAGAAAATTGAAACCCGGCCCCGCTGCGTCCTTGAAAGCGATTTGCCCCTTGACCCTGGGGCTGGGATGGGGGCAAATAGTTGAACCGAGGATACTTGTTAATTGATCAGCCAACGCATATGAACCGGTCTATCGCTAAACTTACCATTATCCTGCTCACCATGGCGGCCGTGGGTCTTGTGAACTTCGGGTGCAGCAGTGCGCCCAAAGTGCCCAAAGGCAAGCCTTACAACGTGAGCATCACCAAGACCACGCCCGCCTCGATCGAGGTCGACCTGGTAGGCGTGAACCCGCTCGAGAAATCCATGTTCACGGGGAAATCCATTGACGACTATTGGTTGCCGGGGGATAGCTTGCGCAAAGGGCTCGTCGATGGACGGGACCGGTTGACTGTTCAGTTGAAGATGGGTGAGCCGTGGGTGTTGGACCGGAAAGACAAGATCTGGCAGACATGGAAGAGTCGAGGCGTGAATGAGCTGCTCCTGATCGCGAACCTGCCAGGGAGTTTTCAACCCGGCCCGGCCGACCCTCGCCGGTTGTTTGTTCCATTGGGCGATTGGAAGGGCAAGACGATCGAGATCGAGGTGAGGGAGGCGCAAATTGTGCCCCTGACTCGCCGGAGGTAATCCATTCGTTCGCAGGGCAAGCCGTCGGCCTGTCGCTGTCCCGCTCCGTCGCCCGAGGTCCGCCAGCTCCCTGAAGAAGAGTGGAACCTTCTACCCCGCCTCACCGAGTGTTTTCATGCTTGAACCAGGCAACGATGTTGGCGACTACAAGCTGATCGAGGAGGTGGCCGAGCACCGACAGCCCGGTCACGTTACGCAGGTTTGGCAGGCGCGAAAGTCGGGTGGACGCGCCGATCAGGTTTACGCGATCAAGGTCTTCATTCCCCAGCGCCCGCCGCACCCGGTTGAGCGATCGGGAGAGGAACTGGGGGAGGATCCGATCTCGGGCTTCATCGAAGGAGTCAAGCGTCTCAAGCAGGCCCATGCGGCAGGTGGAGCCTGCTTGATCCCGGTGCATGACTTCGGGATGACGGATGGCGGGGCCTGGTTTGCCACCGACTACGCGCCTTGCGGGTCCATCAAGAAACTCATCGAAAGGGCCTATCGACCGGATTCCGAGGATCTTCGGCATGTCATTTCGAGCGTGGTGAACGGTTGCCTGGCCCTGAAGCGCATAACCGCCCGTTCCCATGGCAGCCTCCGTCCGTCCAACATCTTGCTGACCGGTGCCAGCCTGCGCCCCCTGCGCAAGACCCCGCTGCAGTTGATGGATCCGTATCCAGCCTCGCTGTCGGTGGTCAACAGACTGTCGCCTTCCGACCGTGAGACCGTGGCCGCAATGCTGGCGGAGGCGCTCGAATTGCACGACCTGCGTTGCATCGGGGAGCTGATCTTCCAGATGGTGGAGCAGCGGTTGATACACGGCTACGATTACAACCTTCCCACCACCACCTCGCCCACCTGGACCGGTCTGGGCAAGGATGGCGAGTTTTGGCGCCAGCTCTGCCTGAAACTGCTCGACCCAAACCTCACCTTGGACACGCTCAGTCTGGAATCGTTGGCGGCCCAGTTCCCGCCCCGAAAGGCCAGCAAGCTGCCGCTCATCGTTGCCGCGATTGCAGCGATCGTCTTGATCGCGGGGGGCGGCTTCATGGGCGTCAAGAGCGTGCTTGGGAAGATCCAAAAGGCCAAGACCGAGAGCAGGCAGTTAGCAGAGCAGGAATATCGGGTGGCGATGGAGACCGGGAGGACGGCCTACAGCAAGGGACAATGGCGGGAGGCGGTGGACAAGGCTGATGAGGCGCTGAAGCTCAAACCGAACGATGCGGCGGCCGGCACGCTCAAGGCGGATGCGCAAGGCAAGCTGAAGGACTCGCAGACCCTGGCGGCCAATGAGAAGAAGTATCTGGACGCGATGGAGACGGGGAGGACGGCCTACAGCCGGGGGCAATGGCAGGAGACGGTGGACAAGGCGGATGAGGCGTTGAAGTACAAGCCAGGGGATGCGGCAGCAAACAAGCTCAAGGCCGACGCGCAGGCCCGGCTTGGGGCCGAGCAGAACTACGCGGCGGCATTGAAGGCAGGCCAGGAGGCGTTCGCGGCGCAGCAGTGGACGGTGGCGGTGACGAAGGCGGATGAGGCGTTGAAGCACAAGCCAGGGGATGCGGCAGCAAACAAGCTCAAGGCCGACGCGCAGGCCCGGCTTGGGGCCGAGCAGAACTACGCGGCGGCATTGAAGGCAGGCCAGGAGGCGTTCGCGGCGCAGCAGTGGACGGTGGCGGTGACGAAGGCGGATGAGGCGTTGAAGCACAAGCCAGGGGATGCGGCAGCAAACAAGCTCAAGGCCGACGCGCAGGCCCGGCTTGGGGCTGAGCAGAACTACGCGGCGGCATTGAAGGCAGGCCAGGAGGCGTTCGCGGCGCAGCAGTGGACGGTGGCGGTGACGAAGGCGGATGAGGCGTTGAAGCACAAGCCAGGGGATGCGGCAGCAAACAAGCTCAAGGCCGACGCGCAGGCCCGGCTTGGGGCCGAGCAGAACTACGCGGCGGCATTGAAGGCAGGCCAGGAGGCGTTCGCGGCGCAGCAGTGGACGGTGGCGGTGACGAAGGCGGATGAGGCGCTGAAGCACAAGCCAGGGGATGCGGCAGCAAACAAGCTCAAGGCCGACGCGCAGGCCCGGCTTGGGGCCGAGCAGAACTACGCGGCGGCATTGAAGGCAGGCCAGGAGGCGTTCGCGGCGCAGCAGTGGACGGTGGCGGTGACGAAGGCGGATGAGGCGCTGAAGCACAAGCCAGGGGATGCGGCAGCAAACAAGCTCAAGGCCGACGCGCAGGCCCGGCTTGGGGCTGAGCAGAACTACGCGGCGGCATTGAAGGCAGGCCAGGAGGCGTTCGCGGCGCAGCAGTGGACGGTGGCGGTGACGAAGGCGGATGAGGCGTTGAAGTACAAGCCAGGGGATGCGGCGGCCGGCAAGCTCAAATCAGATGCGCAGGGCAAGCTGAAGGACGCAGAGCTGCTGGCGGCCAATGAGAAGAAGTATCAGGACGCGATGGAGGCCGGGATGACGGCCTACAGCCGGGGGCAATGGCAGGAGACGGTGGACAAAGCCGATGAGGCGTTGAAGCTCAAGCCGAACGATGCGGCGGCCGGCAAGCTCAAGTCAGATGCGCAGGGCAAGCTGAAGGACGCAGAGCTGCTGGCGGCCAATGAGAAGAAGTATCAGGACGCGATGGAGACCGGGAGGACGGCCTACAGCCGGGGGCAATGGCAGGAGACGGTGGACAAGGCTGATGAGGCGTTGAAACTCAAGCCGAACGATGCGGCGGCAAACAAGCTCAAGTTGGATGCGCGGGGCAAGATCGAGGAGGCAGCGTCTTTGACTGAGGCCCGGAACGATTTCACGCAGGGCCTGTATGGGCAGGCCTTGGCGATCTGTGCGCGATACGCTGGTGTCAGCGCCTTTGAGCAGTTGAAGGTGCAGGCCATGGAGGAGCAGCGGGTGCTCCAGGGGTTCCAGGAGCGGTTGGACAAGGCGGACTACGCATGGACCAATGAGCTGGCGGGGTTGGGCTATGGCCGGAAGGACCCGTATCAGAAGCTCGGGAAGGAGGCGGTGGCGGAGGCAGGGCAACTGAGCGCATTGGAGGAGTGCCGGAGGCAAACCAATTGGAGCGAACTCCTGAAGAAAGCCGGCAGTTTGAGTCAACAAGCCGCGTCCAAGGCTCCTTTTGTCCAACTGGTGACGTGGGCGAAAGAGGAGGATGCGAAGTACCAAAGTGGAATTGCCCAAAGACTTGAGACTGCCGACAACAAACTCAGGACGCTTTGCAATCAATTCAATGTGAAGATTCCGAAGGGACTTCAGAGGAGGGAATGGAAGACAGTCCCGCGGATGACGCAACTCGGCAGCGGGGGGGAAGACAATCCGAACAAGAGACAATTTTTCAATGATCTCAAGTCGCTGCGTCGAGAGTATGAGAATCTCAACAACCTCAAACTGGACGACCGCGAGGTTACACTCGATAAACTGTACAAGAGTGTTGAACTTTGGCCCTGAATCGCCGGGGAAGGGCTTAAAACACGGGATCGGGCAGGGCCGCTCGAAGGTTTTCCCCTGCCGGGTCGCGGTAGGCGTCACAGCCGAGTGACCACTGGCGCCACGGGGGATCCTTGTCCTCGCCGGAAATCCCTAAAGAAAAACAGGTTGACAAAGTTTCACATTTTGTTTTTAAGTCTGGCAATCAGTGTAAAAGCCAACTCGGTCCGTTCCGTGTCGTGTAGCTGAGGTGCGAGCTGTCCGTTAGCAAGAAACCAAACTCTTCCGTGGATCGGGAGAAGGGAGAAACGCGCGATGAACAATCAGACCCATCTGGGCGTCCGGCCTTTGCAGCCCAAACCATCTGTGAACTCGAATCACTCACTTCAAGGAATCACCCGCATAGCGACGGTTTTGCGGTGCGTCCCGTTCGTTGGTTGCTTCGCGCTGACGCTGCTCATGGTGGGGCGTTCGGCGCAAAGCGCCCAGAGCTCGAAACCTCCCCCGGAATGGGTGAAGCAATATGGGGAATCGGCGGTCTGGGTGGATACCAATGCCCCCTGGCCGGAAGCAGCCGAAAAGGGGTTGTGGCCTGAGACCCAAACGGAGAAGTCCACTCCGGCGCCGCAGGAGTCACCCGTGGCCCAACCGATGACGGGGACGAATGCCTTGGTTGACCTTGGGTCTGCCCCGCCGGACATCAAGGACGTCAAGGTGACCAAGCATGAAGTGGGCGCTTCTGTGGACTTTCTGATTGGGCAGGGCAACACCACCATCCCGCTGGGGGCCTCCCTGGGTCAGGTGCTGCCGTCCGGATCGGCCTCCATTGTCCCCACGGTTCTGACTCCCGACCGCAATTCGAGCTACCTGGGGGCGACCCTGTCCTACTCGTATGGGCAAGCGTGGTATCTGGATCTTGCCTATGCCAACGGCAATTCCAGCGGAACGGTGGATCTTGAAGAGATTGCCCCCACCCAGCAGGGGGAATTTGAAATCGGGGACGATTGGTTCCAGGCGTACGTCCGTTACGCATTTCCCCAACTGCGCGGCAAGCGGCTCTCCGCCTACCTGCGCGTCGGCGCCACGTTTATCCAGTCGGACATGACTCTTGTGACCACGCTGCCGCAATTGGGCGTGTATCAGCAGGACAACCAGACGGACGAGATTCAAGGCAACCTGGGGTTCGGTGTGTTGTATTCCCTTTTCACAACCCGGCGCGCGCGACTGGGGTTGCAGTTCGAGGGCGAGGGCTTCTTCGGCAGTCGTTCGCAGGAAAGCATCGAGAAGCTGCTCAAACCGGCCGGCAACATCCCTTGGACCCCTGCGGAGTTTGATACAGTGGTTTACGGCGGCCTTGGCCGGGCCACGCTGCGTTTTGAATACGGCCTGGGCAAGTCAGGCTTGTTCCGGCTCTTCGGGGATGGCGGGGTGGCGATGAGATACTCTGTTGTGGATTACTCGGACATTGGGGAGAGCCCCGGCGAGTTGCTCTGGGGACCTTATGTGAAAGTGGGGGCTCGATACTCCTTTTAGACCGCACTTGGAGGCATGGCTATGAATGTCAAAACTATCCTGTTCACCTGCATCGCGCTTGGGACGGTCTCCAGCGGATCAGCGGCACTGCAGTTCACCAATGTGCCCCCCCCGGTCGCCGGTCAATTGAATCGAGTCACCTACGATGGCACAAACACACTCGTGGCGGTGGGGTTGGGGTCCACGGTGGCCAGGGCTGTCTTCACCAACAACCCCATGTCCTGGGCTTCCAGCGCGTTTCCCGCCTCCGGTCTGCGCCTCAAGGCCGTCACTTACGGAAACGGCAGGTTCGTGGCCGCAGGACAGGATGCCAGGGTCTTCAGTTCCGTCAGTGGCATCAACGACTGGATGAGTCGCAACGACGCGAACACCCTCCAGGCTGACGTCGAGGGATTAGCCTTTGGCGCAGGCCGGTTCGTGGCGCCGGACTCCTTCGTCCAGACCTATTGGACAACGGATCTCGACGCCAGTTGGACCGCGTCCCAATACCAGGCCAACATCCTGGAATCCTATCGGGACATCACCTCGTTTGGCTCGAACGGTTTTGCCCTCTGTGGCATCTACGGCAACATTCGTGTCTCCACGGATGGTGCAGCCACCTTCGCCCTGAACCGCGCGTTGGACATCAACGCTCCCGACCTGCTCGGAATCGCCTCGGATGGGACTCAGTTGATCGTGGTCGTCGGGGCCGGGGGCACCATCCTTTATTCAACAGGCAGTCCATGGACCACCTGGAACACTGCCCCCAGCGTGCCAACCTCGGCCACGCTCCGTGGGGTCGCCTATTCCGATCTGTATCAACTATTCATGGCCGTCGGAGACGGGGGCGTGGTGCTTACCAGCACCAATGGGGTGCATTGGACCACCGCCGCCAGTCCCACAAGCACCGCTCTCAACGGTGTGGTGTTTCCCAGGGCGGGCCAGGGCCTCCTGGCCGGCGTGGCGGCGCTGGTGGGGCAGAACGGGACGATTGTGTTGGGCGGAACACCTCCGCCTTCGCCAGTCAGTAATGGAGACAAAACCAACTGTGCCACCGGCAATTTTCAGGACAACGAGCTGCTCTCCGTCCAGGTCATTCCCGACGCGGCTCATCCGGCCAGCACTTATACCGTTGACTGGTTTGCCTCCGCCTCCGGAACGGCCCTGGTCGCCTCCGCAACGTTCAGCTATCGCCCGACGAATACCGAGCCGCAGACCGGCAACGCGCCGATCACCTATACCAACTGGGCGCAATCGCGGGACCTGCGCACCGGTTTTGTCAGCACCAACCGCACGCCGGTGCGATTGACCATCAACCCGCGTCCGACGGCAACCGTCAGTGGTGACACCATGATCTGCCAGGGCGACTCGACCCCTGTTCAAGTGGTGTTGACCGGCATCGGGCCGTGGAACGTGGATTGGTCCGACGGTGTTTCGACCAACGGGGTGGGGACCAACGGGCCAGGTACGCAGACGTACACGCGCTGGGTTAATCCGACCGTGACGACCACCTACACGGTCACCCATTTGACCGACGTCAATGGTTGCGTTGCGCAAACCAATGAACTCAACGGCAGCGCCACGATCACCTTGGACACGATCCCGCCCGTGGCTCGTTGCAGGGACCTCACCGTGGACCTTGATGCCACAGGCAACGCCACAATCACACCCGCCCTGATTGACAGCGGCAGTACGGACAATTGCGTGATCGTCAGCACCAATTTGAGCAAGACCACCTTCAACTGCGGCAATGTGGGCACGAATTCGGTGGTGCTCACGGTCACGGACAGCAACGGGAACACCAACGCCTGCATGGCGACGGTGGTGGTGAGGGACGTGACGGCGCCGGCGGTGGCGTGTCAGGACCGCACAGTGGACCTGGACGCCGGCGGCAACGGGGCGATCACGGCCGCGCAGTTGGTGGCGTCGGCGAGTGATGCCTGCGGGCTGGCGGCGACGAATTTGAGCCGGACGACGTTTACGTGTGCGGATGTGGGGACGAACCAGGTGACGGTGACGGTGACGGATGTCAACGGGAACAGCAACGCCTGCGTGGCGGCGGTGGTGGTGAGGGACGTGACGGCGCCGGCGGTGGCGTGTCAGGACCGCACGGTGGACCTGGACGCTGGCGGCAACGGGGCGATCACGGCCGCGCAGTTGGTGGCGTCGGCGAGTGATGCCTGCGGGCTGGCGGCGACGAATTTGAGCCGGACGACGTTTACATGTGCGGATGTGGGGACGAACCAGGTGACGGTGACGGTGACGGATGTCAACGGGAACACCAATGCCTGCGTGGCGGCGGTGGTGGTGAGGGACGTGACGGCGCCGGCGGTGGCGTGTCAGGACCGCACGGTGGACCTGGACGCCGGCGGCAACGGGGCGATCACGGCCGCGCAGTTGGTGGCGTCGGCGAGTGATGCCTGCGGGCTGGCGGCGACGAATTTGAGCCGGACGACGTTTACATGTGCGGATGTGGGGACGAACCAGGTGACGGTGACGGTGACGGATGTCAACGGGAACAGCAACGCCTGCGTGGCGGCGGTGGTGGTGAGGGACGTGACGGCGCCGGCGGTGGCGTGTCAGGACCGCACGGTGGACCTGGACGCTGGCGGCAACGGGGCGATCACGGCCGCGCAGTTGGTGGCGTCGGCGAGTGATGCCTGCGGGCTGGCGGCGACGAATTTGAGCCGGACGACGTTTACGTGTGCGGATGTGGGGACGAACCAGGTGACGGTGACGGTGACGGATGTCAACGGGAACAGCAACGCCTGCGTGGCGGCGGTGGTGGTGAGGGACGTGACGGCGCCGGCGGTGGCGTGTCAGGACCGCACGGTGGACCTGGACGCTGGCGGCAACGGGGCGATCACGGCCGCGCAGTTGGTGGCGTCGGCGAGTGATGCCTGCGGGCTGGCGGCGACGAATTTGAGCCGGACGACGTTTACATGTGCGGATGTGGGGACGAACCAGGTGACGGTGACGGTGACGGATGTCAACGGGAACAGCAACGCCTGCGTGGCGGCGGTGGTGGTGAGGGACGTGACGGCGCCGGCGGTGGCGTGTCAGGACCGCACGGTGGACCTGGACGCTGGCGGCAACGGGGCGATCACGGCCGCGCAGTTGGTGGCGTCGGCGAGTGATGCCTGCGGGCTGGCGGCGACGAATTTGAGCCGGACGACGTTTACGTGTGCGGATGTGGGGACGAACCAGGTGACGGTGACGGTGACGGATGTCAACGGGAACAGCAACGCCTGCGTGGCGGCGGTGGTGGTGAGGGACGTGACGGCGCCGGCGGTGGCGTGTCAGGACCGCACGGTGGACCTGGACGCCGGCGGCAACGGGGCGATCACGGCCGCGCAGTTGGTGGCGTCGGCGAGTGATGCCTGCGGGCTGGCGGCGACGAATCTGAGCCGGACGACGTTTACATGTGCGGATGTGGGGACGAACCAGGTGACGGTGACGGTGACGGATGTCAACGGGAACACCAATGCCTGCGTGGCAACGGTGACCGTGGTTGCCTCGGCGGCTTGCGACTTCAAGATTCGATTGGAGGGTCCCAACATGGTCATCGAGTGGTATGGCGACTGGACCTTGCAATCCACTCCGGTGTTGGCCACCAACGATGTCATCACAAACATCGTCTGGACATCTGTTCAGACGGGCACAAACGGACCGAACTGGTATACGAACTCGACGTTCCTGACGAACGAGCAAACTTACTATCGGCTCCAGAAGCCTTGATGCGGACCGGCAGTGTGCCTGTGCGTGACCGCGGTCAGAACGGGGTCAGGGGGGCCTTGTGTGGTCGGCGACGAGGCGGGTATGCGTGACGCCTGTCCGATGACGGGTGATCGCTGGATTTGGGTTGAGTCTGAGAGACCTTTTTCGCTGGCAATCGTTTCGAGCGGGGCTAAGCTCGATTCAGCGATTGATTTGGCGTGTTCGATCGAGGGCTTGCATGAATCACTCCGACACAGCATTGACGGATAAGGAGATGAACCTCGTCAATGCCTTGGCGAGCCGGTTGCGCTTGGTGCACGCCGACCTTTCCCAGGCAGGCAGCGAGGAGCGACGTCTGTCGCTCAGGGACGAGGTCAGTCGCATGCTCAAGGATGCGTCGAGGCCGGATCGGCAAAGGCTTTTGCAGGGATTATTGGAGCGTTTTCCCGTAGCCGGGCAGGCCATCCGGCTTGCGGCGGCCCCTCAGCCGGCTGCGGCCGCCGCCCCCGAACCCGAACCGGAAACCCCGGACCAATTGTTCGATCGGTTCCTTGCTGTTTGTCGTGACCTTCCGGCGGACCATCGTGCGCAATGGGTCCAGCGGCTTGCCAGTGAAGGAATGGTTCAAGTGGAGACGCACGAAGTTCAGCCCCCGATCAATATTCCGCCCGAGTGGATCAAGAGCATCGGCTTGAGCGAGGGGCAGAGTCCACAGCTTGACCGGGTCTTCCTGCTCCTTGGCGAGTTGTCCACCCTGCTCTTAAGGGTGGATCAGGCTACCAGCAAGACCCTGGAGCAATGGAACGTGCCCCGGAACCGAATCAGCGAAGAGAAGGAACTCTCCGGCGCCTTTCGGGAATACCTGACTGGCAAACGGGAAACGCTGAAGTTGGAGGTCCAGGCCTTTTCGTCGCGGCTGGGTTCGTTGGTGACCGGAATGCTGGTCGGCGGACGCAACTACGGGAATGAATTTCTGCGGCGCTGCTCGCCGGAGGCCATCGAGGAGGTGGTCAAGACGGAAGGGCGCCATGGGTTTCGCCGGAGTTTTGAATTGTGTTGTTGGGACAAGTACAAGGATCTGGCCCGGGGGTTCGCCACGGCGGACCTGATCGATCGGCAGATCAAGGATTGCATGGGCAAAGTCGTCCGGGGCAAGCTCGGACTCTAGGTCCGATTTGACTTATGCAAGTACACTGGCACGAAGGTCTCTTTTTGCAGCCGCATCACCTGCAGAACATGCAGCAGGCCCTGCTGCGGGAGTTCAGATCCTCCAGAGCCCTTCTGACACCCTACGTGCACGGCGTCATAGAGAGCCGGGTTTCCCAGGATGACCTGGCGGACGGACGCGTGCGCTTCGAGCGGCTTCGGGCCATCATGCCCAGCGGCACGGAGGTCTCTTATCCGGACGCCGCCGAGCTTCCCGCCCTGCCCATCAAGGCTGAACTGGCTCGCGGCAGCGGCAGCATGGACCTTTTCCTCGCCGTGCCGTTGTGGACCAAGACCCGGGCCAATGCTTTCCGTCCGGGGGAGCCGGTGGATCCCCGGGTGAAACTGCTGTTCATCCCGTCGGAAACCCGGGATGTGACCGACGAGAACACCGGCGACAATCCGCAGCCGATTTATTTCCGCAAGGTGAACGCGCGGGTGGTTTTCAAGGAGGAGGATGTGTCGGACATGGAGGTGTTGCCGTTGATGCGGATCGTGCGAGCGACGGGCGAGGACGCGGGGAGGGCGCGGCTGGATCCCGAGTTCGTGCCACCTTGTGTCTTCCTCCACTCCTCGCCGACGCTGCACAACCTGCTCCGGGATCTGGTGGCGCAGATGAATGCCAGCCGCAACGATGTCCAGAGCCGGCTGGCCACGGGGGGCTTGGGTATGGAAATGAAGTGGGAGCTTACGGCGAGGCTGCAGACCCTGAACCGGTTTTGTGCCAGCCTCCCCGGCCTGCTGGAACCGGGCCAGGTGTCGCCCTTCGAGTTCTACCAGGAATTGCGCGAGTTGCTGGGCGAGTTGCTGGCCCTGAATCCTCAGCGGGATGCGTTCGCGTGCGCGCCCTACGCCCATGACGATCCCCTGACCTGCTTCCGGGAACTCGACCGCAAAATCCGGGCGGAAATCCGGGTCAAGGGAGCCATCGAGCCGATGAAGGTTCAGTTCTCCGGATCGCCGGGCGGCCTGTTGGCGCAGATGGAGCAGCAGCATTTCGACAAAGCCACCGCCTATTACCTGGGAGTCAAGACGCGCACGGAACGGACGCGGCTGGCTCTCTATGTGCGGGATATCAACAAGTTCAAGCTCATGCCCAGAAGCCTGCAGAACGTGGCCGTGCAGGGCATCGCTTTGCAGGAGGAGGCCTCCCCGCCGCTGGACCTGCCCAGTCAGGGGGACCTGCACTATTTCCGACTGCAGCCCGACTCGAACCTGCGCCGATGGGAGGCCATCAAGTCCGAGAAGGCCATGGTGTTGGTCTGGAACAACTCTGAACTCGACCTTTCGGAGGCGACGTTCACGCTTTACATGACGCTGGCTGGCGCCTGAACACATGAAGCTGCTGGATTTATACGAGGACCTGTTCCAATACCTCTGCCGGCTGAACCGGATTGCCAGGACACCGAAGCATCCCGAGCTGGCGATGGTGCGGCAGGAAATCAGGGACCTCCTCGCCCGGATTCTTCAGAAAGCCTCGTCGGACGGATTGTTGCTCGAACAGGTCAAGAAGCTCGAGTTGCCCGTCATCTTCTTCGTGGACAACATCATCTGCACCAGCCGGCTGCAGTTTGCGTCGCAGTGGGCGCAAAGTCGCCTGGCGGTGGAACGCAATGAACTGGCGGGCGACGAACGTTTTTTCGAACTGCTCGATGCGGACCTGGCCGACACCAGCCAGGAGGCGGCGGAGCGGCTGGCGGTTTACTACGTCTGCCTGGGACTGGGGTTCACGGGCATGTATATCGGGCAGCCCGAGCACTTGCGGATCTACATGGACAAGATTTTTCCGAGGATCCGCCTGTGGGTGGATGCCGATCCGAGATCCAGGATCAGCGAGGAGGCTTACAACTCGATCGACACGCGGGTGCTGACCGAACCGCCCAGCAGCAAGATCATTCTGGTGGTCATCGCCTTCGTCTTTTTAAGCCTCAGCATCCTGGTCATCTACATCGGATTGTATGCCAAGGCCGTGGGGGATCTGACATCGTCTTTGGAAGTGATCAAGGAGCAAGCCGCCCGGAGTGCAAGCGTGGAGCGCTGAAGGTGTCTGCGTGCGCGTGAACGGAACTGGAATCAGCAGGTTGGATCATGGATGACGAATCAAAACTGAGCCTTAAGGTGAAGGCGGGTCTGGGTGCCATTGGCCTGGGTGCCGTGGGCGGGGCGTTCGCCGTGCCCCGGTACGGCATCTGGATTGCCCTGGGCATCCTCCTGCTCTTCCTGCTCCTGTTCGGCGGTTACTTTCTGTGGCGGCGTCTGACGGCGCGCAAGAAGCGCGAACAATTCTCCTCTGAAATTCACGCCCGGTCCGCTGAAACCCCCCAGGCGATCAGTGATCCAAACAAACGCGCTGAACTCGACAAGCTGCGTCAGAAGTTCCAGCGCGGGCTTCAGGAGTTCAAGAGCCGGGGCAAGGACATTTATCGGCTGCCTTGGTATGTCATCATCGGAGAACCGGCCTCCGGCAAGACGGAGGCGCTTCGTCATTCCGGCATCGAGTTTCCGCCGGGCATGCAGGATGAGATGCAGGGTTCGGGGGGCACGGTCAACATGGACTGGTGGTTCACCAATCACGGGATCATCCTGGATACTGCGGGGTCCATGCTCTTCAACGAGGCCAAGGCGGGCGAAAGCCCGCAGTGGCGGGCCTTCCTGGCCTTGCTGCGCAAAGCGCGCCCCAACTGCCCCATCAACGGGCTGTTTCTGGTGCTTTCCATTGACAGCTTGATCAAGGACTCCGCCGACGACATCGCCCGCAAGGCCAGTCGTCTGGCGCAACAGTTGGATTTGATCCAGCGCGCGCTCGATGTGCGGTTCCCGGTTTACCTGCTGGTCACCAAGAGCGACCTGCTCACGGGGTTCCGCGAGTTCTTTGACAGCATCGATGACCCCATGCTGCAGCATCAGATATTCGGCTGGTCGAACCCGGAACCGCTGGATGCTCCTTTCAAGCCCGATCAGGTCCCGCTGCATCTCAAGAGCATGGTGGAACGGCTGCGTCGCCGCCGATTGGCCTTGCTTCGAAACGGCTCCAGTGTCGGGCGGCTGGGGGGCGAGACGGATTTCTTCGTCGCCAAGCCTCTCGGGGGCGCCCAAAGCGCCCAGCGACGGCTGGACGAGGTGGACTCTCTCTTTGCCATGACGGAGAGCATTCTGCGGCTCGCACCCCGATTGCAACGCTACCTGGAGACGACCTTCGTGGCGGGAGAATGGTCGGCCAAGCCGGTTTTTCTGCGGGGCATTTACTTCACGTCGTCGATGCGCGAGGGCAAGGCCCTGGACGAGGCCATCGCACTGGCGACGGGACTCTCCGTGGATGATTTGCCGGAGGAGCGCCGTTGGGAGCGGAATCGCGCCTTCTTTCTCACTGATTTGTTCAAGAAGAAGGTGTTTGCGGAGAGCGGGCTGGTGACCCGCGCCACCAACACCCTGCAAATGCTCCGCAAACGGCAATTCGCCATCTTCGGGAGCGCGGCGCTGGCGTTGTGCCTGGTCCTCAGCCTCGCGGGTCTGAGCTACGGCAATCTTCAGCGCAAAGTAGGCCGGGAATCCTCCTACTGGAAGGCGGGAGCCGCCGGTTGGAATGATCGGGGAGACTGGTCTCCTCGCATTGTTCGAGCCGGGGAGAGTGACAGTGACCCGTTCCGATTCACCTACGCCGGGACCAATGTGGTGGAAGGTTCCGGCGGATTGACGCTGGTGGATTACCACACCAAGCTCAAGGAGCTTGTGGAAAGGAGGCTCAGCGTCGTGTGGGTGTTCAAACCGGTCAGCTTGGGCATCAACAAGGATCGCGCCGAAGGTCAACGGACACTCCTCGAAAGCAGCGTGCTCAAGCCGCTGGTCGAGCAGACCCGCAACAAGATGATCAACCGCCCGGTGGGGAGCGATGCCCATGCGCTTGAACGCTATCAGCAGGCTCTCATCTCGCTGATCCGCCTGGAAGCCGACCGGTATGCCGCAGGAGGCGTCCTTCCGGGCACCAACGCGGCGGCGACGTATCTCCGATCCTTCCTGAGCTACCTGACCGAATCCGACGCGGATTCCCTGGATACAAACCTGGTGTCGGTGGTGCAGTGGACTTACTCCAAAGAGGGCAGTGGCAAAGGGCACTGGCCACCGTCCCGCCTTCTGGGGGGGACACCTTGTCGAATAATGCGGCCATCCGGAAAGGGCTGGAGAATTACCGGGAGGCGAGCCGGGTCAGCGAAGTCCGAATTCAGCAGGAGGTCCAGCACCTGAATGAGCTGGTGGATACGCTGGGGGATTATCAGAAGGCGGAAACGAACTGGCTGATGTCCGCCGGTGACTACTGCTCAACGATCCAGTCGGAATTGCTGCCGCGGTGGTCGCGGGTCTCAAATGCCTGGGCGCGTGTGTCGGACGGCAGAAGCCTGGAGAATCCCGTGACCAGTCTGACGAATGAGTATCTCAATCTTGAACGGCAGGCGCGAGGGGCCTCGGAAGCGATGTTCAAGGAGATCGCCGCCGGCTTGCCAGACCAGGAGAAGACCCGCGGCCTGTTTGCCGAAATTGCCAGGAAACTCCAGGAATTGGGGTCAGATATCGTCCGAACCATCGTCGAAAGCTTCTCGCGGAGCAGCCCGAAACTGGCCGTCCTCGATCCGGATTGTGTGGTGCCCTCGCCCGGCCAGGCCGAGCCGCAATTCGCGCGCCGATGGTCCCTGTATCAGCAGTCCTGCGACCTGGCCCAAGGATCCTTTGACATCCAGGATTCGGATGTGGGAAGCCGTTGGAAGCGGTACGACGATCTGAGGTCGGCGGCTGACGGTTTCCGCAGCCAGTTGACCGCCTACACTGGTGCCTACGCCCGATCGGTCACCAACGTGTGCATCAAGATCGCCGGTGAGGCCGAGAAGCGATTGCGCCAGCAATATGTTGCCGACTACATCTTCTACGTCTCGAACCGGCTCCAGCATCTGCCGGCCAAGAACCTTGCGGAACTGACCAACGCGGTGGCTTGGACGGACCGGGTCCAGCTCGACCTGTCGGCCTACCAAGGGGAGCAGTCGCAGCCCTTGGGAGCCGTGCGCGGTTTGCTGGCCGTGGCCGCCACCAACATGGTCAACCAGTATGCAGCCGAGTGGGCCAACCAGTCGTTGGGCAGGCTGGCTTTCCCCGTGTTGCTGTCCTCGTCCGGAAGGCAAATGGACGCGCGCGAGGTTCTGGCGTTCAAGCGTGATACGGATGCCTTTCGGCAGGAGCTGCAGGACCCCGTATGGGCGAGACTCCCACGAACCCCTTTGCTGGAGCGTCTGCAACAGGCGCCGGCCTTCGAGGTGGTCAGGGCGCTCGTTGCCGACGCGGGGGCTGTCGATTCCCTCAAGTTCTGGTTTGTCCCGCCGGTGCGCGATGACGTTCAAGGCCGGGACATCCTGTCCGTGTTCAGGGTGGCTCAGATTGAGTTCGCTGGCAGCTCGTCCGGTTGGAAAGATCTGACCCGCGCCAGCGTGCCGGTCCTGGTTCATGAAGGCTCCCTGGGCAGCGGCCTGACGTTGCGGTTTCGCAAGCTGGCTGGCGATGCCGCTTCCGAGCAGGTGCCCGTCCAGGTACAGCGCCTGGGGGCTGGTTCACCTGATCGAGGAGGGACGCGCGGAGCGGATTGGCGACGGCATGGTGTGGCGGGTGCGGATCCCGTTGGAGGACAAGGAGCAGGGGTTGAGAGGGGATGCCGTCTTTGAGGCGCGTCTCAACCGGCCTCTGCCGAAGGTCGAGGACTGGCCGCGGAAGTGATTCGGAGGATTCAAGCAACCATGGCACGATCGAATCAGGATACGGAAACCGAAGGCCGTCAGGCTGGACCGCGACTGATTCTGGCTGCCTTCGGCAAGCATCCCGGCTGGGAGGATCACATGCCCGGCATTGGGGTGCAGACCGTGGGCCTGGCTCATGTCAAACAGAGCCTGTACGTGTCCGGCATTGGAAGTCAGATCGATTCGGGTGCGTGGGACAAACTCGAGCCGGAAAAGCGGCTCGACGGCTACGATCATTCGTTCCTTTGGTCGCGTCCGGAAAGCTTGTTTTACGGACGGTTCTGGTCCTCGCAGGATCGCCGGGGACGGGCCAAATACCCGATGGTGCTTTGTGTGGAATCATTCGACGCCACTCCGGGTGTTTTGGTGGGGCTGGCGGGGACGGAGTTGGATCAGTTGAAAACGGCCTGTCAGCAGGCGAGCACCGCCGATGAGGTCACCGAAGCCTGTCGCGCCAGCCAGGCGAGGCTGGACCAATCCTCCTTGCAGACGCGCGGTTCGGAGACTGCGGCGACTTCGCAGGAGTTGAGGAAGTCCTTCCTGGACAATCCGCAGTTGGGACCCGGTCGCCTAGGATTGCTTCGGGTGCTCCATGAGATCACCCGAGCCCTCGGAATGGGGAGCCATGCGCGATCCGTCCACCTTCGCGTGCCGCACTGCGCCGGAACAGAGGCTCAAGGGGAGTTGCTCTGGCTGGAATTCTTGCGCACTTGCCTTCCTGCCCAGGTCCCGATGCTGCTGCTGGCGCGGTCGGGTGCCGGTTTTGTGGACGTGTTGCTTGGTGAAGTCGGTGACGGAGAGTTCTTCTGCATGCAGGCGTCTCCCAAGGCGCTGCCGTTGGCATCGGAGATTCCCTATGAAATTGAGCCTGAACTCGAAGTGCGGCTCAACCAGATCGAGGCCAGATTCCTCGGAGGGCCTCCAGGCTCGACTTCGGAGGTCAAACCGTCCACCCCGTCCCCCAAGCCCCCATCCACCGATCTCCCGGAGACGGCTCGACCTGCGCAGCACCATCGAGGCTCATCGCGGCCGTGGATCTTTGGCGGCATCGGCGTCCTGGTCCTCGCGACTGGGGTCGGACTCCTCCTGCTTCGGCAACCGGGTCCGGGCCCATTGTCGAATCCGTCGATCGCGACAACCAGCCCAACCAATAAGGCCCCCGCACCGGTGCTCCCGGTCCAGCCGGTCTCTTCACAGGACCAAGAGGATCTCAAACGGGCCTTGGACGCCGCACGTTTCGCATTCGATCGGGGCGATTTGAAGTCCGCGATTGAACTGGCCGAGCGGGCTCTGGTGATCGAGCCCAACCATCCCGAGGCCCGCCGGCTCAAGTCGGATGCGCAGGACAAGCTGAAGGACGCAGAGCTGCTGGCGGCCACTGAGAAGAAGTATCAGGACGCGATGGAGACCGGGAGGACGGCCTACAGCCGGGGGCAATGGCAGGAGACGGTGGACAAAGCCGATGAGGCGTTGAAGCTCAAGCCGAACGATGCGGCGGCCGGCAAGCTCAAGTCGGGTGCGCAGGGCAAGATCGAGGAGGCGAAGACCCTGGCGGCCAGTGAGAAGAAGTATCAGGACGCGATGGAGACCGGGAGGACGGCCTACAGCCGGGGGCAATGGCAGGAGACGGTGGACAAGGCTGATGAGGCGTTGAAACTCAAGCCGAACGATCCGGCGGCCGGCAAGCTCAAGACCGATGCGCGGGGCAAGATCGAGGAGGCAGCGTCTTTGACTGAGGCCCGGAACGATTTCACGCAGGGCCTGTATGGGCAGGCCTTGGCGATCTGTGCGCGATACGCTGGTGTCAGCGCCTTTGAGCAGTTGAAGGTGCAGGCCATGGAGGAGCAGCGGGTGCTCCAGGGGTTCCAGGAGCGGTTGGACAAGGCGGACTACGCATGGACCAATGAGCTGGCGGGGTTGGGCTATGGCCGGAAGGACCCGTATCAGGCGCTTTGGAAGGAGGCGGTGGCGGAGGCAGGGCAACTGAGCGCATTGGAGGAGTGCCGGAGGCAGACCAATTGGAGCGAACTCTTGAATCGCGCCGCCGGGTTGAGTCCGGCAACCCGGGCCAAGCCTCCGTTTGCCCGCTTGATCGAATGGGCGCAACCTTGGGCGGATCAGGAACGGGCTGGCACGAAGCTGAAGGACCTGGACACCCGGCTTCAGATCTTGCTGGTTCGGTTCAGCGTTCTCAAGCCGACCGACAAGCGTGTGACCACGCCGGAGGCGCAGCGCCTGAAGCCCTGGCCGCCGCGAAGCGTTCCTTTGGACCAACGGCAGGAGATCCTGGAAGGACTGGAGGCCATTGAAGCGGGATATCAGACCGGCGGATGGATCAACCAGGAAGGACGGCAGGCGTTCATCGAGGAACTCAAGGACCGTATTCCAAGATGGTGAGGCCGGATCAAGCATGGACTATGAAACCAGCGATCGAGAAACTCTTACAACCCATCTCCGAGCTGCAACCCTGCGGGCCGGACCTTTCCTACGACCCTTCCTTTGACGAGTTGCAGTCCATTCTCAAGGGCAAACCCGAGGTCGAGATCGGGGAAGTCCGGCAACCGGCGGAACCGCCGGACTGGCAGCAGCTCGGCAACAAGGCCGCCGAGTATCTCGGACGGTCCAAGCATATCGAGGTGGCCGTCTTGCTCTGCTGCAGCCTGCTCCGCACCGACGGTCTGGCCGGCTTCGTCGATGGTCTGCAGCTCATCCGCGGGCTGTTGCGGGACTATTGGGACAAACTTTATCCGGTGCTCGATCCTGAGGATAACAACGATCCAACGCTGCGCTTGAACCGGTTGGGTGCCTTGACGCTGCCCCGCGGGGCTGCCGCCCTGGCGGGCAGTTGGTTGCGCTTTGTTGATTACCTCTACGACGCGCCGCTCTGCCGTGTCCCGGGCATGCAACCGGTCACGCTGGCCTTGATCCAGTCCTCCGCCCAGCCCCCGGCGGGCGGCGGGGGAGGGGACGCCTTCCGCCGGACCGGATTCCGCCGCGCTGGCCGCCGCCCTGCGGGACGCCCCCGATCAGCTTGTGGCCTGTAGCGAACGGATTGCTGAAGCGCTGGAGGCGGTTCATGACATGGACGACTTTCTCACGACCACGCTCGGTGCCACAAACAGCATCAGTTTTGACGTGCTGGAGGTTGTCCTGCGACAGGCGAGCGATACTGTGAAAGGCCATCTGCCGTCCGGGGAATTGGCGGGTGCAGCGACTGCCGAAGGGGGCGGCACAGGTGGGGCCGGTTCGCCCACAGGCGGCGCCGGCATCCAAGTCACAGGCTCCATCCGGTCCAGGGCCGATGTCGTCCGGGTGCTGGACAGCATCTGTGATTACTACCGCCAGGTGGAGCCCGGCAGCCCGGTGCCCTACCTGTTGCGCCGGGCGCAGAAGGTGGCCCAGATGAGTTTCGTCCAGGCGGTTCAGGAACTCAGTGTGGGCAGCAAGGATACCATGCGACCCAGCCTGGGGACGGAAGTGGACGCCGAGACCGGCGGGGAGTCGGGTTCCTGACGATCGATGGGTTGCGGGGAAACTTCGCACGGACCACTCCAATGTCGTGGGCAATACTATGGTGACTGCGGCCCCTGCCTCGAATCCGCCACTGAGGTTGGGAGGGCCTGAAGGCTTCGATCAGGTTCGCGAGTTTCTCAGGCGGGCGCAGTTCGATGACTCGACTCTTTGTCGGCTGCTCCAGATGGACGACATGGGCGAGCTTGGCTCCGTCTGTTGGGACAGGCTGGATTGTTCGGGCTGGGATCCCGCGCTGGAGTGGTGTCTGCGTGTCTTCCTGCGCGGTTTTCGCGTGAGCATGGCCGAATCGCTTGGCGTTTGTGGCGACCAGGTCCTGGCGGCACTGCTGGACCAGGGACTTCTGCGTCCAGCCAAGGACAACCCTTCTGACCTGGTCTGCCCTGTCTGGCTCTACCCCGTCGATGGGTTCGTGGTGGCGTCCGACCGGTGCGACAACCCGGAGGGAGGACCGGTGGAGGCTGCCCGGGACGTGGTGTTTCCGGCGATCTACGGGGGGACGTTGCGGTTTCTTCAGTTGCTTCCCGCAGCCAGGGGCGGCGTGGCACTGGATCTGTGCGGCGGTTCAGGGATCGGGGCCTTGCATCTGGCTCGCAGCGCCCGCCAGGCCGTCACAGCGGATGTCACCGGGCGCTCGGCGGCCTTTGCCGCATTCAACGCCCGACTGAACTGCCCGATGGATTCGATCTCGACGCTTTCTCCGCGCTCGTCGAGACCTTGATCTGCAGGGGGTTTCTCGAGGTGGACTTCAAAGCCTGAACTGCTCGTCAATGAGCAGCCCGAGCTTGGCCAGTTTCTGGAGGTTGCTCTCCAATTCCGTTTCAATGGTCCGACGGATGTCCGCCTCGCTCCGCCCGCGTTCCTTGATTGCATCCCTGGACCGGAGGAGTTCCCACACGACCTTCATCAACACAGACCGGTCCTTGCTCCCGTCGAGCTGGGACAGCAGGCAGCGTCCGATCTCGTCCTCGACACGAACAGCCTGGTGAAGCGCGGTGGTCACGAACTCTCCGTGCCGAACCTGCCATCGCGCGACTGGCGACGCCAAAGGCCGCTGGCCGGGCCTGGAGGAAACCGGGGGCGGGTATGTCCGGAATTCCACCGCGCCGGCCGCGTAAAGACTTTCGAGGAAGCCGATCAGCGAGGCGCGGGTGTCGGATGGGGCTTCGACGGGCAGCCCCGCAGCAGCCAGCCGGTTGCGAACGGCTTCGTGCAAATCCTCGAAGGCTCTGGGCATTGGCCAGCATGGCCCTAACTCGACCAAGGCAGCCTTGCCCAGACTGAAGTCCGTTTCGACACGGGCGCCGCGGGGCGTGGTGAAGACGCACGTGCAGCCCGGACGCAGGTCCGTGTCGGTCCCGGTCGGTCGGGCCGGCGAGGAGACCCGGAAATGGGCGATTGCATCCGCACCCGGCTGGGCGCTCGGTGCGGCTCCGGCTGGACAGAGGAGGGTCTGACGGAATCGTCTGCACTTCAGGAAATCCAGGTATTGCTCGCGAAGAATTCGATTGGCGCTGAGTTCAGCGAGAGTTTCCCGCACCGACGGCTTGAAGATATGGTCGGACATCTCGAAGTAGTCGGCCTCGGCAAGGTACTGAAGCCCCTGCCGGGATGCCTGCTCCATGAATTGTGTGAAGTAAAGGGCGGTGTTCACCTCTGCGAGGTCATCGTGATACAGGTGGGCGGGGTCCTGTTCGATCACCCGATCCAGCTCGGCCTTCATCCAGAGCCGATACTCGTCACGGCTGTCCTGGGCGTCGGCCAGAAAGCGGACCAGGGCTTTGGCCTGATGCACCTGTTCCTCGGCGGCCTCGAATGCGCGCACATGGAAGCGCATCATCTCACGCAACATGTTGCGGAGATGGCATCCCGGCAGCGCGTTATAGCTGATGAACGCGATTCCGTGGGGGGCGAGGCATTGCTGACAGATCCGTAGAAGGTGGGTCTGGACGGGGGCGGGCACCCAGGAATAAAGACCGTGTGCAATAACGTAATCGAAGGTTCCCCAATCCGGACCCACCTCCCGGATGTCGCCCTGGACCAGACGGATGTTGCACAGGCCCAGCTCTGCCGCCATGCGCTGTCCGGCCTCGACCGGTTTGCGCGCCAGGTCAATGCCCACAAAACAGCTTTGGGGCAGTTCCCACGCCATGGGGATCAGGTTGCTGCCGTTTCCGCAACCCAGTTCCAGCACGCGGCAATGGCGGACATCCGCCGGATCGAGCCCAAACAAACGTCCAAGGACGGCCAATCGATCCGGATGGGTTTGGGGGTGGGTATAGCTGGGGTAGGAGACCTGATCATAAACGGTCAGGGATCCTTTGCCCGGTGATTCTTCCGCCAATCGTGCGGCGCTTGAGGCTTCGGACTCGCAACCCGAATACCGTGACGGTCTTCGACTACGGTCGCACGTCCGACGGCGTCTTCTACTACGCGATGGAGTATCTCGAGGGGCTTCGGCCTCGACCAGCTCGTTGGCGACGGACGGCCCCCAGCCGCCGGCCCCGGGTCGTCCACATCCTCCGCCAGGTGCTGGAACGCGATGGAGTACCTCGAGGGCCTCGGCCTCGACCAGCTGGTCGCGGCTCGACGGCCCCCAGCCGCCGGTTGTCGCGCGGTGCACATCCTCGCGCCAGGTGCTGGAGGCGCTGGCCGAGGCCCACGGCGGTCGGCCTCGTGCACCGCGACGTCAAGCCGGGCGAACGTGATCCTCTGCGAGCGGGGAGGCCTATCGGACGTCGCGAAGGTCGTGGACTTCGGCCTCGTCAAGGACCTCGAGGCCGACGCGGCGGACGACTCACGAGGCGACCCTCGTCGGCACTCCCCTCTACCTCGCCCCCGGAAGCGATCCGCTCCCCGAACGCCGACGCGCGCTCGGATCTCTACTCGGTCGGAGCGGTGGCCTACTTCCTCCTGACCGGCCGGCACGTCTTCGAGGGCGGGACGATCATCGAGATCTGCGGACACCACCTGCACACGCCGCCCACGCCCCCGTCGCAGCGGCTGGGCCGCCCCCTGCCCGACGCGCTCGAGGCCTGGTCCTCGCCTGCCTGGAGAAGGACCCGGCCCGGCGACCACCCTCCGCGGCCGAGGCGGCGGCGCGCCTCGCGCGCTGCGGCCTTTCCGACGAGTGGAGTCCCGGGCAGGCCCGGGACTGGTGGGCGACGAAGGGCCGGGCCCTCGCCCGACACCCCCGCCGGGAGAGCGCCCCGAGCGGCGCGACGCTCTCCCGGCCCGTCGTCGAGCGCGCGGGCTGAGGCGCCCGGCCGAAGTGCTACGATGCCGTCGATGGCGGACGTGAGGCCCCCGATCGACTTCCCGCGCGAGGCGCTCGACCACGCCCCGGACGACCCGACCGTCTGGAGCGAGGTGCCGCTGGAGCTGCTCGTCCGCTACTCGTGCGTGCCGGTGCGCCGGGAGGGCGAGCGGATCGTCCTCGCCTTCGCGTCCCTCGACGACCCCACGAAGGTGGACGAGCTCGAGTTCCTGCTGGAGCGGCCGGTCGAGCCGGTCCTGGCCCCGCCCGAGCGCGTCGCCACCCTGCTGCGCCGACACCGGGGCGGCGAGCTCTTGCTGGAGCAGGCGAGCGAGGGCCTGCGGCTGCAGCTCGTCTGCGGACGACGAGACGGCCACCGTCGAGGAGAAGCTCCTCCCCGCGGAAAGCCCCATCGTGCGCCTCGTCGACACCCTGCTCCTCGGCGCCATCGAGCGCCGCGCCTCCGACATCCACATCGAGTCGAAGGACCGCGCGGTGCTCGCGAAGTACCGGATCGACGGCGCGCTCTACGAGGCCACCGCCCCTCGAGAAGCGCCACGCCGAGACCATCGTCTCGCGCATCAAGGTCATGGCCGAGCTCGACATCGCCGAGCGGCGCATCCCCCAGGACGGCCGCTTCCGGCTCCGGGTGGAGGGCCGGACCATCGACTTCCGGGTTTCCGTGATGCCGTCCATCCACGGCGAGGACGTGGTGATCCGCATCCTCGACCGCGAGTCCCTGCTCCAAGGAATTCCAGGAGCTTCGCCTGCAGGCCCTCGGTTTCGACGAGGCCCAGCTCGCCACGCTCCGCAAGTACGTGGCCGAGCCCTACGGCATGATCCTGGTCACCGGCCCCACCGGCAGCGGCAAGACCACGACGCTCTACGCGGCCCTCAACGAGATCGCCAGCACCGAGGAGAAGATCGTCACCATCGAGGATCCGGTCGAGTATCAGATCGCGGCCATCACCCAGGTGCCGGTGAACGAGAAGAAGGGCCTCACCTTCGCGCGCGGCCTTCGCTCGATCCTGCGCCACGATCCCGACAAGATCATGGTCGGCGAGGTGCGCGACCCCGAGACCGCCCAGATCGCCGTCCAGGCGGCCCTGACCGGCCACCTCGTCTTCACCACCGTGCACGCGAACAACGTCTTCGACGTGATCGGCCGCTTCCTGCACATGGGCGTCGATCCCTACAACTTCGTCTCCGCCCTCACCCTGGTGCTCGCTCAGCGCCTGGTCCGCGTGCTGTGCCGCTCCTGCCGGCAGGTAGGCATCGCGGCCCGAGGGGGAGTGCTGCGCGTCGGGCATCGACCCGACCGCTTCGCCGGCCACGTGGTCTACGACCGTCGGCTGCGAGGCCTGCGCCTGGAGCGGCTTCTTCGGCCGCCGCGCGGTGGGGGAACTGCTCGAGCACGACGACATCCGCCAGCTCATCCTGGAGCGCCGGCCGGTGGGCGAGATCAAGAAGAAGGCCCGCGGGGCGGGCATGCGCACCCTGCGCGAGGGCGCCATCGACAAGGTCTTCGACGGAACCACCAGCCTGCGCGAGATCAACAAGGTCACGTTCGTGCTGTGAGCGACGAGGAGCCGGGCGCGGGGGCGCACACCGAGGCCAGGCGTGACCCCGGACGGGTCGGAACCGAGGCCCTCGGGAAGGACCGCCTGGCCGCGCTCTACCGGATCTCCCGCGAGCTCCTGTCCGAGCGGGCCCCGGTGGCGGTCGTGGAGCGCATCCTCTCGGCCGCGACTCGGCGCGGCGCCGGAGCGCGCGTGCCTCCTCGCCCTTGCCGTGCACGGGGGCCTCCGCCCGCTCGCTTCCCACCACCTCGAGCTCGGCCCCGAACCCGACCGCTGGCCGATCAGCCTTTCGGTCGTCCGCCACGTGATCGAGACCGGTCTCGCCGTGCTCGCGTCCGACATCCGCGGCGACGCGAGCTTCAAGGGGGCGTCGAGCGTCCACCGCTTCCGCATCCGCTCCGTCCTCGCGGTGCCCCTCGGGCCGCGCCCGGTGCGCGGCGTCCTCTACCTGGACACCCAGGCCGCCCAGCGCGCCTTCTCCGCGGAGGACCTCGACTTCGCCACCGCCCTCGCCGTCCAGGCCGCCCTCGTCCTCGACCGGGTGGAGGAGCACGCTCGCACGACGGAGGCTCTCGCCCGCAGCGACGAGAGGATGGAGCTCCTGGAGGCGGAGCTGCTGCGGCACGAGATCGTCGGGCGCTCCCCGTCCCTCCTCCAGGCCTACGACGCGCTGCGGCGCTTCGCGCGCGCCGGAGCGCGGGTGCTGCTCCGCGGCGAGACGGGCACGGGCAAGGAGCTCTTCGCTCGGGCCTACGCGGCCGAGAGCGGGCGGCCGGCCCGGGGCTGGGTGCCGGTCCCCATCCCCGCCCTCGCCCCGACGCTCGTGGAGTCCGAGCTCTTTGGCCACGTGCGCGGGGCCTTCACCGAGGCGACCCGCGACAAGAAGGGCCGGCTCGAGATGGCCGACCAGGGCGTCCTCTTCCTCGACGAGATCGGCGACGTCGAGCCGCCCTGCAGACCAAGCTCCTCCGCTTCCTCGACTCGGGCGAGCTCTTCCGCGTGGGCGACACCGCGCCCCGGCGGGTGGACGCCCTCGTCGTCTCCGCCACGAACCGGCCGCTCGAGAAGGACGTCGAGGCCGGCCGTTTCCGCGCCGACCTCCTCGCCCGCCTCGGCCACGCGGTCGTGATCCCGCCCCTGCGGGAGAGGCCTGGCGACGTGCCGCTCCTCGTCGACCACGTGCTTGCGCGTGTCGATCGCGGCCCCGTGCGCCACCGCTTCGTCCCGGAGGCCCTCGACCTCCTGCAGCGGCACCACTGGCCGTTCAACGTGCGTGAGCTGCAGCAGGTGGTCGAGCGGGCGGTCTGCCTTGTGGACGGCGAGGAGGTGCGGCCGGAGCACCTGCCGGACTACCTGCGCCAGGGGGTCGGCCCGTCCGCCTCTCCCGGGGGCCCGCCGCGCCCGCTGCGCGAGGTGGTCGAGGAGGCCGAGAAGGCCCACGTCCTCCGGACCCTCGAACACACGGGCGGCAACAAGCGCCGGGCGATCGAGCTCCTGGGCATCTCGCCGGAGACCTTCTACCGGCGTCTCGAGGCCTGGGGCCTGCACCGCCGCGACGAAGACCGGGAGTAAGGCGCCCGGCGACGGCCTGTCACCCCGAGGGGATTCGTCCGAGTCAGTTGACGAGGGGTCCGCCGGTCCCTCACGGCCCCGTTCGATCCTCGAACGGCCGCTTCGATCGTCGAACGGTCTCGTGCCGCCTCCCCGACTGGGAAACAGCGACTTACGGGTCAGGTCGCCCGGCACGCGCGTTGCCTCTGGGAGAGGCGACCTCAAGGAGGCACCCATGATCTCCCGGTCCGACGCGTCGTTTTCTCGTTCTCGTGGTCGCCGTTGCGTTGTCTCTCGGGCTCGTGGCCTGCGATGGCGACGACGACAGCGTCACGTCCGTCACTCCCCCGCCGGAGGCCGCCGGCCCCTACGCCCTGCAGTGGACGCTCCAGGTCCTGCGCAAGAGCGACGGCTTCCAGAAGGCGTTCACCTGCTACGGCCAGATGACGCTCGTCCAGGGAGCGGCCTCCGGCCTCGGTGGCTCCCCTGTCGGGCTTCACGGTGGTGAGCTCCGGCTGCGCGCCCGAGTCCTACGACCTCAACGGCAGCATCGGCTCGGGTGGTGCCATCGAGTTCAACACGAACGGCCCGAGGCTGCCCGAGGGGCCCTGCCCCGGTGGCAGGAACGTCCACTTCACGGGGCAGCTCACGACCTCCGGCTCGCGCAACACCGTGTCGGCCCGGGGCGTCACCACCGTGACCTGCCCGCAGTACGGAGAGCACGAGTTCACCTACCTGATCAGCGCCGCCCGCTGAGCGCGGGGCGAGGAGGGAGCTATGAGCTCCGAAAATTGCTCGGCGTGGTCGCGGCGAGCCTCGGGATCTCCGCGTGCGGACGCGAGGGGATTCTCGACGGCGAGGCCGCCGGTGGACACCGGCTCACCTGATGGCTGATCCTGATCCTCAACGTCCTGCGCCTGGCCGACCGACACCGTTGCAGGGCGATTGCGAGAGTCGCGGTACGGTCGTTCTGACCCGCAGCCCGAGACGGGCGTGCTGCGAGGCACTGGCAGGGGGGCGGTACGGTCCGAGTACCCCGTGTCGCCAGGGCGGCCCCGAGCGGAGCGGGAGCGTCGAGGCGGCCGGAAGGATCGCCTTCACGATGGCCGGCTTCGGGACCTACGGTAGCCGACGGCCACCCCCTCCACCGGTCCGAAGAGCGTATCGTACTGCGGCGGGTTGTCACCGTCCGTCCAGGAACGGGATCTCCGCCATCGGTCCACGAGGGTGACATGCGGGCCTCTCGGCGAGCGACTACAGCTCGCGTTCGACGCTTTCACGGCCTGACGTGCTCGAACCCGCTACGGCAGGTTGACGCGCATCGTGTCGGCCGTCTCGACGGCCTGCGCGCCGCCGGCGGTGAGGGTGACGCGGCCCCTCCACTCGTTGAAGCGGGACGCGTCGCCCGCGCCGTTCGCGCAGGTGAGGGTCGTCTGCACGCGCAGGGCGTTCGCGCCAGGCCGCAGCGAGGAGGGAGCGACCGTCGCGGGTGCGGTGCTCGCGAAGCTCACCTCGCTCGGGACCGCCGGAGACGCGACGATGAAGAGTGTGGCGGAGGCCGAGCCGAGCGTCACGTCGCGGTCCGCGCCGTTCTGGGCGGTCAGGTCGATGGCGACGGCGAGCGGCGTCCCCGTCGAGCCGTTCGGGCAGTCGAGCACCGGGGTGCCGAAACGCGCGCCGGTGAAGGTGACCTGCCCGTCGCCGGGCGGGTTGGTGTCGCCCTGGCCCACCGTGTAGAGGATCCCGACTCCGGCGACGGCAGCGGCCCCCGCCAAGAGGACGGTGCGGCCCGTGTGGCTTTTGCCGCCTTCCGGCTTCGTCTCGGGCGCGACCGCGCGCGTCTCCGCCTCGCGCTCGCGCCTCGCCTCCTCGAACGCCGCGATCACCTTCGGCGAGAAGCGGTCGGGAGAGAGGCGCAGCGACGGATCGTGCCCCACCGCCTGGCGGAAGCGGGCGTGGGCGGCGTCCCGCTCGTCGAGGGCGAGCTGGGCGATGCCGAGGTAGAGGCAGGCCTGCGCGGCGTCGAGGCCGCCCGGGGCCGCGAGGCGCTCGGCCACGGGCCCGAGGGTGGCCACCGCTCCCTCGAAGTCCCCCTCGTCCACCTGCCGCATCCCGGCGGCGAGGCCGGGATCCTGGGTGGCCGCGGCCCGCGCGAGAGCGGCGTCCGGCCACGCCGCTCCGAGCGAGAGGGCGGCCACCAGGACGAGAGCGAACGGGCGAGCGAAAGCAGGACTGCGCATCGACCCCGAGAGGTATTCCGGGCCGCGGCGAAACGCCAAGCCTCAGCGGCGCCGCACGCCGTCTGTGGCGAGGTCCACGGTCAGGCGGAACGTCTCGCCGGGCCGGATCGTCACGCGCCGCGGGTAGGGCTGGTAGTCGGGGTGGGTGAGGAGCACCGCGTGCGGGCCGGGAGGCAGTGGGATGCGGCCGAGCGGCGTCTGGCCGCGCGGAACGCCGTCGACGCTCACGTCGGCCCAGGGCCGCGCGACGACGAGTAGCGCGCCGTCGGTGAATCGGCGCCGGGGACGGCGTGGGCTGGGCGGGCGCGGGAGCTGGTGCCGCAGGCGTGGGCTCGGGGGTCGGAGCCGCTGGCGTCGGCTCCGGGAACGGTGTGGGTGTGGCCTCGGCCGCGACCGGGCGGATGGCGACCGGCGACGCCGCCCCCGGGGGTGGCGAGGGTATGGCCGGAGCCGTCGCCTCCGGGGAGGGAGTCGGTGCCGGTCTCCCGGGAGGGCTCGGCGAAGGGGCCAGCGTGGTCGACGGAGAGCCGGGCGGCACCGCCGTCCGGAAGAACCGCGCCGCAACCACTCCCGCCACGGCGAGCGCGAGCGCGATCGCCACGCGGGGCCAGCGGGCCTGCCGCGGCAGGCGGCGCCGCGGCGCGGCCTTCCTGCACCGCCCGCAGCGCCTCGGCCATCTCGGCGCCGTCGGCGATCTTCGGCCCGGGTCCTTGGTGAGCGCGCGGGCCAGCACCGGCCGCAACGCCTCGGGCGCCGCCTCGAGCGGAGGCGGGGCCTGGAGGTGCTGCAGCAGCGTCGCCACGGGGGTCTCCGCGCGGAAGGGCACGCGGCCGGTCGCGAGCTCGAAGAGGACGACGCCGAGCGAGTAGACGTCGCTGCGCGCGTCGGACGGGCGGCCCCGCGCCTGCTCGGGGCTCATGTACTCCGGGC
>CAVVUP010000006.1:0-310935 GCA_963751435.1 uncultured Verrucomicrobiae bacterium | reverse complement strand
GGCAGGCTCAAATCCTTCGATCATCTTCCAGTGGAATCAAACCCTCCAGCCCTTCGCGCCCGTCAGCTTCAGGCAATCCCATGCGAGCATGGATGCTTTACCCGGGGGGAGATCGCAGATTAGGTGGATTCGAACTCAGTCTTTGCCTGTTGAATGTCTATTTGTGGGAGATGCTGTTCCACGAGTGCAAACGTCTCGTGAATCAAGCTGCGGAGTTCCTCGCCGGCGGTTACCGGGCAGCTGCGGAAGATGCTCTCGATGCGCGGGAAAGCATTTTTCGGAACCAGTGGCATCGAGTCGATTATCTGTCGCGACCATTTGAACCCGGAATAATATTCGCCGTTTAGAGCCAGCCATAACGAGAGAAGCTTGCGCACCGAAAACGTGTCATGTTCCGCAAGTAATGGCTGATCATTTCGCTTTGCCCAAAGCATGCGGACAGAGAAACGCTCGAAGAATATGTTCTGCCTTACAATCTTTTCCTTCAACGCGTTGGGGTAAGTCGCCACCTTCTCTTGCCATGGAAACACGACATCTGTTCCGTGCAAAGTGATGGCACGTCGAATGACTGCGCAATAAACCTGTTTGTTTAAATGGGAATCATGGCGGTCAATAACGTCGGACACCAGCCCACCGGTGATTTCGGAGGTGCTCCATACCATGTCCAGTTTTATGCCTTCGATGAAGATTTCCTCCGGCCAGGCCCATTTGGCCGGGTTGTAGCCTTCGAAACGTCCAAGTTTTCCACCGGTTTGCCCGGCACACGCCTGACGTTCTGCGTTAGTTGGTGGTTTGGAGCAGATGACGTTGAATTCGACATCGGAGGACTCATCGGCCCATCCGCGCGCCACGGATCCGGTGACGAAAACTGCCTGAGTATTTGCGCTTGCCGCATACACTGGAAGGATCCGGCGTGCGAGTTCAAGGCGTTGCAAACTGGCTGCACTAAATGAAATCATGAAACTGATGCTAGAACTGTCGGAACTTGGTGCAATCAAGTCACGAGTGCTTGTTATTTCGCGCCGACCTAGCAGGGTGTCCCGCCAACGCATCTGGCCACTACAACGCTATTGCTGCAGCAACCTGTATAACCTAACCGGCTCGGTGGCGGGAATGGTTACCGGATTATTCGTGCCGCTCTGGGAATTCACCCAGTTCGTAGTGCCGAGATCGAAATTCTCCTGCAACAGCCAGTTCGTGCCCTCGGTCGTCCACGAGACGGCTACGAATCCAGGCGCACTATTGGTGATGCTGAGTATCGGCACGGCCACGATTTCCACCAAACCGTTGCCGGACTGGAAGCCGGCCACCCCGATCGGATTAAGGCCGGCATTATACGAACCGCCACCACCGCCACCACCGCCGCCGCCGAAGCCACCCGAGTTACCGCCACCACCGCCGCCGCTATAGCCGCCACCACCGCCACCACCGCCACGACCGCCGCCGCCGCCGCCACCGAAACCGCCGTATCCACCGCCGTATCCACCGCCACCGCCGCCAAGTCCTGCAGAAAACCCAAAACCGCCGGTACCGAAGGCGCCACTCCCGCCGGACCCGCCGGATCCGCCGCCGCCGCCGCCATCTGCGCCGCCGCCACCGAAACCGTTGGAGCCGCCAAAGCCGCCAGAACCGCCGCCATCGCCGCCGTTGCCACCGACAAGGCCGCTGCCGCCAGCCTCGCTGACGCCAGCGCCACCACCGCCGCCAGCGATTACCAGCGCAGAGCTTGGCAAGGTTACAAAACTACCGCCACCGCCACCGCCACTATCATCACCGCCGCCGCCCTGCCCTCCCACTGCGATCGATAGTGTCTCGCCTGAGGTCAGGCTGAAATCACCGCCAATCTTGGCCCCGAACCCACCGGCGATACCGTTCGTAACAGAGCCTCCTTGCGCACCAATAGCAGTAATACGGTAGAAGCCGGTCTCTGGCACCGTCCAATTTGTGAAACTTCCGGAATGGTCAAAAACATAGGTCTGGCCCTGGGCAACCTGGTCCCAAGCCATCAGCACCAAGGCCGGGCCGATGGCCCTGCACCAAAACTGATTGAGATTTGCGTTCAACACTTCGCTTTTTAACTGCGAAGCCCCCAAGGATTTCTTGCGCTTTTTCATACTCTAACTACTGGGAATTGCTTTTTAGCGCTGCGCTGTTAATTCGCCTGCTGTTCTACGCCTATTGCGCCGCACGGCAAGGCTTTTTCTACATACTTTTTGGCCACGCCAGTTCAGCAACCGGTCGCAAGGCCGCCCACCGCCGCTAAGTGCTCACGCGCTCTGCTTTCTCCACCCGATCATCCACCCCATTCTGGTTTGCATCGACAAGCCCCAGCAGCTTGCCGTAACGATGGGCAACAAACCACCCCTCTCCCGCCCCACCCACCCCGCCGTCACGCGGTTAAGCCAGCGCTTGCGCCGGGCGCAGCCGGGGCAGTGGGTGATCCCTAGGCGGGCCGTCAGGGCGTGGACGGCGTCGCCGAGGCCTGGGCCGCAGCCTTGGCAGGGGCGCTGGGCCTGAACGTCCTGCCAAGGCAATGCGAACCGGGCCGCAGCCTCGGCGCTGGCCACAGCCTGAAGGGCCGAGGTTCAAGTCGAGGCGGGCCGATGTGCCAATGCGCGGAGTTCAGAGGGTAACCCCGGCGAAGCAGAGAACCCGGGGGCAGGCTGAAGTCCTTCCATCATCCTCCACTCAAATCAAACCCTCCAGCCCTTCGCGCCCCTCCGCGTTCTCGACAGACCTTTAGTCGTGTTCGGCCTTGCCGCTCGTAAGCTCGGCCAAAATCCTGTCCGGGTCATCAACATCAACAACGATGCGTGTGTAGTCTGCATCCTTCAAATCGAACACCAACGCGCTCTTGCGAAAATGAGTGTTCCAGAACTCCTTTCGACGCCGCCCGTAGTACGTGCCGGCAATGATGACTCTAGGTAACGCAGTGCCCGGGCAACGACACCACGGTGGCATAAGTTTACCATCATGCTGGTAAACTTTGGTGATCGAGTCTCTCGGGATAGCTAGTGACCCTTTGAAGGACCAAATCTTGTCCCAGCCGGTAATCTCGATGTGGACTGTATGCTTGGAGATGGTGAGCTTGTTCATGTATTTTTCCTCGGCGCCGGACGCTCGGGCTCAAGAGCAGTTGACAACGTATAATGGTTCTGGTATCATCCTCGAGCGTGATAAACGAAAAAACACAACACGCGACGGGGCCGGTAAAACTTGCTTACTCTTATCGGCGTTTTTCATCTAAAAACCAAACTGGCAACACCAGCCTTGAGCGTCAACTTGAATTGGCTCAGGACGTCTGCAATGACAAGGGCTGGAAGCTCGTTGACCTGCCACCGGATGAAGGCGTGTCCGCGTTTAGTGGCGGCGACGGCCAACAGGCGGCAAACTTCCACAAAGGCAACCTTGGAGCCTTTCTGAAAAAGGTAAAGAGAGGGGAAATCAAGACCGGCAGCATTTTAATCCTTGAGCGGTTGGACCGATTCAGCCGTAACTATTACGACTTGGTTTTCCCGGTTTGGCTCAACCTCCTTCAAAGCGGGATTGAGATTTTCAGTTGTGTGTCGCATACGCATTACACGCTGGATGAAATCAGGAAAAACCCGATGCTGGCGGGGATGGCCTTAATGGAATTGGCCAACGCCAACGAATACAGCCGGAATATGGGGCAGCGAATTGGCCGGGCAGTTACCTTGCGTTTGGCCGAATGTTCCAAAGGGGCAAAGATGAACCTTGGCAGTTGGCAACCCCGCTGGATTGATTTCATCGGCGACCCTAAGAAACCCGGCGACTTCAAATTGAATGACCACGCCGAAACCATTCAGCGAATGGTCAGGGAATACTTGGCCGGTGATTCAATGTACACCATCGCCAAGGGACTAATCAGGGACAACATTCCAACGCTCGCCGGTGGCAAATGGAGCCAAGGCACCATCGGGCATTTGTTGGGCAATGAATCGCTGAGGGGCACCGTCACCATTAAAGGCGTTCGGCTGGAGAGATATTACCCCGCCGTCATCACGCAGGCCGAATATGACCGGCTACACGTCAGGCTCCGCACCAACGTTGAGCGGAGGGGCGGCAACGCTCACAGCGATTACGTGGCCAATCTGTTTCGCAACCGCTGTAAATGTATGGCCTGTAGCGGGACAGTCACCAGCCAACGCTCCGGCCCCAAGCATCTGTATTTCTGTAAGAATCGCCGGGTGGACCTCTGCAAGACAAAACGCATGGTGAATATCGGCAATCTTGAAGTGGATTTCTTTCTGTATTTTCTGGCAACCAGCCCCGATGAATTGCTTGGCAAACAAGACGGCGAGCATTCAGGCAAAGCCACGGCTATTCAGACACGCATCGCCAAAATGGACGCCGACATTGCGGCGGTAATGGAATTGATTGGAGCGGTGCCCATCGCTGAACTGAAAACCAAACTGGCGGCGATGGAAGCCAAGCGGCAGCAGGCGAAAGCGGAATTGGACGCACTGAACCATTCAATGCTTTCCGTCAGCACCCCGCAGGCGTTTATGGACATCAAGGCGGTATTCGCCCGGCTCCGCTCATATCCCGTCATCAAATTGGAGCGCGGCCCGTCCGGTTATTTTGAGGGGCCGGATATTGACGAAGTATGGGAAAAGCACTGGGACGAAGTTGACGAAGCGGCGGCGAAGTTGGACAAGTTCAAAGAGTCCATCGCCAAGACGCTGAAAGATAATTCCATTCGGAAGCGGTTGCTTCAGTTGTTACCGTCCGTCGTTTCGCACTTGGTCATCAATCTTGAAAAGAACGCCTACGCGGTTGTGTTCCATAATGGGAAACAATCGGAATGGCGCAAGGTTGCGGTGTAATTTCATTAGCGAACCATAATTCGCTTTTGGGCGCTTGCCGGGATTTGCGTCCCGTGGTCCAGTCCAGTCAACGTATGAAAAATAATACTAAAACAAACAAAACGACTGGAACCACCAACGCTCAATCGGCGCTCGCCGATATTGAGGCACAAATCGCCGCCTTGAACGCCAAGAAGGCCACGCTCGCAGAGCCGATGAAACAACGCTGGGCAGAATTGAGAACCGAATTGCTCAGCCTTGAATCCACTGTCAAGGAATTGGACCCGGCGTGGTCGCCGGAACCGCTAAAGCCCAAAGCCGAAGCCAAGATTTCGGAAATCATCAGCGCCAAGGGGCCGCTGACAGCCGATGAAATCATCAAAGAATTGGCGGGGACGTTCAACAGTTGGAAAACCAAAAGCACGTTGAAGAAGCGGAGCACGGGGCCGAAGGCCATCTTCGCGGTAAACGATGGGCGCTATTCCCTCAAGGCAGCGGCGTAGCAGTCGCCCACGCCTTACCAATCACCCCCGGCAATCGCCGGGGTTTTTCATGCGGTCATCCCCTTCCTCCTGTTGGCGCTGAATGAACGATTTCACCTGTTCCAACTTCTTCGGCAATTCAGGGGCGTTTCCGTCACCAAACACGCTGACGCTTTCGTAATCGTAAACCAGCGCCAGCCCCAAGCTGCGCCCGTACTCGCACAAGACCTGAAAGAACCGGCGCAACCAGTCCCCCCGGCATTCCAAGGCCGCGATGTACTGCTTTCCATTGAATGAAGCAAAACGCCTGTAGTGCCAAGGAAGTGGCATCCATTCGTGATAGATGACACCGCCATTGTTTTCCAAATCACAAAACTTGCGTCTCACAAAAGCGAGCAGCGGATGAATGACGAAATTGCGTCGGCGGTCGGCGCTCTCACCCAAACGCGAATTGTCCACCCGCAATTGTTTTAGCAATCCGGCACGCTCAAACTCCACGCCATAGCGGAAATCATCAATCCCCTGCCGTAGCGGGTCGGCGTAGGCGGTGCGCCTTGGTTTCCGTCTGGCGATTGCCACCTGATTCCGCCTGCGGGTCTTCGGGTTCGTTATCAGCAAATGGAGCCAGCGGTAGTTTCCATCCTGTAAGAGTTGCCATCCGTTGGCGGTCAGAGCGAACGAGCGCCCTTTTCCTTCGCCTTTGCTGATGACTACCAGACCGCGTTGACAGAGGGCACGCACGAAAGCCACATGCGATTGGCTGAACTTCCGAAAGCGGTCCTGAATCGTCTTGTAGCCGAAGGCCACGGGTTCGCCATCGTTCGCGTGTTGAGCGGCGGCAATTTCATCCAGCCACAAATGGGCGGCGGTGACTGCCTGCTTGTCGCGCTTGAAAACGGGGTGGTTATGGAGTGACAGATAAAACTTCAATCCAACCCGCTCTTGGTCCCAATCAGGGTATGGGGCATCGTATGGCTTTCCGAAAGCATTCATTCTCCGCAGTGTAACCGCCACGCCTCCATTTGCCCACCGAAAAGGTAATCATTCTGCCGGAGGCCGTTTAGCGTTGAAGCACCCTGTAAATGGCCGGTTTGCGATGGGTGCCGTCAGCAATCACCGTCCACTATGGCTCTCACGGGGAACTGATAGAATGCGTCAGTTATTAAAACAAAACCGAAATCCGCCACCATACTATGACACCAAACGCCCTTGCTCCAGATTCCGCCGACTTTGAAATTGAAGCGGCGCTACTGCTCCAAAACCTGAACTTCCTCAAAACCCTGCCGGTCAGCATATACACCCTTTACAAGAAATGGGATGAGCTTCGGCACTACCACCCGCCACAACCGGAGTTCGTCCAAGCGGCAAAGAACCGGATATGGCGTCCCGACCCTAACCATTTCACGGGCGACTCTCCCGACAAGGCCGCTGCGATGATACTGGACCTGTGCGCCATGCGGCCCAAGTTAATTGTCGTTGGCACCAGCAAGGCCGATTCCGCCAACTTCCGGCTTTGGGAAACCTACCGCTATTTTATCAGCTCCGCAGAAAACAATCCCGTTCCGGCTCGCGTGATTCGGTTTCTCATCATAGATGACGCCGACCCGCATAAGAGAGTCCTTGGCATCGCTGCCGTGTCCAGCGATGTAAACTCCCTTGCTTGCCGGGACAAATACATCGGATGGAGCATTGCCGACCGAACCGATGCTGGAAAACTGAACCACACCGCCATTGCCTCAACCATAGTCCCGACTCAGCCGTTCGGATTCAATTTCCTTGGCGGGAAGTTGGCCGCCGCCTTGATGACAACCAGCGTTGTTCGGGATGAATGGCGGTCCCGCTACGGCGATTGTTTGGCGGGAATGACTACTACGTGCCTTTATGGGTCGCCGTGCATGTATGATGGCATCCCCCGTTGGCAGAAACTTGGCAACGCCACGGGCAGCGTTCTGCTGGTTCCTGATAAAGAGATTTACCACTACTGGCGGCGTTGGGTGGCCCAACATCGGAGCGCGGAGTTTCACAACGTCACAGAAGCCAAGGGGCGGGCGGGAGCGGCCGTAAGTGAAAAACTCCGCGTGTTGGGTTTGATTTTCGCCACCGCTGGACTCTCACCTGCCAATTTCAAGCACGGTTTTCGGCGTGGCGTTTACTTTTCCGGCTTCTACAAGAATACGCGGGAGTTTCTCTGCGGCAAAATCCCCGAAGAAAAGTTGGTCCTCAAACCGAGCATCCAGCGCGACGTGGAAGGCGTCTTGGATTGGTGGCGGTCAAAGGCCATTCAGCGATTCTTGAACTTGCGACGGCGGAAGCAGCTTCAAGGGGAAGTCCACTGGTACGACGATATGCACCGGATAGATTTTGCAACCGCCAAGGCCAAGTATCTACACCTTATCGGCTGAACCGCCAACACGGAGACACCCAATTTATGAGTAACGAACAAAACAAACAACTGACTGAATACGCCGCGAAGCTGAACCAGCTTGAGGCAAACATCAACTCCAACAGCGCCTTGCTGATTGAGCAAGGCAAGGTCGTCTTGAAACTGGCGATAGAGGCCGGGACCATTCTCTGCCAAGCCAAAGACCTTGTGCCGCACGGCGAATGGGAAAAATGGTTGGCGGATAACGTGAAGGGCATTACCAAACGCACTTCTGAAAAATACATGAAGCTCGCCCGAAAAACGAACTTCGGTTCGGAAATGAAGGACGACTGGAAGAATCTGCTGGGAGCGTATCAGGCGACGGGCATCGTAACACAGCCCAAACCAAAAACGCCGGTCACTGACGGAAGCGAACCGCCGCCATCCGGTGACGCGGCGGGACAGAACGACGCCCAAGAACACGCCAACTTAAACGAAGCCCGCCTGCTCATCGTTGAGCGGGTTCGCAACGACATTGAAGCCGCTGGCCTCAATTGGGACGTGGCGACGTGGTCCATCACGAACGATAGGCCCGCCAGTAACGACGCCACGAATCAATTGGCGCTGACACTCAGCAACCTGAAACACTTCATTCTCTTTCGCCAATACACGGACATTGAGCGCGAGGTTGAAATGGAAGAAAGAATCAAAGCCGTGTTGAATGAGTTTGTGAACGCCATCATCAAGGCCAACCGCCCGACACAGCCGAACGTATCCGATTACGCCTTTGAAGTGAACCCGGCTCCGGTTGAAACCGCTGAGGCCGTGGCGGCGTAAATCCGGTGACGAATTAGAATAGCGTTTCCGCTGAGGCTTTGAACTTCGCCCGATATGTATTCCCAAATGGGCACGGACAGAACAAACCAACAGCGAAACGATTTCGGGGGATGTGCCGTCTTGAATCCGCTGTCTGTGCCCACTTATCAGCTAAAAGAGATTCCGGCATGTCCCCCAAACATTTGGAGCACAGACAGTCATGGAAACCGATAACATCAACCGGATTGACCTTCGCGTTCAAAGCGACTTGACCACGAATCAGTATTGTCTTTTGGACTATTTGCTTTACCGCAGCAACCTTGACAACTGGGGTTTCCGCATCAGCAATATCGTAAAGGAAACGGCGCTGACGCAGGGCACCGCTCAACGGACGTTCAGGGAATTGGTGACGCTCGGATGGGCGGAGCAAGACGCTGAAACCCATTACGTCTTTTTTCGCCAAAAGTTCTTGGAGTGGATGCGTCGCAGGGTTGGCGAATACATTGAACGTTCCAAATTGGAACGGGTCGTTCCAAAATGGAACAGGGAGCGTTCCAAATTGGAAGGTACAAATAAGAAAGTCCAAATAGGAAATACAAATAATAGTACTGCTTATACTAAAGTAGTACCTAGTGGCCCGCCAGCAACGCCGGAACAAGCCAAGCGGTTGGGCGTGGAAATTGATAACCTCAAAAGGTTGGCGGCCAAACACAATTGGCCAAGAGATTTCCTGAACAAGTCCATTGGCGAGTTGATGAAAAACTTCGGGCGGTAAACCAATCGCTTCGCTTCTTGCCTTTGAAAGAAGTAGGCGGTTTCAGACCTGCCGCAAAGAACACTGAATCAGTAAGGCTGCATGGACACTTTAGAAACAAGCCAAAGGCAATTCAGCCTGAAACGCCCCTGACAACGGACCCCAGAATCACGCCAGAGGGTGAAAGAGACAACCACCCTTACAGCGTGTAGGCCCGTCCCCGGCAATTCGCCAGACGCAAAGCCAGACGGAAAGGCGCTGTTTGTGTTCGGTCGCCCGCCCCTCTCCGTTCCAAGTGTGTTCGCCAGTTCCGTGTTCCGCCAGTGTTCGGGCGGTTATAGCCCGCCGCGTTCCCGTGTCGGTTGAGTATGTATTGAAGGCTGGCGGATGACCCGCCAACTCCAACTGGAGGACACGACACTATGACCGACCCGGCGAAACTGATAGCGATAATGCGGGTGATTCTTAACGAGCTTGAAGAAACCCTTTCCACGGCACCAGAACCAACCAATGAGGAAGCCGACGCCCGCGCCGACTACTTGAAAGGCCGGATTGACCGGCTGGACGCGGTACTGAAAAAGAGGGAAGCCCAACTGCGCAGGCGTAAGGCCCTTGAAAAGCAGAACCACGAGAACAATCGCCGCCGCTGAAATTGGGTGAACTTCTGGTTATGAGCGTTTCGTGTCTCCGCACCCCCACCTGTCTTGCGTTTGACGGGGGGGTAGTTCTGGCGGTTCCAGACCGATACGTTTATACACGCCCCCGTTTTGCGTCTGGCGGCGTCAATTTCCCAGCGGTGTAATCACTCTTCGGCGGTCAAAACCACCGTGCCAGACCGAATGACGCAACGCCGGGCGGTCATCCTGTGCGGTTTCGTGGTGGTGAAGGAAAATCCCGTGCGGTTGGTGCGACTGGCCAAAACGGAGCAGCAAACGGCCACCGGCGGTTTCATACCAACTTTCCGCCAGAAATCATTTTCCCCCAGCATTTACAGGCATTTTGCCACCGTATAATTCCTGTAAATCTCGTTGCCCGGCGCTTCGTGGACAGCGTATCCAGTTTCTATGATTGAAAAACGCTACATCGGTTATTATCGCGTGAGCCGGGATTCTCAGGGGCTGGACGGCTACGGAATGAGCAGCCAGAACCAAATCGTTCGCCGGTTCGTTGAAAGCCAGAGCGGAACCTTGGAAAAGGAATTCGCCGAAGTGGAGTCCGGCAAATGGACGGATGACGAAAGACCACAGTTGGCGGCAGCGTTGGAATACGCCAAGAAAACCAAGGGCACGGTTGTAATCGCCAAACTGGACCGGCTGGCGCGAAACGCCGAATTCCTTCTGAGGCTCCAAAACTCCGGCGTGGATTTCGTCTGTTGCGACTGCCCGAATGCCGACAAGTTCACGGTGGGCATTTTGGCGCTGGTGGCCCAAAGGGAAAGGGAATTGATTTCAGAGCGGACAAGATTGGCGCTGGCCGCAGCCAAAACCAAAGGGGTGAAGCTCGGAACGCCCAACCCGCAAAAGGCCGTGGCCGCAATGGTGACGGCAAACAAGACCGCCAAGGCTCAATTCGCCGCCAAGGCGTTGCCTCTGATTGAAGAAATCCGGTCGGCGGGTGTCCAGACCCTTCAAGGAATTGCCGATTGCCTGAACCGCAGGGGAATTCCGACCCGCTCCGGCAAGACGTGGTATCCGTCCACCGTCCGCAACGTCCTGACAATCCAAAACAATTAAACATCCCGCCGATGAACGACAATTATTTGAGAAATCGTGAGGGCAAAATCATAGCCCGCGTTGACGGGCACGTCCTCCGTGATGGCACCGGCAAAATCGTTGCAGTTTATCACGCAGCCGAAAATCTGACGAGGGACCGGAATGGCCGTATCGTCGGAAGCGGCGACCAGCGGTTACGGCTGTTGGAAGGGGATTAATTCGGGATTGCGTCGGCACCCTGTCTTGAAGGATTCTTGGAAGGCGCGGAGCGCACGACCGCCGTCTTCCACATCGGTGTGGGCGGATTACGGTCCGCGGTGAATTAGCGAATAACCCTAAAACCAAATCATATGAGCGTCCTGTGCAAGTTCGGTCTCCACAAATGGAACGACTGCAAATGCTCGGTCTGCGGCAAACTCAGAGACGAAGCCCATGCTTGGTCGAAAGATTGCGAGAAGTGCGCTACATGTGGTGAGACGCGAGACAAACAACACGACTGGACCAAAGACTGCGAACAATGCCAAATATGCGGTAAGACGCGCTCAAATGCACATGTATGGGCTGGCTGCAAATGTTCAGCTTGCGGCAGAATGCGAGACGAACAGCACGAGTGGCGCGGGTGTAAATGCACGGCTTGCGGCAAAACTCGTGACCAAGGACATGACTGGAGCAAGGACTGCGAACAATGCCAAATATGTGGTACGGCACGTCCAAATGCACATGTATGGGCTGGCTGCAAATGTTCAGCTTGCGGCAGAATGCGAGACGAACAGCACGAGTGGCGCGGGTGTAAATGCACGGCTTGCGGCAAAACTCGTGACCAAGGACATGACTGGAACAAGGACTTCGAGCGGTGTGCAGCGTGTGGCAAGACTAGAGATAAGAACCGCGTTTTCTTTGAAGCCGTATGTCGGGGTGACGTTAATGAGGCTAGTTTTCTACTCGACCATGGCGCTGACACCAATTACCGATGCGAGGCGCGATTAACACCTTTGCATGTTGCGGCGGCGGCTGGACACACATCGGTTGTTGATTTCTTGTTGCGCAACCGAGCAGCAATCAACGCGAATGCGGAAGGCGGACTGTCCGCCCTCCACCTTGCCGCCATTAATAATCATGAAGACACCATAAGGTTACTCTTGGATAAGGGAGCTAATGCTTCCGAAAAGAACAGGCATTTTAGTTCTGTGTTAGAAGCGGTAGCTTTCCAAGGTAATCCGTCTGCCACTCGGCTTCTTCTGCCTCACGTGCCAAGTCCCCAAGAAAGGGGGGCAGCTCTGACGTGTGCCGCGCTGAGCGGCCACCTAAATGTTGTCCGACTACTCGTGGAAAGCGGGGTGGAGGTTAATGCCAAGCGCAGCGGCAGTAGCGCCTTGGACATTGCCACTTGTCTTGGCTACGACGATATAGCTACCTTTCTTAAGGCGAGTGGCGCAGTTTCTAGCAGTCTGGCACCAAACCGAATGAAGCTGGTCGCTGTTGGAGCGCTTCTTGAGGGTGAGTTGCAGCGAATGTTATGTATCGTGCGCGAGAATCTACCCGGCCACGGCGTAACAAATTTCCTCCATCGACAGGGTTCCAAAGCCCGCGCGGTGGATGTGTTGAAATCTGGTTTGGCAGAGCGTTAAATTGAACGGTTCATGAGCATTCAAAAGAAGTTTGTCCTCTATCAGAGTGGCGTGTTTTTCAACGGCTACCTTGGCCCCAACGGTCTGACTCAGAACGTCTCTGAGGCATACTCCTTTGACAAAAGAGAGGATGCAGAGAGCATGTTGGCGGCGGTTACAGCAAAGGTAAGCAACCTCGCCAACAGTGGGCTTCAACTAGAGATTCAGGAGTGGTGACGGCAACTAGACTTCTATGCCATACAACCCGCAAGCAGTTGTCCCGATTCTCGGCCAAGATGGAAGCGTGAAAGGGATATGGGCTCGCAATCCCGAATTTAGCGTCACAAGGCTATCGCTGGCCGAACTATATGCTCATGCTGACAACATATTGTTTGCCCTAACTCATCCGAAGGTCACGCTGCGACGCGTGCCTAATTCTCATTTTACAATTCGAGGCAACAACCAGTTTCCCGGCGGCGTCTTCATAATGATAAATGACGCACTATCTCCAACCGAGGAAGTTGCCCGTGGTCTTACCGAGTATCACTTGCTTAACATGGGGGGAGGAATATCCTTCCTTAACGCCTTGACGGCCCACAGCCAGAAGTTCCACCCCGACGCAGGGCTGCAGGCGAATATCAAGGCACCTGCCGCCCCAACGCAAACGAGTAAACCAACTGCGCCGCCGCCCGCTGGCAAGGAGACGGGAAAATTGGCTGAACAACCCATAAGCGCTGGTATTCACAAATCACAGAAGAAGTGGTGGGAGTTTTGGAAGTAGCATGGTCAATACCCATTAGCAATTCGTTGGCCAACGGTACGACCGCGAGAACGAGGCACGACATGAACCTACTCAAGACATTGTTCGGAATACGAGCCGACGCAGCACATGAGTCGCAAGCAAGGCCTGTGAATTTGACGGCTCCGGAGGGGAAGCCGACAAAAGCGTATTCTCAGAAGGATGACATGGGTACGCGCCATGACAACTCGGATACAGCAGAGGGCTATTGGATGAAGCGGAATGCTGACGGTGACAAATCACCGTTCATTCTCTACCACTTTTCGTCGCAGGAGAGCGCTCGGCGAGCCTTTTTGGAATTGAGTTTCATTAAAGTAGCGCAAGATACAGGTCAGATTATCTGCACCGAAGTCTTGGTTTACGGCTATTACATGCGATACGACGGGAAAGTCTCTGGTGTCATTGCCGGACAAGACCTGACAATCGAGAACCATGAGGCTGCCAAGCGAGCATTTGAGAAGCATGGCGGCAAACTCTTTAACGAACTCAAGCCGGAAACCAGCAATATGAGCAGTTCTCAGCTTGGAGAGACTAATGACCTTTCTGCTGTCGTTTTTGACCGTGAGGAGTGGGCGAGTGCAGGCCCCTTCAAAGCGAAACGCACCTATTACAAAGCCCCGAACGAAGCGACCGCTGTAGCCTACGTAAAAAGCCACCCGGTCAACGAGCCAATGAATCAGGTGGGTGTGGTTTATCCCGGTGGCATAATTTGCAGAGACAAAGATGGCATATACAGACCTTAGCTTAGTCAGTACATTTGCAACCTCAAAAATCACATTTATATGAATAAAGCTAGATTTTGCCTTGTCTGTGGAGGCCCGTTGGTCATGGGTACTTTGGGAGGGCGTATTGATTTTAGCTGCAAGGGACACGTGTATTACACGGTGCCAACTTACCAATGTTTTACAAACTATGCGAATATCGTCGAGCAACTGAAGGCAAAGGGACATCGCGTACTTAAAGTCACCGACAATCTGTGGGAGATTGACCCTCTGTGAGGGGACCATCCTCTCATAAGTTTTTCCATGATTGAGCTGTGAAGTTTGTACCCAAAGGTCACTGGACCGAACGCGGGCGGGCGGCGTCAGTTGCAAATGCGGACGCGTGGGGGCACCCGAATCGCTCTAGCATTCTGGCTCAATGGCGCGGGCGTCTCGTCCCATAAAGCGAGGCGCTCAATTCGGGGATGCTGGCCGGATTGCCTGCCCTCAGTGGTATTGACGTTTGTTGCGGAAGGGTTGCCGGATTGCGTCAGGTTTGCGTCTGGCCCACCTTTGAGGGTAAAGAGGGGAAAAGGGTCAAGGTTGGTTTCAGCCCCATTTCTCAAGGGTTTCGAGGGAAAATAATACGTTGTCAATTTTGCTCAGGCACGCCGGGCCAACGGTGTTCGATTGTCAACTGAGACGCAATCCCGGCGTTCGGTGCAGCCGGCTGGTTGAACGAAGCCGCTGCGCGGCGGGGGGGGAGCGGCAGTGCTACGGCCGGCGGCCCGGTCGCAGACGCTCGTTGCATTCGGTGATTTCATCGAACCACTCCATCCGGCATGCTGTGCGGCGTCCGGACGGCATACGGGCCGCACCGGACACCACACAGAACAACGATTGATTAACACTGCCATGCATAAAAAAAGTCCTCCCCACACGCAATCCTGAACCGCTTCGCCGATGACCTGGGCCTTCTGCCCCTCCAACCCCGCTCCCAACGCAGCTACTGGGCCTGCGTCCGCCAACTGAGCGAACACTTCGATCGGTCCCCCGACCTCCTCACGCCCGAAGATCTCCGCCAGTATTTCCTCCATCTCAAGTCCGCCAAGAAGTTCTCCCGCCAGTCCTCCACCCAGGCTCTGTGCGCCCTCAAGCTCTTCTGGGAGAAAACCCTTCAGCGGCCCTGGCCCGCCGAGGTCCAGTTCGCCCGCGCCACCCCGCAGTTCAAACTGCCCGTCATCCTCTCGGCCGCCGAGGTGCGTCGCATCCTCGGCCAAGTGGAGTTCATCGACCATCGCGTTGCTCTGACTACGATCTATTCCTGCGGCTTGCGTCTGGGTGAAGCCCTCCAGTTGGAGGTGGGCGACATTGATGCCGGACGCATGTTCCTGCACATCCGCGGGGGCAAGGGCAACAATTATGCAAAGGTGGTAGTTATGCCAAGGTGCGTTCCTTGCGATCGCGCCGAACGGATTTTTGCTTTGTATTTGGCCGAGGGTTGGGATAGGAGGAAAACTGGCGAAGTCTATGAAAGACGTGCGTCTTGTGGATTTCGTCCTGATTCGGCGGCTGTTCAAGAGCCCCGCGGTTCGTCAGCGCATTGCCGCAAACTACCTTGGCATAACGCTATGGGGTTTCGTGTCGGATTTGCACGCGCGAGGATACACCCCTGGAGGGATACGTGTTCACGTCCTGGCAGTTGAACACTTTGGTCAGTGGCTAAAGCGGCGACAGATTCCGTTTCGCCATCTGAGCACACTTCACGTAAGGAAGTTTCTACAGTCCCACCTGCCGCGGTGCCGCTGTCCGCGCCCGGCACGAAAGGTTCAGCCGGACTGCCGCGCATCACTGCATCGGTTCGTGGAGTTCTTGCAGAACCAGGGGCAGATCAAGGCACCGGTTGCCAAGGCCGTCCCTCAGAGTCCAGTGGACCGACTCATGGCTGCCTATGATGGACACCTGGAACGAGTCTGCGGCTTGTCCGCCGAGACTCGCCGGCGGAGGCGACTCGTGGCCAGGCAGTTTCTCCGCCGGCGGTTTGGTCGTGGGCAACTGCGTCTGGAGCGGCTTCAGGCCAGGCAGGTCTCAAGTTTTGTATTTTCGCGGGCGCGCGGGTTAGGGCCAACTGGCATTCGTGCTCTGGTTGTGCATCTGCGCAGCTTTCTTCGTTTTCTGGAGTTCTCGGGGCGTGTGCAGCCGGTGCTCTCCGGAGCTCTGCCCCAGCCGGTGCCTCCGCTTCCTCCTCCTCCGCCACATACGCTGGAACCCAAGCAGTGGCGAAAGTTCTTGAGCAGCTTTGATCGGGCCACGGCGGCCGGGCGACGCGGTTACGCCATCGTTCTGTGCCTGGCCCAGTTGGCCATGCGAGGCCAGGAAGTCGTTAACCTGACTCTGGAGGATCTGGACTGGCGGGCGATGACGGTGCGGTTGCACCAGACCAAGCAGCGAAGAGAGCGGCTCTTGCCGTTGCCGGACGCGGTGGCCCGGGCCATCGTGAGTTATCTTAAGCAGGGACGGCCCCCCACGGTGAGCCGAGCACTGTTCGTGCGTCACCTGGCTCCGGTGGGTCAACCGCTGAGCGCCCAGTTTGTGCGCGGGTTGGTTCGGCGCGCTTTTGCTCGTTGCCGGATCAAAGCCTGCGGCAGCTACATCCTGCGTCACACTTGGGCGACCTGGGCTCATCGCCGAGGTGCGGGACTCAAATTGATCGCGGACGTGCTTGGACACCGTTCGTTGCAGTCCACTCAGCGTTACGCCCACGTCAACCTGGAAGAACTCCGTCAAGCCGCTCTGCCTTGGCCCAAGTTCAGGCGATGAAAAAGTCCATGGTCTCCAAGGTCCAAGCGTATCTCGCTCACCGGCGTGCCCTGGGTTTCCAACTCAAAAGCGAAGGAGTGCGGCTCCTGGAGTTTGCCCGCTACGCAGACGCGCGTGGCCACCGAGGCGCTTTGACCAACCAACTGGCCTTGAAATGGGCGTGTTTGCCCAAAGCGGCCGATCGCCTGTGGTGGGCACGACGTTTGGAAATTGTCCGCACCTTTGCCAAGCACCTTCAACTTACGGAACCTGACACCCAGATCCCGCCACGGCATTGGCTGGGACCGGCCCACCGTCGCCGTTCTCCGCACCTTTACACCGACGAGCAAATTCAGGAACTACTGCGTCGCGCCGGCCAGTTGAAGGGCCAACTGCACCCTCACACCTGGGAAACTCTCATCGGCTTGTTGACCTGCACTGGGCTGCGTATCTCCGAAGCGATGCAGCTCAAGATAGCCGATGTGGATTGGAAGGAGTCCTTGCTGATCATTCGGGAAAGCAAGTTCGGCAAAACTCGCCTGGTCCCCTTGCACCCGAGTGCGCTGCTGCCTTTGCGGGCTTATGCGCGACGCCGGCAGAAACGTTTTCCTCTGGCCCGATACTTCTTCGTTTCAGAGGCGGGCAGCCCTTTGGCTCGTAGCACGGTCGGGCAGACCTTTATCCAGCTACGAGCAGATATTCCCTTTGGCCGGCGTCCGCCGAGGTTACATGACTTGCGCCACACGATGGCCTCGCAGGTGTTGCAACGCTGGCGATCCACGCGAAAGGGCGCTGCCAATCGCATCCTCATTTTGTCGCGTTACCTGGGACATGGCCACGTGGAAGACACCTATTGGTATCTCACTGCCTCTCCTGAACTGTTGACCGACGCGGCTCAGCGCTTCGCACTCAAGGATCGATGAGCACGAAGACCGCTGAACTGGGCTACTGTTTGCAGAAGTTTTTCCGGGAGCACCTCTGCACCCAACGCAACCTCAGTGCTGCCACGCTCGCGGCCTATGCCGACACCTTCCGCTTGTTGTGGCGTTACCTGCGCCAGGTTCAACCCAAACGCGCCACCCCATTCCGGCTGGACCTGCTGACGCCCGACACCATTCTCCGATTCCTCGATCACCTGGAGCGCAAGCGCGGCAACACCACCCGCACCCGCAACGCCCGCTTGGCCGCCATTCGCTCTTTTGTCCATTATCTGAGCGACTGGCTCGGCCCGGAACTGCCTCTGGCGCTACCACGCATCCTGGGCATTCCTTTCAAAAGACATGTGCAGCGGCTCATCGGCTTTCTCAGTCGCCAGGAGGTCGAGGCCATCTTGGCCGCTGCCGATGACACATGGACCGGACAGAGAGATCATCTGCTGTTCTTGTTGCTCTATAACACCGGCGCCCGCATCTCCGAAATACTGGCACTCAAGGTGGGCGACGTTCGGCTGGCCGAGCGCCACATTGAGCTGCTGGGGAAAGGACGCAAGCAGAGACCAGTGCCCTTGTGGCCACAGACCCAAAAGCGATTGCGCCACTGGCTCAAGAGTCATCGCTCCTCTCCGGAGGCTCCGCTGCTGCCCAACCGTTTCGGTCAGCGCCTCACACGCGCAGGTGCCGCCTACCAGCTTCAGCAACTGGTCCACCGTGCGGCGGGGCAGATGCCCTCCCTCAAGAAGCGCCGCATCTCCCCCCATTTGTTTAGGCACTCGACCGCAATGGCCCTGTTGGAAGCCGATGTTCCCACGGAGGTGATTGCGCTTTACCTGGGGCATGAAAGCCCGAAGACAACCCATCTCTATGTCGAGGCGAGTCTGGCGATGAAGCAACAAGCCTTGGCCAAGGTGGCGCCTCCGCAACTCAGGCGACGTCGGCTCTGCCTTGACGGAGCGGGGCTTCGCTTTCTGGAGAACCTGTAATTATGCGAAGTTCGACACGCGCCGCCCCCCTCAGATCAATGTCCCAGCCGAGGACCTTGGCATAACTACCACCTTTGCATAATTCCGTCCCTTCCCCTGGCGGATGTGGAGCAGCCCACGCTCGAACAGTACATCTCTTTGATCCAGGTGGCAGAGTTCATTACGCCGGATGCCTGATGAATAGAACCCCTCCAGAATCGCCCGATCCCGCAATCCGAAGGGCCGAGTGATATCTGGCACCGCAAGCACCTGTTCGGCTTCAGCCGGCGTCAGCACTGCGAACGGCAAACGATGTTCGGTCCGGGGCGTTTCCAATTCGGCAGAAGGATTCCGGTCAAGGACGCCGCGCAGAACCAGCCAGGCACAGAAGCCCTTCACGGCTGCGAGCCACTAACGCTGAGTGCCGGCGGCCAGCGCCGTACCGTCACGCTTTCGATGCTGATGGACCCGGACCTGGAAGACCGCGATCAGTTCTCTGCTCAGCGCCCTGGGTGAGCTGACCCGGAGCGAAGCGCAGAAGTTGAGGAAGAAGGTGAGTTGCTTGCGCTGGCTCTCTTGATGGTTTGCGGACTGAAGTTGCACATTGCAAGGTGGTGCAGGTGTTCTTGGATCTGTTCGTCCAACGAGTATCCCTCGTGGGCCAACAATGTGGATTGCGAGTGTTTCGAGGCATGATTTGTCTTCATGCCTGCAGAGCATCGCGACCTGCGCGAGACGCACGATGCGCCAGGCCCAGGCTCCTCCCCTGCATGCGGCCCACCGTTAGGAACTGTCTATGATCCGATCGTTAGATCGCATTTACAGTCGTCCATACAACGTTGAACTAAGCCGCTTCGCGGCAGGAGGATCGGGGGGTTGAGGGGAAAGTAAGGGGGTTATCGGGCATGTTGGGGGGTTATGAAAACGACTCCCTTACGTGAAAAGTTCATCGAAGTGTTGACCCTCAAGGGGTATTCAGCACGGACCATCGAGACCTACGTGTCTGTCGTGGCGGGTCTGGCCCGCCATTATCACCGCTCCCCCGACCGACTCAGTGCCCAGGAAGTACGCGCCTACCTGTATCACCTGCACCAGGAGTTGTTCGCGTCGCTTGCGGCTGGTGGAGTTACGGGGCGGACGTGGAGAGCCGTTGGAATGCTTCATCGCCCGTCGTTTACCACGCCCGAGTTCCAGGCGATAGCAGGTCCCCCCTTAACCGGATACCTATCAAGCACGGCATTTTCCATTTGGAAAATGATCCTTATCTCCGCAGTTGAAGGGGCGTTGACCCATTAGTTCTCGGCGGGGAGGGGGTCAGGTCCTGAGGACCAGCATAGCCCGAGGGTTTAACCAGTCGCCCGTCTTTTCCTCCCGACAACCTCAACCGGAATACTCGAGGAGACACGCCATTCAAACACCTGAAAAAGCGGCAGAAATGAAATTCATCGGCAAACTTCAATTCCCGGGCGACCACCTTGATGGGCGCATTGGATTGGATCAGCAACTTGATTGCCTCCTGGTTTAAGCGGCGGCTCAACCAGGCCTTGGGGCTTATGCCGAGATTGCGAGTGAAGGCCATAGAAAACGCGGAAGCCGACAGGCCCAGGGTTGCAGCGAGGTCCTCCACCCGCAAATCCGCTCCCAATTGATTCTCGATCAATTCAAAGACACGCTCAAACCGCCGGTGCGATTTAATGTGGCTGTTGATGATATGATCCAAATCCGGCAATGCCTCCGCCAGCCACCCCATAACCCGCGCGTGTAGCTGCAGAAACGCCTTCGTATTCAGCCCCGCCGGATCACTTTGCAGCTTGACGAAAAAACCATCACTCTGGCGCCCCAAGCGGACCGGATGACGTTCGGGCCAGTCCAGCAATGGATCCACTCCCGTCAGCCATTCACACCGGAAGGAAATTACGAAGCGCCGGCAGGCTTCGCGGCAGCGCCGTTCCACCGGCGTGCCGCCCGGCAAAAACCAGGCGGTTCCCGGCCGGAGATCGATCACTTTGCCTTGATGCACGATCTGGCGGTTGCCGGACAATGGCAGGTCAATGTGATGCAAAGAGTCTCCTTCACACCGCCCGCCGGAATCCCATTCGGACCCGACTTCCGAGTCGTTCAAGCCAATGAGATGCAATCGAAAGCGATCCGCCAACTCGAGCGGACTTTGTGGTCCGGCCCATTCCCGCAAGGAGGTGGCGCGGCGAAATGAGTTTGTGGTGTCCAGCAATTTCACAGATTTCAAAACTGGTTTTCGTCGGCGCGTTGCCGGCGTTCCAGGATATGATTTTGGACAGGCGTCATGGATACACGAGGCGGTAGTAACCGGCGGGCTGGTTCGGAGCCAGCGGGATGATGATCTGATTGGTCGCCGAACTGCCGGGCAGGCGCAACCAATCATTGGCATGAGCACTGATGCCCAAACTCAGATTATTCGTCTGCGAGAGCAGCGTCCAACCCGTGTGATTTGCCGGCCAGCTCAGCGTCAGATTCGTGCCGCTGACCGAGGCGGTGAGGTTTGTCGGGTTGGTCGCCACCGCCGAGATGGCGGTGAGCACGCCGTTGGTCGGATTGAAATTCCACGTCACGCCCGGCGCAGCCGTGACGGCGCTGAAGTTGCCTGTGCGATTGGCCGCGCTGAACAGTTTGAAGGTCTGGCCCGGGCTCACGTTCCCCGCCAGATTGGTAATCACCAGTGTGCCGCCGTAGTTCACGGTGGTTATTCCGCGCACGAGGTCGTTCGTGCCGGTGGCGGCGTTGATTTCCATCACGGTCTGGCTGCCCGCTTGCAGCGTCAGCGTGTTGCTGATGCTCAACGCGCCGATGGACGCACCGGGAGCGAGCGTCGCGCCGGATTGCACCGTGACCGGCCCGGCGATGGAGCCGGTGCCGCCAAGCGTGCCGGCGCCGACGGTGGTTGCGCCGGTGTAAGCATTGGTGCCGTTGAGTCGCAGCGTGCCCGCGCCGCTCTTGATGATGTTTGCCGGACTGCCACCGGGTGTGCCGGTGCTGGCGAATTGGTAGCCGTTGTGCAACACACCACCGACGTTCAACGTGCCTCGGCTGCCGACGTCAAACGTTACGCTGGCCGCGCGCAAGGCAATGTCGGCGTTGAGATAGGAAGTGCCGGAAGCCGACACGTTGCCGGTCAGGAAACAATTTCCCCAGTCGGCATTGCCGCCGCCCCCGTTCACCGCATCCACGGTGCCGTTGGCCAGAGTCAAGCCGTTCAGTTGATTCGCAACGGAGTTGTTGGCGCGGAGCGTCGCGCTGTTGCTCACCGTGACACTTCCGCCGCTAACATTCCCGAATATCCAGTTATTGTTCTTCAACTCCAACATGCCGCCGTTGACGGTGGTGCCGCCGTTGTAAGTATTCGCGCCGGAGAGCGTCAACGTGCCCGGCCCGTTCACGGTCAGGGCGGCCGAACCGGTCACGATGCTGGCAACGGTGGCGGTCACGTTGCTGGCCAGCGAGACGCTCGGATTGAGCCCGTTGAAATTGATCGAATTGTTGGTCAGCGTGTAGCCGGTGGTGTTGAACGTCAGGCGATTGACATTCACGCCGCTGGCCAAAGTCACAGTGCCGGCGGTGCCTTGGAAGATCGCCGCGTAATCCGCTGCGCCTGCGTCATACCACACCTGCGAATTGGCGCCGTCCCACCAGTTGGCGGTGGTGTTCACGTTCCAAGTGCCGCTGCCGCCGCCGCCGGTCGCGCCCCAGAAATAGGGAACGCCCGTGCCAGGTTGGTTTTTATAAAACCGAAACGCATCCAGCGAAATGCTGCCGAAGCTCCGGTTGTGCGACATGCTCAAGAGATAATTGCCGGGCGACAGGTTCGCCACGTTGCGACTGGCGAAGCTCACGCTTTGCGGCCAGGTCGCCCCGGCATATTGATTGACGGCCTGCCAAGAGATGCCTTGATAGCCGCCGCCCTGCAAACTTGCCGACGCGGCGCTGACGATCACAGCCACTGTGCCGCCGGCACTGCTGTGCGGGGCGATGACTTCGATGCCGGTGCCCTGAAAAGGAACCGTGACCGCATCGCTGAAAGCGTAGGAGCGCTGGTAGCCGTTGCTGATGGAAGTGCTGTCAGACTGGCTGGACCAACTCGAGTTCGGGCTGTTATAGACGAAGAATGCGTCCACGAGGGCATAAGTATCGCCGACCTTCACGCCAGTCAACGTGTGGCTGCCGGCAGGCAGACCCTTGAGGTCAAGTCCAAGCACGCGCGCCAAGCCGCCCATGTTTCGCATGTTCACTTCCGTGACGAAAATGCCGTCGAGATAAAAATCAATGATGCCGTCAGCCGTGCCGATGAATTGCACGCCGGTGCCGTTGAAATGAATCCAGAAGGTGCTGCCGTTCGGCGCGGCCCAATGCGCATCCCAGTTGTATTCGTTGCGATCGCGCGCCTGCCATTGCCAGTTCCAATCATACTCGATGTAGCCCACGCCATTGGACGTGGTATCGGTGTTGTTGAAGAACGTCAGCGCTTGGTAAGCGACATCCGGCTGCGCGCTGTCAATTAACTCGCTGGCGCGGAAGGCGTCCACGGTGAAATACGTTCCGCCGGTCTTGACCGCCTTGACCTTGTGGTTGCCGCGTGGCAACCCGGTCTGGCGATAAATGACTTTGCGGTATTGCGTGCCGGCGGTCTGGGCGCTGACGGTTTGCTGGAACGCGCCATCAATGAAAATATCCACCGTGCCGCGGTCGCTGCCGCTGGTGGCCAGCAGTTCGATGTCCGTGCCGTTGAAAGCGAACTCGACATAATCGCCGTTGACGGTGGTTTCATGCACGTCGCGGAGAAATTCCGTCGTGTTGCGGTTCGGATTGTAATTCCACGAGCCGGTGTAGGTGGCGTCCGCCGTCGTGTCGTTGGCGAGATAAAGGTCGCCGCCGGATGCGACGTCCAGCGTGATGACCGTGTCGTTGGTGTCCCAAGTGTTCGTGCCGGTCAGGGTGAGTTGCACCGAGCGCGGATTCTGCACCAGCGTCACGGCGTTGTTGTTCGCCAGCAGCCACGCGTTGGTGAACACCTTGCCGTCCATCGGAGCCGGCAGCGTCAGCGTGTTGCCGCTCGGCGGCCAGAGCACGTGGATGTATTCCTTCGTGTCGTCCACCGAGCGCGTGGCGCCGCCCCACGACCAGGAGAAAGAGAACGAAGTGCTCGGATAGGTATTGGTCACGGCCACCGCTACCGGCGCCATCAACTGACCCGCGCCTTGCATCGTTTCCAACACGCCTTGCTCCCAAATTCCGCCGGGGAACGGACCCGCCGCCCACGCCCAACCGCCGCCGTCTGTGCAAGATGTCGCCTGCACTACAGCACCGCGGAAAATGCCCTGCGGGCTGCGGGTCGCCGTATATTGGTTGGTTGGCACCTGCGCGCTCCAGGTCGCCGACATCACCTGCGCATACGCCGACACGGATGGCCACGACACATCTTTGCTAAAATTCGCTCCCGCCGGTCCCGATTCGCCCATCGGCACGTCGTTGCAATACAGATTCCCGTAAAAATTCTGAATGAGGACGAGATCTGGATTCCGACGACGAATGGTTTGTCCCAGCCGCGCGAAATCCACCGAACTGTTTTGGTTTCCGCCCGGATCATTCTCGTCCATATACAGGCCGTCAATTTGGTCGCCGTAACGGTCAATCATCTCGCCATAGACATCGTTGATCATGTTGTTGTGCCCCCACCAGTCATAGATGACCGGCTGGTTCGGGTGCGTGTAGAACAACACCCGGATTCCCTTGGCACGCACTGCTGCGATCATGTCCCCCAACATGTCGCGCGTAGAGTTGCGTTGAATGCCCAACGACCGCACCACGGCGGCGCTGTTGAACAGCGGAAAGAAGTTCGCATGCCACGCGGTGAAAATGACGTATTCCACACCCATGGATTGCAGGTCGTTCGCATACTTCGTCGCGTCGAAGCTGTTGGCCACATAATCAATGTTCGGCGTCGGGCTGCCGTCCGGCATCAGCGTGACATAACCCGAACCGTTCCACACGTAATGCGTGAACTGGCCATAATTCATCCGCTTCCAGCGTTCGCGGTTGGACACGCTGCTGTCTGTGACGCGCAACACGCCCGGACCGCTGAACACCGGCGATTCATAATCCGCCGTGCCCGCCGCCACGCTGCCGGGCGCGCCCCAACGGCCCGCCGCGAGCTTCGCGCCGTCAATATAGACATTCTTCACGACGTTTGTGCCCGCATTGGAAAGGATGAGATGCGCGCTACTCGCCACCATGATACGCGCGTTGGTGTTCACCGCCGACGGCGCGAAGTCCAATGTGCCGGCCTCAACCGAAATCACGCCGCTGATCTGCACCGAGCCGGTGATCCGCAACATGCCCGCGCCAGTCTTGCTGATCCCGCAATGGCCGCCGGTCGTGGCATTCACCGGCAATCCGCTCTCGGTGATGTTCGCGCTGATCAGTAAATCGGTCGCCGCCGGACCGTCCGCCACATTCAATTGCAACAGCGAACCGTTCGGCGAATTGATGTCGGCGCGAATGTTGATCTGACCGCCGATGACGGAGTTCGTGCTACTGGCGAAGGTGTTCACCAATGTATCGCCCCATTGCAGCACGGCGGCCTGCAAGATGCCGCCAGTCAGGTTCACGCCGCCGCCTAGATTCCAAATATGCAAAGTGCCTGCTGAATTGACCGTGCCACCGTTGATGTTGAGTGTGGACATTTTCTGCCCGCCGTTCCAGCCCAAGCCCGTGCCGTCGCCGGTGGTCGTCACCGTCGCGCCGGGATTCACCGTGAGCGTGCCGGCGATGGGGCAGTTGCCCCCATTGGCGACCAACTGCATCGTCCCGCCGTTGACCGTCGTGCCGCCGCTGTAAGTGCTGGTGCCCGTCAACGTCAGCATGCCGCTTCCGTATTTGTTCAGCGCGCCGGAAACGATGGGCGACGCGATGGTGGCATTGACGTTGTTGGAGACCGTCTGCGGCCCGGTCAATGTCAGTGATCCATTCGTGAGCGTGTAGCCCGCCGTGTTGAACGTGACGAATTGGGCGGTGATGGCTTCCGTGAGCGTCACCGTGCCAACACCGACGGAGTCGAAGATGGCGCCGTGCAGAATGTTTTTGTTCCAGACGTAACCGGTCCAGTTGAGGTCGGTGCTGTTCCAATTTCTCGTGCCCGCGCCGTTATTCCAGGTCAGACCCACGGGCACCACGTTGAGCACGCCCGTGCCGGTGAAGTAGGTGTTGTTGATGTAGGTCGCGCCGGAACCGGTCGCGCCGTAGGTGCCAATGGGCTGGTCCACGCCGTTCAAGCTGAGCCCGGTCACCTGAATCTGGCCGGTGTAATTCAGATTCATCGCCGCGCCGTTGGTGATGTCCACCGGCAGGCTGCCGAGTGAATTCGTGGAGCCGAGCGAGAGCACGCCGCCCAATACATGCGTTGGCCCAGAGTAAGTGTTGTTGCCGGTCAAGGTGAGCTTGCCCGCGCCGGACTTGGTGAGACCGCCGGTGCCCGAGGCGAGCAGGTTCACGCCAACGGTGATGTCATGCCCGTCCGTGCTGAAATTCACTCCACCGTCGCCGACGTAGGTGTTCTGATTCCCGCCGTAGAGCGTGATGAAATTGTTGGTGTTCACCGTTGGATGTACCACCGTGCCGTTGAAGGTCAGCCACGCACTGTTGCCGCCGCCCGCTTCCCGATCCGCCACTTTGATGAACGGCGTGTAAAGCGACCCGCCGTTCAAATCCAACTGGAATGTCGCCGTGGTGTTGACCGAGCCATTCACGCCGTTGGTCGCCGTCACCGTGCCGCCGTTGATCGTCACGTCCGCCCAATCCGCGCTGGCGGCGGCGGAAATAATCCGGTTGACCGCCACCGTGCCGCTGTTGATGACGAGATTGGCGCGGCCCACCGCCAAATCGCCCGCGACCGAAACCGTCGGCACGCCCAGCGTGAGCGTCGGATTGCTGGAGTAAGTGCCGCCGTTGGAGCCGTAGCCTTGCATCGTCAGGCTACTGGCGGTCAGGCTGCCATTGGCGAAGGTGATGTTGGGCACGTTCAAACTGACGTTGCCCACGTTGACGCTTCCGGCGGTGATCGGTTGCGTCAAGTTGATCGTCCCGCCGACCGTCGTAAAGTAGGCGTTGCACGGTTGCGCGCTGTTCCACACGAAGCCCGACCAGTTGGTGTCCGTGTTGTTCCAATTGCCCGTGCCCGCGCCGTTGTTCCAGGTCACGTCCACCACGTTCCATCGCGCATAAAACGGCGTGTTGTTGCTGACCGTCAGCGCGGTGCCGGGGAGATAGCTCGTGCCGGTGCCGTTCGCGGCGGTGTTCCAACTCGCGAACGCGTAGCCCGTTTTGACGAGCGTGTTCGGTCCGAGCACGATGGCCGAAGCGCCCGGTGCGTAGAAGTTCGTGTCCGCCGGCACCGAGCCGCCGGTGTTTCCGTTGCCGGTGTAGGTGACGACGTAGCCGCTCAACCAACGCGCATACAAGGTCGTGTTGTTGGTGATGACGAACGTGTTGCCCGGCAGATAGGTTGTGCTGGTGCCGTTCGCCGCCGTGTTCCAGCCGCCGAAATAAAAACCGTTGTTGGTCAGACTCCCGGTGTTGCCCAGCACCGTCACGGTGGAAGCGGCGACGTAAGGGCTGCGGCTGTCGGCTGGAGCGCTGCCACCGGTGCTGCCGTTGCCGCTGTAAGTCACGGAATAAATCGGCGCCACCGAAACGGAAAGATTGTCGTAGTAGGCCATCGCCCCGTTTGCCTCGAAGGTGATGTAGCCGTCCGTCGCGGCCATCTGGGAGAGTGTGCGGGTGTAGGTGAGGATGCCGTTGACATAAATCCGCGCCACCGAGCCATTGCCATTGAAGGCCGAACCGAACTTGTTGGTGTCGGAAAGGATGACCGAGATCGTCGAGTTGGTCGCAGTCCAGGTGAACCCGCTGCTGACATCCGCTCCCGACGCAAACTGCTGCGTGCCGCCACTCATCCGAAACAAGCTGCTGAATTTGTTCGTCGCGTTGTTGACGAATAGATTTTGCGCGCTGCCGATGGCGATGGAGGCCCAGTTGTTCGGGTTCGATGCGTCCGTGACTTTCACATCGAACTGCACCTTCAACGGCTGGTTATACAAATTGGCCTCGGCGGAGAAATTATGATTCAGGCTCGCATACAGGTCCAAGGCCGCACCGGAATTCCAACCGGCCAGAAGCATCTGTCCTCCGTTGCCATGTTGAATCTTGTAGTCCGCGCTGTAGCCCGCGACCGTGTAGCTCACCGTCGCCAGCGAACCCGACTGGTCCGCGGCGAGAGTGTTGTTGAAGGTGGACGCACCGCCGCTCACGCTGTTGAAGTTATCCGACAGCAAAATGGTTTCGACCGGTGCCGGCGTCCATTGCGCATACAAAACCGTGTTGCTGGTGATGACGAAAGTGTTGCTTGGTGAATACGCCGTGCCGCTCCCGTCCGCCGCCGTGTTCCAGCCGGCAAAATTGTAGCCGCTCTTCGCCAAACTGCCCACGTTGCCCAGCACCGTCACGGTCGCGTTGCTGGAGTAGATCGTGCCATCGACCGGCACCGTGCCGCTCGTCGCGCCGTTGGCCGCATAGCCGTTGGTGCAGGGGTTCACAATTTGCACCAAGCTGAAATTATCAATCTTCACCTGCGGCGTATTCGGACTTAAATTGACCGTGCCAGCGCCATCCGTGATCCAGCCCACATATTGGATCCCCGCCGCCACCAAGGCGTCGCCACTGATCGTGTAGCTGATCGTGGAACTCGTCGCGTCGTTGAAGCGCACCAGATGAGCGGTGTCAATGGTGCCGCTGTCGGTGCCGTTCCAGTTGTGCTGGGAACTGGTGAAACCCACTGTGAACCATGACGTGCCCAGCCCCGCAGCTCCGGTCGTATCAATCGTCGCCTGGAGTTTGTAAGCCAGGCCAGCGACCGGCGTGAACGGCAGGAAGTTGCTGCTGGTGGGCGTGGCCACATCGCTGTTGTTGTAGTCGCGTTGCCCCCAGCCTCCCGTCTCCACCCCAGCCAGCCAGATGGCGTTGTTGGTGCCGCCGGCAATACTGTTGCGGACCGTGGGCACTGAACCGGCCAGCGATTGGGTATAAGGACCGCCCTTGTTGATGTTCTGCTGGTCGTTGAACAGATCCTGATAGATTGTCACCTGCGCCAACGCCCGAGAAGCCCCCACAGACAGGCAGATCACCGCCAGCAGTTCGATAAGTTTAAAAGCGAATCCGACCTGTCTTATCCTACGTTCCATAACAGAAACATTTTCAGTTCAAGGAGCAGTTTGCGGCTCAACACATGTCTTGGCTTTTATGGCTGTTGATCGTTCTGCTTTTGGTTGATTGATTCACAGTGAATGGTTTCAGTTCGTGACGACGTTTGGGATTTTGAAGAAGATTGAGTCGGTACTGCGGCTGGCACCAACGTCAATAGAGCCTTTGGCGTTGGCAGGATTGAACTTGACCCACTCCACTCGACCGTCCTCAAATAGAATATTGGATCCCCGAGGCATTCCTTTAACCGTGTGGTTAGAGGCGGCGGGTGAACCCCCGAAGGTTCCGCTGCCGCTGTCAGCCGCGATGTTCCAAGTGCCCATAAAAACAATCTTGTCCAGCATCACGGGGGCGGTGCGGAGCTTGCCGCCCAGTTTGTTGCGGGTGCACCATCCTGCCACGCCGTTGACGGTCAGGTTGTAGGACGGTTGCGTGGCACTGCGCCCCGGAATATAGCCATACCCGAGAAGTTGCACAGTCGTCGGGGTGATGGCGCCGGGAAATTGAACTTCCCACCAGCGATGAAGCTCGTCGGTCGGGCAATACAGGACGTCGTTTTTGGAACGCTCGCCGGTGGCTGCTGTGCCCAAGCGATTCGGATACAAATACGGCTTGAAAAAGCCGTCCACAAAAAAGGGCGAGACCCAATAGATATCCACTCCCTGGGTGTTGTTGGGAAAGAAATCGTGGTTGTCCCCGGCATACATATTGATGGCCAAGCCCCATTGCTTGAGGTTGCTGGCACATTGGGCTTGATAGGCTCTTTGTTTGGCGCTGGCCAGCGCCGGCAAAAGCATCGCCGCCAAAATCGCGATGATGGCAATGACCACGAGCAGCTCAATGAGCGTGAATCCCCTCCGCGGTCTAAGTTGAACAATATTCTTCAGGATCGAATTGTTCATAATTGTTTCCTTGGTTTTGGTTCATGGATAGACGAGCCGGTAGTAGCCGCCCGGCTGCGTGGGCGAGATGCGAATCACCACACGGTTCGTCGCCGAACTGCCCACCACCCGCATCCAGTCGTTGGTGTTCGCACTGATGCCTTGTTGCAAACGATTGGTCTGTTGCAGCAGCGTCCAGCCGACGTGATCCGCCGGCCAGCTCAACGTTAGGTTCGTGCCACTGACACTGAAGGCGAGGTTCGTTTGCACCAGGGACACCGTCGGCAGGGGCGAGACATCCGCCAGATACGCCGCCAAGTTGTTGGACGCATTCACGCTCGGCGTCAGCGTGCCAAACCAAAACATATCCCAGTCGTCCGGGACGCCGTCGCCATTCGAGTCGCCCACGAGGCCCATGTCCCAACGCATCGCCGCAACCAGTTTGACATGGCGGTAGCGCTCGGTCGGACCATCCTCGTCCGAGTAGTTCAGCCCATAGGGCCAGAAGTGCGCGCCGTCGCAACCGATCGTCGCGTTCGCGCCAAGGTAAAGTTGAATGCGCTGATTCGCGTGGGCGCCGGTCCACTGACCGCCCGATTGCTGGTAGGCGTAGGCCCCGGATGTCCCAATGCCCATGCAATGTTGGAGCTCGTGGATGGCCGTCCGTCCGCTGATGCTGCCGCCAAAAGTAATCGGCCCGCCATCTCCGGCGTTGGCGGTGGGCACGCCGGAATCGTAATTAACCCCGACGTGCATCGGAAAATAGCCGAAGGCGTTGTAGTTCGCCGTGCCTTCATTCATGTAAGCCACAATCCCGGCGCGGATTCCTGCCGGCCAATTTTCATTGCCGCCATACAACTCGTAGGTCAGCGGGAAAATTCGTAGCGAACCGACGCCGGTGAAATAGGAGCCGTAAACTGGATGCTGGGCGTTGTAGGTGCCAGCCGGAAGATTGGCGCCATTGATGGTCAAGCTGCGGATGGCATTGGTGCCGGTGAAGTTCAGATCCATCTTCGCGCCCGCCGCGAGACTGACCGTCGTGCAAGCGTCCAACAGCGGACTGGACAAACTCAAGGTGCCCGCGTTCACCGCAACACTACCGAGGTAAATGGTATCCCCGCCCAAGGTCAGCGTGCCCACACCAAACTTGTTCAATGCGCTGCAATCAAACGGTGAATTGATGGTGGCGTTGGCGTTATTGGTGATCGCCTGCGGGCCGGTCAAAATCAACGAGCCGCCGGTGAGCGTATAACCCGCCGTGTTGAACGTGATGGATTTGGCGGTGATGGTTTCCGTCAACGTCACCGTGCCCACACCGGTGGCACCGAAAATGGCGTCATGTAGATATACGCTGCTCCAGGAGTAACCCGACCAATTGAGGTCGGTGCTGTTCCAATTGCCGCTGGCGGAACCGTTGTCCCACGTCAAAGCCACGGGAGAAACACTGAGCCTGCCGGTGCCGGTAAAGTAGGTGTTATTGGTGTAAGTCGCGCCGGAGCCGGTCGCGCCATAGGTGCCAGCCGGCTGCGCGACGCCATTCAAGGTGAGGCTGGACACTTGAATCTGCCCGGAATAGTTCAAATTCATCGCCGCGCCGTTGGTCACTTCCACCGGCCCGCCGGGCAGCGCGCTGGTGGAACCGATGGAGAGCACGCCGCCCTGCACCAAAGTCTTGCCAACGTAAGTGGCGGTGCCAGACAAGGTGAGCTTGCCAGTGCCGGTCTTGGTGAGACCGCCCGTGCCCGAGGCCAGCAGGTTCACGCCAACGGTGATGTCATGCCCGTCCGTGCTGAAATTCACTCCGCCGGCACCAACGTAGGTATTTTGATTCCCGCCGTAGAGCGTGATGAAATTGTTTGTGTTCACGGTCGGATGCACCACCGTGCCGTTGAAGGTCAGCCAGGCGTTGTTGCCAGCGCCCGCTTCGCGGTCCGCCACCTTGATGAACGGCGTGTAAAGCGAACCGCCGTTCAAATCCAACTGGAACGTCGCCGTGGTACCCACCGAACCATCCACCCCGTTGGTTGCCGTTACCGTGCCGCCGTTGATGACGACATCCGCCCAGTCTGCGCTGCCGCTGGCAGAAATAATCCGGTTGGCGGACACGTTGCCGCTGCTGATGACGAAATTGGCCCGCCCCGCCGCCAGGTCGCCCGCCACCGAAACGCTGGGCACCGCCAGCGTGAGCGTCGGATTGCTGGAATAGGTGCCGCCATTGGAACCGTAGCCTTGAATCGTCAGGCTGCTGGCGGTCAGACTGCCGTTGGCAAAGGTGGTGCTGGGTATATTCGAGCTTACGTCGCCCACGTTCACGCTCCCGGCCGTGATGGGTTGCCTCAAGCTGATCGTCCCGCCAACCCCCGCGAAATAGGCGTTGCAGTTTTGGGCATTGTTCCAAGCGTAGCCGCCGGACCAGTTGGCGTTCGTGCTGCTCCAATAGCCATTGCCGGTGCCGTTATCCCAGATTCCGTTCAACATGGTCCATTGCGCATACAACGGAGTGTTGTTCGTAACCGTCAGCGTGGCACCGGGCAGGTAGCTGGCGCCGGAGCCATTGGCGGCCGTGTTCCAACTGGCAAAGACGAAGTTCGTCTTGGACAGCGTGTTGGTGCCCAGCACAGTGGCTGAAGCGCCCGGAGCATAGAGGTTGGAATCCACCGGGGTCGAACCGCCGGTGTTGCCGTTGCCGCTATAGGTGACCACATACCCGCTCAACCACTGCGCATACAAAACGGTGTTGCTGGTGACCGCAAAGGTGTTGCCCGGCAAATACGTCGTGCCGATGCCGTTCGCCGCCGTGTTCCAGCCGCCGAAAAAGAATCCGTTGTTGGTCAGGTTTCCCGTGTTGCCCAGCACCGTCACGGTGGACGCGGCGGCGTAGGGGCTGCGGCTGTCGGCGGGCACGCTGCCGCCGGTGCTGCCATTGCCGCTGTAAGTCACGGAATAAATGGGCGCCACCGAAACCGACAGGTTGTCCACATGACCATAAGAAGTCCCGTCCCACTGGTCTTGCTTGAAAGTTAAATACCCACTGGTGGCCGACAGCGTATTGGTCGTCGTGCTTTGCAGCACGCTGTTCTTGTAAAACCGGATCACGGCGCCATTGGTAATGCCGTTGAAGGCGGAGCTTAAGCCCGTAATATCCGAGAGAATACACTTGTAGGTGTTGGTGCCAGATGATTGTGGAACATTTTGGCCATAAGTCGCACTGTAGAATTCCACCCCTTGGGCCGCGGCAATCGCAAAACCCAGCCAAGCATAGGACGCACCGTTGTCCACCCAAGCGTCGAACTGAATCACCAGCGGCAGGTTCAGGCTGTTTGCGTTTGTGGCGAAATTTCGATTCAAGCTGACCCACGCCGAGTTCAACAGCAGCATGGCACCGCCCGCCCCGTGCTGGGCATACCAGTCGTAGGGGGCTGACACAGCGTAGGTAGTGGGCGCGAGCAAACCCGACTGATCCGCCGCCAAAGTGTTGTTAAACGTGGACGCCAGATCGTTGCCGCCGTTGAAATTATCCGACAACAAAAGGGTTTGCACTGGTGCGGCCGCCCATTGCGCATACAAAACCGTGTTGCTGGTAATGACGAAGGTGTTGCTTGGTGAATAAGTCGTGCCACTGCCATCCGCCGCCGTGTTCCAGCCGGTAAATTTGTAGCCGGTCTTCGCCAGGCTGCCGGTGTTGCCCAGCACCGTCACGGTCGCGTTGCTGGAGTAGATCGTCCCATCTACCGGCACCGTGCCGCTCGTCGCGCCATTAGCCACGTAACCGTTGGTGGACGGGTTATCGATCTTCATCAAACTGAAATTATCAATCGTCACCTGCGGCGCATTTGGATTCAAATTGACGGTGCCGGCACCGTCCGTAATCCAACCGACATATTGAATGCCAGCCGCGATCAAGGCGTCGCCACGGACCGTGTAGGTGATCGTGGAAAGTTTTGCGTCGTTGAAGCGGACCAGATCCGCGATGTCAATGGTGCCAACGTCGGCACCATTCCAGTTGTGCTGGGAACTGGTGAAGCCCACCGTGAACCAGCTATTGCCCATGCCCGCGGCTCCGGTCGTATCAATTGTCGCCTGGAGCCGGTAGGCAATGCCCGCGACCGGGGTGAACGGCAGGAAGTTGCTGCTGGTCGGTGTCGCTACGCCATTGTCGTTGTAGTCGCGCTGTCCCCAACCACCCGTCTCCACATCCGCCTGCCACGTGGCCGAGGCACTGCCGCCGGCAATGGCGTTGCGCACCGTGGGCACCGAACCCGCCAGCGATTGGGTATAAGGACCGCCCTTGTTGATGTTCTGCTGGTCGTTGAACAAGTCCTGATAGATGGTCACATCCGCCATGGCGCGGGACACACCCAGAGCCAGACCGATGACCGCCAGCATAAGGACCGGCATTGATCGGCTGGAACGGATGAATCGTCCCGACCGCCATTGAGTCGCCGGGCGCATGCTTGCGAGAAACTGATGTCCTGTCGTCATAATGCTGAAGGCAGATGCTCAGGTTGTTCTTAATTTATCTGTCTCTAAAACACTTCGGTTTCATTCATCGTTAAACATTTTGCGCCCTTTCATGGATTGACCAGCACGCGATAAAAACCACTGGCGCCGGCGGGGTTGATCGCATCCGCCAATTGCAAGGTCCCACCGCTGCCCGCCTGATTCGCGCCGATGTTCACCCAGCCGCCGCCGAGCTGATCGCACCGCTGGAGTTGGTAGTTGTGACCTGTGTATCCATCTATCGAAACGGCCCACTGGCCATTGGTGTTGGCGAGGAATCGGATCACCACCCGGCTGCGGTCGAGAACCACGCCTTGATTGACGAACCCGGCAGGCAACGCGCCGTTCCAAGTCATGATGTCCAAAACGCCATTGTTTGTGAACCCGCCGCTGAATGAGATCTGCGCGTTGCCGACGAGCCGGAGCGTGCCGTTGACCGTCACGCTGCCCGTGCCGGCGATGTTGCCAGCGAAAATCGCGACGGGATCATTGCTGCTGATGATCAAAGCGGTGTTGGTCAAAAGAACCTGGGTATTCGCCGCCCCTGCGAGCGAAGCCAGCGTTTGAGAACCTGGGCCAGCAACGAACGCAGCGCCAGCGCCGGTGAGTTGCAACGCCGTGCCCGCAGCCAGACTCCCCGGCCCAACGCCGGTCAGGGAAACCGCGTCAATGATGGTGTCCGAATCCGCTCCATTCTGCATGCCTTGAAACACGAGGCTGTGTGTTCCGGCGGTCAACGCGATGGCCGGAGCATTGGAACAAATTGAAATCGCCGCCCTGCCCGATCTGCCCCGGCGACAAGGTGAGAATCGTTTTACTGTCCACGGTGATCACCAAGGCGGACGGCACATATCCCGGACGATTCGCGGCTTTGAAGGCGAGAACGTAAGCGCCCGCGACGGTGACGTTGAACGAGCGGCTCATCGTGCCGGTATTTTGAATGAAGGCGGCTTGAACGCCTTCGGGAGCATTGGCCACCCACGGAGAGCCATTGGCGGCGGTGCCGCTGGACGCGCTAAAAGTCCAACCGGTGTTTGTGGGATTGTAACTCCAGCCAGCAGCAGCGTAAGCTCGGATTTTCAAACCCACTATTGGTGATGGTCACCGCCGCCGGCCGTGCCCGGATCGAACCTCAGCGTGCCGGCGGACACGATGGCAGTTCCGCTCGAAATCCTGTGCGCCGCCCGCCAGACTCAACGTGCCCGCGCCCAGCTTGGTCAGACCGGCCAAGTTGTCGGCTCCCAGCGGCGTGGCGAAGAGAACATTGTTGCCGCCGGTATCAATGATGATTGGCGATTGGCTGTAATGAATCCGAGCGGAAATGTCGTCGGTGTTTCCCGCGAGATACGCCAGCGTGCCGCCTTGGAAAACGATGTTGCCACCTGCGCCCAGCCCGCCGCTCGCGAAACCCAGAACGCCTCCTCCGAGAACCGTGCTTCCGGTGTAGGTCGTCGCCAGATTCAAATCCAGCGTGCCATCGCCGGTCTTTTGCAATCCCTCCGAACCAGCGAGGGTCAGCGGGCCGCCGCGCCGTTTTGGTTGAACGTGGCGGTGATGCCGTTGGTCACGTTGATCCGCCCGCTGCTTAACGTAAGCGTGGGCGCGCCTGACGGCTGAATCAAATAATCCTTTCCCTGCGAAGCGCAGGCCGCCGACGTTGAAACCGGAAACCCACGGCATCACATTCGTTGCGCCGAGGCCCGAGAAATCAACGTTGTCGCCCGAACGGAAGCGCGTGTTGACCGGCACGCCGTTGCTGAAATTGTCCGACCACTCGGCCCACGCTGCGGTGCCGGGGCCGGCATCGTTGCTGTTGCCATTCCAAGTGACCGTGACCGGCTGTGAGCGCGATGACCGTGTCACGACTGTCCCACGCATCTCCAGATTGCAGAGTCAAAGTCAGCGAACCATCCACGTTGCGAACGAGCGTCACCGGATTTCCGCTGGCCAGCAGGGATGCCGAGGAATAACCCCGTCCATCCGCCGGAGCCGGAAGCGTGATTGAGTTCGTCGCCGGCGGCGTCAGCACGTGGACAAATTCGGTGCCGTCATCCGAACGCGCGCGTCGCGACGATGCCGTTGGCGAGACTGTTGATGGTGGCGTTGGCCGGCGTGATCCACGACTGGCTCGGCAACGTGTTGCAGATGGAACGGCGGATGGGGGCGATCCACGAGCCGATTTGCCGCATCTGTTCGAGCACGCCGGTTTCCCAACCGCCGCCGGCATACGGGCCGGCCGCCCAGTTCACTCCGCCGCCATCGGTGGAATTGACGCCGGCACGCAAGACCGTCATGCGGAACATTTCCGTGGCGTTGTAGCGCGGAGCGTAGATCCCCGGCACCTGGACAGCCGACCAGGCGCTGCCCATGACCATGGACATGGGGCGTCCCGTGGCGGGCCAGTTGTTCGGGTCCGTGCCTGGCACCCACGCTTGCCAATAACTCACCTCGGTCGCGCCGATGTCGCAACTGTAGTTGTTGCCGTAGTAATTATGCATCATCAGCAAGTCCGGCTGGCGGCTCTTGATCGTCTGGCGGAGACGCGGATAATCCACCACCCGATAGCTGTCGCCGAGCGGACTGCCCTCATCAATGAACAAGCCGTCAATGCGGCTGCCATACCGGTTAATCAAATCGGCGTAGATGTCGTTGATGAAGTCGTTCCACTTTTGACGGTCGAACTGGTTCCAATCCGGGTCGTAGCCGCCGGGGCCAGGCCCCCATCCGGTGGTGATCTGATCGGCAGTATTCATGTCGTGACCGTCGCGAGGATGTGTGTAGAGAAGGACTCGGATTCCCTTGGCCCTCACGGCGTCAATCATATCGCTGATAAGGTCACGGTTCACGGTGTGGCCGGGCATCCACTGGTTCATCGCCGTGCTCGGCCAGAGGCAGACTACGTTGAAGTGCCAGGCAGTGAAGATGACATACTCAACGCCCATGGATTGGAGGTCATCGGCGAAGCCCGTGGCATCGAAGCGGTCGGCCATGTCATTGGCGTCGCTCGGCCAGTTCCCATCGGACTTGCGCACGCCGCCGAAGACGTAGTGCACGAAGTAGCCGTATTTCATCCAGCGAAAATTGGAAACGCCGTCGTTGGCCGCACCTGGCCAGCGCGTTGGTGACCGGTGGAAGAACCACCAAATGTCCCGCGCCAGTGAAAAAAGTTGGCTGCGTGTCTGCGCCATAAACTCCCGCCGGCTGCGTGACGCCGTTCAAGCGCAAGCCGCCGACCGCCGTGTTGCCCGTGAAATTCAGATTCACCATCGCGCCATTGGTGATGTCAATCACACTGGAGACTGGCAGCGCGGATGAATTCGCAACCGCCAGCACGCCGCCCAGAACGCGGGTCGTGCCGAGATAACTGTTCTGCCCCGAGAGCGTCAGCGTTCCCGATCCGGACTTGGTCAGCCCCCCGTTGCCGTAGGCAACCAAGTTGACGCCGATGCCAATGTCGCGGCCATCCGTGCTAAAAACAGCACCACCATTTCCGACGAATGCATTTTGATTCCCGCCGTAGAGCGTGATGAAATTATTCGTGGTGATTGTCGGATGCACCACCGTCCCGTTGAAATTCAGCCAAGCATTATTGTTAGCGCCCACTTCCCGGTCCGCCACCTTGATGAACGGCGTGTAAAGCGCGCCGCCATTCAAATCCAACTGGAACGTCGCCGCCGTGTTCACCGATCCATCCACGCCGTTCGTCGCCGTCACCGTGCCGCCGTTGATCACCACGTCCGCCCAGTCGGCGCTGGCAGCGGAGGAAATGATTCGTTTGGCCGACACCGTGCCGCTGCTGATGACGAGCGTAGCCCGCCCCACGGCAATATCTCCCGTCACCGAAACCGTCGGCACAGCCAAGGTCAGCGTCGGATTGCTGGAATAGGAGCCGGCGTTGTGCCATTGTAACCTTGAACGGTCAGGTTACTGGCAGTCAGGCTGCCATTGGTCAACGTGACGTTGGACGCGTTGAAACTGGTGTCGCCCATCGTCACGCTACCGGCGGTGATCGGTTGCGCCAAATTGATCGTGCCGCCGACCGTCGTGAAAAGCGCACTGAAAGGTTGCACGTTGTTCCACGCAAACCCCGTCCAGTTCGTGTCCGTGGTGCTCCATCGGCCATTGCCAGTGCCGTTGTCCCAAGTCACCGCCGCCAGGATGCGAGACGCGGCCAAGACCATGCCGATGACCACCAGAAGCAAAACAACCTTGGACGGCCAGAAGCGACTGACCGCCACGCCCACATGAGCGACGAGGTGATGTTTGGTTTCCATGCAACTGGAGGTTTGTCTATTTGATATGTCTGTGCGTTCCGCTGTTTTCATTCGTGTAAAACTTCGTGCCTGCTCATGGGCTGACCAACACGCGATAAAAACCACTGGTGGCTGCGGGGTTCTGCGAGTCCGTCAACTGCAAGAGTCCACCGCTGCCGCCCGCTTGCGCCACACCAATGTTCACCCATCCGCCGCCGAGATTATCGGAGCGCTGGAGTTGGTAGTTGTGCCCGGTATAGCCATCAATCGAAACAGACCACTGGCCGTTGGTGTTGGCGAGGGAGCGGATGACCACCTGGCTGCGGTCGAGAACCACGCCTTGATTGACAAACCCGGCGGGCAACGCGCCGTTCCAGGTCATGATGTCCAAGACACCCGTGTTGGTGAAACTGCCAACGAATGAAAGCGTGGCGTCGCCCACGAGCCTCAGCGTGCCCTGATTCACCAGATTGCCCGGGCCGGTGATAGTGCCCTGCACAATCGCGCTGCCCTGGTTGCCGGCAACGATCAGCGTGCCGCCATTGAACGCCACGACGCTGCCGGGCGCGCTGCCGAGCGAAGCAATTGTTTGAGTCGCACCGTTCAGGTCGAAAATGCAGTTGTTGTTTTCGAGTGAGACCGCCGTGTTGGTCGGCAGGATGTTGGAAACCCCCGGCTCGCCAAACCACTTGGTGCGGAGATAGCGTTCCGTGCCCAGGCGCTCCGCCTCGGTCAAGGTGCGAGTGTAGAGAACAACTTCGCCATGAGTTTGGTCGCCGGAGTGATAGACGCGGTCGCGGTTGAAACCATCCGCCTGCACCCCGCCAGCGGTCATGACGGTGATTTGGTTGAAGCCGTTATTCAGATTTGTGGGCATCGCGTAGGAACTCCCGTCCACCTGCGCGCCGTTCACATAAGTCCGGCCATTCAGAATGTTGGCGCTCGTCCAACCATAACTGGCCGGCGCCCAAATCGGCGCGGCGGTATTTGTGTCATCCGGACGATGAAAATCATTCGCGCTAGTGTCGGTCAGGAGAAAACTCGCGCCTTTGAAAACGGAAAACATCGAGAACAGCCCGGAGGCGCGGGTGAAGTTCAAGCTTTGGCTGGTGTTGGCCGAAGCGCCCGCGTTGAAATGAATCGCGCCAAGGCCGTTGACGGCGTTGGTGACGTAGGTCGGCGAAAAACCAGTCTGGGGCGTGGCGATGGCTTGGTTGGAACTTAAGTCCGTCCACTGCGTCACCGAAGCGCCTTGCGCCAGTCCCAACTTCGACGCGTCGAAACGCCGCACGAATCCGGACACGGGATTGCTCAGCGGCGGGAGCAATTTCAAAGTCCCGGCCAAGATGCGCGTCGCGCCGACATACCCCGCCGGATCAATCAGCGACAGAGTGCCATCGCCCGTTTTGAGCAGATCGTGAACGCCCGCCAAATTTTCCTGAAACAACGCCTCGTCGGCCGGCACTTCGATCTGCGTGTCGCTGGTGGTGGGGTTGTCGGTGCGGGTGTAAGCGCTCGGGGCGGCGAACACGTCGAGTTGCCGCACGCCTTGCGCGCTGGTGGTCAAGCGCACCGCCGCGGCCTGGGTGGGAGCGAGCGGACGATTCAGCACCAAGTTATACGATGTGCCCGACCAAAGCGTGGACCACGCGCCCGAAGGACTTTGCGCTTCGAGGGTGACGCTGATGTTTTGATTCGAGAAGGAAGAACCGTTGTCAAACTGGACATCAATGCGTCCGATGGTGCGCGTGCCGCCGAACGGAATCGTCAGCGTGCCGCTGGCTGCACCGTGCCGCCACGAAGTCGCGGCATTGGCGTCGCACGCGTTCGTCGCCTCGAAGCCGGCAAGTTGCGCGCTGGCACTCGCGGCGGCCCCAGTGCAAAGCGAGCCGACGTAGGGCTGATACCAGGCCAACGCCTCCGCGCTGCCGTTCAGGTCCAGCCGGATGATGGTGTCAATCGGATCATGATTCGCCGCTGGCACGGTGATGGTGATGCCGTTGACAGACTGCGTGACGGTCGCGCTGCCGCCGGTCAACACCTGGCTATTCGTCACCTGCCGTCCCAACGCGAGGTTGGGCAGCACGAGCGTTTCGCCCGGCCAATTCAACACATGCACATAAATCGAATTGCCCTTGGCCATGCTGCCGCCCCAATCAGCCGACGTGAACGGCCCGGCCACCCCGCCGGCCAATGAATTACCGTGCTGCGCCAGCCAAGGCCCGGTGACCACGGAGTTCGACGCCGCGCTCAACGTCGGCGAGCCGTCGCGCATCGGCGGCAGGCCCAGCAGATAATTGATATCGGTCGTCATCACGCCGACCAGCGTCCGAATCCGGTTGGTGACGCTGCTCATGTCAATCATGTCCGCGGCGCGCGATGACGGCGTGACCGTGAGCGAACGCAGGACGCCGTTGCTGTAAACACCTTCCAGCACCGTGTTCTGCGCGGCATAGACTTTGAAATTCAAATCCCAATCCTCCGGCCACGCCGGCAGGAGATAAATTTTATTGCCCTGGGACTGGACGACCATGTTTTCCAAACCATGGATCGTCGAGCCGCCGTGACATTGATCCGGGATGTAATCAAAGCGGCTTTCCCAGAAGGCATGGAAGCGAGGCTTGCCGGGATAGGGATCGGAGATCGTGGCGGTGCCGTTGCCGACAGTCTCGGGAATGGGATCGAGGAAATTGCGCAGGGCGTAGAATTTCGCCTGCTGCGGAAGGTTGAGCTGGGCGGCCACCGTGGGGGTGTAGAGCCAGCCGCCGGATTCGAAGGAGCGGCCCGACGTGCCGTCGAAGGTGAACATGCGCGAGCCATGGTCACGGCGTCCGGCTGCCAGCAGCGAGGGACGGCCAAGTCCGGCCTCGCGAGCCGGCCACACGCTGTAGTGCGACGGAGTCTCGACCATGTCACGCCCTGCGTCGCCGGTTTGATGGACGCCAAGCATCGGCTGGTTGAGCACGGTTTTCAACGGCGGCTCGGGCATGCTGTCCAGCATTCCCTGATAGCGGGTGCGCTGGGTGGAGGTCAGCGTGCCCGGGTCCAGCCGCAGCAGATCGGAGAGGATGCGGCGCAGCGGCCCGACCTCCGGCGCGGAATTGGCCGAGTTCTTGTAGGTTTCCACCGCTGCGGACGGGGCGAGAAGGATTTTCCCGTAGGCATCGCGATTGGGAAACTTGTGCTCGAAGAAGGTCACCACGGCATCGGCCCACGGCTGATAGGTGTTGGTGAAAAACGTCTGGTCGCGCGTGTGGTCGTAGATGTCGGCCAGCAAAATGGCCATGTCGGTCATGCCGCCGCGGTGTTCGGTCAGGTGCGTGGGAATACTGCGGCCAAAGATCGAGTCACCGCCGACGGCGACACCCTCCGGCATGAGCATTCCGGGGTTGCCTTCCCACACCATGGCGCGCTCACGGCAGATCGGCAGGATGTTGCGGCAGAACCGAGAGAGTTGTTCGGTGAGGTCGTAGTCGCCGCTGGTGAGCATCGGCCAGTAGATGTGACGGGTGTTCTGCCAGAAAATCCGGCAGACAGCCCAATCGCGGTAATCGGCGTTCTGGGCGGTGCCGCTGATGCCGAAGAAGCTGGGATAACCGACAGGCCGGTCCATGGTCAGCGTCGAGCCGTTGAATGGCGTGGGATAATTTCCGCGCGTGGTGCAGGCGTTGATGAACCGCTGGTGCGCGTAATACTTCGCGATGAGCCGGGTCTCCGTCGCCCCTCCCAAGTTAAGGTAACTGCGCGGCCAGAAATTGCTCCACCACGTTTGATGCGCCGACAGATCAGCGGACAAACTGCGGCTGCCGCGCGCCGCCGCCAGCGCGTTAAGGTCGGCCAGCCAGTTCGTCGCCGTGGGATAAACGCCCGCATTCACATCAATCGCCAGATCTATGTTGGTGGCAGCGACGGAACTGGCGAGCTTTTGAGTCCCGCTGCGCACCAAGCCGTTGCCGCTCATCCGCCCGCCGAAAGTGCGGTTCATGATGGGATCTTGGATGGTGGCGAGCGATTGGTAGAGTCCCTCGGAAGAGAGGTTGTTGTAGAACGCCGATGCGCGGTTGCGATGATACCAAGTGACCGCGTTCGCGCCGTCGTTCAGGACATAGTCGCCTTGCTGCGCATCAGCGATTGCCGTCGCGGTGTTCAGCGTGCGGAGATCCATCTCGTAGGACGCCTCGACGGAAACCGGAGCATCGCTGTCGCCGCCGACGCGGATGACCGGATGGTTGGCGTCCACCCAAAGTTGCAAACGGGTTTGACTTCCCGGCGCACCCGCGGTGATGAGAATCCACCCCGTGGCGAGATCAAGCGTCTGGTTGAACGGCTGTCCGGCGGCGAATGGATTCGGCGTGAGTTTCACCCGCACGCGACCGAGCTTGAGGTTGATGTTGCCCTCGCTCTCGGCGTCGGAGCGCCCCATGTAGAAGCGCAAGTCGCCGTTGTTCTCGACCCAGACATTGAGCGTAGTCTCGCCGTTGCCCAACGGCATGGACTCCCAGGAATTGCTGCTCGGCGTCGTCCAGACTTCGTTGTAATCGGCGAGCGTGCCGGGAGGATAATAGGGAACAGACCACTTCGCGTAGAGCACGGTGTTGCTCGTGATGACGAACGTGCTGCCCGGAGAATAATTTGCCCCGCTGCCATTGGCGGACGTGTTCCAGCCCGAGAACCAATAGCCCGAGTTGGTCAACCCGCCGGTGTTGCCCAGCACCGTGACCGTGGCGTTGCTCGGATAATCAATGGTATCGAACGGTGGAATCCCGCCGGTGTTTCCGTTGCCGCCGTAGGTCACGACATTGCCGGTGCTGGGAATCCATTGGGCAAAGAGCGTGGTGTTGCTCTGGATCACAAACGTGCTGCCCGCCGAATAACTTGTGCCGCTGCCGTTGGCGGCGGTGTTCCAACTTGAAAAACGATAGCCGGTCTTCGTCAGACCGCCGGTGTTGCCCAGCACCGTCGCCGTCGCGTTGCTGGAGTAAACGCTGCCGTCCACCGGCACAGCGCCGCCCGTCGCGCCATTGGCCGCGTAGGTGTTCGTGCAGGGGAGCTGAATCACCAAACTGAAATTATCAATCGTGACCTGTGGCGCGACCAATGGATTCAAATTCGCCGTGCCCGGAGCAACGGCAATCCAGCCGACATAGGCCAAGTTGCTCGTGTTCGCCCAACCCGGCGACCGCGTGTCGAGCGTGAGTTGAATCGTCTTGGCCGAACCCGAGCGCACCAAACCGGCATTCGGATTGCCATCGCTCAAGTTGGCAACATAGTTACCCGGCACCCAGTTGTTCGGAAGCGACGTAAAGCCAATCGTGAACCAGTCGCCATTGACGGTGGACCAGTTCGCGGCATTGATGGTGGCGGTGAGCAAATAGAGATGTCCCGGCTGCGGCGTGAACGGCAGATAGTTGGAACTCGTGGGCGTGGCGACGCCGTTATTGTTGTAATCGCGCTGCCCCCAGCCGCCCGTCTCGGCGGCCGAAGTCCAGATGGCCGAGGCACTGCCACCCGCAATTCCGTTTCGCACCGTGGGTGTCGAACCCGCCAGCGTCTGCGTGTAAGTCCCGCCTTTGCTGATGTTCTGCTGGTCGTTGAACAAGTCCTGATAGATCGTCACATCCGCCAACCCGCGGGACATGCCCGCCGCCAGACCCAAGACCGCCAGCAGCAGCGCTGGCAGTAAGGGCCTGAAACAATGCTGAAGTTCCAGTCGGCGCTGAACCGTCTGGCGCGTGTTCTCAAGCTTGAGATGCTTTTTGGTCATGGTCTCATGTAACATAAACCGGGAGACGGTTGCCCGCCTCCCGGCTCGGTGAAACGGCCTGTTTTAAAAAGCCAGTTATTATTGTTTCACACGGAAGAATACGCTGTCTTTGGTGGCATCAATCGGCACGGTCACTCCATTGGTGCCGTTCGGATACGCCACCCAGTTCGTGCTCAATCCGGTGCTCAACGCGTTCGTCTGCCATTCCAGCGAACCGCTGCCCGTCCAAGTGAAGGTCAGGTTGCCGGCGGAATTGAGATAACTCAGCGTCGGAGGCGCAGGGATATAAAGCACGCCCGTGCCGGTCAAATAGGTGTCATTAGTATGCGCAGCACCCGAACCGGTCGCGCCATAGGTGCCAAATGGCTGGGCCGTGCCGTTCAGGGTCAGGCTCGCCACTTGAATCTGGCCGCCGTAATTCAGATCCATCTTCGCGCCGCTGGCGATGTCCACGGCGGCGGCGCCCAGCGAGCCGGTTGAGCCAATCGAGAGCACGCCGCCCTGCACATGCGTCGGGCCGGTGTAGGTGTTGGTTCCGGACAAGGTCAGCGTGCCGGAGCCGGACTTGGTCAAGCCGCCCGTGCCGGAGGCCACGAGGTTCACCCCAATGCCGATGTCATAGCCATCCGTGCTGATCTTCACCCCGCCGTTGCCCACGTAGGTGTTTTGATTCCCGCCGTAGAGCGTGATGAAGTTCGCGGTGCTGGCGGTCGGATGCACCACCGTCCCGTTGAAGTTCAGCCAGGCATTGTTGTCGGGACCCGCTTCCCGGTCCGCCACCGTGATGAACGGCGTGTAAAGCGCGCCGCCGTTCAAATCCAACTGGAACGTCACCGCGCCATACACCGAGCCATCCACGCCATTGGTCGCGGTCACCGTGCCCCCGGCAATCACCACATCCGCCCAGTCGGCGCTGGCAGCGGCGGTAACGATCCGGTTGGCTGTCACCGTGCCGCTGGCGATCACCAGGTTGGCCCGCCCCGCCGCCATATCCCCCGCCACCGAAACCGTCGGCACCGCCAGCGTGAGCGTCGGATTGCTGGAATACCCGCCACCATTAGAACCGTAGCCCTGAATCGTCAGGCTGCTGGCGGTCAGGCTGCCGTTGGTGAGAGTGACGTTGGGCACGTTCAAGCTGGTATTGCCCGCCGTCACGCTGCCGGCCGTGATTGCTTCGGTCAAATTGACCGTCCCGCCCACCGTGGTGAACTGGGCGCCGTCAGGCAGCATGTTGTTCCATAAGAGGCCCGTCCAGTTGACGTCCGTGCTGTTCCAATTGCCGGTGCCGGCGCCGTTGTCCCAGGTCAAAGCTGCTGGCCGACTGACATTGAGCACACCCGAGTTGGTAAAGTAGGTGTCATTGGTATAAGTCGCGCCCGAGAGCGATGAGCCATAGCTGCCATCCGGCTGGGTCACGCCGTTCAAGGTCAAGCCAGCAACTTGAATCGCGCCGAAGTAGTTCAAATCCATCATCGCGCCGTTGGTGATGACCACCGGCCCGCCGCCAAGTGCGCTGGTTGAGTCAATCGAGAGGATGCCGCCTTGCACCACGGTCCTGCCCGCGTAGGTATTGGCAGCATAGGCCGCCGCCAGGCTCAGTTTGCCCGTGCCTTGCTTGGTGAGGCCGCCGGCGCCGTTGAGCGCCGTTGCAATCGTCACATCATGCGCGGAATTGAGAATCAAACCGCCGGTCTGAATCGTTGCGGCCGCCCGGCTGTTGGTGTTCCCGTCATTGAACACCTGGAGAAAATCAGCGCTGCCTTGCGACGGCACCACCGTGACTCCGTTCAGATACAACCCGCTGGCCCCGCTCCAGGTGGCGTTGCCGACATTGAGGAGCGGCGTGGTCAAAGTGCCGCCATTGAGATAAGCCGCGCAGGCAATGGTGGATAGATCAACCCCGTTCGTGGCCGTTACGACCGCGCTGTCCTGCATCAAGAACACGCTCCACGCATCAGGAGCGCTAAACCCACCCGCATTCAGGACGCTGCCGCCTTGCGCCAGGAACGAACCGCGGCGAATCGCCACATTCCCCGCGACATTGACGGTCAAATTGCTGATCGTCAGCCGCTGGTTGTTGGCCTCGGAAATACTGTCCACGCCGCCGCCGCCCGCCGCCGGATTATAGCCGCCCCAAACATAGAATACTCGCCAGGGACAAGCTGTTGCCGGAAAGCACGAGATTGTGCGGGCCGGACGGCGCACCGCCAAAGTTGGCCGTCAGACTGCCCGCTGTGATGGGTTGGGTGAGGTTAACCGTGTTGCTGCCGTTATTGAAAATGGCGTTGTCGGGTATGCTGTCATTCCACACCGACCCCGTCCAATTGGTGTCGGTCGTGTTCCAGGCAAAAGTGCCGGCGCCGTTGTCCCAAGTCAGGTTGTTGTCGAAGATGGCCGTCACCGTCAAATTCGAGGGGAAGTTGACGTCGCTGCGCGTAGCCGTGAGCACGCCATCGCTCCAGCCCACGAACCGATAGCCTAAGACATTATGCACTGCGGTCACCGGCGTGGTGCTGGTGCCATAGGTAACCGTCTGGGTGGCGATCCCGGAAACCGTGCCACCGGCCCCGGCGAGGTAGGTCGCGGTGTATTGACCCAGATTCCACTGTGCATACAGGGTGGTGTTGCTGTTCACCGTCATTGTGCCACCGGCGTCATAGCTGGCGCCGCTGCCGTCGGCCGCCGTGTTCCAGTTGGTAAACACATAACCCGTTTTGACCAGCGTGCCGCTGCCCAGCACCGTGGCGGATGCGCCCGAGGCGTAGGAGTTGGCGTCCACCGGCACGGAACCACCTGTGTTGCCATTGCCATTGTAAATCACCGTGTAGCCACTGACCCAATGCGCATACAAAACCGTGTTGTTAGTGATCGTGAAGGTGCTGCCGGCCGAATACGCCGTGCCGCTACCATCCGCCGCCGTGTTCCAACCGGCAAAATTGTAGCCGGTCTTGGCCAGGCTGCCCGTGTTGGCCAGCACCGTCACGACTGAATTCGGAAAGTAGGGGCTGCTGCCATCCACCGGCACGGTGCCACTCGTCGCGCCGTTGGCGGCATAGGTGTTCGTGAAGGGCTGCTCATTCTGAATCACCAGGCTGAAATTGTCTATGGTGAGCTCCTGCGCCGCGTTCAAATTGGCGCCGCCAGGCACATCTGTGACCCACCCGACATAGGCCAGATTGTTCGTGTTCGACCATCCCGGTTCCCGCGTGTCCAAGGTGACGGAAATCGTATTCACCTGGCCGCCGCGCACCAGGTTGGTGGTCAAATCCGCCACGTAGTTGCCCGTGTTGCCCCAATTGCCAGGATTCTGCGCGAAGGCAATGGTGAACCACTCACCGCTGCCCCAAGCCGTGGCGTCAATGGTGGCGGTGAGCAAATAGAGATGTCCCGCTTCGGGAGTGAAAGGCAGGTAGTTGGAACTGGTGGGCGTGGCCACGCCGTTGTTGCCGTAGTCGCGCTGGCCCCAGCCGCCCGTCTCGGCGGCATAGGTCCAAGTGGCGTTGGTGCTGCCGCCACCAAAGCCGTTGCGCACCGTGGGATACGAGCCGCCCAGCGTTTGGGTGTAGGGACCGCCGGCGTTGATGTTCTGTTGGTCGTTGAACAAATCCTGATAGATGATCATCTGCACCGGGGCCGGCGAGGGCGTCAAATCGCGCACCTGGATGGCGTTCATCTGGGCGCTGGCGTCGGCAGTAACCGTAATCGACTGGCTCGTCCCAATGTTCGTGAACGTGCCAATCACGTAGGTGCCGGAGGGAGCGCCCAAATTGATGCCGCTCCCATCCGTTTGCAGATAAGTCAGGGTACCGGACGACGTATAACCGTCACTCAGCGTCTCGCTGCGGCCGTAAACAGCGGGCGGGAACTGCCGGTAATCGCACACCCAGGTACTGTACGAGATAGGTATGCCCGTCGACCAGATTGTTCAATGTGACCGTGGCAGCACCCCCTGAACTAAACGCTCCGCCCCGCACCACCGCCTGGTATGCCGAGGAAAGACCGACCGGATTGCTTCCGATGTAGGTGCTCGTATCCACACCGCCATCAAAGCCCGACATCGTCACGTCGCTGCCGAGCGAGGTCGCGCGGTTGCCTGAGGCGAAGCTGACCCCATTGACCATGGACCACATCCCGCTTTCGGTGTAGGCATAGGCCAGCGTGCCGTTGGTCGCCACATCGGTATCGCCCGCGATGGCAACCGGCGTATTCCAGGTAATCGGGCTCTGCGCATGAACACTGCCCGCCAGCCCGATGACCGCCAGCAGCACAGCCAGCAGCGAGGGCCAGTAACGAAGGCGAGGCTCCGGGCGTCGCACGTTTGAGGGTTTGTTGAGTTCGGTTTTCATAAATCGTGTTACTCTATTTGTGGACAGTTCTTTTACCGGAAACGTTAGTTCAGTTCTTTTGGCCCCGCATCCGCTTCAATCCAGCCGACGCCATCAGCAATCCGCCAACTCCCAACAAGGCCATGCTCCCAGGTTCGGGCACCGGCGTCGCCGTCAGGCTGAAATTATCTATGGTGACCTGTGTTGAATTCGGATTCAAATTCACATAGCCAGCAAAATCCGTGATCCAGCCGACGTATTGAATGCCCGCCGTCACCAAGTCAGAGCCGGCGAGCGTGTAGGTGATCGTGGAGGTGGTTGCGTGGTTGAAACGCACCAGATGAGCAGTGTCAATGGTGCCACTGTCGCTGCCGTCCCAGTTATGCTGGGAACTGGTGAATCCCACGGTGAACCAGCTATCACCCCAGCCGGAGGCCGCCGTCGTATCAATCGTCGCTTGGAGCGTGTAGGTGTAGCCAGCGTCCGGCGTGAACGGCAGGAAGTTGCTGCTGGTGGGCGTGGCCACGTCGTTGTTGTTGTAATCGCGCTGTCCCCAACCATTCACTTCCACACCCGCCAGCCAGGTGGCCGAGGCGCTGCCGCCGGCAATGGCGTTGCGCACCGTGGGCACCGTCGTGGCCAGCGTTTGGGTGTAGGGACCACCGTTGTTTACGTTCTGCTGGTCATCGAACAGGTCTTGATAAATGGTCACCTGCGCGCGGGCACCGCCGACGGCCAAAAAGAAGCCGATGACCGCCAGCAGCAGGGCCGGCAGAGACGGCCAGGAACGATGGTGAAGTTCGGGTTGGCAAGCATTCCCGAGGTTTTGATTTTTGGTTTTCATAGATGGAATATTTGTTTGGTTAGCAGTTTCTTCGATTTCTTCGAGTGTTGTTTGGAGGTTGTCAGTGCCGTGCAATCGCCCTAGGCGCGGCTGGTGCATAAAAGCTTTCAACTGGCGAGGCTGAACGGATTTTCCAGCAGTTTCCCAAGCCTGAGCATGAACTCCTTGGACAAAGGAGCTACGCTTGGCGGGCAAACCACTTGATGTTGTTGCGACTTTATCAATGGATTGCGAGAGACATAACACATTCCGCCAAACGGTCATGTCCCTAAAGTAAGGGACAAGAAGCCCGGAAGGGACCCTGACCCGACCAGCAGGCATGGGGAATTTACCCGGACCATACATTCCTTGATAACCATGAACAGGCACGGATACTCAGCGGTACAAGAAGGCCGGGGCCAAAGGCGGAAACTCGCAACAATTAACCCCGGCGCGGAATTGTGGGCAGGTCATGACAGCTTTCCCGGATCTCCGCGCCAGCGCTTCCACGCCAGACCGCCGGGCAGAACCAACCCAAAAAGCGACAGCGCCACGTTCACCGGCTCCGGCACGGCCGTCACCGCCAGCGAAAAGCTGTTCCACGTGGACTTGTCGCCCGCGCTCAAATCCGCAAAAAGCACCATCCCATCCCCGCCCGCACTCATCCCGTTGAACGTCGCGATGTTCCCATAGCTCACATGAGCTCCCATGAGCGTCCCGCTCCCGCCCGTCGGTATCGCATTACCCGTCGCATACAACGTGATGCTCAAGTTGCCGATGTTCACGTCCGAGGCCCCGAACTTTGTGGAGTAGCCAATCCCCGGTTTGGTGTTGTCCGGGATCAATTGCCCCAAGTCGTTGCCGCCGCCCGTGTAGGTGATCCCGCCGTCAGTCGTGGCAAGATCATCCAATGCCGCCCGCGCTGGCCGGAGTGTCGCCGACGGACGAAAACACTCTTGCAGAGCCGAAAAGAACTTCCCCGACAATCAACACGCTGCCCGCGTTCAAGCCGGACAGTAGTCACACGTTTGCACCGTATTCCGTCACGGTGCTGCGTTGGCCGCCGGACAAAACCCATTGAAATGGAAAGAACTTACCGCATGACGGAGCCGCCACCAGCTTGTGGAGGAAAGCGGCCAACCCAAGTTACGCCGGCTGAATCCAGCCGCTGGCTGAAATTGCTTGTGGTTGCGTCCGCAGGCATATTTATCAGGCGCTTGAATGTTTGAATCCGTCACAGAGAAATTCCCCCGGCGAACTGGCCGCGGCCTTTGCCACTGGCCGCATCCGGGCTGGCACGCCAGGTGGGGCGTCAAACGCGCTACGACGAAACGCGCGCGCGACAATTCAATGAAACTAACCGGCATGGTTGTGTTATGGCTGGCCATGAGCCTTTGCGGTTTCGGGCAGACGCCGTTCATCGCACTGACCGCGAAAGACGCCGCGATCACCGGCGGCGCGCAGTATGTCGCCGATGGCAATTTCGTTGGCTTCTGGATGAATCCCGACATCCGGTTGCATTGGGACATCACGGTGGACAAAACGGGCACGGGAAGCGTGGAACTGGTCTATGCCGTGGAGCCCGGCTGTGGCGGGGACTTTGCGCTGGAGGTGGCCGGGCAAAGGCTGACCGGCAAAACCGAGTCCACCGGGAGCTGGCTTGACTTCAAGACCATGACGCTTGGAACGATAACCCTCGCCCAAGGGGATCACACCGTCACGCTTTCGGCCGGGCCGTTTGCCAAGGCGCCGATGAACGTCCGGGAAATCCGGCTGAACGGGTTTCAGGGCACCGCCCAGATGGTGCTGACCAATGCTGCGCAGATCCGCGATCTGTCGAAGGAAAAAGCTGCCAAGGCCCTGCCGGTTCGTTTACGCGGAGTGACGGTCTGGGGGCAGTGGGGCCAGCTGGTGCTGGTGGATGAGACCTCTGGCATTTATTGTGATGGCGGCGCTCTTCGTTCGTTTGGTGCTGAGCTTGGTAACGAGGTGGAAGTGGACGGAGTTACAGATGCGGGGAATTTTGCACCTTGCGTGCGTGCCCAGGTAGTGCGCAAGGTGGGAGAGGGCAAAATACCCGAGCCGAAGCGGGTCACTTATGAAGATCTTCGCGACGGTTCCTGGGATGGTCAATGGGTCGAAATCACCGGGACCGTCCGGGAATCGGAGCCTTGGAGCCAATCGCCTTCATCCGATCCACTTTGGGAAATCACCTTTTTCACCGGCGGTTCGAGGATGCCCATCTTGATCACGAAAGAGCAAGCGGAGCGGGCCAAGGTCGGGGCCAAGATCCGGCTGCGCTGTGTTTGTTTCTATCAATACAATGAATTTCGCCAGGTCGTCCGGCCCGTGCTTGCGTTTAACCAGTCGGAAGGGATCACCATCCTGAATCCCGCCCCGGAAGATCTGTGGGACCAACCGGCCCACCCGATCGGGACACTGCTCGAGTTCAATCCAAAAGGATTGCAGGGACGTTGCCTCCGGGTGCAAGGGGTGGTGACGCACGTTGAACCCGGAGCCGGCTTCTGGATCACCGATGGCAATCAGGGCGCGCATGTGTTGACGAAGCAACCCGGGGCGTTGCGTCCGGGCGATTATGCGGATGTGGTGGGGTTTCTTGACTGCGAGGAAGGCTTTCCGGTTTTGCAAGATGCCCGGTTTCGCGTCGCGGGCCAATCACCGGTTCCGGCTCCCCTCCGATTGGAAACACCCAGGCAGGCCCTGCAGCACAATGGCGCCCTGGTGGAATTGGATGCGACCATCCGATCGCAGGTGTCCACCCTGGAAGGTTGCCAGCTCGAATTGGAAGCCGGCCCTGATCATTTTACCGCGTTCTGGCCTGACCATGGAGAAATCTCGCCACCTGCGGCCTGGCAACCGGGCGCGAAAATCCGCGTGGCAGGCATTTGCATCGTGGCTTTGGAAGCGCCAAACTTGCTGCCGGGGACACTGCAGCAATTGAAATCCCTCAGACTGATCCTGCGGTCGCCCGCCGACATCCAAATTCTCCAGCCCGCCCCGTGGTGGACGCCGGAGCACACCAGTTGGGTTTTGGCTGCGTCCTTGACGGGCACGATCATTTTGGGCGGCGCAATTTTTTGGAGCTACCGGCGGCGGTCGGCGCGCCGGCTGGCCGAAGTTCGGGCGCGCGAGGCACTGGCGGAAGAGCGCGCCCGCATCGCCCGCGACCTGCACGATGACCTCGGCGCCAACCTGGCGGAAATCGCCATGGTCAGCGAACTCGCGCGGCAATCCTTGCCCGCAAGGGATCCGGCGCGCAACCAGTTCGATGAAATTTTCACCCGGGCGGAAGCCAACACCCGCCGCTTGGGCGAAATTGTCTGGTCCGTGAATCCGGCCAACGACACGCTCGAAAACTTCGCCAGTTACGTGGCCAAATTCGCCCAGGACCACCTCGCCCTGGCCGGCGTGGAATGCCGCTTGAACCTGCCGGAAACCCTGCCGCCCTGCGCATTGACTTCCGTTCAGCGCCACCATCTGCTGCTTGCCATTAAAGAAGCGATACATAATGCGATCCAACATGGCCGGCCAAAGACGGTGACCTTGCAGATGGTTTTACAGGAAAATCAATTGCACATCATCATCGAGGACGACGGCCGTGGATTTGACGAAGCGACCGTGGGCAACTCGCCTCGCGGCAGCGCCAACATGCGCCGACGCATAGAAGCCATCGGCGGCACGTTCACCCGCCAGAGCGCCCGCGGCCTGGGCACAACCGTCACCCTGTCCATTCCCCTTAAACTATGAGCCAAAAAAACATCACCATCGCCATTGTCGAGGACAACGACGGCATGCGCGCCAGTCTGGAGAAAATCATCAGGAACGACGCCGACATGAAATGCCTGGCCACGTTCGCCGACGGCGAGACGGCCATTAGAAACTTGCCATCTTTGAATCCGCAGGTGGTTTTGATGGATATCAATTTGCCGGGCATGAGCGGCGTCGAATGCGTTCGCAAGCTGGTGGAGGTGCTACCCCATTTGCAGGTCATCATGTTGACGGTCTATGATGACACGGAAGCCATCTTTCAGTCGCTCGCGGCCGGCGCGAGCGGTTATCTGCTCAAGCCCGTGCGTGCCGAGCAATTGCTGGCCGCCATCCGAGATGTCACCCAAGGCGGAGCGCCGATGTCTTCCAACATCGCTCGGCGAGTGGTTCAGACTTTCAAGAAGACGCCGGCCGCGGAAGACAACGACCTCGCCCAACTTTCCCCCCGCGAACGGGAAGTCTTGGAAATGCTTGCTCGCGGTTTGCTCCAGAAAGAAATCGCCAGGCAACTCGGCGTCAGTTACTGGACCATCCAGACCCACATCGGACGCATCTATGAAAAATTGCACGTCCACTCCCGATCCCAGGCCGTCGCCAGGCTGAATCAATGAAACGTGTTCGACCGAACGCCGCATCGGCTATGATCCCAAGTTGATCATCGAAACCTATGGTTTTTGTTTCAGTCCAATTGTCAAAATTGCTGACTTATGCTTTGACTCTCAGGAGGATCCAAACATCAACCCAGACACACGTCGACAGTGGAGCCTGCCAGCTATAATCACATTCTGCCTGTCATGATGATGCTGCGGTCACGCACGGAGCGGCGTGCCCAGCCAGTCGCATTCGAAGTTTGAACGCACGCAAGTCATCCCGAAGATGACCCACGTCTTTCGCCGTCGTGTCCCCACTGCAGATCAGCCTGGTTTCGTCGCCGCTGATGACGCCGGTGTAAAAATGCCAGCCGCGCGCGCAAGCGCCCTTCAGATGCTTTCGGAATCCGGACGAAGACTCCGTTTGATTCCGCCGGACAGACAATATGCGCGCACGAAATCCTTTGCAGGCCGGCCTTCAACCGCTTCGCCATTACGTTAGCGTTCCACGCGTGTCTCAATCAAGCGCCGTCCTTCAACATGCCCAGCCACGCGCGGACAGAAACCGCATTTTTGACGCAAACGATCGAACAGCCGCATTTTATCATCAGCATTATGCCGGGGATACTTGGCCGGCGGGCAGATTGATTCGCGGTTAATGGCCGCCTAGGCGGGAGCAATTGATTGATGGCTCATGGCCGACCAGGCATTGTGATCCTTGTCGTTTGCCACCCAGCTTTTCGGCCTGGGCTTGGCTGTTACGCCGGGGCGACATTATCTGAATTGCAGCTTTGGCGGCCAGTTGCTGGTTTCAACCCGAACTCCGAATTAGAGCGATGGATTTCGCGGTGATCGCTCCCTGATATTCAGACGTGACGGCCGCCGATGGCCAGCCGTGCTTCGGGCCAGATGATCACCACGCCCAACGCACTGCAGCTCACGAACAACGCGCTGTCCGAAGCCTCACCGGAAGGCTATCTGGCCACCTTTGTACCGCCCGCCTACACCAACGCCTCGGGCCTCAACTTCCTGACCTGGCGCGGCCTTTACTTCAGCCGCGCCCAGACCCGCGGGGCACCGGCGTTGAAAGTGGCTGACGTGCTGCGGGCGGCCTTGAAAGTGAGCCGACCCGGGCTGCCTGCGCATCCCTGGAAGATCCTCAACGTCCTGCTGGTCTGTCGCACCCCGCAGTTGGGCGGTCATCGTTACCGCTGTGAACACTGCGGGGCCACCCACTTCGTGCCCCACGGCTGCGGCAACCGGCATTGTCCGGACTGCCAGGCCCGCCAGGCGGCCCAGTGGTTGGAGCGGCAGCAGGCGTTGCTCTTGCCGGCGCCTTACTTCCACGTGGTCTTCACCCTGCCCCATGAACTCAATCCGCTGGTCCAACAGAACCGGCGCGCGCTCCACACCCTGCTCTTCAGCGCGGCGGCCCAAACCCTCCTGAGCTTTGGCCGCCAGAACCTGGGGGTGCAGTTGGGGCTGACCCTGGTGCTGCACACCTGGAGCCAGACGCTTCTGGATCACTACCACGTGCATGGCATCGTCACCGGGGGCGGCTTGGCGTTGGAAGCCCAGCGTTGGAAGAGCGTGGAGGGCCGGTTCCTCTTTCCGGTGGTGGCGTTGGGCCGGGTGTTCCGGGCCAAATTCTGCGAGGGACTCCAACGGCTCTTTGCCCGGGGTGAGCTGGCGTTTCATGGCCAGCACGCTCCCCTGGCCCAAGGCGCCCGGTTCCAGGCTTGGGTGCGCCGGGCCACGGCCCACAGTTGGAACGTGTATGTGAAACGACCCTTTGCCGGGCCGCACCAGGTGTTGGCTTACCCGAGCCGCTACACCCACCGGGTGGCCATCGGGTCGCGGCGCCTGCTGCAACTTGACGAGGCGGCAGGCACAATCCGACTGGCCTACAAGGATCGCCGCGCGAAAGGTCGGGAGGTGTGGCGGAACCTGACGCTCCCACTGCCCGAGTTCCTGCGCCGCTTCTGCCTGCACGTTATTGGTGATCAGTGAGGCATTCGTCTCGCCAATAAGGCCTATTCCATTGCGCTGCCACTAGAACGTGATTGGTCTGCGACCATAGGCTTTGACCCTGAGAACCGCCACATTTCCGGTGCCTCCTGCGTAGTGACCTCCACCTCCGCCACCGCCTAAACCACCATTGCCGCCTTGTGCCGCCTTGTGCCGCCTTGTGCCGTCTGGCTGCCGCCCCTCTCCCAACATGTCTTAGTCGAACTTGACCTGCGGCAGATCCATGGTGCCATAGATGACCCGATGGAGAATGAGAACATCATCCCGTACACCGTAGAACAGCAGCCACCTTCCGAACCGGTTGACCCGCCAAGAACGAATCCCAGGATGCTTGAGATCCCGGCGTTCCCGCCCAACCATGGGATATTTCTTCAAGAACTCAATGGTTTCCAGTAGCGCCACCCTCCAGGCCTCGGCGATTTCAGCTCCCGCACGATCCAACAAGCCCCACTGCTCTCGCGCAACGTCCTCATAGAAGGCCGGCCGGGCCCGCAAAGTCATCGGGATTTGCCTTTCGCCGCATGCTTGGCTCGGGCTGCGGCAATGGCCGCGTCGAACCAGGCGCGGGAGAACTTCGCCTCCGGACCGCTGGCCAGCGACTCATCGATGAGCCGGTTGACCGTCTGCGTGCTCATCTGGTCATCCAGGGCGAAGGTCCGCTCCAGTCGGGCCAAGACCTCCTGGGCCATGCTGCGGAAGTTGGCTTCCCCTTCCCGCTTGAGTCGGGCGTGCAGATCTTCGGGAATGCCTTTGAGAGTGATACTGGCCATACGGAGACACCATAATGCAACCGATTTGGATGTCAAAGGCAATGAATCGGTTGCCGCGGAACCACCCTGTTGCCCGCAACAAATGGCTAACAAAATGGCTAACGATTTGTTCTCGGGAATAGTCGGAAATGGTGCAGAAATACTGCTTGAATAGCCTGTCAACATTGGCGATTTTTGATCAGAAATCGGGCCGGAGACGGCCGATTCCGACCCTCGCCTCCATGCTCTTGTCGCTGGTTGAGAAGGGCTTGCGTGGCGGTTGAGGGGCGGGTTTCACCGGAATCTTCACCTGTTTCAGAGCCCGTTCAGAATTCGATTTCTGCCCGGTCACCGCTCGCCCACTGCTCGCTTATCGCGAAAGGGCCGACTGCTTCACACTCGCAACTGTGTGCGAATCGATGAAGCTGCAATTCGGCCTGATCCGACGTCCCTGGGGCGTCTTCTACCTCAAAAACAAACTCACCGGCGAACAGACAAGCCTCAAGACCCGGGATAAGCGAGAGGCGCAACGGCTCCTCCAAGCAAAGAATGAAGCGCAGTCCCAACCGCAATTCAACGTGGCTCTGGCCCGGGTGTACCTGAATGGCGCGGATCCCAAGCTGGCCACCCGCACGTGGCAGGAGGTCATGGAGCATATTGTCGCCAAGAAATCGGATGAGACGCGGCGGCGCTGGGATGTGGCAATCAAGGATCGCAACTTTGATTGCATCCGCAACCTGCCAGTGGCGGAGATGCGTCCGGAGCACTTCGACCGGGTACTGGCGGATGGGAAGGTGTCCACGAATGTTTATTTGCGGCGGATCCACAATCATGCGCTGGGCATGGAGTGGTTGCTGAAGTCGGTGATTCCGCGGCTGCAATGGCCACGACCGGTGTTCAAGAGCAAGCGGGCGATCACGGCTGAAGAACATTGCAGGATCATCGAGGCCGAAAGCGCTGCGGCGGAGCGCAACCAGGGTTCACGAAACAGCGACCGACCCCACTATGACGAGCGGCGGGACTTTTACGAGCTGCTATGGCACACGGGCGCGGCACAATCGGACGCGGCGTATCTCCTGGCCGAGGACGTGGACTGGAATCAGCGGACGATTTCCTACTCGCGCAAGAAGCTGAAGGGGCGGGCGGGCATCAAGCCGGCGTTGATTCGGTTCGGGGCCGAGGTGGAAGCCATTCTGCGGCGACGTCCGGCGGCGGGGCCGCTGTTTGCCTACCTGCGATCGGTACGGCCCGGGGATCGGGCGACGGAGTTCAAGCAGCGGTGCGATGGACTGGGGATCACGGGCGTGTCGCTGCACTCGTATCGTTATGCCTGGGCGGAACGGGCGCTGAAGTGCGAGTATCCGGAGCGGTTTGCGCAGCAGGCGTTGGGGCACAATTCGAAGGCGGTGCACCATGCGTATGCCAGGCGCGCGGAAGTCACAGTCCCATCGCTGGATGATTGGGAGAAGCGGTGGAAGGACAATCCGCAGGAATCACTGGAGTCGCGGGTGGTGGTGGTAGACTTCCAGTCAGGGACGGAGCCGAAGCAGGCGGCCAAGGCCAGCGGGGGTATGTGACCCCCCTGCCCTTGTCCCCAGGACTGGTGACTGGTGGGGATCGGGGGATGCGGTAATCTTACAGCAGTTCTCATTGTTAAGGGCCGGTCTGAGTCGACCGGCCCTTGTGCTGTACAGCGACCGGCTCAGATGCCGCGGACGAGGGTGGACAGGGGGGCGCGAAGGGCCTTGGAGAGTTTCCAGAGGGCTTCGACGGAGATGGCTTTGGTGCCGCGCTCGACTTGGCTGATGTAAACGGGATGGAGATCGGCGGCCTCGGCCAATTGCTCCTGGGTGAGGCCGGCACGGCGCCGGGCTCTGCGGATGTTGTCGCCGATGGCTTTCCGGACGGTCTGGATTCCAGGCATTTGCTAAACCGAAGCAGGAACGGCGGTCCGCCTCCATAGCCTGACGGCTTTAGTTTGCTTGCCTGGCCGCGCCCGGGTTGGCAGGGTTCCCCCGGGGAGTGGCCCGTGTGGCTCTGGCCCCGGGTATCGGGTAATGGAGAAAGGATGATTGTGGGTGGGACGAAGGGACGGATGGCGGACGGCAGAGGACCGAGGACAGGGCGGCGGGCAGTGGCGCCGGCGAATCGGAGGCAAAGGAGCAGGCCAATAAAGGGGACAGGGGGTTCCCTGCCCTACGACCACGGGCCGTTGAATCCGCGGTTGGGGCTGAACCTATACGAGATGTTCCGGGAGGACCTGGATCGGTTCAGAGACTGGCTGCATGGCGAGATCGTCAAGCCGGGGTGGCCGGATGGCCGGCAGACGGTGGGGATCTTCGACATCGAGGGGCGCAGGGCGCTGCGCCAGGTGTTCCGGCGGCCGCCGGGCACGCCTCCGGGATCGAGGTTGGCGCCGGAGTTCTTTCAGGCGGTGCGTCTGGTGGCCGGCCTCGAGGTGGGGTGCGATTTCGACGATCGGGCGGAGCGCTTGCGGGTGGTGTGCCGACCGGCGCACAGGGTATTGTGGGAGGAGATCAAGGATCGGGTCAGGGCCAAGGCGGCAGAGATCCCGCTGGAGGAGCGTTACCGTCTATCCGAGAGCGCATCTGGGGGGGAATGGCCGGCGGGGCGACAGTCCAGCCCCGAACGGAAAGGATTGCGGTAACTTGGCGCCAGAGGGAACTACCGGCTGAAGGAATGGGCTGCACGCCCCCGGCGGCGCCGAATGGCAAGCCCGGCGAGCCCCACCAGAACGAGAGCGGCCGCGGATGGCTCAGGAATCACCTCGACACTCGCCACACGGAACCCGATTTCGTAGGTCTCATCAGATGGCGAGAAGAATGTGCTGCGTTGCACCGACCGCAATCCGGAGCTGTCGTTTAGCCAACGTCCACCACGGATACCTCGCGGCTCATTGGCGATGTCGTTCAACCCGTCAAATGCGCTCTCGTGCCATTCCCACACGTTCCCACCTTGGCCATAGGTTCCGTATGCGCTCGAACTGCTGCCCGCATCGGCAACGTCGTAGGGTGCGGGAGGGTAACTCCCATCATAGAACACAGCTTCGTAATCGGGATCGTCAGCAGACGCACCATCAATCCCATCCGGCGGGTTCGGCCAGTTGTCCTGGGTGGGATAATCCCAATAGTTCGCAGTCACCCCATCATTCTTGTGGTATGCAGCCTTGAACCATTCATCCTCGCTGGGCAGAAAGTAGCATGCGTCCTTGTGACGGTACGGGTTCGTGCCGCTTCGCACCCCCGTCCAGACCCCGGATACAGCCCGCCCAACACTAACGCCAGCAGGCTCCCGATCGCTGGCAGGTAAGCGTTCCCTACGCCCTTGACGCTGCGAACCACGAATACAGCGGCAACCTGCAAAAGGAGGGATTGGTTACTTTATGGTTACTTTGTGAACCTCGATCTGGACGAGCCGAGAAAAGCAGGAACGCGCACTTTGGCGCGGGTGCTTCCGGAAGGAAAAATGCAGAATAGCCTGATTTTATTGACATTTATTGAGGTAAGTGACGGGAAGAAAGGGTGGTGGCGGGAACAGGATTCGAACCTGTGTAGGCATAAGCCAGCAGATTTACAGTCTGCCCTCGTTGGCCGCTTGAGTATCCCGCCATCCCCCGGCGCCACGAAGCCGCCAAAAGGGCCTCGCATTAAGCCAAACCCCGCCCTCCTTGTCAATGCAGGCGTCCTGCCCTAGCCTGTGCCGATATGTTCGATTCGCTCAGCAGCAAGCTTCAACAGGCGTTCAAAAACCTGCGCGGCCTCGGCAAAATCTCCGAGGACAACGTGGGGGACGCCTTGCGGGAGGTGCGCATGGCCCTGCTGGAAGCCGATGTGAATTTCAAAGTCGCCCGGGATTTCATCGAACGGGTCAAGGCCCAGTCGCTCGGGCAACAGGTGCTGGCCAGCGTCCAGCCCGGCCAGCAGATCATCAAGATCATCCACGATGAACTGGTCCAACTGCTGGGCGCATCCAACGCGGCGCTGCAGGTCGGCGGGAACCCCGCCTGCATCCTGATGGTGGGATTGCACGGCTCCGGCAAGACGACCTCGAGCGGCAAGCTCGCCCGACTCCTCCGCAAACAGGGCCGCCAACCCCTGCTGGTGGCCGCCGACGTCTATCGTCCGGCCGCCATGGACCAGATCGCCACCCTGGGCCAGCAACTCGAGATCCCCGTCTTTGTCCGTAAAGGCGAAACGGACGTGCTGAGGATTGCCCGGGAATCGCTCGACGCCGCCAAGGCGCGGGGGCTCAACACCCTGATCTTCGACACGGCCGGCCGGCTGCAGATTGACGAACCGCTGGTGCAGGAGCTGGTTCACCTGCGCGACCTGGTCAAACCGCAGGAGATTCTCCTGGTGCTCGACTCCGCTACCGGCCAGGAAGCGGTGAATGTGGCCACGCACTTCGATCAGGCCCTGAACATCACCGGCGCCATTCTGACCAAGCTCGACGGCGACGCGCGCGGGGGCGCCGCACTGAGTCTGCGGGCGGTGACGGGCAAGCCCATCAAGTTCGTCGGCGTGGGCGAGAAGCTCGACGAATTCGAGCCGTTTCATCCCGAGCGCATCGCCTCGCGCATCCTGGGCATGGGCGACGTGGTCAGCCTGGTGGAGAAGGCGGCGGAGGTGGTGGACATGGACGACGCCCTGCGCATGGAGGAGAAGATGCGCAAGGGGCAGTTCACCTTGGAAGATTTCCTGGATCAGTTGCGGCAGATGAAGAAGCTGGGACCGCTGGAGAACATCGTCAAGCTGCTGCCCGGCGGCGCCGAGGTGGCGGCCAATGCCGACCTGTCCAAACAGGAGCGAGAGTTCCGGCGCATGGAGGCGATGATCTGTTCCATGACGCGAAAAGAGCGGGCCACCCCGGTGATTCTCAATGCCAGCCGGCGCAAGCGCATTGCGGCGGGCAGCGGCACCACGGTGGCCGAGCTGAACACCTTGCTCAACAAGTTCAACCAGATGCAGCAGATGATGAAGAAGATGGGCAAGTTCCAGCGGATGATGGCCCGCATGGGCGGCGGCGGCATGCCCGGGCTGATGCGGCGGTAAGAGTCAGTTCGCTCCCAGCTCGATCCGGTGTCGTTCCAGCGTACGGCCCTCGCGCCGGGCCAGGGCAGCCAGAGCCTTGTTGTATTCCGTGAGCGCGCTGATTTCCGCAGAACGCGCGGAAGTCAGGTCGCGTTGCAGCCGTAACACCTCGAAATTGGTGCTCTTGCCGTTGGCCAGTTTCTCCTCCTCGGCTTGCAGGGCGGCTTCGGCGTATTCCCGCGCCGCCCGCGTCGCGCTGACCCGACGGTAACTGACCTTGGCAAACTTCACCGCGTCGTCGATCTCCGCCATGACGGTTTGCTCCAGGTCTTTCATGGCCAGGACGCTTTGTTCGACCTGGGCGCGCGCGTTCCGGTGGCGGGCCCGCGCCCCCGTGTTGCTGAGCGGCACCGAGAAGATGGCGCCGGCGCTCCAGAAGGGTTGGTTTCCCTCTTCGTATTGGGTGAACAGGCCCGCGAACTCCTGCACGTCCGACGCCGAGTGGCCATAGCTGGCAAACGCATCCAGTTGCGGAAAGAGCTGGTTCTTGGAGTATTTGAGTTCGATACCCCGCTGTTCCATCGTCAACCAGGCTTGGATGATCTCCGGGCGCAAGGTCAGGCCCTTGTTCCAACTGTCCTGGACATCGAAGAACTGGAGGGGGGCGGTCAGTTCCTCGCTGGGCATCAACTCCACCTCGCGCCATTGCGCAAAGTCGTCCGTGATTGCCCGCTTGAGGGCATTCTCGCTCAGGGCCAGTGTGCGCTGCGCGGAAAGAAGGTCCGCCTCACGCGCCGCCACCTCGGCTTCGGCCTGTTTCTCATCCAGGGGCGCCAGGGCGCCAACCTCGACGCGCTTGCGGTTTTCATCCAGGAGTTTCCGGGCTAGTTGAAGGGCCTTTTCCTGAACCTTGACGTTCTCCCGCGCGGACACCAGGTCGTAGTAGGCGTTTTCGACCCTGGTGACGAGATCGATCAACTCCTGCCGGTAGGCCTCCTTGGAACTGGCCAGTTGTTGTTTGGCCACCGCGACATTCAAACGAGTGCCATCAATCCAGGCGTTTTTGAGCAGGGGCTGGGTGACGCGCGCTTGAACAAAGCCCTGCGATTCCTCGAACGGCTGGAAGATCAGGTTGGTGTTCGTGTCCAGGAACCCTCGTTCACCCTGAGTGTTCGCCGCTCGGCCGGACAGATCATAGGTCATCCCCCAAGGCAGCAACCCCCCCAGCCCCGCAGAAAACTGGTCCGACTCGCTGTCCGACGGCGGGATGAGCCGTTGATTGGAATCCAATCCGCCTCCGGTCCGGTTGTAGTTGTGTTGGCCTGAGAGGTCCAGTGAGGGGTCGTAGCCGGCGTAGGCCAGGGAGAGGTTGTTCTGGGCCACCAATGGACCGTAGCGCGCGACCTGCAATCCCAGATTGTGCTGAATGGCCTCCTGAAAACAGTCCTGCAACGTCATGGCTCGCTGCCCACCCTGCGTCGCCGGGCTCGACAGAACCGCAACGATCAGGAGGCCGGCCATCAGAGATCGGGGCGCGTTCATCGGCGTCCACCTTAGAAGCCCGGCACTCCTCCCGTCAAACCCTGGCCGCGCCGCTTTCGCGCTTGGAAGCCCTCAAATCCTGACCGGATTTGCGTCGATCCTGGCCGGCTCAGTTGGATCCCGCCGCGGCCCGCCGAAGGCGATCGGCGATGGCGTGCCACGCCGGATTGTCCGGGACGGCTTCCACCACGATGGTCCCGGCACCGGATGAATCGCAGCGATGCAACTCCGCATAGAGGGCGCGGGCGTAGGCCTCGGCATCGTGCGGGATGACTGAGACTCCCGCCAGGCCGGCGCCCGAGGGGATGTGCGTATGCGCAATCACCTGTGCCCGCGACAGCACGATGGCGGCACGGGCAAGCTGTTCATGTAGATCCTGATCGTCCGACCAGGTCAGAATAACGAGACGCGCCCGTGGGGAGTAATGTTTCAAAAGGAGGCCGGGGCTTCGCAGTACCTCACCCTCTTCGCCCATGCCGGGTCCGAGCCTGCCCAGCACCGCCACCAGCGCCGCCTCGTGGATCATTCCCGGACGCAGCACCCGGGGGGGAGCGGCCGTCGCATCCACCACGGTGGATTCGATGCCCACCTGGGCCTGGCCGCCGTCGACAATCAGCCGGATGCGATCCCCGAGCTGGCGATGGACATGGTCCGCGTTGGTCGGGGAAAGCTGGTTGGAGAGATTGGCGCTCGGGGCGGCCAGCGGAAAGCCGCAGGCGTGAATCACGGCCTGCATGAACGGATGCGACGGCCAGCGCAGTCCAACGGTGCGTCCGCCCGCCGTGACAACATCCGGGATCCTTGATGCGCGGGGCACCACCAGGGTGAGCGGGCCGGGCCAGAAGGCCCGAGCCAACTGCTCCGCCGCCTGGGGCCATCCACCCGCGCAATCCCGGGCCATCGCACGTCCATCCACGTGGACAATGATCGGGTTGTGCGCCGGTCGGCCCTTGATCTCGAAAATGCGCCGGACCGCTTCTGCGTTCAAGGCATTGGCCGCCAGTCCGTAAACCGTCTCGGTGGGCAGCGCCACCACCTCTCCGGCGGTGAGCAGCTCGGACGCACGCCTCACCGCCTGCTCGAACAGGGCGGGCGTGTGCGTGGGCAGGATCTCGGCTTGAGCCATGGTTGCGCGCCGATTGTACGAAAAGCGTCGAGGACGATGCAACCCAGGCTCCGGGGGTGCCTACATCAGGCTTCCGAAGGGAGCAGGGATCGACTAGCCTGCAAAGCGTGATCCAGACATTGACCCAGCATGTGGCCGGGGGAAATGGATTGACCGAATCGGCAGTGGCGGAAGCGGTCGGGGCGCTCACCGATGAATCGGTGCCCATCGAGGACAAGGCGGCGTTCCTAACCGCGCTGGCGATCAAGGGCGAAACCGTGGAGGAAATCGCCGCGTTCGCCCGGCACCTGCGGGACAAGTCCATCCAACCCCCGATCGATCCCGCCACCCGCCAGCGCGAGATCCTGGATGTGGTGGGCACGGGCGGGGACAAACTCCGAACCATCAATATTTCATCGACTGCGGCCCTGCTCTGCGCAGCGGCGGGGGTCACCGTGGCCAAGCACGGCAACCGGGCCATCACCTCGAAGTCCGGGAGCGCCGACGTGCTCGAGGCGTGCGGCATCCGGATTGATCTCAAACCGGACGAAGCGGCAGCGGCGTTGCGGGACCAGGGCTTCGCCTTCTTCTTCGCGCCGCATTATCATCCGGCGTTCAAACACATCGCCCCGGCGCGCAAACTCTGCGCGGAACGGGGTCAGCGTACCATCTTCAACTTTCTCGGTCCGTTGCTCAACCCGGCCCGTCCGTCGGCGATGCTGGTGGGGGTGTCGCGGCCCGAGCTCTGCGAACCGTTTGCGCGCGTCCTGCAATCGTTGGGGGTTCGACGCGCGATGGTGGTGTGCGGCTGCGTGCCGGTGGAGGGCGGAGCGGCGCACATGGATGAACTGTCCACGCTGGGTGCGACGCACGTGGCCGAGTTCTACCAGGAACGGGGACTCAGCACTTCGACCGTGGTTCCCGACCTGTTTCCTGTTCAACGCGCGGCGCTGGCCGATCTCGAGGGAGGAGACCGGGATCAGAACGCCCAGACGTTGCGACGCCTCTTGAGCGGTGTCGAACGCGGCCCCAAGCGGGATGCGGTGCTGTTGAACGCGGCCGCGGGCCTGTTCGTGGCCGGCCATTCCCGGTCGCTGATCGAGGGATGGGAGGCCGCCGCCAAGTTGATTGACAGTGGCGCGGCGTCCGCCAAGCTGGAATCGCTCGCACAGGCGGGCAGAAACTGAACCTCCAACCGCATCTCAATCATGAACTACCGAGTCATCGGAATGGACGGCCGTGAATACGGCCCGGTCAGCCAGGAACAACTGCAAACCTGGATCAGGGAAGGCCGGGTGGATGCGTCCACGCTGGTCTGTCTGGAAGGGGCCCTGGACTGGCGGGCGCTCAGGGCGCTTCCGGAGTTCCGTTCGTTGATGGCGCCGGCTCCGTTCGCCGGTGCGCCGGTCCAACCCGGTCACCGTCAGATCAACCGCTGGGCGGTCTGGGGCTTCATCTGCGGGTTGCTCTCGCTGACGCTCTGTTCCTGCTGTTGTCTGCCGTTGGACTTGCTCGGCATTGTGTTCTCAGTCATTGGCTTGGTGCAGATCAGCAACAGCCCCCAAACGCAAAGCGGCACCGCCCTGGCCATCCTCGGTTTGGCACTGTCGATCCTCAGCTTGGTGCTGGGCTTCGCGCTTTCCGCTCTCTGGATGTCCACGGGAGCGGGTGAGGAGTTGATGCGTGAATTGGAGCGGAACCTCAGCGCCGGAGCAGGCTGGGTCCTGCAATCGCTCGCTAGGATGCCGATCCTCGATTGACCTTCCTGACTGAGCACGGGCATTTTGTCTGCCCGGCACATGCGAACGCGCAACGGGCGGACAGGATGTCCGCGCGCCGCTTCGGAGCCAACAGAAGCATGCAGATACAACCGCCAGAAGCCCCGGCACCACCGCGGATCGTTTCCGCGCGAAGGTGGCCGGTGCCGTTGGCGGTTGCACTGGGTTTGCTGGGCCTGGCACTGCTCTTCCTGTTTGATCCCACCCAACATGCGCTGTATCCGGTGTGCCTCTTCAAGAAGATGACCGGTTACGATTGCCCGGGCTGCGGCGGCCTCCGGGCCATGCATCAACTCTTGCATGGCGATCTCGGACAGGCTTTTCGGCTGAATGCGATGGTGGTGACGGCGGTGCCGCTGCTCGGCCTGTTCGCAATCCGGGCTTGGTCCCGAGCCACGTCCACGACCCCGCACCGGAGCAGTCCCATCATGTTCTGGGCGTGGGTGCTGGTTGCCCTGATCGTGTTGTTCGGCATCGTGCGTAACCTGCCGCTCTGGCCATTCGGCGTGACGCCGGTGTGAGGACGATCAGGTCCGAAGCCCGAAGTTCGAAGTCCGAAGGAATTCACAGATCCGATGTCGGCATCCGGGAATAATCGGGTGCGTATGCGGGCCGATTGTTGGTTCGCGCTTCGGACGTCGTGCTGCAGCGCTTTCCGCGGGGTCGCTCTAGGCTTGCCCTGCGTTCATGCTTGGGCGTACAACTCGGGCGCCGTTCAACCCTGATAACACAGTCATCATGTATAAGATCATCGGAGCCGACGGAAAGGAATACGGGCCAGTCAACAGCGACCAGGTGCGGCAGTGGGTTCGCGAGGGACGCGCCAACGCGCAGACGCGAGTTCAACCGGAAGGCAGCACTGACTGGATTGCCTTGGGCGAACTCGCGGGCTTCGAGGATGTGCTTGGTCGCCGGGCGGAGACTGTTCCGCCGGTAGGCGCCTACAGCGCGCTGCCCGCGGACGTGCTGACGCGGGATTACGAACTGGACATCGGGGCTTGTGTGAGCCGCGGAGCGGACTTGCTGAAAAGCCAGTTCGGCGTCGTGTTTGGCGCGGCAGCGATCTACCTGTTGATCCAGGGCGCCATCAGCGGTTTGGGATCCATTCCCTTCATCGGGCCGATCTTCAGCCTGGGCAGCCTGTTTGTCATGGGCCAGCTCCTGGCGGGGGTTTACGTGGTGATTCTCAAAAGCCTGCGAACTCAGCCGACCGAGGTGGGGGAGGTGTTCGTCGGGTTCAAGACCGCCTACGTTCAGTTGCTGCTGTGTTACATCGTGGTAGCCCTCCTGACCGGGTTGGCGGCGATCCCAGGCGCCGTGCTGATTGCCGTGCCCGTGGTGATCATGGTCCAAAAGGAAGCGGTGGATGCACTCCTGCTGGCGTTGGCGGTGCTCGGCGGCTTTGTCCTGCTATTGCCGGTGCTCTACTTGAGTGTGATCTGGTTGTTCTCGCTGCCTCTGGTGATCGACAAGGGGCTGGGATTCTGGCCAGCCATGGAGACCAGCCGCAAGGTGGTGAGCAAGCATTGGTGGTCGGTTTTTGGCCTGGTAATCGTGATCGGGCTGATCAACGTGGTGGGCGTGCTCCTGTGCTGCGTGGGGGTGTTCCTCTCGTTCCCGCTGGGCATCGTCGCGGTGATGTGTGCCTACGAAACCCTGTTCTCCGTGCGTGAAGGGTCATCCTCCTAGCCTGGCCGGCGCGCGCACGGCGCTGGTGATGAACCAGTTCGCGACCCCGGGCCTCGGCTCGATCATGGCCGGACGGTATCTCGCCGGCACCTTCCAGTTGCTCCTGGCGCTTGCGGGCTTTGTGCTCATTGTGGCGTGGTTCTTCCTCGTTCTCAGGGCCGCGTATTCGATCATGGACAGCGCGGATGAACCAGCGCCGCCGCATTATGTCGGATGGATGGGACTGGGGAGCTTTCTCCTGGCGTGGGGATGGGCCTGGTTTACCAGCCTCAGCGTCCTGCGTCAGGCACGGCATGCTCAGGACCTCCCCTTCCAGCCAACGGCACCGCCGCCAATCCAGGGCCAGGTTCCAAAGCCGGATCACCCGCCCCGGGAACGATCCAGTTGAACGACGGCTTTCGTGTCAGGCACAATGGGAATTGTGACGCAGGCATGGGAGGCGAAGACTGTATCGCTTCCAACGCCGCCTGCAAATCCGAGTCGGTATCCTGGGCGATTGATCACACCACGACAAAATTCCGTGGCGAAATGAAACAGCTGTGGTATGGTGCGATGGCGACGGAGCTTAAGGCCTTCAGCAGGCTTCTCGGCCTGCAGCCAGTTCATGAGCGCCGCGGTAAATGTGAGGCGCAGGTGCGATGCCTGCGCCATATATTTTACAGTTCCATCCATTCTGGTTCACTTTTTCTTGAACAGATCCAACACTTTGGTGTACACGTTGGCCTGTATGTTCCTCGAAAACGAATCTACCAAGACCATCCTGCCGGTCGCCACCCAAGACAGACCTGGACTGTCCCCGGTTGAAATCGAGGTCATCGAGCTTTTCACCATTGCCGCCCAACTGCTAGGTCAGCCTCGCTCTGTGGCCGAGATCTATGGACTCCTCTTTGTGTCGCCGGAACCTCTTGCGCTGGATGATGTTATATACAGGCTGAAGCTGAGCAAGGGAGGGGCCAGCCAGGGCTTGAAATACCTCCGCAGCCTTGGAGCCATCCGCAGCGTGTATGTGCCGCAAAGCCGACGCACCCATTACGAAGCGGTGGCCGAGCTGCGCAAACTCGCCGGGCAATACCTGAAGCTCCAGGTCCAGCCCACCCTGGAGGATGGCGACCAGCGCCTCCAGCGGATCCGGCAACGCCTCGTCTTGCTGCCCGATGAACAGCGAAAGCACGTTCAACGACGCGTTGACGTCTTGAATTCCTGGGGCACCAGCACCCGCCGCCTCTTGCCCGTCATCCTCAAGATGCTTGGCGGATGAGATCGGAATCGGGTGACAGGCAGCAAGAACTGAAATTTGAAACGAAGAATATGGAAATGTGAATATCGCGATCGTGGCCCAGCAAGTCAGGTCGGCCTTCGGCCGCCAGCCCCGTCTCCGATCTCCCATTCCCTATCTCCGATAATACTCGTTCCGGAGGTCAGACATGCCTCCTTGGACAGACATAGCTGCCGACCCGGCAGGGGATAACCCTTCCGCGGCAGCGATCAAAAAGAGCCAGATCGGTTTTCTCGAACAACCAGCCAACCGGTCAAGTGCGGCAGCCTGCCCTGGCCGCAACACGCGGAACTGGAGTGAGTGATGGAGCGGTGGAGTGATGTGCCAGAAGCCAGAAGTTCAGTGCTTCAGTGTTTCCGGTTTCCGGATTGTGAGTTTCTGAGTTTCGGCTTCAACCTTTGCCGTTTCAGGTCTCAGCTTTCAGCATTTCAGGATTTCAGCCTTTAGCCCCTCCATGCTCCCTCCCGAATCCGATCTCAAGGAGATCTCCCGGCACTTCCAGATCTACGGGGAGATCCTCCACGCTGAACCGCTCAAGATCGGCCACATCAACGAGACCTACACCGCCACCTACGACCAGGGCGGCACCCGGGTGCGTTACATCCATCAGAAGCTCAACCGCAGCGTGTTCAAGAAACCCGCCGCCGTGATGCACAACCTCATGCGCGTCACCCTGCACCTGCGCAAGAAGCTCGAAGCCCGCAATGCCAGGGATCTCACCCGCCGATCGTTGAACGTCATCCCCACCCGGGATGGCAAAGCCTATTACGTGAACGGCCACCGGGATGTCTGGCGCACATTCGTCTACGTGGAGGGCGTGCGAACCTTCGAAGCCGCGCAGACACCAGTTCAAGCGTTTCAGGCCGGCCGGGCCTTCGGCGAATTCCAAAGCCAGCTCACCGACCTGCCGGGCGCGCGCCTGCGCGAGATCATCCCCGATTTCCACAACACCCGCAACCGGTTCCAAGCCTTCCAACGCGCCGTGCAAGAAGACCGCTGCGACCGCGCCGCCGCGGCGCGACCAGAGATCGACTTCGTCCTCCGCCACGAACCGATGGTCGATGTCATCCTCGATGCCATGGCCCGGGGACACATCCCCGAGCGCATCACCCACAACGACACCAAGTTCAACAACGTCATGCTCGACGTCGTCACCGGCGAGGCCATGTGCATTGTCGATCTGGACACCGTGATGCCGGGATGCGCCCTCTACGACTTTGGCGACATGGTCCGCACCACCACCAGTCCGACCCTCGAGGACGAGCTGGACCTCCGCAAGATCAACATGCAGATGCCCATGTTCAAAGCTCTCGCCCGCGGTTACCTGGCCACGGCCGGACAATTCCTCAACCGGCGCGAGAAGGCACTCCTCGCCTTCGCCGGCAAGCTCATCACCTTCGAGACCGGCTTGCGGTTCCTCACCGACTACCTCCGGGGCGACGTCTATTTTCGCACCCACCGGGACGGTCATAACCTCGACCGCTGCCGCACGCAATTCCGCCTCGTGCAATCCATCGAGCGCCAGGAAGCCGCCATGCAGAAGTTCGTGGACCAACTGTGACCCTACGCTGGAGGGTGCCGGCGGTCAGTGAGCAGTGATCCGTGACTGGCATCTAAGCCGGAGCAAACAGGGGCCGGCAACCATGACCCGCAAACCGACAACTCCGTCAGGGGTCAGCCCGTGCCACTGGATTCTCCATAGTCTCTTCAGCTATCCGACTCCCTGCTTTCAGCATTTGAAAAAATGAAAGGCATTATTCTCGCCGGCGGTGCCGGCACCCGATTGCACCCCATCACCATGGCCGTGAGCAAGCAACTGCTGCCCGTCTATGACAAGCCGATGATTTACTACCCCATGAGCGTGCTCATGCTGGCGGGACTGCAGGAGGTGCTGATCATTTCCACGCCGCACGATCTGCCCCAGTTCAGACGGCTGTTCGAGGACGGCTCCCAGTTGGGTATGCGCATTGAGTATGCAGAACAACCGAGCCCCGACGGGCTGGCCCAGGCTTTCCTCATCGGACGCGACTTCCTGGCGGGCGACGCCGCCTGCCTGATCCTGGGTGACAACCTGTTCTACGGACAAGGCTTCACCCCCGTGCTGAAACGGAACGCGCGACTCGAAAATGGCGCCGTCATCTTCGCCTACCGGGTGAAGGACCCCGAACGGTTCGGCATTGTCGAATACGATGACGCCACCGGCACCGCCATTTCGTTGGAAGAGAAACCCAAGCAGCCGCGAAGCAACTTCGCGGTGCCCGGACTGTACTTCTACGACAACAAGGTGTGCGACCTCGCGGCCCGCCTGAAGCCCAGTGCCCGAGGCGAACTTGAAATCACCGACCTCAACCGCAGCTACCTCGACCGGGGCGAACTTAGGGTGGAGAAGCTGGGACGCGGGTTTGCATGGTTGGACACCGGCACCCACCGCAGCTTGATCGAAGCCGCCGGCTACATCGAGGCGATCGAGGAGCGACAAGGCCTCAAGATCGCCTGCATCGAAGAGATCGCCTGGGAGAATGGTTGGATCGATCAGGCTCGGGTCCAACGCACCGCAGCCGCCATGGGCAACAGTAATTACGCCGACTACCTGAAGCTCCTGCTTCAAACGGCTGGACCGAAGCAGCCCTAACGCACCTCAGCACTCCCCGTCGCTTCCCTTGCGCGATCCTCTTTGCCATCGTCGCCGGGAAGGGATTCTGATTGTCCCGGCCTTCCACCAGAGCCGCGAACCGACGGTTCCGAAATCCATCACCCGCACCATGCGCGCTGAAACCCACAAACCGCGACTGGAACGCTTCATGGCGGACTTCGGGGCCAGGTTGGACACCTTGGCGGGCGCGCTGATTGAGCCGCTGACGGAAATCGGCGAAGCCACCGTGCGCGTGCTGCGATTTAACCTGCCTGACCGGGTGCTTCAACGCCGTGTACTGCAACAGGCCGGTCGCTACCCAATAGAGGCATAGCCGTTCACCGTCCTCTCGATTTCAGCATTTCCGGTCTTTTCAGCCCCAAACCGATGTGTCAGAAGTGAGGACCGACCCCTTGGGACAAGCTTCAAAGCTGTCGTTTATTAGCCGCCAAGAACGCACCGGGCGCAAAGACGCTGAACCGCGGATGGCACCGGATGAACGCGGATGCCGAAACACTGAAATCCTGACCTCTGATCTCTGCTTCCTAGTCCCTCAGTCCCTGGTCTCTTTTCCGGTTTCCGGTTTCCGGTTTCACGTTTCCGGTCGGTCTCAGCTTTCCGCTTTCCACTCTCCCCTTTTGAGCTAATTTTGTGCTGTCATGAGCCTTGCAGAAATTGAAGCCGAGTTGGAGCATCTGGCGCCCGAGGCGCTTCGGCGGGTGGCGATCAAGTCCTGGTCCGCTTATCTCGCCAAGGAAGGCGGGGTGGACGGAGGAAATCTGTGCGACGAAGACGATCCGGACCTTCTTGCCGCATTAGACGAATCGGTGGTACGCGCCGATGCCCAGACCGGGGAGGGGTACTCAGGGAGTGATTTGAGGGGGAAACTCGGGGAATGGACTTCCAAGTAATCTTTCAAGAGACCTTTCGACAGGACTTGGAACACATTGTTTGCCGCATCGCTATTCATAAGGGAGAATTCTCCGAGGCCCGGTTTCGCGCAGTGAACCCCTGAACCGGAAGAAACCGCGGATTGCACGGATGACACGGATCAAGAAACAAAAAGGCCTGAACACCGAACACTGAACACTGCAAAACTGCTGGTGGCTTGGCCGTCACCTTGCAACTGCGTACTGGTTGAAGCAGGCTGTCTCCATGAATGCCGCCGATGAAGTTGTGGATTTTCTCGCGCGCCAGATTCCAGCCGATCAACTGGTCTCCTTTCGCGCTTCGGAGGCCACGCGTCAACGAGTCTGGCAACTGGTGCAAAAGGAGAAGGAGCAAGGCTTGACCCCGGATGAGCGGTGTGAGTTGGACGATTACGAAAAGCTCGAACACCTGCTCATCCTCGCCAAAGCCCGGGCCACGACGCCAGCGCATGGCTGACCCGCTGACGGAAATCGGCGAAGCCACCGTGCGGGTGCTGCGGTTTAACCTGCCCGATCGGGTGCTTCAACGCCGTGTCCTGCAACAAGCCAGTCGCTACCCAAGAGTGGCCTAGCTATTCGCCATGCTCTCCGGCCTCCAGTTTCAGGTTCCAGCGTTTCAGGTCTCCGGTCTCCGGTCTCAGGTCTCCGCTCTCAGGTCTCCGGTCTCAGGTCTCCGGTCTCAGGTCTCCGGTCTCAGGTTTCCAGTCTCCAGTTTCCGCCCCACCGAAGCACCGAAACACCGATGCACTGTCCCCCGCCGCCCTGTCCCCCTCCGGCGTCCGGCGTCCGGTGTCCGGTGTCCGGTGTCCGGTGTCCGGTGTCCGGTGTCCGGTCTCACAGCTCCGCTTTCCTCTTTCCTGTGTAGGAATTCAGGCCTAGATTGCCAACCATGAGCCGAGAGTTTTTTGTGGTCATCGAGCGCGACGAGGATGGGCTTTACGTGGGAGAGGTCCCGCAACTCACCGCCTGCTACTCGCAGGGTCGAACCATTGACGAGCTGTTGGAAAACATGCGGGAAGTGATCGCCCTCGCCCTCGAGGACCAGGCGGAGGCGCAGCCGGTGGAGTTTGTCGGCGTGCAGAAGCTCGTGGTGAATGTCTAAACTCCGTCCGCTGAAATCTGTCGAGGTCTTGTCCGCTCTCGGGAAGGTGGGCTTTGTGCCAGTCCGGCAGCGGGGCAGCCACATCCGGTTGCGCCATTCCGACGGGCGCGTGGTGACTGTCCCCCAGCATGGCCCAAACGATCTGGGTCGCGGACTGCTTCGAAAGATACTTCGTGACGCGGAACTGTCCGTGGATGATTTCGAACAACTGCTCTGAGGCGCAGAACCAGCACCGGGCACAGATGCGCCAAAGCCAGTGCTTCAGTCTTTCCGCCTTTCAGTGTTCCCGAACTCCGGTCTCCGGCTTCCGCCCTCAGCCTTTCAGCATTTGCGAGGCCCGACCCCTCGGCTCACACGGAGTTACGGGTTTCAGGGTTAAAGTTGGAACTCGCCAGAATCGGCCTGGAATGATAATTCCACCGCCATGATTCCACTGGTGACGCAAAAACAGCGCGAGTTGGCCAGCCTGTGCCAGAGGTTCAAGGTCGAGCGCCTGGATTTGTTCGGCTCGGCGACCGGCGGAAGTTTTCGGCCGGAAGCCAGCGACCTGGATTTTCTGGTGCGTTTTGCGAATCCCGAACCCACCGGCGATTATGCTGATCGTTACCTCGATCTGGCCGAGGCGTTGGAACGGCTCTTTCAGCGGCCCGTGGATTTGGTGACCGAGCAATCCGTCCGCAACCCCTACTTCCGGCGGGTGATGGAGTCTTCCCGGCAGTTGGTCTATGAACGACAAGACGCGCAAGCTCTTGTTTGACGTGCTCGATTCGGGCCGTGCCATCCGCCACTGACGCGCCGGACGGACCTATGACGAATACCTTTCCGACCGGCAATTTCGGCGGGCGGTCGAACGCGAATTTAAGATTATTGGCGAGGCCCTGAACCGGTTGAGCGACGAAGACGCCGGCGTCGCGGCGCAGGTGGTCGAACTGCCGCGCATTGTCGCTTTTCGCAACCGGATCATTCACGGCTATGACTCAGTGGATGACGCGACTGTTTGGGGTGTTATTGAGAAACATCTGCCACCTCTTGTCCTCCAGGCCGAAACCTTGTTGAAAGCCTCGGGAGAAACCGTCTGAGTCACACGTTTCGCTCCCGACTCCGCATTTCAACTTTTAGGTTAAGCACGTCTCGCTCTGAGGGCAATGGGCCAATATCAAGAACTGACCCCTCTCCAGCTTTCAGCCTTTCAGTTTTTAGGAACGTCTCGCTCTGAGGCAATGGGCCGACATCCAGAGCCCTTCTTTCGTGGACCGGGATTGCCCTTTGGTTCGGCCAGAACTACCATCACGCCATGGCAACCACATTGCCCATTGAAAAGATGACCTGGGACGAGAAGCTCCGCGCGATGGAGGCCCTCTGGATTGAACTCAGTCGGGAGGAAGCGCGCGTGCCGGTGCCGGAATGGCACAAAGACGTTCTGGCCGAGCGTGAACGGCTGGTGCGTGCCGGCAAGGCCCGTTTTGGCGACTGGGCCAGTGCGAAGAAGCGGATTGCTCGTCGTGTTGCATGATTCTGCGGATACTGGACCGGGCGGAGGACGACCTTGTGGCAGGCTGGCGCTTTTACGAGGCCCAGCAATCCGGACTGGGGGCCTATTTTCTCGACAGTCTGTACGGCGACATCGAATCCCTACACCTCTATGCCGGTATTCACCTGAAAGTGTTGAAACGTTACCACAGACTCCTCTCCAAGAGGTTTCCTTACGCCGTGTTCTATACTGTGGTCGGGAATGAAGTCAGAATTCACGCCGTCTTGGACTGCCGCCGCAATCCCGCATGGCTCCGGCGTCAGCTTGAAGCGCGGCAAGCGGAGTGATTTGCCTTTCCGAAGTGGGCTTTGCAGATCGCCCGGACCCCCGTCGACCTCAGCACTGTCTCGGTGTTTGAGCCTTCAGCCATTCAGCGTTTCAGTATTTGTCTTCCGGTCTCCGCTTTTCAGCATGTCCGGTTTCAAGTTTCGGCTCTTTCAGGTTTCCGGTCTCAAGTTTCCGGTCTCCGGTCTCCGGTCTCAGTAGTCCTTTCCATCCTTCATGAAAACCGCCCCGTTGTGGTTATCTGATCGCCGTTTCTTGTTGCCGCTTGGACTCGCCCTGCTGGTGCTCGCGGCGTACTGGTGGGCCCTGCTCCGCTGGATGACGGCGATCTGGAACACGCTGCCGGCGTATAGCTACGGCTGGGCGTTGCCCTTCCTATGCGGCCTGCTGTTCTGGCATCGGTGGAAGACGCGCCCACCCTCCGGCACTCCGGCCCCCGGTCTCCGCTTTCCAGTTCTGGCTTTGTTCTTCGCCCTGGCGTTCGCCGCATCGCACTTGTTCGTGGAAGTCATTCCTTCGTGGCGATTCGGCTTCTGGGCCCTCAGCGGGAGCGCCGTGGGGCTGACGCTGGCCGTGCTGGGCGTGATGGGCGGTGCTGGATGGTTTCGCCATTTCTCCTTCCCGATCGCGTTCTTCCTGGTGTCGGTGCCGTGGCCGTCTTTGATTGAAGGGCCGTTGATCCAGACGCTGTCCCGGGCCAACGCCAGCTTGACCGCCGAACTGGTGAACCTGTTTGGCATCCCGGCCATCTGCCAGGGCAACGTCATCGAGATCGCGGCCGGCCGGGTGGGGATTGATGACGCATGCAGCGGGATCCGGTCCTTCCAATCCACACTGATGATCTCGCTCTTTTTCGGCGAGCTGCACCGGCTCTCCGTCCTCCGCCGACTCGTGCTCTGCCTGTCCGGCTTTGCGCTCGCCTTCGCCTTCAACGTCGTCCGCACCACCGTGCTCACCACCGTGGCCTCCCAGTCCGGCATCGATGCCATCAGCCGCTGGCACGACCCGGCCGGGGTCACCATTTTACTGGCCTGTTTCATCGCGCTCTGGCTGCTCGGCCTCGCGCTTGCCCGAAGCACCACGCCGGGAACACAGACCACGGCCCCCGGACCCCGGACCGCCGACCCTCAACCCTCAACCCTCAACCCTCAACCTGAAGGCAACCCTCAACCCACCCCCATCCCCCCGTTTGCCGTCCCGCGTCCGCTGATCTCCGCCGCGCTGCTATTGATTCTGGTGGTGCCTTGGGGGCTGAGCGAAGCCTGGTTCCGGCACCATGAAGCCGCCCGGACGCCAGCGACGGGTTGGAGTGTGCGAGAGGATCAGTTCCCTGGGAACGTGGCCCCCTTGCCTATTGCAGAATCGGTGACGACCATGCTCGGCTACGACCAGGGCGAAGGGTGGCGGTGGACGGATGGCGTGGGGTTCCAATGGCAGGCGTTCTGGTTCGAGTGGGATGCCGGCAAGTCGCTAGGGGCGCGGCTCACGGCCGGGGCGCAAGCTGTAGCGCATCAACCCGAAGTCTGCTTTCCGGCCTCCGGCTTCCAGTTGGAGCAGGTGCATGGGCTGCGGCAATACGTGATCCACGGTGTGCCGTTTGCGTTCAAGGTTTATGAATTCTCCATTCTCGACCGAACGATGTACGTTTTTTCCGGGTTCTGGGAGAGTGCGAGCTATCGAACGGAGACGGATGTGCAGGCCTGGGGGGAGCAGCCCTCCACGCTGAATGCGTTTCGGGTCGTGTTTCAGCGCTTGCAGCAGGGCAACCGCGGTATCACAAGCGTCTGTCGCGTTATCAAACTGGGCGTGACGGGCCCCGCCGAGGTGGAAACTGCGGAAGCCGCGTTCCGGCAGCAGTTGGAGCGGTTGATCCAAGCAGAACCGAATTCCTAGTCGGAATCAGGAGCTTGGAGTTGCAAGTGTTTCAGGTCTCAAGTTTCAGGTCTCCGGTCTCCGAGTTCCAGTGTTTCGGTGCTTCGGTGGTTCGGTGGTTCGGGTCTCAAGTTTCAGACCTCAAGTCTTAGGTCTCCGGTCTCGAGTCTTGGGTGCCCTTGTGTCAGAAGTGAGGCCCGACCCCTTGGATGTGCCCCCGCGCACTCTTGTCCTTCTGCTTGTCCACAAGTCTCAGAGCCATTTTGCTTTCCGCCACCCCGAGGTTTCTTAAACCTTGGTGGGACAGGTTGGAGAAATCGCCGATCGGCTACCGGTTGGTGAAGGGCGCCTTCTGGTCGCTAATGGGAACAATAGTTTCCAGGGGCCTTGGTTTGGTTGCATCCATTCTTGTTGCTCGCATGCTCGGCAAGGAAGCATTTGGTGAGTTGGGTGTAATTCAGAGCACGGTCGGGATGTTTGGTGCTTTCGCGGGGCTAGGCCTAGGCCTGACAGCGACCAAATATGTTGCAGAGTGTCGCCTGAAGGACCCAGAGAAAGCGGGGCGGACCATCCACATGTCAGGACGCTTCGCGTGGGTGAGTGGAACTCTGGTGTGCGCCACAATGTTTTTCATGGCTGCGTGGCTTGCGCGAAAGCCTTTGGCAGCACCCCACCTAACGTCTTTGCTTCGAATTGGATCGTTGCTGCTTGTATTGGGAGCCGTTAATGGTGCACAAACCGGGGCGCTGGCTGGCTTCGAAGCTTTCAGGCGTGTTGCGGCCGTCAATTTTTGTGTTGGTCTTGCCAACCTCCCATTCGTCGTTGGTGGGGCGCTTTGGTGTGGACTAGAGGGGGCAGTTTGGGGATTGGTAGCGGCGCTGGTTCTCAACACCATCCTAAACAGCCTTGCGCTTCGGGCTGAGGCAAGAGGAGCAGGCGTTCCGTTGAGCGGCCCGGTGACCAAGGATGATTGGACGGTGCTCTGGAAGTTCAGTCTGCCCGCAACCTTGTCCAATCTGATCTTGGGACCGGTGAACTGGGGATGTGTGGCCTTGCTGGTGAATCGTGCCGGTGGCTATTCGGAAATGGGCGTCTACAACGTCGCTTTCTCATGGTTCAACATGGTCCTCTTCCTGCCTGGAGTTCTGGCCCAGGTTGTGTTGCCTGTTCTTTCTTCGGAGATGGTGGCATCCGAACAAGGGCCTTCACAAAAGCTGGTTTCGCTGGCGGTCAAGGCAAATCTCATCGTAGTGATGCCCGCAGTGACCGCGGTGGCCTTGCTCAGTCCCTTGATCATGGACCTCTACGGTCCGGGCTTTCGGCAGGGGTGGCCCACGATGGTGGTCATGCTGGTGGCAGCCGTGGCTCTCACCACTCAGGTTCCTCCCGTTCAGGCCATTACTGCTGCAGGCCGGATGTGGATTGTCTTTTTGTCATACTTGGGGTGGGGAGGCGCGTGCGTGGCTTTGACCGTGGCTTTGTTGAGACATGGTGCCACCGGCTTGGCCGCAGCGCGCTTGGCGGCCTATGCCCTCAGCGGTATGTGGGCTTTTTGGTTCGTTACCCGGAATCTCTGGACCGGTTCAAACAAACTGCACCTCAATGATCGAGGCAGTTGAAGCCGAGGTTGAAGGAAGGGAGCTGGACACCTGACGCAAGGCCCGCCAACACCCGATGCGTAGTAATTGCCTTCCTGATCCCGGCCAAGGACCAAAATCCCCATCGCATGTACACCGAAAGCCACCCAATCAGGTCAGATTCGACTAAGGACCCGTTGTCTGACTTGCTCAAACCACCATCCCACTTCAGCGGCAAGCTGCGGTATTACGTCTACCGTTACGGTTTGCTCCATGCGCTCGCTAGCTACGCGGGCAGGAAGTGCTTTAGGGCGTGGCTGGTTCTGGGGCCACTCGTGACCCGGCGCTATCTGAAACGATGGTTGAACTCCTCTGGGCCGCACGTGCTCAATCTGGGAGGTGGAGGGGTGTTGTTCGACCGCTGGCTAACGGGGGATGTTGACCCACGGAGCGATGTGTTCATGGATGTGTCCAAGCCCCTACCCTTACCAAGCTCCATGATCGACGTCGTGTTCCTCGAGGAGGTCATCGAACACATCTCCGCTCAGGATGGCAAGACCCTGCTCAAGGAGTGTTTCCGAGTTCTGAAGCCTGGGGGATGGCTGCGCATCACCACGCCCAGCCTCGATTACTTCGCACGTCGCGCACTGGAGTCCGCTGGCTCGGAGCAGGAGGTCAACGACATCTTCTACTGCCACGGTCATCGCCACATTTACTCCGAAGAGGGTTTGCGCACCATACTGGCCTTGACCGGATTCGCAGAATTGACCCAGTCCAGCTATCGGGATGCCTCAGCCCGCTTCGGTTACTTCGACACGCATGTTGCGCGGTTCCCGTTCACCCGACCCGAGTGGTCCCAATACTGGGAGGCACGTAAGCCCACGAGACTATCCGAAGCGGCACTAGTGGCGGGTCAGGCTTTTGAGCACGCACTCAGCGGACCGCACCATGACTGATTGCAAGAAGCATTATTATTGGCTTGATTGGCTGCGCTTTGGAGCGGCACTTCTGGTTCTGCTGGTCCATGCCCGCGGTGGAACCTGGGTTGAATGGGGGCGTTTGGACCCGGCGGACCGCACTTGGTTCATGTTTAGCGCCTTCACTCTGACCCGGCTGGGCTTGGAGGCTGTCGTCACCTTTTTTGTCCTGAGCGGCTTTTTGGTTGGAGGGAAAGCGTTGGAGCGGACGCTGGCGGGCAGCTTCGGCCTGAGAGCCTACGCAGTTGACCGCTTCACCCGCATCTGGATCCCCCTGATTCCCGCCTTGCTCCTCACCTGGGGCGTTGCGGTGATCAGAGGTGGCGCCCCCCCCTCTGCGCTTCAGTACCTAGGAAACCTAGCCGGGCTTCAGGGAACCCTCTGCAATTCCGTGCCTGGCAATCCGCCGCTTTGGTCGCTGGCATATGAGATCTGGTTCTACTTGCTGGCTGGCAGCGTGGCCATCATCCTGTTGCCAGGCACGGGGAGACGCGCGGCCTTCACGGGGTGTGTTTTGATCATTGTGTGTTTCGCCGTCTTCACAAAGCTCAAGGCCGTTTATTTGTTTTGTTGGCTGTTGGGGGCTGTCAGTTATCTGGGTGCTCCGTGGCTTTCCCGCCGCCTGGTCGCATTGGCCGGGGTGCCCGTCGCGATCGTTGGCTGCATCCTGGCAGAGTTGACTACGGAAACCGTCTCGCTGGACAAGTCGGCGATCCGCGCCTGGCTTCCCTCGAACGATGTGGCAGTGTTGATCGTCGCTGCCGGGCTTTCGATGATCGTGCCTCTGGTTTCGCGGGCCAAGCCCGGGTCGCCACTGGCGGTCGGAGTGGAACGGCGAGGTTCCTTCCTGGCTGCATTCTCCTATACGCTCTACCTGACTCACTACCCCTTGCTCATGCTCTGGGCGCACTTCAGCCCTGAGCGGTCGCCGGCCATCACGCCGTCCTCCCTCCTCGTCTTCTTGTCAAAGGTCGGATGCTCTCTGGTGATCGCCTGGCTGATTTACTTGCCATTCGAAGCGCAGACAGGAAGGGTGAGAAGATGGTTAGGCTCGCTGAGCGATTCCAGCAAGGTATCCCGTGCCTTGCACTCGGTGCTTTGACCTAGGAATAGACCCTTACTGCCAACATCGAACTCTTGGGTCTCCGGCGCGCTCTTGCAGATCGTTGAATCGGAGTTGCCCCCTCAGGAACGACACTCTCTCACTCAGGCGCCTTCCGGCATCGATCCGCCATCATGCCAACCGTGAGCCCAACCATGCATTTGACCACAAAGCTCTGCGTTCTGGATGCAAACGCTTACTGGGCTGAGCAACTTTTCAGGGCCTGCTCACGCTTCAGCGAGGTGTTGCTGCTCAAACCGCGAGACCTCCGTTCCCATTTCAGGCTTACCGGCCGGTTCGGGGGTGACGCCAGTCCACGCAGCCTAGCCCCTGGGATCTGGGAACAAAGAATCCCCATGATACCCGGTTGGATGGCGGGCTGCTGGCCTTGGGCGGAAAGGCGTCTTGCAAGAACTATTCGGACTTTTGCGGCGGGCACGCCTGTAGTGTTGGTATTGACCTATCCTCAGTACCGCAGCTTGCTTTCGGCTGTTCAGCCAGCCTTGGGCATTTACTACAACATGGACGACTATCGCGATAACTGGCCGCGCTATTCGGCAAGGATGGATGACTGGGAATCGCAGATTGTCGAAGCAGCGGATCTTACGATCTGCATCGCTGATTTTCGAACCAAGTTGCTCTGCAACCGTCATCCTGACAAGGCGGACCGCATCTATCATCTGCCACTGGGTTGCTCGCCGGAGTTCATGGCCGCACGCGACCAACAGCCCCACGGCAAAATACCACCAGTGCTGGCCTCATTTCCCCGTCCGCTGGCTGGATACATTGGGGGGCTGAACTACCGCTTTGACTTTGCGTTCCTGGCTCAGGTTGCCGAGTTATTGCCACACACCACATTTGTGCTGGGAGGAAGCGTTAAGGAGGACGGCGATGCGGTTTGGCGCGCCGGATTGCAGCATGCCCGAAAGATGAGTAATATCCGGTTCATCGGCTGGGTGAATCACGCCAATCTCGGACAGCAATTAAATGCTTTCGACGTTCTGCTGATGCCCTATACGGACTGCAACTTCAATCGCAATGCCTGCCCCGCCAAGCTTTGGGACTACCTCGGCACAGGTTTGCCGATCGTCGCAAACACGGCTAACCCGGAAACTCTACTTTGGCGCAATGTTGTCAGGATTGGCGCCTCTCCAAGTGAGTTCGTGACGCAGGTTAACGATGCCCTGACGGACGACACCGCCTCCCATCGTGAGCACCGGTTGGCCATTGCCCGCCAACACACTTGGGAAGCCCTGAGCCGACGCTTAGAGGAGATTCTGGTTGCAGTAGCGCGCAACCCAAGCCTGCCTCCCCCAACACTTCACAACTCCTGAAATCAGCACATGCCTAACCTCATCTCAAATGCGACGAGAGTCCTTCAGCAACCGCAGATGCTGCGGGCCTATTTTCGGTGGCTGAGTCGAAAGGCACTCGTGGGAGCCGTTCCCAGGCTGCGTGTTGCGGACCGGACAACCATCGGAGAATGGATCAGCTTCTCCGAGTATTGGTCCTTCCATGAGGGTATCCCCGACGAGGAAATGCGATTCATCCAGCAAGCCGCAGACGCTGCGGGCCCGGGGGCTGTGGCCGTGGACGTTGGCAGCAACATCGGTGTATTCACCTGTGCTTTGGCCGCCACTGGATTCAAGGAGGTTCATTCGTTCGAGCCGGTCCCCGAGACTTTCTGCCGGCTGAGGCGCAATGTCGAAGCCAACGGCCTGCAGGAAAGCTGCCGGCTCAACTGCATGGCTCTTGGAGCAGTGCCCGGATTGGTTGAATTCGCCGTCAATGACCGCGACCCGGCAACAAATCGCATGTCTGAAGGCGGTGGTTTGAAGGCGGCTTCGACGAGCCGTCTCTCGGTAGCAGTGACAAGTTTGGACGAATACTGCAAGGCCCTAGGGATTGCCCAGATTGCGTTCCTCAAAATTGATGTCGAAGGGATGGAACCCCTTGTTCTTAAAGGTGCGCGCAATTTATTGGCCTCGCGCAAAGTCGGAGCGATCCTGATGGAGGTCTGCCCGAACAATCTCAGATTGGTGGGCCGATCGGTGGAGGATCTTTGGGAGGAGATAGTCAGAAGCCCCTACCGACCCTACCAGCTTGGCCTGCCAGTCGATCGTCCGCAGGCACTCACTTTGAGCGAACTCAAGGGGGTTGTCTTGGAAAATGTCGCGTTGCTGCCTCAGGGATAGTATGCCCAACATCCGCACGACGATCATTGCCGCCAAGTGTGTGATAACCGCCGAAAAGAGGTTATGCACGTCTTAGCGTTGATCACGGATGCCTACGGCAGCAACGGAGGAATTGCTAAGTTCAACCGTGACCTCCTGGCTGCGATGGTTGCTTCGGAGTTTTGTAGCAGCGTTACCGCAGTTCCGCGGTTGGTCCCGGGTCCGCTGGAAAACCTGCCAAAGAGGTTGGCGTATGCGGTCAACGCAGCAGGTTCAAAGCATCGCTTCGTGTTCGAGGCCCTGCGACACGCCTTGCGGAAACCAACTCCTGATCTCCTTGTGTGTGGGCACATTAACCTGCTGTCGGTCGCCTGGCTCGTAAAGTGTGCCATCCGGCCCCGCCCAGACCTGCTTCTGATTGTGCATGGCATTGATGCGTGGGAGCCACACAAGAGCTTGTTGGTCCGCCGGTCCATTGGCTGCACCGACCGGTTGCTGGCGGTCAGCAGATTCACCAAGGACCGATTCCTGCGCTGGGCGCGACTACCACCAGACGCCTGCAGAATTCTGCCGAACTGCGTCGATCTCTCGGCCTTCGCTCCCGGCTCGAAGGACCCAACACTTCTTCAGCGCTACGGGCTGCAATCACGGAGAATCCTGATGACGTTGGGCCGGCTTCAGCAAAACCGGGACAAGGGGGTGGACCGTATTCTGGAAGTGCTGCCACAGATCGTTGCTAAGGATCCGTCGATTGCCTACTTAGTGGTCGGGGACGGTTCGGATCAGATGCGTTTAAAGGCCAAGACATCTGCCATGGGGCTGGCGGAACATGTCGTATTCGCCGGGCGCATCTCTGAAGCCGAGAAGCCCGCGCATTACCGGTTGGCAGATGCGTTTGTTTTGCCAGGGACAGAAGAGGGGTTTGGGATTGTCTATTTGGAGGCTCTGGCTTCAGGAGTGCCCGTACTGGGGAGCAAGATGGACGGTAGTCGTGATGCCCTGTTGGATGGCGAACTTGGGGAGTTGGTCGATCCGCATGACTCGAACGATGTCTTAAGGGGAATCCTGCGGGTTCTTGAACAACGACCCGGCAAGGTTCCTTCGAGGCTGACCGAATTCTCATTCGAACGGTTCTCGGCCAGGGTGGAGCAGATCCTTCAAGACCTGTCTGGCCCAGTGGGCATGGTAAGAGCCATTCGTGCCGAGTAGGTGGACATGAAAGACCAACTTTCAAACACAAGACCACTCACGCTCTGTGCAGCGTTCACCCACCCCATCCAATATCTCGTTCCGATCTGCCGGTGCTTGGCCACACGCCCGGAGATCGGCTTTACAGCCCTGTACGCTTCCCTGGGGAGCGTGCGGGGCGAATTTGATCCAGGATTCAATGCCATGGTAGCCTGGAATACGGACCTGCTGGCCGGCTATAACCATGTCATAGCTGAGAACCGGGGTGGCGGCATCTCCGCCAAAGGATTCTTCGCTTTCAATGGGCGCGGCTTGAAAGGGTTGTTGCGGGCCTCCAAGCCTGATTTTGTCCTCGTGCCGGGCTACAACTACTGGTTCTACCTCCAGGTCATTCAGGCCGCACATCGCTTGGGCATCCGGGTGCTCCTCCGCGGAGACAACAAGGACGTCCGCGAACGGAGACCGTTCCACATGCAGTTGGCCCGATCGCTATTCCTGCGGTTGTTGTACGCACGTGTGGACGGATTCTTGGCAGTGGGACGGTACATGCGGAGACACTTCATGCGTTACGGCGTCGATCCACAAAAAGTGTGGGATTCGCCTCACACGGTGGATGCCGCGCCGTACGATCAACTGCTGACCAATGGTGCAGAGGTGCGACGAGATCGCAGGGCTGAACTTGGAATCCCCGAAGACGCCGTGGTGGTTTTGTTTGCTGGCCGGATGATCCCCGAGAAGAACGTGGACCTGCTTGCGCAATCCTTCGAGGAAGCATCCCGGGAGTCCGGCGTCCAATGCTCGCTGCTGATAGTGGGGGATGGCCCGCTGCGCAAAGAGTTTGAGAGCCGATTTCGGTCTCTCCTGGGCTCAAAGCTCCGGATGACTGGTTTCGTAAATCAGAAGGAACTTCCCTCCTACTACGTCGCCTCGGATCTGTTCGTCCTCCCCTCCCGAGAAAGCTGGGGCTTGGCGGTTAACGAGGCAATGAGTGCTGGCCTTCCGGTGATCGTCTCTGACCGGTGCGGATGTCATGAAGACCTGGTGCCGGATAACACCACAGGCAGGGTGTGTCGTTATGGTGATCGGTCTATGCTCACCGAAACCTTGAACCATTTCCTCACAAATCCCGATGTTCGGGCGGCCTGCGGACGCAAGGCGCGTCTTCATGTCCGCAGTTTTTCCATCGACAAAGCGGCCGATGGAATTGTGACCGCCATGACCAGCCTGCGCAAGGAGAGCCAAACTCCCAACCGTGCGGCGTCGACGGCCGGACGACCGGGCTCAAGGCAAACACCGTGAACCAACCTGGAGCCATCCTTCACGTGTTGCGGGACCTTGATCTCACCGGGGTTCCAAGGTTTGTCAGCCACTTTGTCAATAGCGCGACCTGCCGCGAGGCCGGCACTCGAAACTTTGTGTTCAGCTATTTCGGAGGGACCCTTGCAGATTCGATCCAAGAAGGAGCTGAGATCATCCATTATGCCAAACGCTTTCGACTGGATTTTGGAATCGTGCCGGCCATTCGGCGGACCTTTGAGGATCGCAAGGTTGATGCGTTGATAGTGCACAGCAATCCATGGGGCCTCATCGCCACCTGGCTTTACAGGCTGCCCTGTATCTACGTGTTTCATGTCGCTCCCAAGCGACTGACGATTGGAGACCGAATCTTCTGCACAGTTCTTCGCTCGATCTCTCGGCGGCCTAACTGCCGCCTTGTGGCGGTCTCCGTTGCGCTGGCCAAGGTGGTTGCGGAGCGACTTGGTGTTCCGAATGACCGCATTCGAACTATCCACAACGGCATTCCAATCCATGCCGCAGCGGGTCATGCGCATGGGCCAGACTTATCGCTGCCGATTTCGTTGGCGTGCATCGGAAGCCTGTGTCGCATCAAGGGGCAGCACGTTCTGATCTCCGCGATCCGCATGCTTCTTGAGCGGGGGTTAGCGGTCCCCTGCCATCTGGTCGGCGAAGGACCATCGCGCGCGGAACTCGAGGCCCAGGCGTACACCGAAGGTGTGTCCCACCTGGTCAGGTTTGCCGGGTATCAGCCTGTGGACCCATTCCTGAAAGAGCACCGGCCCACTTGTGTCGTTGTTCCCAGCCTCTCAGAAACCTTTGGATTCACGATCTTGGAGGCGTGGAGCCACGGCATCCCGGTTGTCGCCTCGTCGGTTGATGGTCCGGCCGAGGTGATCGAGCCTGCGGTTTCCGGGCTTCTTTTTAGCCCGGGTGACGCGGTTGAGCTCGCTGGGATAATTGAGCGGTTCGCATCCGAGCCCGGGCTGGCTCGGAAGTTGATGCACGGAGCCCAAGTCCGCCTTCGCCAGTTCTCGATTGACCGATGTGTTGCAAACTACCTTAGGTGTTGCAGGGAGCTGGCTAAAGGGAGAGGTCTGGAGCAGTAACAATTTGAGGATTTCCTTTGTGCGGCAGCGGGACATATGAGTGAAATTGCGATTACAGACGTCCTTTTTATTGCAGGGGTGGTGATCCTACTTGTGCGGCGGTTGATCGCTAGAGGGGGCGATCTAAATGACCCATTCCTCTGGTTCCTCTTCGGCACATCCGTTTTTCTGAGCCTGGGATCCCTCAGGGATCAAGCCATGGCTATGGGCATTGAACGCTCGCGGGCTTCCGAGTGGAAGGTCCACTTACTGCAGTGGCTGCACGTCCTTTGTGTCTGGGGTGGGTACGTGATGGTGAAGGGCTCTGCCGTGAGTGTGCGGTCTGCACTTCGTGGATGGGCGCCGCAGAGAACCTGGTTGGTTGGTTTGATGCTCGTTACTATCTTCCTGAGGCTCACCGTATTCGACCCACGCAGGCCTCTCTTTCTAAGTGAGTCCAATTACCTGAACCAGCTAGCTCTGCTGCCTGTGGCATGCGCTGGTGTGACGGCTGCCGTGGTAGTGATCCTTTTGTCGAGAAGCCCCATGCAATGGCTTCCACGTGTAAGCATTTACGTCTGCCTGAGCTTGCTGACAATTGCGCTTTGCTTCTACTACTCGCGCACTCCACTGATGTACGGAAGCTTTGTCGCTGGCATGTGCATTTTCTCCGATGCGGTGACCTACGCCCGCAGGAGGGGCCAGGAGGCTGGACTGAGGCTGCTGGTGCTGCTGGTCCTGCCTGTTCTTACCTATGGCGTGCTCACGTTGGGGAGTGCAGCCAAGGGTTACAGTGCCGCCATGGGCGAGGTGTTTGACGTCGAAAAACTGGAGACCGTAATGTCAGATCATCGGCGAAATCTTGCATTTATCGATGCCTACGAGAACGCAATATTCGCCATCGACACTTTTCCGTCACAACAGGACTACCTGTGGGGACGATCATACGTCGCCGTGGTGCTTGGACCTGTTCCTAGGTCCGTCTGGCCAAAGAAGCCTAAGGGGTTTGCGGAGCACCTGACGGTCGCCAAGCGAGGGCAAGACATTCGAGAAGCTGGACTCTCCCTTGCCACCTCACTCCTGGGTGACTTGTGGGCGGGGGGGGGGTGGGTCAACCTGATACTCGGGAGTGTTGCGCTCGGCGGAACCATGGGTTGGGTAACCCGATGGTACGCGGCAAACCGACAGAGTGCTGCGGTCAAGGTCATCTTTTGGCAGTTCTTGTTCATGTGCCTGCTGTGTCAGCGTGGAGACATCTACATTATCTTCTCTCGCGGACTGATTCTAATGGTACTTACGTATGTTTGTCTTAAAGTAGCCGCTCTGCGGTTACTCTCCAGTCCAGTCTTCTCTCCCAACTTGCCGGCAGAGCTTACGCGGCGGCTGAGACGCAATCGTAGGCACGCAGCGCTCCATTCACACGCTGCACAGCAAGGTGCCACACAGCAACCATCCGCTACCCAGTGATGCCGCCACTTTGCATTGCATGGACAATCGCAGGCTTGGCTTCCCAAAGTGGTGGACCCACCAGATCATGCTTGCGGTGTTGCAGTTCACTTGCCGGCGTGGGCGTACGGATCTTGCTAGTCACCGCCAGGCCCAAACACCGCGAGGTTGGCGCTTCCCTTGATGGTGCTCCGGGGGTAGCGATACGCTTCCCGGCTCGCGGCCTGTTTCGGATTGGAGCGGAAGTCAGGCGGCTAGCTGAGACGCGAGAGGTTGCCCTAGTGCATGACAATGGCTTGTGGCTCCCATCTAATGTGAGTGTGGCCATTGCTGCTCAGCAACTTCGAACGCCATTGATTGTTAGCCCCCGCGGGATGTTGGCAACTCAGGCGTTCCGCCACCGCCGATGGAAGAAACTCTTGCCGTGGATGCTCTATCAAAAATGGGTCTTGGCAAGTGCTGCGAGCTTCCATGCAACATCTCAGGCGGAGGCAGAGGACATTCGGAACCGGGGGTTTCGGCAACCGATTGCCGTCATTCCGAACGGGGTGGATTTGCCGCCCAGGCAGCCGGAGCCCAGAGAGTCTTCGACGAAACGCCGGGCCGTGTTTGTTGGGCGGCTCCATCCGATCAAGGGCCTAGGCAATTTAATCGAAGCGTGGGCGCGAGTGAAGCCCGAGGGCTGGGAATTGCTGTTAGCAGGCCCCGATGAGAATGGCTACCGGTCGAACCTGGAGAGCTTGGTCACCAAAGCGGGTCTCAGCGACCGGGTTCGGTTTCTGGGTCAAGTGGAGGACACGGTTCGGGATGATCTCCTTCAAGAAGCAGATTTGTTTGTACTGCCTTCCCTCACCGAGAGCTTTGGCCTGGCGGCTGCCGAGGCTCTGGCAGCAGGGCTTCCGGTCATTGCAACACGGGGGACCCCGTGGGCGGAACTTGTCGAGCACCGCTGTGGTTGGTGGGTGGATGTGGGCATTGACCCATTGGTAGCGGCACTACGTGAGGCAATCTCGCTGTCTCCACTGGAACGCCACGACATGGGTCAGCGAGGTCGATTGCTGGTCAAGATGCGATATGCGTGGCCGACTGTAGCTCAGGAAATGAAGCGCTACTATGAGTGGATTCTCGGGGTGGGTCCTAAGCCCGACTGCGTTGTGTGAATGCCGGCGAGAGCCGAGCGGTTGCAGGCAGACGGTGGAGCGGATCAAGCGCGGATGCACTCAGCCAAGAATCCGTAGTCACACAGCAGAATTACTGTAGCGAGGCCATTATTGTTTCAGCTAAGAAACCGATGTGAGTCCAACACTTGATATCGCTGCAAATCGAAAGGCCGCCAAGTATTCACTCGGCGCAGTCGCCTGCCGGGTCCTGTGGGCTTTCGGGCAATTGCTGTTCCGCTTGAGCCCGCGTCCTTGCTTCGGGTGGCGCCGCACGGTGCTCCGGTGCTTCGGGGCGTCGGTGGGCCAGCACGTCCACATCTACCCGTCCACGCGCATCTACTTTCCCTGGAATCTCACCGCCGGTGACTGGAGTGCCATTGGCGAGGAGGCGCTGATTTACAATCTTGGCCCTGTAACCATCGGCTCCAAGGCCACGATTTCCCATCGCGCCCACCTCTGCGCCGGCACGCACGACTATCGGGATCCCACGCTGCCCTTGCTCAAACCGCCGATCACGATCGGCGACCAAGCGTGGATCTGTGCCGACGCCTTTGTCGGCCCCGGCGTCCACGTTGGCGACGGTGCCGTCGTCGGCGCCCGCGCCGTCGTCATGAAGGACGTGGCCCCCTGGACCGTGGTCGCCGGTAACCCGGCCTGCGAGATCAAGAAGCGCGAAATGCGCGCAGAGCGCTAGCCCCTGCGCCCTTCACCCCATGCTCTCAGTTCTCATCCTCACGAAGAACGAGGAAGCCAATCTGCCAGCGTGCCTCGCTTCGGTAAAGTGGTGTGACGATGTGGTTGTTCTGGACTCTTTCAGCACAGACCGCACCGTGGATCTAGCTCGTGCTGCCGGCGTGCGGGTGGAACAGCGCGCGTTTGATGACTTTGCAGGCCAGCGTAACCACGCCTTGGACCGCATCCCGTTCAAACATCCTTGGGTGTTTCATCTGGATGCCGACGAGCAGTTCACGGCCCCCTTGCGTACCGAATGCGAGCAAGCCATCGCGGCTAATCAACACAGTGGCTACATGGTTCCCAACAAGCTCGTGTTCGAGGGCCGTTGGCTGAAGCATGCAGGCATGTACCCCACCTATCAGATGCGGTTGCTCAAACTCGGCGAGGTGCGCTTTGTCCAGCATGGACACGGCCAGCGCGAGGCGGATGCCAAGCGTGGGATCGGCACGCTCCATGAACCCTACCTGCATTTTAACTTCTCAAAGGGCATTGGCGATTGGCTGGAAAAGCATCAGCGCTATGCTAGGGCGGAAGCCGCGCACGAGTTTGACGCGGAGAAACACCTGGACGTTCGCGGTGTTGTTTCAGGCGACGCGCTGCGCCGGAGGCGTGCGCTCAAACAACTCTCTTCCCGGCTTCCATTTCGACCTGCTCTTCGCTTTCTCTACACCTATGTCTTGCGGCGGGGCTTCCTCGATGGGTTCCCGGGCTACCGGTATTCGCGGTTGTTGGCCACCTACGAGGGGATGATTGTCTGCGAGTTGGAATCCTTGCGGCAAGAGCGCAAAGCGGAGACCTCCTGAGACCGAAAACTGGAGAGGTGGAATCAGAAGCTGTAGGAAGAAGTCAATGGCGTCGCATGTAAGTAGTTGACAGTCATACAGTTGGCTGTCACTGAGCGCTATGTCTGGCGGCACTCGCTCTGGCGACTCGTACCTGCAGCGACACCGGCAGCCTGCTGACCGAATTCCACGTGCCCGGCCCACTGCGAGCTTGAGCGTCACCAGCGGCTACGACGCCTGCTGCGCGGCCAACTATGTCGTGAGCGCCCTGCGCTGTTACGCCCGCCTGCGGTCGTCCTGCCCTTTGCCCTGACCTACAACTACACAATTAACCAGCACTTAACTTTTGCTCAGAAAAATGATCGCTGATACTTTTCCCCTGTCTCCTTGGCTTGTAATTCTACGTCGGCTTCCTTTCCCTAAAAAGCTCGGGCTACTTGAGCGCATCTTTGGGCGAAAGCTCGAGAAGGCCGGTTCTGTCTGGATCAAGACTTTTGCTGGTCCCACCTGGAAATTGGATCTTCGGAACCCCACGCATCGTTGGATCGTTTACGGCTACTATGAAGGTCCCGGTTTCATTCCATGGGCTAGGCGTTGGCTTCGGCATGACTCTGTGGTTGTCGATTCGGGGGCTAACATTGGTCAGGTCTTGCTCTATTTGGCGCCAATCCTTCGTTCGGGCTCTTGGGTGGCGGTGGAGCCACATCCAGTTGCACGAAAATGGCTGGAAGAATGCCTGCTAAGGCAGGGCACATGGAATGTCCGCGTCGAAGCATTTGGTCTGGGAGAAAAAGAAGGGCGCGGCTGTTTGAGTGAAGATTGGGGTGGTGATTCGGTGGGAAGCCACACCTACCTAAAGGATGGCTCAGGGGATATTCCAATCCTATCTCTTGATCAATTCGCGGAGAAAAACTCCATCACAAAGATTCGCCTTTGGAAACTGGATATGGAAGGAGGTGAAGCGGCAGCTTTGCGAGGTGCGGAAAATCTGTTTCACCGAAAGGCAATCGAAGCGCTCGTAATCGAAACAGATGGAGAGAGATTCCCCGAAACGTTGGATGCCATGCGGAAACTCGGGTTTTCATGCTACTCGTGGCACGGAAAGCCCATCGTCCGTGTCCCAGAAAAGTTTTTCGGCAATGTCTTATTTATTCTGACCTGAAGGCCCATCAATCTATCGCTCGGAGCATTCCTCTGTCAGGGGTCATCTCATTATTGAACATTTGTATTACTGGCGGAGGGGGACGGGACAGTGTTTCGGTGCTTCGGTGTTTCGGGTAGGAAAACAATGAACATTGGGCATTGGTCATTGGTCCCGGGAGGGGAGCGGCGAATACGGCGCTGCGCAGAGGGCAGAGCGCAGAGGGCGGAGGACGGGGAGCGGACCGCAACCTCCAATAGGCACGAAGTGGCTCCGTTTTGTGCTTTTGACAGCCCGCGCAGTCCCGGCCATTATTCCCAGGATGAGTTCTGAGATCATATTCGAGGTCACCGAGGCGGAAGAAGGCGGTTATTGCGCCTCCGCCTTGGGCTACGGCATCAACACCCAGGCCGAAACGCTGGAGGAGTTGCGCGTCATGGTGCGCGATGCCGTGGCATGCTACTTCGACGATCCCGCCCAGGCGCCTCGGATGATCCGGCTCCATTTCGTGCGGGATGAAGTGCTGACGGCATGAAAACACCCCGGGATGTCTCCGGTCCGGAGCTGGCCAAGGCGCTCCGGCAATTGGGATACCAAGTGACCCGGCAGACCGGTTCGCACCTGCGGATTACCACCCACGAGCAGGGTGAGCATCATGAGGTCATACCGAACCATAGTCCCATCAAGATTGGCACGCTCAAGGGTATATTGCGAAACGTGGCAGCGCACCATCAGATGACCGTGCCGGAGTTGCTGGAACGACTCAACCTGTGAAAGGGGCGCGTGGTCTGTAGTCCGTGGTCTCCTTTTCGTGTGTTTAGTGCCTTTAGTGGTTAAACCTTGTCCCGCCCATGGACCTGAGCCGCTTTAACAATTCCAGCTTCGACCGCGGTGCTTCGCGGTTCAAAGAAGCCCTGTGGGTATTTGGTCCGTGCCATCTTCTTTCTGTCGCCGTGCCCGTGGCCCTCGGCTCTTCGCGTCTCCTTGCTTGGCTGGTTCGGCGCAAAGATCGGGCGTGGCGTGGTCATCCGGTCCCGCGTCAATGTGTGGCTCCCGTGGCGGCTCGAAGTCGGTGATCATGTGTGGATCGGCGAAGAAGTGTTCATCCTGAATCTCGCGCCGGTCGCCATTGCGTCCAATGTGTGCATCTCGCAGCGCGTCTTCCTCTGCACCGGCAGTCATGATTACACCAAGATTACCTTCGACCTGATCACCAAGCCGATCCTTGTGCGCTCCGGCAGTTGGATCGCCGCCCAAGTCTTCGTCGGCCCAGGAGTCGAAATCGGCCCCAACTCCGTGGTCAGCGCCGGCAGTGTGGTGCTCAAGGACGTCCCGCCAAATGTTGTCGTCCAAGGGAATCCTGCGGAAGTCGTTAAAGAGCTAAAAGCTGACAGGCCTGCGGCGGACTAAGGGACGAAGGAACCAAGGGACGAAGGAACCAAGGGACGAAGGAACCAAGGGACCAAGGAACCAAGGGACCAAGGGACTAAGGGACCAAAGGGCTGAAAGCGGATGCGCTTAACCCTTTATGGAGTGCGGTGCCAGAGCGAAAGCGGGGACACCGCTTTTCGCGGTGCCACGGAGGGCGCGGAACCCGCGGCAAGGAAGCAGGCGTATTTGAAACTGCCCCCGAACCAACGTCAGCCGGGGGGCGTTCACGCCGCTTCAGTGTTGGCAAGTCCACGGGCCCGGCCTCGGCCTCACGCGTGCGTGCGGTCTGCCCCTTACGGACCGCGAGTTGTCTCAACTCGCAGCAGCCCCGAAATGGCGTCACGGCCGCAAGCTTGGGGCAGGCTCCCAGTGCAGCGCAGTGCGGCCTCGTCCCAGTTTGCGGGCGGTTTCGGCGGTGCGCAGCCGCTGCGGATTGAGACAATCCGCGCTCCGCAGACCAGTTCATGGAACTGGCGGCATCGTTGATCCCCGTTGAGCAGATCACGGCGGATCTCTCGGCGGTGGCACGTCCGTGTGGTAATCCTGCGCTCGTTATGAAGATCGTGGAACTGGCGGCGCGAGAGAACTATCAGCTCTTCCTTCGTTACGACGACAGAAGCAAGGGGGTGGTGAATCTTTCCGCGCTGGCGGGGCGGGGTGTCTTCGCCGCCTGGCTGGAGCCGGGTGTCTTCGAGCAGGTGACGCTCTCCGAGTTCGGTGCTCCCGAGTGGCCCGGTGAACCGGACCTTTGCACGGATGCGCTTTACCTGCAGCTCACTGGAAAGAGCGTGCAGCATGGATTACTCCGGTGTTTCGGTGCTTCGGTGCTCCGCTTTCAACTTTCAGCGTTTCAGCATTTCCGCTTTCAGCTTTCAAGTCTTAGGTCCCTTGGTCCCTTGGTCCTTTAGTCCCTTGGTCCCTTGGTCCCTTGCTCCTTTAGTCCCTTGGTCCTTTAGTCCCTCGTCCCCAGTCCCCTTTCCGCTTTCCACTTTCAACCTTTTGGTCCTTTCGTCCCTTCCTCATGCCCCTGCGCCCCAAATCCCGCCGCCGACTGCTTCTCGGTGCTTTTGCTGGCCTGGTGATCTTCAGCTTGGCCGCCGTGGTCGGCCTGCGGTTTCCCCAGGCGTTCCTCACCGTCATTGACTGTGAACGGGGGAGCGCACCGGGCGGCGATTGCATCGTCATCCTCGGCGGCGAGAACTGGACGCGGGTGCCGCGCGCCGTCGCCCTGTATCACTCGAACGCCGCCCCGCGTCTGCTCATCACCGGCACCGGCGACGCCCAGGACAATCTCAAGATGCTCTTGAAACAGGGCGTCCCGGAATCCGTCATCCTCCTCGAAACCAACGCCACCAGCACCGCCGAGAACGCCCGCTTCAGCGTTCCCATCCTCCGCCACCACGGCCTCACCAACATCCTCCTGGTCACTTCCTGGTACCATTCCCGTCGCACCCTGAACTGCTTCCAGCATTACGGTCCCGACCTCCGCTACATCTCCTGTCCCACCGAGCCTGACGCGGCCCTTTCAGCCTTTCAGCCTTTCAGCCTTTCAGCATTGGCTCAAGGTTGGCCGAGCAAGTATGAGCGCGAGCGCATCCTGCTCGAATACGCCAAACTCCTCTGGTATTGGCCGAGGCACGGCATTGCGCCGTGAGGGGGACGGTGCTTCGGTGTTTCGGTGTTTCGGTATTTTGGGTAGAGGAGACATTGCGCATTGGGCATTGCACATTGCACATTGGGGAAACACTGAAGCACTGAAGTACCGAAGCACCGCCTCGCCGTTGCCTTTGGACTGCCGTTCCCTTTGGACTTGCGCGGTGTGGGGGGCGGTTGCAGGGTGATGGTATGACGCTTCTCGAGCAGCGCGACCTGGCCCGTCGGCAACGGCGGTTGGCGGCTTACACCGAGATGCGCGCCCGCCTGCGCACGGCTCTGGCCAGCTTGATCCCGGGGCAACGTGTCATCGTGTTTGGGTCGCTGACCAAGCCCGGCGTGTTTAACGACCGCTCCGACGTGGACTTGGCGCTGGAAGCAGAGCCGTCCGGCATGGACACTTGGCGGTTGACGGCGGAATTGATGGAGCGACTGGACTGTCGGGTGGATGTGCTGCTGCTGGATCGCTGCCGGTTTCGGGAAACAATCTTGAAGGAAGGGGAAGTGTGGATCGCATAGAATTGCAGACGCTGCGTGAGGAGCTGCTCAACGACTGCCGCGTGGCGGTGGGGGCTTGGCACAAGGCCGAGGACCGGTTTGCGCGTCAGGAGGAAATGGCCTACGAGGCCTGTGCCCATCAGCTCTCTCAGATGTACAATGCCATCGAGCAAATGGCCCTGCGGGTGGCCAAGGCGTTTGAAAACAGCATTGACGATGAAAAGGGCTGGCATGGGGCCTTGTTGACTCGCCTTTCCATTCCCATTCCCGGTGTGCGTCCGGCCCTGCTTCCGCCGGAGCTGAAACTTGGGTTGAGCGAGTTGAAAGGGTTCCGCCATGTGGTTGTGCATGCTTACGAATTGGAACTGGATCCGGAGAAGCTGGCGCTGCTGCTCAAATATGCGCGCCAAACGGCCGAGCGTCTGCCGGGCTTGGTGGACACGTTCGTGCTCCAGGTCGCCCGTGAGCAGCAGATTGACCTCTGACGGCGAGAGGAAAACACTGGAAAGCGAAGGAGGGGACGGGGTGTCGGTGTTTCGGTGTTTCGGTGGGGCGGGCGGAGGGCGGAGAGTGGAGACTGGAGACTGGAGGGCGGACAGCCATTGAACATTGGGCATTGAGGAGGGGGGGCCAGGTTCCGGAGATTGGGTTGAGGCTCCCCACATTCGCATTTGCCCACCCGCCGGTCAGTGGGTCATTTTCTTTGATGGACGTCACAATGACGCTAAATTGACTTCAATGAAAACGTTGCCGAAAATGGAGATCAGTGACGAGCTGGACGCGCGGATCAAGGAGGGCATGAAGGCTTCGGAGTTGTGCAAAGCGGATGTGATTCGACAGGCCTTGCGCATTGGTTTGCCGCAGTTTGCCGCTCGCTTTCAACCGCCTCCGCTGTGGCTGGAGGAACGGATCCGCGAGGCGTTGGCGGAACCCGCCGAAGCGACGAGCGCCAGGCAGTTCGATGCAACCATGGCCGCCATCGCCCATGGGCGCTAACAAACTGCGGGTTCATCCTGCGTTCTACCGGCGAATACGCCATTACCGCGACCGGATTGGCCTCAAGGATGGACGCGCATCGGGGCCATGAACCGGATTTCGCTCGCCCCGTTGATTTGCAACGACTTGTGCGTACGGTTCATGGGGAGCCTCCTTTCGCTTCGCGCATGCATTGGGACCATGAACCACAAAGTGCGCAAGTTGTTGGAAATCAAGGCAGGCACTTCGCGGTTCATGGAAAGCGAAGTTTCTTTTTTAGAACGCATTGAGTCCATGAACCACAAAGTGCGCAAGTTGTTGGAAATCAAGGCAGGCACTTCACGGTTCATGGGGAGCCTCCACGATCTCAGAATCGCGCGTTGGGACCATGAACACGGAGCGCAGGAGCGCGGCTCTATGAGCCGCAGCAGCCTCGAAGGGCGGATGGGTGAGCGAACCTTTGTGGACGCCCGGCGTAGCGCAGCCGCTGCGGGTCGCGGACACGCGCTCCGGAACGGCAGGTTCATGGGGAGCCTCCTTTCGCTTCGCGCATGCATTGGGACCATGAACCACAAAGTGCGCAAGTTGTTGGAAATCAAGGCAGGCACTTCACGGTTCATGGGGAGCCTCCACGATCTCAGAATCGCGCGTTGGGACCATGAACACGGAGCGCAGACATTCGTGTCTGCCCGGCCCAGGAGCGGCCGCTCTTGCCGACAGGAATGTCGGCGCTCCCGTCGGCGGTTCATGGGGAGCCTCCACGATCTCAGAATCGCGCGTTGGGACCATGAACACGGAGCGCAGACATTCGTGTCTGCCCGGCCCAGGAGCGGCCGCTCTTGCCGACAGGAATGTCGGCGCTCCCGTCGGCGGTTCATGGGGAGGGAAGCCGGAGGGCTGAGGACGGAGGGGGGAGACAATGGTTCAGTGCGTCAGGACAGTGTTTCTGTGCTTCGGTGGTTCGGTGGTCGGTCTCAGCTTGCCGGTCTCCGGTTTCCCGGCTTCCACCTTTGCGGCGTTGGGGATTGAGTTGCCTGTGTCCCGCAGGTATGGTTCAAAGCGTATGAGTATTGCGGAGTTGGAACAGATGCCCCGAGAGGAGAAGGTCCGGTTGATGGAGGCGCTTTGGGCGGACTTGAGCCGGAATGACGAGGCCTTCGAGGCGCCGGCGTGGCACGGGGACGTGTTGCGCGAAACTGCCGAGCGGCTCGCGGCGGGATCGGAGCAGGTGCTGGACTGGGCGGAAGCCAAGGACCGCCTCCGCAGCCGGCCATGAGGGTGCGCATCCTGACGTCCGCCCTGAGTGACCTGCGTCGGGGCCAGTCGTTTTATGAGCGTCAAGCGGAAGGATTGGGGGATTACTTTCTGAACTCGCTTTTTTCCGACATTGATTCCTTGGCCCTGTACGCCGGCATTCATCGCCGGCAGTTCGGCTATCACCGGCTGCTTTCCAAGCGATTCCCGTTCGCGGTGTATTACCAGATGCGGGGTGGCGACGAGGCCGTGGTAATCCGGGTGTTGGACTGTCGGCAAGACCCGGCGAGAACACGCGCCGCGCTGCGCTGAACAGTTTCTACGCCGTTCGTGTTTCGCGGTGGCCAGTGTTCGGTGGTCGGTGGTCCGTCCTCCGCCCTCAGTCCTCCGCCCTCCGCCTGCCTTGCTTGGACGGTTGGATGCGCGTATGCTCGATGCATGAAACTGCGTCTGCTCGTGGAATTGGATCCGGAATCAAAGCGGTGGTCCGCTGTGTTTCCGGAGTTGCCCGGGTGCGCCACGGCAGGTGACACCGAGGCTGAGGCCATTGCCAATGCCAGGGAGGCCTTGGCCTTGTGGTTTGAGCCCTCACCACTGAAGTTGAACAAGGGCGCGAAACTGGTCGAATTGGCGATGCCTTGAGCCGCCGATTTCCAGTCTGCAGCGCCAAGGAGGTCGTCCGGGTCTTGCGGCAACACGGGTTCGTGTTGGTGGCTCAGGCGGGCAGCCATCAGAAATGGCGTCACACCAACGGCCACCAGGTCATCGTGGCCATGCATGGCAACAAGCCCATCCCGATTGGCACACTCCAGAGCATCATCGAGGGCAGCGGTCTCGACGTGGAGGACTTTCGTTAAGCGGCGTTGCGCTCTTGGCGTTCCTTGCGGTTCACGCCGGTGGTTCAGCGTTTCAGCGTTTCAGCTGTCCGCTTTCCGCTTTTGCAACAGCGTGGTCCTTTAGTCTCTTAGTGCCGTCTTCTCGTCCTGCGTAGCCTTGGCGAAGCAATGCCGGTGGGTTAACCTTTTCCGCGTTTGAGTATGTCCGCCTTTCAGCCTTTCAGGGTTTCAGCATCTGCGATAGCCGCGCTGGGCGCGATCGCCTGGCTCTGGTTCACCACGATCAACCACCTGCGCGTCGAGTGGACCCTGAACCCGCAATACAGCTACGGCTGGTTCGTCCCCTTCCTCTGCCTCATCCTCGCCTGGGAAAGGTGGAAGGGAGTGAGGGACCAAGGGACCAAGGGACTAAGGGACCAAGGGACGGAGGGACTGCCGTCGCAGAGTCTCCGGGTCTTTTGGTCTTTTTGTCTCGTAGTCCTTGCCTTCGCCTACCTCCCCACCCGCCTCATCGAGGAATCCAACCCCAGATGGCGCCTAGTGAGTTGGTCCCTGGCCCTCATCAGCATCGGAATCACGCTCGCGCTGCTCGCAATGGCTGAAAGGGGCCCTTGGTCTGTACTCTCGTGTTCCCTCTGCTCTTCTTCCTCGTCGCCGTTCCCTGGCCGGCAGGCTTGGAAAGACCAGTCATTAAGACGCTGACGCTCGCCAACAGCGCGGTGACCGTCGAGTTCGTCAACCTGGTCGGCATCCCGGCCATCCAACACGGCAACGTCATCGAGGTCAGCACCGGTTCGGTGGGCATCGACGAGGCCTGTAGCGGCATCCGCTCGTTCCAGGCCACTCTGATGATTTCGCTCTTTTTCGGGGAACTATTCCGGCTCTCCGTCCTCCGTCGCCTGGCCCTCTGCTTCGCTGGCTTCGCGCTGTCCTTCGTGTTCAATGTCGCCCGCACGACCCTGCTGACCGTGGTTGCTGCCAAGCAAGGCATCAACGCCATTGCCGGCTGGCACGATCCCGCCGGCGTCACCATCCTTGTCGCCTGCTTCGCCACGCTGTGGGGCCTGAGCCTTTGGCTGAGGGAGGGACCAAGAGATCAAGGGACTAAGGGACTAAGGGAGCAAGGGGCTAAGGGGCCAAGGGACCAAGGGACCGGGGACTACTGTGCTACTGGACTACGGACTGCGGAGTGCCAGACGACAGGACCACGGACCGAAGCACCGAAGCACCGAGCCACCGAACCACCCCCCTCCGCCTTCCGCCCTCGGCCCTCCGCCTTCTGGCTCATCCTGCCCGCCTGGCTCCTCATCAGCGAACTCGGGGTCGAGGCATGGTACCGCACCAATGAGCGCGGATTGCCCGATCCCGTAACCTGGACAGTCAGTTGGCCCGAGCGTAATCCGACATTCCAAAATGTTACCATGAGTGACAAGTCGGTCCAATTGCTCCGCTATGACGAGGGCCGGCATGGCCGCTGGACCAACCCCGACGGTACTCAGTGGCAGATGATCTACCTACGCTGGGACCCAGGCGTTGTCGCGCACTTTGTTCCCAACAGCCACACCCCTGACAACTGCCTGACCGCAGCAGGCCATCATGTTCAGGCAAGTCCACAGTTGATGTCCATAAATGTTAATGGCCTGTCCATGCCCTTTCGACACTACAGGCTGGATTCGGCGGACGCACCGAGACATGTTTACTACTGCCTTTGGGAGGATCGTGCAGATCATCGTGAATTCGTACCCATCTCAATTAGCTATGCGACACGGTTCCATTCAGTTTTGACGAGACATCGGCTCACCGGTAAGCGTTCTGTGGAAGTGCTCATCTCCGGCATCCCCGACCCGGTCGAAGCCGAGGCCGCCCTGAAACGGCAGTTGGAGCACATCATCAAGGTGGAGCGGAAAGGCGAATAGCAGGTGGGATTAAGGGACGAATGGACGAAGGGACTGAGGGACCAAAAGACTAGGGGCTGAGGGATTATGAGGGATTTTCGGAAGATTGAGGCTTGGCGGTTGGCGGATGATCTGACCGTGGCGGTTTATGAGGCAACCCAGGGATTTCCGCGGGAGGAGGTTTATGGGATGACCAGTCAACTGAGGCGGGCTGCGTGCTCGGTTCCCGCCAATATCGTCGAAGGCTCGGCTCGTGAGAGCCGGCGGGATTACCTGCACTTCCTCCACATCGCCCGCGGCTCGCTCTGCGAAACACAGGTACTTCATTCACTTGGCCGGTCGGCTCAATTATCTGTCCCAAGACGCCGTGCATCGTCTGAACACGCAGTCCCGGCAGACCTTCGCTTGTCTCCATGGCCTCATCCAGTCCGTCAAAGCCGAACTCCCCCAGCCCCCCAGTCCCTTGGTCCCTTAGTCCCTTGGTCCCTTAGTCCCTTGGTCCCTTAGTCCCTTGAAAATCCTTCTCCTCAACCAGACATTCCACCCCGACGTCATGGCCACGGCGCAGTACCTGTCGGAACTGGCGGTGGCTTTGCAGGAACGCGGCCACACCGTCACCGTTGTCACCAGCCGATGGGCCTACGATCATCCGGAAAAGCAGTTTCCCGCGCGCGAAACATGGCAGGGCATCCGCATCCTGCGCATCGGCTCCACCCGTTTCGGCAAAGGCGCGCGGTGGCGGCGCGCGGCCGACTTCGCCAGCTTCATGACGCTCTGCACCCTGCAACTGGCCTTCCTCCCCCGCCCGGACGCCGTGGTCGCGCTCACCACGCCCCCGCTCATCTCCTTCATCGGCGCCTGCTACAGCCGCGGGCGGGGCGCCCGTTTCATTTACTGGGTCATGGACATGAACCCCGATGAAGCGGTGGCGGCCGGGTGGCTGGATCCCCAATCCTTCGCCGGCCGGTGGCTCGAACGTTTCTCCCGGTTCAGTTTCCGGACCGCGGCGCGCATCGTCGCCTTGGACCGCTTCATGAAAGACCGCATCGTCGCCAAGGGAATCGCTCCCGCCAAGATCGACGTCATCCCGCCCTGGTCGCAGGACACGGCTGTGCGCTTCGACGCTGCCGGCCGGGACGCTTGGCGGCGTCGGCACGGCTTGCAGGACAAGTTCGTGGTCATGTATTCCGGCAACCACAGCCCCGTCCATCCCCTCGACACTCTCATGCAGGCGGCGGAACGGATGCGGGCGGACGACACGGTGCGGTTTTGTTTCGTCGGAGGGGGCAGCGAATTCAAGCGCGTGGAAGCGTTCGCGGCGCAGCGGCACCTGTCGAACATCCTGTGCCTGCCTTACGAACCTTTCGACCAGCTCGCGGCATCGTTGTCTGCCGCGGACCTGCATGCGGTCGTGATGGGCGAGCCATTTGTCGGTCTGGTCCATCCCTGCAAGCTTTACAACATCCTACGCGTCGGCGCCCCGGTCCTTTACATTGGGCCCGACCCCAGCCACGTCACCGAACTCCTCGAACACCTCCCCGCCTCGCATCCCCGCCTCAGCCTCCGGCACGGCGCCATCGACACCCTCGTGGGCGGCCTCCGCGCCCTCCAATCCTCGCCGTCTCCCCGCCGCGACGACATCCTGCCCCCGCACTATTCCCGCGCTCATCAACTTCCCCGCCTGATCCAAGCCATTACGGAAAAAGCTGAAAACTGAAATTTGAAAAGCCGCGCAGCCGGACCGGCCATTGACCGCACACGAAGGATGCCGCAGAGGGTGCCCGTGGGCGCACCAATCCCAGTGGAAGCAAGGACGCTCGCTGTGAGGATTCGCCTCTACCTTGACGAAGACTCGAGCGATACGGACCTGGTGAAAGCGCTGTGTCTCCGTGGCGTGGATGTGCTTTCGGCATCGGAAGCCGGAATGCGGAATGAGTGCCCTGGCACCCGGACCGCGCACAGCGCGGCCCTGCCGGTGCAGGCAATTGGGTTTCAGCATGGCTCAAGTCTATCTGCAGTCCGCAGTCCCGTAGTCCTGTAGCTTCCCCATCGATCATTCCGTTCTTGCTCAGCGATCCATCCGGGTCGCTTTTTCATTTCCCCCCACCGCCTGTCAGATCCCTATCCCTCCCCCGCCTCCCGGCAGAGCCCCACTGAGGTCACTGAGGTCAAAGCTCCTAATCCCTGAGCGCAGGTTTGTGAGAGGCGCGGAACGGGTGTGAGTTCAGCGCCGCCGGGTCAGGGGACCCGGCCTGCAGCCACGAAGACCCTGGCAGGCCCGGTGCCCTGATACAGATCAAACCGCGTGGCGTAAATCCAGCGTCCATGGAAATTCCCCGACGGGCTCGTGCGGGGACGGACTGAACTTCGCGGGCACCTGCCCCTGCTGGAAGAACCGTGTTAGCCGCCGGCTCTCGGCCTCGTAGGCATTTACCGGGAAGGTGCTGTAATGGCGGCCGCCGGGATGCGCGACGTGATAGTTGCATCCGCCCAGGCTGCGGCCGTTCCAGGTGTCATAGAGGTCGAACACCAACGGGGTGTGAACACCAATGGTGGGCTGGAGGCACTCCGGCGGTTGCCAGGCGCGGTAACGCACGCCTGCCACCCCCTCGCCATTGGTCCCGGTGGGTTGCAGCGGCACCCGACGGCCATTGCAGGTGATCAGGAACCGGTCGCCGATCAATCCGCGGGCCTTGACCTGCAGCCGTTCGAGCGAGCTGTCGACGAACCGCACCGTGCCGCCACCCCCGGGTTCCTCCCCGAGCACATGCCACGGCTCCAGGGCGGTGCGCAGTTCCACGTGAACGTCGCGCTGCGCGAAGTCCCCGATGCGCGGGAATCGGAACTCGAAATGCGGCTCGAACCATCCGAACTCGAACGGGTAACCGGCATCCCGCAAATCCTGGATCACGTCCTTGAAATCCACCTCACAACAGTGCGGCAACATCCAGCGGTCGTGAATGTCCGTACCCCAGCGCACCAGGCCGTTCTGATAGGGTTCACGCCAGAACCTGGCGATCAGGCCGCGCAACAAGAGGTGCTGCGCAAGACTCATCTGCGCGTGGGGCGGCATCTCGAAGGCGCGCAGCTCCACCAGGCCGAGCCGCCCGCTGGAACTCTCCGGCGCATACAGCTTGTCGATGCTGAACTCGGCCCGATGGGTGTTGCCGCTGGCGTCAGTGAGCAGGTTGCGGAACAGCCGGTCCACCAGCCACGGCGGCGGCGGCGTGGAACCTTGCCCGCCGGCGTTTCGGTCCAACTCGCGGAAGGCGATTTCCAACTCGTAGAGCGAGTCGTTGCGCGCTTCGTCCACGCGTGGCGCCTGGGAGGTGGGACCGATGAACAGACCACTGAAGAGCCAGCTCAGGGACGGATGATTCTGCCAGTAGGCCAGCAGGGACCGGAGCAGGTCCGGCCGGCGCAGCAGCGGGGAATCCGCGGGGGTTTCACCACCGATGATGATGTGGTTGCCGCCGCCGGTGCCGGTGTGGCGTCCGTCGATCATGAACTTCTCCGTGCCCAGCCGCGTCTGCCGCGCTTCTTCGTAGAGCCCCGTCGTGCGCTCGACCAGTTCATCCCAGGTCCGGCTGGGATGCAGGTTGACCTCGATCACCCCGGGATCCGGCGTGACGGCCAGCTTGTTGAGTCGTGGATCGCGAGGTGGAGCCTCGCCTTCGATGATCACCGGCAGCCCCAGCTCGGTGACCGCCACCTCGATCCCGGCGATGAGGTCCAAATAATCCTCCGTGCTGGTCACGGGCGGCATGAACACATGCAGCCGTCCGTCGCGCGGTTCCACGCACAGCGCGGTGCGAACGACCCAGGGCGCACTCTCGCCCTGCACCGGACGGCGATTGGGATCAAAGTCCGCAGGCAACGGCGGCCACTCAACCCGTTGCTCCTCCAGTTCGCCCCGGGGTTGCGCCCGTTGGCCCGGACCGTAACCGGCCGGCACCGGCACCCCGCCACCGCGCCGCAGAAATCGTTGGCCGGTGGCTTCCGGATGCGGCCGGTAGGGATACTCCTTGGGCAACGGCGGCAGGTTCGGATTGGAAGGGTCCTGCGCGTGAATGTGGGGGTAATCTTTGTCCGCCACCCACGGGATGGAATCCAGCGGCAGTCGCAAGCCCATGGGCGAATCGCCCGGCAGGAGCCAGAGGGTGTCAGCGTCCCGAAGAAACCAGGTGCCGGACAACCATCCCGGCTGCGACCCGTACCAGGCCCGCTTGATCGGCAGGGCATAGCCGACCACCTCGCCCAAGCCCTGCTGGAAAATGCGAGCGAGGCGGTCGCGCTCCAGCTCGTCCTTCAGCCGGGAGTTGGCAGGCGTGACATTCGAAGGCAGCCGACGCTCCTTCCAGGTGTAGTAAAAAACGTCCTCGTAGGCGGCCAGCGCGTGCTCCGGCCGCACCCCCAGCACCCGCGCAATGCGCTCCACCAGCAGCCGCGCCTCGATGGCCCCGTGCCCATAGTCCCTGGATTCATCTGCAATCAGCGAGTCGTTCTTCCAAATCGGCACGCCGTCCTTGCGCCAATAGGCGGCCAACGCCCAACGCGGCAGCGGCTCGCCCGGATACCACTTGCCCTGCCCGTAATGCAGCAAGGCGCCCTCGGAAAACCGGCGCCGCAACCGCTTGATCAGCTCGCCGGAGAGCACCCGCTTCTGATCGGAGACCGCGGTAAAATTCCATTCCGCTCCGTCCGGGTCATCCACGGATACGAACGTGGGCTCGCCCCCCATGGTGAGCCGGACGTCCTGCCGGTCCAGGTCCTCATCGATGGCGTGGCCGAGGGCGGCAATCCCTGTCCACTGCTCCTCGGTGTAAGGTTTGGTCACCCGCGGCGATTCATACGCGCGGGTGACTTTCATCTCATGATGCAACTCGGACTTGCATTCATCCACCGCGCCCGTGACGGGCGCAGCCCCCGCCGGTTCCGGCGTGCAGCTCAGCGGAATATGACCCTCGCCGGCCAGCAGGGCGCTGGTCGGATCCAGGCCGATCCAGCCTGCACCGGGCAGATAGACCTCACACCAGGCATGCAGATCCGTGAAGTCGCGCTCCGGACCGCTCGGACCATCCAACGCCTTCACATCAGGCGCCAACTGGATGAGGTAACCACTGACAAAGCGCGCGGCCAGTCCCAGGTGCCGCAGCAGTTGCACCAGCAGCCAGCCGGAGTCCCGACAGGAACCCCGGCCCAGGGTCAGCGTTTCTTCGGGCGATTGGACGCCTGGTTCCAGGCGGATCACATACTGGATGTCCCGATGCAATTGCTGGTTGATCGAGACCAGGAAATCCATCGTCCGCAGCTCGCGGGACTGCTGGGCGGCGGCGGCGGAGACACCGGCGGCCCGGGTGCCGTCCACGGCGATGTGCCCGCCCTCGTGATGGACGTCCAAGCGGTGCAGCGAGTCGGGCGTGGGCATGTGCTCCACATTTTCCGGATGCCCGAGCAATTCCCGTTTCAGCCTCCGCAGGTAAGCCGAGAGTTTGGGTGTGAGCGGACACGGCTCGAGAAACGGTCCCAGGTCCTTCCGGAGGGACGCTTCATAGGCGAAGGGAAAGTGACTGGCGCTTTCCTCCAGGAAGAAGTCGAACGGGTTGTAAACGGCCATCTCCGCCACGAGCTCCACCTCGACGCACAGTTCCCGCATCGGTTCCGGGAAGACCAGGCGGGCGTTCCAGTTGGAAAACGGGTCCTGCTGCCAGTTGATGAAGTGTTCGCCGCCGGTGACCCGCTGGGAATAGCTCAGAATCCGCGTGCGGCAATGCGGGGCCGGCCTCAAGCGGATGACATGCGGCCCGTGTCCAACCGTTCGGTCGTAGGCGTAATGGGTCTTGTGATGGAGGGCGACGTGGATGGCCATGGACGTTACTGCGGTACGAGGGCCGACTGGGGCGGGCGCGGGGCCTTCGCGGCGAAGAAGGTTTCGGAAATGCCCGTGCTCACCTGGTTCATTTGGGTCTGCAGACGGTCGAGATACTCGTGCAAGCCGCTCTGGATGATTTCATCAGTCCGTCCAAAAGCCAGCTCGGAACACAGTTGGGCCAGCCACTGCTCCGGCGGGTGCCGGAAGATGCCCAGCGGGGTGCCGGAAATGCGGTGCAGCGCGTTGCGCGCGGTCACCAGGCTGTAGTGAATGGCCCGCGGAAAATACCGGTCGAACAACAGGAACTCGACCACCCCGCGCGGCGAGATCCGTCCGTGCGTCTGGCGATACATCTCGAAGCCGCTGGCGGAGCGCAACACCGCCGCCCATTGGATGTCGTCGAAAGGCGTGCCCACGTCCTGCGCCGATCGCAGCAGGATGAAGTACTTCACGTCCAGGATGCGCGAGGTCTTGTCGGCCCGCTCCAGCATCTGGCCCATGCGGAAGAAATGCCAGGGCTCCCGGTGGGTCAGGGTGGCGGCGGCAATGCCGTTCAGCAGGTCGCTGGCATTTCGCACCTCGGCAAAAAACTCGTCCGGACTGGCCAGCGCGCGCTGTCCATCGCCGGCGGCGGCGTCGGTGACGGCGAGGTAGAATTTGTTCAACTGCAGCCACATTTCGGTGGAGATGATCTCGCGCACCGTGCGGGCGTTCTCGCGCGCGGCGCGGATGCACGACAGGATCGAGTTGGGATTCTGGCCGTCGAAGGTGAGGAACTGGATGACGTTCTCCTGCGTGGCGGTTCCGTAGCGGGCTTTGAAATCCTCGTGGTCGCCGGTGGTGTTGACCAGCGGCTGCCACTGTTGGTACTCGCCCCGGGGATCGTCCAGGATGAGCTGCAGGTTCACCTCCATGAATCGCGCCACGTTCTCCGCGCGCTCAATGTAGCGACCCATCCAGTAAATGGATTCGGCAACCCGGCTAAGCACGTTTCATTCGCCTCCGCGGATGGCTTGTTGAAGGGTCTGCCGGATGTCCCGCAGACGCCCACGTTCGACGAGTTTGCGCCCCTGCTCGTCCACCAGGCGGAAAACATCCCGGGCCAGCTCGCCCCGGGTGCGCACTTCGGCCTCCCGGAGGTTCGCCCCCGTCTCAGCAAGGGCGTGCAGGATGTCATACAACAACCCCATACGGTCCGGCGTATCAATCCGCAACAGGGTGCTGGTGGCCGAGGAACGATTGTCGAACGCCAGCCGCGGCGCGACCCGCGACGGGGTTTGCAGGGTACTTGTGGCGCGAGCAGGCCCAAACCGAGGCGAAGCGCGGCGGGTTCGAGAGCGCACCGTCCAGCAGGAAGCCAAACCGATCCAGCTTCTCGTCGGGCGCCCGCCCCGGCAGGGCGGTATCGCGAATCAGCAACAGATCCAGCACGATGTCGTCCGCCCGCGTGAACACGCGCGCCTGCTCGATGTTCAGGTGCACCGCGCTCAGACAAGCCGCCGCCTTGGCCAGCAACCCGCGCCGATCCCAGGTGCACAGCATCAACCGCGTGCCATCGCCGGCCGGCGTGTGTTGCCAGTCGAGGATGGGCATCGTGGGCGGCGCCTCCGTCCGGGTAATCTTGCTCAGGAAGGTGTGGATCGTGGACAGGCCCCAGGCGAGTTCGGATTCTGTGAGGCCATCCCAGTAGTGGTCCGGCATGCCCTCGAAATGGGCCTCGATCTCGTCGGCGCGGATTCCGGCCAGCGGTTGACGTTCCAGCCAGGCGCGCAACCGGTCCCGGTGCTTCAACCCGGCACTCCGTGGCGCGGTTCGCTTCTTCGTTGCTGCAATCTTGCTCGGCATGGTGGGTGGTTTGCTTTGTCCAATCAGGTTCGGGGCTGGAGTGACACGGTCGGGGTCAGCCGTTCATGGCCACCGCCTGGGTCCGGACGACCGGTTTGGAGGATTCCTCCTCTTCCGCAGTGGAATCGGCCAGCACCCAGGTGTCCTTGCTGCCGCCGCCCTGGGAGGAGTTGACGACCAGGGATCCCTTTTTGAGCGCGACGCGGGTGAGGCCGCCCGGCAGGACGAAAATGTCCCGGCCATAAATGATGTAAGGCCGCAGATCCACGTGCCGGCCCTCGAACCGGTCCCCGCACAGGGTGGGGACGCGCGACAGCGCGAGGGTGGGTTGGGCGATGTAATTGCGGGGATCCGCCTTCAATTTCCGGGCAAACTCCTCGCGCTGAGCCGCCGTCGAGTGCGGTCCGATCAACATGCCATAACCTCCGGATTCGTTGGCCGCCTTGACCACCAACTCTTCGAGGTGCCCGAGCACGTAGTCGAGACTGGCGGGATCCGCGCAGATATACGTGGGCAGATTGGGCAGAATGATGTCCTCGCCCAGGTAATACTTCACAATCTGCGGCACATAGGCGTACACCACCTTGTCGTCGGCCACACCACAGCCGGGCGCATTGGCCAGGGCCACATGGCCCTGCTGATACACCTCCATCAAGCCCGGCACCCCCAGCAGCGAGTCCGGACGGAAACACCGGGGATCCAGAAAGTCATCATCGATGCGCCGGTAAATCACGTCCACCCGCTCGAAGCCCTGCGTGGTCCGCATCCACACATACCCATCGTCCACGACCAAATCGCGTCCCTCCACCAACTCCAGACCCATCTGCTGGGCCAGAAAGGAATGCTCGAAATACGCGGAGTTGAACGTGCCCGGCGTCAGAACCACACACCGAGGCGCTGCCCCCGTGTCCGGCGCCAGATCCTCGAGCATGTCACGCAACCGCCCCGGATAATTCGACACTGGGCGGATCCGGCAGGAGGCAAACACTTCCGGGAACAGGCTCTTCATCAGCGCACGGTTCTGCAGCACGTAGGACACGCCCGAAGGACAGCGGAGGTTGTCCTCGAGCACGTAGATCTGACCGTCCCGATGCCGCACCAGGTCGGTGCCGACCACATGGCACCAGATGCCGTGCGGCGGCTTGAAGCCCATGCACGGCTTCCGGTAGGCCTTCGAGGACAGCACCACGTCGGCAGGGATGACTCCTTCCTTGAGAATCTTCTGGGCGTGATAGAGGTCGTTGATGAACAGGTTCAGGGCGGTGATCCGCTGCCGGAGACCGCGTTCGATATAATCCCATTCCGCCGCCGGCACGATGCGCGGCACCAGATCGAAGGGGAAAATCTTCTCGCGCCCGGCCTGCTCGCCGTAAACGTTGAAGGTGATGCCCATCTGCAACAAGGCGCGGTCGGCGGCGCGCTGGCGGGTCACCAATTCACCCTCGGGCAGGGACTCGATGTTCTGGACCAATCGCCGCGCCAAAGCCCGGGGCCGGCTGTTCTCATCGAACAGCTCGTCAAAAAAGCCCCCGACATCGTAGTGATCAAAGCGCATTGGACGATCTCCGGCCCGCATGGGGCTGGGATTTATCAACAATTGATTTGGCTGGCAACGCTCCAAGCAACTGCGGTGCCACGGACTATCCATGAACCGGCCCCCGGACCGCGGATTGTCTCAATCCGCAGCGGCTCCGATGATGCGGTGCTGCTGCGAGTTGAGGACAACTCGCGCTCCTTGCCAGGGTTCAGGTTCCCAACGCGCGATTTCATGGTCGTGGAGGCATTCCATGAACCATCGCTCGCCCTCACCCCGTCCCTCTCCCCCGGGGAGAGGGTGCCCGGAGGGGGGGTGAGGGGATTCGTGCGGTTCAGGGTCCCATTTCATGCGCAATCGCGGAAGGAGGCTACCCACGAACCGTGCGGGGGAATTCCTTCTCCGCGCCCCCAACCTTCGCCCCGAGGCCCCCAGCCTGTGGCCAAAAGTGATCGCCCAGGCCAAAACGCGGCAGGACCCGGGCCTCCAACCGGACATCGGCTTTGGATCAAGCCGGGAGGGCGGCGAGGCGGTCGCGGATCATGCGCAGGATGACGAAGGATTCCCGCTCGCGTTCTTCCAGGGCGCCCACGATGGCGGCAATGGTCTCGCGATAATCCGGCAGGAATCGCTTCGAGAGCGCGTTGCAGCGACGCTGGGTCTGACGCAATTCGCGGGCGAGTTGGAGGATCGCATTCTGCAGTTCGGCCAACTCCACCACCCGAGGCAGCAGCCCGACAAAGCGGCGCAGGACCTCATCCGCGCTCGCGGAAGTGCCCCCCACGCCGAACGGCAGGCCCACAGGCTCCACCTGCACCTGCATACGGGAGATTCTTAACCCCATCAGGTGCTGCATCGAGAGCTTGAGCTCATGCCCCGTCGGCACGCCCACCGCGGCGCGGTCCAGGGCGGCGGACCCGATATCCAGCAACGCCTCGCGCAGTGCAGCAAAGCCTTCATGCAAGGCGTCGGCCACGCCGGCTTCGACCTCGTCCGCCCGTTTCAACCGGTTCATGAGTTCCAAGACCAGAATCTGACGCTTCTGCTCCAGCAAGTCGTAGCCTTCCTCGGCAAAGAGGAGCTGCCGCTTGAGGTGGAGCAGGTTCGACTTGGTCGGGGCGATGTTGAGTTTGGCCATGATCGTCAATGGTGCGTGTTGCGTCTCGCGTCTCGCGTGCTCGCAACGGTCGCGTTGAATGGGTCACCTTTCACGATTCACCTGTCATGGGGTTCGTTCGTGTTGCGATAGTGCTGTTCCAGCAGGGCGTCGCTGACGCGGTGCAACTCATCCCGGGGCAGCAGGGACAGCACGTCCCAGCCGAGTTCCAGGGTCGTCTCGATGGTGCGGTTCTCGTATTCGCCCTGGTTGAGGAATCGCGTTTCGAAGGCGATGCCGAATTTCAGGTATTGTTTGTCCAGCGGACTCAGTTCCTCCTCGCCGATCACGTCCGCCAGGCCCCGCACACGTTTGACATACGCGTAGGCGGCGAACAACTGGCTGGCCAGCGACGGATGATCCTCGCGGGTGTAGCCCTTGCCCACGCCGTCCTTCATCAACCGGGACAGGCTCGGCAGTCCGGCAATCGGCGGATACACGCCGCGCTGGAACAGGTCCCGGTCCAGCACAATCTGTCCCTCGGTGATGTAACCGGTAAGATCCGGCACCGGATGACTGATGTCGTCGGCCGGCATCGTCAGGATGGCCATCTGGGTGATGGACCCCGGCGATCCATCGATCCGCCCGGCGCGCTCGTAAATGCTCGCGAGGTCGGAGTAAAGGTAGCCTGGATACCCTTTGCGTCCGGGAATCTCGCCCCGGGCCGTGCCCACCTCGCGCAGGCTCTCACAGTAGTTGGTCATGTCGGTGAGCAACACCAACACGTGCTGGCCGCAGTCGAACGCGAGATGTTCGGCCAGCGTCAGGGCGACACGCGGCGTCAGCAACCGCTCGACGCTGGGCGCGTCGGCCAGCGAGAAGAACATCACCGCCCGGGCCAGCGCGCCGGAGTCACGGAAGTTGCGCATGAAAAATTCCGCAACGTCGTGCTTCACCCCCATGGCGGCGAACACCATCGAGAATTCGACCCGCTCCTCGATCAACCGCGCCTGCCGGATGATCTGCGCGGACACACGGTCGTGCGGCAGGCCGTTGCCGGAAAAGATCGGCAGCTTCTGGCCGCGCACCAGGGCGTTCATCCCGTCAATGGCCGAGAGCCCCGTCTGGATGAACTCGCGCGGATACCGCCGCGCGTAAGGGTTGATGGGCATCCCGTTCACGTCGCGCCGCTCCGATGCCAGCGCAGGCGGCCCGCCATCCACCGGTCGACCCAGACCGTCGAACACACGACCCAGCATTTCGCGAGAAACGGGCAGGCGAAAACTTTCCCCCAAGAATCGCACCCGGAGGGTCTGATTCGACAGGCCGGCGGTTCCTTCCAACACCTGAACCACAGCCTGCGTCGTGGAAATGTCCAGAACCCGCCCCAGTCGCGGTTGACCACCCGGATCGACAATCTCGACCAACTCGTCATACCCGACGTCCCGAATGCGCTCCACCACCACCAACGGCCCCTCGATGCGCGCGGCACCAACATACTGCAGTCCGTGGTCTGTGACGTTCAGGGGTGGCGCATTCATTTCAGCTCCTTCTCCAGCACGTCGAGTTCGTCATGCACCCGCCGCTCCAATTCCACCCAGCGCTCGACATCCTCGTTGCCCAAGGCGGTCTTGGCCCGGAGCACCTGCGCCACGCAGGCCATCCGCCGCAGGCGGGACAGCGGGATCCCCGCCTGAATCAGCTCACGCCCCTTGCGATGGAGCGTGAGAATGATGCGCAGCAACGCCATCTGCCGTTGCGGAGTGCAATACATGTCGTTCGCGTCAAACGCGCTCTGTGCGAGGAATCCGTCCTTGAGAATCTCGGCAACGAACAGGATCAGTCGCTGCGCCTCCGGCAGGGCGTCCGGCCCCACGAGCTTGGCAATCTGTTGCAGCCGCTCCTCACGCTGCAGCAAGGTCAACGCCTCCGTTCGCAAGGCGCTCCAGTCGGGCGCCTGCCGCCGCCACCACGCGCTGACGTCCTCGACGTATTCGGAATACGAGTGCAGCCAGTGGATCGAGGGGTAATGCCGCGCGTTGGCCAGTTCGGTGTCCAAGGCCCAGAAACAGCGGATGAACCGGCGTGTGTGTTGTGTGACCGGTTCGGAAAAATCACCTCCCGGCGGACTGACGGCCCCCACAATGCTCACGGAACCCCGGGTTCCCGCCAGCGTGGTGACCGACCCGCCCCGTTCGTAAAACTGCGCCAGGCGCGTGGGTAGCGACGCTGGGAAGCCTTCCTCGGCGGGCATTTCCTCCAGCCGCGCCGCCAGCTCGCGCAACGCCTCGGCCCAGCGACTGGTCGAGTCGGCGAACACCGCCACGTTCAACCCCATGTCGCGGTAATACTCGGCCAGCGTGATGCCGGTGTAGATGGACACCTCGCGCGCCGCCACCGGCATGTTCGAGGTGTTGGCGATCAGGATGGTGCGTTCCATCAGGGGCCGGCCGGACCGCGGATCCTTCAGTTCGGGGAACTCACGCAAAACCTCGGTCATTTCGTTGCCACGTTCGCCGCAGCCAATGAAGACGATGATCTCGGCATCGGACCACTTGGCGAGCTGGTGCTGGGTGATGGTCTTGCCGGTGCCGAACCCCCCGGGGATGGCGGCCGCCCCGCCCTTGCCCAGGGGGAAGAAGGTGTCAATGATGCGCTGGCCGGTGATGAGCGGCTCGGTGATGCGCAAGCGCTCCCGAATGGGGCGCGCCACGCGCACCGGCCATCGCTGCAGCATCGTCACCTCACGCATTCCCCCATCCGTCTCGATGACCGCCACCACATCGTTTAACCGGTAACCCCCTTTGGCCGCAATCGAATGCACACTTCCCGACAAGTCCGGCGGCAGCAGGACCCGATGCACGACCAGCGGGGTCTCGACCACCTGCCCAATGGATTGTCCGGCGGCCACAGCGTCGCCGGCCTGAACCAGAGGCTCGAACAGCCAGCGCCTCTCCGTATCCAGCGGATCCACCTTTTCGCCGCGCCGGATCCAGGCGCCACTGCGTGCCTGGATACCCGGCAGCGGACGCTGAATGCCGTCGTAAATGTTGCCCACCAGACCCGGGCCCAGCCAGACGGATAAGGGGGCCTGCGTGCGCCGCACGGGCGCGCCCGGCTTCAGCATCGAGGTGTCCTCATACACCTGGATGGTCGCGCGATCACCGATCAACCGCACGACCTCACCGATCAAGCCCCACTCGCCAACCTCGACGACCTCATACATCTGCGCCCCCTCCAGGCCGGTGGCGGTGACCGTCGGACCGCTGATGCGCGTGACCACGCCCGCTGGGTTCCGCCTCCCGTTCGTCATACGCCACCTCCCGACGCACGATCGGACTGAACCCATCCAGCCTGAATGGCGATCTGCCGGCGCAATTCGGGCCAGAGCCGGTGAAGCCGCGCGCCCAGACTGTTGTCCCACGCCTGCTGCGCCTCGGCATCCTCAACAATAACCCCGCCGCTCTCGATGGCCGGGTCTTCGTCCACTGTGAACGTGAGCGGACCGCGCTCAACGTCCTGTGTGAGCGTCCGGATCAAACCCTGCCCGAACTCGGACCGATCCGCAGGCGAGAGTCTCAATACGAAGGCGTCCGCCGCCATCCGCCTCACCGCCTCCCGGGACAGCGCCAGCAGGGTGGCTGGATAATCAAAGCCTGCCCGTTCGAGCAACTGGTCCTTCGCCTTATTATACAAAGCCTGGAGCAAGCACTCGATCCGCGCCAAACGCATCAGATGCGCCTCGACACTTACCGTCGCCAGTAACAGTTCCGTCCGGCGCGCGGCTTCGGCCCGAGCCTGATCCAACTGTTCCTGACGCAAGCGTTCAGCCTCGGCCGCGGCCCGGCTGGACAGGGTCCCGGCCTCCCGCCGTGCCTGCAGCAGGATTTCGTCGCGCTCACGCCTGGCTTCGGCCAGGATTTCCTCGCACAGTCGCTCGTGGGAATTCCCGCTGGATGTCACGACAGGTCGCCTTTCTCATCCGCTCACACGCAGCCCCACCGCTTCCTGGACCAACCGGCGAAGGCTCTTACGTCCGGGCAATGGACCTTCCGGCCCTGGAATCTCCACGAGGACCGGCCGGGACTGCTCCAGCCGGAGGCGGTCCACCTGCGGGCGAATACCAGTGGCAACCGCCTCCGTCAGGATGATCAACCCGCAATCCGACCGCGCCGCCGCCCCGGCCAGCGCCGTGGCCGCCTGCTCGGTTGTGCGGACCGCCTGACCGCCAATGCCGGCCAGTCGGAAACCGCGCACCGTGTCCTCGTCCGCGATGCAGAAGAGTTTCACCGGATCCTCCCGACTCAGATTTTCTGCAGCAACATCATCGCGATGGCGAAGCCGAGAACAGCGAGTCCCTCCGCCAGCGCCACGAACAGGATGCTGCGCGTGAGCAGTTCCGGCTTCTCCGCCGCCGCACCCAGGGCAGCCGACCCGATGCGGGCCACGGCGTAGCCGGCCCCGAGCACGCTCAGCGCCACCGCAAACGCGGCCGCCGCCCCCAGACCGACGGCCCGACCGACCGACGCCGCCTCCCCTGAGACTGCTTCCGAACCGGCTTCGGCAGCGAGCACCGTGGGGCCGAGCAGAAGCGCGCCGGCCACCCCAACCCCCATCATCATGTAGCGAACTATTTTCATGACACTTCACCTCCGATCTGTTGGTTTACTTTCTCACACGGTCCAGGCCTGTCCATCGAGCGCCAGTCGAAACGGCGTGAAGGGCCGGCCACGCCCTGAGAAAAACTTTCCGAAAAACTCGTAATACTCGAGGCGCAGCGCCTGCACGGCGGCGATGAGACCTTCCAGCGCGAGCGCGCCCACGTTGCCCAACACGATCATCCCCACAGCCAGTCCCCCCCCCACAACCGGAACCTGCCGCAGTTCGGCCGCCATGGCGAACGCCGCCGCCAGCAGGGCCGCGTGGCTCATCGCGTAGGCCGCCAGACGCACAAAGCTGATCGTGTTGGCCAGGTAACTGAGCACCGCCTCGAACGCGCCGACCAGGGATTCAGTCATTGCGCTGAGCCAGCCTTCCCCGGCTTCCGGGACGACGCCCGCACGACGCTTGCGCCAGTACTCCAGCGGTTCCTTGAGCGCCCAGCCCACCAGTGGCAGCACCAGAAACAGCAGCATCGCCGCCCCCATCAGCCCAAGCGATTGCAGGGTCGCCCCCTTCAGGATCAAGACCAACGCGCCCCAGTAAAACAGCACCCCGGCCAAACCAAACTTGTCCAGACAGCCTCCCACAACGTCGCCCTGCCGGATGCGATTGATGACATTCAAGACCAGCCCAAGACTGATCAGAACCACACCAATCGCCAGCGCACCCCGGATCAAACTGAGCGGATCCCCCTCGATCGGGTCATGCCAGAGCGCGTGGCGTTTGAAGGTACTCGAGCCCGAAGCAACTTCCGTAGATCCAGCCAAACCCCATGCTCGACAAACCTCCCGCCATCAACAACACGCCGGCATCACGAACCGTTCGCGCGCCGCCCGGGCGTCGTCGCACCGATCCCTCACTGCCTGTTCGATGCCGGTTGTTCAACGTTGGACGACCGAGGCTGGTTCTTGAATGTTCCTCCCGCCCCTCCGCACGGCCCCCACCTCCCACCCGCCAAAGCAGAAGCCCACCCAACGCCAGGACAGCCCCGTGACCAAGATCTCCAAACATCATCCCAAACATCAGCAGGAAGCTCAGCGCCACAAACAAGGTCGGCTGCAACTCATGGTAATCGGGCAGCCCATACGCGACGACCAACCGCTCGAACGGCCGCAACCAACGGGGATGCCGCATCAGAACCGGGACGGGCTCGCCGGCCCGCGCCCCGGCCACACCCACCTCCAGCACGCAACGGCCGGAAGTGATCTGCCGCAGACGTTCCTCCAACACGGGCACCGTGCCGGCCGGCACCCAACCGCTGAGCATCACCACGGTGTCCGTGCGCGGGAAGTTCGACTCCGCATCGATCAGCCGCTGCTCGGCATCCACCGCCCGTTCCATCGCCTGCAGTGGCGCGGCGAACTCGCCAGCCAGATGTGCAATCGCGTCATAAACGCCATCCAATTCCTTCGCGGACAGTTCATATTCGCGACGGCTTCGCTCGGACAAGGCCGCGGCAGTCGCGCCCTCCCCAAGCGGCAGCGTCTGCGCTTCAAACCCGGCTTCACGCAGGACCGCTTCAACCGCCGGCCAACCGCGATGCGTGGTCATGGCGATCAGGGGCTGGCGGCCATCCTGCACGGTCAACGGGAGCAGAGCCACGGGCTCGCCGGGCGGCGACTGAATCCGCTCCCAGTTCTCCACCGGCAGACTGCCGGCGACAAAGTGCAGGAACGCAAAGCGATCCAAACCATCCAGCGGCAGGTCCAACTCACGGTAGGATGAAAGGTGGCTGAGGGTCGCATCGAGCTGGGCGCACTGCTCCAGCAACTCCTGTCGGCGCTTGAACCACTGGGCCGCGCGCAATTCCATCAGTCGGAGCGTCTCATTGACCTCGTCCAGCGAGATCCGTGCGGAGAACGCAGTTGCAGCCGGAGAAGCTCCCAGGGAACGCCGAAACTCCACGATGCGCGCCCGCAGACGATCGCAACGGGCGCGCTCCTCACTCCGATCCCGCGGAGGCAACGGGACGGTTTCCGGTCCGGGCAACGTGCGTGTCAGCTCGACCGCACCCAATCCCCCCAATCGCGCAGCACCAGACGCGCATCGCGTTCCAGCACCAAAGCCGTCAACCGTCGCATGGGCGCCACGCTAAACATGGGCCACCTCCCAACCACCCCGGGGAATCATCCGCGCACGAAGCGCATCGGGTTCGATGCCAGCCCGGATACCCTCCGACAGCGTGATCAGGTTGGCCGTTTCGACCCGGCGCAACCCGATGTAACCAAAGACGGCGCCGGGACCGATTGGTCCCTGCCGGAAGGCCCGGTTGGCCAGGCGCTGGAACCGCTTCCAGGCCAGTGCCTCAATTTGACTGGCTTCGAGAGCAGCCGGAGTCTCCGTGCCACCACGCTCGGGAGGCAGCTCATCCAAAGCACGCCCCAAGGCACGCCGCATCGCCACCCGCAGATCCGGGTCGCCCAGCATGGTGGCAAAGCGCACGCCCGGAATCCGGGTCCCGTCGATATGAAACGGCAGCAATTCCTCGACTGCCAGCCCGTGCTGAAACCGGCCCCGCCCGACCAGCATGAGGTGAAACAGGTCCGCTTCCTGTTGCACCATGGCCACGACCGCCGCCCGGCCATCCCCGGCAACGCGACCTGCCCGGACAACCAGTTCCTCGTGGTAAACGCGGTCGAGCGCGCTTTCGAGGAAAAACAACCGGGGAAGACCGCGCTGCCGCACCAGCGGCGGTCCAAACCTCTCGCGAAACACCCCACGCGGGAGCAGGGACACAAAAGCGGCGACCGACTCGGCCGCCGCCATCGATTCGCTGTTCAATTGCAAATGCCTGGGCAGGGTCACGAGATGTTCCGGCCATGATTCCGCCTGCCGCTTTGCGATGGAGGCGCGAAGCAGCACCTTGAGATTCTCGACCTGGAAACGCACCAGAAGCCAATCCAGCAACTCCGCCCCCCGCGCATCCAGCGCCAGGCGCAGATCGGACAATTCTCCGACCAGACTCTGCACAGAACGGCGTTGTATCGAAACCGCAGAGTCGGACACGGCCTCGCGATGAATCGCCTGGGACAATTCGGGCAGATTGCGGCAGGCGACACAACAGGTCCAAACGTTCCGCCTCCGCCATCCGACTGCGGCGACCGTGCAGTCGGGCCGCGAGATAATCCCAGTCGGTAGCCCGCACACCAATCATGGCAGTTCCTCGCTTGGCTGGGCCTGACCGCACACCGCCCGGATCACTCCGGTCACCAGCCGCTGTTGGTCGTTGGGATCAAGCCGGATTTCCTCTTCGATGGCGCGTCGCACCCCCGCCAGGCGCTCCTGCTTCTGCTGTTCGGACTGGCACCTGGCAGCGTTCAGGAGGCGCTCTTCTTCCACGCGCGCTTCCTGGCTGGCCCGCTCCACTGCCGCCTCCGCCCAGGCGCCTGGCCTCGGACACGATGCGCACCGCCTGCGCCCGGGCGGTTGCGACGATTTCCTTCGCCTCAGCCTCGGTCGCGAGGACCCGTTGAATCACATCGCGCATGCTGCCTGGCTCCTCTCCAGCCAGCCCGGCTGAGCAGTCTGTCCCAGACCCCTACACGGCGAGGGCGGCCGGGACTCGCTGAGTCAACTGGAACCGGTGGATCACGGCCTCGCCTATCAGGTGGGCTGCGTCCTGGTAACGCAGGCGGTCGGTGTTGATGACCAGGTCGTAGAGCAGCGGATCATCGATGTCCTTGTGATAATGGTCCTTCAGATAGTGCCGCCGCCCCTTGTCCTCCGTCTTCACAAAATCCAGCGCCGCTTTGGGCTCCAGATGATACACCTCCTGCACCCGCCTCGTTCGATGCTCCAGCGAACCCACCAGCCGGACATGGAAGGCGTTCTCCAGTTTCGCCGTGACCACGTTCCCGCCGCGTCCCACCAGGATCACGAATCCCATGCTGGCCAGCTTCAGAATCGTTTCCGCAGTTTGCTGGACGACCGTCCAGGTGGACGGATGGAGTCCCAGGATCTCCTCCATCGTGTCCTGGATGAACGGCTTGTGCGCCTCCGGTTCATACTTCGACACCCGCCGCGACAGGTGATGATCCTCGAGCACCTTCTCCATCAGGTTCTTGTCGAAGACCGTCCACTGAAACTCCACCGGCACACGCGCCTGCAGAAACGCCGCAAGCTCGCCGGCCACCGTCCGGCCCCCGGCCCCCGTCATCCGCGAAATGGTGATGGCGGGTCGCACCACATGTTCCCCATGTGGCTTCGTCGGTTCCAACTGGCAGTTGATGAACGTGAGACACTGATCAAAACCAATGTTTTTCCACATAAGGCCTCCACTTTCCATTGATAGAATAGTCCCCGGCTCATTCCCGTCAAATTCCTCACCCCGGGTTGGAGGCATCCCGGCCTCATAGCCCCCCCCGCTCGTTCGCATGTCTTAAGAAACCGAACTATGATGGGGCGTAACCTTGGGTTGGGGGGCGCAGGCGGACACCCGGCGGCTTGTCCAGATTGAACGCCGCCACCCCGGCCCGTTGCCGATGGAAGATCCATGCCCATCGCTTTGAACGAAGACATTGCCGGACGCCTGGATGAGGTGGCGCACCTGCTGACCGAACAAGGTGCGAACCGATTCCGGGTGCACGCCTACGAACGCGCGGCCACCGCGTTGCGTGGTCTGGACCAGCCTGTGACCGCCCTGTTCGAGGCGGAAGGCATCGACGGGCTGAAACGCATCCCTGGCATCGGTGAGAGCATCGCCTATTCGATCCGGGATGTGCTGCGACACGGACGCCTGGCCATGTTGGACCGGTTGCGGGGGGAGCAGGACCCCATTGCGCTACTCACGTCCGTGCCGGGCATTGGCCACGTGCTCGCATGGAAACTGCACGACGATCTGGAGATCGAGACCTTGGAATCGCTGGAACAAGCCGCGCACGACGGCCGGCTGGCCACCTTGGCGGGCCTGGGCGCCAAGCGCCTGGCCGGGATTCGAGATTCGCTTGCACACCGCCTTGGACGTGTGCGCAAACCAACCTCGGTGAGCGAACAAGCCGGCGTCCCGCCCATTGACGAACTTCTCGATGTAGACCGTGAATACCGCCAGGAAGCCGTCGCCGATCGTTTGAAGAAGATCGCGCCACGGAGATTCAATCCCGCCGGTGAGGCCTGGCTGCCAGTGCTGCACACCACACGCGGATCGCGCCATTACACCGCCCTGTTCTCGAACACAGCTCGGGCGCATGAACTACGCATGACCCGCGACTGGGTCGTGCTCTACCTGGACGGACGGCAAGGAGAACAGCAATACACGGTCATCACCTCTCAATTCGGCCCCTTGAAAGGCCGGCGCATCGTGCGCGGACGCGAGGACGAATGTGCTGCGTATTACCAGCGCACCCGCAATCGGGAATCACCCGCGCAAACCGAACTGTCGCTGGCCGCACCTCGGGACCCCTTAAAATCCTTGTGAGATTTCAATCGCAACCTCCTCCCCTGGAGCTTATTGCAACCTTTTGTTCCACCTGGAACAAAAGGTTGCACGCACAACTCTTCCCTTCAGGACCATGATTTGGGGCCTGGTTCGGCAAGCCAGGAGCCCGCAGTTGAATGTGAATCCCAGCTCGATAAGGAGTACGCGAGAAGGGCGAATGCGTCGCGTTTGGAGTTCTGGGATGTGCCCTATCCTCGATCTCGGGAGGTATCAAACTCAACTGGGTTTGGTTTGAACTGGGAGCAAGCTGCACCATTCCCGCCCCGAGGGCGAGCACAACGAGTGCGGACCCGGGGCCGGTGAATCCCCGGGCGACAACGCTGAGCCACCAACAAGAAACCCGCTACCGGCGAACCGGAGGCGGGTTGCATGAAACCGGAGAGGCGCGGGTCAGGCGCGCCGACGAGCAACCACCAGAGTCCCAAGACCGAGGCCGAGCAGCGCGAACGCGCTGGGTTCGGGAATGACGTCAACCACCTCAAAGTCGCTGATGATGGTGACGGTATCAAAAGGGGAGAGTGTGAACCTCAACTCAATGCCGATGTTGTTGTTGACTGCGGCGTAGGGCAGGTCCCAACCGAAACTTGCAGTCGAACTGACGGCGGCCTGCGGGGTTGTCAGCACGAACCAATCGTCCTGAAGCGTCGCAACGGAGGTTCCATCAATCAATGCTGTATAGATGGAGAAGGGGGAGGTGGTATTGACCTGGGCAGAGGTGCCGATGAGAGAGGTATCAATGCTGCCACGAATCTGGGTCGGACCCGCCAGGAAGCTGGGCAGGCTAACCGTGACAACGTAACTCTGGGCCATCCCGGAATTGTTGTGAATCAGGATGTTGTTGTAAACGATCGGGTCGATGTCATACGCGAGTTCGTTGATGACAAAGTCTGCACTGCCTCCCCAGATGCCAGGAGCCTGCAAAGGCTGCGTCAGTTTGTTCAATTGCCTGTCACCGAACTGCTCGATCGTCCCAGGCTCGAAGTCGCTCGCACTGAAGGTGTACGTCATTGCCCCCCCCTGAGCATCCGTCTTATAGGTCGTTACGGTGGGGGTAGAGGCAGGAGCAGTGAGTGATCCAGCCAGGTAAAGAAGCGCAACGAGGCAAGAGCCCTGAAATGCATTGGACCTACGAGTTTCCTTCATCATACGTCAGCTACGGTTGTACGAATTACTTCCGGGTTCCTAAGGTTTAACGACTGGGGTCAGCATCTCACCAATCCCGCCCACAGCAAGAAAAGGTTGTTCACATAGGCGAATCTCGGGTTCTGGCCTGGGCCAGAGTGTGGACGAGGAACGTGTCGGTCCCGCCAATTTCCAACTCTTCATTCATTCCTGACGTCAGATTGCAAATTGCTGGAACTGACGCGTTCATGACGCGTTCACTGACGCGTTCAGGGAGACGCCACTGAACGAGCGCGGCCAACTGCTGAAGACCTGGCCAGGGGGCTTCTTTGAGGAAGGACTGCGCGCCTGGAGCCGCGCGACGCCGAGTGCGCCGCCCAACTGAAGAAACGCACGCTCACCAACCTCTACAACGAACGCCCCGCGTGGCTGGACCAGGCCCATAAGAAACTCGACGCCGCCGTCGTGACGCTCGAAGCCGCCCCGTTGGACCGCTAGGTTGTGAGACAGGAGGAACAGGATTTACAGGATGGGAACAGCAATCCTGTCCATCCTGTTCATCCTGTCAAAGCCAACATCGGCTCAGTTCAACGAAACGCCCCGCCGGACGTAGGTGGGCAGATCCAGGTCCTCGCCATGCAGGACGGTGGGTTCGCCCCTCTCAAATCGGCCCTTGGAAACCACTTCCAACGGCAACTGGCCCTGGCGCAGGCGCCCGGAGGATGTGCGCCGACCCCCGCGCCGGACGGCAGCCTGGTGCATGCGGTCCGGAGTCAGATCGGGCGGGGGCGGAACAAACCGGGGATTGGAGGTCCGGGGCACATCCTGGTCGTTGAGCAGGCGCGGGAAAAGTTCGTCGGACTCCTCGTCCGCCATACCCGGCCGTTGTTCGACCGTGCCTGTCGGCGCGCTGTCGTCTTGGTGGGTCCGGGGTCGGCACGCGGCGATGACCGTCACGGACAGCCGGCCGGCAAACTCGTCCGAAAGGGCCACGCCCATGGCCACGCGCGCCCGGCTGCAAGAGCCGTTCAGTTCGGACATCAATCGACTCATTTCGGCCATGCTGAAATCGGGTCCGCTGACCACGCTGACCAGGACCGCCTCCGCCAGCTCAAGATTCCGGCCATCGTCGAGCATGGGATGGGCTCGCAGGCGTTCGAGAGCCTCGGCGACCCGTGTGGACCCCGATCCCTCGGCCACGGCGAAGAGGCTTTCCGAATGACGATTCTTGAGGACGGCACTGAGGTCCTCGAAATTGAGTTCCATGGGGCCCTTAAGGCGGATCAGGCGCCAGACCGCCTGCACTCCATCGGCCAGCAGGGACCCCGCCTTGTCGAACGTCTCAGCCACACTCGAGTCCTCATCCATCAACTTGAGGATTCTTTGGTTGGGCAGGCAGATGACTCCGTCTGCCGCCATCTTGAGCGCCTCCAGTCCGCGCGTCGCGTTGAGGCTGCGCGTGTCGCCCTCGCACTCGAATGGCAGCACCACGAACCCGGCCACCAACGCCCCGGCCTCCCGGGCCACCCGGGCGAGAACGGGACTGACACCGGTGCCGGTGCCGCCTCCCAGACCTGCGATGACGAAGGCGATTTCCCCCTCCTGGCACAGCGATTTGAGTCGGGAGATGTTCTCCTCGGCGGCCTTGGCCCCGCGAGCCGGATCGCCACCGGTTCCCAACCCTCGCAGCCGCTTGGACTCCAGCAGCAACTTCTGCGTGGCCGGACTGGCATCCAGGGACGCGGCGTCGGTGGAAACCGCCACGAACTCGGCCTGGTTCATGCCCGACTGGATCAGCCGGTTGAGAATCGAGATCCCGGCACCGCCCACGCCAAACACTTTGATGCGAGGACCTCGGGAGGGGACGAGGTGTTCGGATTGATGTTCCATAGTCGTGCGGGTGATCAGGGGTTAGCGCAACCACTTGCCGAGTGAACTGAGGAGGCCGCCATTCCGGGAACGGCCCGAGGCGCGACGTTTCTGCTGGAACGAACCGAACTTGACCAGACCGATCGGGGTCGCGAACTCGGGCTGGTCCAGGGCGGATCGCAGTCCGCTGAGAGAATTGGAGCGTCCCACGTAGGCGGGTATTTCGAACACCTGGGCCGCCAGTTCGGCGATGCGGGGCATGCGGGCGCCGCCGCCGCACAAAAACACGCCGGTCCGGACACGGTCGGCGTGGCCGGACTCCTGGACGTCGGCGGCCACGAGTTGGAGAATCTCCTCGACTCGCATGGACATGATCCGGAGCAGATGCCGCCGGTTGACGATGCGCGGCGGCAGGCCCACCCCGCCGGGCAGGATCAGCTCCGCATCGGGCTCCTCGGCCAGCGCCGCCCCGTGATCGAGCTTCAACTGCTCGGCGCGGCCCAGGGGCACCTTGAGCCCGTAGGCGAGGTCGTTGGTCACATGATCCCCGCCCACGGCCAGCACCCCCGTGTGCTTGATGCCCCCGTCGGCGTAGAGCGCGTATTCCGTCGTGCCCGCGCCCAGGTCGATGACCAGCGCCCCCAACTCCTTCTGCTCGGGGCTCAGCAGGGACAGGGACGACGCCAAGCCGCTGAAGACGACGGCATCCACATCCAACTGAAGGCCTTTCACAACCCGCACCGGGTTTTGCAGGCGGTTCAGGTTGCCGTGGACGACATGCACGTCCACCTCCAACCGTGTTCCCAGCATGCCGGTCGGATCATTGACCCCGTCCTGGCCGTCCACGATGAAGTTTTGTCGGATGGCGTGCACCACCGCGTTTTCGGCAGGCAGGTTGATGGCTTTGGCGTTCTTGATCACGTCCTCCAGATCGTCCGGGCAGATCTCCCGGTCCGCGGACACGACCGGATGCACTCCGTGATTGGTGAAACCGCGAACGTGGCCGCCGGTGACCGCGAGATTGACACTGCGGATTTCGACGTCGGCCATCTGTTCCGCCTCGACGATGGCGTTGCGCACGTCTTCCTCGGCCTGGGCGGTGTCGATGATCTCCCCCTTGCGTACGCCCCGGGAGCGGGCCTGGCCGACGCCGATGATGTTGAGGGCGCCTTCGGCGCCCAGCTCGCCCACCACGGCACAGATCTTGGAGGTCCCGATTTCCAATCCCACAATGATGGATGATGAATCAAACATGGTTTGTTGCAGCCGGCGTGGCGGTTTCTCAGGTGGAACGTCCGGAAGGCACGGCGCCGGAATCCACCCAGCGCACCGGAACGTTGTTCTTCACCGCCAGGTCCAGGCTCAGAATCGTTTTCTGGATTTTCAGACTGTGATCGTAAATCTCCTGCCATCGCAGCAACTGGGCGTCAAAGCCCTCACACCCGAACGTGATCTGCGAACCCTCGTCCGTCAGGGCGACGAGCACACCCGGTTCCAACAGCTCGACCCGGTTCAGCCGCAACCGGCTGGCCATGCTGCTGTGGTTGAAGGCGTCCACCAACTTCAGCGCCGCTCGCAGCCGTCTCGATTCCACCACCCGCCCCAACCGCAGATCCGTCGGGCTGACCCCCGTGAGCACCGGGTAATTCTCCGCTGCCGGGTCGGGGGGGGCCTGACGATGTTTGGCTTCCAGGGGCAGCATGACCGCGCCCTCGACATCCAACAACCAGGTTTGCACGATGAGTTCATCCCCCTCAGCCAGTCGCGGCAGGTAAACGCGGGCAATGGGGTTTCGCTCGACGACCCGGATGCGCAGGGTGCGCGGCAAGAGACGCTCGACGGAGACGGACTGGATGTTGGGGACCAGCTCGATGTTCGCTTTGACCCGGGCCAGATCCAATGCCATGAGGTTTTGCCCGGGTTGAACACCGCTCCAGCGGGACAATTGATCGACAGCGATCCGTCCGTCCGTCTGCACATCCAGCACCCGGACGGCAAAAGCCTGGTTCTCATAGACCAGGCGGTTCAACAGCCACTCACCCGAGCGCCACAGCACATAAACCGTGAACACCGTTCCCAACATCACGCCCACCATCACACCCAGACCCCGCGCGCGCATGGCGCGGACATGATCCGAGCGCAGCCTGACATCGAGCACGTTGCGGCGCCCGTGACGCTTGTTCTGTTTCTTCTTGCTAAACCACATTGGCTGGGACTGCTTCAGATTCCGGATCGTCGGCCCTGGCCGGCGAAGCCGTCGCCCGCCCTTTCGCATGCCGCGCCAGCGCCAGCTCCACCATCCGTTCACACAAGACGGCATAGGACAATCCCGCCGCCGCCGCCGCTTTGGGGAACAGGCTGGTCTCGGTCATTCCCGGCAGGGTGTTGATCTCCAGCACATACGGAACACCAGCGCCGTCCAGGATGATGTCCACGCGTCCATAGGCACCGCCCCCCACGGCTTCAAACGCCGCCAGACCCGCAGCCTGCGCGGCGGACGTCACCTGGGGACTGAAGGTCGCCGGGCAGAGGTATTCCGTCGCGCCCAAGGTGTACTTGGACTGGTAGTCGTAAACTCCGCTCCGGGGTCGCACCTCGACCACCGGCAGGACTTGGTCGTCGAGGATGCCCACCGTGCATTCACGTCCCTCGATCCGGCTTTCGAGCAACGCGCGCGTGTCATGCCGCAGGCAGTCCCGCAGCGCCGCCGGCCATTGCTCGACGGACTGGATGAAATGCAGTCCCACGCTGGACCCCTGGCAGACCGGTTTGAGCACCGCCGGAGGACGCACCGCGCGGGGCCAATTGGCATCCACCGAATCCACGACGGCGTAAGGTGGAGTGGGGACGCCCGCCGACACCAGGCGTTGCTTGGTAAGCACCTTGTCAAAAGCCACCCGGCTGGGCTCGGCGCCGCAGCCGGTGTAAGGCATCCCGAGATCGTCCAGTTGAGCCTGCACCGTGCCGTCCTCCCCATAGGCGCCGTGCAAGGCCAGAAACACCACGTCCGTCCCGTCTGGCAGGGCGAGCACACGATCCAATGGATCAATCTCCGCGACGGCATGCCCCAACGAACGCAGAGCGGCCGCCACGGCCGTTCCCGACCGAAGCGACACTTCACGTTCCGAGCCGGGCCCGCCCCGCAGGACCACGATTTGCCGGGCTGACCTCATTCGCGCACTTCCTCCTCTCCCACGATCTGCACCTCGGTCTCGAGTTCGATTCCCCGCTCAGCTCGCGCGCGTTGCCGGATCTGCCCGATCAGTTCCAGCACATCCGCCGCCGTGGCGTGTCCATCGGTGACGATGAAATTGCCGTGTTCGATCGAGACCATGGCTCCCCCCACCCGGGTGCCCTTCAACCCCAGTTCATCCACAAGCCGGCCGGCCGGGATGCCTGGCGGGTTCTTGAAGATGCAGCCCGCACTGGGTGCGGCGGGTTGTGCGGCCCACCGCTTCTCGTTGAACACCTTCATTCGTTGCTCGATGGCCGCACGCTCCCCGGGCAATCCTGCCAGCAGCGCCTCCACAGCCACATGGGTTTCCAGGAGCGGACAGGAGCGATAGCCCGCCTTCATGTCGGCGGCGGCCAGCACCCGGGGCCGGCCCTGCATGTCCAGCATGCGCACCTCCACCACGATATCGAATGAAGCCCCGCCGTGGGCGCCGGCATTCATGCGCAGCGCGCCGCCCACACTCCCGGGGATCCCTTCCAGGAACTCCAAGCCGGACAATCCATGCCGCCGCGCCTCGATCGCCACGGTCTTGAGCCGCGCTCCAGCGCCGCAGCGCAGCCGATTCTGCTCCAGCGTGACGCGGCCAAAGAAGGACTGGTTCAGGCTGATGACCACACCACGAATCCCGCCATCCCGCACCAGCAGGTTGGACCCGCGTCCGAGTACCATGACAGGGACAGATCGGGCATGGGTGAATTCAAGCGTGACAGACAAGTCGCGCTCATCTGCAGGCTCGACCCACACGTCCGCCTGGCCGCCCACCCGCAGGGTCGTCCGGCGCGCCAAAGACTCGCGCTCCAACACCACGCTGCCCGATGTGAGCAGAGCGCGCAGAGCCGGAGCCGTCCGCGGCGCGGCGAGGGAGATCCCCGAGATTGCGGGTTCCACCGTGGTCATGTCACAAGAGCCTTCCTGCGATCCAGCTTCTCGGGCTCATTCATTGAATCCGCGGCATCGACGGGCGACGCGGACGCCTGATCGAGGAGTCGACCTGCGATTTCGCGCGCGGACGACGGCTGATCCCAGGCCTCGAGCGCTGCCTGCATCCGACGCCGGACGCCGGTGTCTTCCACCATGGGACGCAGCGCGGCCAGCAGATGCTCGGGCTTGAGGTCGGACTGCTCGATCAGGACCCCGGCGCCGGTGGATTCGAAGGCGCAGGCGTTGTGAAACTGGTGGTTGTCGGACGCATGAGGAAACGGGATCAGCAGCGCCGGCACGCGCGCAGCCGCCATTTCGGCCATGGACGAAGCTCCGGAGCGGGCGACCGCGGCGCTGGCAGCTCCCCAGGCCAGATCCATCCGATTCCAGAATCCATGCACCACCGCAGACACGCCTTCGGCTGCGTAAGCCGCCCGTACCCGGGCTTCGTCGGCCGGCCCTGTCAGGTGGAGCCACTGCCACTGGGGAAGCAGGGATCGGGCGCCTGGCAGCGATCGCAGAACGATGTCATTGATGGCAGTTGCACCCTGACTGCCGCCCACCACCAGGATGACCGGACGATCCGGATTCAGCCCCAGGAGAAGACGACAAGCTGAATCCTCACCTGCCGCGCGCCGGGTGCGCACCGGTGTGCCGGTCGCAATGGCGCCTCGACGGAACCGGGACGCGGCGCTCGGAAACCCGACGAACACCTCCGTGGCGAGGCGGGACAGGAGCCGGTTCGTGCGTCCTGGAATGGTGTTGGATTCGTGAAGGAAAGCGGGGATGCCCAACCATCGGGCCGCCAGCACCGGTCCGACGCAAGTGAATCCACCCATGGCCAGCAAGGCCCGGGGGCGATGCCGGCGAAAGTGGCTGAGGGAGAGGTGGGTGGAACGAACCACGTTGGCGCAGAAAGACAAACGGGATCCGCTCTGCAACGCGACTGCGGGCAGCGTCACCACGTCCATGCTCCGCACATTTCTCACCGCCTGCTGGTCCACAGTCTTGGGTGAAACCATCAACGTCACATGCACTCGCCGGGACACCAAGGCCTCGGCGACCGCGAGGCCTGGAAACAGATGTCCGCCCGTGCCGCCACAGGCGATGATCACGTGGGAGGTGTATTCGGAGGGTTGCATCATGACGGTTGCCCGGACGGCAGGGCTTCGGCAGCAAAAAGGTTGGTGGTGCCTGCCGGCACAGCCTGGCGCGCAATGCTCAGGAGCAAGCCCACCGCACTCAGCATCAGGACCAGGTTGGACCCGCCATAACTGATGAACGGCAGCGAGATGCCCTTGTTCGGCAGCACGCTCGTCACCACGCCGATGTTGATGAAGGCTTGAAAACCAATGAGAAAGGTCACCCCACAGCCCACCAGCCTTCCGAAGGCATCCCGCGCCCGCAACGAAATGCGAAGGCCCGAGACAATGATCAGGCAGAAGGCAACCACAATGCCCAGCGTCGCAATCAGCCCAAGTTCCTCCCCAATGACCGAAAAAATAAAGTCCGTGTGGTGCTCGGGAATGAAACCAAGTTTCTGACGTCCGTTGCCCAACCCCAAACCGTTCAGTCCGCCAGAGCCCAGGGCAATCATGCCTTGGTAAGCCTGAAACCCGGCTCCCTCCCGATGCTCTTCCGGATGCAGCCATGCCAGGATGCGTCGCAGTCGCATCGGGTCCTGTATCAGCAGAAAAACCAGCCCTCCCATTCCCAGCGCGGCAGGAGGCAGCAGGTGAGCCCACCGCACCCCAGCCACAATCAGCATCACCGCGCTCACCCCCGCCAGCAGGATGGTGGTGCCGCGGTCCGGCTCGACAAACACCAAGCCAAGCACCAGCCCGATCAGCAAAGCCGGCTGGAGGATCCCCCGGCGGAGGGTGTCCATGTGGCGGAGGTTCCGTTCGCAATACCACGCAAGCAGGAGGATCAGACCCAGCTTGGCGAACTCCGAAGGCTGCACTCGAAACCCTCCATAGCCCAACCATCGCCGTGCCCCGTTGATCGGCTCCCCCACCAGCAACACCACAGCCAGCAGCACGAGCCCGCCGATGTAGATTGGCCAGGCCGCCTTCCGCAGGACGGTGTAATCCATCGAGGCCATGGTCACGCAGCCCACCAGGCCCACCGCGCCCCAAGCCAACTGCCGGACCAGCAATTCGGGTCCCTTGCCCGACATCCCGGCGCTGTAGAGCATCACCAACCCAAGCGCCAGCAGGGCGGAGACGCAGAACACGAGCATCGTCACCGACCCTCTCAATTTGTGCGCAGGTTGATCCATCGCCAACACTCGACGAACCCCGGGCTGCCGGCGTTTACATTCCGCCGCCAGACCCGCCCGCAGCCGGCGGTTTCGGTGCCGGGATTTTCAGCTTCTGACCGACCTTGATGCTGGTGGTTGGAAGGTTGTTCAGCTCCTGAATGGCCTGCCAGGTGGTTCCATGCTTGGTAGCAATCTTCGACAGTGTGTCTCCAGAAACCACCGTGTAGATAACCTCCCCGGAAGCCGAGGGCACGACCGCTGGCGTGGCAGCCGGCGCGGGCGCCGGGATCACAATCTTCTGCCCCACCTGCAGCCGGGTGGGCTGGACGCTGGGATTGGCCTCCGCGATCGCCTTCATCGCGACGCCGAACTGTTTACCGATGGAATAGAAGGTGTCACCCGGCTTGATGACGTACTCCTGGGTCACCCCCGGAGCTTGTGCCGCGGGCACAACCGGCTGCACGACCTGGGGCGCGGACGTCGGAACGTAAGTGGGTTCGACTGGGACTCCGCCGGGAGGCACATCCTGGACGGGTGGCAACAAGACATCATTGGTGGCGGGAGGAATGTCCACCTGCGTGAAAGGTATTACTTCGGGGGGAGCCTCCGGCTGAGGAATGGTTTCCTTTGGCTCGGGCCGGCAGCCCTGAACCAGGAGTGCCATCAAACCGACCACATGAATGGTCAGGATGAAGAATACGGCGATTTTGACCCGCGAGCGTGCTTTGCTCTTCTGCTCCAAGGTGGAGCCTTGAGGGACGAGTGGATTTGGCGTGTTCATGATGATTCGTGCGGCGATTGTTGTCGCATTGTGGAGGGGCTTATTCTGTTTTGATTCCACCTTCGCCGGAACACCCCCTCCGGGCGTTCCGATGAAAGTCTGATCGATGTCACATCCTGGCCGACCCGGCCACCATCGGCGGGTCAACCATGCATATTGGGGTGGGCGACTTCCGCCCCACCACATATTGATTTCACTGCACTACAAAAGGTGTCGCCTCGATGCTGATAATCGCGAAATTGATCGAAGCAGGAACAAGCTGGAGACAGCAGCACAACGTCACCTTCCGTTGCGCGTTTCGCAGCTTCTGCGACTGCTTCTAACAGCGAACCCACCGGCGTGCAAGGAGTAAAGAGGCTCCAAGCGGACTGCAGTTTCTCCTTGCCTTCCCCAAAGAGGAAGACGCCTTTGACCCGCTGCCCGACCAAGGCCCCAACACTATGATAATCAGCCCCTTTGTCCCGCCCTCCGGCCAACAGCCAGATGTTCTGTTGCCCGCCGGTACCGGGCCGGGCGGCATTGAGCGCCATCTCGAGGGCATGAGGGTTGGTGGCTTTGGAATCGTTGATGTATTGCACTCCTCCCGCCTCGGTCACCAACTCAAACCGGTGTCGCGCCGGCTCCACCGCCTTGAGCATGGGCACCATGTGTTCCAGGGGGATGCGCAACGCCCGACCCACAGCCAGCGCAGCCATGAAATTCTCGGCATTGTGCCGACCTTGCACCTTGCATTGGTCCAGATCCAGGACCGGCCCCGACCAGTTGGGCAGTCGGCTGATAATCAAGCTGCGGTCCAGGTACAGATCCGCCGCCGTGTCTTGGGCACTGAAGGTCACGACCTTGGATGGGAGGGTGATGCCGAGTCCGCGCATCCGTTCGAGCGCCTCGCGCTGGACGATCGCCCAATCGAAGGGCTGCTGCTGCCCGAAAACCCGAGCGGTGGCGCGCGCATAGGCCTCCATCGATCCGTAACGATCCAGGTGGTCGGGCGTGAGGTTGGTCAGCACCGCCACCACCGGGCGGAAGTGTTCCACCACTTCCAACTGGAACGCGTTGACCTGCAGGACCAGGTAGTCCGCCTCGGCTGTCCGCTCGACCACATCACAAACGGGCTGCGCCCGTTGACCCGCCACGACAATCCGGCGGTTCTCGTGGACCAGGATGCGTTCGATTAACTCGGCGACGGACCCCTTGCCGTTGGTGCCGGTGACCGCCAGGGCGAGGCAGCGGATGTGTTGGTAGGCCAGCTCCAGTTCGCCGACCAGCTTCAGTTTGCGATTCAACGCCTCCTGCACCAGAGGCGACCGGGTCGGCACGGCCGGGCTGAGCACGCACAGGTCAAAGTCCCCCGGTGGGAGCGCCGTCCGGCCCAGATGGAGTTCGACCCCGTGTGGGCGGAACCTCGCCGTCTCCTCGCGGAGCGCGGGTGTGTCGTTTGGATCAACCGCCGTCACGCGCGCCCCGGTCCTCAAGAGCAGGTCGCAGACAGCCCGACCGCGGCCGCCCAGGCCGATCAGCAAGACTCGTTTTGTTCCGATATCCATCAATGACAGCTCCTCGATGCGCAGGTCAGCGAATCTTCAGGGTGGTCAGGGCCACGACGCCAAACAGGATGCCCAAAATGTAAAAGCGCATCACCACCTGTGACTCATACCACCCCAGTTTCTCAAAATGATGATGCAGGGGGGCCATGAGGAAAATGCGCCGTCCGGTCCCGTATCGGATCCGCGTAAACTTGAACCACCCGGTCTGCAACAGGACGGAGATCGCCTCGATCACAAACACACCCCCCGCAATCACCAGCACGAAGGGTTGATGGATCAGCACGGCAATGATCCCGAGCGCACCCCCGAGCGCCAGCGACCCGGTGTCGCCCATGAACACCCGGGCCGGATGACAGTTGTACCAGAGAAAGCCCAGTCCGGCTCCGATCATTGCGGCGCAAAACACGGAGAGTTCACCGGCCCCCGCCACATATGGGATTTGCAGGTAGTCCGCCATCCGAAAATTCCCCGCCACATAGGTCAACACCAGGAAGACAAACGAGACAATGATGGTGCAACCAATGGCCAGCCCATCGAGGCCGTCGGTCAGGTTCACGGCATTGGAACTGCCGACGATGGCGAACAGGATGACCGCCAAGCCGAGCAGTCCGGCGCCGGTGGCCACCGGTTGCTTGAGGAACGGCAGCATGATCTCCGTCACCAGGTCGCGGGAGACCGGCAGGCTCCACAGATAGAATCCAATGAACAGGGCCAGGGCGGTTTGCACGGTGAGTTTCACCCAGGACGATGCCCCCCCGCTGGCCTGGCGCGTGATCTTGGCGTAATCATCATAAAATCCCAACCCGGACAAGACGGCGGTGGACAGGAGCGTCAACAAGACCAGCGTGTTCCACTGCGTCCACAGCAGGGCGCTCAAATTCAACACCCCGATGATCAGGATGCCGCCCATGGTCGGCGTGCCTTTCTTCTCGAGAAGGCGCTTGTCCAACCGGCCCGCCTCCTCCGCCCGGTCCCGATACTCCTGCCCGAAGCGCAACCGCTTCAGCCAGGCAATCACCGGAGGCCCGAACCACCAACTGAGCAACAGCGCCGTGGTCGCCGCACCCGCGCTGCGCACCGTGATGTATCGGAACAGGCGCAGGGCGGAGAGCGGTTCCTCCCAAGGACCGTCCGCCGCCCGCTCCAGAACCCATTGGCTCAGGTAATAAAGCATCAGTGCGCCTCCAGCGCCGCTCGTTCACGGAGCGCCTCCGCGACCCGCTCGAGCTGCATCCGGCGGGACGCCTTGAACAAGACCAGATCGCCGGGACGAACGAGCTTGCCCAACGCGTCCGACAGGGCCTCGATGCTTCCAAACTCGAGCACGCGATGGAGACCCGCCTGCCTCGCCGCCGCCGCCGTTACGCCGGCGTGTTCCCCCACCAACAGCAATTGGCCCAGCTCCAACTCCGCCGCCAGCCGACCGGCTTCCGCATGGGCGGACACCGCATGCGCGCCCAGCTCCGCCATGTCGCCCAAGACGGCCACCCGGTTGCCCGCACAAGGCAACTGGGCCAGCGTCTGAAGGGCGGCTGCCACGGAATCCGCATTGGCATTGTAACTGTCATTCAACACATTGATCGAACCGCACCGGCCCAGTTCCAAGCGACCACGCGCAGGCTGGGCGTCGTCGAGTCCTTGTTGAATCTCGGCGCGGCTCAACCCCAGGTCGGCGCCGATCGCGATGGCAAACGTTGCGTTCAGAGCTTGGTGCCGGCCCAGGAGCCGGATGCGGGTACTCGCCTGAGCAGTTTGCCACCGGCCCCCGCAGGCGGAACCCCGTCCCCTCCAGCCCCACGCGGACGTTTGAAACCTGCCAATCGCACAAGTCCGAGAAACCCACGCGGACAACCGTCGCCTGGGTGCGCCGAAGGATGACTTCGTCCCACGCGGGGTCCGCGCCAAAATACAGGGTGCCGTCCACAGGCAGTTGTTCCGCCAACACGCCCTCTTCGCGGCAGACACCGGTCATGTCATGAAAAAACTCCAGGTGCTCCCGTCCGAGGCTCGTGATCACGCCAATGTGCGGACGCACCATCTGGAGGAGTGGCTCGAGTTCGCCGGGATGATTGGTCCCCACTTCGAACACCGCCGCACGGTGCCGCCGCTCCAACCGTAATAACGTCAGCGGCACACCAATGTCGTTGTTGAAGCTGGCCTCGCTCCACAACGTCTCAAAACGCCGTCTCAGCAGCGCCGCAATCAGATCCTTTGTGGTGGTTTTGCCGTTGGACCCGCCCACGGCGATCACGCAAAGGTCGAAATCGCGACGATAGTTTGCCGCCAGTCGTCCCAGCGCCCGCCGGGTATTGTCCACCACCACCAGGGGCAACCCGCCCGGATTGTCCGCCGCGGCAGAATCCACCAGCGCCCCCACCGCGCCACGCTCGGCCGCAGTCTCGATATAATCATGCCCGTCAAATCGATCCCCCCGCAGCGCCACAAACAGGTCGCCGGCGGTCAGGACGCGGGAATCGGTGCACACCCGCCGTACCACCACCCCTTCGACCCGACCGTGAGGTTTTCCTCCACAGTCGCTGGCCACCTGACTGAGGGATCGAGATTCCATGTCGCTGATCCTAGCGCAGGGCAGCACTGGTGGAAATGTCCGCCGTGAGGGTCTCTTCACACGAACCAGTGTCATACAGGCCTTCCCAGCCCGGCTTCGCAATCTGAATCCACACCCGGATCAACAACTTCGCGGAGCCGACCGGGCCCGCAGCCAGAGCCAGAAACATCCCGGCCGGAAACCCAAGCAAGTGCGGTCGGTTCGGATTCATGTTCCAACCCTCATGGCGTGTGGTAATAGACGGTTCGCACGCCGGTCTCGTCACCCTTTGTTCCACCGGCGACGGGGCTTTCGGCTTCCGGCTTGATGTCCGGGGTTAGCGCGAGATAGGCCGCGGCGCGTTCGGCGACGCGTTTGAACACAGGAGCGGCCGTTAGACCGCCGTAATATCCGTTGTGCGGTTCGTCCAAGAAGATCCCAATGCAAAGCTCCGGCGTGTCAGCGGGCAGGAATCCAATGAAGGAGGCGACATACTTGCCGGGCAGATAGCCACCGGGGCCCGCCTTCTGAGCGGTCCCGGTCTTGCCCGCCACCGTGTAATTGTCCAATGCCGCCCGGGTGGCGGTGCCCCCCTCGTGGGTGACCGTCTTGAGTGCCTGAACCATGTCGCGGGCGGCTTCCGGCGAGATCACCTGCCGACCCGGCTGGGGCGCGTATTTCGCGGTGGCTGATCCCTGGTCATCCTCAATCCGGTCCACCAGCATGGGACGCATCATCAGGCCGCCGTTGGCCAACGCGCACATGGCCATGGTCATCTGCATGCGGGTGACGGCGATGCCATGGCCCATGGGAAGCTGGGCGATGGTGACTTTGCTCCAGTCCTTGACCTCGTGAACAATGCCGGGGACTTCCCCGGGCAGCGGCACCCCGGTGCGCGAGCCGAAACCGAAGTTTCGGATATGCTCCAGAAGCCGGTCCGGACCCAGAAAAATGCCAATCTTGGCCGCCCCGATGTTGGAGGATTTCGTGATGATTTCCTCGACCGTCAGTACACCATACGGGTCGTGGTCGTGCAACACCCGACCTCCAAAGGCGAACGCGCCTTTCTCGCAATCAAACCGGCTGCCCAGTGTCACACGGCCATCGTGCAGGGCGCCGGAAACCACCACGATTTTGAAGGTCGATCCCGGTTCAATCACGTCCGTCAACATGCGGTTGCGACGATGGTCGGCCGGCGAAGCGCCGGGTTGGGCGGGATCGAAGTTGGGCAGGGTGGCCATGGCCAGGATCTCACCCGTCTTGGGACGCACAATTGCCCCGCAAATGCTGAGCGGCCGATGTTTCGTGAAGCCATCGGCAAGTTCCCCTTCGAGGATCAGTTGCAGCACGGAATCTATCGTTAGGACGGCGTTCAATCCATTCCGCGGCTGCACATTTTCCCAGCGTCCCTGGATCAACTCTTTTCCTTTCACCTTCTCGGTGGAACGCCAGCCCGCCACACCGCTGAGCTGCTGGTCGAGGGTCAACTCCATTCCCTCCTTGCCCGCGATCTGGGTGACGGGCGTCCCGTTCACCTCCAGTTCGTCCATGCCCACAAAGCCAAGGACATGCGCCGCCAGGCGGTCATTGGGATACACGCGCAACTGGTCCTCGACCGGGTCGGCAAAAACAGCACCGCGGCGCAGATTGCGCAGAAACGCCTGTTCCTCCGAACTCAAAACAGCTTCAGCACTCCCGAAATCCAACCCGCGCATGGCCGCTTCCACCTGCTGCCAGCATTCGGTGGTGACCTTCCGCTTCAGCACCACATAGCGGTTGGTGACCACCCGTCCATCGTCCGTCAGCCGGGTCCGAATCTGCAGGCGGTCCGCCAACTGCCCCTCGTCCAAACCCAGCAGGGGTGCCACGGCACGTGCCACCCGGACCTGATGCGAGCCGACGAGTGTCGGGTTGGCGCAGACAGTCTTGACCGTGATGCATGTGGCCAACGGGTTGCCGTTACGGTCGAGAATGTCCCCCCGCTTGGGCACTTGCACGATTTCGCGCCGGATGTTGCGGGTGGCCAGGTTGCTCAACTCCGGATGCCGCCGCCATTGCAGATCAATGAGGCGGCAGGTCAGCCCGGCAAAGCCCGTCAACAGGGCCAAGGCCAGGACGACCAAACGACGATTCTGCAACCTCTCAAACATGTTCCAAGCCGCCGTCCGCCCGCGGCCGCCGGTTCCTCATCCGACAGCACGCAGGCGGCGGCAAATCTTTCAAATCAATGGGACCACACGGTTCCCGCCCCGTTGGCCGCGTATTGGGCGGGCACAGACAAGTAGTCCGGCGACGGTGGCGGCAACGGACCGGGTTCCGGCAGCCAGATCACCTGGTCCGGCAAAGGGCGAACCAAGCCGAGGTTGTGCTGTTGGGCCAGCCGCTCCAAATTCGCCGGGGAGCGAACCGAAAGGAGGTCTCGTCGCAACTTCTCGTTCTGCCGACGCAGACGGTCCAAGGCCTGTTCGCTTTCGGCGATGCGCTCGCCCAATTGCCGGATCGTATCCTTCTGCCAGACATATCCGACAGCAGACCCTCCGATCAGCAGGCACAAGACCATGGACTTCAGCGCCGGCCCAAACCGGATGGCTGCTGATTGGTGTCTGCGATTCCTCGCCATCAGAGTTTCTCCATGACCCGCAACCGCGCGCTGCGGCTGCGCGGATTTGCTTCCAATTCCGTTGGCCCCGCCTCGATGGGCTTGCGCGTCACCAGCCGCAACTCCGGGTTTTTCGGCTGGCGCCACTCAGGCACATCCAGCGTGCCCGGCAGGTCATAATCGCGCGCCCGTAGCCGACCAAACTGCTTCACCATCCGATCCTCCAGCGAGTGAAAGGTGATCACTGCCAGCCGGCCGCCCGGACGCAACAGCCGCAGGGCCTCCGCCAACCCTCGCTCCAAGCTACCCAACTCGTCATTCACAACCATGCGCAACGCCTGAAAAGTCCGGGTCGCGGGATGAACCCGGCGACCCTTTCTGGGCGAGACGCGCTCCACAAGAGCCGCTAGCTGCCCCGTGGTCCGAAAGGGCTCCCGCGACCGTTCCTCATCGATCGCGCGAGCAATCCTCCTGGACTGCCGTTCCTCGCCAAATTTCCAAAAGATCTCGGCCAACTCGCTGACCGTCAGTGTGTTCACCAAGTCCGCCGCCGTCGGTCCTCCGGACGCGTCCATGCGCATGTCCAACGGTCCCTCACGCAGAAAGCTGAACCCGCGCTCCGCCACGTCCAGTTGGGGTGAACTGACCCCCAAATCCAACAACACCCCATCGCAACTGCCTCCCGCCACCCAGTTGCCCAGGTCTGCAAAGTTCCCCTGGCGCAACTCAAACCGTCCGGCAAAGGCCTCCAGCCGTGGCCGGGCCGCTTCAATGGCTCGATAATCTCGATCGCAGCCGAACAACCATCCCCCCGGCGCACTCGCCTCCAGTATCGCCCTGGCGTGTCCGGCTCCACCAAGCGTGCCATCCACGTATCGTCCGCCGTCCCGGGGCCGTAGCGCTGCCAGCACTTCCACCAGCAGGACCGAACTGTGTTCGAATCCGGGCACCGGTCATGGCTCCACTTCCGTCATTTGAGTTTCTGGCTGAACAGGCGCTCGGCCAGCCGCCCCAACGGGCGCGGAGGGGTGGGAAGCGACTCTGTTTGCGGGACACGCTTCACGGGCGAGGCCGTCGAGGTCTGGCTGCAGACCACTTCGTAATCCGTGTCGGTCAAATCGTTGCGCACCACACGAACGTTCTCCAGGGACAACTCGCCCTGACCAGCACCGTCGGCTCGTGGGGCGACCGTGTTGGCAAACCGCACCGGTTCCTTCCTGCGAGCCAATCGCTCACGGAATACCTCGGGCAAACGCCTGATCGATCCAAGCACCCGGCCAGCCGCAGGTCTGATCCGCGAGGGGACTCCACGGATCGATCCCGCCATTGATCTCGTCGCCTGCGAGATGCGGGTGATGCCCCATGACTTCCGATAAGGCGGAACCGGCGGAGGCGGCGCCGCCTGGGTCGACGCAGCCCCCACCGTGACGCCCTCCGCAGAGGCTGATGCTCTCTGCAGCGGCAAAGTTTTCGATGCGAAAGGATTCCGCGCACCGCCAAAATCTGGAATCACACGTCCATCCGGCAACCGGTAACGCCCCAGCGGAGCCGGATCCTTGGTCAGACCCCGGCTGCCGGACGAGAGAAATCGGATCAGGTTCATATCAGTCTCATTCCATCAGCTTGAAGGCTTCCGTGGCCATGACGGCATCGGCCGCCTTGACTCTGTCATAACGGTCGGGATTCCAAATCTCGAACCGGTCGAGCAACCCGACCAACATTGCCTCACCCTGAATGCCAGCCTGCCGTGCCATCCCGTCGGGCAGACAAATCCGCCCCGCCTTGTCCAACGCCACCTGCACGGACTCACTGCCGATGAACCGCTTGAGCACCGTCTTCTTCGGATCCTCATTGGGCATCGCATCAATTGACGCCTTCAGCTTGGCCATCTCCTCCGGCGGCAACACCCGGACGCACGAACCTTCCACTGACTTGGGCCACAAAATGAGTGTCAACTCAGTTCCCGACCTCGAGGGACGCCACTTGGCCGGCACCTGCAAACGCCGCTTCTCATCCACCCCATGCCGATAGCAGGAGTTGTAATACAGCGGCACCATGTCCACGTCGTCACTCACGACCTTTATTCACAGGATATTTTGAAATGCTACAATTGCCCCACAACGCCCCATTCTTAAACACTTTCACCCACTACGTGTCAACGTGATTTCTGCATATTTATTAGCAAGTTATTCACAACCACACGCCTTGTGGTGCCTGATCATGATAACCACAAGATGTGGGATGTGACCGAGACAAACCTGCAGGATCATGGGACCGGGCGCCGGGCCACCGCTTTCGCGCCTTCATTTATCGTCTCACCCTTGGTGGGAACTTTGATGAGCAGAACGGGCTGGAGCCGGAGAACGATTCACGGTTGCTGGCAGAAGGCAGTGTGCCGGAATCAAATGGGAGAGTTTCCGGGCTTCACCGACCTGTGGCGGTCGGCGATCATCGCTTCTCCTAAGGAGATTTCAGAAAGTCTCGGTGCAAACAGTTCATGAGATCGTTCACAGCAAGCATGAGTTCACCGCGTCGCTCGGCGTCATCGTGCCCGACGGACAAGTCAATCGGCCGGCTCATGGCGTTCTGATAACGCTTCGAGAGGGGCTGATCCTCATCCTGGGCACCGCAAGCATGCAGCAGCACCTGGACTCGGTCCACGGTGCGCCGGGCATCCCGAATACGCCGCAAGGCGGCGTCCATGCCGATCTGTCCGGAGCGGGCCTGCTTCAAACTGTGACACTCAAAGTTCCGACAGCGGTCGGGTCGCGCCTCATAGACCGAACACAGTGTCCCATGCAGGCAGGCGCAGGGTTGATCAAAAGCCAGACGCCCTCGTCGCCTTTTCAACTCAAGTCCAGCATCCGCAAGAGGTAACACATTCTCCCCCCTGCCCAAACGAACATCGGCAAAGAGGACTCCGTTGCAACAAAGTCCACATTTTGGACAAAGACGGGTGATCCAGTCGGCTTGGGCTGGATCCTGCTGATTGGGTCGCATGAAGCGGGAGTATGCGCTGGGGCAGCCTCCAGCGGAAAGGCCCGATTTGGCTCGGCACCCAGAGCCTCGAGTTCGGACAGACACTCAGACGAATGGCCGTTCAAACCACACAAGGGAAAGTGCCACTGCTGACTGGAAGCGAGGTGAGGGGCAAGCGGTTGGTGGTCAGGGACTCGGCTTCTTCGGGCGGACCGCAGCGAAGCAGTGCTTGTCCGGCCCGGGAAAGCGGAGCGAGGGTTGAAATGACGCGATCCGACGCGATTCCAAGACGAATTCCCCGGGCGCTGACCGGTGTGCGATTGCAATTGATGGGGGCGGTATTCCTGCTGGTGACGCCCGCCGCTCTGTTGCTCTACATTCTCAATCTGCCTTGGGGGGAATTCACCATTGGCCTGCTGGCCCTGATTGCTTCCTGGGTGGGCGGGGAGTTCTTCGTCATGCGTCAAGTGCGGCAGTTGATCGCAGCCACCAAACATCTTCAACAAGGGGATCTGACCGCGCGCACCGGACTCTCGGATCAGTTGGGAGAGATGGGCGAGCTGGCACGGAGCATCGACGAGATGGCCGACGCGTTGGAGGAACGGGAAACCGACCGGGAACGGGCCGAGCAGAAGTTGCTGGTCCGTGCCCAACAGCAAAGCGGAGGCGCGGCCCTCGGACAACTGGCCCTGGCCACCTCCGATTACGACACCTTGATTCAGCAGGCGGTGAGCATCATCGCTCATTCCCTGGATGTCGAGTATTGCGATGTTGTGGCGGCGGAGAATCGCGGCCGCCAGCTCCGGCTCTTGCGCGGACATGGTTGGAAGATTCAAAGTCGAGGCGATACCGAGTTCCTGGTGAGTCCCGTGTCCTTGACGGGCTTTGTCTTTACCAGAAACGAGCCGGCGATCGTGGCAGACTGGGGCCGGGAGAAGCGATTTCGCAAGTCTTCCTTGTATGAAGAGAACCATCTGCTTAGCAGCGCGTGCGTGCCCATTCGAGGCCGCAACCGCACCTTCGGGCTGCTTTCTGTGCATTCCACGAAGCCCCGGGATTTCACGGGGGACGACCTGCAGTTTCTCATGGCCAGCGCCAATCACCTGGCGACCACGGGCGATCGTCTGCAAGCCGAGTCGGAGATGCAAACGCTGGCGTCGTTCGCCCAGTTGAATCCAAACGCCATCCTGGAACTCTCACCCGACGCCACGGTCACCTACTGCAATGAAGCCGCGCTGAACCTGGCCCTGAAGGTCGAGCTGGACCATCCCCACCTGTTGCTGCCACCCAATATCCACGAGATCATCCGCACCGCACTGACCAGCCAGCGCCCGGTCAAGACGGAGACCACCCTGGTGCAGCACGAATTGGAGTGGGAATTCCAACCCGTCCCGGCGGCCAAACGGGTGCACTGCTACATCAAGGATGTCACCGAACAGAAGAGCCTGCAGGCGCAACTGCGGCAGTCTCAAAAGATGGATTCCCTCGGACACCTGGCGGCCGGGGTGGCCCACGACTTCAACAACATGCTCACGGTCATCCAGGGCCACACCAGCATGCTCATCGCCCGGCTCCATACCCAAACCGAACTTCAGGAGTCCGCGCAATGCGTCCACTTTGCCGCCGAACGCGCCGCCGCCCTGACCAAGCAACTGCTGGTGTTTGGCCGCAAGAGTGTGTTCCAGCCCAAACTGCTCGACTTGGGTGACTGCGTCGACCACCTCGCCCAGATGCTCAAACGCCTGCTCGGAGAACATGTCGAACTGTGCTTCGATCCTCCGTCGAAACTTCCCCTGGTGCGGGGCGACGTGGGCCTGATCGAACAGGTGGTCATGAACCTCGCCGTCAACGCCCGCGACGCCATGCCCAGGGGAGGCCGGTTGATCATCGAGCTCAACAAGGTCAACGTCTCCACCCAGTACCTTCAGCACAACCCGGACGGGCGCCCCGGGGATTTCGTCTGCCTCCAGGTCACAGACACCGGTTGCGGCATGTCCGCCGAGACGGTCAGTCACATCTTCGAGCCGTTCTACACCACCAAGGAGGTCGGCAAGGGAACCGGGCTGGGATTGGCCACCGTCTTCGGCGTGGTCAAACAGCACGAGGGCTGGATCGACGTCGATAGCCAGACAGGCAAGGGCACCACCTTCAGCATCTTCTTCCCCGCCACCGACGTCCTCAGCCGTCCGCGCTCGCAGGAAGTTGCGCCGCCACCGGAAGCCCGCGGCGGTCCCGAAACGGTGCTGCTCGTGGAGGACGAATCCACCCTGCGCGAAATGGCCGTCATGATTCTCCAGGAACGCGGCTACACCGTGCTCTCCGCGGCTAACGGCAAGGAGGCCATCGGACAGTGGAAGCTGAATCAGGACCGCATCGACCTGGTGGTCACGGACATGGTCATGCCGGAGGGATTGACCGGAATAGAACTGGCAGACCGGCTGTTCGAGGATCGGCCGGGTTTGAAGATGCTGTTTACCAGCGGCTACAGCATGGAGGACATCGGAGCTGAACTGGTTCGCCATCCCCACACCCGCTTCCTCGAGAAACCGTATACCAGCCAAAGCCTCGCCAACGCCGTGCGCGAAATCCTTGATGCCGATTTGGACACGCCGTCCGCCGAAACCGCTGATACAGCCGATTGGAATCGCCCCCAGGAAGTCACTTCACCGGGTTGACCAGCGGCGTCATCCCCTGGATCCGCACCTCCAGGCGATCCCCCGACTGAATCCGCCCGATGCCGCTCGGTGTGCCGGTCAGGATCACGTCCCCCGGCAGGAGGGTGATGTTCGTGGACACGAAACTGACAATCCGGAAACAGTCAAAGGTCATCTCCGATGTGTGCCCGTTCTGTCGGAGCTGGCCGTTCTGAAAGAGTTGGATGGTCAGGTCATGCGGGTCGATCTTGGTCTCCACATACGGGCCCAGCGGAGTGAATGTGTCGAACGATTTGCTCCGGGCCCATTGCCCCTCCGCCGCCTGCAGGGTCCGGTCGGTGATATCCTGCGCCGCCGTGTAGCCGAAAATGAAACGCGAGGCCGTGGTTGGAGTGACGTTGCGACACCGCCGCCCGATCACAATCGCCAGTTCCGCTTCGTAATCGTTGCGATGGCTGGGAAACGGAAGCTCAATCTTGGCGCCGTCGGGAATCAAGGAGGTTGTGGCCTTGAACCAGATGATCGGATCTTTGGGCGGAAGCTTTCCGGTCTCCCGCACGTGATCGGCGTAATTCAGGCCGACGGCGATGATTTTGGACGGCACCACCGGCACCAGCGTGCGCAACCCTTTGCGCGGCGTCGGCCGCTTGTCGAAGCTGGGAGAACCGAACACATCCCCCAGCAATCGGAACAACTCCCCCTCCACCACCTTCGCGTGGAAGATGTCTTCTCCCCTCTGAAATCGGCCGATGGTCGCCATGAAAACTGGTCGCACGCTAGCAGGCGCACACGGCGACGGGCAAGTTGAAAGGCCAGGCCGCCGCGCGCGATCGCACGACCGGCGCCCGCACACGGGGGAGGGCCCGCTTTCCGGAAGATGGTTTGATCAATGTGCAGTTGCGAAAATGCCGACAGCAAGTATTCTCCACCGTCACGATCGGAGCCTGTCTGCCTGTGGTAAGAGGCTGGCCACCGATCGAAGTTGATTTGCCGTGCCTTGTGCAGTGAAAGCAAGCCGTAGGTGCTCCAGGACGACCTCCTGCAGGGTTTTATTCGTCTTGCAGATTGCGCTCTTGCCAGTGGTGGCCCTCCCGGTTCCCGCACAAGCACTCGATGCCATCGGAGTCGTCCTCTTGCGCACAGTCACCACGAATCTGAACGGAGGGGGAGTGCGAGTGGCCCAACCGGAGGGCAATGATGGCACCAATCAACCGCCCGCCTTCCAGGTAAACCCGGGCAATCCAGGTGTGACGCAACCGCCCGGCTTGTTTACCTACTCCTCGCACCTCGGCCCTGCTTCTGTCTTTCCCAACAGCGTTGGAGTGGAGTCCGGCCATGCCAATGCCGTGGCCGGGTTTTTCTTCGGCATGGCCGGCGGTGTCGCCACCAACGTCGCCCACGTTCACAGCCTCGACGCCGATTATTTCTACGACACGTTTATCAAGGTGTCATCGCCCCCCAACCCCAATGCCCGGGTGGTCAACCAAAGCTTCATCTTCGGGGCGTTGTCGGTGCCCACCCAGCAAGCCGTGGACTCGGCTTACGATAACGCCGCAGCCTTGCATGATACCTTGTTTGTCTCCGGGATCGGCAATGGGGGACCTGTCTATGCGCCCTCGACCTGTTATAACGGCATCGGTGTGGGCGCTTATGGCGGCGCCACCAGCACGGGGCCCACGCCGGATAACGGGCGATGCAAGCCGGATATCACGGCCCCGGCGGAAGTGACCAGCTTCTCGACTCCCCAGGTGGCCGGCGCCGCGGCTTTGCTGCTGCAAGCGGGGCTGCGGGGCGACGGCGGCAGCGACACGAACAACGCCGCAGACAGCCGGACGCTCAAGGCGCTGCTGCTCAACGGAGCCGTCAAACCGGCCAACTGGACCCATGGAACCGCATCTCCGCTCGACGCACGTTACGGCGCCGGGGTCTTGAATGTGTTCAATTCCTATATGCAACTCGCCGGCGGCAAACACCCGGCGATCGAGCAGACCTCTGTGACCCCCGGGGGGCTGCATCCACCGGGAAGCGCCACGGCTGAAATCGCCTCGTTGCGCGGCTGGGATTACGTGACGATCCCCAGCACCAAGACCGCCGACACGATCAAGCACTACTACTTCAACCTTACCAACGCGCTGGTGAACGGCCCCTTCACGGCCACCGCCACACTGGCCTGGAACCGGCAGAACGGCCAGAGCGACATCAATGACCTGAATCTTTTCCTGTACGACGCGAACACGGATGCGCTCATTGCCCAAAGCGTGAGCAGCGTGGACAACGTCGAGCACCTTTACATCGAGAGCCTCGCCCCGGGCCGATACGATCTCCAAGTGTTGAAGCGCGGAGGAGGCACCCGCGGCATCCCGCCGCGAATAACCGACAGTGAGGATTACGCGCTGGCTTGGGAGTTTTTCAACGTCAACCTCGGAATCGCCGCGGTGTCGGACACCACGGCGGTGTTGACCTGGCCCATTTACCCGGCCGGGTTCCGGCCGCAATCCAGTGCCGACCCTGCATCGCAAGGGACGTGGTCTGACGTGAGTGCAACTGCGACCGTCAGCAATGGAGTGAATCGCTTGGAAGTTACCCTCAGTGGCGGAAGCCGATTCTTCCGGCTGATCCGACCGTAGGCTGCTGCTCTCCGGGGACCTTCGTTCCAAGCTCGCCAAATCACCAGGATGTGCCAGATTACGCCGTCATGTGCGGACGGCTTCCTCCTTATCTGTCGGCCCTGCTTGCCAGCCTCACGCTTTGCGGCGGGCTGGCCGGGTCCGCCAAACCACCGGAAATCCTTTACGAACGCGAGTCCCAGCAGCTTTCCGTGCAAGCCACCGGCCAACCCCTCCTGGAAGTGCTGGGACAACTGGCCGCCCGGACCGGCTGGCACATCTTTGTGGAGCCGGACTCGAACCCGGAGATCCGCACCGCCTTCAAGGATGTCGCCGTGGGCCGGGCCATCGAACTGCTGGTGGGTAACATGAATTACGCCCTGGTTCCCCAACGTGACGGTCCCACCAAGCTGTTCGTGTTCCGCACCTCGCGCGACCAGGCCACCCTCCAGGTGCGCCCCCCCACCGAGGAAGCCCCGCCGACGGTCACCATCCGGCGCGTGGGCAATGAACTCATTGTGACGGTCGAACCGGGAACCGACATCGAGGCTCTGGCCAAACGTTTGGGCGCCAAGGTGACGGGCCAACTGCCGGGGACCAACACCTATCGACTGACGTTCGAGAACGATGCCGCCGCGGAATCCGCCCGGACCCAACTGGCCGGCCAACCTGGGGTGAAGGGGGTCGATTACAATTATGTGGTGGATCGTCCGCAGCCTCCTCAATCCATCGCCCAAGGACCGCTGCCCCCGGTCAAACTGGCGCTGAACCCGCCCACGGGCAAAGACGGCATTGTGGTGGGCTTGGTGGACACCGGCGTGCAGAAGCTGGGGGGGGATCTGGACCAGTTCCTGTTGCCGGGCAAGTCGGTTGCCGGCGAGGCTCAACTTTCCGCCGACCAACCCACGCATGGCACCTCGATGGCTGAGACCATTCTGCGGAGTATTGCCGCGTGCTCCGGCGGCAGCACCTCCATCCAGATCCTTCCGGTGGACATTTACGGTGCAAGTGCCACATCCACATCATTCGACGTCGCCGTGGGCATTGTCACAGCCGTCAACAGTGGGGCAGACATCATCAACCTGAGTCTGGGGAGCTATGGGGGCGCCAGTTACCTGCAGGAGGTGATCCGTGAAGCCTCTCAGAAGGGCATCGTCATGGTGGCCGCGGCAGGAAACGAGCCGGTGACCAATCCAGTCTATCCTGCAGCGTATCCTGACGTGATCGCCGTCACCGCCGCACAGGGAAATCATCTTGCCCCTTACGCCAATCGTGGTGCCTTTGTGGACATGGCGGCGCCCGGTTCGAGTGTAGGTTACTTCAATGGCCAGCCCTACATCATCAATGGCACCTCCCCCGCCGCTGCGCACACCTCCGGCTTGGTGGCCTGTGTGGCGCAGAGGCAGCAGATCAGCCTGAGCCAAGCGGCGGCCATGATCTCACAACAGTATGCAGTTCGGTTGGGGGGCAATCCTTGAGGGTGGCGGCGGGACACCGGGAAGGATGGGAGAAATGGGAACCTTCCTGCCCGTCATTCCCATCCCTTGCGTGGCCGACCATGAGACACTCTTCCCACGCGCAATACGGCGCAAGCCCCGGCCCCTTCAAACAAAGAAACCGCGCCACCGGCAGTGATGCGCTTCATAACCTGCGCTCAAAACTTGCCGGCTCCCCTTGATTCCGGGCGCAGTCCCGGCAAGCTGCGGGCGTCATGGACGTCCTGCTGCTATCCCGCATCCAGTTCGCGTTCACCATCGCGTTCCATTACATCTACCCGCCGCTGAGCATCGGCTTGGGCGTGTGCCTGGTGATCATGGAGGGGCTCTGGCTGAAGACCGGAAACCCGCTCTATCACCAGATGGCCCGGTTCTGGACCCGGATCTTCGCCCTCACCTTCGCCATCGGCGTCGCCACGGGCATCGTGATGGAATTCGAGTTCGGCACCAACTGGGCCACCTACTCCCGCTACGTGGGGGATGTCTTCGGCAGCGCCCTGGCGGCCGAGGGGATCTTCGCCTTTTTCCTCGAATCCGGTTTCCTGGCGGTGCTGCTGTTCGGCTGGGACAAGGTTGGGCGCAAGCTGCATTACTTCGCCACCTGGATGGTCTGCTTCGGGGCGCACTTCAGCGCGGTGTGGATCGTGGTGGCGAACTCGTGGCAACAGACGCCCGCCGGGTTACCAAATCGAGGAAACGGCCAACGGACCGCGCGCGGTCATCACAGATTTCTGGCCGATGGTGTTCAATCCGTCCTCGATGGATCGGCTGAGTCATGTGCTGTGCGGGGCGTGGCAGGCGGGCGCGTTTCTGGTGATCAGCGTCAGCGCCTTCTACCTGCTGCGACGCAAGCACGAGGCGTTTGCCAAGGCCTCGATGAAGGTTGGCCTGGGGGTCGCCTTGGTCGCCTCGCTTTTGCAGGCGGTCACCGGCCATTCCAGCGCGCTGGGCGTGATCCGGAATCAGCCCGCCAAGATGGCCGCGTTCGAAGGGCATTATGAAACGGGTGAACTACCCATCTACGCGTTCGGCTGGGTGGACGAGCAACGGGAGACCGTCACCGGCCTCAAGGTCCCGTCGTGGCTCAGCCGCTGGATGCTGGGGGACCGGGCGACTTTGGCGGGGTTGCGAGAGGTTGCGCCGGCGGATCGGCCCCGGGTCAACACCAACTTCCAGCTCTACCATCTCATGGTGGCCCTGGGGATGGGGCTGCTGACCCTGGCGCTGGTGGGATGCCTGCTCTGCTGGCGCGGACGGCTGTTTGCCCGGCGCTGGCTGCTTTGGATCCTGGTCTTCTCGGTGCTCGGACCGCAGCTGGCTAATCAGGCGGGGTGGTTTGCCGCCGAGATGGGCCGGCAACCGTGGATCGTCTATGGGTTGCTGCGCACCAGCGAGGGCCTCTCGGCGGTGGTGCGAGCCGAGGCGGTGCTCACCTCGCTGGTCCTGTTCACGCTGATCTACCTCCTGTTGCTGGCCGTGTTCATTTACATCCTCAACGACAAGATCACGCACGGACCGGATGAAGCCGATCTCACACCCAGCGGCGCGCTGGCCGGGCGCGGGAGGGCGGAGGCATGACTTATCCAGACTGGCTCGATCTGAATGCCGTGTGGTTTGTGCTGGTGGGCGTGCTGTTCACGGGCTACGCCCTGCTGGACGGATTCGACCTCGGCGTGGGGGCGCTGCACCTGTTCACGCGCACGGACGAGCATCGCCGCGTCATGCTCAATGCCATCGGCCCGGTCTGGGACGGCAACGAAGTCTGGCTGGTGACGGGCGGCGGGGCTTTGTTTGCCGCCTTCCCGAACGTGTACGCGACGGTCTTCAGCGGGTTTTACCTCGCCTTCATCCTGCTGCTGGTCGCCTTGATCTTTCGCGCGGTGGCCATCGAGTTCCGCAGCAAGCAGCCGATGCGTTGGTGGCGACAGATGTGGGATGTGGGCTTTGCGGGGGGCAGCCTCCTGTCCAGTTTCCTGATCGGGGTGGCCATGGGCAACATCGCCTGGGGCGTGCCGATTGATGAGCGCGGGGAGTTTGCCGGATCGTTCACCGGACTGCTCCACCCCTACGCGCTGCTGCTGGGTGTCACCACGGTGGCCCTGTTCATGATGCACGGCTCGATCTACGTGGTGATGAAAACCGAGGGCGAACTGCAGGAACGGGTCCGGCGATGGATCAACCGCACCATCATCTTCTTCATCATCTGCTATGCCGTCACCACCATGGCCACCCTGCTCTACGTGCCGCACATGGCCGCGCGGGTGCGCGCCCATCCGTGGCTGTTCAGCGTGGCCGTGGTGAACATGCTGGCCATCGCCAACATCCCACGCGAGATCCATCACGGACGCGATTTCCGCGCCTTCCTGTCCTCCTGCCTGGCGATGATCGCGCTGATGACGCTGTTCGGCCTGGAGATGTTCCCGCACCTGGTCCTGAGCAACCCCGACCCGGCCAACAGCCTGACGATTTACAACGCCGCCTCCTCGCCGAAAACCCTGGGCATCATGCTGACCATCGCGCTCATCGGGGTGCCCGTGGTGCTGGCCTACACCTTCAGCATTTACTGGATCTTCCGCGGGAAGGTGAAACTGGACCGCATGAGCTACTGAACTCCCCGAGGGGCATCCGCGCGCCGCCCCCCTGCTGACCCAGGCATAAACTGGGAACGACGGATTCCTCCGGCAGAACCGTTCGAATGGCGGCGTGCTCCCGGATGAATCCGGCCGTCCGGGGGCAGTGCACGGATGCGCCCCGAGACGTCGTGCGGCTGCAGTTTTCTCTTTGATCCCGCCGCCCAAAAATTAGAATCCCCGCATGAGTCTGACTGCACTCGGGCGGTTCCCCCTACTGCGCCCCCGCCGCCTTCGCCAAAACCCCGCCCTTCGTCGCTTGTTCGCCGAGCACCGGCTGCACCCCTCGCAATTGGTGCTGCCGCTGTTCGCCCGACAGGGTCGCAAGCTGCGAAACCCCATCGGAGCCATGCCGGGGGTTTTTCAACTGTCCCCGGACGAACTGGTTCGGGAGGCGGCCAACGCCTCGCAGCATGGCGTTTCGGCGGTCTTGCTGTTCGGAATCCCGAGGCGGAAGGATCTCAAGGCCTCTGAAGCCTACGCGACCCAAGGCATCGTTCAGCAGACCGTGCGCCTGCTGAAGCGTGAACTGCCCGACCTGATCGTCATCACAGACGTCTGCCTGTGCGAATACATGAGTCACGGCCACTGCGGGGTCGTTCAGCGCAGCCGCTCCGGCGCCCGCATCCTCAACGACCCCTCCCTCAAACTGCTCGCCCAGGCCGCATCGAGCCACGCGGAAGCGGGCGCGGATATCGTGGCCCCCAGCGACATGATGGACGGGCGCGTCGCGGCCATCCGCTGCGAACTGGACCGTCGCGGCTTCGAGGAGACGCCCATCCTGTCCTACGCAGCCAAGTATGCGTCGGCTTTCTACGGCCCGTTCCGGGAGGCCGCTGAATCAGCGCCGCATTTTGGGGACCGCCGCAGTTACCAGATGGACGCCGCCAATGCTGAGGAAGCCCTGCGGGAGGTGGCGCTGGACATCGAGGAGGGGGCGGACGCGGTGATGGTCAAACCAGCCCTCGCCTACCTTGACATCCTCCATCGGGTCAAAACCACCTTCGGCTACCCGACCGCCGCCTACGCTGTGAGTGCGGAGTATTCGATGGTGAAGGCCGCGGCGGCCAACGGGTGGGTGGACGAACGGGCGTTGACGTTGGAAAGCCTGCTTTGCATGCGACGCGCGGGAGCGGACTTGATCATCACCTACGCTGCGACCGACGTGGCCCGGTGGCTGAAGGAAGGCTAGGCAAAGGGGCAGTCGGTCCTACTTCACGGTCAGGACCAGAAAGACAATCACCGCCAGGATGACGACTCCGATGAGCACGCCGCCGATGAGGAAGTAGCGGTTGACCTGATTGCTCTTCTTCGAAAAGGCGGCCCCGACGGTGTCGAACCCCGCCACCGGCCCTTTCTCCAGCTCGCTCAAGCTCACGCCGCGTTGAACAACCATGGTCTGCTCTGTTATGGGGGCGGATGGCTTGGGAGGCATCGCCGGAGCCGCTGGGACCACAGTCGGAGCCCCCTGCCCCTCAACCAGTTGCAACTCCACCTGTCCGAGCCGCAAACTCTGGCCAGGCTTCAGGGGAGCCTCGGTGACCTTGGCGCCGTCAATGTAGGTGCCATTCGTGGAATCCAGATCCTTGACCACCACCTCGGTCCCTTTAAGCAGAATCTCACAGTGGTGGCTGCTGACAGAAGCGTCCGCAACTTGGAATGTGTTGTCCTCCACACGACCGACGGTGGTGCGGTCCACCTTCAGTTCATGCGAAATTCCCTTCAAACCTGCGCTAAGGACAACGAGCCTGACCATAATGTGAGGTAAAGCGACGGCAATTATGTTGCCCACCGCTTTCAAGTCAACGCAAAGCTCAACTTTTCGCTGCGGCGCCCGCGAATTGGTTCCGGGCTGCAACTCGATCTAACGCCTCTCAATCAACTCGCGAAACTCCCGAAACAGGATGGTGGAATCGTGCGGCCCCGGCGACGCCTCGGGATGATACTGCACGCTGAACACCGGCTTGGTCTTGTGTCGAAGTCCCTCGACCGTCTGATCGTTGAGGTTCACCCGGTTGACCTCGACGTCCGGGGGCAGGGTGGAGGCGTCCACCGCAAACCCATGATTCTGCGAGGTGATTTCCACCCGGCCGCTGTCGAGGTCTTTGACCGGATGATTGGCGCCCCGATGACCGAACTTGAGTTTGAAGGTCTTGCCACCCAGCGCCTGTCCCAGCAACTGGTGTCCCAGGCAGATGCCGAACACCGGCAGGCCGGACTGCACCAACTCGCTCACCGCGCGCACCGCGTAGCCCAATGCCGCCGGATCGCCGGGGCCATTCGATAGAAACACCCCGGCGGGTTTGTGCGCCAGAACCTCCGCCGCGGACGTCCCCGCGGGAACCACATAAGTCCTGAATCCATGCTGCCGCAGCCGGCGCAGGATGTTGTACTTCATGCCAAAATCGTAGGCCACGATCGGGATGTCCGCCGGAGGCAGCGGATCGGTTGCGGTTCGGGGATCCTGCGGTTCGAGCCCCTGCACCAAACGGAAGCTGGCGCTTTGTGCGTCGCGCTCGTCCCAGGCAAAGGCCTCGCGGTGGGTGACCTCCCGGACATAATCCACCCCCACCAAGCCGGGCCAGGACTTGGCGCGTTGCACGGCCTCCGCCGCGGTGATGCCCTCGGTGCTGATGAACCCGTTCAAGGCCCCCCGCACCCGAAGCTTCTTGGTCAGTGCCCGGGTGTCGACACCCTGCATGCCGGGCACCCCGTTTTCCTCAAGGTACTCATGCAGGGAGGCCTCCGCCCGCCAGTTGCTGACCACCGGTGAGAGCTCCCGAACCACAAAGCCGGATACATGGGGTTTCCAAGACTCCACATCCAGCCGGTTGACGCCGTAATTGCCAATCAGCGGATAAGTCATGGCCACGATCTGTGCCTTGTAGGACGGATCGGTGAGGATCTCCTGATAACCGGTCATCGAGGTGTTGAAACAAACCTCGCCACAGGCGGAAGCGCGCGCGCCAAAACCCACCCCGCTAAACACGGAACCGTCTTCCAGGGCAAGGATGGCGTTCATCAAGGGAGCCGACACGGCCGCGATGCTAGAAGTGTCGCCCCACCGGTCAAGAAAGAAGAGGGGACGAATCGGGAAAGCACTCCTGGTTCTGATGTTCGGTGGCGGAGGTGATGGATGTGAAGCGCCCATTGTCTCTTCCAACGAGTATCCAGCATCGGCCATCGGGCATCGGGCAACGAAATTTGTTTCGCATCGACTCCCGACCTTGCTCAAGATTTTGCAGATGAAAGAAATCGTTCCCGGTCCACCCCCGCTGGTTCGCAACGAGCAGCAGGCCATCCAGGCGCTGTACGCCAGGAACGTCGTTCCCAGTTATGGGCGGTTCGACGTCGTGTTCCAGCGCGGGCAGGGCAGTCACCTGTGGGATGTCAATGGCAAGCGGTATCTCGACTTCGGGGGCGGGATTGCGGTGAACTGTCTTGGCCACGCCAACGCCGAGGTGACCGCGACGCTGATCGAGCAATCCCGGACCCTCGTACACGTGTCCAACCTGTATTACACCGAATCCCAGGGCCGACTGGCCGCGCAGATTGTGCGGCATCTGGCGCCGGGCAAGGTCTTCTTCTGCAACAGCGGTGCCGAGGCCAATGAAGGGCTTTACAAGCTGGCCCGCAAGTTCGGGCATGAGGAGGGGCGCTTCGAGATCCTTACCGCCTTCAATTCGTTCCACGGACGGACCCTGGCCGGCATCGCCGCCACAGGTCAGGAGAAGGTGAAGAAGGGCTTCGAGCCCATGGTGAGCGGGTTCAGGCATGTGCCGTTCAACGACCTGGAAGCCGCCCGCAAGGCATTGTCGCCGGCCACCGTGGCCATCCTGGTCGAGGGGATCCAAGGGGAAGGCGGCGTGACTCCGGCCACGCCGGAGTACCTGCTGGGCCTGCGCCAGTTGTGCGACGAGCAAAAACTGTTGCTTCTCATGGACGGGGTGCAGTGCGGCCATTTCCGCACCGGCCGGTTCCAAAGCTTCCAGCGCATACTGGAAGGCATCGACGGCGGGGCGGGCTTCCTGCCTGACGGTATCTCGATGGCAAAGTCTTTGGGTGGCGGTTTTCCCATCGGCGCCTTCTGGCTGCGGGATCCCCTGGGCGATTTGTTGTCACCGGGAACCCACGGAACCACCTACGGCGGCAATCCGCTGGGGTGCGCGGTGGCGCTCAAGATCATGGAAATCATCGAGCGGGATCACCTGGCGGACCACGCGCGCTCGATGGGGGAGCACCTCAGGTCCGGCTTGGAGGCGTTGCAGCAGCGGTTCCCCTCCCTGATCCGGGCGGTGCGCGGACTCGGCTTCATGCTGGGCGTCGAGCTGGCGCCAGACATCCCGGCCTTGACTGTGGAAGGCAAGACCCAGGCGATCGTGTTCACAGTCAAAGCGCAGGAAGCCGGGCTGCTGGTGGTTCCCGCCGGGGCGAACGTCTTCCGCTTGCTGCCAGCCCTGAACCTGACACGGGCCGAGGCGGACGAAGGACTGGCCATTGTGGGCAGCCTGTTGGCCAGGCTCGAAAACCCCGCTTGAGCTTTGGCCCCCCTTGACGCAAGCTCCGACTTTAACGCCGTCATTCCGCTGGGCGACGCCGTTCGGAGGATGCCCCCTGTTGGATGAATTGGCGCGCATTGTTTCTATGAAACACTTGTTGAGCATTGAGAAGATGGCGGCGGCGGACATCCACTCCCTCCTGGCCGCCTCGGTTCCGATGAAGCGCGAGCGCGGGCATCACCCGACCCGCCCGCTGCAGGGCCAGACGTGGGCGATGATCTTCTCGAAATCCTCCACCCGCACCCGGGTGTCATTCGAAGTTGGCCTGCATGAACTGGGGGCCCGACCGCTGTTCCTCAACGCCAATGACATCCAGTTGGGACGCGGCGAGCCGGTTCGTGATACCGCCCGCGTTCTGGGTCGCATGGTCCATGGCGTGATCATCCGCACCTACGCCCAAGCCGATGTCGAGGAAATGGCGGCCCTGTCCGGTGTCCCCGTCATCAATGCCCTCACCGATGCCGAGCATCCGTGCCAGTTGTTGGCGGACGTGTTCACCGTCCAGGAGCGGTTGGGTTCGATTCAGGGCCGGGTGGTGGCGTTCGCCGGCGACGGCGCCTGCAACGTGCCGGCCTCCTGGATCTTTGCGGCGGGCAAGCTCGGGTTCGAGTTGCGCATCGCCGCGCCCCGGGCCTACCAGCCGGACCCAGCCCTGGTGAAGCGCGCCGGGGGCAACATTGTGGTCACGGACGATCTTCGTGCGGCCGCCCATGGGGCCGACGTGCTTTACACCGATGTGTGGGTTTCCATGGGCAAGGAGGAGGAAGCGCAGGAACGCATGAAGGCTCTGGCCGGTTATCAGATCAACGCCGCGGTGGTCGCGACCGCCAAGCCGGGCGCCCTCGTCATGCACTGCCTGCCAGCCTACCGGGGAAAGGAAATCGATGAGGCCACGTTCGAAGCCCATGTCGACACCATTTTCGCCCAGGCTGAGAACCGGCTCCATGTGCAGAAAGCCGTTCTGCAATGGCTGGTGAACGCACCGGTTGGCCGGCCTTGTTGAGCCGCGGAGAAGGCGGAGGGACACCGGGGAAGACAGCCTACGGCCCCCCCCGGCACCTTCGCTTTCACGTGCGAGGCCGTCCCACAGTTCGAGGTAGAGGCAGTGCACCGCAACCGGCAGGGCCAGGTCGCGTGAGAGTCGCTTGCGCTGGATCAGCTCCACCACGTCCGACTTGTCTCGCAGTCGCTTGAGGGGGCTGTGGTTCCAACTATCTTTCGGCGGCGGCCCGCCCGGCGCGTTCCACGCCGGTGGTCGCGGTGTTCTCGCGCAAGGCGGATGCGTCGTCGTCCGTCATCGCTCGTCCGGCACCACTTCAGTGCCCACGCCTTCGTCGGTGAAGATTTCGAGCAGGGCGGAGTGTTGCAGGCGTCCGTCGATGAACGCGACCTTCTTCACGCCCGCCCGCACGGCCTCGATGGCGCTGTCCACCTTCGGAATCATGCCCTTGTCAATGATCCCGGCCCGCTTCAGTCCGTCCACCTCCTCCACCCGGAGGTGAGAGATCAGGGTGGACGGATCCTTCGGGTCGCGGAGCAATCCGGGCACATCGCTCATGAAGAACAGCCGGCTGGCTTTGAGCGCGATGGCCATCTGCGCGGCAGCCACATCCGCGTTGCAGTTGTAAATCTGGCCATCCTCGCCGCGCGCCGTCGGGCTGATCACGGGCGTGACGCTGCGCCAGATGCATTGGCGGATCGGGTCCAGGTTCACCTCGGTGACCTCGCCGACGAACCCGACGTCCAGTTCCTGGCCGTCGGGAGTGCGGAGCAGCTTCCGGCGGCACGTGAAGATGTCGGCGCCGGAAAAGCCCCGTGCCTTGCCCCCCAGCGCGTTGATCATCTCGACGATCTCCGGGTTGATCTCGCGGGACAGCACCCGCTCGACGACATCGACGGTTTCGGCGCTCGTCCGACGCTGGCCCTGCACAAACTCGGTCTTCACGCCGGATTGTTCCAGCGCGCGTGTGATAGCCTTGCCGCCGCCATGGACGACAACCGGGTTGATGCCGACCGCCTCGAGGAACACCACGTCCCGCGCCACGCTGCCGCGCACCTCCGGATCGGAGGAATCCATGAAACTACCACCGTATTTCACCACGAAGGTCTGGCTGCGGAACCGTTGCAGATAGGGCAGCGCCTCCATGAGGGTGGCCGCCTTGTCAATGAGTGCTTGCATGGGGGGGCTCGATTGCTTGAGCTGACTTTAGCGCTTTGGTTTCGACCGGGTCCGGACACTGAGTTTGACCATGGGATGATTGCCCTTGGGCTCTAACCGGTGGTGGTTGCGTCGGCGCCGTCTGCCCAGCCGCGCCTCCCGCGAGAAGAGGGGGAACAACATCCAGAACGCCGTCGCCACCCCAAACCCCGCCGCCAACAACCACCAGAGATGGTCCAGTCTCATGACCCCAGTCTGTGGCGGCACCCCCGGCCTGTAAAGTGCGAGTCGGGACCTGTCGGGACCTCGACCGGATCGGCAGATCGAATCGAACAATTGAAATCCCGGGCTGGGCCGACTACCCTTCCGCATCATGCTCAAGGATATTGGTGCTTGCGTCCGTCGGGAATTGGTGAAACTGCTCGCCGAGACGGGGCAGGGCGATGAACGCGTTGTGAGCAGTCCCTAGCAGCACGTTGATCAGAGCCCGCGGCATGTGTATGGCAAGCAGACACAGTGGACCTTTGGTGGTCTTGAGTTGGTTTTTTGCAGCCCTCGTTTGCGCAGCAGCGCAGACCAATGCGCCGCCGCCGGCCGCTCTACGACACACAAGCATCGTTCTGATCCTCGCCGATGAGTTGGGCTGGGGCGATCTCGGATGCTACGGTCAGAAACGGATCCTCACCCCCCGCATCAACGGACTGGCTGCCGTCGGCATGCGGTTCACCGATTGTTACGCTGGGGCGGGCGAGGATCGGGATGCCCGCGCGGCCTTGATGATCGGGGCCACCCCGGGGTCCGGAAGTCCGGATCAGCTTCCCACCTTGGCGGAGCAACTCAAGGCGGCCGGCTATCACACCGGCTACATCGGCTATTGGGGCCTGGGTGGTTTCGAGTCGCCGGACGCCGCCCATCGCCGGGGTTTTGAGGAGGTGGTTGCCTACGACAGCCGGGCTCATGCGAATGATCTCTACACGGATCATCTGTATCGCCGCGATCCGCATACCGGTTTCGAGGGGCGTGTTCCGCTGGTCAAAAACCAGGCTCACAAAATGGGCGAATATCTTCCGGACCTGCTCACGCAGGCTGCCGTTCGCTTCTGTCGGCAGAACAAGCCCGAACTCTTGAACCACTTCCGACCGTTCTTCCTCGTGGTCAGCTATCCCGTGCCGACGGCGGTGGGCACCCGCAGCGGGCCGATCCCGGAGACGCCCGCTTACGCCGGCCAGGGCTGGCCGGAGTTGCAGTCGGCCAGGGCGAATGCCATCACCCGGTTCGATCAGCACGTGGGCGAGCTTCTCGACGAACTCGATAAGCGCGGCATGAGCCAGCACACCCTCGTCCTGCTCACCAGCAGCCTGGGACCGGATCCCAAACGCCCGCCGGATCCGGCCTTTTTTGAGAGCGCAGGCCGTTTCCGCTTGGACGCGGGCGAATTGTCCGAGGGCCGGCTGCGCGTTCCACTCGTTGTCCGCTGGCCGTTCTGGATGCGGTCTGGCAAGGTTTCGGACCTGTCCGTCAGCGGTCAGGACATTCCGGCAACCGTGCTGGAGGTTGCACGCCTGGAACAGCCTGCGGGGTTGCCCGGCATCTCGTTCCTGCCCACCTTGCAGGGGCTCGAACAGACCCATCGCCATTCATCGCTGCAGTGGACGATCATGACGGCGGACGGCGCACGGCAGCGCGCCGTGAGGCAAGGGAAGTGGAAACTCCTGGATCGGGGGGGCGGACAGCCAGCCGAGCTTTATGACTGTGCGTCCGATCCTCACGAAGCCACCAATGTGGCGGGACAGAATCCCGACGTGATCCGGGATCTCCTCAAGCACTTGAGCCCGCCAGCCACGGGGGCGCCCCCCGGCCATTGACCCGGCGCAGACGGATCGCTGGGTTTGGCGGAAATGTCGTGGAGTCTCAGTTTCGGCTCACAACCCGCGGTTGCGCCGGACCGGGTTCCAATGAACGAGATCGAATTCATGCGGCTGGATCCTCTAAGCGGTCGGCTGAGCCGATTGGCCGCGTCGGGCGTGTATCTCGGAACCTCCTCCTGGAAATACCCCGGCTGGCTGGGGAGTGTCTATACCCGCGACCGCTACATCTGGCGCGGACGCTTCTCCACCACCCGCTTCGAACGCCTTTGCCTGGCTGAATACGCCGAAACCTTCAAGAGCGTCTGTGTCGATGCCGCCTACTACACATTTCCCACCGAGCAACGAGTTCGCGAACTGGGGTCGCTGGTGCCCGACGACTTCCGCTTTGCGTTCAAGGTCACCGGCGAGATCACCATCAAACGGTTTCCGGTCCTGGACCGATTCGGACCGCGCGCCGGACGCGAGAATGAAAACTTCCTCAACTCAAACCTCTTTGCCGACGCCTTTCTCAGCCCGTGTGCGGTGCTGGGATCCAAACTGGGCCTGATGATGTTCGAGTTCAGCCGGTTTGGTCCCGACGACTTCCAGCGTGGACGGGAATTCGTCGAGAACCTCGACCGGTTTCTTGCCCGGTTGCCGTCGGGCTGGCGTTACGGCGTCGAAATTCGAAACGCCACCTTTCTGCAACCCGAGTATTTCGAGATGCTGGCCCGGCACGGCGTGGCCCACGTTTACAACAGTTGGAATGAGATGCCGTCGGTGACGGAGCAGATTCGGCTTTCCGAAGGTCTGCCCGCCGCGCCCTTCGCGGGTGCCCGATTCCTCCTGAAACCGGGCCGCAGTTACGCCGAGGCCGTCGAGCGATTCAGCCCCTACGACCGGATTCAGGAGCCGTATCCGGAAGGAGTGGACGCCGGCGCCCACCTGGCCCGGCAGGGACTGCGATCGGACGGAAAGCGTCCGACGTTCCTCTATGTGAACAATCGCTTCGAGGGCAATGCCCCGCAGACCATCCGCCGAATGCTCGACCGCTTGGAAGGCGGTGCAACCCCTGGACCTTGAGGCCGTCGCGGTTCATGGGAAGCCTCCTTTGGCGATGGCGCATGAAATGGGACCCTGAACCCGGGCAAGGAGCGCGAGTTGTCCTCAACTCGCAGCAGCACCGCATCATCGGAGCCACTGCGGATTGAGACAATCCGCGGTCCAGGGGCCGGTTCATAGAAAGAGAGAGCCACCTGGATGTGCCGGCGCAGAACGGTCCCGGTCACACCTTCTTCTCTTCTAGAAGGGTCTTCAGCCGGGCCGGACTTTCAATGGTGATGGTCTTGCCGGAGGTCCGCAGCAGTCCGAGGTCACGCATCTTGGCCAGGGTACGGGAAAAGGTCTCGCTGACGGTGCCCAGTTCGGCGGCCAGCGCGCGTTTGGTGGTGGTCAACTGGATCGTCAGGGGCTTGGAACTGGTCGAGTCCGGACAACGCTTCAGCAGCCAGTTGGCGAGCCGATGCTCCACCTGGTGCAGCGTCATGTCTTCCAATTGCCCCACCAAGGTGCGCAGCCGCAGGCTCATGCCCACCAGCAATCGCACGGCAAATTCGGGACGCCGCTGCAACAGATCAAGGAAGGCCTGGCGCGGAATCATCAGCACCTGGCTGGGCTCCACCGCCCGGGCATCCGCCGGGTAGCCGGCTTCCATGGACAGCGTGGCTTCGGCAAAGGATTCCCCCGCGCGAAACACATGCAGCACCTGCTCCTTGCCGGACGCATTGACCCGGTGAACACTGATCGCGCCCTGGCTCACCACGAAAAAGCCCTTGGACGGCTGCCCCTCGCGGAACACATACTCGTCCCGCTCCAACCGCCGGATGGAAGCAATCTCGGCCAGCCGTTGCAGGTCCTCGGGGCCCACCCCGGCGAACAGCCGGCAGGCGCGCAACCCCCGCGCGATCATGGTGCTTTTCAGATCATCCAACGCATGAGTCATTTCCCGGTCACAATGCCGCAGGGAGGTTTGAAGCACAACATTCCTTGACCCGCATCAAGGCGGTTCCACGCCCCTTCCACCAAGCTGTCCGCACTATGACCGATCTTCAGGTGCTGTTGGATGTGCGGAACGATATCCGATCCGGGCGCGTCCCGTGCTCGCGAATCATGGAATCAGCCCGGCAATTGAAGTCGGGTGCCACGCTTCAGTTGCTTGTTCCTTTCGAGCCCGTTCCGCTTTACGACGTGCTCGGGCGGGAGGGGTTCGTGCATGAATCCCGCGAACTGGGCGGGGGCGATTGGGAAGTGTTGTTCAAGAAAGACCCCGAGGCGGCGGCAGCCCAGACCACGGCTTTCCCGAGGGACGGACAACAGGCAGGCTGCGGTTGCGGTTGTTCGTCCGATGAGGTTCAAACCCTGGAACTGGACGTGCGAGGACTCGAACCGCCCCAGCCCATGACGCGTGTTCTCGAAGCGCTCGCTTCCCTGTCCGAGGGGGTCACGCTGCACGCCTTGACCGACCGCCGGCCACTTCATCTGCTGGACCAACTGGAAGCGCGCGGGTTCCGAGGGGAGTGCGAGGAGCATCCCGAAGGTGGCTGCATCACTGTTATCCGCCGGTGCTGATCCGGTAGGGCGCGTCGTCCCGTCCTCTTCCAGGCCGGCTGCGCGTGCGCCGGCAGGAGCCGGAATCGCGGCGGCGCCATCCATCCGGCTGCCGCTCGGGTTCATGCTGCTGGGCCTGCTGGGCCTGTTGGGCGTGGTCGGGGTGCTCATCCTTCGCCCGACGATCCTGTCGACCTACCACTACAACCAATATGTGGTCGCCGCGACGCACCTGGCGTTGCTCGGCTGGATCGGGTCGGTCGTATTCGGGGTGTTGTATCAACTGGTGCCCGTGGCAATCCAGATGACGCTGACGATGCGCGGCTGCCCGATGCACGACAGCATCCTCAGCGCGGTTCGAGCCGTGCTGCTGAATCTCCCCGGCGTCGCGGGGGGCAGAGGTCGAGATCGTGTGGGATCCGCTTCGAGACGCGCCTGTTCAGCCAGCGACCTGGCCTTCGTCCACTTGCTGTGCCACGCGTGGCGGTGCCGGGCATGGTGTGGAGTTTCTGGCATTGGAATCTCAAACACGTCGGACATTGGGGCTCGTCTTCGCCCTCGGCGTGGCCTTGCTGCTCTTCAACGTCGTCCGCACCGCTGCTTCGTCCCGCCGCTGGATCCCGTCAGCGTCGGGATCGGTTCGGCCCTCAGCTGGCTGCTGTCGGCTGTCGCTGGCCGGGCTCGCGTTGGCCGCGTCCAAGTGCTCCTACGAATCCATCGAACGTCTTCCGCCGGCAGCCCGCTGGCGATCACGCTGCGCGGTTTGGAGGCGGTTTCCACCTTCGTAGTCACGATTCGATCAGATGAGCGCCATGCACACCGCACGCGCATCTGGGCGTGCTTGGGCTGCTTTGTCCTGCTCACGATCACTGCTCTCGCTCAAGCTGCTGCCGATGTTCCTGCTCAGCGAAGCGCAAAACCGAGCGCCGCGCGTGGTGGGTGATCGGGCTGCTCAACGTCGGGACTGTTCGGCATCATGACCGTCACGTGGCCACGCGCAGTCCGTGGAAACTGGTGTTCGCCGGCCTTCGTGCTCGACGGCGCTGTCATCCTCTACGGCCTCGAAGCTGCGCGCCATACTGCGCGCCCGCAAACGCCGCTCATCCTGGACTGGCCGCTGCGATGTTCCTCCGGGTCTGGCCGTGTCGTTCCGCTCGCCGGCCTCGCGGCGCGTGTTGTCATGGCCGGGTCTGCCTCTCACGGTGTTCACCGGACAGCTGGAGAATCTCTACGGGTTCCTGGCCGTGTTCGGCCTGATCTCAGACCGCCATCCTCGGCATGCTCTTCAAGATCCTGTCCATTCCTCGTGTGGTACGGCACCTACAGCGTTCACATCTGGGCCGGGCGCGTGTGCCGGACTCTGGCGGATATGTATTCCGATCAGCTTGCTGCGCGCCGGCGTGGTGGTACCTACCTCCTGCGCTCGTGTGTCGATGCCGGCATCCTGCTCTCCAGCGCCAGCACAGTTCGCTGGGGCGGGGTGGTCATGGCCGCGGCCGTTGACCCTCCACATTGCGAATTTTGCGTTGATCCTCGGCCATCGTTGAGCCGGTTGCACCGTTGCGCGACCGCCGCAGACGCGTAACCAGATGAACGTGACCGAACAAAACTCCTGGGCGCTGCGCGAGGTCGTCGACCCGAATGGGCATCGACATCGTCGCGCTCGGCCTGATCTACAACGTGCGCATCGAGCGGCGCGCGTGGTGATCCAGATGACGCTGACGATGCGGGTTGTCCCATGCACGACAGCATCCTCAGCGGTGCGAGTCGGTGCTGCTGAATCTCCCCGGCGTCGGGGAGGCGGAGGTCGAGATCGTGTGGGATCCGCCCTGGTCGCCGGCCATGATGGCGCCCGAGGCCCAGGGGCGCCTGGCCTGATTCGCCGCCGCGACCTTGACGGAAGTCAAAGCCCTCGCCCGGGGTCGCACCTATCGTGCGGCGCATGAACCGCAGCCCATGGTCTCGTTCTTCCCGCCCTGTTTGTTGTCAGCCTGCTGGTCGCCGTGCCCGCCCGGGCCGACCTCGTGGAAACCAACCCGCCACCGGACGCTGCGGCGGTGTCCACCAACGCCCCCACGACCGCGTCCGCGTTGACCAATGCGGAACCCGGCACTCTCGATGCGCATCTTCAACCGCGACCTGCCGGATGCCATTGGCCGGAGCAAGGTCAATTTCCAGTGGCGGCCGCGCTACGAGTACGCCGACACCGAGAACGGCCAAGCCTTCCCAAGCCTTCACCATGCGCACGGTGTTCGGCTTGACCAGCGCCGAGCTCTACGGATTCCAGGGCATGATCGAGGGGCTCAACCTTGCCACGCTGGGCAACCGGGACAGCTACTTCGCCGGCGACAATGCCGCCAGCGCGGGCGACAAGGCCCTCGTGCTCGATCCGCCCACCACCGAGATCAACCAGGCCTGGCTGAGCTATACCTACACCAACTGGGCCACGGCCGGCAAAGGCGGTCGCCAGACCGATCAACCTCGACAACCAGCGGTTCGTCGGGTCGGTGGACTGGCGCCAGAACCCGCAAACCTTCGACGCCATCCGCCTGGGCAACACCAGCGTCGAGAAACTCGACCTGCTCTACACCTGGATCGGTCGGGTCAACCGCGTGGGCGGCAACGTTCCGGACCTGTTGCCCGGCGCCAAGGATTTCCAGTCGAGTTCCCACGTGCTCCACGCCCATTACGACAGTGGCGATTACGCCGACCTGGCGGGTTACATCTACCTCTTCGACCTGGAGAACGGAGCGGGCAACGCCGCCTCGTGCGCCTCGTATGGGGTCAGTCTGGCCGGCCAGGCGCCGATCGCGGAGAATCGCAAGCTGGAGTACCGCGGCGAATTTGCCTGGCAGACGGATTACGCCGACAACCCCAACAGCTACAGCGCCCCCTATCTGCACCTGACGCTGGGCAGCCAGATCCAGCCGGTGAGTTTCGGCGTGGGCTACGAGTTGCTGGGTTCGGACAACAACGTCGGGTTCCAGACGCCCCTGGCGACGCTGCACGCGTTCAACGGGTGGGCCGACGTGTTTCTCAACACGCCCGGGGGCCGGGTTGCAGGACCTGTATGTCTGGGGCGCAGGTGCGAGCTGCCGTGGGAACTGCCGCTCAAGGTGATGCTGCACAAATTCGATGCGGCAAGCGATGGACTCTACAACTACGGCAACGAGATCGACGTGAGCGTGAGCAAGAAGCTGGGCAAGCACTGGAATGTGCTGCTGAAATACGCGTTCTATGACGCGGTCAACGCCGCCCCGGGCGCTCAAGCCATTCCCGCCAACGTCCAGAAACTCTGGGTCCAGGTCGATTTCAAACTGTAACGTCGCACGTGCAGTTTGCCTCTTGTCCTGGCACCTCCCCGCAACCGCCCTCGCGGGCACACTCCGCGAGCGGAGACTTCCCGGAAACACGGTCTCGCGCTCTGAACCCCTGAACCGTAGCCGCCGCACCGTCCTCCGTAGCGCGGCATCGATCTGCGGATTGGTGAGACCGTCCTGGTTCCCACCGGAGTTGACGTTCACCGGCCATCGTCAGTCGGCGCCATTATCCCAAACTGGACGCCGCCCTCAGCCATCCAGCCACCCTACCGCTCTCGGGGCAGAGATCAGCGTGGACTCACGGCCACCGCTACGAGCTTCAGGGAGAGCCTCCACGATGACGCCAGCGGGCGTTTGGACCAGTCCCCATGCACAGATTTTTTGTTCCGTACGGAACACAGTTTGTGTGGGTGGATCGACTCCGGTTGATCGAGACGTCAACCCCCCTGCGCTGCTGCCCAGCATCGGGCCACACTGAGGCGCTCCACCGGGCGCCCCGCCGCCTCGGACGCCCGCCGCCCAGCCGGTCATCGCGCGAGGTCAGAAAACAAATCCTCGAAAAGCGCTTCCCGGTTGCTTAGAAAGCCTGCATCTCAGGATGGTGTGCCGCCTGGGTTGTTTGAATCCTGCATGCCCCTGACGAATGACCATGAAGCAACGACTGCAACTGACATGGCTTGGCGAAGATGGCCGTCGCACGGGGGAGTTCCCGCGGACACTCCCCCCCCGCCCGCAGCCCCGCCTGCGCATCCTCTCCGCTGATGGACCGGAACGATCGGACGCGGATGGCGCTGGCCCGGAGGCCTCGCTGTCCGTGTGCGGCGGGCCGCGCTGCCGGTGCCTGCACATCTTCATGGATTTCCCCCCGCAGTCCGGGCACCCACACATCGAGTTCTGGTTCGATCTGAATCGCAAACGCGCACTCCTAAGCCCGGAGCAGGAACGGGACGTGGAGTGCGCGCGCCGGGCCGCCCTCCTGCACAGTGAATTGACGGACGCGGACCAGCAGCAACTGCGTGAGTGGTATTTGGCTGAGAAGATGGAGATCATCCGGACGACTCCGGTGTCGCACATCGACATTGACGGCCTGCCCAACGCCGACGACGGGAGGATGGTGGGCTTCGTGGAGGTGTTCCCGCTCGGCCTGGCGTTGAACTTCGTGTTGGACCGGGAAGCCTGGGCCGTGGACGATCATCATTGCGTGCAACGGGACTGCGGGTGTCACGAGACGGTGCTCAGCTTCCTCAAGCTCAAGGACGCCGCAGGTCGGGTGACCACCCAACTCCGGGACATGCCAGCGCTGCGTTACAACTACCGCTCACAGCGATCCGAACCGGTGGCAGCCGGCCCACCGGGCGCTCCTCCACTGGAGAATCTGTTGAGTGCGCTGAGGCAGACGCATGCCAGCCTGGATGGGCAACTCGATCAACGCCACCGCATCCTGCAAGCCCTCTATCTTAGACGCGAAATCCAGCAAAACCAGGACCGCATCGAGTCCCTCTCCGCCCGCCTCCCGCGCAAGGTGGGACGCAACGAGCCCTGCCCCTGCGGCAGCGGCCGGAAATACAAGCATTGCTGTCTGAACAAGAACCAGTCTTGATCCGCCCCCGCCGCGCCCGCGTTTTGCGCTTTCGTTCCGCAGACCATACCCCTGTCGTGCTTGACCTGGGTCAAATACGCGGGGCGTCAATCGTCATAGGCTGCCGGCGCAATCATGAACCGTGAGGGAACAGATCGTGGCCAGGAACACCCGGGCCGCCCGGCGCTTGGCCGGTGGCGGTTGGGTGCGTCCCCGCTGGTTGCAAGGCTGCGGTGGATCTTGCTCGCATGGAGAGGGACCACGAACATCAACCTCCAACGTTCAACATCCATTGTTCCACGCGTGGGCCTCTTGTGGTTTGTTGGATGTTTCGGTTGTCGGCCTCAGTTCGCGTCCGGCCTGTTGGGTTGTTGCCTCTTTCTGGCGCTCGGTCTTCAGGCCCAGGAATCCGCACCCCCCGTGCTTCCCACCGTCGCGCAGCCCCCAGCCCAGCAACCGGCGGTCGGACTGGCCACCGACACGCATCTCGACAAAACCCCGCCGCGCCAGACGCAGCGGCTCGACCTGGTGCGCATGGGCTGGACCTACAACTGCATGGAGTGCCACAAGCTGATCAAGGCCCGCTGGCACTACGACCGCCCGCTCAACGAGCACAAGCACATCCACCTCGAGCACGGCAACAACCGCTTCTGCCTCAACTGCCATCATCCCACCAACCGCAACGCGTTCGTGGATTACGACGGCTCGGAGATCAAGGAGTCGGAGGTGGTGCAGCTCTGCGCCAAGTGTCACGGTCCGATCTATCGCGACTGGCAGGCTGGCGTGCATGGACGTCAGAACGGGTATTGGAACAAGGCGATGGGCGACAGCACCAAGCTGCGCTGCATCCAGTGCCACGATCCGCATCATCCCGTGTTCCAACCGATGAAACCGCTGTCGCCACTGCGTTACCCCGCGCGGGCGGCGGGCGGTTCGGCGCGCGGCCATTTCGACACGAAGGAGGGGCATGATTCATGACGGACAACGCCCAGAACAGCGTCAGCCCCAAGACCATCGAGCAGGTGTATCAGCCGATGACCCGGCGCACGTTCCTCAAAGGTACCGCCGGCTCCATGGTGGGGTTGGCCGGCCTGGTCGCCGCGCTCAAGCCGTTGCTCGCGCTCGAGAAGGGCGAGATCAGCCTGGACGATCTGTTGCAGAGGCATTACCGCCAGCTCAGCCCTGAGGACCTGCGGCGCATCATGACGCAACTGGAGCAGAAGTGCGCGACCGAGTATGGCACGCGCCCGGCCATGCAGGACCTCAAGCCCCTCGATGGCGTCCAGTTCGCCTACGCGCTGAACCTGACCCGCTGCATCGGCTGCCGCAAATGCGCCCACGCCTGCCTGGCCGAGAACAACCAGTCCCGGGCGGACGACGAGGACGTCAGCATGTCCTACATCCGCGTGCTCGAGATGAACAAGGGGGCGATCAATCTCGAGACCTCGACGGTCTATTACGATCCCGAGACGGTGCCGCAGAAGGACAAGTATTACATGCCCGTGCAGTGTCACCAGTGCCAGGCGTCGCCCTGCACCAAGGTCTGCCCGGTGCAGGCCACCTGGCGGGAGAAGGACGGCGTGGTGGTGGTGGACTACAACTGGTGCATTGGCTGCCGCTATTGCATGGCCGCCTGTCCCTACGACGCCCGCCGGTTCAACTACCAGAAGCCGACGCTCAAGCCCGAGGCGATCAACCCGAACCAGAATTACCTGAGCAACCGCATCCGGCCCAAGGGCGTGGTCGAGAAGTGCACGTTCTGCCTCCAGCGCACCCGCGCCGGCAAGTATCCGGCCTGCCTCGAGGTGTGCCCGACCGGCGCGCGGGTGTTTGGCAACGTGCTCGATCCGGACAGCGAGATTAACTACATCCTGAACCACAAGCGCGTCTACATCCTCAAGGAGGAGGTCGGGACCCTGCCGCGTTTCTACTATTTCTTCGACGCATGAGCGACTACCTCACCTTTCTCTGGCGCGTGTGGCGGCTGTCCTGGCAGGGCGGCTGGAAGTTCTACGCCTGGATGATCGCGTTGAGCGTGGTGGTGCTGGTGGGGCTCAACGCCTGGGCCCGGCAGTTCGTCGAGGGGTTGGCCACCACGGGCATGACCGACCAGGTGAGCTGGGGCGCTTACATTGCCAACTTCACCTTCCTCGTCGGCGTGGCGGCGGCGGCGGTGATGCTGGTGATCCCGGCCTACATCTACAAGAAGGAGCACATGCACGAGGTGGTGCTGTTCGGGGAGTTGATGGCCATCGCCGCCATTGTCATGTGCCTGTTGTTCGTCACCGTGGACCTCGGGCATCCCGACCGGTTCCATCACATGATCCCGCCCTTCGGCATCTTCAACTTCCCCGGCTCGATCCTGTCCTGGGACGTGATCGTGCTGAACGGCTACCTGTTGCTGAACCTGCACATTGCCGGGTACATGCTGTATTGCCGCTACCGGGGCCAGGCGCCGACGCGCAAGTTCTACATCCCGTTCGTGTTCCTTTCGATCGCCTGGGCGGTGAGCATCCACACCGTGACGGCTTTCCTTTACGTCGGTCTGGCCGGCCGGGCCTACTGGCATCATCCGCTGGTGCCGGCGCGGTTCCTGGCGTCCGCCTTCGTGGCGGGGCCGGCCCTGATGATCCTGGCCTTCCAGGTCATCCGCCGCACCCTGCGCTACTACATCGGGGACAAACCCATCTTCACGCTGCGCATGATCATGACGGTGGCCATGCTCATCAACATGTTCCTCCTGGTCAGCGAATTGTTCACCGAGTTCTACTCGCCCACCCAGCACGCGGCGGCGGCGCATTACCTCTACTTCGGCCTGCACGGCCACGCGGGCCTGGTGCCGTGGATCTGGACCGCGATCGCGCTGGATACGGTCGGATTGCTGCTCCTGGTGACGCCGCTCAGCCGCCACATCGTGGGCCTGAACATCGCGTGCGTGACCTGCTTTGTGGGCATCTGGATCGAGAAGGGCATGGGACTGATCATTCCCGGCTTCGTGCCGTCGCCGCTCGGCCAGATCGTCGAGTACCTGCCCACGCTGAACGAGACGCTGGTTTGCCTGGGCATCTGGGCGTTGGGCGTGCTCATGTTCTCGTGGATGCTGCACGTGGCGATTCCCATCATGAACGGATCGTTGCGCGCCCACCCGGAGGCGCCGGCCCCGGCTCTGACCCATTAACCCCATGCCCGAAGCCCGAATGATAAACCCTGAAACCACTCCGAACTCCGAATGCCGAAGGTCGAGCGCGGCGCCGCCAGCCGTCGCGTTCCCGGCTTCGCAGCTCGCACTTCGGACTTCGGACCTCGGACTTCGGACCTCGGACCTCGGACTTCGCACTTCGGACCTCGGACTTCGCACTTTGGACTTTGAAAGGACCAACAACATGAAAACCTCGATGCAACCCTTGATCATCGCCCTGGCCTGCTTCGCCCTGGCCGCGCCGGCTCCGGCCGGCTTCACGCTCACCGAGATGTCCGCGCAAAGCAAAGCCTGCGCGGAGTGCCACAAGAAGGAAAGTTCCGCGCTCTACGAGCAGTGGGGATCGAGCAAGCACTACCGCGGCAACGTCGGCTGCTACGAGTGCCACATGGCGCTCGACACCGATTCCGACGGCTACGAGCACTACGGCCAGAAGATCGCCACGCTGGTCACCCCGAAGGACTGCGGGCGCTGCCACGAGCATGAAGTGGCCGAGTTCAATGCCTCGCACCATGCCAAGGGTGCGCGCATCCTCGGCTCGCTCGACAACACGCTGGCCGAGGTGGTTGAAGGCAACCGGGGCTTCAAGACGGCGGCCTTCCCTCACGGGGTTTCATCCGCGGCGGTCAACGGCTGCTGGCAATGCCATGGGACCGAGGTGAAGATCCTGCCCAACGGCAAGCCCGATCCCGCCACCTGGCCCAACACCGGCATTGGCCGCATCAATCCCGACGGCAGCGAAGGCTCCTGCGCCGCGTGCCACTCGCGCCACGAGTTCAGCTCCGCCCAGGCCCGTACCCCCGACACCTGCGGCAAGTGCCACATGGGCCCGGACCATCCCCAGATCGAGATCTACAACGAATCCAAGCACGGCATCGCCTACCACGCCAACGTGGACAAGATGAACCTCGACAACGAGAAGTGGATTGTGGGCGAAGACTACTCGGCGGCGCCCACCTGCGCCACCTGCCACATGAGTGCCACCAAGACCCAGCGCATCACCCACGACGTCGGCATGCGCATCTCGTGGAACAACCGACCCGAGATTTCCATCCGGCCCGAGGTCTCCGACGCCAAGTTGAACCTGCCCGGCAAGGATATCACCTGGCAGACCCGACGGACGAACATGGTGGAGGTGTGCCTCAACTGCCACAACCAGCACTTTGTGGATTCGTTCTACGTGCAGTACGACAGCCTGATTGACCTGTACCACGACAAGTTCGCCAAGCCGGGGCTGGCGCTGTACCAGGCGGCCAAGCCGCTGCTCAAGCCCGCCCAGTTCAGCAACCCGGTGGACTTCACCTGGTATGAAATCTGGCATCACGAAGGCCGCCGCGCGCGCCACGGCGTGTCGATGATGGGTCCAGACTACACGCACTGGCACGGCACCTACGAGGTCGCCAAGCATTTCTATTCTCACTACATCCCCGAGTTGGAGGAACTGGTCGAGCGGAACCAGGATTCGAGCGACCCGGCAAAGAAAGAGGCCGCCGCGAAGCTGCACCAGTTGATCGAGGAAACGCTCAATCACGGCAATCACCAGTGGTATCTCAACAAGATGAGCCCCGAGGAGAAGGCCATGCGCGACCAGCAGCGCCAGGAGTTCCAGAAGCGCTACGCGAAATAGGCGCCGGCCGTCCGCTCGAGGTGCGTCAATCCGGCCACCTCGATGTGGTCATCCAGGACGTAGTGGGTGTCGCCGGGATAAACCACGAACAGCCGGCTCAACGCCAGGTCCTCGATGGCGACGCGCATGGACTTGGTGGTGCGGGGGGCGTCGCCAAACTTGAACTCGAATCCCCATCGTCTTCCGCCGCGCACCAAGAGCAGGTCCAGTTCGGCTCCGGCATGAGTGGCCCAGCAGAAGGCTTCGTCTGCGGACACCCGGAACACCCGGAGGACATGCTCCAAAGCCAGGCCTTCCCAGGACGCCCCCAGCTTGGGATGGGCCTGGAGTTCGGCCAGGGTCCGCAGATTCATCAGGGCATGAAAGACGCCGCTGTCGCGCAGGTAGATTGTGGGCGCCTTGCGCACCCGTTTGCCCACATTCTCAACCCACGGCTGGAGCTGCCGAATCATGAACACCCCCGTCAGGATGTCGAGATAGCCCTGCGCGGTCTTGTAGTTCACGCCCAGCGACCGGGCAATCTCCGATGCATTCCAGGTCTGCCCATGGTAGTGGGCCAGCATCATCCAGAACCGGCGCAACTGCTCCGAGGGAATGGTGATGCCCAGTTGCGGGATGTCGCGCGTCAGGAAGGTCCGAATGAACTGCTGCCGCCAGCGAAAGCTCGCATCGTCGGATGCGCTCAGAAAGGATTCCGGGAATCCACCGCGCAGCCAGAGTTCACTGAGATTCTGAATGACAACGAGTTGCGTTCAAGAACCTGTGCTTCCCAGCGATTTGCCTTCTGATACTCACGCAAGACATGAATGGAGGACTGCGCATTGGCGGGGCCGATAACGCCCCCTAAACCAGCCCGGGGATTGCTGTTTGAAACCGGAGTCTGCTTTCACCCGGCAGGTGAAGTGTCCTTTTGCCAACACACCCTGATTTCTGTCCGGTATTTTGTGCCTCTTGCGCCTTCGCGGCCATCCCAATTATGGAATTCAGGTTCACCGCTCGCCCCGAGCCCGGAATGACTTGCTTGACACGTTGAGGCTCCTACCGCCACTGGCCGGTGAAGGTGAAGGCAGCCCAGTAATAGGGATGGGCGAACTCGTCCATGCGCAGCCGCGACAACTACGCCTCGTGCCACGCTTCGGCGCGCGGTTCCCCTGCCTGCCACCGGCGGATGAACTCGGCGGGACAAGAAACGGGGTGCTGTGGGAATCAAGACTGGCAGCGGCGAGAGCGGTGCTGGCGCGGAACCGTCCCGTTGACACGCTCCTCCTGGTGCGGGAGGATACCGCCATGACGATTGCACTGGCAAAAGACGTTGAGGACTTCCTGGAAGAACAGGTTCGCGCGGGGGTCTGTGCCGATCCCAGTGAATTGGCTAACGACGTTTTGCGTGGCGTGCGCGAACAGCAGCGCCAGCCGTTTGAGATCACGCCGGAACTCGAACACTGGCTCCTGGAGGCCGCCGACAAACCCGTCAGTCCGCTGACCCAGGCGGACTTCGACGGCATCCAGGGACGTGTGCGTAACCGCACCCCAATGTCCCAGGCATGAACGTCCGTAGGACGGACGACTTCATCGACGACATCGAGCGGATGAGTTTTGCCCAACGCATGCAGGCAATGGAACTGCTCTGGCACTCCATGTCCCGGGAACCTGCCCGGCTGAAATCCCCAGCATGGCACAAGCAGGTGCTGTCCCAGCGCTTGGCAAAGGTCGAAGCTGGCGAGGGCAACTTCCTCACTCTGGCTCAGCTCAAGCAGCGTCTTGCCAAACGGACACGATGAAAACCGTGGTGGTCCTCGCGGAGGCGGCCGAGGACATGGAGAACGCACGGGACTTCTACGATGCGCAGCAGGTTGGCGCGGGTGACTACTGCGTGCATTCGCTGCTGCGAGAGAAGAGGCGAATCGCCTCCTCTGGGTTTCGGAGAGCTTTCTGGATCAAGGCCATCTGGAAAATCCAAGGTGTTGGACGATAATCTGGCGACGGCGTGAAATATTCGCACGTGAAATATTCGCCGCTGACAGGACCTTCTTTGCGTTGTAAACTCTCGCCAGCATGAACTGGCAAGAATACATCACCGCCGATCCTGCCGTTCTGGTCGCGAAACCCGTCATTCGGGGCACACGGCTGGCCGTGAAATTCATTCTGGGTCTTATTGCGCAAGGCTGGTCCGCAGACGAAATCATCCGCAATTATCGTCTCACCCGTGAACAGGTGCGTGCCTGTGTGGCCTGCGCGCAGCAACGCTTGAGCGAGGAAAAGGTGTTCGCCGTCGCCGTGTGATTCCCGACCATGCGGCTCTGCGCCAACGAAAACCTCCCCGAGGATTGCATTCTCCGATTGCGTCAGAACGGTCATGATGTGCTCTGGATTCGCGAAGCATCTCCCGGCGTTCCGGACACCGAAGTTCTCACCCGCCCTCTTGCGGAGAATCGCCTGCTGCTCACCTTTGACAAGGATTTTGGCGAACTCGTTTTCCGGCGTGGCGCGAATGCATCGCATGGTGTTGTGCTGTTCCGGATCGCGCAACCCTCCGCCGCAGCCGTGGCCGGACGGGTGGCCGCCGTGCTGGCATCGCGCGACGACTGGGCGGGCCATTTCAGCGTTGTGGAAGAATTTGCCGTCCGGATGAGATTGCTCCCGGCTTCCGGCCATTGACCATCATGCAAACCGAAGCCGACGTGCTTAAGGCGTAATGCCCGGTCAATAGCTTTTTCCTTGTGGATCCAACCGCTGTCGAACTGCGGGAAATGTCGGCCGAGGCGCTCGAGAAGCTCGGCCAGGACAGCCTGTGCGCACATCTCCTCGCCCAGGCCGTGGTGGCCCACCAGAAGTATAGCCCGCTGACCTTCGAGAAGCTCGACGCCCTGCTGCACGACCCGGACTGCGTGCGCTATCCCGTCCGGCTGGCTTACGAACTCGGTGGGATGGCCCCGCACCAGTTCGCCCAGCCGGACATCGATCCTCGCAGCCCCGGTCAGGGCGGCCGGGTGCTCTACCTGCGACCCATGCTCCGGGAGCATCCGGACCAAGTGCTGCTGGCCGTGGCGCATATGATTCCCTTGATCAACTACGGCGAGGTCATCGGGGATGAGCATTGCCTGGCCTATGGCGCCACGCTGCTGGGCCGGCTCGAATCGGAGTTCTACCGCGAGGTCTGCGCCCTCGCCGACCTGGTCAGCGCCGAGACGCGATTGCAGGCGGGAGGCGCGTGCTCGGGGTAGGCGGGGCTGCCTGAGCCTGCTCCGCCCCTCGCAAGCCGGCGGCATCCCCCATCCCGCGTTCCGATCGCTGCGCCGTCAACGCTCAGGGGCGCACACGGTCCTGGCGGCGCCCGCGGGCCTCCGGCTCGATGCCTGGCACCGGTTTGGTCCGCAGCGAACCGCTTCGGTGGCCGCCGGTATTCCGCGACCACCGCCTTCTTCCTGAGGGGTTGCCTTGGACGCGCCCCGGCAAGCCCCTGAATCCCCCTCGACGCTTCTTCATCCAATGGCAACCCGAGTCGCGGTAAACCATTCGCGGCTTTGACTTGCGTCAAATCACGCCGGAGTCCGGAAGGCGTCAGTCCCGACAATTTGCAGTTTCCCAACCATTTCTGAGCTCCGACTGTAAATTGCTGGAACCGACACCTTCTCGACACCTTCTTTGAGCCCAAACGGCAGCCGCAGCGGCCAGGAAAGAAGCAAGGAAAAGGTTGCGCATGACTTGATTTGGTGGAAGCAAGCTAGCAGGCGCCAAGCCAGAATCGTTGGACAGGGCCCGATGAAAAGCAGAACGCGGTGAGCAGGACTGCTCACCGCGCAAGCAAGAACGGAAATACGGTCGATTCACTGATGCTGAGCGCGCACTCTGGCCCCGACATAACCCATGCCCAACAGCGCCGCCCCCAGCAGAATGAATGTGCTGCCTCCGTCAGGCACTGACACTGGTTGGCTGGGTGACCCTGGCACGCCCTTGTCATTGGCGTAAAAGAGGAATTTCCCGCCCCAAAGACTCCAGGTTCCCGGGGTTGCGTCGAACCCGTTGCCGATGATCTCACCCATGCCCAGCAAGCTGAGCTCGCAATTGCTTTGCTCAATAATGTTCACTGCCGTCATGGTGAATTCAAAGCCGCCAGCGGACCAGAGCGGGGCCACCGGCGACGGGGAAAGTGGATTGAAGTTGAATGCATCCACAAATGTGGCGGTGGAAATCCACGGCGTCACGTAACTGGCAAAATCGCCCGAAGCACCCACCACCAGACTGGGATTCTTGAAATCCAGGCCAGTCGCAGTGCCCAACGTGGCCTTGGCCCCACTGCTGTCAATCGGCGTATAGATCCCCATGAAGTGGATCTCGCCGGAAATCGGGATGGCATGCGCAGAGAGGGAAGCCAAGGCCAGAATCAGCCCACAGCTCCCCATTCGCAAGAGGTTCAGCCCGCACAACTGCTGAGAAAAATCATTCTTCATTTTTTTAGAATCCTGGGTGAGAGGACTTGTGTTATTGTTTCGCTATTACACTCACGTGCCAACCAGCAATGTTGATGCCGTGAGTGCTTAAGGCGTGGAATGTTAATGTTAAGCTACTGATAACAAGCATCATACATATTAGCCGAACGAGCCTGCGGACATGCGTTCACGGCGAAAATCGTAAAGCAAACCGACAAATCACCACCTCAGAGCGAAGATGCGGCGATCAAATGCTTCATTTCCATTGGCCCGAGACGCTTTGGGAGCATCGCCCAGCCTCACAGCTCCTGATCCCTGAGGGTGGATGGTTGGGTGGTGAGGAAGTGAGGTGGGCCGTTTTGGCCTGACGCGCGAGCCCCGACGTGGTTAGTTATCCAGGCCAAGACGCTGACCGTGCCCCTGCATCCGCTGCCCAGCCGCCTGCAGGACACCGCCGTGCGCCAACTGGCCGAGGAACTCACCGCCACCGAAACCACCTTCCCCGGCACCGACCTCCGTCTCATCTTCACCCTAAACGCCCCACCCTGATTCCTCGGGATCAGGAGGTGTGAGCCTTCAGCCTTCAGCCTTTAGCCTTCAGCCTTTAGCCTTCAGCCTTTAGCCTTCAGCCTTCAGCCTTCAGCCTTCAGCCTTCAGCCTTTAGCCTTCAGCCTTTAGCCTTCCCCCCTCCCCCCCGCTCCCGTCGGCAACTAGACAATAATAGGAACTGCCCCCATGCTGGTGGATTATCACTAAACACAAAGTAATCCGATGAGCAAGCGAACGGACAGACTCGCCCCGGTCCATCCCGGCGATGCGTTACGCGAGGATTTCATGGTGCCACTCAAGCTGTCGGCCTACGCGGTCGCCAAAGCGGTCGGGACCACGCCCATTGCCATCAGCGAGATTTGCCGGGGTAAACGTGGCGTGAGCGCGGAAATGGCCTTGAAACTGGGGCGCCTGTTCAACGTGTCGCCGGAACTGTGGATGGGCTTGCAAGCGGACTTCGACTTGGAATCGGCCCGGCTCCGTTGCGAGCGTGACATCGAACGCCGGGTGCATCCTCTCGCCAAATTGCAGGCAGCATGATGGTCCTGGGCGCGGAAACGGTTGCCCGCCCGGAGGTGTTCGTTGCCACGCCGGCCCGGCAGATTCCAGTTCCTGGTCCAGAATGGCCACCAGATACTTAGACCGATCATCGAAGCCCAGCTCCGCAGCCCGTGTCCTCAATGCGCGCCAGCTTGGACGGCTGAAGCCGCAGGGAGACAATCTTTGTCATACGATCGTGTAGTGCCTCGGGACCGTTTTCCTGTCAACCGCGGGAAGTGAAGACCGTGCGTCGGTGGTTCAGTGCGTCGGTGTTCAATGAACAATCCTCAATGTTCAGCCTTTAGCCTTTAGCCTTCAGCCTTCAGCCTTCAGCCCTTCCGCGCTCCCCGCTCCCGTCGGCAACTAAACAATAATGAGAACTGACCCCACACACAATATCAAGAACTGTAGAGCATTAAGCGTGAGCTGGCGCTTGAGCGAAACGTGGTTATCCGGCAGGCGGGTGAGTAGTTTGAGGTGGGATAGGAAACTCAAACACAAACCACAACATACCGGAGAACCACTATGAAGATCATGGTCGGAATTGACCTGCACAGCAACAACGCCCTTTGCGGCCTCATGGACGAAAAGGGGCGTCGTCTCCTGCACAAGAAGCTGCCCTGCGACTTGGGCGCCATCCTCGAACTGCTCAAACCACATCAGAAACGCATCGCCACCATCGGGATCGAATCCACCTTCAACTGGTATTGGCTGGTGGATGGATTGCAAGATCACGGCTATCACGTCGTGCTCGCGAACCCTGCCGCCATGCAACCCTACAGCGGCAAGAAGCACACCGACGATGTGTCCGACGCCTACTTTATTGCCGAACTGCTGCGCTTGGATTTGCTGCCACTGGCCCACATCCCCAACCGCCAGGTTCGTCCGGTGCGCGATCTCCTGCGCCGCCGATTGCTACTGGTGCGGCAACGCACCACGCTGATCCTGAGCTTCAAGAGCCTCAACGAACGCACCCTCGGCGAGCGCGTGCCCTTGAGCCGTGTCAAGACCATGAAGGCGACGGAAGCTCAGGCGCGGTTTACCGCCCCCGCCGATCAACTGCTGGGCGGCGAGCAGATCACGCTGATGGGGCATCTGAGTGATTCCATCACCAAGCTGGAGCAACACATCCTGGGCGTGACCGGGAAAACCGCCGCCTACCAGCGGCTGCAGGAACTGCCCGGCATCGGGAAGATTCTCGGCCTGACCATCGCGCTGGAAACGGGTGACGCCAAACGCTTCGCTGCCGCCGGGAACTTTGCCAGCTACTGCCGCTGCGTGAAGAGTCTGCGGCAAAGCAACAGCAAGAAGAAGGGCGAGAACAACCGCAAATGCGGCAACAAGTATCTGGCCTGGGCGTTTGTGGAAGCGGCGCACTTCGCCTGCCGCTACGATGAACAGTGCCGCCGTTTCTATGACCGCAAGAAGCAGCAGACCAATCCGGTCATCGCGACCAAGGCGCTGGCGTGCAAGCTGGCCAAAGCCGCGTGGCATGTGATGGCCGAGGACGCGCCCTACGATGCCGAACGCGTCTTTGGGCCGGGCAAGAAAACCGATTTAGGGGAGACCGGTCGGGAGCCAGCAAACGGGTCTGGACACGCGAGCCAGCAGAACTGAATGGACCCGGCGGGTCTCCCCGCCCACCCGCCGCGGCGGGAGTGGCCCAAGGCGAAAGAATTTTTGGTGATTCGACCAGGCTGTGAGTCAACGCGAGTCTGGACGCGAAACCGGAAGGGGACGCGAGCCACAAGTCATGACCACTGAATGAACACGGCCTGGCACTGAATGTTTTCTGGCTCCCGGAAGATCGGGAGGAGGGCGTGCGCTGCGCGGGGACGAAAGTCCGCCTGCGGCAGACCGGACTGACACCCAGGCCGGACGCGACACGCTGGAACCAGATGGGTGACTGAACGGATCACCTTCCCTGCCGGGAAGGTTGCATTCGCCAACAACGACTGAAATGACAGGAAGGAATCGCGCCTTGAACGCCGCCCGCAACGGCCAAGAAAGACAAAGACAGCTTCTAAGAAAAGAAAGGCTGGCTGACGGAAATCCATTTTTGCATTTGACCGCCCACGCTAATGGGTGACCCCATACCCACTCGGAAGGGTCTTTTAAATGGCCAGCCAGGTCCGCAACAGGCTCTTAACCTGCCCGAATATGGCCGGATCGAACTGCCCGGAAGCCATTCTTGTCAATTCGTGAATCGCTGCTGGCTGCAATGATTGGGCATTGATGTACGTTTGTTCCTTCAGCCAAGGTACGCGGGGCAAAGCCAATTCGTACGGTGTTCCTGCATATTGGGTTGTGAGGAGAACCACACTTGCCAAAGCAAGCCGTTTATCTGGGGGATTTGAAATCACCATCGCCCATCTTGGCTTTGCACTGTATCCGAGTTCAAAAAACCAGACTTGCCCGGGTTTCGGAATCATAGCTTTTCAATAATTTCCGCCCGACGTTCGACAGGTCCCAAAAGTTCATCTTCTGGACTTTCAGCTTGCAAAGGAAACGGGATTGCCCTTCGTTTCACCAATTGGGAAAACATCATCCGGACAACTTCACCGGATGTAGTCCCTATTTCCTCACACACCTTATTTGCTTGAGACAGCAAATCCGGATCAATGCGGACTCTGAAAAGCTCATTCATGCCTCAAGTGTGACACAGCCTTATCCGAAGTCAACGGATGCCGGACGGAAGCCCGTTTTGCCCCTTCACCGTGCCCAAGTGCCGAAAACGGGGTTTTACAGGCGGAAACCACCCGCCAGCTTGCCCTAGGACGCGCGTTCAGGGGTGGGGGATCTGTCCCTGGACCCTCCGCGCCTTCTGCCCTCCCCGGGGGAGAATTCTCCGAAACCCGGTTTCGCGCAGTGAACCCCTGAACCGGCCAGGGAGCGGGAGTTGTCCTCATCTCGCTGCCGTGCCGCGCGGTCGAGGCTGCTGCGGATTGAGACAATCCGCGCTCCGGGGGAAGCGGTTCAGGGGGAGCCTCCTTTCGCGATTGCGCATGAAATGGGACCGTGAACCGGCCGCTCCGGAGCGCGGCTCTATGAGCCGCAGCAGCCTCGCAGGGCGGATGGGTGAGCGAACCTTTGTGGACGCCGGACAGGGCGCTGCCGCTGCGGGTCGCAGACCCGCGCTCCGGAGCGGCCGGTTCAGGGGGATAGTGCAGGGTGAAGGCGGTATTCCGCACTGCCCCCGGAGCGCCGAATTTATCCGGCAGGAGGCCACGCAGTTGGAAGGGTAATTGAGCTCACGAGTTCGCTCCGATGATAGCGGACTTCTGCCGACTGAAGTCGGCGTTCCGGGCGCCAGGGCACTGGCGCCCTACCGGCGGCGGCTCGGCCTTGGCGGCTTGGCGGCTTGACGCGAGGTCAAATGTGAAATGTGAAGACCCCAGCGCGCTGTCCCGGCCCACAACTTTCCCCTCGCCAGCGTGTTCAATCTGGGTGAGCTTGAAGCGAAGGCGGAGGGCTGAGGGCGGAGGGCTGAGGGCGGAGGGCTGAGGGCGGAGGGCTGAAGGCGGAGGGCGGAGACCGGAGACCGGAGACCAGAGACCAGAGACCGGAGACCAGAGACCGGAGACCAGAGACCGGAGACCAGAGACCAGAGACCGGAGACCGGAAAAGCTGAAATGCTGAAACCAGAGACTTGAAACTGGAAATCAACGTCGGTTTGTGATGAACGATTTATTGAAGCGCTCGTGGCTGGGTTGCGTGGCGGGTACGTTGTGCCTGCTGGTCGCAGCGGCGGCCTCGGCCAGCCCGTATTCGGTGGTGGCCGAGCGCAACGTGTTCGGGCTCAAGGAGCCGCCGCCGGCGACGCCGACCGAGCCGGTGCCGGAGCCGGAACCGCCGCCGAACATCAAGGTCACCGGCATCACCACGATCATGGGGGTGCAACGCGCCTTGGTCAAAGTCCAGACCCCGGCAAAACCGCCGCAACCGGCGAAGGATGAGTCCTATATCATGGTGGCCGGCGGACCGGCTCAAGGGGGCGTCGAGGTGCTCGAGATTCAGGACAACGCGGATATCAAGGATGTGAAGGTGAAGATCCGCCAGGGGGGCAAGGAAAGCTGGTTGAATTTGGAGAAGGACGCGCCCAAAGCGGTCGCGGCCGCCGCGCCGCCGGGGGCCAATCCGGCCCAGGTCGCCGCCGCCCAAGCCGCCGCCCAGAAACTCGCCGCCGCCCGCGCCGCCGCCGGTGGCGTGCCGCCGCCCGTGATCCCGATCCGACCAGTGCGAGCAGCCCAGCCGGGGGTGCCGGGGGGGGCGGAACCGCTGGCGCAGGACTTCAAGTCGGCGCGCCTCGGGCGAATAGAAATCTCGTCACACATGACTATGGCCTAAGCCCGGAAGAACAGGTTATCCTGATCGAAGCCAACCGAGAGATGACTATTGAGGATGTCGCCGCCGGCAGCATGCCTCCTCTCCCGCCCACTGAGCTGACTCCTCCCGAACTAGACCCAACAACCAAGCCGGCTGGTGATGATCTTGATCAGTTGATGCAGAAATAGCGGCAGTACCCCCTACGCCTCAATCTCCACAGTTCACGCACCCAGTCTCTTGACCGCGTCCTAGGTGACTACAACGAATCCTTCTGATGCCATGTCAGTGAGCCATAGCATGTCAATTGAATTATGAAGCCTCCCGAACTCGCTCCACAAGGCATCCCCAAGAAGTTGCTACAGGAAGCCAGAATCGCGTGGCAGCGTCGGGATTTCACCCGGTGTGCGGAAATGCTGCATCGGGTCAGCCGCAAGCTTCCAGGCGATGTAGATATTCTCCTGTGGCTCGGTGGAGTACTTGGCCTTCTGTACGACTACGGGGCCGCGGACAGCACCTTCGAAAAAGCCTGCCATGCCGCTCCGCCGGATGGCAAAGCGGCAGCGCTGTTGGGTGCAGCCCAGCAGGCGCAGAACTTCTTCAATCCTGAGATTGCCGAAAGATACTTCCGCCGAGCCGTCGCTGAAAGCGATGCCACATCTGAGATGTTTGTGGCGATGGCAGACTTTTGCGAACGTCGTCGTAGGTTCGAAGATGCTGAGTCGTTCGTGGATCAGGCACTGCAGATAGATGATGGCTGCAATATCGCGTACCTCGCGCGTGCCCGACTATTGCGGAGATCTGGAAAACTTGATGAGGCTGAACGCGAGCTCCGGCGATTGATCGATCAGACCACTATTACCGATATCCTGATTCGGGCAGGATCCGAATTGGGAGTCGTGCTGGACCGTCAATGCCGCTACGACGAAGCCATGGCAGCCCTCGTGGAAGCCAAGACGATGTTGCGACCGGCGACCGAATCACAAATCGCCCCGCAGGAATTCCACCGCAAGCAGTTGGCCCAGATGAGAATGCAGATTTCCAGCGGTCTCATGGATCGGTGGTCTGAATCGGGCCGCGACTTGCAACCCCAGCGGCGTTTGGCCGTGCTGGGTGGCCACGCCAAATCCGGTGCCAGCATGTTAGAGCAGGTTCTTGACTCCCATTCTGAGGTCGTCTCGATTGGGCAAACGACCGTCTTTTCAGATTATGTGTTCGGCCCGCTCAAACGGCGTTGGCCTGCTGATGCTCCAATACTGAAAGTTCTCGACGAGACCCCCAAGGAGCTTCTTAAGGCATATCGCGACCGCTACTTCAGAGCTGTAGAACTTTGCGTCGGCAGCCCGGTTGGAGACCGTGTGCTCATCGACAAGAATCCGCCGTTAACCGTCATGGCGCCCGCCCTTTTTCGTGTCTTCCCCGAAACCAAGTTTCTAATCGCGATCAGGGATCCGCGTGATGTGGTCTTAAGTTGTTTCATGCAACCCGTCCTTTCAGTGAAGCAGGCCAACTATCGTTACCTCAGCATAGAGACAACGGCAGACACATATGCCGGCCTAATGCGGACCTGGCAGGCGGTATCGCCCTTGCTGCCCAATTCGCATTTAGAGATACGGCATGAGAACCTCATCGAGGACCTCCCCTATGTTGCCCAACAGGTCCTGAAGTTTCTGGGGCTTCCATGGGACGAGGCTCTTCTCAATTCTGAGCAACACACACAAGGCAAATCCGCTCGATCTCTTGGACACCCGGATATGGACGAGGATGCTTCAGATCTGGCACCAGGTCGCTGGCGAAATTATCAGAAGCATCTCGAACCCCATCTGCACATCCTGGAACCCTTCATTAAGGCGTTTGGATATGAGTGACAAGGAGAGATTACAGAAGGGCAGTCTTGGGTGCGGGGATCTTTCCGAGAGAGTGCTGCGGTTGGATTTGGCCCGCGGTCCACGAGAATCGATGCATCGAAAATCACGCCTTCAATGAACTGACCCAGCACTATCACCTGGAACACTGCCCCCATCACCAACCCGTCGCCATTGTGGCCTGGCTGCTGATCCTGGTGCTGGCCTTCAATCTGTTCGAATGGTTTGTCCGTTTGCACGGCAAACTCCTGCGGGCCGGGGTGCTCACCTTGCGCGAACTGGCCCTCCAACTGGATCGCGCCGTGGAAAGCGACGAAGAACTCCAGCCGCTCTGGAGTGGTTGAACGGCGGCCTGCTTGGGGACAGAACTGCACTTTGACAAACTCAAAACTTCGGCGGTTTGCACTGCAGGAGAACTATCGTCTCCAACGGGCGGCGGCCGGACCCTCCAGCGGCCGGATGCCGTCAAAAAAATCTCCGGCACCCCCTGAGACGCGCATCCTACACCGTGGTACGGAATCGCTGTGGCTGCAATCTACAGCTTGCCGCGAGATTAATATCGCTTACAATTAATGGTCGGATGAAGCGACAGCAATTGGCCCCGCAGGGCACCATAGACCGGATTCGTAATCAGGCACGAATCGCCTGGGAGCGACGGGATCTGGGGCAGTGCATCGAACTCCTCCATCGGGCCAACCGGCTGGCTCCCGCAGACACTTGGGTTCTTTTGCAATTGGGCCGCATTTACGGCTTGCGATACGAATACGATCTCGCGGAGGAGTATTTCCAGCGCGCCCACCGCGTGGCGTCGCCTGAGTACAAGACCGAGATTCTGGCAGGAGCAGGTCAGCAGGCTCGCGATTTTTACCGCAAGGACATCGCCATTCGCTACTTGGAACAGGCCGCGCAGGAGAAAGACGTTGCGCCCGAGGCGCTGGTTCGATTGGCCGAGGTTTACGAGCGGCACCGCCGGCTTGACGACGCTATACGGACTGTCGATAGAGTGCTGCAACGAAACCGAAACTGCCTTCCAGCGCAACTCGTCCATGGCCGACTCACCCAGCGTGCCGGTCGCCTTGACGAAGCGGAGAGGATCCTGCGTCCGCTAACCCAGACCGCGGACCCTAGTGTTCGCGTCCGGGCTGGTTATGAGTTGGGGACCGTGTTGGACCGTCTGGGCCGCTATGACGAAGCGATGAACGCCTTTGTTGATGCGAAGGCAATACTGCGGCGCGAAGCGGCTCCCCATCTCGCTCAGTGGCAGCGATGCCGGGCAGAGGACGAGCGAACAAGGCAAAGCCTTTCACCAGAGATTCTCCAAAGCTGGTCTGACAAGGGGCACGAACTGCGACCCCAAAGCCGCATCGCATTGCTATGTGGCCATCCCCGCTCGGGCACGACGCTTTTGGAACAGGTCCTCGATGCCCACCCAGACATGCTTTCCGCAGAGGAAACCAACAACTTCGTCGATTACGTCCACATGCCGATGCATTGGCGCGCTCCGGAGGGAACTCCAACGATTGCCTTCCTCAATGAAGCACCCACGGATCAGCTTCTTGGATGCCGAGCAAACTACCTGCGCGCCATGGAGCTCTGCCTGGGAGAGCCGCTGCAGGGGCGACTGTTGATTGACAAGAATCCGTCCCTGACTTTCATGCTGCCTTCCTTCGTGCGTGTGTTTCCCGAGAGCCGCTTTCTGGTGGCCATCCGGGATCCGCGCGACGTATGTTTGAGTTGTTTCATGCAGCCGTTTCTCCCCATCCACATGGTCGCGTCTGCGTTCCTAGACCTGGAGCACACCGTGCGGGAGTATGCTTCGTTAATGGGGACATGGTGCATCATCGCCCCCATGCTACCCAACCCCACCATCCAGGTGCGCTATGAGGACATGGTGGAGGACCTGGAGTCGACGGTGCGCAAAACCCTCGAATTTCTCCGAGTCCCTTGGGATGAAAGCGTGCTCCGATTTTACAGCCACGCCAAAGCCAAAGTAGTGCGATCCCCGACTTATGCCGATGTTACTCAACAGGTTTTCAAGCGTGCGCAAGGCAGGTGGAGGAATTACCAGAAGTATCTGGAACCACATCTGCCTGTGCTTGAACCCTTTGTTAAGGCATTCGGTTATGAATGAGGTGCGATTCTCCCATGTGTGCCGGAGCCAGCAGTACGACTCTCGGACACGCCAGCCAAGCGGCTCCGCCTTTATCGTCAGCACTCAATGCTCGGCCGGGAACGCCCCGGCGCGGGCGAACACACGCGCGAGGTAAGCGGCCTGTGGGTCCTCCGCATTCGTCTGCAACGCCACGGCCAGCAGTTGGCGAGCCCGAAGGACATCCCCAGCAGCGAAGGCACGCGAAGCCATGTCACACAATGTTCCCTGCGATGCAGGGGGCGGGGATGCTTGGGGAGTCTGGAAGATGCAAGGCACTTCCCTAGCGAGCGGGTTTCCCGAAACGCTGCGTACCAAGTCCGGGTTCATGCTCAGAAAACTCTCAAAGATTGTCTTCACTTCCTCCGGCGGAAGCGATCTCAGGATTTCGCGCTTCTTAAGCGGTGCCAAAAGCTGTTGATAGGTCCGCTCGTCGTACCTGCTCAGAAGATAGCAGAAGCGGCCCAAGAAGAACGCCTTGGGCGCAGCGTACTCCAGGATTGGAGTCAGGTCCGTCTGAAGTGGCCCGGCACCCGCAATAGCCGACGCGGTCTGTTGGGACGCAAGCTGGCGGGCCAAGAGTGTTTCCGGGGTGCGGATGTCGATCATCCGCATGTCAGTGCGGACCCGCTCGATCTGGAAAGCTTGCCGGGTCCTGTTCCGGCCCGGTTTCCCAAGGCTGAAGCGACCCAATGAGGATGATATCTCCCCCCGTTGGATCCCAGACCTCCATGTAAGGGAACACGGACCCGAAGGTGCGCAGCAACAGCAGGATGATCTCGTCCTGCATCTCATATATGTGAAACCATTGCACCATCAGACCGCCGGGCTTGAGTCGGCACGCGGCAAGGTTGTAAAAGTCTTTGCTGAAAACGCTTCCGACGCCCGCGCTCCAAGGATTCGAAGGTTCAGTGATAATGGCGTCGTATTGCTGAGGGAGAAGCTTCAGCAGTGTCCTGCCATCCTCGATCATGACTCGGGTTCGGGGATCCGCGATGGCATCCCGATTTGAGGTCTGAAATAGCCTTGCGGCCCGGATTACCGGTTCGCAGTTTTCCGCCACAACTACTTGCTCGACCGGATAACTCAAGACGGCGGCAGTCGTGATCCCCGAACCCAGACCAAGAATGAATACATCCTTAGCGGTCGGGTTTGCCAACATCGGCAGATGGCCAAGCAAAAATTGGGTGGGTAGATCTTGGACGCCGGTGCTGGCATCCGGCTTCCCGTTGATACTCAGGGCTATCCGGTCGGGCAATTGCACGACCGACACAGTGGCATCCGGAGCGTCCTCGTAGAAACGGACTTTAACTGTCTGTTTCAATTGTTGTCTAACGGTCGGATCGTAGACGCTCTCCGTCTCACGAAAGACACCGGAACTGATAACCAGCTTCCAGCCCTGATCTCCAAACACGAACAGCGAGGAAACGAAGATGCACACAGCAGCGGCTCCGGCAGCGGCCCACCGATTCCGCTGCCGTACGGCCAAGATAAGGCCAACCGCAGCTAGCACCAAAGCGAGCACACCAAAGGCGCTTCGCAGCCCGATCGACGGCATCAGAACGAAGCCTGTCATCAGCACTCCGACCACCGCCCCGAGGGTGTTCCAGGTGAGCAGTGCCGCGACATGTTCTCCGAGAGGCACCCCTTCCCGTGATACCGCCCGGATCATCAGCGGCAACACTGCTCCAATTAGCGCCGCTGGCAGCCCCAAGACGACCAACGAAATTGACGAGTTTAGCAGGAGGTTGTACAGGTAACCAACTTCAGAGCGATTCAACCCGGTTCTGGCCCAGCGATAGAAATCCACCCACCCTTCGATGTTGAAAACCAGCAAAGCTACCCAGCCGCCTGCAAGACAAAGCAGGAGAATTATCATTCCTTCACTAGACCGGATCTGCCTCGATGGCGACGCGACCCACGCACTACCCAGCCCGATTCCGAGGATGAACGCCATCAGCACGATGGCGAAGGATTGAAGTGAGGACCCAAAAATGAGAGCGAGCGAACGGGATGCCAGCACCTCCAATCCCATCGACACCCCCCCGGTGATCGCCACGATCAGGCCGGCCAAGCGAAGCGTGCCCGGGGCGGCGATTTTGGGTTTGACGGGTCCGGCGGCCTCGGCTGGCCGTGAGAGTTGGATCCAACCCGCCCGGCTCATGAAGACGGCGGCGGCACCGAGGAGGAAGTTGGCGGCGGCCGTGTAGTAGAGGGTAGCCACCATGCCGTAATGATAGACCAACCAGAACCCGGCCATGGCGGAACCGGCCACGGCGCCGAGGCTGTTCACCGAGTAGAATCGTGCCGATCGACGCCCGGCATCCATCGAAGATCGCTGCAGCCACGAGGCCATCAACGGCAGCGTGCCGCCCATGAGGATGGTCGGCCCGAGCAGGAGACCGGCGCTCAGCGCGCCCTTCCATGCCGTCAACAAGGCCGTGTTATCCGCAATCCCGCTGCCAACTTTTATGAACAGCGCGTCCGCAGCCCGGTCCAGCCAGGGAAAAAGGATCGCATACAGGCCAATGCTGATTTCAAGCAGGCCGTACATCTGCACCGGCTGCTGAAGGCGGTCGGCCAGTCGGCCGAACAAACGGTTGCCGATGGCCAGCCCCCCCATGAACACTGCCAATACCACGGTTTGCGCGTAGATGGTGCTCCCGAGCATCTGGGACAGGAACTTGGACCAGACAACCTCGTACACCAAGGCGGTGGCGCCGGAGCAAAAAAACAACAGAAGAATGAGATATGCAGAATTGCGAGAACGCATTGCGCCAGTCTAATGATCCAAGGGAGCGGGACAAGTGCGCGTGAAGCCCGACGGGGGGGGTGTGACGGTTAGCCACCAGCACTATCCCAAATAAACGCGATTGGCGGCGTCGCAGGCTGGTCCAGACAGGCAAGGCACGAGACGCGTCCGGCCTCTCCAATCAATGATCCTAGGACAGAGGGCTAACCTCTGCATTCGCATAATTCCTACGGTCAGCCTACAGCCTACATTATCTGCCCGCTCCTAATGCCTGTTTCTAATTGATGTCTGACCCAGTTTCTGGCACAAGTAAGGGCGCGATGTATCGCCGATTCCTTTTGCCTGCCGCGTGGATCGTCGTGCTTCTCTCTGTGGCCACAGGTTGCCAGAAGGGATCTCCGGCTAAAGAGGAGCCGGCATCGGTGCTCCCACCCTTGTCCGAAGACACGGTTCTGCGGCTTCATTGGGTCGGGAAGCGTGATCTTTCCGTGAATGGCACGGCCCTCTATTTCATCCGCCTTTGGAACCTCCCCGAGACGCAAGTTTTGGAATCCAAAGTTCTCAACCAGTTTGCCGTAGCTCCTTGGCGCCTTCTGCGCGGCGAGGGCGCCGTCTCCAACGCGCCGGTTGACGTCTTCCGCTGGCTTCTGGAATCAATCGAAAGTCAGGAATCCTACATGGAGATTCGCTCTCCGACGAATGGCGCCATGGAGCTTGTGGTCGCAGTGCAGGTACCGGATGAGGTTGCGGATGCTTGGCAGTCCAATCTTGCGGTGGTGGTCCATTCTCTAACCGGCTTCCTGCCCGCCCGCAACCGGGATAATTCGACGGGGTGGTTCGTCAGGTGTCCCCAACCCCTCCGCCGGATCGAATACGCCCGCAGAGCAGAGTGGAGCGTCTTTGGGATCACACACTACTCGCAGAATGAGCCGATGACCCGAGTCTTGAACCATCTGCACCGACATTCAGGCCGGCTGTGCTCGCCCGGCTCCAACTACTGGCTGACCGCAGACATAGATCTGCACTGGCTAGCAGCAAGCCTAGGCATCAGGACGAACGACCTTAATCGGCTTCCTCAGGTCTCGCTGGCAGTCACTGGCGATGGAGGGAATGCACTCACTTTCGCCCGCCTGACCTTTTCCCACCCACTCCCGAAGGTTCTTGAGTCCTGGATGATCCCTAACCAACTCATCCACGAACCGCTTATTTCTTTTTCTGCGGCAAGGGGGATCCAACCACTTTTCCGAGACCTTCCCTGGTGGCAAACCTTGCAACTCGGGGAGGCGCCCGAACAGTTGTATTGTTGGTCCACTGCAGGGAATCCTCTCCAAACCTACCTCGCCATCCCAATGTCGAATGCATCCGCACGCATGGGCAGACTTGAAACGTTTCTTCTAGAAATTGCCAATCGTTGGCTCAAGGAGCACGGGCCAAGCGTGGGAGACGAAGGGATCCCGCTGTTCAATAAACGGCCGGGTTCCGAGGGCTTGCAATGGTCCCTGCCAGGGGTCTGGCCCTACGTAAAGGCAACGGAGACTGGGGGGGCGGAATTTCTTTTCGTGGGCCTGACTCCTGAGCAACCCGGCACTGCCGCTGCGGTCAAGGAAGAGCGTATCAGGCCTCTGCAGAACCTGACAAACCTGGTCCTCTATGGATGGGAGTCTCCACACCAACGGCTGAACGCCCTTCTACCAGTGCTGCAAACTACTCGTATACTGGCCCGCCGACCGCCACTGCCGGACAACTCTCTGTCGCTGGTCTGGCTGGGAGCCATTGCACCTCGGCTTGGAGAAACCGAGTCTTATCTAACTCAAACAGCACCCGACACCCTCGAGTTACACCGGAAATCCACCGTAGGTTTCAGCGCATTGGAACTGCACTTGATCGCTGACTGGCTCGAGTCCCCACAGTTCCCCAAAGGACTCCACACTTTCCATGCGTCACCCCCGCCCTAACAGGGGATGTCTCTGGGCAAACGGTGAGCACGTGAGTATTCCTCAAGCTTCTTCGCCACCTCGTCACGCCCCCCGCGACTTGTGCGCTAGACTCCCTAGCTGCGCCGGAATAGAATCCTAACGAATTTATGAGCAACTGGGGTGGAAATAGACTCAAGCTTTTGTGCTGGCTCTTTCCAGCATTCCTTCCAGTGGTCTGGGCAGTCTCAGCAGAGGCCAAGCCTAAAGCACTGATTACACTGCGGTGGGCGGGCACAGCAAAAGTCTCCAGCGACACGAACTCCAGCCTTGTCTTCGAGGTGGCGGCACTTCCCGAGAGCATCAGACTCAAGGAGCAGACGATCCGTAAACTGGCCTGTGCGCCCTGGGTATTGAGCCATACGCCCATCGACACCAACACCAGCGCATTGCTCAAACCGATGATCGAGCAGGTTCTGAAGGGCGGATGCCTGCTCACGCTCGCCTCTGTCGAAGGCGCCCCTGCCACCCTCCTGGCGGCTCGCGTCCCTGCCGACCAAACGGCCAAGTGGGAAGCCGATCTGGCACTAGTTGCAGAGATGTTCGCCCGTAAGAAGCCCACCCCCCTGCCAGGCGACCGGATTGGCTGGATTTCAGGACCTATCCACTCCGACGGACGGAAGGCACCGAATGAGGAAGCAGATCGACGCAGCCAGTCTTTCTCTATCCTGTTCACACAGATTAAGGACTGGACGGTGGTAGGATCTGCACCAGACTTGGCCGTTTTCGATGCCGTTCTAGCCGGTTCGCCCATTTGAACGGAACCAGGCCCGGCTACCAATGGAGTCTGGATCGAGGCGACCGTTGATCTACCATCTCTCGTGCGGTCAGGTTCAGTTCCGTCCAACCTTTTCACCGCTTGCCCGATGGTGAGGTTCAGTATTACCGGAGAGGACGGAAAAGCTCGTACAGAAATGGATCTCCAGTTCTCCACCCCGTTGGGCATGGACATGAAGCCCTGGACAGTGCCCACGGATCTCATTGAGCGCCCTACCGCCAGCTTTTCGGCCATTCGCGGACTGGACGCGCTTCTTTCAGCATCAACAGTCTGGCTTGACACTGGGCTTGCGCCTACCCCCACACAATGGTTTGTGTGGTCGTTCACAAAAGAACCACGATTTACCTACTGTGCTGCCAGCGTACCCGACGCATCCGCTTTCATATCGAGCCTTTGCACTCGCATATTCCCTAACGGCCAAGGATGGACTAACGAGACTGCGCTCGCGGGATTCAAAAGGGCGATGGACTATCAAGGGATCGAATGGCAAGGGTTGCCTTTTCAGTGGCCCTTTCTCCGATCAGTCGTCACCAATGATCAGAACTACCTTCTGGGGGGTACGTTCCCCTACACGCCGGTCGTAAATCCCATTACGAAGCAGTTTTATGAGCGAGCCTTGCAACAAGAAGACCTCGTTTACTACGGATGGGAGCGCACCGGAGAACGCGTCGAGGCTTGGTTGCAGCTCGGACAATTCGCGAGGTTGGTCTCTGGAGCAGCTCAGTTGCAACCCTACTCCGCAGGCGCTCTGTGGCTCAAGTCAATCCCACCCAAACTCAATGACTCGGTGACCAGAGTTTTTCTCTCTTCACCCTACCAACTGCGGCTGACAAGGTCGTCTTCCCTCGGGCTCACGGGGATCGAATTGAATCTTCTTTCTGACTGGCTAGAGTCCCCGCACTTTCCTCGTGGTTTGAACACTTTCTTGTCCACGCCAGGCCTGTCGCCAAGAGAAGCCGGTGAAGAAAATTGATGAGTATCGATACGAGTGACGGCAAATCAATCCTTCACCCGTGTTCATTCGTATCCGAATGCCTTGACGAAAGGCTCCAACTTGGGCAAGTGGGGTTCGAGGTACCTCTGGTAGTTCCGCCACCGCCCCATCGCGCGAGTGAAGACCTTCTCTGTCACGTCAGCATAGGTCGGAGAACGAACCTGCTTCCCACGGGCATGCTCGTCGAATGCCAACACCCTTTCGTCCCACGTGACCTGCATGAAATCGAGAACGCGTCGCGCCACGGCTTCCAAATCGTTCACCATGTCCTCATAGCGAACTTCCAAATGGGGATTTGACAGCATCGGGGCCAAGGCCCTCCAAGTGCCCATCACGCCAATGTACTCCTCAACGGCAGTCTCAAGGCTCAGCCACATGCAGTTGACATGCTGCACGGGGTACAGCGGCTGCATGAAGCAACTCAGCACCACATCCCGAGGATCGCGCAATGCCACCAAGAGGCGTATTTCAGGGAATACGCGAATAAACTCAGGGGCGCTTATTGTCAGTGCTGGGTTCTTATCGATCAACATCCTGTTGTCCAAAGATGCCCCGAGGCAGTGCTCGGCCTTGCTGAAGTAGTCTTCCCGGCATCTGGTAAGCATTTCGCATGACACCGTTTCCAAAACCTCCAGGATTGGCGTTACCCTAGGCTGGCAGCGGTTCAATGGTATCCCGACACAGTTCCGGAATACATCAGTCTCCTCGATGGAGGCGATCTCGGGATGCGAATCCAAAACCTGCTCCAACAGGGTGGTTCCGGAACGGGGATGGCCTCCCAGCAGGGCCAGACGACGGGCAGGTTGCAGTTTATGCCCAAACTGACTCCATCGTTCAAAGACATCAGGAGTAACCTGCTGCAACATCTGGTTCACCCGATGGTAGGTCATCCTGCGCTGAGCGAGAAAGCGCCCGCCCTCCGTGCGTAAGAGGTTTTTTGCCTGGAGAAAAGCCTGCATCGCCTGCTCAAAGCGACCCTGGCGGTCAAGGATTGCGCCGAGTTCGTACCAAGCTTTGATGCCCGCTTTCTTTGGACCAATGCCTTTAAGAAGCAAGTTCAGGTCCTCCTCGGCTGCTTGGAGTTCTCCCGCACGGCCGTGGAGGTGAGCGCGAGCGAGCAGGGCGGCCGGGCACTGTGCATTCATTCGGATCGCGCGGTCCACAAGATCCTTCGCCTCACCCATGCGGCGGCGCCGTTCTAGGATCTCTGCCAGCAAGACAAGCATCTCCGGTTGAGCATCCTTCTCCCGTACTGCCCGTTGCAGATAATCCTCCGCCATTCCTGCATTGTAAAAGTCACTGGCAAGTTCACCGGCCTTGGCTAGCGTTGCTGTCTTCCTCCCGAGCGGAGCCACTCGATGGGCCCTCTCGAAAGATTCGCGCGCCAAAGGGTAATCGAAAATAAGGCCGCGGACACGTCCAAGTTCCAGGTGCACCTCAGGCTCTGCCGGAGCAAGGCGGCTGAGACTTTGCAGCACCTCGATGCACTTCTCCAGGTCCCTAACCTCCCAAGCAATCTCGAACTCACGGCGCATCCGCGCCAGGGTGCCTTTGGATACCAACTGCATCGGCCTCATAGTGTGGATAGTAGAACGGAGCTTTAATTGACTTCAAGAGTCAAGCTGCTCGCTGGACTGGGGCTAAAACCTCACCGTCATCCCACACCACCTAACGTATGGTTCCGTATGCAGCGGTACCGTTGGACTGCGCTCTACTATTGGTCTGCGGACTCACTATGAACCCCTGCTGTATCCATCGGGCTTGTGGCGCTGGCCAAGCCTCTTTTGAGCCATCTGCTTGATTACTCTTCAACACTTTGACTCTCCGCATTCGATCGCTGCGGGTCGTGTTCAGATCGCTCCTCCAAGTACTCTGCCCTCAGATGACTTCTCCGGCAGTGTTGTCCCGACATCTCAGCCACGCCAGCTTTACCGCAAGGCCGGGGAGATCTACGCAGTTAGTGCATACTGGCATCCACGATTATCTCTGCCACATCTACTTCCGTTTCCTTTTCCCGGACTGTATTGGACTCTAGCCAACAAGTGAGTGCGCCGTGCTGAACGCAAAAAGCAAAAGGGGCCGTCCCTAAGGACGGCCCGTGAAAGCGAATCCGCTCTTTGCTCGTCTTAGTTTAATCGCGACGGCGGAAGATCAACAGTGCAGCAGCACCCAGACCAGCCAATGCGAATGTTGACGGTTCTGGAATCACCGTGCTAACAGTCAAGCCCAGTTTCGGGTAGCTGGTGCTAATTCCTGGAGAGGTGTCAGGCCCGATGTTGGCTTGCTCGGTCCACAGGGCGTTGCGCGACAAAGCTGTGTCAACGGGTCCATACGTACTGTTACCGCTTGCCCGAAGCTGGAATGTGAAGACATCGTTAGCTGCCCATGTCGGCAAGTTGGCAACAACTGTGTAATAGCCGAAGTAATTAATGCCCTCCAGCCCGGAATTCCAACTAACTTGGGGGCCTGCGCTCAGCAAGTTCTGATCTGTGATGTTGCCTTCGGCATACCACAGGGTAACGGTGACACCTTGGGTGCTCTTGACGCCGCTTCCTCCAACGACCGGAGTGCCAGCGTCCCACAGGACCGGGTAGTATGGCCCACCGACCGGTTGGCTGTTGTCGAATGCGATTGCTCCCTGCCCATAAGCACTGGTAGCCGCCGCGATTCCAAGTAGTGCTAATACTGCTGTTTTTTTCATGTTTTACTCTTTGGTTTGGTATTTTAGTTTACTCTGGTTATCTGAATCTAGTTACCTGAACGATTAATTACTTAGTTTTAGTTTGAGGGAAGCTGCTGCACCCAGTTCGTAGCCGTAGCGGCCTTCATGAAGATGCCTTCGCCCACGCCGAAGGCAAGGTTCTTGGACCATGTCCCCTTTCCAGATTTGGAGGCGAAGTCAAACGTTGTTCCGGTCCACTTAAAGACCGAGCTGCCAGCGGGCAACGTGTTACCCAAGTTCAGGTTCGTCGAAGTTGAGTTGTTCAGGTCCCCGCCGTACGGCAGCAGACTTCCGGTCGCTACGTTGAGCGCAGGAAGGCTGTTGGTCACACTTTCGCCTGGGCCAACTAGCGTCTCGCCTACAAACGTATTTGTAAAGGCGCTAGGGCTCTTGATGAACCACGCAGTGCCGGTCGGAAGTGGCTTGGTGGGAAAACTCCAAACCCCCTTGCCTGACTTGCTGCCGAAGTCGTAGCCAGACCCGTTCCAGACAAACAGAGTGGTGCCATTCGGAACAGATGACAATACGCTAGCCACAGTGTTAGTCCCATCATCCAAAGGATTGTGAAGGAAGACCGACCCGTTGGCTGGCAGCGTTTGGTTCACATACCCCACGATATTGACGGAGTATACCTGTGCTTGAGCCGTGATGGCCAAGGCTGCTAGAGCGGCAGCCACGCTTAGTTTTGTTCTCATTGTTTTGTGCTTTCTTGTTTTCGGTTATTTACCGTGTGCATGGCAAAATTCTCAGAGAGCACCAGCCGAGTCAATATTTTTTTGAACTTTTTTTGATCGATCTGAAGCCGACGATTACGGTCCGGACGGCGTAAATACTACGGAAGCCGAGGGAAGCAGGAAGGGGGCCAAGGGGGAAGGCTAAAGGCTGAAGGCTAAAGGCTGAAGGGCTGAGGGCGGAAAAGCTGAAATGCTGAAATGCTGAAATGCTGAAAACCGGAGACCGGAGATCGGAGGGCGGAAGCCGGAGATCGGAAAGCTGAAAAGCGGTCTAAGGTGTTGGTTTGGAATGGCTTCGTGTGCTCGGGGTGGTTCGTGGTGGTCTGGGCCGGGGATTGGGTGCTTCGGTGTTTAGGTGGTTCAGACGACGGAGGACGGAGGACGGAGACTGGAAACCGGAGAATGGAAACTTGAGACCGGAAGGCGAGGTTCTGGGCTCAAGCCGGGAGGACTTCGCGCATGGGGCGAGTGGCCGGTTGCGGGAGGGGCTTTCCTTGCTGGCGCAACTCCTCCACCTCGTCTGCCACCAGCTCACAGAGTTGCTGGTAGGTGGCATGTTCAGATTCCCCGTGGCACACGCCGCCCCACGGAAACAGGTCGGGGCAATACCCCACATAGAACCCGTCATGGGCCTCCCACCGGACAAACTTGAGATATTGATCTTGCACTTTCATTGGCTGGCCTCCCGGATGGCGTTACGAACCGTTTTCTCCTGGTAGTGGTGGGCATCGTCGCCGGGGTTGCCGCTGAGAATCAACGCGCCCGGAAGTCTTGGATGACGAAACTTCCGATGCGATCCCTTTCCCCCCGGCACAATAACAAATCCCGCATTTTGCAAATCGGCAATCAGTTGGCGAATCTTGCGCGGCACACAAGCAACCTTGCCATACGGAAGTCGCGTTGGCCAGCGTTGACTCCCGAGGATTCCGTGGCTCCGTTCCGGCTGTTGGCTGTTCAAACGGAAGGCTTGGCCAGAGATCACGATACCGGAGCCAATTTAGGCATGCGAGGCGAAGCCGATTTCGTTGAGATTCATTTGCTGCAGCGTGGGAATCTCCAAACCAAGCCGGAGAGCGGAGGGCTAAAGGCTGAAGGCTAAAGGCTAAAGGCTGAGACCGGAGACTGGAAACCTGAAACCGGCCATTGCTAAACCACAAAGATCACAAGGGTCGCAAAGAAAAGGGTTTGGGCGGACTGAACAAGCGCCCACCGGGTGAATGTGTCTGCCCGCGTAAGCGATTGCCTTGTTTTGTGTTCCTTGCGTTCTCTGTGGCTGAACTGCGGTTTCAAGGCTGAATCCTGAAACTTCAATGCGTTTAAGTTGTTGGTTTGGAATGGCTTCGTGTTCTCGGGGTAGTTCGTGGTGGTCCGGCCGGGTGCTTCGGTGCTTAGGTGGTTCGGTGTTTCGGACGCCGGACGACGGACGGCGGAGACCTGAAACTGGAGACTTGAAACCGGAGGCCGGAGGACGGAGGCCGGAAAGCTGAAAAGCGGCCATTGCTAAACCACAAAGATCACAAGGGTCGCAAAGAAAAGGGTTTGGGCGGACTGAACAAGCGCCTACCGGGTGAATGAGTCTGCCCGCGTAAGCGATTGCCTTGTTTTGTGTTCCTTGCGTTCTCTGTGGTTGAACTGCGGTTTCATGTAGGGGTCACCCATTAGCGTGGGCGGTCAAATGCAAAAATGGATTTCCGTCAGCCAGCCTTTCTTTTCTTAGAAGCTGTCTTTGTCTTTCTTGGCCGTTGCGGGCGGCGTTCAAGGCGCGATTCCTTCCTGTCATTTCAGTCGTTGTTGGCGAATGCAACCTTCCCGGCAGGGAAGGTGATCCGTTCAGTCACCCATCTGGTTCCAGCGTGTCGCGTCCGGCCTGGGTGTCAGTCCGGTCTGCCGCAGGCGGACTTTCGTCCCCGCGCAGCGCACGCCCTCCTCCCGATCTTCCGGGAGCCAGAAAACATTCAGTGCCAGGCCGTGTTCATTCAGTGGTCATGACTTGTGGCTCGCGTCCCCTTCCGGTTTCGCGTCCAGACTCGCGTTGACTCACAGCCTGGTCGAATCACCAAAAATTCTTTCGCCTTGGGCCACTCCCGCCGCGGCGGGTGGGCGGGGAGACCCGCCGGGTCCATTCAGTTCTGCTGGCTCGCGTGTCCAGACCCGTTTGCTGGCTCCCGACCGGTCTCCCCTAAATCGGTTTTCTTGCCCGGCCCAAAGACGCGTTCGGCATCGTAGGGCGCGTCCTCGGCCATCACATGCCACGCGGCTTTGGCCAGCTTGCACGCCAGCGCCTTGGTCGCGATGACCGGATTGGTCTGCTGCTTCTTGCGGTCATAGAAACGGCGGCACTGTTCATCGTAGCGGCAGGCGAAGTGCGCCGCTTCCACAAACGCCCAGGCCAGATACTTGTTGCCGCATTTGCGGTTGTTCTCGCCCTTCTTCTTGCTGTTGCTTTGCCGCAGACTCTTCACGCAGCGGCAGTAGCTGGCAAAGTTCCCGGCGGCAGCGAAGCGTTTGGCGTCACCCGTTTCCAGCGCGATGGTCAGGCCGAGAATCTTCCCGATGCCGGGCAGTTCCTGCAGCCGCTGGTAGGCGGCGGTTTTCCCGGTCACGCCCAGGATGTGTTGCTCCAGCTTGGTGATGGAATCACTCAGATGCCCCATCAGCGTGATCTGCTCGCCGCCCAGCAGTTGATCGGCGGGGGCGGTAAACCGCGCCTGAGCTTCCGTCGCCTTCATGGTCTTGACACGGCTCAAGGGCACGCGCTCGCCGAGGGTGCGTTCGTTGAGGCTCTTGAAGCTCAGGATCAGCGTGGTGCGTTGCCGCACCAGTAGCAATCGGCGGCGCAGGAGATCGCGCACCGGACGAACCTGGCGGTTGGGGATGTGGGCCAGTGGCAGCAAATCCAAGCGCAGCAGTTCGGCAATAAAGTAGGCGTCGGACACATCGTCGGTGTGCTTCTTGCCGCTGTAGGGTTGCATGGCGGCAGGGTTCGCGAGCACGACGTGATAGCCGTGATCTTGCAATCCATCCACCAGCCAATACCAGTTGAAGGTGGATTCGATCCCGATGGTGGCGATGCGTTTCTGATGTGGTTTGAGCAGTTCGAGGATGGCGCCCAAGTCGCAGGGCAGCTTCTTGTGCAGGAGACGACGCCCCTTTTCGTCCATGAGGCCGCAAAGGGCGTTGTTGCTGTGCAGGTCAATTCCGACCATGATCTTCATAGTGGTTCTCCGGTATGTTGTGGTTTGTGTTTGAGTTTCCTATCCCACCTCAAACTACTCACCCGCCTGCCGGATAACCACGTTTCGCTCAAGCGCCAGCTCACGCTTAATGCTCTACAGTTCTTGGTATTGGTTAGTTGCTGACGGGAGCAGCGGAGGCGGGAGCGGCGTGGGGAGAGACGCCCTCAGCACGATGCTGCAAGGGAGTAAGGAGGAGAGGTGTGGGCCGGTGGGGGGTTACTCCAAGGCAGGTTCGACAAAATCGCCCGGCTTAAGCAGCGCGACGTTGGCGGCGATTTATCACGCAGGCATCCAGCAGCACTTTCATGCGGCTTGCAGTGCGGTTTTGTGAGCGTATTCCAGAACGGCAACAGCTTGCTCGCGCGTCACCTCGGGAAAACAATCCAGATAGCCGAGGGGGGGCGGGGGGCGGTGCTTCGGTGTTTCGGTGCTTCAGTCGGAGGTGGGACAGGATTGCAGGATTTACAGGATGGAGCTGCGGTGAGTGGTTAAGTTGTTGTTTTAGAAAAACTTCGTGTTCTCGGTATTCTTCGTGGTTCGAGGATGTTCTCAGGGTGGCCCAGACTGGGATAAGTTTCGGCTCGACAGTGGAAGAAGGTTGTCAATGTGCTTATCGTGGCATATTGTGCGCACGTGAAACGTCATAACATCACCCTTTCAGATCCGGTGAGCGATATGGTCCGTCGCCAGGTCAAGAGCGGACGCTACAAGGATTTCTCGGCGGCCCTGCAAGATGCGGCTTGGAATTATTTTTTCGGTCCAGCCAATCCCTATCAAGACTATGGCGTAACTGCTGAGGAGGTGGAGGGTGCCGCCCGTCGCGAACTGGAATCGATCGCCAAAGATCGCCAGGCTGGCAAACTGGAGCCTTGGAAGCCGGCGACATGATCTACCAGCGCCCGAGCTTTGAGCGTCGCTATCGCAAACTTCCGCCAACCGAACGAGCCCGGGTGAACGAGGCTATTCGGCGTTTTGAATCGGCGTTGGGTCGCCCGCATGAACACGCCGGCATTGGGTTGCGACCGTTTGGTCGCTTTATCGAGTTTCGTGCTGGTCTGCGTTTGAGGGTACTTGCACTGATCCAGCAAGGTGATTGCTTTCTGGTGTGCGTGGGCAACCATGACGAAGTTCGAGCTTATATCAAAGTCGTGTGAAGGTTGGATGTGGCGGTTTTCAGCTTTCAGCATTCAGCTTTTTGGGTGGTCTCTTGGTCTCAGTGTTTCGGTGGGATCACGATGGGCAAGGGAGTGCCGTCAATGCGCCGATAGGTGGCGAAGTGCCGAACATCACAGGTCAGGACCGGCAGTTGGGGGAATTTCTCCGAAGCCACGATGATGCTGGCGTCCGCCAGGTCGCAATGAGCGAAGGCTCGGACGCAGCGTTCGATCGCATGGGCATCCTGCCAAGCCGTTGCGCCAGCCAACAATTTGCCTCTGCGCAACATTTCGGCCAAGTCGGCCTGCCTGCCCGTCATATAAGCGATTTCTGCCAAGACAAACTCTGTGGTGTAGAATGGCCCCTGATAGTGCCCGAAGATCTCCTCAGCCCAACTCGCTTGGTCGTCCCCGTTCCACAAGCTGATGAGCGGACCGGCGTCAAGGATGGCGGTCACTGCTGATGCCTTTGCGCGTAGGCTTGGCGCAACGCTTTGGCCTCGGGTGTGTTAGGCAGGGTCGGCCTAGGCTTCTTCGCCGTCCGCAAAATCAATGCGCTGGCCGTCTCGGCATCGGGAAGCGTCGATTCCACAGCCTTGCGAATGACATCACTGCCGGTCGAACCCGTTCGCGCCGCCTCCTGTTCGATCAAGGCATCGGTTGCCCGACTGAATCGGACGGAGCGGCTGTGTTCAAGTTGCGCTGTGTCACTCATCGGCTTGAATGTAGCGCAGGGCTCAGCCCTTTCAAGGCGTAAAGTGGAAACCGGAGGGCGGAGGGCGGAGGGCGGAGGGCGGAGGGCGGAGATCGGAGAGCGGAGACTGGAAACCTGAAACCGGCCATTGCTAAACCACAAAGATCACAAGGGGCGCAAAGAAAAGGGTTTGGGCGGACTGAACAAGCATCTGTTCCAATGCCTGCTTGAACTCCGCTTCCAAGCCCACTCTTTGTTTGCGGTACCAGCCCATCGCCTCATCCACCTCTAATCGGGCAATGGGACGAAAGACCACGGGCAGACTCATTTGGAACCGACGTATTTGGTGCTCAACTCCGCCTTGACCTGCTCCCAAGGAATGCCGCTTTCGGGATTGCGCCGGTGTCCCTCCATGCGCCGGTCAAGTTCGGCGGCCTGGGCGGCCGTCAGCGGCGGTTCATGGCCCTCGTCAGCGATGCTTTCCCAGAGGGCCTCGGCCAAGTCGATGCGTTCGCGCAGCGGCAGAGCTTTGGCCGCCTCCAGCAGGTTCGCGTTCATGCCACCGAACCTAAGCGGAGGCCGTAGCCTTCGCAAGTGTGCAGGCGGAAGGCGGTGTTTCGGTGGCTCAGACGACGGAGGGCGGACGACGGAGGGCGGACGACGGAGGGCGGACGGCGGAGGGCGGACGGCGGAGGGCGGACGGCGGAGGGCGGAGGGCGGAGGACGGACGGCGGAGGGCTGAAGGCTGAAGGCTGAAGGCTGACCCGATCTACTTACGGTAGATTTCCCTGCGGGGGCGATTCGGACGACAACCACGGTAATGATTTCGTCATGAATCTCGTAGAGAATCCGATAGTCGCCTTGTCTGATCCGGTACTTCTCCTCTCCAGAGAGTTTCTTGACCCCTTGGGGACGTGGATCATCTGCCAGAGTGCGGATGCGCGCGATAACCCTCCCCTGATTCACCGCGGGTAAACGCTCCAATTCTTTGGCCGCTGAGCGTTTGATCTCGATCCTATAGTTTCCCATTTTTTTTCAATCCCCGAAGGAATGTCTCGAAATCAACCGCAGGCTCGGAGGCTCGCTCGCGGAAGGCCTCCAAGTCATCCAAATCCTCTGCCAGCGCATCCTTCACCGCCTCGTTCACAAAATCAGACAAGGTGGTTGCACTCTCAACCGACCGAAGCTTGAGAGCTTTGTGCAAGTCCTCATCAAAGTAAACCGTCGCACGTTTCATGAAGCCAGGTTAACATCAAAGCGTCATAACGTCAAAACGTCTGCAGTCCGAGCGATCAGCGACCGCCGCCGGAAACGCCCCCTCGTGGTGTTTCGGTGCTTCGGTGCTTCGGTCGGAGAGCGGGGGGGGCTGAAATCAGAAAGCTGAAACGCTGAGACCGGAGACCGGAGACCGGAGACCGGAGACCGGAGACCGGAGACCGGAGACCGGAGACCGGAGACCGGAGGGCGGAGATCGGAGGGCGGCTCTTGGGTCCAACGCTCCATCACTCCAGTTCCCCGGATCGGTTTCAGGTTTCAGGTTTCGGGTCTCTGGTCTGTCACTTCAACCGTGGGGGCGGTGCGGTGCGTGGCCGAGCCGTTGGATTGACTATTTGCCATGCGGTGAAAGAATACGGTCATGAAAACCTACACGGCAGTGGTGGAACGGGATCCGCAAACGGGCTTGCTGGTGGGTTACGTGCCGGGATTCCCCGGAGCCCATTCGCAAGCGGCGACCTTGGACGAACTCAACGCCAACCTCCGCGAGGTGATTTCCATGCTGCTTGAGGATGGCGAGCCGCACCTGGAAGCTGAGTTTGTGGGCACCCAGAACGTGGCGATTGCTTAGGCATGGGATCCCTACCGGTTCTCAAAGCCGCGGAGGTTTGCTGTCTGCTTGAACGGCTCGGCTTTACCCCAATCCGCCAGCGCGGATCTCACGTGCAGTATCGTCACCCGGACATTCGGGGCACAACCGTCCCACTCCACAAAGGGCGCGACATCGCTCCTCCTCTCCTGCGGCAGATTGCCAGGGACATCGGGCTGACCGTGGAGGACTTTGTTGGCCGGCGTTAGAGAAATCCCCCGATAAGGACGGCCGGCGGTCTCGAAAAGCGGAAGGCGGAAAGCACAAAGCTGAAATACTGAAACACCGTCCTCTCGACTATCGGCTCTTGGCTCCAACAGTCCAGTTCCCCGGGCAGGTGGGGCGGAGCTTCAGTGCTTCGGTGGGGCGGAGGGCGGAGTCGATCACTGACTGCGGTGATAGGGTTAAGTTGTTGTTTTAGAATCACTTCGTGTTCTCTGTGTTCTCTGCGTCTCTGTGGTTCAAACTTCTCCCGCGCCCATACCTGCGGGAGTTGGGCAGGAAACCGGTTGTGTTTGCCCGCTTCTGTTTTGCGTCGGCGCCGGGGATTTGCGAGACTCTGCGCACGCATGAAGGCATCCCGAACTATGAAGACCCGCGGCAGGACTGAGAACAAAGATCGGTTCGTGATCATCATGGCCGGGGGGCGAGGTGAACGCTTTTGGCCCATCAGCCGGGAGAAGACCCCCAAGCAACTGATCCGATTGCTGGGCGACCGGTCCTTCCTGCAACAAGCGGTGGAGCGGGTGTTGCCGGTGGTGCCGCGCGAGAATGTGTTCGTCATCACCAACGCCGTCCAGGCGGATGCGGTGCGCAAACAATTGCCCAACCTGCCCAAGGCCAACGTGGTCGCCGAACCGGTCGGACGCGACACCTGCGCGGCGGTGACCTTGGGCGCCGCGTTGGTGGGGGCGCGATCCACCACCGGCGTGATGGCGGTGCTGCCCGCGGATCATGTGATCCCGACTCCGGCCAAGTTCCAGCAGGTGCTCAAGGATTCGTTCGATGTGGCCGGTCGCGGGCAGGTGATTGTGACCATCGGCATCCGGCCCACCGAGCCGGCAACGGGTTACGGTTACATTCAAGCCGGGCAGGAATTGGCGCCGCCGGCAGGGGTGACGCGCTACAAGACCACCTTTTTGAAGGCGGAACGGTTTGTCGAGAAGCCCGACCTGGCGCGCGCCGTCGAGTACCGCCAGCAGCGGGCATTACCGCTGGAACGCGGGGATGTTCATCTGGTCCTTCGTCACCCTCACCAACAGCCTGGAACAGCATCAACCGGAGATGTATCAGGCCTGCCAACGCTGGTTCAAGGTGGCGAACGACCCGGTCAAACTCGATCGCACGCTCAAGCGGGATACCCGGCGCTCCAGAAGATTTCCATCGATTATGCAGTGATGGAGCAGGCGCAGAACGTGGTGGTGGCGGACGGGACGTTTGAATGGGATGACCTGGGTGCCTGGCCCGCACTGGCGCGACACGTCAAACCCGACGCGGAAGGCAACTGCGTGGTCGCGGATTTCGTCCATGTGGACGGCGCTCGCAACATCATTTACGACGCACGTACCAAGGGGCATCGGACGCCGATTGCGTGCGCGGGCTTGCGCGACGCCATCCTGGTGCTGACCGACGACGCGGTGTTGCTGGCCGACAAGGGGCAGGCGGAGAAGATCAAACAAGTGGTCAAGAAGATGGGGGATGATCCCCGGCTGCGAAAGCTGGTCTGACCCGTCGAAAGACCACGCACCGGCCACGAGCAAGTTGTTCGAGGGCCAACATGATGCCTTATGAACGTCAGACTTCGACTCCTGTTGCTCCTGCCGCTGCTCTTGCTATGGGGCTGCGCGCCGGAGCGCAATGGAGTTTTCCAGGGCTACGTGGAGGGGGAATATGTTTACGCGTCCTCACCGGTGGGCGGAGAACTGGATGAACTGCTCGTGCAGCGCGGGCAGGCCGTCGGGGCCGGGCAACCTCTGTTCCGACTCGATCCCGAACCGGAGTCGGCCGCCTTGCGGGAGGCGGAAGGACGTGCGGCCCAGGCCGAGGCCCGGCTGGCCAACCTCACCAAGGGGCTGCGGCCCTCGGAAATCGCCGCCCTCGAGGCGCGCCTGGCGGGGGCCCGGTCCGAGGCGCAGTTTGCAGCAAGCGATGTCGAGCGGTTGATGCGGTTGCAACAGGACAGCGTGATTTCTCCGGACGAAATGGATCGGGCGCGCACGCGTCGGGACGCCGCGCTGGCCGCCGTCGCCAGTCTGCAGGCGGATCTGGAAACCGCGCGGCTCGGAGGGCGCGCGGATGAAATTGCGGCCTCGCAAGCCGAAGTGGAATCGGCCAAGGCGGCGCGGGCCAAGGCGGCCTGGGCGGTGGATCAGAAACAACAGTCGGCCCCCGGCGCCGGGGTGGTCGAGGACACGTTGTATCGCGTCGGCGAATGGGTGGCGGCGGGACGACCGGTGGTGATGCTGCTGCCGCCGGAGAACATCAAGGTGCGCTTCTTTGTGCCGGAGGCTGAACTGGGCTCGATTGCCTTGGGCGATCGGCTATCGGTGTCCTGCGACGGCGCCCGGGAGCCGGTGCTGGCGACGGTGAGTTTCATTTCCACCGAAGCCGAGTTCACGCCGCCGGTGATCTACAGCCGGGAGAATCGCGCCAAGCTGGTGTTCATGGTCGAGGCGCAGATCGACTCCGGCCAAACCGCCAGGCTGCGTCCGGGGCAGCCGGTGGATGTGAGCCGTGAAATCCGAAGTCCGATGTCCGAAGTCCGAACGAAGTCCGAAGTCCGAAGTCCGAACTCTGCCCTCCGGCCCTCCACCGTCCGTCGTCCGCTTTCGCAAGGGACCTGGCACCTTCGGGTTTTGGTTTTCGGGCTTCGGATCTATTCTCCCCACATGACCGCGGCTGAACTTGTGATCGACGTGCATGGCATCACCAAGGGTTCGACGGGCACGTGGTGGTGAACGACATCGCCATGCAGGTCGGCGCGGGTGAGATCTACGGCTTTCTCGGCCCCAACGGCAGCGGCAAGACCACCTTCCTGCGGATGCTCTGCGGGCTGCTCACGCCCGATGCCGGCAGGGCGCCTGCCTGGGCTTCGATCTGCGCACCCAATCCGCCGAGATCAAGAAGCACGTCGGCTACATGACCCAGCGGTTCAGCTTCTACGAGGACCTGAGCATCGAGGAGAACCTGGATTTCATCGCGCGGATCTACGGTGTGCCCGACCGCAAGACGGCCGTGGCCGCAGCCTGGAGACGCTTGGGCTGGCAGCGCGCCGCACGGCAACTGGCGGGGCAACTCTCCGGCGGCTGGAAACAGCGGCTGGCGCTGGCCGCCTGCCTGATTCACCAGCCCCGAACTGCTGCTGCTGGACGAGCCCACCGCCGGTGTGGATCCGAAGGCGCGCCGCGATTTCTGGGAGGAGATCCATCGCCTGGCCGCCCAGGGGCTGACGGTGCTCATCACCACGCATTACATGGACGAAGCCGAGCGCTGCCATCGCCTGGCCTACATCGCCTACGGCAACCTGCTGACGCGCGGCACGGTGGACGAGGTGGTCAGCGGGGCCGGGCTGACCACCTGGGAGGTGACCGGCCCGCGACCTGCATGAACTGGCGCGAACAACTCCGCGGCCTGCCCGGCGTCGAGCAGGTGGTCGCCTTCGGCAACACCCTGCACGTCAGCGGTCGCGACGCCGCCCAACTGCAGCTCGAGCCTCGAATCCGCGCTGCACTGCCGGCGCCATCGCGCTGGCAGCCGATCGAGTCCGGGCTGGAAGATGTGTTCATCAGCCTGATGGAAACGGCGCGAAGGACAACTTCGCTAAGCCATGAACCTGCATCCCTTCAACCTCCGCCGGTTCTGGGCCATCGTCGTCGAAGGAGTTCATCCAGATGCGGCGGGACCGGCTGACGTTCGGCATGATGGTGGGCATCCCGCTGCTGCAGCTCATCCTGTTCGGCTTCGCCATCAACTTGAATCCCGAAGCATCTGCCCACGGCGGTGTCTGCGGCGGACAACAGCGTGTTTTCGCGCACGCTGGTCTGGGCGCTGCGCAACAGCGACTATTTCGACGTCCATGCGCGTGGCGCGGAGCGAGGCGGAGATCCAGTCGCTGCTGGCTCGAGGGCAGGTGCAGTTCGTGGTGCATATCCCGGAGGATTTCTCGCGCGCGCCTGCTGCGCGGGGAGCGGCCGAGCCTGCTGCTGCGAGGCCGACGCCACGCGATCCGGCCGCCACCGGCTACGCGCTGTCGGCGCTTGAGCACGCTGGTGGCCACCGTCTTCGACCGCGACCTGAAAGGGCCGCTCGCGGACCTCCGCGCGCGGCCCGGGTCCGGTCGAACTGCGGATCCTCACCGGCACTACAACCCGGACATCATCACCCAATACAACATCGTGCCCGGCCTGATGGGCGTGGTGCTGACGATGACCATGGTGATCATCACCGCGCTGGCCATCACGCGCGAACGCGAGCGGGGCACGATGGAGAACCTGCTGTCCACGCCGGTGCGACCCGGCGAGGTGATGATCGGCAAGATCATTCCCTACATCGTGGTGGGCTACGTCCAGGTGGTCCTGATCCTGCTGGCGGCGCGGTTCCTGTTTCGAGGTGCCGATGGTGGGCAGCGTGCCGCTTGCTGCTGGCGGTGATGCTGCTCTTCATCGGCGCCAACCTGGCGGTGGGCATCACCTTCTCGACCCTCGCCCACAACCAGCTTCAGGCCGATGCAGATGGCGTTCTTCTTTTTCCTGCCGTCACATCCTGCTCTCCGGCTTCATGTTCCCGTTCCGCGGCATGCCGGTCTGGGCGCAGTGGCATCGGCGAAGTCCTGCCGCTGACCCATTTCCTGCGGATCGTGCGGGGCATTCTGCTCAAGGGCAACGGGCTGGACCAGATTGCGCCGGAGCTCTGGCCGCATCGCGCTGTTCGTGGCGGTCATGCTGGCCATCGGCATCAAGCGCTACCGGCAGACGCTGGATTGAGTTCCGCACCAGGGCACACACAGGGTAGGGTCGGCGCGCTGCGTTGCGCGCTTGCGCGGGGCGCGCCGGGCAGCGCACGATGGGCGGCGCATGAACGCCGCTGTGATTGTCGCCGCTGGAAAGGGCACCCGCATGGGACCGGGCGTGGATAAATTGTTTCTGGAAGTGGCCGGTCGCCCGGTGGTGGCGCACACCTGGCTGCGGTTCGACCAAGCAGACTGCATTGCGCGGATCGTGTTGGTCGTCCGGCCCGGGTTGGAGAAGGAATTTCTCCGGATGGCCGAGCAGTATTGTTACACCAAGCCGCATCGGATCGTGGCGGGCGGAGCCGAGCGTCAGGATTCGGTCTGGAACGGATTGGAAGCGCTCGAGGCGGGGACGGACATCGTGGCCATCCAGGATGCGGCGCGTCCGTGCGTGACGGAGGCGTTGATCGAGGCCACCATCGAGGCCGCCCGCGAGACCGGCGCAGCCGTGGCCGCCCAGGCGGTGGTGGACACGATCAAGGAATCTGCGGATGGCCGACTGGTCGAGCGCACGATTCCGCGTTCCCGGCTCTGGTCGGTGCAGACGCCCCAGACCTTTCAAGTGCCGGTGATTCGTCGGGCCCTCGAGGCGGCGCGTGAGCGGAGGCTTTCGTTGACCGACGACACGGCGGCGTGCGAACTGATTGGCCAACCCGTGCGGTTGGTGGTCCGTAACGATCCGAATCCCAAGGTCACCCTTCCCGCCGACCTGCCCTACGTAGAATCCGTCCTGCTGCGGCAATCCCGGGCCTGAGAGCCCGTTGGCAGTTCCTTGCAAAGCGGCGGAACGCTTCGTATGGTCTGCACGCTAAACCTATGAAGCGTCGTTTGATTTACGGGTCGGTGCTGGTGGTGTTGGCCGTGAACCTGGGGGTCGGATTCAGCCTCTACAACACGCTGGCGGCGTCCGGGCGTGAGGACAACGCCTATCCCAGTCTCGACCAATTTGCCTATGTATTGGAGCGGGTGCGACGCGATTACGTGGACGGTGAGAAACTGACCTACCAGGACCTGGTGCACGCCGCGCTCAAGGGGATGGTGAGCACGCTGGATCCGCACAGTGAATTCCTCGAGACCGAGCGTTACCAGGATTTGATGGACGACACGCAGGGAAGCTTCGGGGGCATCGGCGTGGTGGTGTCCATGCGGGAGGGCCGGCTGACGGTGGTGTCGCCCATGGAAGGGTCGCCCGGGTTCAAGGCGGGTATTCTCACCGGCCACCTGATCGTCGCCATCGAAGGGCGCAGCACCGAGCGCATGCCCCTGGAAGACGCCGTCAAACTCCTGCGGGGCGAACCCGGGAGCGAAGTGGAGCTGACCACACAGGATCCGGCCACCGGGCAGACCAAGGAACACCGTTTGACGCGGGAAGTCATCAAGGTGGACGTGGTCAAGGACCTGGAAGGCGGACGCAAGTTCGAGCTTGGCGAGGACCGGATCGGATACATCAGCCTGAGCCAGTTTAATGAACAGGCGGAGGACGAATTGGAAGCCGCCCTGACCAAGCTCAAGGAGCAAGGGATGAAGGGATTGATCCTGGACCTGCGCTGGAACCCGGGCGGGTTGCTGGACCAGGCGGTGGCGGTGTGCAGCAAGTTCCTCCCCCGGGGCGACCTGGTCGTGACCACCGAGGGACGCACGCCGGCGCAGAACCGCGAGCAGCGGGCGAGTGGACGCGGTCTGCGGTTTGCCAACGGGCACGAGTTGCCCATGGTGGTGCTGGTCAATCTCGGCAGCGCGAGCGCATCGGAGATCGTGGCCGGATGTCTGCAGGATTACAGGCGCGCGGTGATCATCGGCGAGAAGACCTTCGGCAAGGGTTCCGTGCAAAGCATCCTGCCCTTGGAAGACGGATCGGCCCTGCGCTTGACCACCGCCAAATACTACACCCCGAGCCACAAGGTCATCCATGAACAGGGCATCACCCCGGATATCCAGGTGGAAATGTCGGAGGAATCGCAACTGGACGTCCGGCTTCGGCGCTCGCCCGGGGCGGCGGAGTCCCTCGAAGAATCCCAGCGCGAGCGTGTGCTTTCCACCCCCGACCTCCAATACGACCGCGCGCGCGACCTGCTCAAAGGCATCCTGCTGTTCACCGAACGTGCGCCGGATCGCGTGGCGCCGGCCAGGAACGACGAACGCTGGGTTCGACGCTAGCACGGGATCCGGTCGTGATACTCGCCATCGAAACCTCCTGCGATGAAACGGCCGTGGCCTTGGTCCACCACGGGCGCGTGCTGTCCAGCTTGGTCTCGTCCCAAGCCCGCTTGCACGAGGAATATGGCGGGGTGGTGCCGGAACTCGCCGCCCGGGAACACCTCCGGAACCTCCCGCCCCTGACGCATGCCGCCTTGAAGCAAGCCGGAGTGCAGGCGGACGCGTTGGATGCCGTCGCGGCGACGCAGGGACCGGGACTGCCCGGCGCGCTGCTGATCGGTTTCAAGGCCGCCCAAGCCATGGCCTTCGCCCTGCGCAAGCCCTTTTTGGGAATCCATCATCACGAGGCGCATCTGTATTCGCCCTGGATTTCGGGCACTCCCTGGGTTGCAGACTTTGATGCGTTTGAGCCAAACGTAGCCCTGATTGTGAGCGGCGGTCACACGATGCTGGTCCATGTGCGCGGCGAACTGGATCACGTGGTCTTGGGCTCGACGGTGGATGACGCGGCCGGTGAATGTTTCGACAAGGTCGGAAAACTGCTGGGGCTCCCCTACCCGGCCGGTCCGGTGATGGACCGTCTGGCCACCCAGGGCAACCCGAACGCCTTCCATTTTCCGCGTCCGAAGAAGAACGACCCCGACGACGACTTCAGCTTCAGTGGGCTGAAGACGTCGGTGCGCTATTTTCTGCGTGATCATCCCGGCCTGGCGGACGAACCGCAGCGATTGAAGGATCTGTGTGCCAGTGTGCAGACTGCCATTGTGGACGTGCTGGTGGCCAAGACGATCCGCGCGGCCAAGCGCTGCGGGGTGCGGTGCGTGACGGCCGCCGGCGGGGTGACGTGCAACACCGAGCTGAGGCGGCGACTGGCCGCCACCTGTACAGAAGAGGGGCTGGCCTGGCGAGTGGCGGAGGCGGGGCTGTGCACCGACAACGCCGCCATGGTAGGGGTGTTGGCCGAACGGAAACTGGCCCGGGGCTGGGAAGGGAGCGGGGTGGACGCCGAGGTTGCCCCCAGTCTGGCGTTGGCGTAATGACAGCGATGCCTGGTAGCGACTTCCGTTCGATTGCTTGGTAGGGCGGACGGTGATCCGGCGCCAGGCGGCAGCCCGTTCTCTGTACCAGAGCTGCTGCGGAGGGTGGACGCAGCCCTACGTTTCTTGTTTGGCAGGCCGGTTCAGGGTTGCGCGGGTTTGAGCCGGACCAGAGTGGCGCCCCAACCGCCCAGTTGTTCACCCGCCAGAGTGAAGGACTCGACGTTGGGATCCCGTGCCAACAACGCGTGCACGGTGCGACGCAGATGGCCGATTCCTTTGCCATGAATCACCCGCACCGTGCGAAGGCCCGCCTTGCGACACTCCGCCAGGTATTCCGGAACCAAATCCTTCACGTCCTGCGGCCGAAAGGTGTGCAGGTCGAGTTCTCCCGTAATGGGAATTCGAACCGGTTCAGCGTCCACGCCGCCAATGTTCCTCCGCCGGCCCCCCGGTGGAAAGTGCGGATTGATGGGGCCCTGTGATTATTCCCTCCATGAACCTGCCGTTCCCGAGACGCCTCTCGGAAGACAAGCGGCTGGGAATCAGGCAGCGGTGAGGGGTTCGCCGCGGAACTTGTCGCCAAGTTCTACGAACGGGACCTGTGCTTCGATCCACCGCGGGTTCCGGGAGATGCCGTCCATGGATTTGGCGGTGTTGTTGCAGATCAGGCAGAGGTTGCGTCCGAGGATCATGAAGGCCTCGAACGCGGTCCCGGCTCCTTCATGAGAGAACTCGAAATCCCCCGCTTGATAGCTCTGGCCACCCTGACGCGCCGCCTTGCGCAACGGGGCCAAATCGGCGGGAAAACTGCTGGCAAACGCCTCCCGCCGCGGTCCCTGGTAAGACACCGTGCGGGTCTGGTTGTCGCCGATTGAGACAATCGCCAGTTCGTCAAAGACCACGTCCCGGTAGCGGGCGTTCATTTCCTGGGCGCAGTTCAGAATGGATTTCCAAGCCTGTTCCAATGTCATAGCCATAGCGTGGCCGGTTGGGAGCAGGAAGAGCGCCAGTGGGAAGCCCGGAGCGGTGTTGAAACCGCGAGCTGGGCAGGGCGGGTGAACGTGCAACGAGGGACACCCGTTGACGTGCGAAATCCGGAAGAAACCCGAAGCCCGGACATCGAACTCATCAGTTCGTTGAGGACATGGCGGCCCGCTTCCACAGAGCGGGGATTGTCTCAATCCGCAGGGGCCTGAGCCTGCAATTCTTGAGCGGGGCCAGCGGCGGGCGGCTATTGTGCCGCCCGTTTCAGGTAATAGTCGCGCAGGGTGAGGAACGCCTTCTTTTTCACGCCTTCGCTGGAAACGAGTCCCTTGCGATTGAACCCGTCCTGGATGCCCGGCAGCGGGCGGCGCGGCGAGCGGAAATCCACGAGAATCCAGGGTGAAAAACCGCAAAGTCCATCGATCTTGTCCATCATCGCCAGCGTCTGCCGGTAGAGATCTTCCTGATATTCCTCGGTGAACCGGGCGGTCTTGTCACCGTGTAACCCCTGTCGGGCGTCCGCGCCGAATTCGCTGATGAACACCGGTTTGTCGTAAGGGATTTCCCAGGTCACCCGCGCGCACTTCTCGGGCAATCCGTCGTACCAACCGATGTATTGGTTGAAGCTGACGATGTCCACGAGGTCCGCCAGCGGGTCCTGCACGACCTGGACGCTGGCGGCATCGGGTTTGGAATGCTTTTCCATCGCCGCGCTCAACAGTCGGGTCGTGTCGAGGGAGCGGGCCTGGGCGGCCAGCCGGGACAGAAACCGCGTCCGGGCCTCGTTGACGGGGGTTTCGTTGGCCAGCGACCAGATGACGATGGCCGCGCGGTTGTAATCGCGCCGGATCATGTCGGAGAGCTGGGCTTCGGCGTTCTTGTAGGTGTCCTCGTTGGTCCAATCGATGGTCCAGTAAACCGGGATTTCGGACCAGACCAGCAGGCCCAGGCGATCGGCCAGGCGGAGGGTGTGTTCGTTGTGCGGGTAATGCGCGAGCCGGACAAAGTTGCAGTTCAGATCCCGGGCCCAGGCCAGGAGTTGGGACGACTGGTCGGCGGATGCGACGCGTCCCCCGCCCTGCAGCGGGAGTTCCTCGTGCAGGCAGATGCCGCGCAGGAAGATGGGTTTGCCGTTAAGCAGGATCTGCTTGCCGCGAGTGCGGATCGTGCGGAAACCGATGGCGTCGGTCAATTGCTCGCCCCCCTGCTCTATTGTCACGTCATACAGCTTGGGGCTCTCGGGACTCCAGAGCATCAGGTTGGACGGTTCAAATTGAAACGCCGCAGACCCACGGGCGTCGGTCTTGACCGTGATTTGCTGACCCAGCTCAGGGATGGCGACGCGGACGGATTGTCCGGCGGGGGCGCCCTCGACGCGGACCTCGCCGGTGATCACGCGGGTCGATTCCGACTCGAGCCGCAGCCAGTGTTGGGCGACGAAGGCGGCCGGCACACGCACCAGCTTCACGTCGCGGGTCAGGCCGCCGTAGTTCCACCAGTCAGTGTTCAGCGTTGGAACGGCCTCCTTGGAACGTTTGTTGTCCACGCGCACGACCAGCGAGTTGGTCCCCGCAAGCAGCGCGTGGGTCGCTTCGAGTGAGAACGGCGTGAAGCCGCCCACGTGCGTGCCCAGCTTGCGCCCGTTCAGGTAGACATCGGCCCGGTAATTGGCTGCGCCAAAATGCACGAAAGCCCGTTCGCCCGGTGACAAGGGGGCGAACGCGAACCGATTCCGGTACCAGACCGTGCCTTCGTAGTAATAGAGTTCACGCATTTGCGTGTTCCAATCCCCGGGCACCCGGAGCGAAGGGGAGGCATCGAAGTTGTATTCGAGCAGTTCCTGCGGGTTCTTCTGAGTGGCATCCATGAAGTAGGCCTCGCGCGACGGGTTGCGGGCCTGGTCCCGGGGCTGCCAGCGGTAGTCGTAGTAGCCGGTCTCGTAGGGGTCGATGATGATCTTCCACTCGCCATTGAGTGAAAGTCCCTCACGCAGGCTGAGATCAGGAAGGAGGTCGGCCTGGAGCGGCAGACCAAGCAGATGAATCAGGGCGATCAGCAGGCCAACGACCAGTCGAGGTGTGCAGGTTTTCATCACAGTGGTTTGCAGGTCAATCAATGGACTCGGGTCATGCGACAGCCATTCAAGCGCGCCGCGCGCGTTGCGCACAGGCCGACCGAACGATGCGGCAGCGCAGAAAGCCGCGCAAGGTCGGATCGCCGATCGGTTTCGAGAATCCAATAGCCGCAAGAATGCCTATTGACGGGCACGCCGATGGGGTGCAAGCGTCGCAGATGAATTTTCACCACCCTCGCGCGGCGAACCGCGAGCTCTGTTTCTCGCCCAACCGGATCATTGGCGATGCGTCGCTGCCGCCGGAGCAGCGTCGCACCCGGACGAACGTCCGCCGATTGAAAGCCAGCACCCCCTTGATGGAGTCAGGGCTGCTTGGGCCGGTCAGGTTGTTGCAGCGCCAGATGGTTGAGCCGGACTTGAACCACGTCGGGTCAGGCCGGTGACGACAACGGCGTCCTTCCTGGCACGCTCTACGGGCACTCACCCATCGCCCGACCGCTCCACCACTCCATGCCACCCTTCACCTGTCCTCGACAGGCTCAGAAGAACTCAGACTCCAACTTTCCTGCCACTGCACAATGGGGGCGCCGTTCTCGAAACGCACGGGCAGCCAAACATATCGTGAATCGGCCAACTCCCACTGTTTCCATCGGTCAAACATCGCGATGTAGGTGTCCGGTCGACCCTCCACGCGCAGCACGAACGTGCTCTGCCCTTGAAAAGTCTTGTCCGCGTCCGGTCCGCGGCAGGGGTTGCCCAGTTCGGTCCAAGGGCCAAAGATCTGGTCTGCCACCGCCGAACGCGCCGCATTGGGCAACCATCCGGTGCAGCCCGAGGCGATGAGATAATACCTCCCGTTGCGCTTGAACACGGCCGGAGCCTCCATGGAACGCCCCACGAAGAGGCGGGCGTAGTTTCCGGCGGGCCTGAGGTAATCGTCTGTCAGTTGCGACACGTGCAGGGTCGCGTTGTCCTCGGAAGCATAGAAGTGGTACGCCGTGCCGTCCTCATCCACGAACAAGGTCATGTCGCGCGCCATCTGGCCGCCCTCAAAATCCCGGGCCAGCTTGTTGGCGGGGCCTTTTTGCTTGTCCTGCTCGGTGGCATTGACGGGCCAGACCCCGGCGTTGGGCCGCAAGCTGCCGAGGTAGTGGAACGGTCCGGTGGGTCGATCGCTGATGGCCACCCCCGACCGCGCGGCCGAGTAATCGGGCGCGTCCTGGTGCAGCCACATGACGAACTTCCGGGTCCTGGCATTGTAGATGACCTTCGGCCGTTCGATCACCTTTTCGCAGTGCAGATCGTGATCGGGGTCGGTCGGCACGGACGCCAGCGCCGTCCCTTCGTTGCGCCAGTCGTGGAGATTGGTCGAGGAATAGCACGAAACGCCGGCGGCCACCACGCGGGTGCCGCCCCAGGACTTGTTCGAGGCGGTCACATAGGTGCGTCCCTCCTTGAGTTCGCCGTACCAATAATAGGCGCCACCATGGAACAGCACGCCGCCGCCATGAGCGTTGATGAACTGCCCCCCGGTATCGAGCCAGCGCTGCCCCGGCCGAAACTGACGGCTCGGGGAGGCATCGTCCGCCGCCCACACCGCGCCGATCGAAAGCAGGAGCACCACAACAGTCGTGTGGAACGCTCGTCCCAAGCTGTGTGTCCTGGGTCGGCTCGTCCGGATGGCAGCAACGAATTTCATGCCGGGAGCTTTCCACCGGGATTCCGCAGGGTCAATCTTCGAGCGCCCTACCGTCATGGCAGGGTCGGCGCGCTGCGCCGACCGCGCCGCGCCACCGGCGCATGGCGAACCCGGCAAAGGCAAGCGCTTTGGACAATGCGTGACGCTCCGTTCCGGCCCCCTCCAACGACCCGGGGGCAGTGCAGCGCGATGACCCTACCAGGGCGCACCATTCGAGGTTTGCGTTGCCCTGCCTGGTCGGGGCAAGCTGCCGCAAACTGGCGCTTCCTGGATCATGAGGAATTCACTGCTGACCTGTGACGTCACCGACAAGGGACGTGTGGACCTGGACAGGGTCTCCCTTTTCCCGGAGAAGACCTGGAAGAACCGGCGCAACGGCTTGCGGGCGGATCTGGTGACGTCCGACCATCCCGAAGACGAGAACTCGTTCGCTGAACCCGACAGAGTCACTCCCCGGGAAGAACGGGTGAAGCTGGAAGGCCCCGGGTTTGATCGCGCCTTCGCCCCCCATTCGCTCACTATCCTGCGGGTGAAGGCGAAGGGCTGAGTTTGCCTTGCAACAACCCGCACATGTTTGAATTGCTCCAAACGGATCCCGGATCCAAGGCGCGCCTGGGCCGGCTGACCACTTCGCGAGGGATGATCGACACGCCGGTCTTCATGCCCGTGGGCACGCAGGCCTCGGTCAAGGCCATCGACCCCCGCGAGTTGGACGAGATGGGCACCCAGATCATCCTGGGCAACACCTACCACCTCAACATCCGGCCCGGCATGGACATCATCGGGGCGGCTGGCGGCTTGCACCGGTTCATGAACTGGCACAAGCCGATCCTCACCGACAGCGGCGGATTCCAAGTGTTCAGCCTGGCGCAGATCCGCAAGATCAAGACGCACGGCGTCGAGTTCCGGTCGCACCTGGACGGTTCCCTGCTCTTCCTCGGCCCCAAGGAATCCATGGAAATCCAGCGCATGCTCGGATCGGACATTGCCATGGTGTTCGACGATTGCCCGCCGCACGACGCGCCGGCCAAGGACCTGCGCGCCGCCGTGGACCGCACCATCCGCTGGGCGAAGGAATGTCGGGAGCAACCCCGTGCCGACGGCCAGAAGGTGTTTGGCATTGTGCAGGGGGGCAGCGACCCGCATTTGCGCGAGCGCTGCGCCCGGGAGATCACGGCGCTGGGCTTCGACGGCTACGCCATCGGCGGGGTGAGCGTGGGCGAACCCGAGCCGGAGATGATGGCAGCGGTGGAGTTGACCGAGCCGCACCTGCCCGCCAACCAACCGCGCTATGCGATGGGCCTGGGGACTCCGGCCCAGTTGGTCGAACTGATCGCCCGGGGGGTGGACATGTTCGACTGCGTCCTGCCCACGCGCGTGGCCCGCAATGGCACCGTGTTCACCTACAAGGGCGCCTATGTGCTCAAAGGCGGCCAATACAAGGCGGACTTCCGTCCCATCGAGGAAGGCTGCGACTGCTTTGCCTGCCAGCGGTTCACACGCGCCTACCTGCGGCACCTCTTCAATGTGGGCGAGATCCTCGCGGCCCGGATGCTGAGCGTCCACAACAGCCACCTGTTCCTCCGGCTCATGCGCGATGTCCGCGCCCATCTGACCGCCGGCACCTTCAGCGAGTTCCGCCGCGAATTCATCGCCGGCTACACCCCCTCCCGCCGCGTCCTCGCCGCCCGCAACGTCGAACGGTAGGAGAGCGCAGCCGCTTCTTGACAAGGTGGGGGACGGAAAACACTCTGGACTCAGTTTTTATGAAGTCGATTCCCTTTCATCCGCTTTCCCTGACCCTGGCCATGGGCCTCTGGCTGGCTCCAGCCTGCGTGCGCGCACAAGAGTTGAGCACCAATGCCATCGGCGGCCCGGCGGCGTCCGCAGCCCAGGACATCCCCCGGGAGGTGATGCGATCGTTCCTGCATCTACAGGAGCAGGTCCATGCCACGCAGATGGCCGTGGAACGCAGCCGGTTGGACGCGGAGTCGGTCGCGGCACGAAACACCGAAGCACTGAACGCCCGGCTGCGGATCATCGAAGACGCGCTCACGGAGGCCCGCAAGCAAGACCGCAGGGCGGTCGAGGAAGCCAGCCGGCAGATCTCGGAGTCCAACCAGCGAATGATGATCCTGGCTGGCATCTTCGCCTGCATCGGATTTCTCGCGGTGGCTGCCACAGCCTGGTTGCAGTGGCGCACCGCCTCACGGTTGACGCTCCAACCGTCGGCGGTGGGATTTCCCGCGTTGATGTCGGCGCCCGGCTACGCGCCCCTGGGACCGGGCGCGGGTGCCGGGCCGGCAGCCAATGCGCGGTTGAGGGACGCCTTGGGGCGGTTGGAACATCGGATCGTCGAGCTGGAACTCGGGCAACATGTCATTCGAACGCCTGCAGAGGTTCCATCGGCGGCGGGGACAGTGAACGCGCTGCCGGCCACGCCATCGGGGACAACGCCCAGTGCGCAACTGGCTTCGTTGATCAAGGAGGGGGAGGAACTGCTGGCCCATGAGGAGGCGGAAAAGGCGATTACGCACTTCGACGCCATCCTGGCGAAGCACCCGGGGCATCCGGAGGTGCTGCTGCACAAGGGGGCGGCTTTGGAACGTTTGCAGCGGGATCAGGAGGCGCTCGAGTGTTACGACCTGGCCCTGCGCGCCGACCAGAACCTCACGATGGCGTATCTGCACAAGGGCGGACTCTACAATCGCATGGAGCGGTTCACTGAAGCCATGGAGTGCTACGAGAAAGCCCTGAGGGTGCAGGAGACTCGCGCGACCCCGGGTTGATCAGTTGGCGCCGACTTGCGCCTGGGCCCGTTCCTGATCCATCTGCCAGCGCAACGCCTCGATGCGCGCGCGCAACAGCACCCGGTTTTCCTGGCCGCGCTGGGTCAGTTCCAGTTCGAGTTCCGAGATGCGCTGTTCATAGGCGTGCAGGCGTTCCTGGAGGGGCGCGTGCATGCGCTCCAACCGCTCCTCCATGGCGGCCAACTGGTCGGCAACCGCAGCCTGCACATCCAGCATGTCATCCATCTGGGTGGCCAACTGCTGGACCACGTTATCCTTGAGCTGCTGCGCCAAGTGGGGCATCAGGCTGGACCGGGCGAGGCGTTGAACGCGCTCGATGCGGCGTTCGGCTTCCAAGGCCCGGCGCCGCCATTCCTCCTCCTCGCCGGGGGGCGCCTCCACCACGGTGGCCTCCACCAATCCCTCCGTCCCGGCGGCCTGATGCATAATCGAGGAGCTCAGCACCGGCATCAACTCGCGCCGGCGCCGGCGATGGGACCAGACCAGCAGGACAACGAGGCCCAAGGCGGCCACGCCGAGCAAGCCGGCCATCCAGACGTTGCGTTCGCTGTGCAATTGGACCGCCACCTTGTTGACCGCCAATTGCTGCTCGAGTTGGACCACCTTGGCCGCCTCACGCATCTCGGTCAATGCAGCCAGGGCCTGCTCGTCGATTCGCTGCCCCTTGCGAATCACCACTTCTCCCGGCTCGAACTGTCGCATCCGCACCAGGCCGGCCCCCACGAACTCCTTGACCCGTTGAGTCAAATTGGTGTCGAACCGGCAATTGGGCTGCAGTTGTTTGACCATGAACGTGGCATGAGGCGCATCCGGGTCCGGAAAGGCGGCGCGCAGGGTACGCTGGGCTGCGGACAAGGGGACCAAATTGGTGCCGAAGACTGCCACATTGTTCGAGAAGGCGAACCCCTCCTTCACAAAGAGGGACAAGTCGGCAACGGTCGTCAGGCTCAGCTTCAGATTATCGCGCAGGCGGATCCCCTGGGGAATGCGTTCGGGACAGACCGGCTGGGCCAGGGCCTGTCGCAGGGGGGCGAACCAGGATTTCAGGAACTCCTCGCCCCCGGCGCCCTCGGCCCAACGGAAGAGGGCCTGCCGAGGCACCGGCGGTCCCGGGCTGGTGCTCTGGAACTGTTCAACGATTTCCTGAAACCCCTGGCTCTCGAGCACCTCCGGCGTCAGGCGGCGGGTGCCGTAGCGCGCCTGCAAGCTCCCTAGAAACTCCTCGCGCATGCGCGTGACCGCCAGTCGCACCTCATTCTCGATGCGGGCGGCTTGATTGGTGGAATAGACGACGAACGGGGCGACCTTTCGCGCCTCTGCCGCTCGTATCGCCGCCGTGGCCTGTTCGTCGACCACCAACAACCTCCGGGTAGTGATGACATCGTTGGTTGCATCGTCCCCCAACCGGTAGGCCGGCAACTCCTCTGCGAAAGCGCGGGACGCGACGAGGGCAAGCAGGAACAGGGGCAGGACGGGGACGGTTCTTACCATAGGAAAGACTTGTATTCGTCAAGCAGCTCGTCGCCGCACCACAAAGTCACCCGCCAGGCGGTGATGCGTCCAAATTCGGTGTAGGCCGGGCCGGTCAATTCCAATCCCGTCCATTCGCGCCAGGAGGATTGCCCGCTGAAGGTTTGTTCCAAGGTGTGTTGGCGCGGCACCTTGCCTTCGAACATCCCCTGCAATTCCAGCCGCACCGTGATTGGGCGGTTATCCGTGTAGCGAGCCTTCCACCGGACGTCATAACGGATCCCCGAGACCTGATCGGGCTGTTTTCGCAAACGCGCCTGGTAGGCATCGCGGTCAAACAGGCTGGGAGACACCGTGTGCTGGCCGCGCAGGTCCAGCAGATGGGGGAGAACCTTGCACACCTTCCCTTCGATCGGGGGCGGCGCTGCCGGGCCGGCGGCCGCAGGGGCAAACCCGGAACCGACAATCCACAGAAGGAGAAATGTGCGCCACACAGGGAAAAAATACGATCCGCGCCCGCGATGACAATCATGAATCGCGTCCAGGAGGGGCTGGAGGCGGCGGAGGCTCGCTGGCGGCGGGAGGCGGGTCTGGGGATCCGGGATTGGCGGGCGCTTCCTGAAAGACCGGCGGAGGGGGCACGATCAGGTCCTTGAGGAACTTGATTGGGTTGAGCGGGGCCAGCAGCACCCGCGGGAGCAGGTAAAGCGGCCGGGCTTTGGGCGCGGCGAGGGTGCCGGTGATTTCGATGATCATGGCCTTGCTCAATGGGGTGAGGACCGTGCTCACGATCTCCCCGATCAAGAGGGTGTCCCGGAGGATTTCAGCCTCCGCGACTGCCTCCACCGCTCCCTCAAAACCCACGGTGCCGGCATAAAGCAACCGCATGTTCGAGGTGTGGATCACCAGGTCCTCGGTGCGAATGACGCTGTTGGTGATGGTGTAGCGCCCTTCCGCCTGCCGGGCCCGGCTGCTGCCCAATCCCGGCACAAAGGCATCCAGCAAGGGTGAAACGATTCCAAACACCGGAACACTCCACAGATACCCGTCCTGCAGATTCGCGTGGCCATACCCAAACCAACTCCCGAAGTCGCCCGTGTTCCCACGGGTAACGCTCAAGGTCCCGCCCAGGCGCCCCTCCAGACGGTTGGTGGACCGGAAAACATCCATCACCAACGGCTGAATGTCCGCGTCCTGGACCTTCAGATTGAACCAGAAATCGGCAGCCCGCTTCCCGGTAAAGTCGAAGAACGCCTCGCCCGAAGCGTTCCCGCCGTAGAAGGCCGCCTGGACGTTGGTCAGCGCCACCGTTTCCTCCCGCCACAGCACGCGGCCCTCGATCCCCTGCAGCTTGAAGTTCTGCCAATGGAAAGGACCGCCCTTAAGATCGAATCGCATGTCCGCCCCGGCCACCCCCGCCAGCGGAATCACGCCCTCGGCTCGACCATCCGGAGGACTGAGGAACTGGTAAGCTCCTATGGCTTTCACCACCTGCGGCCCGATCACCGTGGCGATGGTCATGGGGGGCATGCGGCTGACGCCGTTCGAGAGGAAAGCCAGGCGCCGGGGAAAATCGAATTGCAGCGACGTCGCGCTGGCGGTGTCCTCCCCCGCCCTGAACTGGGAATCGCTGACCGTGAGGATCAGGTTCGTAACCCCCACACGCCCGTTCACCTCGTCGAAAGAGCAGCCGCGAAACGCGAAATTGGTGACCCGCAGGTTTCCCCAGGCCTGAACAGACGCCGGATCCGCCCAACTCCCGGCCAGGGTCAGATGCACTTCGGGTGGACCGGCGAACTTCAACGTTCCCAGGACCTCGCGGGCTTGGATGGCGTCGTCCGGTATCAGGATCATGGCCGGGGTGGGATCCACGCCGCCATCCACCCGCCAGGTAAAGTGGCGCGTACGATCGTTGTTCCAGTGTTGGAGCCGCAATACACCGTCCGGCCGCCGCACGGTCAGATCGGGCAGATGCCAGCACATGTTGGAGTAGATCAAATGCGAGGTGGCCCCAGACAGGGGAATCCGTCGGAATGAGCCGCTTCCGACATCAAAGCGGCCGTTCAAATACAAGGAGGGCCGTAGGTCCCCAGGCCAGAGCAGGGCGTAAGGCTTGCGCACCGGGAGGGTCACTCCCAACACCCCGTTGACCACCGGCGGTTCCTGCCAGGTGAATCGATCCAGCCAGACCACAGCCTGCCGGGGCAGGATCGAATACAATCGTTTCGGATCAAAGTCCGAGGCCGCGTTCAACGTCAACCGACCCGAGGAAGCGTCAAAATCTCCCTGGCACTCCAAATGGCCACCCGCCCAGTCCACGGCCAGATTGGTCACCGTCAAGGTCGGGGCAGACCAGTCGGCTGCAACAGCGACGTTGGTCGCGGCGAACCAAGCGGTCTCGATGCGTCCCATCTCGGCGGCGACCTGGAGTGCGAACGGTTCCAGGTCGGCGAGAGATACCGCGGGGGAGGTCCAGCACGCGTCGGTGATCCCCGGCCGAGGGCGCCGAATGCAAATGGAGCTTCACACCTTCCGCCCAGCCTTGGGAGGTGGAACACTGGCTCGCCCCAAGGTTCAACTCAGCCACCGTGGGAACCAGGTTGGTGCCATCGCTGCTCCAACCCAGGGACGCCTCCAGGTTGGATGCCCCCGCCCAGACGGTGTCCAAGCGTTTGGCCGACAAAGCCGCCCGACCGGCCAGGAGGCTGCCGCTCTCGGCCCGACAGGTGAACGTGGAGGAGAAGGTGAGGAAGTCTGCCTGACCGAACCCGGTGGCGAGTCGGTCCGCCTGCAGGACCACCTCCGCCTGCGAGCACACGCCGTCGGCCATGGGCGCGATTCTCGCCGAGATTCCAGGCTCCTCCAGCATCCCCCAGGGTGCAGCCGCGGCATTGGCTTTGAGATTCATCCAGAACCCGAGCTGTGCCGGTAAGGCGCCATCGATGGTGAATCCCAGATGCAGGCTGGGCGGAGACAGGAAATGCATCTGCTCGCGGATCTGGGAAACGGCCTTCCAGAGTTCATGGGCCTGACCCTCACTGGACGCCGCACGGTTGGACAGGATCCGCCAATCCTGGATCAGGCCGGCGTTGGTAATGGTACCCGAGACGGACAGCCGGCACCCGGCCATTTCGCCGGTCAATCGATCGAGATTCCACTGTCCGCCGGGAGCAAAGCGGATCAGCGCCTCGAGATTGGTCGCCGTCAGCTCGCCCTGCATGCCATTGGTCAGGGGGTAAGGCAGGACCAGGACGCCCTGCTCGATCACAAGGTCTTCCGGCACCATCCGCAACCGCAACAACGCCCGCGGATCAAAGTGGAGGTCCAGCTTGCGGCACTCGATCCGGGGCATCCAGCCAGCCCCCGAAGACCGCACGCTCACCCGGTCGGCCTGCAAACTCTTGAACCAGGCCAGGTGAACCCGCGAGAAGCTCAGGTCCATCCCCCTGGCCGCGAACGCACGCACGACCGCCCGCTGCGCGAATCCCGGGAGCCCGATATTGTGCAGGTAAACCAGGATCACCAACACCAACAGAACCAGCAGCCACACCACCATCCGCACATGGCGAAACCAGATCCGGGCCAATCTCCAGAAGGCGCGCGGCTTGTGATGACGATGCATCTCAGCGGAGATTCGAGGGTTTGATCAGGAAGGCCTCCACCAGTTCAAACGTGTCCCCGGGAAACTCGAAAACCCAGGACTGCCCTTCCAGCGTGACGGCGGCGTAGACATGACCGGATGGGGCGGGCAAACCGAAGCGCACTGTCTTGCGCGTGCCATCCTTCAACTCGACGCTCAGCGTCACCGAATCCTCACCTACGCCATAGCGGGCCAGCGCTTCCGGATTCCAATCCGTCCAGACGACCGCTTTCAACTGTCCCAGCCGTTGGGCAGCCTCCTCCACGGCGAAGGCGTTGATGATCCCCTGCGATCCGGCTGCCAGGGACCACTGGTTCGTGCCGTTGTGAATCAGACGCCAGACGACACCACCTTTCTGCACCCCCATCGAGGCCACCTGCTCGGGAGAAAAATTCCACAGGTCGAGTTGCCGAAAGTGGCCGCCGGCCGCCGGGATCCGCGCCAGTGCCGACGCCTCGACCGCATACACCGCAGTCTCGTCGATCCGGCGAACGAAGACGCCTTGGTCTGTTTGTGCCCCGAACTCCAGTCCGACCGTTGAATTCGATGAAGCAGCCTCTGTCGATGGAAACCGAAAGACCACCTGGAAAGCCGGGGGGGTGAGACCGTCCTGGGGGAGATCCGGCTCGGCCACCACATCCTTCACAAAGCGGGTCACCCGCAACTCCTCGATCCCCTGCAGAAACCGCTGCACCGTCACCGTATCGGCGGGCACACCCATCGGCTCGATGCGCCAGGTGCCATTGGTGATGTTCACCAGGCTGAAGGTTTCACCATTGCGAACCTCCACCGCCGTCAGCTCGCGCGGCAGCCGAAGAAGCTGTCGGTCCCGGAATTCGTTGGGAGTCGCCTGCCATTCCTGAAGGCACTCGGACGCCACCACGACCACGGCGGACGGACCCAGCGCCACGGCGTAGACCGCATTGCTGAGGCCTGGCACGGGGTCTCCAAACTGCAGTTTCTGCAGGACATTGGTCCCCTGGGCAAACACCATCTCGAGCTGCGGCGGCTGCAATCCCCACGCGACGCGGTCCGCGCGTGGATCATCCGAGACGAACTCACGGACGCCAAGGTTCCTCAGGGACTGAATCAGCTTCTGCAGCCGCACGGCATCCGCCCGCGCCTGCATCGGGCGAACAATCTGCCAGGCCGGACCGGCAGAATCCCGCTTGAGTTCCATCACCCGCTCCCCAACCGTCACCTGCACCGAATCAAATGAATCCGCCCCCAGATCGAACATCGCGGTGTCGCGCCAGGCATTGGCCTTGTCTGGGATCCATTTCAACACCTCGGCGTCCAGGACGCAGATGCCCTGTGCGCCCACCACTTGGACAAACACTTGATCTCCGGGCGGAGTCAAGGAGCCGATCAACAACTGCCGGTGCCCCTCGCCGCAGGACAGGATCAGGGAAGAATGCGGGGGGGTTAATCCGTAGGCGGCTGCATCCTGCGGACGCTGGCGCAGTTCCGTTCCGGAGATCCAGGTGACGGGCACCAGATGTTCCAGAGCATCGAGCAGGGCCTCGATACTGCGCGTTTGGGCGGGGTATTCCAAAGGGCGAACCAGCCGCCACGCCTCTCCGCGGCGCACCACTTGGATCTCGTCCGCCTGGGCTGGAAGGACGCGAAACGAGTCCACCGCCGCCGCGTTCAGCCCAGGCAGCAGCAAATCCGGTCCCGCCGGCGGGCGATAGAACAGGCGTTCATAAGCCAAGAGCACCAACAGCACTGTGGCCGCCGTGAAGCTCCAAAACCATGCGTTGCGTGACTTCATGCCGAATTGCGTTGCATCGTCCGTGCGCCGGCTGCTCCCCCCCCCAACCCGCCGGACGCATCGGCTCAGGTCCGTCGACTGAGCCAAACGGCTCCACCCAGGGCCAGAACCACGGCAGGCAACCCTCCCAGCAACACCCACTGGACACGGGTGAACTGCGCGTCGGTCAGCACCAACCGGTATTCCGTAACCCGCCGGGGGCCCACTCCCTGCAGCAAGACGGTGCGATCGAGCAACCAGTTGACAATGGCATTGGCAAAATCCCGGTTGCCAGCCGACTCGATCAACTGGTTGCCAAAGAGAATCGAATCCCCCAGGACCACCATTCGTGTGGTGCCCCGTTCCGTAACCACTCCTGCGGCCTCCGCCTGCTCGACCGCCACCGCCAACGGCTGGCGCGCGGGTCGCGTGGGCACCGGTTGCACGAGAATGGACTTGGGACCGGAATACACCAGCCCCCGCACCGCGGGCGCATCGACCGCCGGGTCGTTGGTGCTGACCGGCCCCACGGGCCGGGGCAGAACGAAATGCACACGCGACTGCAGCAACGGATTCATGATCGGATGGGATCCGAAATCACCCGAGATGACATCGGTGCCGGACACGGTGTTGTCCGGATCGCGCACCACGCCGGGGCCGACCTTCACCCCCCAGGTTTCGAGCACGCGCTCAATGCCCAGGACCCGGTCTTCGGACTGGTAGTTGACCATCGCCAAGAGCCGCCCACCCTGTTTGAGATAGGCTGCCAACCGCTGCAGCTCAAGCTCGACCAAGGGTTGCACCGGCCCGGCGACCACCAGGAGATTGCAATCGTCCGGGATCCGGTTGGTCCCCAACAGGCTCAAGGACTGGACCTCAACATAGTTCTGCCGCAGCAGACAGGCGAACTGGAGATAGCCCGTCTGCTCATCGCCGCCCTCGGGCGGATGCTCCCCGTGGCCCGTCAGGAAATAGGCCTTGAACGGCTTGGGGTTGGCAAGCGCCAGGATCACCGCGCTGAAAACCTGTTCGCCCATGAAAAGCACGGGCTTCTTTCGAAACTCCCGCTCCGTGGCGTTCGGAACCTGCTCCAACTGGTACTCGGCCAGCATCGCACCCGGAACAATCTTGTCCCGCCCCCCACACTCGAAAATCACCAGGTTCTTCTCCTGCAACGAGGCCAGTCCATGGCGGATCTTCACCTCCGCCGCCTCGGCCGGATCACGAAGGTAGTCCACCGTCCGAACCTGCAGCCTCGGGCAGGCCAGCCGATACTCGTTCAGCAGCGCGGACACCGTCGGGTATAACGGCTCCTCACGATCATAATAGAGAATCACCTCCACATCGTTGGTCAGACCGCGCAGCAGCCCGAGCGTCTGCTCGGACAACTGGACCCGGGTCTGGGCGCTCAGAAACAGGCGCTTCGAGAGGTAACGCTGGCTGGCGTAGTTCACCATCGCCACGATGGCCACCACACACAGCACCGAGATCAGGACGGCAAAGCGGGCAGCCCACCGCCGGGCAGCGGAGAAGGTCGGACGTGGCTCGGTTCCCATGGTTATTTCCAGCGCCGGCTTTCGATCGCACGAAGGGTGAGGAACAGGAACAGGAACATCAGGCTCAGATGGAAAACCACCGGCCGGGTATCCACCACGCCCCGCGAGAAATCCCGCATTTGATCGACCAGCGAGAATCCCGCCAGCAACTCCCGCTGCCACAAGGCCATGGAATCGAGCAGGCCGGCCAGAAAGCTGGCCATAAAGAAGGCCGCTCCCAATCCCAGTCCAATCATGGCCGCCACCGTCTGGCTGTTCGTCACCGCCGACCCGAGACAACCCATGGCGATATAGACGCCGCCGATGAGCACAATGCCCAGGCAGGTGGACCCGATCACGCCGACATCGATCGCTCCCTGATCGTCAGTGTAACGCCGGATGATGAACAGGCAGGCGAGCAACGGCAGCCACATCACCACGTAAAAGGACATGGCCGCCGTGAACTTGGCCGCCACCACTTCCAGATCCCGAACCGGCGTGGTCATCAACGTCTCGTAAGTGCCCGATGCGCGCTCGTGGGCGAACAACCGCATGGTGATCACCGGCGCCGCCAACAACAGGATCATCCAGAAAAACGGCGTCATGAAGAACAGCTCCGTCAACGTCACCGGCATGGGTTCGCTCCGCAGATTGCCCAGCATCAACACGAAGCTCCATCCCATCAGAAACAAGGCGGAGGCGATGATCACATACCCGAGGATCGAGTTGAAATACCCGCCCAACTCGCGCCGCACCAATGTCCAATACACCTGCATCATACCTCCTCCTGGTCGCCTTGCGTAACCCGGACGTAAATGTCCTCCAGCGAGTGCCGGCTGCGCGTCAACTCCCGCATCATCCAGCCCCGCTCCTGGACCGTCCAATACACCAACGACCGGATGTCAGCCCCCGGGCTGGGCGTGAGCGCGCACCGGTGAAACTCTCCATCCACCGGCGCGACATCGAATTGCAGCACCTCCGGCACCTGGCTCCAGCACGCCTCCAGATCCGCCCGCGTGGCGGCAATCTCGGCCACCACCTGGCTGTCGCCCCGCATCTGGTTCTGCAGCCCCTCCGGGGTGTCCGCCGCCAGGATCTTGCCCCCGTAGAGAATCAAGACCCGGCTGCAGGTCATCTCCACCTCGGGCAGGATGTGCGTCGAAAGCAGCACCGTATGGGAACCAGCCAGGCTCTTGATCAGAGTCCGCACGGATCGAATCTGGTGAGGGTCCAGGCCGATGGTGGGTTCGTCGAGAATGATCAACTGGGGCTCATGCACCAGGGCATCCGCCAACCCGACCCGCTGACGGTAGCCCTTCGACAGGTGGCCAATGATCTTTCGCGTCACCTCGGCCAGGCCGCATTGCTCGATCACCACATCGACCCGTTCGCGGCATTGCCGCCGCGTGAGCCCCTTGAGCCGCGCCCGAAACCGCAGGTAGTCCCGCACCCGCATGTCCACATGCAGCGGATTGTTCTCGGGCATGTAGCCGATCACCCGGCGGGCCTCCTCGGATTCGGTGAACACGTCCAGACCCGCCACCCGCACCACTCCCGAAGTGGCGGGGAGGTAGCCCGAGAGGATTCGCATGGTGGTGCTCTTGCCCGCCCCATTCGACCCCAACAAGCCCACCACCTGGCCGCGGGCCACATTGAAGGAGATTCCCTTCAATGCAGTCTGGCCCGCGTAGCGTTTGACCAGGTTCTGGACTTCGATCATCAACCAGGAATTCATGAAACTTGCCGGACCGATAGTGCGGCAAGAGGCGCCCACAGCCAACAAAATCCGTCAGCGCACCCTCACCGCCACCCCGCGCTGCAGGTAGCGCACGAATCCTGAACCCAGACGTTGCGGTTCCACCACCGTCGCCGGAAGCGTGTCGCCGGGGCGGGTGGATGAAACCAGGGTGGCAACCGTGAGCAGATCCCGCGCTTCCTGGTCCCCCACCGCAGCGAGCAGCATCCCGGCCTTCAACCCGGCTTCCTCCCCCGGTCCCCCGCGCTCCACCGCGGTGATGTAAAGACCGGGGCGCCCGGGGATCGGGTAATGCACCTGATCGCCAGCACCCAGGAACATGATCGCAAGCCCCAGCTTCTTGGAAAGCAACTCCTCGAATGGGACCAGGCTCACGCGCAGCTCCTTGAGACCGGAACCCTCGCGCACTTTCAGGGTGGGCCGATGCTCGGACTGGGCACAGAGGAGTTCATTGAATTCAATCAGGGTGCGGGGAATTCTCCCGTCAACATCCACGATCCGCTGCCCCTCGCGCAGGCCCGCTTCAGCCGCCGGACTGCGCGATTGCACAAAGGAAACCGCCAGACCGGTTTCATCCCCGCGGACGCGCGCTCCAAACCACATCCCGCTGCTGACCTCCGGCGTGAAGAACTGGGAAAGGGCCTCGGCCACCTTCTTCACGGGAATGGCGAACCCGATCCCCTGCCCCTCCCGGTAGACCGCCACGTTCAGTCCAATGAGTTCCCCCTCCAAGTTGATCAACGGCCCGCCGCTGTTGCCGGGGTTGATCGCCGCATCGGTCTGCAGCCAGTCCTGGTAATCCAGCGGCACGTCCTCCACCGCCGGACGTCGGTTCTTGGAACTGAGGATGCCCCGGGTCACGGTGCCCCCGAGCCCAAAAGGATTGCCCAAGGCCAACACCGTTTCTCCCAACAACAGGTCCTCATCCCGGGCAAATCGCAATGCTTTGAGCTTCTTGCCGGGTGGCAGTCGCAACTTGAGCAGCGCCACATCGCTCAACTCGGTGGCCACCACCGTCGGATCAGCCTCATACACCTCGCCGTTCCACAGCTTGACCTCCACCCGGCTGGCCCGCCGCAGCACATGCAGATTGGTCAACACCCACCCGTCCTCATCAATGATGACGCCCGACCCAATGCTGTTGAGCTTCTCGCGCGGAACCGAGTTCCCCCAGCCGTAGTATTCCCGCATCAATCGATCATAAAAATCGGCATATTGAACCACACTGGCCGTCGCCACGTTGACCACGGACGGCATCACCGCCTCCACCGCCTCCACCACGGCGTCCCGACGCCGGTCGGGGGCGTCCCGGTTCAGCACGGCCCCCGGCCCGGGAACACCGGCGCCGAGGAATGCGCACAGCACGCATGCACGAAGAATCGCTTTCCTATTCATGATCCGTTTCACGCTCCAACACCGGTGCGGGAACAGGGTTGCGACCGCGCCGCTCCGGGGCCTTCCGGCAAGCCGGCTTGACTTTGGGCGCGGCCCGACGCAAATGCAATAGGCGTGTGGTCGCCATCGCCCAGCGCTTATGCCCGGCTGCGTTCCTCGCGGACAGAGGTCAACGCCTTGCACGACGGACGGAACACCCCGTCCGAACACCTCCTTCAAGCCATCTGGCAGCAACAACGGCTGCACCGCGACACATTAAAGACTGTCAGCGGCCAGCCGTTGTTCATTTTGCATCCTGGCTTCCTCAACCGCGAAAGTGGACCCGACTTCCGAAACGCGGTGATCCAGGTGGGGGAAGGCGCTGCCCGCACGGGTGATGTCGAAGTGGATCCCCAGCCGGCGGACTGGCACCAGCACAGACACCAAGTCAATCCCGCCTACGAGAATGTCATTCTCCATGTGGTCTGGGAAGCCACCTCCCCTCACAGCCCATCTGACCTTCCCATGCTTGAAATGGCCTCTGCCCTGGATGCCCCCCTGGCCGAATTGGCGGCGTGGTTGCACCAGGAACCGGCCCCGGGGCCGCCACCGTTTGTGACGGGCAAATGCGCCGCGCCCCTCCAACACCTCGGCTCTCACCAACTCGAAGACCTGCTGCAACAAGCCGCCCGCTTCCGTCTTCAGGCCCGCGCGGAACACTTCAGGGTGCGCGCCCGCGCCGCCGGCTGGAACCAGGCGCTTTGGGAAGGTTCGTTTCGCGCCCTGGGTTACAAACACAATCAGTGGCCCATGCTGCGGTTGGCTGAACTGCTTTCCCGCTGGCACAAACCCTCCGCGTCCCACCTGGAAACGCTGACCCGACTGCTGGGCATTGGCGGATTGCTCCCGATCAACCTTCCACCCGCACCGGTGGATGGATCGACTTACCTCCGACACCTCTGGGATGGCTGGTGGCGCGAGCGCCAGGAATTCGCCGATTGTCTGCTTCCCTCCAAAGCGTGGCGGCTGGCGGGGACACGCCCCACCAACCATCCCCAACGCCGACTGGCCTTGGCCGCCCATTGGGTCAGCAAGGGAGATCTTCCCGACCGGTTGCGGGCTTGGTGCGACACCTCACATTCCGATGTCCGCCTGCCGGATTCCTTGCTGACCGCGCTCCAACCCGGACCTGACGCCTTCTGGTCCAGGCATTACACCCTCCGTTCCCGCAGGGCCTCAAAGCCGGTTCCCCTGCTGGGCATGGACCGCACCACCGATCTGGCTGCCAACGTGGTGCTGCCCTGGCTCTGGGCCAAGGCAAGTCAGGGGCGGCGGGTTCAAGTCTGCCAGGAAGTCGAGCGACGCTATCTGACCTGGCCCGGAGCATCCGACAACGCCGTGCTCAAATTGGCCCGGCAGCGTCTGATGGGCAATCGCCCCCTGAAACTGCCGAACCGGTTGTGGGTGCAACAGGGGCTTCAGCAGGTCGAAGCGGATTACTGTCACCAAGCCAACAGCCTGTGCGACCGCTGCCGTTTCCCTGACGTCGCCCGCCAATTCGGGGGCTCCTGAACCGTGTGACAGCTTCAGGACTCGGACGATCCGAGTTGCGAGAACGGGTTATTGGCAAACCCTGCCCGGGCGGGAGGATCGTCGGGGGGCGGTGGTGGAACCGGGGAGGCGCCACCTCTGGGCTTGGGGGGAGCCCCACGGTCCTCCCCTGCCACCAAGGCATCAGGATGCTTCGCCCGCTTGTTCTTCGGAAGCGGGCTGACCATCAAGCACGATCGTCTTGCCATTGAGTTTGGGATCGAAGTCGGCGTGACCGTAAGGAGCCACTTTCTCGACAAAACTCTCGAACCACCTGAAATCCCACCTCGGTGTGGGCCAATTCGCGTCCGCGAAACCGCAGCGACACCTTCACCTTCATGTCTTCGCACAGGAAACCAATGGCGTGCCCACCTTTACGCCCAGATCGTGGGGATCAATGCTGCGCCGTGAGCTGGATCTCTTTGACCGCGCTGGCGTGCTGGTGCTTGCGGGTTTCCTTCTCCTTCTTGGATTGCTCGTAGCGGTACTTGCCGTAGTCCACCAACCGGCAGACCGGAGGCTCCGCATTGGGCGCGATCTCGACAAGATCCACCCCCCGCGCTCGGGCCATCGTGAGGGCGTCGCCGATCGACAAAATCCCCATCTGCCCGCCCTGAGCATCCACCACGCGCACTTCACGGGCGCGAATCTTGCCGTTGACCCGGACAAACGTAACAGTGGGACGATTGGTTCCTGAACGAAACGGCTGGCTCAAGCAGCCCCCATCGGTTGAAGCTTAATCATCGGAGAGACACTCTGACTAAAAATCACAAAAGACAATATTAACGCTGTGCTGATAAGAGAGAAGGCCGCGCATCGCAAGCAAAAAAGTGCAAAAAGTGCATTCAAATGGGCTGCCTATTTCGGCGTTTCTGCCGGGACCTCGTCCGGTCGAACGGCGAGCACCGCCTCAGTGATGCGCCCGGCCAGTTCGGTGCTCTCGGCCAGAGCCCGGATCGCCGCCTCGCGCCCCTGCCCGATGAGCTCGCCATTGAACTGCACCCAGGCCCCTTTCTTCTCAAGCACCCCCAGTTTGAGCCCCACATCCAGAAGACTCCCCATCTTGTGGATCCCCTGGTCGAACAAAATGTCGAACTCCGCCTCCGTGAACGGCGGAGCCACCTTGTTCTTCACCACCTTGACCTTGACGTGGTTTCCAATCACGTTGCCGGCGGCATCCTTGATCGCATCCTTGCGCCGGATGTCCAGTCGCACGCTGGCGTAAAACTTCAAGGCCTTGCCGCCCGGCGTGGTTTCAGGATTCCCAAACATCACCCCCAGCTTCTCCCGGATCTGGTTGGTGAAAATGCAGGTCGTCTTGGCCTTGGCCAGAATGCCGGTGAGCTTGCGCAACGCCTGGCTCATCAGGCGGGCTTGCATGCCCATCGTCGCCATGCCCATCTCACCCTCCAACTCGGCCTTCGGCACCAGCGCCGCCACGGAATCCACCACAATCACGTCCAGCGCATTGGACCGGGCCAGCGTCTCACAGATCGTCAACGCCTCCTCGCCACTGTCCGGCTGCGAAACGAGCAGGTCGTCCAGGTTCACCCCCAACTTCTTGGCGTAACCCGCATCAAGCGCATGTTCCACGTCAATGAACGCGGCCAACCCACCCGCCTTCTGCGCGTTGGCCACCACGTGCAACATCAACGTGGTCTTTCCCGACGATTCGGGCCCGTAAATCTCAACCACACGCCCCCGGGGCACGCCCCCCACCCCCAAGGCAATGTCCAGGCCAATGGCCCCGGTCGGAATCACATCAATCTGTTTGTGCGCATGCGCATCTCCCAACCGCATGATCGCCCCCTCCCCATACGACTTCGTAATGCTGGAAATGGCCGCCTCCAGTTCCCGACGTCGCGCCTGATCGTCCTTGTGGTCGTTCCCTTTGCTGATGGTTGCCTTTTCGGCTGCTTTCGGTGGCATATGTTGTCTATGTAAGATTCCCTTTGTCCCTCGACGCGGGATCCTAGGCAAGGAAACGGGGCGAGTCAAACGCGGCGAAAGCGAGCCCAGCGATTCCGCACCAGAGGTTGGAATCTGGGCGAACAACGCGGCGGGTGATTTTTTTGGCGGCGCCAAGCCGAATTACGGCGCGACGCCGCCTGTTTGAGACGACACGTCTCCCGCGTTTGATGTCCACGGCTTTTTGAGGCTTTCAAAGAGCAGTCACCCCAAAACCCTTCCTGCGGTTCAGCCGCTCCACAGCGGCTCCAAGTCCTCGTGCCGTTCCAGCGCCCGATCCAATTGCCGGGCCAGTTCGGCCAACGTGACCGCTGCGCCCCGCAGCAGCTTGCCGTGCAAACGGGCAAACCACTCGAACAGATTGAAGGCCAGCATCAGAATCAACAGCCAAGCCGTAATCGCCACCGGCTCGTGATGGGGGCAGTGTTCCAGGTGGTAGTGCTGCGTCAGTTCGTTGAAGACGTGGTTTTCGATGCCCCAGCGCCTATGACCCATGCGCCAGATGCCTTGAGCAGGAATCCCCTCCAGTTCCTGGCTGACCAGCCAGCGCCAGAAGCTCTGCTGCTCGACGGTGGTCTTGCGGCCCCCGCACTGCCGCCGCTCCGACCAGTGTTCCTGCGCCTGCACCACGCGCATCGGGCCGATGGCCGGGTCGGTGAAGGGCAGGTCCTTGATCTGGCGCAGTTCGATCTGCCGGTCTTCCCATTGCCAAGCCATGGCCGGGGCTTGAGCCACTCAAAGCCGTGGCTTCCTGATAGATCTCGTAGCGCTCCTGCTTGAGGACCGCGACAACGCCCCAGCCCAGGCGCTGCACCGCTTTGATGAACGGGCCGGTGGCATACCAGGCATCCACCGTTACGGCGTCAAAGAAGCGCGGGCCATAGAGCCGGCGCATCCGGCCCAACAACCGCAGCGCCGCCGCCGCCTCGTCTTCCCCGGGCCGGACCGGTTCCACATCCAGCACCACACTCAAATCCGGCCCGTGCAGTTGGGCGCAGACAAAACGGTGATAATACTCGGTGACTTCCTCGATCTGCCCCTGCCGGTTTTTGATCTTGATCCGGCGCTCCGAGCACTGCGCACAACAGCGGCAGCGGCTCTTGAACTGCTCGTTGGCGTCGATGGCCACCACCAGCAGCCCGTGGATTTTGGCCGCCTCGAAGGCTTTGTTGCGTTTGAGGGTTTGATTGATGCTCACCAGCACCGCGCGCCAGTCCTCCAGCCGATAGCGTTCGCACACATAGACCATCCGGTCATCGGTGAGCGCCGCCCCATGTCCGATGAGCCGCTGCCAGCCGCGGCGGGCGCTTTCGTCCTGCAGTTGCAGGAAGGAAGGCTTGCGCAGCAGCGCGCCCAGAAAGAGCGTCGCGCTCACCGCGAAGGTGGGCACCTGCGGGTCGGCGCGACCGTCGCGCACCCCCCGCAGACGGCGGGGCAGATCAAAGACTTTCCTTGCAGCCTGCCAGAACTGGCGCAGCCGGTTCATGAGTGGGAGCCGCCCAGCGGCTCACCCCGGCGCAACAGTTCGGTGTTGATTTGGGAAAGTTCCTCCAAGCCGTCGCAGAAGCCGTTGAAAGCGGCGGTCGCCTGGCGGGCCGACTGTCGCTGCGCTTCGGACTTGAGGAGGAACTTCTGCACCCGCCCCGGCGCCAGACACTGGGTCAGGTAGTAGTAGGGGCCGTGCTTGTGACCCTGATGGCAGGCGCAGTTGGACTTGCCGCAGGTGCCGAAGCGCTCGACGACGGAAGCGCGGATGGCCTGGGGCGGCAGCGTCAGTTGGCGCAACAACGCGGCCTTGCGCTGGCGCAGCGCCAGGGTGGACTTGCGGCGGAGGGCATAAACCCTAGCCATAATAATGGCAAAGAAAGGCAAATCCAACCCGCAGGCAAGCAAAAAGAATCTGCCTTGGAATGCGAATCTGCTCCAACTCCTTGCCAGTTCCCCGCTTAACCCCCGAAAATATTAGCACCTGCGGAATCGCTGAAAGCGAGCCGGGCCGGACGGGCGCGTAGGCGCTGATCACGAGCCTGGAGCCACCGACTGCCGTCCGGACCTGCGGTTGGGTTGCCCGCGTTGTTCGGCGCCGAAGCCAGCCCCTCCCGGAGCGCTTCGCCGAACAACCCGGCACCCCGGGCGGAATCCATTCAAGCCGTCAATGAAGCAGGCGCGCGTGCGCTTTGAGCCAATGCTCCGCCATCGGGTAATCCGGACAGACCGACTCCACCTCCCTCCAGAAGCGGGGCGAGTGGTTCATCTCGCGCAAGTGCATGAGTTCGTGCAGACAGATGTAGTCCCGCACAAAGGGCGGCGTCTGGATCAAACGCCAGTTCAAGGAGATGGTTCCCCGCCGGGAACAGGATCCCCAGCGCGTGCGTTGGTTGCGCACCGTCACCCGGCGAACGGTCAGTTGATGCACGGTGGCATACTCGATGAGCCGAGGCGGCAGCTCCCGGCAAGCCAGTCTCCAAAGGCGCCGCTCGATCATCGGACGCAGATCCCCATGCACATCCGGCACCCGCAGGATTTCCGTGTCGAACCGGATGGTTGCCGGCGGGCCTTGCTCGACCGCCTCGATGCGAACCGGCATGCCGCGGAACAGCACCTCGGAACCAATGTGCCAGGCCGCCGGGTGAGGTGGATGCGCCCGGAGCCGCTGGAGTTGGCGCTCCAGCCAGGAGGACTGGCGCATCAGAAAGTCCCGGGCGGCAGCGGCCGAGCCACCCCGGGGAATGGTCACCTGGGCCGCACCATCCGGACGCAAGCGCAGGATGTAACGCCGCGCCCGGGGATGGCGGCGGAAGAGCACCGGAACATTCACCGACCCCACAGCCAGTCGCTCTGGGGAGGCATCGATCGAGACAGGGTCCGGCTGGCTCAGTTCGAACTGCACCGCCGCATTAAACCGAACTGCTCCCCCGCTGGCAACCCGCAGCCTGCAATGGCGTGGCCTGCTCCGGCCCATGCCTTGCCACGGAGCCAGGAGACGCCGGTTGACCGGACCGTCAGACCGCATCGTGCCGGTTGCGCGATTGCCAAACGCAGTTCCTTGTTGGAAACTTGCCCCATGCAGTACCACATCAAGCTGATGCAGTCGGAAGAAGGTTGGGCGGTCAGTTGTCCAGCTTTGCCGGGCTGCCATTCGCAGGGTGCCACACGTGAGGAGGCCATCGAGAACATCAAGGCCGCCATCCGCGAGTGGCTCGAAGTTGAGGCCGAGGAAAGCGGCCTGCTGGCGGTGGAGGAGTCATTGGTGAGCATCTGAGACATGCCCAGACTCCCCGGCATCAGCCACGCGCAGGCGGTTCGCGTCTTCGGCAAAACTGGCTTTCGCATCGCCCGCGAAGGCAAACATACCATCATGTCCAACGGCAGGGTGCGGCTGACCATTCCGCGGCACACGCCCATCAACGCCTTCACCATGGCGGACATCGCCCGCGACGCCGGGTTGACCCCCGAGCAGTTCAAAGCGCTGCTCTGACGCAGTTCGCCCCCAGCACTGAACGGTGCGCCGACAAACTCATGGCCGCCAACTCCGCCCCGAACAGTTCCCGCGTCTTGGACTGCACGTCGGCCAGTTGCAGTTCGCCCTTGTCGAGCTTGGCCAGCAGTGCCTTCTGCGCGAGGTAATCTTTGTTCAGCACACCCACCTTGCCCTGGAGCATGCGCCAGGCTTTGCGGCGCTCGACAGCGAACAACAACCCAAAGACACACCACCACGTCAGCGTTTTTTTTTACGACTCCGCACCGTGGGATCCTGGCCCTTGAGTTCGCGGCTCACACGCTCCTCGGCCTGGCTGGCCCAATGGCTCATTGTCGCACTGCCCAACCGACGCACCTCCTCAATCAAGAGGTCCTCCAACTCATCGGACGTCTTCAGTGGATCCAGGCAGGCGAAGACCAGTAACTGGCAGCGTCGTCGAATCGCAGGGGAAGGCAGCGGCGCTCCTGCCTGTCCGTCCGAGGCCTCCCAGCCAGGGCGGAGTTCAGCGGGGCGCTTGGCTCCGCCCCTCCGTGGCGTCACCGCCGCCGTTGCGTCTTCGCTCTGGCTTTTGGTGCGGGTTTCGGACCTTGGGCTCGCTTGGAACCGGGACCCGGCTTGGCGGCTTTGGAAGTCCGGCGTGGGCTGGGTTCGGGTTCCGGCTTGGTCGCTTCGTGGACGGTCCGGCGAAGTTGCTGCAGCTTCCGGTCCACCTCCGCCTGCGCGCGGGTGACCGTGCTCTGCGTGGCATTGATGGCGCCCGACAAGAGGTCGCAACCCTGTCGGATGCGTTGGGCATAGGTGCCGTCCTTCAGCTCGATCCCCTTCGACTGCAAAAACTCGCCAAGGTTGCGGTAGAGCTCGTCTTTCTTGATGGTTTTCATGATGTGTTGGCGTTGACGGGTGCAGCTTAGCCCGGCCGGTTCGGAACACAACCACACGCTTGGGGCAGTCTGTAGTTCCCGCCGCGAGGTGAACCAGAGCGGCCGGAGCGGGCTTTGTGTTTGCTAAGGTCCCGGCCACCGCGTGAACCAGCAGCGGCCGCGCGCCCGGTCAAGCGCGCGGGCCTCGTCGGGGAAGCGGCGGGCACAACTCCACCAGCAGTTCCGGCGCGCGCGCCTCCCCCAACCAGAACCCGATCCATTCCGGGTGTCGGTTCGGTGCCATTCTCGCGGTAGTGGATCGTCGACCAGCAATTCGATCACGGGCCAGTCCTTGCTGCGCTGGGTCTTCTTCGCTTCGCACCAGGTCCGGCACGCTGAGCAGGTTGAAGACGACTGCCGCCGGGATCGGCGAAGACCGTCCGGCGCGCCCATAGAACGGAAAACTCCGGCAAGTCCGCGCAATCGGGTCATCACGTCCACGCGCAACTCCTCGACGCCAACGGGTGCCGCGCAGCGGAAATGCACCGCGTGGCCGCGTGCGAGCAGCTCCGGATCGAAGCGCGGCACCGCGATGCGCTCCGCCTGCCAGCTCGTCCAGCGCCGCTTCGAGCCGGGCGAAGTTGTCCGCCTCGGCCCAGCAGGCCGACGTCCACGTCCTTGCTAAACTTGCGCCGCGCCGTAGAACACGCAGGCCTGCCCGCCCATGAGCAGCGCCTGCACCTGATGCTTGCGGATCGTCGAAAGGACTTGTCGGATCGGGGTCGGGATCAAGGCTTCCCACTCTCGGCGCTGGTCTTCCGTGACGTTCGGATCGGGCAGCAGGCTGCGGCGGGTGCAGTTGACCAGGGCCTGCAGGGTCTGGTAACGCCGCGTCTCCTCGATGGCGGGCGGGAGTTGATCGCGGACCACGCCAGCACGTCGGCGAAGTCGAGCGCGTCGCCGGACCGGCGCGGCCTTGGCCTTCAGCTCGGACCGCAGCGCCGCGAAGCCGGCGGCCGAATAGCCCGCGCGTGGCCTCGTCCAGACGGTCCTGACGTTGTTCGTCGGTCAGTCGCCTTGGACAGCGACCGGCGCACGGCCCACGCGAGGAATTCCTCCCGGTCCGGTCGCCTTCCGGGTCGAGGATGGGGATGATCAGATCGCCCACGCGGCCCGGCCGGCGGAGGTCGGGCGAGAGCAGGTGGATGCGGGCGGTGACGAGCAGCCAGATGACCCGGCCGCGCATCAGCGGATCGGACATCATGGCCTGGATCTTGCCGGTGAGCCGGCGCTCGGTCTCGTGCGTGTCCGCGCCGACGCCGCCGAACTGCGTGTCGGCCTCGTCCACGAAGATCAGCACCTTGGACAGCGCGTTGAGGACGCGCCGCAGCCGCTCGAAGATCACGTCGGTCTGGCCGAACCACTGGCTGCGGATGTTTTTCAGCGACGAGCACGACCATGTCGAGTTCCGCGGCGAGGGCCTCGAAGATGTAGGTCTTGCCGCCGCCGATCGGGCCGCACACCGCCGCGCCGGCCAGGGCCTCGGGACCGCTGGCGGCCAAGCGCGGCATCATTTCGTCCTGCAGGAATGCCTTGAGGCGGCGGAAGCCGACGACGTCCTTGAGGCGGTGCGCCGGCTTCTTGAACTCGACGATGTCCTCGCCGAGCTGGCCTTGGATGAACTTCTCGACCTTGGCGATGACGTCGTCCTGCGACAGAGTTCGTTGCTCGTGCACCGCGCCCTTGAGGAGCTGCAGCAGGGCGTGCAGGGAAAGGCCGGCGGTGGTCTTGGCCAGCTCCTCCTGCGTGCCCCAGAGCTTCACCTTCGCCTCGCCGGCCTGGCGGCGATTGAACCACGCGATGAAATGGCGGCGGGCCGGTTCGTCCGGCGCGGGGATCTCGACCTCGAGCAACTGCGGGCAGCCGGGCGATCCGATGGTGCAGCAGGCTGCGCGACTCGGCGAGCAGCACCACCGAGTCGCCGCCGTTGATGAAGCCGGGGTCGGTGAACCAGTCGTGGCAGATGCTCACACGCTGGCGGTCCACGTCGGACAGGCTGGGGATCGGCGCGTCCGGCAGCAGCAGGTCCGCGCCCTCGATGAGGATGAGCAGGTCCTCCTGCAGCAGGCGCTGGCCCTGGTGCACGGTGCGCGAGCAGAGGCACATCTGGCGCAGCAGCTCGAGGGCGAGCGTGGGGTTGTTGACCGCCTTGCGCAGGCTTCGTCGTAGGTCTCCACCACCTGATCCATCATCGGCGCCGTCTTGCCCTTGGCCAGCATGCGTTGGATGGCGAGCTCGTTGCTGTCGAAGCCGCTGCGCCATTGCAGCCAGGCGTCGCGCACCTTGTCGGCGTCCGCCTCGCGCACGAAGCGGATCGGGCCGTTGAGTTCGTAGACGATGACGATGAGACCGGGCAGGTCCCAGTTGGCGGCGAGGAACCCCATCAGCGGCACGTAATCCTCGCGCTCGTCGGTCGGTCGTGGCAGAACAGGTCGTAGATGTTGCCGGTGAGGAGGAGGGTGCGGGCCTGGCCGGAGTTGAGGATGCGGCCGGCCTGGCGCAGGAAGTTCAGGCGATGAAGCTTTCATAGTCGGACACCCGTCACCTGGCCGGCCTCGGCGTCGCGCCAGTAGATGACGTGCTCGCGGCGGTCGCGGAGCGGGCCTTGGGTCGAACACGACCCGGCGGATCTCGCTCCCGCTGCTGGCGAACTGTTCGAAGTCCCGGGCGCTCTTGATCTCGAACACCGGCGCGGGGCTGGTCATAGACGATCGTCGCGCCGGGCGATTCGGCGATGCCCTCGCTCTTCCAGTCCCAGTACTGGGACAGGCCGACGACGCGGTCGCCGACGTAGATGGCCTCGTTCAGCTCGTGGGTGACGATGATGAGGGTGTAGCGGTGGCGTCTCGCCGCTGGCGCCGGGCTTGCTGGTTCTCGGCGTAGAGCGAGAGCAGCATCTGCTGCAGTTCCTCGCGGGTCGCTTCGTCCAGCGCGCCGAACGGCTCGTCGAGCAGGATGATCTCGCGGCTTCATGATCAGCGCCTGGGCGATGGCCACCCGCTGGCGCATGCCGCCGGACATTTCGTGCGGATAGAGGTGCATGGCGTCGCCCAGCTTCACCTTCTCGAGCAACGCCGCGGCCTGTTCGAGGTGCGCTTGCGCTGCCGGCGCCAGCCGGGTAGCGCGAAGAAGCGGAAGCCGATGCAGGTCTGGTCCAGCATCAGGACCCGAAGGCCACGTTCTCGCTCGCGGTGAGAAACGGGAACAGGGAGTACTGCTGATAGACGATGCCGCGGTCGCGTCCGGGGCCGCGGACCGCGTTCGGCCACGCTGGCCGCCCCGTCGCCGGAACAGGAGGATCTGGCCCTGCCGGGGCGAGATGCGTGCCGACGATGGCGCGCAGGAGGGTGGATTTGCCGCAGCCGCTGGGGCCGACCAGCGAGAGGAACTGGCCGCGCAGCACGCTTGAGGTTGACGTCGCCGAGCACCCGCTTGCGGCCGAACCAGTGGTGGACGCCGCGGCACTCCAGCGCCACGTCGTGCCTGGGCGTCTCAGTCGCGTGCGGCTTCATACCAGGGACACCAGCGTGCGGCGGAGCCATCGCAGCGAGTGAATCCATGCCGAAGCCGAACGCCGCCAGCATCGCCAGGTAAGGGTAGACCACGCTCATGTTCAGGAGCTTCGACTGAAGCCGGATGCGGTAGCCGAACCCGACATCGCCCACCACCATTTCCGCGGCGATCAGGTACACCATGGCCGGGCCGATCACAGAGGCGCACCGCGTCGATGAGCCGGGGCAGCACCTGGCGGAAGATGATCGTGCCAGATCACTTCCATGTGCGAGGCGCCCAGCGTGTAGGCCTTGTACTGCAGTTCGTCCGGGAACTCCTTCACCGCGAGATAGACCGTCAGGGCCAGTGTCGGCAGGACGCCGAACGCGATCATCGCCACGTACATGTTCTTGCCGGTGCCGACCAGGACAAAGAACACCGCCAGTGCGGCGGTGGGCGGGATCTTGGCCAGAGCGAGAGCGGCGGGTAAAGGAAGGCCTCGATCGGGCGTGAAGCAGCCCATAGCATGCCGAGCACCACGGCGCCGACCACGCCGCTGCCCAGCCCGAGAGAAGGCGCATGCCGGTGGCCTTGGCGTCGGCCACCATCCAGCGGCTCGTCGCGCGCGTTGACCTCGAAGGCTTGCGCACCCCTTCTCCAAGCTGCGCCAGCTGGGGATGGTGGTGTCGTTCGGGTTCTCTCGGTGCTGGCGGTGGGACAGCCACGTATAGCCCAGGAGCAGCAGCACGAGAGCGATGCCCAGAGGATCGCGGTGGCGCGGCGGATGGGGCGGCGGATCATGCGAGGGTCAAGTCCGAAGTCCGAAGTCCGAAGTCCGAACGAAGCACGAAGGCCGAGAGGGTATCGTTCTCGTCCCTCGTCCTGGCCCCTGCAGGTCACAGACCCGCGGTCCGGAGCATCCTCGTAGCGCGCGCTCTCTCACTTTCATTTCTCCTGCACCTGCTTGATGTAGGTCGGATCGAAACGCAGATTCGCCGGCTGGCGCATCGGTCTTCGTCCCGTAGCCGACCTGCGGCGCGCGCTCGGTGATCTCGTGGTCCACGCAGAACTTCACCACCCGCTGCATGATGGCTTGAGTTCGTCGCCGCCCAGGATGTCCAGGCCGGCCTGGGGTGTGGCATAGAACTGCGTCTGCTCCACCACCTTCTTCATCGAGGCCAGGTCGAGGTGGGAGAATTTCTCGCCCAGGGCCACCAGCGTCTCGTCGCGCGTCGTCGGCGTCGGCGAGGCGCTCGTTGACCGCGTAGAACGTGTCAATGACGGCGCAGGCGAACTCCTTGTCCGCCGGGTTTGTCGAGCGACGCCTGGGCCATGCGTCACGGTGTCAATGATTTCGTTCGGGATCTTCGTCGAGTCGAACAGCACGTGGGTGTCGGGCGCTTGTTGAGCGTTTCGAGCACGAACGGATTCCAGACCACGATGGCGTCGTAGCCCTTCTGCTTCTGCTGCATGGCCACGGCGGCGGCGCCGGGGTCCATGTTGGTGAACTTGTGGTCGGATTCCTTTTCGCCGAGCACCTCCAGGCAGCGGACGAAGCAATACTCGGAAACGGACTTCTCCAGGCCATAGACCTTCTTGCCGCGCAGGGCCTTCACGTCCTTGATCGCGGTGGAGACGATGCAGGCGTCGGCGCCAAAGCTGGTCGAGGTGGGCAGGATGACCACCGAGGGCCGGCTGAGCGACGGGTTGAGCACGTCCATGTCGGTGATGCACACGGCGTCGCACTGGCCGGCGCCGTAGAGCTGGAGGCAGGGATCGTACTCGGCCTCCTTGAGGACGATGTCCACGTTCCACTTCGTCTCGATGGGCCCGAGTTTGCCCTCGCGGCCGTCAATGAGCTTGTAGACGTGCGCGACGCCGAAGACGCTCCAGGAGGGGTACTCGCTCCAGGCGAGCGAGAAGGAGGGCGGGGCGGCGAGGGCGGTGGAGGTGAGCGTGATGGCCAGCGCGGAGGCTGTGATGAGAGGTTTCATGTTCATGGTCTGTTCCTTTCTGGGTTCGGTCAGATGTGTTGTTCGCTTCAGGTGGTTTCTGATTCAGGAGGCGTCGAGTTCCTTAAGGCTAGAACCGGCCTGGGTTTTCCACTCGGTAAGGCCGTTGGCGCCACCGCCGTGAACCACGGCTGCTGCGGCGCTAGGACTCGAGAACTCGGTGTCCTTGGTAAACAACAAGAAGCCGTCTTTCGGAACCAGAGTGCCCTCAGCGATGAGTTGCTTCCGCAGGGTGACGACAAAGGGGTGCCGCGAATGGGCGGAGGGGCGCTCTTGCAGCGCGGCCGTGGATCCTTTGAAAACCACAAATCCGTCGGAAGTGCGCTGGCCGTGCGCTTCCGCACCCTTCATGCGGCAGACGAGCGGACCGCCAGCGTGTTTGGCGGTTGGCCTTGATATGGGCACCAACAGATCAGAGCCGAGCACCGGCAGCAACTGGCGGATGCGCGAGAGGAAAACCTCCATGTCTTCCCGGTCGGATTCGGGCAGCTTTGAACCGCTTGATTGCCCGTTTTCCAGCTTGAATCTCCCGACCTGCGCGGCTTCAGCAATCAACCGACCTTCCAAGTACCGGACATGAGCTTTGGTCAGGTTTTCGTCTTTGCTCACGAATATGATGGCCGAAACCCAAAACTCCTTCGGCTTGTGCTGCTTCAGGCGGTCGCGAATGACCTCTGCTTCGCCGATGTACGCAAGGGGGGTGTTGCTCACGGGATCGCTGCCGGTGAGAATATAGACGCCCGCTTTGTCGAGTTCCTCGCGGCCGAGCAGTTCCTCGAGTTCGGTGCGGGGGGCGGCCACAGCCTTGCCCGTCCAATTCGAGATTTCCGCAGTGCGGAGACTCTTTGCTTCTCCGCGTGGCAGGAACAATTTGATGGTTGCCGAGCTCATCCAGCGCGTCTCAATGTTTCAGAAGGCCACCCTCCTGGAGGACGGCTCACCCTCACCCTGACCCGCTCCCTGAGGGAGAGGGAACACCCGACGTAGGTTTGCTTGTGCATGGTCATCAACTGCGCAGCCTTCTCTCAGAAACGATTCCACGCGCAAAGCGTCGGAACATTCGTTCCTACTCCGGCAACGCCGTCCCTTTCTCCGCCGCGGGCTTGGCGGGCGCAGCCGCGGCCTTTTCGCCCAACCCGACCAGCGCATCGAACTCGCTGCTGGACTGGCTGGTGCGGGCGTATTCGAGGAACTCGGCCTCCTGCGCCTTGGTGTCGGTGCCGGCCATTTCCTTCGAGATGCGCGCCTCGGCCTTGAGTTCCTGGCGCATCTGGCGCATCTGCTGGAGTTCCTCGGCCGACCCGTCCTTGGCGATGCCGGACAGCATGTCGGCGATGTCCTTCTCCTGCTTGGCGGTGATGACGTCGGCCACGGTGTCGGCGGCCTCGGCTCTGATCTTGTCGACGTCGCGGAGGAGTTGCTGCAACTGGACCTTGTGATCGCCGATGGTCTTGGCGTAGCCGGCGATGTCGCTCTCCAGTCCGGCGATGTGGTCCTGCTTCTCGGCGAGGGTGGAGGAGAAGTCGTTGAAGGCGGCGAGGCACTTCTTGTAGTCCTCGGTCGGCATGGATTTCCTCCTGGGCCTTGCCGGCCTTCTGCAGCTCGGCGACGAGTCTGCTTGGCCTTGGCGAGGGCGCCGGCCTTGAGGCGTTCGAGGTTGGCGACCTCCTCGCTCAAGGTTTTGACCTTGGCCATCTTGTTTTCCTGCTGGGCGATGAGCCCCGCGACGGCCTGTTTGTAGATCTGGATCTGGTTGACCTTGTCGCGAATGATCTCGTCAAACTTGGCCCGGACCACATGCGGGTTGGTGTCCAACACGCGACGGGCGGAGTCAACCTGACCGGTCAGCAGATAGCCGACCGCCTTTATCCAACGACCGATGGCTCTGAACATGGTGTTATTCCTGGTTTTTGGTTTCGATGCGAGGTGGCAGCGCGGGCGTCCGCCCGTCTGCGTCATTTAACAGAGTGTTGACCCGGTCTTCAACCGTTTTGGCCACCGCCAGGCTTTGGTCCAGTTCCTCCCGCAGCCGGGTGAGTTCGCGGGAGGAACCTTGGCTGGTGCCGAGGGTCTGCAGCCCGACCAGCGTTTCGCTGATCTGCTTCACCGTGGCCTGCACGTCCTCGATGATCCGTTCGCGCTGGCCCAGCAGCGGTTGCCGGGCGGCGGGGGTGTGGAGGCGCCGGGCGGTTTCCCAGAGCCGGCCGGATTGCTCCAGCGAATGCACGCACTGCTCGAACAACTGGTTCACCCGGGCGCGCAATTCGACCACCGTGGGAAGTTGCACCACGGAGGCCTCGCCCTCGAAATCCTCGAAGGCCATCACCAGCGCCCGCAAATCGCGCAGCGCCGTCTCGGGCCGGGGATCCTTGTCCGCCTCCGTAAGTTGACGGTCGAGGGCGTCGAGGGATTGCTGCCGGGTCTGTTGCTCACGCCGGAGGGCATCCTCGGTAATGCGACGGGCGACGCCTTCGCCGCCCACCAACAGCCGGGTGAGGAACATGCCGGCGGAGGTGAGCGTACCCGCGAGGGCGGCGAAGACCCCGATGCCGGGGTTCCAGTCCAGCGCCCAGGTGGCCGTGAGCGTCGTCATGCCGATCATAAACGGCCCCACGACCAGCGGGCTGCCGAGGACACGCCAGAGCACTCGCCGTTGGATTTCTTTGTCGTCCCGCATGACGGAGCGAACGCGTTGCGCGGCCCAGTATGAAGGGAGCGCGCGGAATGGACAGGCTTTCTTTTTTCGACCTTCGCCATTCGCAGTCCCGGTTTCAATACGGCATCTGTCCGACCACGAACGACACCGCGGCGAGGGCCTCGGCGCCGTCCGGCGTCGCCGGCGAAGCCTCGGTGCGAATCCGTTCCGACCTCACGCCCTGGGCACGGAGAAAGTCGGCGGCGGCCTCGGCGCGAGCCTGAGCCAGGCGACGGTTTGCCTCGGGATCGCCTTCAGCGCGGGTATGGCCGATCACCCGCACGTAGAAGGTTGGGAACGATTGCAGCCGCCTCGCCAGCGCCTGGAGATCGCGCTCACTGTCGAGACCGATCCGGGCCGAGCCGCGGGTGAACACGATCGGGGCAACCCGCAGTTCGCCCACCGGCCGCAAGCGCGCCCAATCGGCCTCGCTGAGGGCCACGGCCGCCTTCTCCACGCGGACGGCCTCGAGTTCGGCCAGGGACGGCCCGACGCCCTGGATCAGGTTCAGCCCCTGTCCGGGATGGAAGCTCGGCCGTCTTCAGCCCCGCCAGGGTCTGCGGGTAGAACAGCGTGTGATACTTGCCGCCCAGCGGGTCGGTCTGAGCAGCGCCGGTCTTGAGCAGAACGTCCACGATGTTGCCGATGATGTCCTCGAGATGGGGCAGCCCGGCCTGGCCGTGTGAGGCCGAAGTGGGCGTAATTCTCCAGCGTGTTCTTCCACTGAATTCCGGCCACGACTTTGGCGGCTTGGGCTTCGTCGAGGCTCTCGGCTCCGGTCAGGCGGGCGTCGTCCTGCACCAGGCGCGTCAGCCCGCCCTGCTGCTGGCCACACGCGTAGGCCGCGCGCAGATAGGCCTCCACCACCGCCTGCACCTGGTCGGGATGATCCTTGAGGAACTCACGCTGGGCGACGAGGACATCCACGATGTAGCCCTGAGTTTCGAGCTGTCCAACAGCACATGCATGCCGGGTTGCTGGAGGGCCTTGGACACATACGGTTCCCACAGGACGAAGGCCCGACGTTCAGTTGGCTTCGCTGAGCGCACCTGGCTGAAGACGCCTTTCGCGCCTTCGGCGGGAATCGACCAGTCCTGCGGCAGGTTGGGCAGGTTGAAGTGCGCGATCACCACGCGGGCGAGGAATTCGCTCGGGGAACTGGGCGTGAGCACGAGACGCGCGTCGCGATGATTCAAGTCCTGCAGGCTGGCGACCGTATCCTGGCGGGCCACAATGGCGTCGCCACCCTTGGTCTCGTCCAGCACCAGCACGATGGTGCCGGGAAACTCGCCCAGGCGCGTCCCCGCCGTCAGCAGCGAATCCACGGTGAACACGGCGAACTGCACCGTGCCCTGCTGCAGGGCCTTGATCCGGCCGAGGTAATCGCCCTGGTCGTCCTGGATGGTGAGCTTGAGGCCAGCCGGCTTGAGTTGCTGCTTCATCAGGTCGGAGCGCAGGACCGCGTAGCCGGAGAACGAGTCGGCGGCCACGAGGATCTCGCCCGTGTACTGACTCGTCCCACCCGTCTCGCCGGCGAGTTTCTGTTTGAGGTAGGGATGGACCAGGAATCGGTAGGCCCCGCCGAGCACGGCAAGGATCACGATCCAGACAATGGCCGCGACCAGACAGCCTTTGGCGCGTTGTTCGCTCATCGTCGGGAGGTGCGCTTGATCACCCAGATCAGCGCCGCGAGCACCCCCAAGCCCAGGGCGAAGCAGAGGAATCCGCCGAGCGCGAGAAAACCATGGGCGACGACTGCGCGAGGCGGTCATCGGCGCGGAGGGGGCGCGGAGCCACGGGCGGAGCGGGCGCTGCCGATGGCGCGGCATGCCGTTTCCGGCGCCTCGGCTGTTCACCGATGGGTTGATTACCGGATGCAGACAAGGCTTGAAGCGCAGCGGCTGCGACCTCGGCAGGAATTGGCGCCAGCAGCGCGAAGGCATCGTCACGGGCGTCGTCCGCGCGCGACCGGGAAACCTCCGCCATCACTTCCGCCACGGCGCGCTGCAGCGAGGCCGGATCGTTGGCGCGGCGGTAGGAATGCACCTTTCGCGCCAGAGTGTGGTCTTGCTTCATGGCCACGCCGATGACGTCCACCGTGATGCCACGCGCCATTACTTCGGGGGTGTAAGCGGTCCACCAGCTCCTGGTCCTGTGCTTCACCGTCGGTGACGACGAGCAGCCGGTAACTGCCATAACCGAACTGCTTCTGACGTTCCTCGAGCAGCCGATCGGCACCCAGCTTGAGGTAGCGGCCCAGGGGCGTGTGCCCGTACGGACGGGGCTGGTCAATGGCTGTCAGCAGACGGACGTCATCACGTGGTCCAAGCGGATAGACCCAGTCGTTGCCCACATTGCTGCCACTGAAGACCAGGAGCCCAATGTGGGTGCTGGTGGGGACCTGGCTGAGAACCGTTCTAAGCGCCGCCTTGGCGCCGTCCATCTTGGTCATCTCGACGCCCTTCAACCGCCCGTCCATGGACCCGGAGGCGTCGAGGACGATTACAACGCTGTCGTGGTAGGCGTCGGCGTGCAACTGCGGAACGATCGCCGCACCGAGAAGGGCGAGCAGTCCGGCAAGCAGCCTCCCCGAGCCCGGTGGTGTGGCACAAGCCTTTCGGCGTTGGGGAATGGCCCTCCGGCCCTGGCCCACTGATGCGTTCATTTTCATGGTCAGAGTGAGGCTGGTGTGCGCCCGGTGCGGTGGCGTACCGGATCGGCCAGCCAACCGCGGTCAAAAGTCGAAGTCCGACTGCCTTGCTCGCCTCGGCCGCCACGCGCACCACGCGGAACTCGACGCGCATGTTCTGCTTCGCCTCGTCCATGTTCGACGGCTTGGCGATGAAGGGTTCGCGCATGCCGACGCCCACGGGATGGATCTGGGTCTTGTCCATCGTGAGCCCCTTGCCTTGGGCGTACTCGACCACGGACTCGAGCACGGCCTCCGCGCGGTTGCGGGAAAGGTTGAGTGCCGCCTGCATCGTCTCGCGCGGATTGGCTTCCGGGTACGCCGTCGAACGCGCCCTGTTCGATCAGTCTCACCAGCTCTCGCCGTCGCAGCCAGGTCGAGCGGGCGGCCGTTGAGGGAGTAGGAATAGTTGCCGGCGGAGCCGCTGCGCTTGAGCACTCCCTTCGCCATGCCGGCCTTGACCAGGTCCAGCAGCGTCTTGGTGGGATCGGCATGGCCACGGATGGCGATGACGGCGTTGCCGAACCTCGCCGCAGTCTCGACCAACCGTTGGAACTCGGCGCCGTACTGGACCGCGCTGAACTCGGTCTGGTTGGGCTCGAAGTTGATGGTGAAGGCAAGGATGGTGCGCTCGTCCAGCGCGCCGCCGGCGCTGAGTTGCTCGATTTCGCTTTGCACCGCCTCGGCCCGGAACCGTTCACCGCGCTCCAGTTGCGTCTTCGTCAGGTAGCTTGAGGAACAACGGGGACTGGTAGTCCAGGCCGGAGGGGAACAGCCCCATCCGCTCCTTGGCGTAGCCGCGGCTGACCGCCAGGTCGAGCGCCGACTTCTGGAAGGCCTCGAAGCCGATGCAGGTTGCTCTGGCCTGGGTGAAGAACGCCACGTTGCCCGGGTAGCCGACAAACGTGCAGTCCGCCAGCAATCCGTGGGCGTCTTCGAGCGTCGGGATGGTCTGTCTTGCCGTAGATGTCCTGCGTGAGCTGCAGCAGGCTTTTGTAGGCGTCCGAGCCGCTGGCCTCGTACTGCTTCTTGCAGATCAATGATCTCCTCGCAGGCCTTGAGGTAGCCGGCGACGAACTTGGTCACCAGCTCCTTGTTGGCGTCGTAGAAATCCTTGCGGCAGACATACACGTCCGCGATCGAGCGCGAGAGTTGCGCGGTGGAGACCAGCACGCGCGAGCCCTTCACCGTGCCCTCGGCCCCGCTGCCGGTCTCGGTCAACCCGCCGCACAAGCCCGACCATGTCCGGCGTGATGGCGAAGCAGGCGTCGATGTCGTTGCGCTTGCGGAACAGCTCGGCCGGCGAATCGGGCGAGGCCGGTGAGGTCCTTCGCCCACACCACCTTGATGTCGTTCCAGGTCAACTGCGCGCTGCGCAGCACGTCGTCCAGCATGCCCACGTGCGGTCCGCCCTGCTGGAGCACGATGGTCTTGCCCTTCAGATCGGCGATCGTCCGGATTGGGCTCGCGGGCGACCAGGTGGTCGCCGGCCGACCACGTCATCTGCAGGATGACCACGCCCTTGGTGCGCGGGTCCGAGCCGATGACCTCGGAGGCCAGGCCGATCATGTGGAACGTGCCGCGCAGGAACGGCGATTTGCCGGCGCGGTAATCCCGCACCTGCTGGACGAAATCGTCGCCGGGCGTAAGGCGCAGGTTGAGCCCCTGCTTCTGGAAGATCGAGCCCGGCCTTGGTGGTCAAGCCCGCCGTTGGCGTAGAACGTCGCCATGTCGCCGCCCCAGGTGATGTAAGGGCACCTGCAACGGCGCGGTTTGCGTGACCGGGCCGACCGTGCCGGGACCGACCAGGTCGAGAAACCGCTTCTCCTGGGCGTGGCCGGACGCGACGAGGCCAAAGCCGACGACCAGTGTGAGTGCCAGGGTTCGAAGGGGCCTGCGGGTTTTGATAGTCAACGTTTTCATGTCAGCGTTCCTCTTTCGCTCAGGTACCCTGCCGCCCGACCACCGAAACCACGCACGTCTCCTTCCGCGGACCCGGGCTGCGCTGAGCACGACTTCCGACGCCGGGATTACTACCACGGGGCCGGGCGGTAATGCGACTACATATTTCCGAGGGGTTTACAGCCAAATCAGCGCGGGCAGTGGCGCCCGCCCCCCTGGCTGCTTCAGCAATGCCGGCAACTTGCAAACGTGCTTGCCGAAGGCACCCTGCGCCGGATGCAAACCGCTCGCGGGTCCGTACCTGCACGTCGGGTTCGTAGTGCCGGCTTCAGCCGGCTTGGCGACAACGGTGGAGTGCGCCGGGGGACCGCCTGAAGGCGGGACTACGAGCGCACGGTCGCCAGCTCGGCCTCGAACAATTCGCGCGTCCTGGACTGCACCTCGGCCAGCGGCAGCTCGCCCTTGTCGAGCTTCGCGAGCAGCGCCTTCTGCGCGAGGTAATCCTTGTTCACCACGCCGGCCTTGCTCTGCAGCATGCGCCAGGCTTTGCGGCGTTCGACCGCGAACAGCACCATCTGCCGGCGTCACGGCGTAGTACTTGATCTTGCCGTTGATCTCGGCCTTGATGTAGACAGCCGAAGTTCGGGACGAAGCTGCGGTGGCTTCGGATCGAACACGCGGCGGTGGATCACGTCGTCCTGCGTGATGAAGCACCAGCATGTCGTCGAGCGGCATGCAGCTTCGCGGCCTCCTCCTCGCTTGATCGGCTTCACGTGCTTGCGGAAGCGGCCTTCGGTGAGCGCCCAGTGCGCCACGGTGAAGTTGTATTCCTCGCCGGTGGCTGGCGTACTTGGTGCGCCACCAGTCGCGGTCGATCGCTGGGATTGCCCTTGAGGTCGAACGCCTCCTGCGAGCGTTTCGCCCGTTGCGCGGGTTGAAGACGAACTCCGGCATGCCGCGCGCGTCGCGCACCAGCTTGGCCTGGTCGGCGCTCATGTTGTCGCCCACGCCGTGCTCGGGCTGGCAGGTGGTGTAGCACTGGAAGAAGGCCGTGCCGCGATATTCGAGGCCGTCGAGCATGGCCTTGTAGAGCTTGGCCGCGTTGGCCATCGAGACCTGCGCGACGAACGGCGAGCCGTGGCCGCTGGTGAACGCCTCGGCGACGTTCTTCTTCTCGATCAGCTTGCCCTGCGACGCGACGCCGAACTGGTTCATGTCGTAGCCGCCGAGCATGGTGGAGCGAGTCGGAGTTCTGGCCGCCGGTGTTGGAGTACACCTGCGTGTCGAGCATGAGCATCTTCACGTTCGGGCGGTTCTGCAGGATCGACCTTCGAGACGTTCTGGAAGCCGATGTCGCCCAGCGCGCCGTCGCCGCCGATGACCCAGACCTTGGGCAGCTCGCGGATCTCCTGCTCGGTCATCAGCGCGTCGTCGAGGTGCGTGAGCGTGAAGTAGTCCGCCTCGGTCATGACGTCGCTCGGCGCGGTCGAGCAGCGCGTCGGCCAGCCGCTCCGGCACCACGGAGCGGCGCGCGTGGTTCAGGATCAGCGACTCGGCCAGCAGCCACGAGATCGTGGCGCCGTCCTGGAACAGCGAGTTCATCCACGGATACGGATGCGGATTGGAGGGCGGCGTGGAGCCATAGACGGTGTTGCAGCCGGTGCTGGCGCCCATCATCATCACGCGACATGCCGTTGGCGCGGCGGCCGTCGACGGCCTGCAGTTCGCGTGATTGAAGGCGTCCTGCCGCAGCACGGCGACGAGGCCGCTCGACGATCTGCTCGTCGGTGATCGGGCCGTGCTTCGCCTCGTAATCGGCGATGCGCTTGGCGGTGTCCTCGTCGTTCTCGCCGCCCAGGCCCATGATGACGTGGGCGACGGCCTTGCGGAACAGCTGATACTCCGCCTCGCTGCGCGCCTTGAGCGCCGCGAGCTTGGCCAGCGCCCTCGTTCTCCAGGCGCGTCGGCCTTGGCGCGCAGGCGGTCGGCCTTCGTGTGATAGAGCGGGCGCATGTAGGCCTCGGTCACGCGAGGCCACCGCGCGCAGGATGCTCTTCTCGCCGCAACCGGCGCAGGCGCCGTCGCCGGAGACCAGCGCCTCGTAATTGCGCCGCACCATGAGGTGATTGCGCAGCGCGGCTTCGCGCGAATTCGGCGGCGTCGTCGTCGTTGTAGAGGCCGAGGATACTTCTGCGGCGTGTCGGGCAGCAGGCGCGAGAAGATCTGCGCGGTGGTGAGGTCGGCGTTGAGTTCCTCGGTCTCGCGCGTCATGCGCAGCGCGTCGTGATCGCCGCAGACCTGCACGCATTCGCCGCAGCCCTTGCACAGGTCGGAGACGAAGATCGAGAACAGGCCGCCGGCGCCGGGCGTCTTCTGCTTCGAGCGAGCGGAAGATGGCCGGCACGTTGCTAGTAGGCCAGCGGCAGCTTGTCGATGATGCCGGTGAACTCGGCCTTGGCCTTGTCGCCGACGGTCGGTCAGCGCGTCGACCTCGTCGCGGATGATGTCCTTGAACGGCACGCTTGCGTCTTGGCCTTCGACGCGACTCGTTCATCTCCGCGCGGGCGCGCTGCTCGATGCCCTTGCAGTTCGCGCCAGCAGCTTCTGGCGCTCGGCGGCGTCGGTGACGTAGTTGTTGAGCCGCGGTCTTGCAGCACCGTGGCCACGTCCTGCGCGGTGTTGGGCAGGGCGGTGTCCGGGCAGGCGGTGATGCACTCCATGCATTGCGTGCAGTTCTCGGCGATGTAAACCGGCGTCTCGCGGCGCGCGACATACTTGGACTGCGTGGCGCCGGTGCCGGCGCCCATGACGCCCACCGACGCGAGCGCGCCGGCGGGCTGGTGATAGCCGAGGCCGGCGCGGAACTCGGAGTCGAACTTGGCCAGCGTCTGGAACGGCGTACGCGCGGCGTCTGGGCTGGCGGGCGCGGGAATCGCCGTGCCGCAGGCCGAGCCGCAACCGGCGGTCGGGATCATCGGATGCTCGCGCCAGCGGCAGCAGCGGCGGATTGCGCATCGACTGGAGCGGTCCGGGATCGTCGAGCTCGCCGTACTTGATCTCCTGCACGCGCGAGAAGCCCTCGGTCATCACCGTCATGTTCGACGTCGACCACCGCGTCGCCGAAGCGGCCGAACTTCTTCTGATACTGCTTCTGCACCGTCGTCGTGGAACTTCTCCTCGGTGATGCCGTGTGCTTGCAGGAAGGGCGACACGCGGAAGAACGCGCCGAGGAACGAGTTGCCCTGCATGCGCAGCTGCAGCTCGGTCTGCGTCGGTCGCCTTGCGCGCGATGTCGAAGCCGGGCAGGATGAAGACGCGGATGTTGTTGTCCCGGACGAACTGGCGGTGCTGCGCCGGGATGCGCTGCCAGGCCGTCTCGGGCGATTCGCTCGATTCCCAGACGAGGCAGCCGCCCTTGCTTGATGCCTTCGAGCGGGTTGGTGTGCGTGAAGGCCTTCGGGATCGCAGCACAGCACCACGTCCACGTGGTTCAGCTCGCAGTTCACCTTGATGCTGCTCCGGCGCGACGGTGAGGTAATAATTGGTCGGCGCGCCCTTCTTCTCCGAGCCGTATTTCGGATTGGCCATGACGAAGAGCTTCTCCTTGAGCTGGCCGTCCGCGTCGTACGTCGGCGTCGCTGCTCGGAGATGAGCTTGCCGAAGTCGCCGATGATCTCGCCGAGGTTCTTGCCGGTGGTGATCATGCCCCAGCCGCCGATGGAATGGAACCGCACGGCGATGGCGCTTGTCCGGCAGCAGCGACGGCGTGTCCTTGCTGATGACGGCGTAGGGATGATCGACGCCCGAGCACGAAATAGGTCTCGCCGTCGGCCGCGCTCCTGCCGTCCTTGCGCCGGGTCTGGCCGGTGGCGAACTCGTAGGCGCCGAGCGTGTGCTCGGGGCGGAAATCGCGCGAGCCGATGCCGTAGGCGCCGCGGAACAGGCGCGGCGTCTCCTCCGGGCGTCAGCGCGGGCAGCGCGCCGCCGAACTTGCGTCGCTTCGTTGCGCCTTGCCCAGCGCCACGCGGATGTCGCGGGCCAGCGGATTGTCGCCGGCCATGCCTTCGTCGGTGCGCTCGAGGATGATGACGTTCTTCTTGCCGCGCAGCGCGTTGATGACGGCCGCCTCGGGGAACGGGCGGATGACGTTGATGTGGATGCGAGCCGACCTTGCGCGTTGCGCTGTTCGCGCAGGTAATCGCAGGCCGCCTCGATGTTGTCCGCCGCGCAGCCGAGCGAGACGAACACCGTGTCGGCATCCTCGCACTTGTATTCGGTGATCAGGCCGTAGCGGCGGCCGGTCAGCCGGCCGAACTCCGCGTAGGCGTGCTTCGAGGAAGCCGCAGGATGGGCTCGTTGAAATTGTTCCGGCGCGCGACCACGCCGTTCATGTGGTGCTCCTGGTTCTGCACCGGGCCGAGCAGGACCGGGTTCTTCAGATCCATCATCTCCGGCACGCGGCGGCGCTTCGGGCCGAACAGTTCGCGCTGCGCGGGCGTGGGGCAATCGATCATGTCGTCCGGCGCGCCGAGGAACTCGCGGAGCAGCTCGGCTTCCGGCGCGAGGTAGGTGCGCTCGGAATGCGTGGTGAGCATGCCGTCCTGGATGTTCATGCCCGGGATTGAGCGCCAGTTCGTTGACCTTGCGCAGGATGATGCGCCTGGTCGGCGGCCTGCTGGGCGTCCTTGCGCCATCAGCATCGTCCAGCCGGTGTCCAGCGCGGCGTAGAAATCGTCGTGGCCGCAATGGACGTTCAGCGCGTGCTTGGTCAGCGCGCGCGCGCCGACCTCGAGCACCATGGTCGAGAGCTTGCCCGGGCGCGTGGTAATACTGCTCCATGGCGTAGACGATGCCCTGGCCGGAGGTGAAATTGACCGCGCGCCGGCCGGTGACCGCGAACGCCGTGGCGCCGCCCTGCGCGGCGTGCTCGCCCTCGGTCTCGACGGCGATCTTCTGCTGGCCCCAGACGTTCAGTTCGCCCTGGGCGTAGGATTGCTGGTAAATCTCGCCGCCCTCGGTCGAGGGCGTGATCGGGTAAAAGACGCCGCCCTCGGTGATGCGCGTCTCGACATACTGCGCCACCAGCTGGTTGCCGTTGCAGGTCACGCGGATGCCGGGGTATTTCGGCCGATCGCCCGGCCGGGTGCAAGTTCTGGAAACCGGCGTGGACGCCGCTTGCGGGGTATCGGTGGTCCTCATAAGCTTGAACATCTCCCGGGGGCCAATTCCTCTGGCACGGAATTGCCCGCGGGAGGGCAATAATTGCTAAACCATAGGCTCGAAGGGGGTCGGACTCAAAGCAAAAACCGGTTGGTGTGGATTCTCCCGTTCGGCCTTCGGTCCTCGGAATGGCCCTCGCTTCTGCCAGGCAACATCCAAGAAACCTTGGGGAAGGCTGGGGCGTCTGTTCCCTTGCCTCGCATGAGGCGGGGCAACGACAAGAACAACAACGAAAAGCATCCGCATGAAAAACCTGTTAACTGTGGTCGGCGTAGCCGCCTGCCTGATGGCGTGGTCTGCAACGGCCGGCGACGAAGCCACCAATAGCGCCACCCACAAACCGACACCGACACCGGAACAAAAGCAGTTCCGCAAGGAAATGGTTGAGAAATACGACACCAACGGCAACGGCAAGCTCGACAAGGAAGAGCGGGCCAAGATGTCGCCCGAGGAGAAGCAGAAGATGAAAGAAATGGGCGGAAGCAAGCCCAAGAAGGAAAAGCCTGCTGGCGAATAGTTCCCACGCGGACTGGCAGTTGGCCATCGAGCCGACTGCCAGCATCGGCCGAGGTGGATGCGGGGACCGGTTGCTGGGTGAGCATGGTAAAAGGCACGGGGTGCGTGTCTGCACAGTTGACATCTGGACGGTCTGGAGCCACTGCACGCCGACTCTGGCGCCCTCGACGAGCAAAACATCCTCGACCACCTGCCCGTCCGCTCCATCGCGCCGCGCGACTTCGACCAACTGCTCGTCCAGCCCCGCCAAATTCTCCCAATCCGATCAGCAGCTTGGCGTTGGAACCATTGGACGCGCGCGATTGCACCGTGACATCTCCGAACCATGGAACACAAGATCCGGTGAAAGATCGGCAAGTCCCGGTGAGACACGGTCGAGTGCGGGTGCGAGAACCGCCGCCAGAAACCAAGCACCGGACAAGGAGTGGGACGTTCAACCGGGGCGCCAAAGCGAACAGGCCGACTATGAACTTGGTAATTCTGTCCGCACGGGAAACTGACCATTCTCGTACCCCTCCTCCGCCCAACCAAACTCTCCGATCCGGTAGGGCTGCGTCCACCCTCCGTAGCAGAGCTACTGCGGAGGACGGGCTGCGCCGCGGCTCGGGCGCCGGAGCACCGGACGCCCTACCAAACCCCGGTAGGGCCGCGCTGCGCCGCGGCCTGCCCCAAACCACCTTCACGCCTGTTTGGATCCTCCCCGCCCTGCTCCTGGCTTTCACCGCCCACAGCCAGACCGTGTCCACGCGCTCCGAGCCTTGAACGGTCATCGAACGCGGCCCGCACCACGCCGTTCACGAACGGATCGAGGTGGTGGACCTGGGCGGGGGCCGCACCGAGCGCATCCCGCACCGTTACGTCGAGCTGGCCACGGACCTGTATTACATCCAGGACGGTCAATGGAAGGAGTCCACGCCCGAGTTCACCGTGCTGCCCACCGGCTACGCCGTGGCGGCTCAAGGCCAGCACAAGACCGTCATCTCGCCGATTTTGAATGATTCCCAGGGGGCGGTGGATTTGCAGAGCCCGGATGGCAAACGGATGCGGAGTACATCCTGGGCCTGGCCTTGCGGGACCGGGTGACGGGCCAGCAGATGCTCATCGCCGAGATCAAACCCACCACCGGCCGACAGGTGGCCCCCAACCAGATTCTGTTCGAGGACTGCTTTGACGACGTGCGGGCCGATGTGCGGTTCACCTACGAACGCGGCGGGTTCCATCAGGACGTCATCCTGCGCCAGAAGTTGAGCCCCCTTTGGCTGGAGAAAAACGGGTTCAACGCCGACACCACCCGGCTGGAGATCTGGACCGAGTTCTTCGAGGCGCCCGAGCCGCAAATCCAGAGCCGGGGCTTGGAGAGGGTCGAGGACGCGACCTTGCGCGGGCTGCTGACCCAGCCGGACATCGTGGAGGAGGAACTGGACTTCGGGAGCATGAAGATCCCCGTGGGCCGGGCCTACAGCCCACAAACGTCCGATGGATCCATACGCCGGGCCATTCCGGTTCCCAAGCAGTGGCTGGAGATTGGCGCAAGACGATTCTTGGTCGAGTCGCTCGATTTGGCCGCACTGGAACCGCTCCTGTCCAGTCTGCCACCCTGCAACCGGCCAGAGAAGCGGGACCATCCGTTGTATGCGCAGCGTCGCCCGCCCTGTCCGGTGTTGCGGTCGCCGGGCACCAACCAGGTTCTTCTGGCCGGGGTGAAGCCGCAGGCGCCGGGCGTGGTGCTGGATTACCAGACGGTCATCAGCACCACCAACTTGGTGCTGGCGGCCGATACCACCTACTACGTCAACGGCGCGGTCAGCGTGTATGGCGACTTCACCATCGAAGGCGGGCTTGCCCCATTCACATCAAGCGCGGCCAGTCCAGCCAAGTGCAGACTCGGTTTGCGAGTAAGCGACTCCAGAGGCCAAACTGGTGAAGGAACAGAACCTCATAGCACGCGCCGCTCTGGTTGTCGCCCTTGTCATCGTTGTGATTATCGCTGCCCTCAGCGCGACCGAACCCCGATACCGAGGGCGGTCGTTGAACAGTTGGTTGCAGCAATGCGCCGAGACGCCGTTCATGGAAGCTCAGCGCCTGGCCGAGGCGCAAGAAGCCGTGCGCTCGATCGGCGCGGCCAGGGCTTTGCCTGAATTGCTCAAGTTGGCCAAAACGCGGGACGGTCGCGTGCGGGCGTGGCTGGTCGAGAAGTCCGAGAAGTTTGATGGCCGCTTCATCCGGCTGCATTCAGCGTCGGAAATGCAACTTCGGGGCATCGCCGGATTTGAGGCGCTCGGCACGAACGCCGCGCCCGCAGTCGGCGAACTGACAAAGCTTCTCGATGACAAGCAACTTGCCTTTGTGGCCGCGCGTTGTCTCGAGAACATCGGCCACGCCTCTGAAGCTCCCCTCTGCCAATGCCTCACCAACCAGGACACGCAGGTCCGGCGCTTGAGCGTATTCGCTTTGAGCTTCGGTCACGGACGATGTCGAAGTTTATCTCAACCGTATCAAAGACCGGCTCGCAGACACACGACCCCGGCGTCCGCTTTGCCACCGTGCAGGCCATTGGTGCGCAAGACAACGCGCCGGATCTGGCCGTGCCACTGCTCATTTCTGCGCTGGCCGATGCCGACGACAGCGTTTGCGGCGAAGCCGCGAACGCACTCGCGGGCTTCGGAACGAATGCCGCCGGTTCGTTTTCCGTGCTCACCAATCTTGCCGTCACGGGTCGCCCCGGTCAGGTCGGCGCGGCGTTGAAGGCGCTCCCGTCTGTCGCGCCAGTCGAGGCGATTCCAGTCCTGAGCAATGTCGTCGTGAACGGCAGCTCCGCCGTGCTGGACAACGCGCTGCGAGGGCTGAAAACCACCGCCCCGGAACTGGCATTGGAGATGACCCTTGCTGCGTTTCGTTCGGGCGATCCGCAACGCCGTTCGCGGGCAGTCAGCTTCGCGGGAAGCTACGATGTGAACACACCGGGCTTGGCGAACGCCCTGAAACTTGCCGCCACCGATCCCGATGCCGAAGTGTCCAAACGCGCCGCCATGACCATGCGGCAGGTGGTGAACAAACAGAAAGAGCGGTCCGGCAATTTGATCTTGTTTCCGGGCGAGCCCAATTACGACGGCAAGCCGCTTGCGGAATGGTTGAAACAGCGCAATCAAGATTGGGAGTTATCCGCTGCCGCAGTTGAGGCCCTGCGGCAGATGGGAACAAACGTCGTCCCAGCGTTGCTTGCGCGGCTCGCTTACCGAGAACCGGTGTTCGGCCTATATGATTACGACGTAAGCATGGAGGCCGTGGGCGCGTTCATTTCATTGCGGCAGGATGCGCATGCGGCTTTGCCCGCGCTGGCTGAATGGATGAACAGTGACAATCCCAAACTCGCCCTTCGAGCCATGCTCGCCACGCTGGGCACGGGCTCGAATGCTGTGCCGTGTCTGATGAGGGGATTGACCAACCGATACGCCGACGTGCGCAACGAGGCCGCCAATTACCTGACCGGCGAATGGAGTGATAACTTCCCGGAGGCACGCAGGCAGGCAATGCCGCCGCTTTTCAAGCTTCTGGACGATCCGGATCAAAGCGTCCGCATCACAGCGACGAACGGGATTAAGCAACTTGAAGATCACAATACAGGCGGGGCTCAGAGACGCTGATATTCAGAGGCAAGGCAGAGACGGAGACGACCAAACACCTCGCCCTCGCTGGCTTAATTTACACTGAAGCACTGAAGAAAAGGGCCGTGGCGGGCGCTGGCGGCGGGCCGGAAATCCGGAATGGACGCGCGGCCCGGGGTTTTCTAGCATCACCCATCGTCCCGGGTGGACCATGGTTTCGATCCACATTGCAGGAGCTTTCAACTGCCGGGCGACACACGAACTGGAAAAACACGCATTACATGAGAACCAATCGAGCACTGATTCTGGCGACGTTTCTAGCCCTGTCCCTCAGTCCGCTGACGGCGGCCGAGTGGAAGGAGTTGTTCAACGGCAAAGACCTGACCGGCTGGACCCGCCGGGGCGGGGAGGCCACCTACGCCGTCGAGGGCGATGCGATTGTGGGCACCAGCGTGCTCAAGACGCCCAACACCTTCCTCTGCACGGACCGCATCTACGGCGATTTCATCCTGGAATACGAGTTCAAGGTGGATCCGCGCCTGAACTCGGGAGTGCAGATCCGCAGCGAGTGCTTCGACACGGCCAGCGAGATCGAGTGGCAGGGCAAGACCATCAAAATCCCCGCCGGCCGCGTGCATGGTTACCAGGTGGAAATTGATCCGGACCCGAAGCGGGATCGTTGGTGGACGGGAGGGCTCTACGATGAGGCGCGCCGCAACTGGCTCTGCCCCGGGGCCCTGGGGGGGGACGAACAGCGATTCACCGAACAGGGCCGACAAGCGTTCAAGCAGGACGATTGGAACCACATCCGGGTGGAAGCCATTGGAGACTCGATCCGGACCTGGCTCAACGGCAATCCGCGCGCGACAATCCGTGATGGCCTGACCCCGCGCGGTTTCATTGCGCTGCAAGTGCACGGCATCGGCAACAACAAGGACAGTGGAAGGCACCCAGGTGCGCTGGCGCAAGCTGCGCATCCAGGAACTGTCCAACACCCTGAGCACGGCAGAGAAGGCTGATGGCTGGCAGTTGCTCTGGAACGGCAAGAACACCAAGGGCTGGCGCAGCGCCAAGGCCGATTCCTTCCCCGAACAGGGTTGGGAGATCAAGGATGGGGTCCTCACGGTTCGGGAAACCGGCGGCGGGGAATCGGTGGCGGGCGGGGATATCATCACCCTGGACCGCTATTCCAACTTTGAACTTAAGGTGGACTTCAAGATCACCCCCGGCGCCAACAGCGGCATCAAGTACTTCTGCCAACCCAATCTGGATCCCATCACCGGCACCGGCGCCAAAGCCCAGGACCGGCTCCGCCATCGGGCTCGAATTCCAGATCCTCGACGATGAGCGACATCCGGACGCCAAGGCGGGCCGTGACGGCAACCGCACCATGGGCTCGCTCTACGACCTGATCACCGCCGCCACCACCAAACGTCCCAGCCCGATTGGCGAGTGGAACACGGCCTACATCGTCTCACGCGGCCAGCACGTCGAGCACTGGCTGAACGGGCAGAAAGTGGTGGAATACGAGCGTGGATCACCCGAGTTCAAAGAGATCGTGGCGAAGAGCAAATACCAGAGGATTCCCGGCTTCGGCGAATGGCCGGAAGGCCACATCCTGCTTCAGGACCACGGCAACACGGTTTCGTTCCGGAACATCAAGATCCGCCTGCTCACCGACAAGAAATAGTCCCATGCCCATGAACTCTGACATCTCTGCAAATCCACTCGCAGCCTCCCCGATTCCCACGCCGCGCTTCATGCGGCGCCGCACCTTTCTCAAGGGAGCCGCGGTCGCGACAGCCGCGTCCGTGATCACGCCGCGCCTGCTGTTCGCCGCCCAAAGCCAGGCCGGGGCCAATGCAAAGGTCAACCTGGCCTGCGTCGGCATCGGCAACCGCGGGGCCGAGATCATCAAGGCCCTGAACGCGACCGGCCAGGCGAACATCGTAGCGCTCTGTGACACGGACATGGGCGCCAAGCAGACCCGCACCATCCTGGGCCAGTTTCCGAAGGCGCCGCGTTTCCAGGATTTCCGCAAGATGTTCGACAAGATGGGCAAGCAGATCGACGCCATCTGTGTGGGCACCCCGGACCATTCGCACTTCCCTGTCACCATGCTGGCCATGTCCCTCGGCAAGCATGTGTATGTCGAGAAACCCCTGGCCCACAGCTATCACGAGATCGACCTATTGATGCAGGCCGAAACGAAACACAAAGTGGCGGCGCAGATGGGCAACCAAGGCCACTCGGAAGCCAACTACTTCCAGTTCAAGGCCTGGGTCGAGGCCGGGATCATCAAGAATGTCACCCGGATCACGGCCTACATGAACAATCCCCGCCGCTGGCACGGCATGCGGGTCTACGATTACCTCAACGAAGAGGCCATCCCGGACACGCTGGACTGGGAAACCTGGCTCACCTCCGCCCAGTTCCGCCCCTACAACACCGGCTACATCAATGGCGAATGGCGGTCCTGGTTCGCGTTCGGCAACGGCGCCCTGGGCGATTGGGGCGCCCATATCTTCGACACCGCCCATCAGTTCCTGGAGCTTGGCATGCCCTCCGAGGTGGAGCCGGTCAAGCTCGAGGGACACAGCGATTTCATCTTTCCGCAGGCCTCGACCCTGGCCTTCCGGTTCCCCGCCCGTGGCAGCCAGCCACCCGTTGAACTGACCTGGCACGATGGCGTGGACAATCTTCCGCCGCTTCCGACGGACATGGGCGGACCCGTGGTGGACCCCAACATTCCCCCTCCTTCCTCCGGCCAGATCGACACCAAGAAATACCCGCCCGGCAAAGTCATCTATGGGGAGGGACTGACCTTCAAGGGGGGAAGTCATGGATCAACCTTGGAAATCATTCCCAAATCCAAGGCGGAAGATCTCAAGTCGAAGCTGCCCGAAGTGCCCAAGAGTCCGTCCAATCACTTCCTCAACTTCCTCCGGGCGTGCCGGGGTGAAGAGACCTGCCGCTCGAATTTCGCAGTGGCGGGTCCGCTGTGCCAGATGATGGCCCTGGGGATCATTGCCCAACGCCTGAACCGCAAGATCGAGTTCGACCGGCAGACGGCCCAGATCACCAACGACAAGCTGGCCAATGACCTGCTGGTCAGCCCGCCCCCGCGCAAGGGGTGGGAGGAGTTCTACCGGCTGTAACTGCAAGCGCCCCGGGCGGGCCGATCCCAAGCGGTGTCGTGCTACGCCGCCACCGCATCTCCAAGATTGGCCCTCTCAGTCTGTCTTGCGCGAGGAATCCTTGCGCTCGGCCAGGTACCAGGCGACCAGGAACGGCCAGAAACAGATCAAAAGTCCGATCGGCATGGCAAACCAACTCCAAAACATGTCCATCGTCATGGGCGCGTAAGTTGCCCCACCCGAAAGTGAAGTAAAGACTTCAGTTCTCACGCAGCACGGCGCCCGCCCGCTCCGCATAGGCGTCCGTATACCAGCGAAACTGGTCACGAACCGCATGGGGATCGATCCCGAGCCGGTCGCAGGAATAGCGATGGGACCCCGGCCGGTCGGCGCGGGGCCGGCCCATCGCGGCATCGAGAACCTCCTCACCTGGCGGCTCGATTTGGAAATGTTCCGCGATGCGCTGCACGATGCCCTTCGGATCGCGCACCAATTCCTCGAACGCCACATCAAAGAACCGGCGTCCGTCATGGCGTGACCGCGCCTCATGGGCCCGCCGCGCCCCCTCCAGAAAGGTCCGGGTCAGTCGCCGCGCCAAGGAAACCCACTCGATCCGCCCCGTCAAGGTCCGCTCCTGCAGCGAGATCATGCTGGTGTAGGAGGTGAGACAACGCACCGGGTCGCGATGGGTCTGCACGATGCAGGCATCCGGAAACACCTCCAGCAGCGCATCGATGAACCAGAGGTGATCCGGGCATTTGAGCACCAGTTGCCGGCGGGGCCGCTGATGCAGGATGATCTGCAACCGCTGTTTGTGTTCGCTGTAGGCCCACACCATGTCCGCCTCGCCCTGAAGCCAGCACCCGTAGTCCTCCAACCCATACGCCAAGACAAACGTCAGCGCCCGAAAGCCCGGCACCAGCAACTGCCAGTCTTCCTCGGGACTCGTCGGCGTCGAGTGATGAATCCGGTCCAACTCCGGCACAAACAGGTTGGCCAGGCGCAGGATGCGATCAATCTCCCGGACCCGAACTGCCCGGTCCACCTCGGGATCCGACTCGTTCCGGGGCGTCACCGACATCAGTTCCCAGAATTCGAGCGGAGCGCGATCGGGGGAAGCCGCCAGAAGCGTTTGCAGCAGCGTGGTGCCGCTGCGCGGAAAACCCAGCACGATGATCGGACGGCGGATCGGGATCCTCAGCACCTCCGGATGGCGCTTGAGGTAATCCACCGCGCGCAACCGGTTCTCGATCGCTTTCACCAGCAGATTGCGCAACAGCACATTGCCCATCGGGGTATAGCGACCCCGCGATTCCGCGAGGATGCGGTCCAACCCTTCCAGAAAACCGCAATCGCCGGCGTCCTCGAGTCGGGTGCGACGCCGCGCCGCCTCAATCAGCCGCGACCGATCCAGCAAGGCCCCAGGCAACCCGATTCGCCGCGCGAGTCCGCAGAGCCCGTTGATCGTGCGCTCGGCGAAATGGTAACGCTCGCGCTGCACGGTCTCGTCCGAACCCACCTGCTGGAAATGCGGCTCCTGGGACATCGCGCGAGAGGTTAGCCTCCCAAACTGCCCGGATCGGTCACGTCGCCCTTGTTGAAATCCACGTATTGCTCCGTCAGATCGGCGGCGTACATGACAGCACCGGCCCGGCCCAGGTTGAGGCGGATGTGAAGATCGAACTCCTTGGGGGCGACCGCCGCGCAGAGCTGTCGGAACGTCGCTTTCGTGGGCTGACCTTCCTTGAGGCTCCAAAGAATCTTCGAGCTGCCGGGCGGGCTGTAGCCGATGTCCACCTTTTCCTCCACCACCGTGGCAGCGCTGTAGCCCACCGCGTCAATGATGCGTCCCCAGTTGGGATCGCCGCCGTGCCAGCTTGTCTTGACCAAGGCACTGTTGGCGACCGCGCGGGCCGCGGCGTCTGCCTCGCGCCCCGTCCGCGCCCCGTGCACACGCACGGTCACCACCCGGTGCACTCCCTCCCCGTCGCGGACAATCATCTTCGCCAACTCGACGCAAACGTGATTCAAGGCCGCTTGAAAGCGGGCCAGGTTCTTCGGACTTCGGACTTCGGATTTCGGATTTCCTGCCAAACCGTTCGCGAGCAGGAGGACCGTATCGTTCGTGCTCATGTCCCCGTCCACGGTGATCCGGTTGAAACTCTTCGCCACCGCCTCGGTCAGGCACCGCTGCAAGGTCTTGGGATCAATCGCGGCATCCGTGGTGAGAAACCCGAGCATGGTGGCGTGCAGCGGCAGGGACGCCGGGCGTTGGCCGGTCGGGCTCATGCCGGGATGGATCATGCCCGCGCCTTTGCAGATGCCGCCCAACCGCACGGTCTTGCCGCCGAGCTTGAATTCCACGGCCACCTGCTTGGGCCGCGTGTCGCTGGTCATGATGGCCTCGGTGGCATGGTCGGCACAGTCCGGAGCGCTTCCCAACTCGGACGCCGCCTGCCGGATGCCGGCGCGGACGCTGTCCATGGGCATGGCGACACCAATCCGGCCCGTTGAACCAACCAGCGCGGTCCCCGCAAGGAAATCGAGCGCCTGTTCCGTCAAGCGCGCCATCTCGCGGGCGTCCCTGAGCCCCTGCCGGCCGGTGCAGGCGTTGGCGTTGCCGGAGTTCACGACGATGGCCTGTGCCCGACCTGTTTTGACCCGTTCGAGACATACCTTCACGGGTGCGGCGCAGGCTTGATTGGTGGTGAATAGTCCGGCCACCGCGCACGGCACGTCTGAAACGATCAACCCCAAATCCCGCTTCTGACCCTTTTGCGATCCTTTGCCTGTGCCCAGACGCTTGATGTCGCAGAACACGCCGGAGGCCCGGAATCCCCGGGGAGCAACCACCGAGCCGCTGACCTGTTTGAACTGAGATTTCATGTTGACGCTCTTTCTGCACCGGGCGGCGCCGGGATTCAAACCCGAACTGCATCCAGTTCGAGCCGGACCATTCGCACCGTCACCGCGCCCGTCCGATCCGGAGGATGCGCGGACAGGTAACGCTTGATCACCGCGCCGATAAACTCGTCGCGCTTCGCCGCGGGCAACCGATGCGTGTAGGGCATCCACGTAGTCCGCAGCCACGCGGCGAATGCCTCCACACTTTCGTGCGCTGCGTCACGCGCGACCAACTGGATGGTGATCGGACGCAACCCGGCAGCCGGCAGCCAGACCCGGTAATCCTCGTCGCTGTAAAAAAAATAGGGCTTCTGCAGCTTTCGGAAAAAGGGGCGCCACGCCGCCGTCCGCATCTCCGCGCGCAGCGCGGAGAAGACAGCGTCGGCATTCCCCTTCCCGCCGCAGGAAACCATGAGTCGTCCCCCTGACCGCAAGGCGGCCGCGGCGCCGCGCAGGAACGCCGGGTGATCCGGCACCCAATGCAGCGCCGCGTTGGAGAACACGACGTCGCAGGTCTGCGGCAGATCGATACAAGCGGCGTCCATTTGAACGAAGGCAAGGTTGGAGAACTCGCCAGCCGCGTGCACCGCGCGCGCGTGGGCAATCATCTCGATCGAGGAATCCACCCCCAGCACCCGCCCGCGCGGAACCCGCCGAGCCAGTTCCGCCGTCAACTGTCCGTCCCCGCACCCCACATCCAACACCCGCTCGTCACCCCGCCACGCCACGCGCTCCATCAACTCCAGCCCCCACCGGGCCTGGGAAGAGGAGTTTGCCGCGTAATCGACGGGATCCCACTGGACACGAGCGCTCACGTCCCGGTTAGACGAGGCCCGCGGTTTCCGGGAAGCCAAAGCGGAGATTCATGCTTTGAACCGCCTGCCCGCTGGCGCCTTTCACAAGGTTGTCTTCGGCGCTCATGACCAGCAGCCGGCCGGTGCGGGGGTCCAGGCGCCAGGCGATCTCGACCACATTGGTGCCCACGACATTCTTGGTGTCCGGCAATGCGCCGCCCTCCAGCAGACGCACAAACGGCTCGCCGCCATACGCCTCGGCGTAGCAGCCTGCAATCTGACCGCCCAACCGCGACGCATCCTCCGCGGTTCTAACCGGCGACACTGGCATGGTGTAAAGCGTGCTCAGGATGCCGCGATTGACCGGGATGAGGTGGGGCACGAACTGGATCGTCACCGCGGTTCCGGCCGCCAACGAGAGTTGTTCTTCGATCTCGGACAGATGCCGGTGCTTGGGCACGCCGTAAGGCCGCATGCTCTCGTTGCATTCACAGAACAGGAACGCAACGTCCGCCTTCCTCCCCGCCCCGCTCACCCCGCTCAGAGAATTGGCAATGATGCCATCCGCCTGGATGAGCCCGGTGCGCAGCAATGGGAAAAGCGGCAGCAGGATGCTGGTCGGATAGCAACCCGGCGACGCAATCAGACTCGCCTGCAGGAGGGCTTGGCGATGAATCTCCGGCAAGCCGTACACCGACTCCTGCAACAATGCGGGCGCCGGATGATCATGCGCATAAAACTCCTTGTAGCGGGCGGCGCTCTTCAGCCGGAAATCCGCGCTGAGGTCGATCACGGTGCATCCGGCCTGCAGGAGCGGCACGGCATACTCCGCCGCCACCCCGTGGGGCAAAGCCAGGAAGACCACGTCCGCCTGCCTGGCAAGCGATTCCACCTTGGGCTCGCTGAACCGCAGGCTGCGGGATAGCGGATGACTCGCAAACTTGGGGAATACCTGGGCAATCGTCTGCCCGGCATTCTGCCGTGAGGTCACCGCCACCAACTCAACCTGCGGATGGTTCAAGAGCAGGCGGACCAGGTCCTCCCCGGAGTAACCGGACGCGCCGATGACGGCGGCTTTGATTCGGTTTGTTTTCATGTGTGATGCAATGATGCGGTGCTGGATGGGTTGCTGGAGTGCTGGAGTATTGGAGTATTGGAAAATGGAAACCACGGCAATCCCATGACCCCATCACTCCATCACCCCCCGCCCCAACCCATCACTCCCCCCCTCCGTTGCCCCTTCCCCCGGTCCCCCAAACAAAAACCCCGCCGGCCGAAGCCCGCGGGGTGTGAACCCGAAAAATCCTCGACTAGCGCTTGCTGAACTGGAACCGCTTGCGCGCTCCCGGTTGGCCATATTTCTTGCGCTCCCTCATGCGGGAGTCGCGGGTGAGCAAACCTTCAGACTTGAGGGCCGGACGCAGATTGGCGTCCACGGTCAAGAGGGCCCGTGCAATGCCCAAGCGCACAGCGCCCGCCTGCCCAGAGGGGCCGCCCCCGGTGACATTTACTGCCACATCGAACTTGTCGCCGTTGCTCGTGGCTGCCAAGGGGCGCGCAGCCAGCGTGCGATGTGTCTCGACGGGAAAATAGTCCTCAAACGTCCGACCGTTGACAGTGATTTTGCCGGAACCGGGCTTCAGGTTGACCCGCGCCACGGAGGTCTTGCGACGGCCGGTGCCGCCAAATCTGGGTTCTTTGATCTTCTCAGCCATGATTCAAGTGTTGGAAAAAGTTTTAGCTGGCCAGCTTCATCGGTTCGGGCTTCTGCGCCGCATGCGGATGGCTGGCCCCCTTGTAAACCTTCAGCTTGGTCAGCAACTGGCGACCGAGCCGGTTCTTGGGCACCATGCCCTTGACCGCCCGGTGAATCAGCTCCTCGGGATGCTTTGCGCGAACAGAAGCCACGGAGCGATACTTCTCGCCCCCGCGCCAACCCGAGTAACTCATGTACTCCTTGGCGGTTTCCTTCTTCCCGGTCAGGCGAACCTTCCCGGCATTGATGACCACCACGAAATCGCCCGCGTCCATGTGCGGCGTGTAAACCGGCTTGTCCCGGCCACGCAACACGTTGGCCACCTGCACCGCCAGACGACCCAAAATCGCACCATCGGCATCGATCACATGCCACTTGCGCAGGTTGTCGCCGACTTTCGGCAAATATGTCTTCATCTCAAGTGTTAAAGGGCGCCAAAACTATCAAAGTCGGGGGCCAAGTCAATAGGGGTTTTCGGGCTCGTTGACCCCTGCCCGGGCGCCTGTTAGGGTGCCCGCCCAAGACATGGGCACGATGGATTACAAGAACACGCTCAACCTGCCCCGCACCGACTTCCCCATGAAGGCGGACCTGGTCAGCCGGGAACCCGAACGCCTCAAGCGCTGGGAAGCCGACGACCTCTACGGCCGCATCCAGGCCGCCCGCGCGGGCCGACCCCGGTTCGTCCTGCACGACGGCCCCCCGTTCGCCAATGGCGACGTCCACATCGGGACCGCCTTGAACAAGATTCTCAAGGACATCATCCTCAAGTCCCGCACCCTCCGCGGGTTCCAGACCCCCTACATTCCCGGCTGGGACTGCCATGGGCTGCCCATCGAGTTCAAAGTCAGCCAGGAGATGCGCAAGGCGGGCAACACCGACGCCGATGCGGCAGCGATCCGCAACGCCTGCGAAACCTACGCCCGGAAATACATTGACCTGCAGCGAACCCAGTTCAAACGCCTTGGGGTGCTCGGCGATTGGGACAATCCTTATCTCACACTGAACAAGGAATACGAGGCCGAGGAGCTGCGTTTGTTCGCGGAAATTGTCGAGCAGGGGTTCGTCTATCGCGGCAAGAAGCCGGTGTACTGGAGCATCCCATGTCGCACGGCCCTCGCCGAAGCCGAGGTGGAATACCGGGAGCACCTCAGCCACAGCATCTTCGTGAAGTTCCCCGTGGTCGGCCACCCGGACACGTTTGTGCTGATCTGGACCACCACCCCCTGGACCCTCCCGGCCAACCTCGCCGTGGCTTACAACCCGGAGTTCCAATACGTCAAAGTCGCGGTGGACGGCGAGCATTACCTGCTCTTTCGCGGTCTGCTGCCAGGCGTGGCGGAAAAGTGCGGCTGGACCGATTACCGCGAGGAGCCGTTTCCCACGGCACAACTGGCCGAATTGCATTACCAGCATCCGTTCTGCAAGCGCACGGGTCGGACCCAGGCGGCGGACTTTGTGACCAGCGACACCGGGACCGGGTTTGTCCACATCGCCCCCGGCCACGGCATGGACGACTACACCCTGGGCCTGAAACTGGGGTTGCCCATCTACTCGCCGGTGGACGATGACGGCCGATTCACGCACACATCGGATCTCCCGGCTGACCAGCAGATGCCGGTCGGCATGATCGGGCAGAGCATCCTGGAGAAACACGGCAAGAGCGACGCGAACGAAGCCGTGCTCCACGAACTGCGCGTCAGCAAGGCCCTGTTGCACCAGGAGAACTATCATCATAGCTACCCGCATTGCTGGCGTAGCAAGACTCCGGTCATCTTCCGCGCCATGGACCAGTGGTTCATCCGCATCGATCACGTGGCACCGCCGGCCCGCCTGTCTCCCCATTCAGAAACCAGCGCAGGTCAGATGCGACCGGGTGACAAACAGGAGTCCCGCCCCACCTTCCGCCAACGCGCACTTGCGGAAATCGACCGGGTCACCTGGATCCCGGACTGGGGCGTCAACCGCATCCGGGGCGCGGTCGAGTCGCGTCCGGACTGGTGCATCTCGCGCCAGCGCGCCTGGGGGGTCCCAATCCCGGCGTTTTACGACACTCACGGAGATGCCATCCTGGATGCCCGCGTCGTACGCAAGGTGGCCGACTTGGTCGAGCAATACGGATCCAATGTCTGGTTCGAGAAGTCCGCGCCGGAGCTTTGGCCGCTGGTCCGACCCCAGGATTGGTCGGGACCGGAGGCTGCAGCCCGCTCCAACGATACCCTGGATGTCTGGATCGATTCCGGTTCCTCGTCTCGCGCCGTCATCGCCCAACGCCAGGAAATCCGCGGTGGATTGGCATCCCCCTCGAGGCACCACGCACGACGCAACACCCCTTCCAAGCCGACATGTACCTGGAAGGCTCCGACCAACACCGCGGCTGGTTCCAATCCTCCCTGCTCCTGTCCCTGGCCGGCAACGGCGCGGCGCCGTTTCGAACGGTCCTCACGCACGGCTTCATGGTGGACGCCGATCGGGAGAAGATTTCCAAGAGCCGGCAAACCCAGGGCGTTTATGAGAAACCCCAGACATCCGAAGCCTATGTGAAGAAGTGGGGCGCGGATGTCGTGCGTTTGTGGGTGTCGTCCCAGGATTTCCGCAACGACATCGTGGTCAGCGAGGAACGGATCCAGAAGGTGGGCGAAACCTATCGCGGCATTCGCAATGCCCTCCGGTATCAGTTGTCCAATCTTTACGACTACGACCCGGCGCGGCACTGCGTGGCGGACAACCGCCTGACGGGGCTGGACCGCTGGATTCTGAGCGCATTCGTCCGACTGGAGCGCGACGTGGCGGACGCTTACGAGCGCTGCGAGTTCCACGTGGCCTACCAGCGGCTCAGCCAGTTCATCGCCGTGGAACTCTCGGCGGTGTATCACGATGTGATCAAGGACCGGCTCTACACCGATCCGGCCAACTCGGCCCGACGCCGCTCGACCCAGACGACGCTGCATCGACTCGTGACCCACCTGTGCCAGATGCTCTCCCCGCTCCTGGCTTTCACCACCGATGAAGCGTGGGAGTTCATCCCCGGCAAGCCGACCCCCTCCGTTCATCTCTCGGAGTGGATCCCACTGACGTTCCAGCAGTCCGCCGAAGAAGCGACCGAGTGGGCGCACCTTTTCCGCCTCCGTGAACTGGCCCTGCCGGAACTGGAAAGGGCGCGCCAGTCCAAACAGATCGGCAAGGCCCTGGAAGCACGGCTGTCCTTTGCCGGGCCGGCCGGCGAGCTGGCGGATGCCATGTTCGACCAGAGTGCCCTGCGCGAACTGCTTAATGTCTCACAACTCGAAGTCGCCGTGACCGAACACGACGACCTCCAGATCACCGTCGCCAAGGCTGCGGGCGAAAAATGCGAACGCTGCTGGCATTGGGAAACCGATGTGGGCGCCCATCTCCAACACCCGACGCTTTGCGCACGCTGCGTGGAAGCCGTTTCGTGAAAGAACCAGGTGTGCCGGAGACCCCGGCTGGGCTGCCCTGACCCCTCGCTCCTTGCTTTGATCCAGGGGCAAGGATAGGTTCAGCGGATGTTGCGCTTGTTATGGATGGCCGGGTCGTTTGCCTTGGGGGTATTGCCTGCCTTGGCGGACACGGTCACGCTCCAAGGGGATGCGGCTCTGACCGGCCGGATCCTGGCGGAGAAGCCGGACCATGTGGTGATGGACGTGGGGTATACCGTCCTGATGGTGCCCCGCGCCCAGATTCTGGAGGTTTCCCGGACCAACGGGGCGGACGCGGCATCGGCAGAGCCAGCGCCTCAAGAGACCGCGGAAACCCATGCAAGCCCGGGGGGGTTCTACAGCACCAACGGGGGCCAGGCCCGGCCCCGCATGGTGCGGGAGCTGGTGGGAATCCTGGGCGAGGCTGTCGTTCAGGTGCGCACTCCCGGGGGATTGGGGTCCGGCTTCCTGATCAACCCGGAGGGATTCCTCATCACCAATTTTCATGTGATCGAGGGGGAAACCCAGATTTCCGTGGAGGTGTACTGGCAAACCGATGGCCAACTGGAACGCAAGACCTACAAGCAGGTGCGCATCGTGGCCATGAACAAGTTCAAGGACCTGGCCCTGCTGAAGATCGAGGAGGACGACGCCCCCCCTTCAAGTTCGTCCGGCTCGGTCAGGCGGATGATCTGGCTGTGGGCGAGCGGGTGTTTGCCATCGGCAGTCCGCTGGGACTGGAACGCACCGTCACCGAGGGCATCCTGAGCACCAAGACCCGCGAGATGATGGGCGAGCTTTACCTTCAGACCACCGCGCAGATCAACCCCGGCAACAGCGGCGGCCCGCTGTTCAACCTGCAAGGCGAGGTGGTGGGCGTCACCAACATGAAGATCAACTTCGGCGAAGGTCTGGGATTCGCCATCCCGGTGGAGGCCCTCAAGTTCTTCCTGGACCACCGCGATGCCTACGCCTATTCGGCGGACAATCCCAGCAACCCCTTTCGCTACCTCGAACCGCCCAACCGCACCCGGCAGCAGGCCTCGAAGGACCTTTGAGCCGGAACAATTCAGATCAAAGACACCATGCTCAATCATAGCCGGACCCATGCCCGCTTCGCGTGGGCGATGATGCTGCTCACCCCGACGCTGCTCTGCGCCGAGATCCCCCCGGCGGAGCGCCTGCTTCCGAACGACACCATTGCCATGCTCACGGTGCCCGACTGGCAGGGGCTGTGTGCCATCCAGGGGCGTTCCCCCCAATTGCAGCTCTGGAACGATCCACTCCTGAAACCGTTTCGCGAGCACTTCATCGAGAAGTGGAAAAAGGAGGTGGTGGACCCGCTCGAAAGCGAGCTGGGAATCCACTTCAAGGATTACCAGGGCCTGATCCAGGGCCAGTTGACCCTGGCCTTGATCCGCAACGAGGAGGATGACGACCGCGAGCCGGCGCCCGGCTTTGCATTCGTGATCGATGCCAGGGACCGCCACGAACAGTTGACCACCAATCTCACAACGCTCCGGCGCCAGTGGCTGGACAAGGGCAAATCCATCCGCACCGAGAACGTGCGGGGTGTGGAATTCTCCGTCATCACCTTGTCCACCAATGACATGCCTGACACGCTGAGAAAATTCATGCCGGGCAGTTCGGACGTCAAGGAATTGACCGACGGGACGGAGGCGGCGCCGAAACGCCTTGAGTTGCTCATTGGACAGTCGGACTCATTGCTGCTCATCGTCAACTCGCCGGCCACCGCCCAGAAGATCATGAACCGGTTGACCGGCGGTTCCGTGCCGCCCCTGGCTGAAGTCGAACAGTTCATCCGGGACGAGGGACGCCTGTTCCGCACCGCGCACAGCTACGGTTGGGTCAACACGAAGATGCTGATGAACCTTTTCGAGCGGAACTTGGCGCAACGGGAGGAGAACAGGGAGGAGAACGCGCCGGACCCCTTCGCGCAGATCAAGCCGGCCAAGGTGATTTCGGCCACGGGCCTCGCGGGCCTGCGCTCCGCGGCCTTTGCTTATACCGAAACACCGGTGGGCAGCGAGGTCACCCTGTTCCTGGGAGTGCCGGAAGCCGAACGCACCGGCCTGTTCAGGATCCTGGCGGGCGAACCCAAGGAAACCCTGCCGCCAACCTTCGTGCCGGCCGATGCCGTCCAGTACCAGCGCTGGCGGTTGGATGGACAAAAGACCTACGCGACCCTCGAACAAATGGTGCGGGAGATTTCGCCGCAAATGCTGAGTGGCTGGAACTTCATGGTGGACACGGCCGGCAAAGCGGCCCAGGAAAAGGATCCAAATTTCGATCTGCGCCAGCAGTTGATGGGCAACCTCGGCGATGACCTCATCACCTACAAGAAGGCGCCGCGCAGCTCGAAGCTCGAGGACATCGAGAATCAGCCCACCCTGTTTCTCCTGGGCGCCAAGAACGGAGAGCAGCTCGTGGCGGCGCTCAAGACGGTCCTGGGCATGCTCCTGCCAGGCAAGACCCCGGCGACACGCGAATTCCTCGGCACCACCATCCAGACCTTCGAGCTGGCCAACCCGGCGATGGCGGCCAATCCGGATGCCACCGCCCGCAAATTCAATGTGGCGGTCAGCCGCGGCTACGTGGCTTTCACCGCGGACGACGCCATCCTCGAGGAATTTCTGCGCAGTGCGGATACCCCGGTCAAACCCTTGCGCCAGACCGCCGGACTCGCCGAATCCACCGAGGCTGTAACCGGCCCCGACACGAGCCTGCTGAGCTTCGAGGATCAGAAGGCAAGCATGCGTGTTCAACTGGAGCTGCTTCGGCAACTGGCCACCAACTCGTCCCCGGAGCTGCAGGATCCCATGACACCAATTCCGGAGTCCCTCGGCGTCGGCCTGCCCAGGCAAGGACTGACGGAATGGTTCGACTTCTCGATGCTACCGCCGTTCGAACAGATCGAGAAATACTTCTATCACACCGTTTACGCCGGCGGTGCCGGCATCGAGGGGTTGACCATGAAGATCTTCTCCCCCACCCCGCCCCAGCTTCGCGCACAGGACCCGGAATCAAAATCGGGCTCGGAATCGAACCCGGATCCGGCCCCCCAATAAACCACCTTCCTGGCGCAGGCAGACTTTTCAACCCGCGGGTTCTGGCGACTTCACAGTCGCCAGTCCCAAGGCACGAGGCCTCACGTCACAGAACGGTTCATGGGTCGCCTCCACCCTTTCAAGATTCTCAACGGGCTAGCCGGCTGTGTCGGGGTGGTCGGGGCGAATCAGGGTGAGGAGCATGGAAAAGCGCGTCCTGGCGCGCAGCGCATGCGGCTGGCCGGGTGGCATGTAGAGATAATCCCCGGACTTCAGATGGTGGGTCTCCCGGCCCAGATCGAATTCGCATTCGCCAGAAAGAATCTGCACGGTCGCCTGCTGGGTGCTGGTGTGCTCGGTGAGTTCCTCTCCCTCCGCAAAACCGAACAGCACGATCCGACTGTTGGCGGTCCGCAACAGGGTGCGGCTCACGATGCCGTTGGGGGCGAAGCCGGTCTCTTTTGCCAGAGAGAGGACGGCGGCTTTCGTTGCGTCCATCAAGGGTTGTTCGCTCATGCCGCAGAGTATGACGCGGAGGGGTCGGGAGCAAATTGATCGCCGTCAAAGGATTGGCACGGCACGCGGTGCACACCCCGGGGCGCATGCGGACACGCCCCCATCGGAACGAGGCACGGGATTCGAACTGGATCATTGGGTTCATCCGGCTGCACGCCACAAGTCGCGGGGTTCCACCGGATGAATCCGGCGTTCCAAGAGCCGCACCCGGATGCGACCCCTGGTGTTTTGGGTGTTTTGGGCTGCATCGGGCGGATCTTTGACGTAGCTTGTGCCGACGACCGATGCCACTTTACGAATACGAACTGTGTGACGGTGACTGCAAGGTCTGTGGGGGGAGATTCACCCTTCTGCGCCCGTTGAGCGCCAAGCCACTGACCCATTGCCCGGCCTGCAAGAAGCCGGTCCGAAAAGTCCTGTCCGGCTTCAGTTCGCCCGTGAAACTGAAACCCACCTCCTTTTCCGACGCCAAGAAGGCCGGATTCACCGTCTACAAGAAACTCAGCAAAGGGGAATACGAACGGCAATAGTCCACCTGCAATTCGCTCGCCAAAGCGGCGCGAAGGACGCATCGTACCGTCCGTCGAGCAAAGCATTTGAACCCCGGCGCGGGGGCGGGTGTCCCAGTCCCTGAAAGGCCGGGCAGACGCCATGAGCCAACTCGAATTCATCGAGCAAACACTGACCCGGGCCGCGCGGCTCCGCCGGTTGCAACGCGGCTTGCGCGGGCTGTGGATGGGCTTGTTCATCAGCGGGTGGATCTGGCTGCTCGCCTTGGGAATCTACAAGCTGGCCCCCATCCCACTGACCGCCGTGTGGTGGGCCGGACTGCTCGCCGCGTCCGGCCCCGTGGTGGGCTTCTGTATCGGAGCTTGGAAGGCTGAACTGCTCCCGGCCACCGCACGCTGGGTGGATCTTCAGGAGGGTCTCCGCGAACGCCTCAGCACCGCGATTGAACTTTCCCAAGGCGGATCCAGCGGTCCCTGGCCAGACCTGGTGGTGAACGACGCGGCCCACCACATCAGCCAACTGCGTGATCACCCGCTGGTCCGGTTCAGCCTGCCCCGGATTGCCGGATGGACCGTGTTGCTGCTGGCGGTCGGACTCGGGCTGGGCTTCGTCCCGGAATACCGCACCCGGAAGTTCCAGCAGGAACAGGCCGATGGCGCGCGCATCGAGGAAGTCGGCCGTCGGATCGAGCAACTCACCCGCCGCGAATTGGCAGCCCGCCCGCCCGTAAAAGAGTCGGTCCGGGAATCGTTGGAGGCGGCGACCGCGCTGGGTCAGGAGTTTCAGAAGGCCACCCTCACACGCGGCGAAGCGCTCCAGGGCATTTCCACCGTGCAGGATCAACTCAAGCAGCAGTTGGACGAATTCGGCCGTGAACCCGCGCTGCGGCGATTGCAACAGGCGGCCCGTTCGCAGCCAGCAGCCAGTCAGGCCTCCGCAGCTTCCCTCCAGAAACGCATGGAGTCGCTGAAAGAACAGCTCGGATCGACCCGGGCGGATCCCGAGAAGCTGGAGCGGGTGCAACAGCAGTTGGAACAATTGCAGCAGCAGGCGCGCGACCTGGCCAGCGAGGGAGGCGGCACGGACGCCCAGCGCGCCCGGATGGCGCAGTCGCTGGCCGCCCTCTCCTCGCAGGCTGCCGCGCTGGGAATGAACCTGCCGGAACTGGAGGCTGCCCTGCAGGCGTTCGCGGCCCAGCAAACCGACTTGTTCCTGCAAAAGCTCGAAGCGGCCACCACCGATGTTGAGAAACTCAAACAGGCCGCCCAAACGATGCAGCAACTCCAGGCGCAGATGGAAAAGCTGGGCAAGGACCTGGCCGAACAACTCGAGTTCGGCCAGGCCGATCGGGCGCGGCAGACCCTCGAACAAATGATCCAGCAGCTTCAGTCCGCCGGCATGACCCCGGAGCAACTCCAACAGCTCATGGAGCAGGTGGCCAAGGCGGTGGATCCGGCCAGTCCCTACGGCCAGGCGGCCAGTCACCTGAAACAAGCCGCCAATCAGATGAAGCAGGGCAACCCCAGCGGCGCGGCACAGTCGCTCGCCGATGCCAAAAAGGAGCTGGACGACCTGCTCCAACAATTCGGCGACGCGCAGTCGCTCATGGCAGCCATGGAAGCCATGCGGGAGGCCTCGATGTGCATTGCCAGCGGACAGAAGTGGGGGCTGTGCCAGAACTGCAATGGCCGGGGCTGCGGCCAGTGCCAGGGGCGCGGCGCGGGCAAGGGCGGACGGCCCGGTTCAGGGGTGGGCACCTGGGCGGATGAATCGGGCGGGTGGCTTTACGATGGGTCGTGGTCCGAACTGGTGGACAATTCCAACGTCGCGCGTCCGGACATGGACCCGCGCGGTCTCACCGACCGGGGTGAGGGAGAACAGAACCCCGCCCTCGAGCCCAGCAAGATCCCGGGCCAGTTCGCGCCGGGCGGTCCGATGCCCAGCATCAGCCTGAAAGGCGTGAGCATCAAGGGAGCAAGCCAGATTCAGTTTCAGGAGGCAGCGGCAGCCGCCCAGGCGGACGCCGCCAGCGCGCTGAACCAGGACCAGGTCCCCCACGCCTACCAGGGGCCGGTAAAAGACTACTTTGACGATCTCAAGCCGTGAGGGATTGCAGGCAAATCGAGTGGGGTCACATCTTTACATTCTACTGTTCGAGCAATTTTCGGGCTTGGCCAAGAACGCGGGCCAAAGCCGCATCCTTCGCCACGCTGTTCTCAAACCGCTTCACCGCAGCACTAACACTCACGTAGTCAATTCCACCCGCTGCCTCGCCAAGTTCCTTCAACTTTAGTCCGCAAACCTTTCGTCCCAGATACAACACCAGATCCCGCCCCCAGTCTCCATAACGGTCGCGAAATGTCTTCCATTTCTCGCCCTTCAGCTTTTCCACCACGGAGATTGCCTCGGGAAGCTTCGGCCTTCCCTGCAACCGCTGCAGTCCAGTTTGTTCTCTGGCATCCCCGCGCAGCCCCTCCCTGACCTTCCGCACGAATTCCGCTCCTCCCAGAACCACTTGCTCGGTCAGCCGTTCCCAAGGGCTCTGCGCCAATCCTTGCCGCAGCGCCGATTCCACATGTTCCCGATACGATTGCCGTTGCCGCCTGCCTTGAGCGCCGCCCGCCAAACCGAGCACCGCTTCGCACCGCAGCCAGTCGGGCGCTCTGTCCAAACCCACATAGGCCCGATAGGAACTCCACCGATACCGCCGCAGCCTCGCCATCCGTTCGCGCACCATCGCCGCCTTGGGAGCTTCCACTGCTCCGACGCGGCTCCGTCGACGGGCCGCCTTGTCCAACTCCAGTTTGCCCACTCGCACCGGGTTGAGATGCACATAGCGGCTCAACTCCAAACCCCAGCCTGCCGGATCCACCACAATGGCCTTGAAGCGTCCCTGGAACAGGTGCCCCGCCCGGCCGTGGCGCCGATTGAACCAGACGCTGTAACTCACGTTCAACCATTGCATCGCCCGCGACAGGTTGGCCTCCGGTGTCTCCAGCAACAGGTGAAAATGATCGTCCATGAGCACATAGGCGTGGAGCGCCAGCCCGAAGTTCTCCACCGCCTCGCCCAGCACCTCGCAGAACCGAAGCCGGCACGGTTGTCGCGATAAATGGGCCGGCGCTCGTTGCCCCGCGCTGTGACGTGATACCACGCGCCAGGACGCTCGATGCGTAAGGGCCTTGTCATGCGCCTTCAGTTATCCAAGCAACCCACGACGGTCAAGCAAAATATAGAATGTAAAGATGTGACCCTGATGGTTCTACCGAACGCGTCAGCCCGCCGGTTGGCCGGCGCGGGCTTGAAGCCGGCGCGCGGCCAGACGGGCGGCCAGCCGGATCGCCGAGATCATGCTCGATGGGTCCGCGACACCCTGGCCGGCGATGTTGTAGGCGGTGCCGTGATCGGGCGAGGTGCGGATGAAGGGAAGTCCGAGGGTCCAGTTCACGCCGGTGTTGAACGCGGCCAGCTTGAGCGGCGCCAACCCCTGGTCGTGATACATGGCCACCACCGCGTCGTAGCCCCCGTGCAACGCCTGGTGAAACACCGTGTCGCCACTGAGCGGACCGACGACGTCCAGCCCCTGCTCGCGCGCCTGTTGGATGGCCGGCTCGATGATCCGCGGTTCCTCGTCCCCGAACTCGCCCCCCTCGCCGGCGTGCGGATTGAGTCCGCACACCCCGACCCGCGCCCGCGGCAAGCCCAGATCGCGGCAGGCTTGCGCGGAGCGTTCGATGGCCAGCAGCACCTTCTCCGAGGTGAGCTTTACCGGCACCTCACGGATCGCGATGTGGATGGTGGCCAGCGCCACCCGCAACCAGCGATCCTTCTCATCGGGACCGAGCAGCATCATGACTGTGCGCGGTTCCCCGGCGATCTCGGAAAGCAATTCCGTATGGCCGACGAATGGGATGCCCGCCTGCACAATGGCGTGTTTGTTGACGGGCGCGGTGACCAGCGCATCCAACTCCCCGGCCAGGCACAGCCGCGCGCCATCACGGATCCAATCCACCGCCGCCCGGGCCGCCGCGGACGCGCCGGAGGGGAGAGGGCCGCGAAGCGATCCCCGGTGAACGTCCCGCACGCGGATGTGGCCTGAAAGGTCCAGATGCAGTCCGAGGCGCGAGTTCCAGTGCTCCGCCACCCCCGCGTCACCGAGGAGGGTGAACTGGGGCGGCTGATCCGCGCCCACCCATGCCGTCAATGCCTTGAGTGTGACCTCCGGTCCCACCCCGGTCACGTCCCCTAGCGAGATGCCAATGCGCGATTTCATGACCATGACCTGACTGGCTCGATGCGGTTTGTCCGCCTGAAGCCGGATGGCCGGGCAGGCTCCGGCTCAGTAGTAGCGGACAAACGTCTTGCGCTTGAGGCGGTCGATCCAGCCGGTCTGGCGTTCGTTCCGGCGCTGGGCCTGCAGTGTGCGCTCGATGTCGCCCTGCACCTCCCGCAAGGGCTTGTAATGCTGCGCCTTGACCTCTTCCACCCGCATGATGTAGCAGGTCTGACCCGTATCGATGACCTCGCTGACCTCGCCGGGTTTGAGGCGGAAGGCGACTTCGGCGAGATCCTCGCGCAACACCGAACGATCCACCCAGCCCCAGTCCCCCCGCTGCCGTCGCTGCGATCCTTCGGAATAGGTGGCGGCCAGGTCGCCGAACGACTCGCCCTGCCGGATCTTTTGCAGGATCTCCTGGGCCAGGGCCGGCACCGGGTCGTTGGTGTCGCCGGTTTTGTTCAACACAATCATGCTCAGCCTGACCTGCTCCTCCAAGGTGTAATCCTCGAGGTGTTCCTGGTAATACACCTCGATCTGCCTGGGCGAGATGAACGGGTCCTTGCCCAAAAACTGCGATCGCATGGCATCGACGATGAACTGGTCGCGCATCTGCCGGCGGAAGCTTTCATAGGTGCGCCCCTCGGCCTGCAGGGACTTGGTGAGGGTGCGGCGATCTCCCCAGCGCTCCCGGATCCTGGCTTGAATGCTCTCATCGATGATGCTTTCCGGCAGGTTGTAACCGGCCTGACTGAATTCGTGCAGGATCAACCGGCGTTCCATCAGTTGGTTCAGGTTGTCCAGCGACGCGGCTGCGTACTTCTGGTTGAGGGTGGCCGGGTCGTTGCGATGCTCGCGGAAGAGCAGTTCGGCGGCAGGCGCGGTGGCCTGGCGCACTTCCCACTCCGTGATGACCGCGTCACTGACCAGCGCCTTGATCCCATTGATCATCTCACCCGGAGCGGTGCTCACGGACAGGCCCAGGCAAAGGCAGATTACAGAGGAAACACGCATCAAATTATGTGGCCATGCTAGGGACCCCCACGCGGGGGTCAAGCATGGGCGAATCCACCGCCGCGCCCGCGGCGCATTCACGGGTTGTCGGATCGGCTGCACCGGCAACCCGCAGCTCCGGCGGTTTTGCTTGGCGGGAACCGGTCCATCGCCTTAAATCGCCCTGCCGCTGTGGCGGCCACGTTCGCAGCATGGTTCAGTATCATCAACTCTTGCGCTGGGTGCTGGACACCGGCCGGTTCAAGGCGGATCGCACCGGAACGGGCACCTACTCCGTGTTCGGCGCCCAAACCCGTTTCGACCTGCGGGCCAGTTTCCCGGTGGTCACCACCAAGAAACTCCACCTGCGATCGATCATTTACGAGCTGCTCTGGTTCCTCCGGGGCGATACCAACATCCGCTATCTGAAGGAGCACGGGGTCTCGATCTGGGATGAATGGGCGGATGCCAAGGGTGATCTCGGACCCGTTTACGGCAAGCAATGGTGCGCCTGGGAAGCGCGGGACGGACGCGTGATCCATCAGATGGACGAGGTCATTCAGCAGATCCAGACCAACCCCGACAGCCGGCGACTGATTGTCAGCGCCTGGAACGTTGGCGATCTGGAGAAGATGGCTTTGGCCCCCTGCCACACGCTGTTCCAGTTCTACGTGATCGAAGGTCATCTGAGCTGCCAGCTTTATCAGCGCAGCGCCGACCTGTTTCTGGGCGTCCCGTTCAACATCGCCTCCTACGCCCTGCTCACGCTGATGGTGGCGCAGGTGTGCCGGTTGCAGCCGGGCGATTTCGTGCACACGTTCGGGGATCTGCACCTCTATGCCAACCACCTGGACCAAGCCAGGCTGCAACTCACCCGCGAGCCGCGCCCACTGCCAACAATGAAGTTGAATCCGACGGTGACCAACATCCACGATTTCACCTTCGAGGACTTCGAACTGTTGGGCTATGATCCGCATCCGCACATCAAAGCCCCGGTGGCGGTCTAGACCGCTCGCCATGAACCGCCCCCCGGACCGCGGATTGTCTCAATCCGCAGCGGCTCCGATGATGTGGTGCTGCTGCGAGTTGAGGACAACTCGCGCTCCTTGCCAGGATTCAGGGTCCCATTTCATGCGCAATCGCGAAAGGAGGCTCTCCATGAACCGGCTGTTGGTAGGGACATCGCGCTGCGATGTCCCCGCCCGCGCATCAGCGGGCGGAACGGGGCGCCGCTCGACGCGGCGCGGACGGCGCAGCGCGCCGTCCCTACCCGGTTCGTGGTCCTAACCCGACGGAAGGAGATAGCCAATGAGCCCGCATTTCACAGCCATTGCCGCCATGTCCCTCAACCGCGTGATTGGACGCGGACCGGATATCCCGTGGCACCTGCCTGAGGATTTCAAGTTCTTCAAGCAAACCACCCTGGGTCACGTGCTGGTCATGGGCCGCAAGACATTTGAGTCCATCGGCCGTCCGCTGCCCGGGCGCGAGACCGTGGTGTTAAGCCGGAGGGGCTTCCAGCATCCCGGCGTGCGTTGCGTGGCCAGTCTCGACGAGCTGCCGGAACCCGCGGGCGGACGGAAGGTGTTCATCTGCGGTGGGGCGGAGATTTACCGTCAAGCCCTGCCGTTGTGCGCGGAACTCTACCTGACGGTGGTGAAGCGCGAGGTCGAGGGCGACGCCCGCTTCCCCGAGTTCGAGGATCAGTTCGAACTCGTCGAAACGCTGCGGGACACTCCGGAGTTCAAAATCCTGCACTACCGCAACCGTTTGGAGCACGGGCGGAAGCCTTGACTACTTCAGCGGCAAGGCCGACCAATCGCCGCGCAACGAATTCATCTACGTGAACGACGACGGCCAATAGCCGATCCCTTCTCCAGTCTCCAGTCTCCAGGGGGTTCCGTCCGCGGGCTGCCCCGTTGTGCCAGAGTTTCTGGACGAGGGGGGGTGGGGTGCCTATTTGCGGGAATGAAGGAGTTTTCGCAGCCGTTTCGTCGCGTGCTCACGATCGATCCGGCTCGCAGCCACATCCAGCGTCAAGGCTTCCCACGCCGCCACGTCGAGCTTCTCTTCCGGCAGCAATTCGTTTTCGCTCAAGAAAACCAAACACGCCGCCAGCGCCGTCCGCTTGTTGCCGTCCACGAATGGATGGTTGCGGCACAGGTAAAACAGATACGCCCCGGCAACCTCCACCGGGTCGATGAACAACGGTTCGCCCATCATGGTCGCCTGCGGTGCGGCCACGGCCGATTCCAGCAATGCCTCGTCGCGCAGGCCAGGCGAGCCGCCATGCCCGGTCAGCACCTCCGCGTGAATCGCCTTCACGGCCGCCACGGTGGGATGCGCCAGCGTCCGTTTCATGCCAGTCGCCGGAACAATTCCGCGTTCTTCTTGATCAACCGCTTCGCCGTGGCGGCCGCCTTCTCCGGCTTGATCACCGGACGCACCGGCGTCAACACAATCGAGCCGCCTTCATGCACGCTCACCGTCACCTGGTCGCCCACCTTGATGCGCGCCAGATCCATCAGGGCGGCATCAAACATCAGCCCCTGCGAATTGCCGATCTTCGTAATCGTCTTCGTCATGGTGTTAAACTATGTTTTACACAGGAGCCTGTCAAGGCCGGTGCCGAGTGCGACGGCTGCGGGCCGCCGCGGCGGCGGGTTCAACCGCGAAACACGCCAAACCCTCGAAGCGTCTGGGGGATGGGTGTCCCCGCGAGCCGTCAGGACATCGCACCTCCGTTCATTCAACGCCGGACGCGCGCTGACCATGCACCGCGGAGGGACACGGAGGGACACGGATTCATGCGCGGCAGAGAGCCCCAGGAGCACCACTCCTCTGACCCGTGACGAACACCGATGCCGGAGAGCGGGTTTCAATCCAAATCCTGGAGCATCTGCTCGACCGTGGTGAGCAGCACCGGCAGGTCGTCCTGCACTGCGTCCCACAACACCTGATAATCCACGTCATCATATCCGTGGCTCAAGTGGTCGCGTGTGCCGGCGATTTCCTTCCACGGCACGGATGGATGTCGCGCCCGCAAATCCATGGGCAGCCGCTTCACCCCTTCACCCACGATTTCCAGAAACCGTTCCAGCGCCGCGGTCGCCAGCCAGTCCGCCAGCAACTGGTCCTTGGTCTTGCCCGCGCAAATCATCTGGAGACGGCGGGCCGCGTCCTGAATCTGCCGCAACGTCACCTGTGGATCATGCGCGCTCATAAATCGGAATCGCTTCCCGGCGCACAGTCGCTTCAATGTGTTTGTTGAGGCGCGAACAGAAATCCACCTTTCGGCCCAGGATGGAGGCCAGCGCTTCGCCGTAGCCAAAGTAACGAAACCCCACTCCCTCTAACGCGTCCGGCTCGAACTCCGCCAGGACGTCCACGTCGCTGCGCGCCGGATCGAAGTCTTCCCGCAACACGGAACCGAAGAGACTCAACCTGCGTATGCCCCGCGCACGGCAGAACTCCGCGATCTTTTCGCGGTCAATCTGGATGGGGAGTTCGCTGACTCTCACGACATGAATCATCACGCAAAGCCTGTTGCCGTGCAACCCTCATTCCCTTTCCAGTGCAGGGGCCTGAGAGTCATTCCCCGGCCCGAGATGCATTCGCGCGTCAACCTTCGCTCTCGCCAGTGGCGGCAGCCCGGTTCTCAAACCTCTCGGGCCGACGACGCCCAGGCGTAGCCGTCCTCCGGCAAACCCACGGCTTTGAAGTGCGCCTTGCCGCACTGGATCTTCTTGCGCTGCAGCTCGGGAATCTTCTGCCAGTCCGTCGTGCCCTTGGTTTCGCGCACCAGATAGACCTTGTGCTGGCCGTCCGGTTCCTCGCGCACGATGGCCCAGTCGGGATTGTAGGTTCCGAGCGGCGTCTCCACCTTGAACCAGGCCCAATCTCCCCGCCGCGACAAGCCCGGGGATTGATGCCTCGCGCGCCGGCAATCCGGCCGGCAATCCGGGGCTCGCCAATGCCGGGTCGGGCTGGCACTCTCGCGCCCGCCCGGTGAATCTGAATCTCATCTTCTGCCATGAGCCTCGTCACTGACCGATTGCCAGCTTGGACTCTCGCCGTGCCGTTTGTTGCCCTGGGCACAGACCTGGTGCTGCACGGAAGCGGGGCGATCGGGGCGGGCATCGTGCTCGCGCTGGCTCTGCTGGCCGCCGTATTGGCGGCGGTTCACCACGCAGAAGTGGTGGCGCTGCGGGTGGGCGAACCGTTTGGGGCGATCATCCTTGCGCTGGCCGTCACGGTCATCGAACTGGGCCTCATTGTTTCCATCATGCTGGGCCAGCACGCCGAGCCGACGCTGGTGCGCGACACCATTCACGCCGTGGTGGTGCTGGTGCTGCACGGGTTGGCCGGGTTGTGCATCGTGGTGGGCGCTCTCCGGCATCGCGAGCAGGAATTCCGCACGCAGGGGGCGCACGCCTATCTGACCGTGCTGGTGCCCATGGTCGCGGTCACGCTGGTGCTGCCCAATTACACGACGAGCGCGCCTGGCCCGTTTTACACGCCCGCGCAACTGGCGTTCGTCAGCATTGTCTGCCTGCTGCTCTGGCTGACCTTCACGTTTGTGCAAACGGTGCGTCACCGTGAGCATTTCACGCCCACCCGCCCGGAGATATCCCAGGGGCCGCGGCCCGGCGGCAAACTGGCCCTGGGCGCGCTCGGGATGTTGGTGGTGGCGCTGGTGGCGGTCGTGCTGCTGGCCAAGGCCGTGTCGCCCTTCATCCAGCGCGCCGTCGTGGGCGTCGGCGCACCGCCCGCGCTGGTGGGTGTGATTGTTGCAGCCATTGTGCTGTTGCCGGAAAGTGCCACCGCGCTGCGGGCGGCGCTCGAGGACCGGCTCCAGACATCGATCAACCTCGCGCTCGGCTCGGCGGTGGCCAGCATCGGGCTGACCGTGCCGGCGGTGTCCGTCATCGCCTGGTGGACGCAACGTCCGCTGGAACTGGGCGTGTCGCCCGGCGGCGCGGTGCTGCTGACGCTGTCCTTTCTGATGGCGCTTATCACCTACGGCACCGGTCGGGCGAGCCTCCTCTCGGGTGTGGTGCATCTGATTCTCCTGGCGACGTGGCTGTTCCTGATCCTGGCGCCGTGAGCTGCGCCCGTGTTCCCACCATGAGCCTGATCCGGCTGGCCCTCGGCGATGTCCGGCACGCGCTGCGGCTGGTGTTGCTGTTCGCCCTGGCTTGGGCGGGCTTGCAGACCGTGGTGCTATCCCCCCTCGCAGGCTGGGCGCTGGGTCACCATTGAAACAATTCGCCACGGTCGCGCACGACACTCCGGCGTTATTTGCGTTCGGCTTCGGTGACGAGGCAGGGGAAGAATGACGACCGAAGTGTCTGATTCGTGCCAGCTCCCCCAATCTGGTACCCCCACCAGGAATTGAACCTGGATCAACGGTTTAGGAAACCGCTGCTCTATCCATTTGAGCTATGGGGGCGTGCCCGGAGACCGATGTTAGGCGGCCCGGCTGTGGGTGCAAAGTGGAAACCCCGCACGAGGGAAACGCCCTGCGGCTCAGCGCTTCCTCAGCCCGGCGTTGCGTCCCGGTTTCAGCGATTCCGCAGGTGCTAATATTTTCGGGGGTTAAGCGGGGAACTGGCAAGGAGTTGGAGCAGATTCGCATTCCAAGGCAGATTCTTTTTGCTTGCCTGCGGGTTGGATTTGCCTTTCTTTGCCATTATTATGGCTAGGGTTTATGCCCTCCGCCGCAAGTCCACCCTGGCGCTGCGCCAGCGCAAGGCCGCGTTGTTGCGCCAACTGACGCTGCCGCCCCAGGCCATCCGCGCTTCCGTCGTCGAGCGCTTCGGCACCTGCGGCAAGTCCAACTGCGCCTGCCATCAGGGTCACAAGCACGGCCCCTACTACTACCTGACCCAGTGTCTGGCGCCGGGGCGGGTGCAGAAGTTCCTCCTCAAGTCCGAAGCGCAGCGACAGTCGGCCCGCCAGGCGACCGCCGCTTTCAACGGCTTCTGCGACGGCTTGGAGGAACTTTCCCAAATCAACACCGAACTGTTGCGCCGGGGTGAGCCGCTGGGCGGCTCCCACTCATGAACCGGCTGCGCCAGTTCTGGCAGGCTGCAAGGAAAGTCTTTGATCTGCCCCGCCGTCTGCGGGGGGTGCGCGACGGTCGCGCCGACCCGCAGGTGCCCACCTTCGCGGTGAGCGCGACGCTCTTTCTGGGCGCGCTGCTGCGCAAGCCTTCCTTCCTGCAACTGCAGTACGAAAGCGCCCGCCGCGGCTGGCAGCGGCTCATCGGACATGGGGCGGCGCTCACCGATGACCGGATGGTCTATGTGTGCGAACGCTATCGGCTGGAGGACTGGCGCGCGGTGCTGGTGAGCATCAATCAAACCCTCAAACGCAACAAAGCCTTCGAGGCGGCCAAAATCCACGGGCTGCTGGTGGTGGCCATCGACGCCAACGAGCAGTTCAAGAGCCGCTGCCGCTGTTGTGCGCAGTGCTCGGAGCGCCGGATCAAGATCAAAAACCGGCAGGGGCAGATCGAGGAAGTCACCGAGTATTATCACCGTTTTGTCTGCGCCCAACTGCACGGGCCGGATTTGAGTGTGGTGCTGGATGTGGAACCGGTCCGGCCCGGGGAAGACGAGGCGGCGGCGGCGCTGCGGTTGTTGGGCCGGATGCGCCGGCTCTATGGCCCGCGCTTCTTTGACGCCGTAACGGTGGATGCCTGGTATGCCACCGGCCCGTTCATCAAAGCGGTGCAGCGCCTGGGCTGGGGCGTTGTCGCGGTCCTCAAGCAGGAGCGCTACGAGATCTATCAGGAAGCCACGGCTTTGATGGCTCAAGCCCCGGCCATGGCTTGGCAATGGGAAGACCGGCAGATCGAACTGCGCCAGATCAAGGACCTGCCCTTCACCGACCCGGCCATCGGCCCGATGCGCGTGGTGCAGGCGCAGGAACACTGGTCGGAGCGGCGGCAGTGCGGGGGCCGCAAGACCACCGTCGAGCAGCAGAGCTTCTGGCGCTGGCTGGTCAGCCAGGAACTGGAGGGGATTCCTGCTCAAGGCATCTGGCGCATGGGTCATAGGCGCTGGGGCATCGAAAACCACGTCTTCAACGAACTGACGCAGCACTACCACCTGGAACACTGCCCCCATCACGAGCCGGTGGCGATTACGGCTTGGCTGTTGATTCTGATGCTGGCCTTCAATCTGTTCGAGTGGTTTGCCCGTTTGCACGGCAAGCTGCTGCGGGGCGCAGCGGTCACGTTGGCCGAACTGGCCCGGCAATTGGATCGGGCGCTGGAACGGCACGAGGACTTGGAGCCGCTGTGGAGCGGCTGAACCGCAGGAAGGGTTTTGGGGTGACTGCTCTTTGAAAGCCTCAAAAAGCCGTGGACATCAAACGCGGGAGACGTGTCGTCTCAAACAGGCGGCGTCGCGCCGTAATTCGGCTTGGCGCCGCCAAAAAAATCACCCGCCGCGTTGTTCGCCCAGATTCCAACCTCTGGTGCGGAATCGCTGTCCCGGTTTTGTCCCCGTTGACACCTCCGGGGCTCAGGGTATCCTGCCCGCCCTTATGCAAAGCAAACCGCATGTGGCTGTGGTCGGTGCGACGGGCGCCGTCGGCATCGAGATGATCAAGACGCTGGAGAAGCGCAACTTCCCGGTGGGCAAGCTGACGCTTCTCGCCTCGGCCCGTTCCGTGGGCAAGAAGCTCAAGTTCCGGGCAGGACGATCACCGTCAAGGAGCTCACCAAGGACTCGCTTCGCGGGGATCGACATTGCGCTGTTCAGCGCGGGCGGCGGCATCTCGAAGGAATTCGCGCCCATCGCCGCCAAGGCGGGTTGCGTGGTGGTGGACAACTCCAGCGCGTTCCGCATGGACGACCAGGTGCCGCTGGTGGTGCCCGAGATCAACGCGGCGGACGTCAAGCAGCACAAGGGCATCATCGCCAACCCGAACTGCACCACGGCCATCACGCTGATGGCGCTGTATCCGTTGCACCAGGCGTTCGGGGTGAAGCGCATCTTCGCCTCCAGTTACCAGGCCGTTTCCGGCACGGGCGCCAAGGCCATCGAGAATTGGACGGCAGGTCGAGCAGATCGTCAAGGGCCAGCCGGTGACCAAGCGAGGTCTATCCGCACCAGATCGCGTTCAATGTGCTGCCGCATGTGGATTCGTTCCTGCCGACCGGCTACACCAAGGAGGAGATGAAGATGGAGAACGAGGGCCGCAAGATCATGCATCACCCGACCTTCCGGGCCAGCGTCACCTGCGTGCGCGTGCCGGTCTACCGCGCCCATTCGGTGGCGGTCAGCGCGGAATTCGAGAAGCCGGTGACGGTGGAAGCCGCCCGCGAGGTCCTGGCCAAGGCGCCCGGCCTGGACGTGGTGGACGACCCGGCGAACAAGAAGTATCCGCTGCCGCTCTGACCTGGCGGAGAAGTACAACTGCGAGGTGGGCCGCATCCGCAAGGACTGCGCGCTGGACAACGGGCTGTGCTTCTGGGTGGCGGGCGATCAGTTGCTCAAAGGCGCCGCGCTGAACGCGGTGCAGATCGCCGAGGAATTGATGAAACTCTAACCCGCGCGGGGCGGGCTGAAACGGCCTTTACACAGCCCGCCGCACCGTGCAACGCTCAGCATTATGTTGAACAAGATTCTTCCCGTCGCGCTGCTCGCGGTCCTGCTGACCGGGTGCAACGCCACGTTTACCAACCTGACGCCCAAGCAGCAGGTCCGCAACGAGAACGGGCTCTACCCGGTCGAGGTGTCCATGAACACCCGGCAGGGCACCCTCCGCTGGGACAGCATCGAGCCGAAGATCCTCATCGGCACGAACTACTATCCCATGCGCGCGACTCTCCTGATGTCCAATCGATGGGAGGGCCTCGTGCCGGCCCCAGCGGGCACAAACATCGTCTATTACCGGTATCGGCTCGACTTCCTTTACAACGACTTCGGCGGGCCCAAGCCCGACAGCGCGTTGTCGCCGCAGTACCGGCTCCTGATCCTGGACGAGTAGGGTTTGAGGGGCGAGGATCCGGCCAAACCGGGCCAAACCGCATCGCAGGGATGTCCTACCGGGCTGAGCCACTGGCTCGTCAGTGGTATTCCTGGAGCGGTTTGACGGCGTATCCGCGCTGTTTGAGCGCCGCGATCCCCAGCAGGGCCGCCTTGGCACCGCTGAGCGTGGTCATGATGGGCGTGCCCGTGTAGACGGCGGTCGTGCGGATCTTGACCTCGTCCGCCCGCGGCGAGGCGCCCGGACGGGGTATTGACCACCAGCTGGATCTCCTGGTTCTTGAGGAGGTCCACGGCGTTGGGCCGGCCCTCCTGCAGCTTGAAGATGCGCTGCACCTTCAATCCGGCCTTCTCCAGGACCGCCGCCGTCCCGCCCGTCGCAACCAGATCGAATCCCAGGTCGACGAATTCTTTGGCCACTGCGGCCACCTCCGCCTTGTGCGCATCGCTGACGCTGATGAAAACGCGTCCGGAGGTTGGCAGCGGCGCTTGGCCGCCATCTGGGATTTGGCATAGGCCACCCCCAGGTCCTCGTCCAACCCCATCACCTCGCCCGTCGAACGCATCTCGGGTGAGAGCAGAATGTCCTGGCCGTGAAAGCGGTTGAACGGGAACACGGATTCCTTGACGGCCCAATAGGTTGGCCGGATCTCCTTGGTGAACCCCAGCTCGCTTCAGGGTTCTTGCCGGCCATGACCCTCGCCGCCAGCTTGGCCAGCGGCACGCCGATGGCTTTGCTGACAAAGGGCACGGTGCGGGAGGCGCGCGGGTTCACCTCCAGCACGTAGACCATTTGATCTTTCACGGCATACTGCACGTTCATCAGGCCGACCACCCGAAGCTCGCGCGCCATGGCGTGGGTGTGGTCACGGATGGTCTGAAGCACGGCTCCGAAAGCGTGTGCGGCGGCAGCACCATGGCGGCGTCGCCGGAGTGAACGCCGGCGAATTCGATATGCTCGAGCATGCCGCCGAGCACGATTGTCCCTCGCGGAGGCATCCTCGAACAGCCCGACGTCCGAGATGCAGTCCACATCCACCTCCGTGGCGTCCTCGAGGAACTTGTCCACCAGCACCGGCCGTTCCGGGGAGGCCTCCACCGCAAAGCGCATGTAGTGCTGCAGTTCGGCGTCCGAGTAAACGATCTGCATCGCGCGCCCCCCGAGCACGAAACTGGGCCGAACCAGCACGGGATAGCCCAGGCGTTGGCGCGACCTCGAGCGCCTCGCTCTCATTCGTGGCGATGCCGTTGGGCGGCTGGGGGATGTTCAGCTTGTGGAGCATGGCCGCAAACAGTTTCCGGTCCTCGGCGATCTCAATGCTCTGCGGGCTGGTGCCGATGATGTTGACGCCGTTCTTCTGCAGTCCCAGCGCAAGGTTCAGAGGGGTTTGTCCGCCAAACTGGGCAATGGCGCCCCAGCACTTCTCCCGCTCGTAGATGTGAAGCACATCCTCCAGCGTCAGCGGCTCAAAGTAGAGCTTGTCGCTGGTGTCATAATCCGTCGAGACGGTCTCCGGATTCGAGTTGACCATGATGGTCTCGAAACCGTCCTCCTTGAGCGCGAAGGCCGCGTGCACGCAGCAGTAATCGAACTCGATGCCCTGCCCGATTCGATTGGGCCCGCCGCCCAGGATCATCACCTTCCGGCAGTCGGAGGCTCGCACCTCGTCGTCGCCCCGATCGTAGGTCGAGTAATAATAGGGAGTGTAGGCCTCGAATTCCGCGGCGCACGTGTCCACCAGCCGATAGGACGGCACGAGGCCGGCCTGCATCCGGATCTCGCGAATCCGGTCCTCCGTGCTGCCGGACAAGGCGGCCAGTTGGCGGTCCGAAAAGCCCAAGCTCTTCGCTTTGGTGATGAGAGCAGGATCCATTGCCATGATTGAACAACGCGCGCGAATGTAAGCAGGGAAGCCCGAGGGTTGTCGAGTGCGGATGCTTGGCCGGGCCTTGATTCATGGCTTCCCTCACGCTGGGCGCACAACGCCGGCAACAGGTCGGCGCGTTCCCCTTCCATTTAGGCTGGAAATCGTCTGCCAGCGTCCTAGCCTCGGTCGTGTGAAAGCCGGTTCCTACACGGTTCGCAGAGCGGTTGTGGACGATTGCGACGCGCTGGTTGCCCTCTGGCAGAGCATGAAGCTGCCGGCGGACGAACTGGAGAAGCGGCTCACCGAATTCCAGGTGGCCGTGGATGAGGCGGGGCGGGTGCTGGGCGCCATCGGCATCCGCCTGGCAGGCAAACAGGCCCTGATCCACAGCGAGGGTTACGCGGATTTCTCCCACGCCGACGCCCTCCGATCCGCCCTCTGGGATCGGCTCCAATCTGTGGCGACCAATCACGGTCTGATCCGGCTTTGGACCGCCGAAACGGCTCCGTTCTGGCCGCGTGCAGGGCTGTTGCCGCCGGACACCGGCGCGCTCGAAAAGCTGCCTGCCGAGTGGCGGCGGGAGCGGGTCCGCTGGTTGACAGTCAAACTGCGGGAAGACGTCCAGGAGGTGATCAACCTGGACCAGGAGTTCGCCCTGTTCAGGGAGGCGGAAAAGCAACGGTCCCGGCAAATGATGGACCAGGCCAAGCTGCTGAAGCTCGTCGCCACACTGCTGGCCGTGATTCTATTCGTTGGCGTGATCGCGGCGGGGGTCTGGATCGTAATGAAGAACCCGAATCTCCTACGCCGCTGAGGACGGCTGGAAGTCATCGGCGTGGTAGGAACTGCGCACGAGCGGGCCGCTGGCCACATGCACGAAGCCCATCGCCCGTGCCGCCGCTGCCAGCTCCTCAAACACCCCGGGAGCGATGAACTCGACCACCGGCAGGTGTTTCAGGGTCGGCTGGAGATACTGGCCCAGGGTAAGCAGGTCGCAACCCACGGCCCGCAGGTCCTGCATCGCTTCCAATACCTCGTCGCGCCGCTCGCCCAACCCGAGCATCAGGCCCGATTTGCTGTAAACCCCCGCTCCGGCGCGCTCCTTCACCTTGCGCAACACGCTCAGCGACCGGTCGTAGGTGGCCCGATGCCGCACGTCGGGCGTCAGGCGCCGGACCGTCTCGATGTTGTGATTGAAAATCTGGGGTCGCGCGCCCAGGACGAGATCGATGCTGGCGTCCTTGTCCAGGAAATCGGGCGTCAGAACCTCGATGACGATTTCTGGATTCAGTTTCCGCACGGCATCCACGGTTGCCTGAAAATGGGCGGCGCCGCCATCCGCGACATCGTCGCGGGCCACGGCGGTGATGACCACATGGCGCAGCCCCATGCGCCGGGCGGCCTCGGCCACGCGCCGGGGTTCGTCAGCATCGAGGGGCAAAGGTTTGAGGGTGCTGACCGCGCAGAATCCGCAGGCGCGAGTGCAGCGATCGCCTCCGATCATGAAGGTGGCCGTCCCACGCTGCCAGCACTCCCAGTGGTTCGGGCACCTGGCGCTCTCGCAGACGGTGTGCAGGCTGAGTTCATCCAGCAGGGAGCGCGTGCGGGCAAAGCTCTCGGATGTGGGCAGTCGAATGCGAAGCCACTCGGGTAGTCGGGGACGGGCTGTGGATTCAACGGGCAGAGCGCTCGGCATGCTTCCTTTCCAGGTCTTTCCAGAACACCGCCAGCTCGGCCGGCCCGAAATCTGCCAGAACCGCCCCGTCCACGTCGATGACGGGGGCGAGCTCCTGCCCGCTCAGCCGCACCATCTCGTCGAACGCCACTTCATCCGCCGTGACATCAATCTCCTCGAAATCAACGCCCCGGGTCTCGAGCCAGTGGATGGCCCGGTGACACCAGCCGCAATAGGGTTTGATGAACAGGCGAACGTGTTTCGGGTTCACAGGCTGACGTTGCACCACAATGTTACCGAAGGCAACCGCCAGGGAGGTTTCGCGGGAGATTAGTGCGCCCCAATCTGGGCCGTGTAACCCTCCGCAGACAACAGGCTGTTGATCTCGCCGGCATTGGACAGTCGGATGCGGTAGAACCAGCCCTCCCCGTAGGGCTCGCTGTTGACCAGGGCCGGGTTGTCCACCACGCCCCGGTTGACGTCCAGAATTTCTCCGCTCAGGGGCGAATAAATGTCGCTGGCGGTCTTCACGGACTCCACCACCGCGACCGCCTCGCCGGCGGCGACCTGCCGGCCCGGGGCCGGCAGCTCCACGAACACCACGTCGGTCAGTTCGGCCTGGGCATGGTCGGTGATGCCCACCGTCGCGGTGTCCCCACTCACGCGGACCCATTCGTGGGACTTGGTATACTTCAATTCATCAGGGACGGTTGCCATAAAGTCATGTCTCGAAATCCAGACCCGCACATTGAGGCACTCTGCCGGGGGGGCGTCAAACTGCTTTTCATCGCCGATTCCTGCACGGTCTTCAGCGGTACGCCGGCTGCAGCCGCCAACCGGCGACATGATTCATACTCGGGTGCCGCCTGGATGATCCGTCCGTCCAGCCAGCCCAGCTTGACGTCCACCGGGCCGAATTGCGTCTTGACCGGGCGGATTTCGCGCCGGAGCTTGCGCCGCTCCGCCAGCCGCCGCCGGACCCCGAAGGCCGTGGTTTCACGGAGAATCAGTTCACTGAACCGGTCGGCCTCGGATTCGAGGCAAAGGAGCGTCAGCAGCGCTCCCGGACGGTTCTTCTTCATCACCACCGGCACGTAAAACACATCCAGCGCCCCCGCCGCCATCGCCCTGTCGAGGAAGTGCCCCAACACCTCACCGGTGCAGTCGTCCAGGTTGGTCTCCAAGACGGCAACGGTGTCCGTTTCCCAATCCGCTTTGGACTTCGCACTTCGGACTTCCGACTCAGCCAAGACCGCCCGCAACACATTGGGCCGGGTCTGGTTGTCGCGCGTGCCCAGGCCGAAGCCGATTCGTTCTGCCGTCAGTCCTTCCATCGGACCGAATGATTGGGCAAACTCGGCCGCAATCGCGGCACCCGTGGGGGTGACCAGTTCGTGCGGTTCTTCGCATTGCGTGATGCCGATACCGCGCGCGCCGAGAATCGCCAGCGTGGCCGGGGCGGGAACCGGAAACCGGCCGTGCGCGCAGTCCACCCAGCCCGTGCCCTCCGTGACGGCACGGCCAGCACGCGCGGTTTGCCCAGCATTTCCAGCGCGATGCAGGCACCCACGATGTCCACGATGGAATCCACCGCGCCGACTTCGTGGAAATGAACCTGGTCCGGCGGCAACCCGTGGATCTTCCCTTCGGCCTCGGCGATCCGCTGAAACACCGCCACGTGACTTTTTGCTTCACCCACGGCGACAGCTTGCTCCTCGTGATCAGCTTCTGATCTGGGCGAACTTGCGCTGCTCGTCATGTGATGTCGTCGCCTGGTCGTGATGTCATGCTGATCGTGGTGGTGATGGCCGTGGCCGTGACCGTGGTCATGGCGTGCGTGATCGACTGGTGATCGGACGTCGCTGTCCGTGCGCGAGATGGACATCGAACTTCACGCCGGCGATGGCCGACTTGTGCCGGCGCGACGTGGAGGTGATAGCCGTCCAGCCTGAGCTTCTTGAGTTCGCGTTCAGCCTTGCGGCGTCCACGCCCAGGTCAATCAGCGCACCGATGAACATGTCGCCGCTGATGCCGCTGAAAATATCGAGGTAGAGGGTTTTCATTGTTCGCGGCGTAGACCGGTCGCACGAGCGCGTTGATCTGGCTCGCGGCGTAGCCGGCGCCAAAGCCGTTGTCGATGTTCACCACCGTCACGCCGCTGGCGCAACTGTTCAACATGCCCAGCAGCGCCGCCACGCCGCCGAAACTCGCGCCGTAGCCCACGCTCGTGGGCACGGCGATGACCGGTTTGGCCACCAGGCCCGCCACCACGCTGGGCAATGCGCCCTCCATGCCGGCCACGACCACGAGCACGTTGGCGCGCTGGATTGTCTCCAGCCGGGCAAGAATCCGATGCAGCCCGGCCACGCCCACGTCGGAGACGCGCTCGACGCGGTTGCCCATGATTTCGGCGGTGACGGCGGCCTCCTCGGCCACGGGCAAATCACTCGTGCCGGCGCAAATCACGGCGATGGCGCCGGGACGCTTGGGCAAGGGCTTCTTCTCGATGGTCACGCACCGCGCGAGTTCGTGATGGTGCACGGCTTTCTTGAATTTCTTTCTCACCGCCCGGGCGTGGTCGGGGGTGATGCGCGTGACCAGCACCGCTGGCCGTGGTCGACCAGCTTGCCGGCGATCTTCACAACCTGGTCCGGTGTCTTGCCGGCGCCAAAGATGACTTCCGGAAATCCCTTGCGCAGCGCGCGGTGGGTGTCCACCTGGGCGAAGCCCAGGTCGGCCAGGGGCGCGGCCTGGAAGGCGCGCAGCACCTTGTCGCGGGAGATCTGTCCGGCCCGGAATCGGTCGAGCAATTGCAGGGCCTCGCCGGTTGTCATGCCATAGGATCGGCGGTCACCCGGGGTTGTGTCACGGGGAAAACCTTTCCATGCCCGGCTGGTCCGGAGCGCGGGTCCGCGACCCGAGCGGCTGCGCTACGCCGGGCGTCCGCAATGGTTCGCTCACCCATCCGCCCTTCGAGGCGGCTGCGGCTCACGGAGCCGCGGTCCGGCGCGCTACCTGCGCGGAAAGCCTGCACACTGGCCACGAAATCATCCGGCACCCCGAAGTCAAAGCGTTGGGCGGTGGTCATTTCCAGCGCGAGATAACCTTCGCGTTGACGCTGAATTTCCTGGGCACGGGTAAGCTGGAACTCGCCGTTGTCGCGCACGTTGTCGCGAATCATTTCGCCAAGGATCTCGTAGATGCTGGGTGCGAGCAGGTGCATGCCAAACCAGCCGAGCCAGGTTTCCACGGGTAGGTCGTTCACGTGAAGCTTCGCGCGCGCGATGGCGACGGTCGGTTTCTCCACGATGAGCGACACGTCGATAAGGCGGGGATTTTCGGTGCGTCGCGTTCCGGCGATGGTGCCGTAGCCCTTGAGTTCATCGGCCGTGATGCGATTCACGGTGGAAACACTACGGCCATTGGAGACGGCGGCCATCTCCGCGAGTTCGCGGTAGGGGGAAGCCGGTTGGCCGCGAAACAGATGATCGCCGAGACCCAGCAAAACCGTTTGACCGCTCGCGAAGGACTTCGTCTGAAATACGGCATGGCCATACCCTTCTTGTTGGTGTTGCACGGCGAAAGTGACGCGGTCAGCGAAGTTGCGCATCTGCCCGGCTTCCGCCAACAGCGTAGGATATTTTTCGAGTCGTTTGAGATAATCTGCGCTCGGGCCGCGCAAGTAGCGCCGGACCATTTCATCTTCCCCGGGTTGGACGATGATGCAGATCTCCTCGATGCCCGCCTCGTCCAGCCCCAGCAGGTGATAATGGAACAGCGCGCGCGCAACGCCGTCGCGGCCGACGACCGGGAATAGTTCCTTCTTCACCGCATGTGACGCCGGGAAATGCCGGGTGCCGAGGCCGGCGATGGGGATGACCGCTTTGCGGATCATCTTGGGGAAACCTTCAACATCCAACATTCAACGCTCAACGTCCGCGTTCGCCGAAGCGAAACATGCCGAACGGTTGGAGGTTCGACATGGAATGTTGAGCGTTGGATATTCATTTCAGACTGCAAACCCCTGCCAGCCGGTCGCGCCGAACGCGTAACGGCGGGCGCCGAATTCAATCGCCCCCGGCGACATGCCTTCAAAAATATCCGGCATCACCCCAATGCGGCGCGAATACTCGACGGCGATTTCGGGGATGTGCTTTGCGAGGGCGTCCAGTTTTCCGAAGACCGCCACAGTGCCCCCGGTGCCGCCGCCGGTAATCTTGGCGCCATACAATCCGTGCTTGGCGCCGCGTTGCCGGACGGTGTCCACCAGGAAATCCACTTCTTCGGTCGAGAGCTGGCAATTGTTCCGGTAACTGTCGTGGGCACCATACATGCATTCACCGGCGGTGATGAGCGCGGTTTCGTCGCCGCTTTTTGCAGCGCGCAGGGCATCCATGAACTTCAGCACTCGTTCGTTTTCCTCGACCGGATGGCGGGTCGGACCGGCAACACGGTAAGTGGCATCGGGGGAAATCCTGGTAACTGGATCATCGTGCGTCTTGTGCCGGGCGAGGAACTCCGAGCCGAGCAAGTGTTCCGGGATTTCTGGCGCATACTGCTCGCGCAATTCCTGGGTCGTCAGCTCGGTGAGGTAAGCCAGCGCACTGCGGCCGGTGCGGGCGCGCAGGTCGTTGATGATTTTCTTGCCCATGAACGCGCCAATGCGCGTGTCGCTGTAGGGACTGCCGGCGACAGAGTGGCGGACCATCGAATTGATGCCGACGAAACCCGTGCCTGGGGGAATCTCCACCTCGCCCTTCACTTCGCCGGGCCGACACAGGATGTGGGTGAGGCAGCCTTGGCGTCCACTGGTGATGGCGGTTTGGTCCATGATGCCGCAAGGCGCGCCGACGACGTGATTCTCGGACATCTGGCCAAGTTGCGCGATGCGGGAGGGGGAAAGTTTCAGGCCCAGATAGGAATTGAGGCAGGTGAGCGTGCCGATCTCGACCGCGGCGGAGCTGCCGATGCCGACGTTCATTGGCACGGCGCTCAGGAGCAGCAGATTGAAACCATAGGGGAGCTGCACGGGCTCTTCCTTCAGCAGCGTGAAAATGCTGCCTACGATGTAGGCCGCCCAATTGGCAAGGGGGTTGGCCTGACAGAGCGCACGGATGTCCGCGTAACCGGCCAGGCCGTCACCCGACTTGAAACAATCGAGCGGCAGCCGCGTTTCGACGGGCAAGGCCCGCAAACCAGCGTGCATTGTGCGGATGCGCAAAGTGTGATCGGTGCGCGCCTGCAAGCCCACCAACACCCCCCGGCCCAAAACCGCTTCGCAGACATTGGCGCCGGAATAATCGGCGATGCCGCCCATGACGTCGAGCCGGGCGGGTACGCGGGCGACCCAGACTTCCCCCGCGGCAAAAAAGCTCGCCAGCCCGGAGTCGTCACTGTTCGGCTTTTTGAAGAGACGTTCGATCTCCCGGATTTCATAAGGCAACGCGGTGGGGTTCTCATGGGGTTGACGGATTTCGGTCCCGGTGGCTGCCGGGAAGCGGGCGAGTCGGTCCGATCCTCGCGCAACTTGTTTCGCAACGCCTCGACCTTGACATAATGCAGGACCACGGGTGCGAGAATCATGCCGGGAATGCCCATTAGCCTTTCCCCCAACATGATGCCGACCAGCGTCAGCCACATTGGACTTCTGATGCGTTCGCCAATGATCTTGCTGTTGAGAAAGTACCAGTTTGTGGATCACGACGAGGTAGACCAACGCAATACGTGGTTCTGTTCCCTGTACTTGGTTCAGTTCGTGTTGTTGGTCTACCTCGTCCTGATCCACAAGCTCGAGTACTTCCTGAACAGCAAGATCATCGGGGAACGCATCAAAAGCCCGATGTGGCTGACGCTGGTGGGCATCATTTTGGGGGAACGGCTCATGGGCATTCCGGGCATGATCCTCGCACCGGTGGTCCTGCATTACGTCAAGGTTGAGGCCTTGCGAAACAAGTTGCGCGAGGATCAGACCGACTCGCCCGCTTCCCCGGCAGCCACCGGGACCGTCAATCCGCCAACCCCATGAGCCCCACCGCGTTGCCTTACGAGATCCTGGAGTTTGAACAACTGCTGCGCAAACCCAACAGCGACCCCACGGGCCTGGCCAGCTTTTTCAACGGCGGCGAAGTCTGGGTCACCCGCGTGCCCGCCCGGCTCGATGTCATGGGCGGCATCGCCGATTACTCCGGCGCCAACGTCTGCGAAGCCGTGCTGGGCCGGGGCGTGCTGATGGCCCTCCAGCCGCGCACCGACCGCACCCTGCGCATCCGCACCATGCAGGCCGGCCTGCAAAGCGCTGCCCGTCGAAACGCGCATGCCGCTGGACTACTTCAAGTCCGGCGACGGCCTGGCCGGCTACGCCGAAGTCCGCGCGCTGTGCCAGGCCAACCCGCTGGCGAACTGGGCGGCCTACATCGGCGGCAGCATTTTCACCCTGCTGAAGGAGGAGCCGGTGAAGCTGCCCTACGGCTTCAACCTGCTCCTGCTGAGCGCGGTGCCCATGAACGTCGGCATCGGCAGTTCGGCCGCCGTGGAGATCGGCACGCTTGAGCTGCCTGAACGCCTACCTCGGCCTGAATCTCGACCCCGCGCGCATCGCCCGGCTCGGGCAGATGGCCGAGAACCACGTCGTCGGCGCGCCCTGCGGCATCATGGACCAGATCGCCATCACCAGCGGCCGCCAGGGCTGCCTCACGCACATCCTCTGCCGGCCCGGCGAGGTGAAGGGCGAAGTGCAGATCCCGCCCGGCACCGGCTTTGTCGGCATCAATTCCATGGTCCGCCACTCGCGTCGCGGGCAACCCCTACAGCGACACCCGCATCGGCGCGTTCATGGGCAAGAAGATCATCAACGACATCCGCGCCCGAAACCGGCCGCGGCGCCGCTGGATTACCTCACCGAACTTTCGGTCGAGGAGTTCGAGCGAATACGCAGCCGAGCTTCCCGAGAAGATCCTGCGGCTCGGCTTTCCTCGCCCGGCACAAGACCCATGATGACCCGGTCACCAAGATCCAGCCCGACGCCACCTATCGCGTCGCCGGCCCGACGCGCCATCCGGTCGAGGAAAACGAGCGGGTGCTGCGGTTCATGGACGCGCTGCGGGCCGCGAAGGACGGCGACGAGGCGGCGCTGGTCACGGCCGGGCGAATGCATGTATGGCGCGCACGACAGCTACCGCGACAACTGCCATCTCTCGACCGAGGAGGTGGATTTCCTCGTGGACGCCGTCCGCCAGCGCGGCGCCGAAGCCGGGCTTTACGGCGCGAAGATCACCGGCGGCGGCACGGGCGGCACGGTGGCGGTGTTTGGCAAGCTCGAGGCGCTCGAAGCGAGCATTCCCGAAGATCGCCGTCGGATATTCCCGCCGCATCGGCGTGATGCCGGACATCTTTGAAGGCACCTCGCCCGGCGCGATGGAGTTCGGCGCGCGTCGCTACCTGTTCGGCGCGACCGGCTGGCAACGGTTGGAGGTCTGAAATGAATCACGCAGGACGCAATGAACACCCAGTCGACTTTCGAAGGAGACGCCACTCAGTTCAACTCCAGGGTGTCATCCCTTCGTGTCCCTTGTGTGCGGTGTGGCTGCCCCATGAACCCCGTCCGCAAAGCGGTCATTCCCATCGCCGGACTCGGCACCCGGCATTTCCCGGCCTCGCACGCGGTGAAGAAGGAGCTGTTCCCGGTGGTGGGGCCAGACGGCATTGCGCGCGCGCTGTTCCATTATCATCTGCTCGAACTGGAGGCCGCGGGCATTGAGGAGATCTGCATCATCGTGCAGCCCGGGGAGGACGACTGGTGCGCGCCTACCTTGCAAGGGCCGGACGACGACTATCTGAAACGCCTGGCCAAACATCCGGCGCTGCTGCGCGAGGCCGAGAGAATGCGGGCCTCTGCCCGGCGCGTGAGCTTCGCCGTGCAGCACGAGCAGGAAGGCTACGGGCACGCGGTGTTTCAGACCAAGGCGTTTGCCGGCGGCGAACCGGTGCTGCTCTGCCTGGGCGATCATCTCTTTCGCGGCAGAACCGATGTCTCCCTACCGCGAACTGGCCGGACATGGCCGCGGATTTCCGGGGGCAGATCGTGTTTCCGCGGTCAACCGGATCCAGCGCGACCGAACTGAAAGGCTACGGCACCATTGCCGGCGCGACGGCGCCGACAATCCCGCGCCTGATCGACGTCTCGCTGATCATCGAGAAGCCGGCGGTCGCCGTGGCGCGCGAGCAAGCTGCACGTGGACGGCTTGCCGCCGGAGACCTGGCTGGGCTGGTTCGGCATGCACCTGCTGGCGCCCATCCATCTACGAGATCCTCGAGGAGATGATCCGGGACGACGTGCGCGACAACGGCGAGTTCCAGCTCACCCGCGCCCAGGAAATCCAGCGCCAGCGCGAAGGCTATCTGGCGCTGGAAATGACCGAGGCGCAGCGTTTTGATTTCGGGGTGCCGGATGATTTCGTGCGGAGCGTGCAGGCTTTCCGCGCAAGGTAGGCGCCGGAGCGCGGCTCCATGAGCCGCAGCCGCCTCGAAGGCGGATGGGTGAGCGAACCTTTGCGGACGCCCGGCGTAGCGCAGCCGCTGCGGGTCGCGGACCCGCGCTCCGGAACAGCCGGTTCATGGAAAAGTTTTCCCGTGACACAACCACGGCTGACGCCATCCTGATGGCATGACAAGCGGCGAGGCCCTGCAATTGCTCGAACGGTTCCGCGCCGGACAGATCCCCCGCGACAAGGTGCTGCGCGCATTCCAAGCCGCGCCCGTGGCCGACCTGGGCTTTGCCCAGGTGGACACGCACCGCGCGCTGCGCAAAGGTTTTCCCGAAGTGATCTTTGGCGCCGGCAAAACGCCGGCGCAGGTGGTGAAGATCGCCGGCCAAGCTGCTCGACCACGAACAGCGGGTGCTGGTCACCCGCGTCACCGCCGAACACGCCCGCGGCCTTGCAGCGGAAAATTCAAGCACGCGGTGCATCATCAGAACTGGCGCGCTGCGTGACCATCGAGAAGAAGCCGCTGCCCAAGCGCCCCGGCAGCATCGCCGTCATTTGCGCCGGCACCAGCGATCTGCCGGTGGCCGAGGAAGCCGCCGTCACCGCCGAGATCATGGGCAACCGCGTCGAGCGCATCTACGACGTGGGCGTGGCCGGCCTGCACCGGCTGCTCGCGCGGCTGGAAACTGCTCCAGCAAGCGAACGTGATCGTGGTCGTGGCCGGCATGGAAGGCGCGCTGCCCAGCGTGGTCGGCGGGCTGGTGGCCAAACCGGTCATCGCCGTGCCCACCAGCGTGGGCTACGGCGCGAGCTTCGGCGGCGTGGCCGCCCTGCTGGCCATGCTGAACAGTTGCGCCAGCGGCGTGACGGTGGTGAACATCGACAACGGCTTCGGCGCCGGCTACGCCGCCAGCCAGATCAACTGCGCTTCGGCTAGCCGGCATGAAATGAAAACCCTTTATCTCGACCTCTTCAGCGGCATCAGCGGCGACATGTTCATCGGCGCGCTGATTGACCTGGGCGTGGACGCGCACCGGCTGGAGCGCGAACTCAAGAAGCTCAAGCTCGACGGCTATCACCTGCACGTCGCGCGCGGCAGCAAGTCCGGCATCGACGGCGTGAAGTTCGATGTCCATCTCGGCGCACTGACACGAGCACGACCATGTCACGAAGCACGAAGTCATGACCACGGACATGACCACCTGCGCCATGGACACGGCCACGATCACGCATGAACACCACGAGCACGGCACGAGCGCTCACGACGACAGCCGGAACTTCGCCGAGATCAAAAAGCTCATCTCGCAGAGCAAGCTCTCGCCGTGGGTGAAGCAGAAATCCAGTCGCCGTCTTCCAGCGCATCGCCGAGGCGGAGGGGAAGATCCACGGCCTGCCGCCGGACGAAGTTCATTTCCACGAAGTCGGCGCGGTGGATTCCATCGTGGACATCGTGGGCGCCTGCATCGCGCTGGAAATGCTGGGCAAGCCGCGCGTGCTGGCCGCGCCGGTCGTCGGAGGGCACCGGCTGGGTGAACTGCGCGCACGGCCGTTTCCCGGTTCCCGCCCCGGCCACGCTGGCCATTCTCGGCGCGCGCGGCATCGGCGTCACGCAATGCGACGAGCCGCACGAACTCGTCACGCCCACCGGCGCGGCGCTTGCTGGCGGAATTTGTCGAGAGCTTCGGGCCGATGGAAGATCTGGTCGCGGAAAAGATCGGCTTCGGCCTCGGCACGCGCGACAACCAGACCCGGCCCAATGTGCTGCGGGCGGTCTTGGCTGAGTCGGAAGTCCGAAGTCCGAAGTCCAAAGCGGATTGGGAAACGGACACGGTTGCCGTGCTGGAGACCAATCTGGACGACTTCACCGGCGAGATTCTGGGGCATTTCGTCGAAACGGCGCTGGCGGCGGGCGCGCTGGATGTGTTTTACACGCCGATCCAGATGAAGAAGAACCGGCCCGGCGTGTTGCTGACGGTGCTGTGCGCCGAAGCCGACGCGGACCAGTTCAGTGAACTGATTTTGCGCGAAACCACGGCGTTCGGCGTGCGGCGGCGGCTGGCGGAACGGCGGAAGCTGCGGCGCGAATTCCGCCCGGTCAAAACGCCCTTCGGCCCGGTGGACGTGAAACTGGGCGGGCTGAATGGAAGGATGGTCCAAGCCGCGCCCGAGTATGAATCGTGTCGCCGGCTGGCGGCAGCAGCCGGCGTACCGCTGAAGACCGTGCAGGAATCGGCGATAAAAGCAGTTTGACGCCCCCCCGGACAGAGCGCCTCAATGTGCGGGTCTGGATTTCGAGACATGACTTTATGGCAACCGTCCCTGATGAATTGAAGTATACCAAGTCCCACGAGTGGGTGCGTGTGACTGGGGATTCCGCTGCGGTGGGCATTACCGACCATGCGCAGCATGAATTGACCGACATGGTGTTCGTGGAACTGCCGGAGTCGGGCGGCAGTTAAAGGCGGGTGAAGCCTGCGCGGTGGTTGAGTCCGTCAAGACCGCCAGCGACATTTATTCGCCCCTGAGCGGCGAAATCATTGGAGTCAACAAGGCCGTGGTGGACAATCCGGCCCTGGTAAATAGCGAACCGTACGGCGGCGGCTGGTTTTTCAAGATCAAATTGACCAACGCGGCGAGATAACAGCCGTTGGCTGCGGAGAGTTAACCTCCCAGATTGTGACGCAATACTCCTGCGAAAATTCCCTACGGTTGCCGGCGGTGAGATTGTGGTTCTACGCAGCCTGTGAAACCCAATCCCATTCGGCTCTTCATCAAACCCTATTGCGGCTGGTGTCACAAGGCCAGCCGCTGGCTGGACGATCACGATGTGGAGTTTGAGAAGGTTGATGTGATCGCCGACGAAGTGGCTTTCGACGAGATGGTGAGACTTTCGGGCAGGAACTGGCGCCGGTGATTGTTGTGGATGGGCAGGTCCTGGCTGATTTTGGACCGGAGGAGCTGGAGGTGTTCTGGAAAGACTGGAAAGAACATGCGAGCCCTGCCCGTTGACTCCATAGCCCGCCCGCGTCTGCCAGAATGGCTGCGCATTCAACTGCCCACATCGGACACCTTCGGGCGAACCCGCAGCCTGCTGGGCGAACTCAAGCCTGCACACCGTCTGCGAAAGCGCCAAGTGCCCCAACCACTGGGAGTGTTGGAGCAAGGGCACGGCCACCTTCATGATCGGCGGCGACCGCTGCACGCGGGCCTGCGGCTTTTGCGCGGTCAGCACCGCCAAACCGTTGGCCCTGGATGCCGACGAACCGCTGCGCGTGGCCGAGGCCGCCCGGCGGATGGGGCTGCGCACGTCGTCATCACGGCCGTGGCCCGCGATGATGTCGCGGACGGCGGCGCCGACCATTTTCGGCAACCGTCGATGCCGTGCGCGAAACTGAATCCCGGAATCGTCATCGAAGTGCTGACGCCCGATTTCCTGGACAAGGACGCCAGCATTGATCTCGTCCTGGGCGCGCGACCCCAGATTTTCAATCACAACCTCGAAACGGTCCGGCGACTGACGCCCGACGTGCGGCATCGGGCCACCTACGACCGGTCGCTGAGTGTGTTGCGCAAGGTGAAGGAGCGCGCCGGCGCGGCGTTTACACCAAATCGGGCCTGATGCTCGGGTTGGGCGAGCGGCGCGAAGAAGTGCTGGAAGCGATGCAGGATCTGCGGGCCGTGGGTTGCGACCTGCTTACGCTGGGCCAGTATCTCCAGCCGACCCTGAAACATCTGCCGGTGGTCGAGTTCGTCGCTCCCGGGGTGTTTGCGGAGCTGGCAGCGGCGGCACGGGCGATGGGCTTTGTCCATGTGGCCAGCGGCCCGCTCGTGCGCAGTTCCTACCACGCCGATGACTTCCAGCCGTCCTCAGCGGCGTAGGAGATTCGGGTTCTTCATTACGATCCAGACCCCCGCCGCGATCACGCCAACGAATAGAATCACGGCCAGCAGTGTGGCGACGAGCTTCAGCAGCTTGGCCTGGTCCATCATTTGCCGGGACCGTTGCTTTTCCGCCTCCCTGAACAGGGCGAACTCCTGGTCCAGGTTGATCACCTCCTGGACGTCTTCCCGCAGTTTGACTGTCAACCAGCGGACCCGCTCCCGCCGCCACTCGGCAGGCAGCTTTTCGAGCGCGCCGGTGTCCGGCGGCAACAGCCCTGCACGCGGCCAGAACGGAGCCGTTTCGGCGGTCCAAAGCCGGATCAGACCGTGATTGGTCGCCACAGATTGGAGCCGATCCCAGAGGGCGGATCGGAGGGCGTCGGCGTGGGAGAAATCCGCGTAACCCTCGCTGTGGATCAGGGCCTGTTTGCCTGCCAGGCGGATGCCGATGGCGCCCAGCACCCGCCCCGCCTCATCCACGGCCACCTGGAATTCGGTGAGCCGCTTCTCCAGTTCGTCCGCCGGCAGCTTCATGCTCTGCCAGAGGGCAACCAGCGCGTCGCAATCGTCCACAACCGCTCTGCGAACCGTGTAGGAACCGGCTTTCACACGACCGAGGCTAGGACGCTGGCAGACGATTTCCAGCCTAAATGGAAGGGGAACGCGCCGACCTGTTGCCGGCGTTGTGCGCCCAGCGTGAGGGAAGCCATGAATCAAGGCCCGGCCAAGCATCCGCACTCGACAACCCTCGGGCTTCCCTGCTTACATTCGCGCGCGTTGTTCAATCATGGCAATGGATCCTGCTCTCATCACCAAAGCGAAGAGCTTGGGCTTTTCGGACCGCCAACTGGCCGCCTTGTCCGGCAGCACGGAGGACCGGATTCGCGAGATCCGGATGCAGGCCGGCCTCGTGCCGTCCTATCGGCTCGTGGACACGTGCGCCGCGGAATTCGAGGCCTACACTCCCTATTATTACTCGACCTACGATCGGGGCGACGACGAGGTGCGATCCTCCGACTGCCGGAAGGTGATGATCCTGGGGGGCGGGCCCAATCGAATCGGGCAGGGCATCGAGTTCGATTACTGCTGCGTGCACGCGGCCTTCGCGCTCAAGGAGGACGGTTTCGAGACCATCATGGTCAACTCGAATCCGGAGACCGTCTCGACGGATTATGACACCAGCGACAAGCTCTACTTCGAGCCGCTGACGCTGGAGGATGTGCTTCACATCTACCAGCGCGAGCGGTGTTGGGGCGCGATTGCCCAGTTTGGCGGACAAACCCCTCTGAACCTTGCGCTGGGATTGCAGCGGCACGGCGTCAACATCATCGGCACCAGCCCGCAGAACATTGAAATCGCCGAGGACCGGAAACTGTTTGCGGCGATGCTCCACCGCTTGAACATCCCTCAGCCTCCCAACGGCATCGCCACCAACGAGAGCGAGGCGATCGAGGTCTCCCTGCGCCTGGGCTATCCCGTGCTGGTTCGGCCCAGTTTCGTGCTCGGGGGGCGCGCGATGCAGATTGTTTACTCGGACGCCGAGTTGCAGCACTACATGCGCTTTGCCGTGGAGGCCTCCCCGGAACGCCCGGTGCTGGTGGACAAGTTCCTCGATGACGCCACGGAGGTGGATGTGGACTGCATCTCGGACGTCGGGCTGTTCGAGGATGCCTCCCGCGGAACAATCGTTCTCGGCGGCGTGCTCGAGCATATCGAATTCGCCGGCGTTCACTCCGGCGATGCCGCCATGGTGCTCCCGCCGCATACGCTTTCGGAGTCCGTGCTTCAAACCATCCGTGACCACACCCACGCCATGGCCCGCGAGCTTCGGGTGGCCGGGTTGATGAACGTGCAGTATGCCGTGAAAGATCAAACGGTCTACGTGCTGGAGGTGAATCCGCGCGCATCCCGCACCGTGCCCTTTGTCAGCAAAGCCATCGGCGTACCCCTGGCCAAGCTGGCAGCCAAGGTCATGACCGGCAGAACCCTCGAATCGCTGGGGTTCACCAAGGAGATCCGTCCAACCTATTGGGCCGTCAAGGAATCCGTGTTCCCGTTCAACCGCTTTCACGGTCAGGACATTCTCCTCTCACCCGAGATGCGTTCGACGGGCGAGGTGATGGGGTTGGACGAAGATCTGGGGGTCGCCTATGCCAAATCCCAGATGGCGGCCAATGCGCCGCTGCCAACTTCCGGACGCGTTTTCATCAGCGTCAGCGATGCGCACAAGGCGGAGGTGGCCGCCATGGCCAAAGAATTCGTCACCCTCGGATTCGATCTGGTTGCGACGGGGGGGACTGCGGCGGTGCTCGAGTCGGCCGGATTGAAAGTCCAGCGCATCTTCAAGCTGCAAGAGGGCCGGCCCAACGCCGTGGACTTCCTCAAGAACAAGGAGATCCAACTGGTGGTCAATACCCCGTCGGGCGCCTCGCCGCGGGCGGATGAGGTGAAGATCCGCACGACCGCCGTCTACACCGGCACGCCCATCATGACCACGCTCAGCGGTGCCAAGGCGGCCCTGCTGGGGATCCGGGCGCTCAAACAGCGCGGATACGCCGTCAAACCGCTCCAGGAATACCACTGACGAGCCAGTGGCTCAGCCCGGTAGGACATCCCTGCGATGCGGTTTGGCCCGGTTTGGCCGGATCCTCGCCCCTCAAACCCTACTCGTCCAGGATCAGGAGCCGGTACTGCGGCGACAACGCGCTGTCGGGCTTGGGCCCGCCGAAGTCGTTGTAAAGGAAGTCGAGCCGATACCGGTAATAGACGATGTTTGTGCCCGCTGGGGCCGGCACGAGGCCCTCCCATCGATTGGACATCAGGAGAGTCGCGCGCATGGGATAGTAGTTCGTGCCGATGAGGATCTTCGGCTCGATGCTGTCCCAGCGGAGGGTGCCCTGCCGGGTGTTCATGGACACCTCGACCGGGTAGAGCCCGTTCTCGTTGCGGACCTGCTGCTTGGGCGTCAGGTTGGTAAACGTGGCGTTGCACCCGGTCAGCAGGACCGCGAGCAGCGCGACGGGAAGAATCTTGTTCAACATAATGCTGAGCGTTGCACGGTGCGGCGGGCTGTGTAAAGGCCGTTTCAGCCCGCCCCGCGCGGGTTAGAGTTTCATCAATTCCTCGGCGATCTGCACCGCGTTCAAGGCGGCGCCCTTGAGCAACTGATCGCCCGCCACCCAGAAGCACAGCCCGTTGTCGAAGGCGCAATCCTTCCGGATGCGGCCGACCTCGCAATTATACTTCTCCGAGGTCAGCAGCGGCAGTGGATACTTCTTGTTCTCCGGCTCGTCCACCAGGTCCAGGCCGGGCGCCTTGGCCAGCACCTCGCGGGCGGCGGCCACCGACACCGGCTTCTCGAATTCCGCACTCACCGCCACCGAATGGGAGCGGTAAACCGGGACGCGCACGCAGGTGACGCTGGCCCGGAAGGTCGGGTGATGCATGATCTTGCGCCCCTCGTTCTGCATCTTCATCTCCTCGCGGGTGTAGCCGCTCTCGAGGAACGTGTCCACATGCGGCAACACATTGAACGCGATCTGGTGCGGATACACCTCGCGGGTCACCGGCTGGCCCTTCACGATCTGCTGGACCTGCTGCTCCAACTCGGCGATGGCCTTGGCCCCCGTGCCGGACACGGCCTGGTAAGTGGAGGCGAAGATGCGCTTCACCCCGAACGCCCGGTGCAACGGATACAGCGCCATCAGCGTGATGGCCGTGGTGCAGTTCGGGTTGGCAATGATGCCCTGGTGCTGCCGGATGTCCGCCGCGTTGATCTCGGGCACCACCAGCGGAACCTGGTCGTCCTGCCGAAACGCACTCGAGTTGTCCACCACCACGCAACCCGCCTTGGCGGCGATGGGCGCGAATTCCTTGCTGATGCCGCCGCCCGCGCTGAACAGCGCAATATGGATCCCCGCAAAGCTGTCCCGGGTGAGCTCCTGCACCGCGACCTCCCTGCCTTGGAACGGCAGGTTCTTGCCCACGGAACGGGCCGATGCGAGGAGCGTGAGCTTCCCGACCGGGAAGTTTCGCTTCTCCAGGGTCTTGATCATCTCGATGCCGACGGCGCCCGTCGCACCGACCACAGCCACATGCGGTTTGCTTTGCATAAGGGCGGGCAGGATACCCTGAGCCCCGGAGGTGTCAACGGGGACAAAACCGGGACAGCGATTCCGCACCAGAGGTTGGAATCTGGGCGAACAACGCGGCGGGTGATTTTTTTTGGCGGCGCCAAGCCGAATTACGGCGCGACGCCGCCTGTTTGAGCGACACCTCTCCCGCGTTTTATGTCTGCGGCTTTCGGGTGCTTTCAAAGAGCAGTCCCCCCAAAACCCTGCCTCCGGTTCAACCGCTCCACAGCGGCTCCAGTTCTTCGTGGCGTTCCAGCGCCCGATCCAGTTGCCGGGCCAGTTCGGCCAGCGTGACCGCTGCGCCCCGCAGCAGCTTGCTGTGCAAACGGGCAAACCACTCGAACAGATTGAAGGCCAGCATCAGGATCAACAGCCAGGCCGTGATCGCCACGGGCTGGTGATGGGGGCAGTGTTCCAGGTGGTAGTGCTGCGTCAGTTCGTTGAAGACGTGGTTTTCGATGCCCCAGCGCCTGTGGCCGATGCGCCAGATGCCTGGGGCGGGAATCCCCTCCAGTTCCTGGCTGACCAGCCAGCGCCAAAGTTCTGCTGCTCGACGGTGATTTTGTGGCCCCCTTGCTGTCGCCGTTCCGTCCAGTGTTCTTCGGCCTGGACCACGCGCATCGGGCCGATGGCCGGGTCGGTGAAGGGCAGGGCCTTGATCTGGCGCAGTTCGATCTGCCGATCCTCCCATTGCCAAGCGATGGGCGGGGCTTGAGCCATCAGAGCCGTCGCTTCTTGATAAATCTCGTAGCGCTCCTGCTTGAGCACCGCCACAACGCCCCAGCCCAGGCGCTGCACCGCTTTGATGAACGGGCCGGTCGCATACCAGGCATCCACCGTTACGGCGTCAAAGAAGCGCACGCCATCGAGCCGGCGCATCCGGCCCAACAACCGCAGCGCCGCCGCCGCCTCGTCTTCCCCGGGCCGGACCGGTTCCACATCCAGCACCACACTCAAATCCGGCCCGTGCAGTTGGGCGCAGACAAAACGGTGATAATACTCGGTGACTTCCTCGATCTGCCCC
>CAVVUP010000005.1:0-34089 GCA_963751435.1 uncultured Verrucomicrobiae bacterium | reverse complement strand
CAACTGACCGCTCCCGGCGGCTTGGCAGTGCTGCGAGCGGTCGTGACGAATGACAGCAAGGTGCTCCTGACCATCAGCGGGGATGCCAACGCCAACGGCGCTTACTCGCTCCGAATCCAGAACGTCAGGGACAGAGCTTACTTTCCCAATGTCATCTCACCCAATCCCGTTGTGCTGTCAGTCACGGTGGCTGACCTCCTGGGGCCGGCAACGTGGTGGAAGATGGATGAAACCGGGGGCACGATCGCGACGGATTCCTCGACCAACAGCCGCCATGCCACGGTGGTGAACGGGGCCTTCGCCAGCGGGTATCTCGCCAACGGGCTTTCCTGCAATGGCTCAACCACCCGGGCCACCTACGAGGCCGTGAATTCGACCCGGTTCACCGTGGCCGCCTGGGTGCGCGCCAACGCCCAGGGCAACAGCCAGTACCCGCGCATCCTCACAACCCCCGCCTGCCGGCTGATGTTTCGCTTCGGCGGTTCGGAGGTGAACAGCGTGGGCTTTGCCACCCAAGACGCCACCAATGGAGACTGGGACTCGGGCGCCGGAACCATCAGCCTCGGTGCATGGTATCACGTGGCGGTATCCTACGACCGCGGCAACCTGGCCAATGTGCCGGCCTTCTACATCAACGGCATCAAGCGTTCCACCGTGACCTTGCGGATGCCTTCGGGGACGGTCCCGCCCTTTACCGGCACCGGCGTGATTTGCAACAGCACGAACCTCGACCGGGCGTGGAACGGCGTGATCGACGACCTGCGCACTTACGACCGCGTGCTCAGCGAGACCGAAATCCAGGCGCTGGCCGTCACACCGCCCGCCAATGTTGCGCCTGTGGTTTCCGCCGGCGCCAGCCAAACCATCGTCTGGCCGACTGCCGCAAGCCTGCAAGGCACGGTGAGCGATGACGGACGCCCCAATCCCCCCTCGACCGTGACGACGACCTGGAGCCAGATCGGCGGCCCTGGAACAACCAGCTTCGGCACCCCGACCCTGCTGTCCACCACCGCGGGCTTTTCAGTTCCCGGACTGTACACGCTCCGGTTGCTGGCAAACGACGGACAATTGCAAGCATCGAGCACCGTCACCATCAATGCCGTCCCACGTCCGGCGATCAGCGTCCAACTGTTCCCGGCCGCCTTGCGCCTTTCCTGGGTCAACGACGTCGCGTGGCGTCTGCAATCGCAGACCAATGCGACCGGGCTGGGACTGACAACCAATTGGGTGGATGTGCCGGGTTCCGCCGCCACCAACTCAATGCAGTTCCCCGTGGACCCCGCCCACGGTAGCGTGTTCTACCGGCTGGTGTTCCCGTAGGTGTGCAGCCAGCTAATTGGCCGTTGGCTACCGGGACGATTCCTCATACCTTCCCCCGCGCATGAGCATTCTTGCGGAACTGGAATGGCGGGGGCTGATCTCGGACTGCACCGATCGGGAAGCGCTGGCGACGCGCCTGGCGTCGCCGATCACGCTGTATTGTGGCTTCGACCCCACCGCGGACAGCCTGCACGTGGGCAACCTTGTTCCGCTGCTCGCACTGCGTCGCTTTCAACAACTCGGCCATCATCCCATCGCGATTGCCGGCGGCGCCACCGGCAGCATCGGAGATCCCAGCGGCAAGAGCGCCGAACGCCAGTTGCTCACCCGCGAGGTGCTGGACCACAACATCGACCGGGTGAAGGGGCAGTTGAAGCGCCTGCTGGATTTCGAATCGCCGACCAACCCCGCCCGCTTGCTGGACAACGCCGCCTGGACTGCCAACGTCAGTTACCTCGATTTCCTGCGCGACATCGGGAAGCATTTCTCGGTGAACCAGATGGTGGCCAAGGAAAGCGTGCGCGCCCGCATGGAAGATCGCGAGGTCGGCATCAGCTACACCGAGTTCAGCTACATGCTGCTGCAAGCTTACGATTTCTATGTGCTCTGCCGGGACAGCCAGTGCGAACTCCAGATCGGCGGCAGCGATCAATGGGGCAACATCACGGCCGGAATCGACCTGACCCGCAAGAAGCTGGGTCGAACGGTCTATGGACTCACCCTGCCCCTGATCACCAACGCGGATGGATCCAAGTTCGGCAAAACCGCCGCGGGCGCGGTGTGGCTCGATGCGGCCCGGACCAGCGTGTATCGTTTCTACCAGTTCTGGATCAACACCGACGATCGGGATGTGATCCGCTACCTCAAGTTCTTCACGTTCCTGTCCCGCGAAACGATTGCTGCACTCGAAGCGCAGCACGTGGCAAACCCGGGCGCGCGCGAGGCGCATCGGGCCCTGGCCCAGGCGGTCACCGACCTGATTCACGGCGAGACGGCAACCCAGGAAGCCTTCCGAGCCAGCACGATTCTGTTTGGCGGCTCGCTCGAGGGCATCGGGGAAGGCACGTTCAATGAAATTGTCGGTGAGGTTCCCACCCGTGAGGTGACGCGGGCCCAACTGGACGGCCAGGGGATGCCCCTGCTGGATCTGCTGGTGCACGCCGGCCTGTGCTCGTCCAAGGGCCAGGCGCGCAAGGACATCCAGGGCGGCGGCATCTACCTCAACAACGTTCGTGAAGCCGACCCACAACGCACCGTCAGCGCCGGCGAACTGCTCTTCGGCAAGCACCTGCTCCTGCGCAAGGGCAAGAAGAATTACACGGTCGTCACCGCCGTGTCGTAGCGATACTTTGACCTTCCGCCGCCAGCAGCCGCCGTTTCCAATCCAGACCCGCGGAAAAACCGCCCAACTGTCCGCTTGCGGCCAACACCCGGTGACACGGCACCAGCACCGGGATGGGATTCGATCCACATGCGGCGCCAACCGCCCGTGCCGCCCTCGGGTTTCCGATGCGCCGCGCCAAGCCGCCATACGAGGTCGTTTGCCCCGGCTTGATCTCCAGCAGCCCCCGCCAAACCTCGCATTGGAACGGGGTGGCGCCGGTCCAATCGAGCGGAGGCAACCGGGTCGGCGCTCGTCCTTGCAGCACCGCGCCCAACGCCCGGCAAGTCCACTCGCACCAGCGCCGCACCGAAGCCGGCGCATCTTTCGGCAGCGCTCTCCATGAACCGGCCCCCGGACCGCGGATTGTCTCAATCCGCAGCGGCTCCGATGATGCGGTGCTGCTGCGAGTTGAGGACAACTCGCGCTCCTTGCCAGGGTTCAGGGTCCCATTCCATGCGCAATCGCGGAAGGAGGCTCTCCATGAACCGCGGCTCGCCCTCACCCCGTCACCCCCCGGGGGAAGGGTGCCCGGAGGGCGGGTGAGGGAATTCGTACGGTTCATGGCCCCGATGCGCGATCCCAGGGTCGTGGAGGCTCGCCCGGAACCTGGACCTTGATCGGGAAAGGTCAGTCGCAAGAGCCCGGTCCCCGTGAACTCCGCCATGAAATCACCCCACGCTGTTTCAAGCGCAACGATCCAGGGACCGAGGGCAGACTGTCGGCGGGGGGACGGAGGCATGTCGCGGCAAATGGCGGGAGAGTCTAACGGGGCACGAACACCGTCAGGAGTCCGATGAGGAGCACCAGAAGAATTAGGGCGAACACGATGAATCGATTGCGGGCGACCCGTTTCTCATAGCGCAGGGGGCGCAGGCCCTGGATTCCCCCGGCCGCCAGGTAGCTGACGAGCTTGGGATTGGACGTGGTGGGTGCGCGAAAGAAGCCGCGCACCTTCGAGAGAAGGCCGGGAAGGTCATACTTCTGAATCCCCAACTCGTTCACATGCACGATGTCGTTGGACAATCCGGCATCCGCGGTCAACGGACGGTGATCCACCTCTTCCCACGGGGCCTCCCGACGAGCAGGTGACGGCTGCCGGGCGGAAAATCCCGAGGGGGCATGAGCACGCGCGGCGGAGGCCCCCGGTGCCGTGGGCACCGGTGCAGAGCGCTCCAAGCGCGTCTCGTATTTCCGGATCTGCGCCTCGAGGGCTGCAATCTCGGAGTTCAGAGCCCGGGCACGGTCGGAAATCGGATCCGGCTTTTTCTTGAAGAGCGCCATGAACTCGACCCGTTAACGCTGTAGCAACAGGACGGCGAACAGCCCAATCGCCCCAAGCCCCACCAGGGCGATCGGCCACGTCAGGGCCAGTCCGAGCTTGCAAGCACGCCACAGGCTCAGGTCAGCCAGTGATGGAAGCGCGCCTCTTCCCTGGGCGACCGCGCCGCCGGATTCGGGGGCTTTGCCGGACAGGATGGGGAACTTGATCCGGCAAGTGTTCCATTCCATGCGGGCGTTTTCCAGCGTCGTCAGCGCCCGCGTCAATTCCTTGTGAAAATTATCGGAAGTCCACGTCTCCTCGCGGATGGCTTCCACCTTCTCCAGGGCCTCGCGAAGTCCGGCCGCGCCCTTGTGGGTCTGTTCGGCTTCCTGGCGGGCCGAGAATTCCGCCTCCTCCAGAAGCCCGATGCCGCGCTCAAGGTGCTGGAGCATCTCCTGGCGCCCGGTCTGGAGTTCCGACTGGCGACGCCGGGTATCCTCCAACTCCGCCCGCTGCCGTTCCAGCTCCTCCTGCGCGCGCTTCAGCTCGATGAGCTTCTGCTGCGCTTCAGCCGCTCTCAAGTCCACCTCCTCACGGGTGGGTGCCCGTGCCGGAATGCCGGCCCCAGCCACACTGAATGGTGACTTGCCTTGCCGGTAATCGCTGTCCACAAATTCGGTCGCGTCAAATTCGGTACCCATGTCGCGAGTCTAGAAACGCGGGGAGCGGCTGTAAAGCGGCGTCCGCAAGGTGACGAGCAGGATCTCACTGCGCCGCCACAACCGCATGGGAGGCCCCCAAGTGCCGGTACCGCGTCCGACCAGCACCGTCATCCCGTCGATCTCGTAACGACCGGAAACCAAGGGATATTTCAGCGCCACGAGATGGTTAAAGGGCCAGATCTGGCCACCATGAGTGTGACCGCAAAGCATCAACCCGGCCCCCAAGGCGGACGCCTTCTGCGCCTCCATCGGAGAATGCGAGAGAAACACTGCCGCACCTTCGGGAACATCCTTGAATGCCTCCACCAAGGGATCACCCCTCTCCCCGAATTGCTGTCGGGCGGTCAGATCGTCCACCCCGACCATCACCACGCCAGGCGCGACCTCCGCGGATTGATCGCGCAAGACGCGCCAGCCGGCATCTTTCAACGTTTGGACGCTGTGCTCGATCCCCTCGTAAAACTCATGGTTGCCGCTGACCGCCCATACCCCCATCGGAGCCTGAAATGTCCGGAGGATGGGTACCAGCGGTTCCAAATGCCGGGCACTTCCATCCACCACATCGCCCACGGCAACAATGCAATCCGGATCGAGGGCGTTGACCTGCTGCACCCGCTGTGACAGCCAACGCTCACCCAACAGCCGCCCAAGGTGCAGGTCGGAGATCGCCACCAGGCGCAATCCATCCCGATCAGCCGGAAGCCCCGCCAGCCGGACCTCGTGCCGTGTGACCACAGGTGCGCGAAGCCCCTGTGCCAGGGCAACCCCGGCCAGCAGTCCGGCCACCAGGACCGCCCCACCCCGCCACGCCGCCGCTTGCCGTGCGAAGATCGCTCCGCCCAGCGTGAGCGCATCCACACACACCAGCGCAGCGAACATCAAGAACACCAGCCCCATCCAGGTGGAGGCGGCAAACTCCAGGGGATAGGCGACAAACTCCAGGTTCAGAGATCCAACCATCCGCGCCAGCACGTAGCTCAGCCAAAGAAGCATCCCGGCCACCACCAGCGCCCTACGCGAGACGTGGTCGGTGATCCAAGGCACGGACGACAGCCTCCAAAACACGTAAAGATGCACCAACCCCCAGACGCTGAGCGCTGCGGTCAGGAAAATGGCAAAGCGGGTCCCGGTCATGCACGTTCAATCCGGTGAATAACTGCCAACAACTTCCGCTGGCAAACGGTAAGGATCAGGCATACCCATTTCTTCAGTAAAGAGGAAGCGAAGATGCAGGCCCAGGTCAGGCATTCCAGTGGAACCACCCACTGCGTTTACGGTTTCGACGCCATTCAGGAATTCGAGCACGAATCCGGTTTGGTCGAGGGAATCGGCTACAAAAACGGGGAGCTGGTGCGCTACACCGCCGGAGGCCCGGGCTGCTCGCCCTTCGAGTGCGAACCGATCACCGTCGCCCAGGCGCTGCACTGGTGGGCCGAACTGCAGAGCGACCAGAACGCCGACAGCGCGGCGTGGATGCGTGACGCCCGCGCCCGCTTTCTGGAAACCGCCGCCCACGCCGCTGCCCATTAGCCTGAATGCTTTGAACAATGGAAGCGTCCGGAGTTGCGGCCCCATCGGAGTGAACGCATGAACAAAAGACTGGTTCTGCTGGGTGCGGTGGTGGCCGGCGTGGTGCTGCTGGCCATGCGGGGGCAGTCCACCCTCCCCCCGGAGCAGGCCCGCGCCTATCTCAAAGCCGGCGCGGTGCTGGTGGATGTGCGCACGCCAGAAGAGTTCGCCGCCCAAAGCCTGCCGGGAGCCTTGAACATCCCCCTGGATCGCGTGCAATCGGACATTGCCAACCTTGTCGCCGACAAGTCCACGGTCGTGCTGTTGCACTGCCGCACCGGTCGCCGCAGCGGGATCGCCGAAAAAGAGTTGCGCGCCTTGGGCTATACCAATGCCTTCAACATCGGATCCTACCAGCAGGCGCAGACCGTCACCTCACCCAAACCCTGACCGCTTGCGGAGCCCCGGGGCAATGGGGGCAGCCGAAGGCAAGCGTGGCGTCGCGGGCGGAGAAGCTGCCGGCTCACTTCCGACGCCACCACAACATCAACTCCCGACCGCACCGGTTTGGATACGACCGCGGTACCCATTGGTCGAGGAGGTGGAATCCGGGCCGGAACCATTGCCACAGCTCGCGCGCGGTCACCGGCCACGGCGGGCCCTCGGGATCGCACACGATGTAGTTCACGGCCAGATAGATGCCCCCGGGCTTGAGCCACCGCAGGAGGGCCTGGACATAACGTTCGCGTTGGCCAGGGTGAAGGGCACAGAAGAGCGTGTGTTCCCACAGGTAGTCGAAGGGTTCGGAAGGCGAATCCGCCAAGAAATCAGCACACCGGAACCTGGCCCTCAAGCCCTCGGCCCGGGTGCGTTCCTCGGCCAGACGCACCGCCGTCGGCGCGATGTCGAATCCGTGAGTCTCGAATCCCCATTCGGCCCAGGCCCGAACGTCATGCCCGGTCCCGCACCCCGGCACGGCCACGCGGCCCTTCGGCAACTCGCGGTGCTCACGCAGAAACTCAACCAACCCCGGCGACGCCACCCCGTGATCCCAGTGGGCGTCTCCGGCCCGGTATTTCTCCTCCCATTCGTGCGGCTGCATCAGACGGCTACACGCCCGCCAGGATCGAGTCGTAAAAGCTGCCGATGTCGCCCTTCTCCGGCAGCGCCTTGTATTTGATGGCGGCCCGGGGATGCTGGTTGTAAAGGCCGGTGAGCATGTAGGGCAGATCGAACCCCCACTGCAAATCCTTGCGCAGCGGCTCGATCACATTGTCCACGCAGCGCAACACCGGCTGGAGCTTGTACTTCGGATTGCGCAGGAAACCCAGGAGCAGTTCCATCGGGCAGTTGCCGGCGCCCCGCCCCAGGCCCGCCATGGTCGCGTCCAGGTAGTTGGCCCCGAGGATGATGGCTTCGATGGTGTTGGCGTAGGCCAGTTGCAGGTTGTTGTGCGCGTGCATGCCCACCTCCATCCCCTGGGCTCTGGCGTAATGGAGGTATTTCTTCACCAACCGCTGCACCTGCTCGCTGTAAAGCGCCCCGAAACTGTCCACCACGTAAATCGCACCCGCGCGGGATTGTGTCAGCATTTCCAGTCCCTCGTTCAACTCCCGTTCGTTTACCGTGGTGACGGCCATGAGATTGACCGTGGTCTCGTAGCCCTTGTCCTGGGCGTCCTTGACCATGTCCAAGGCCACGGGAATCTGGTTGATGTAACAGGCCACACGAACCAGGTCCACGATGCTGTCCTTCTTCGGCAGGATGTCCTCCTTGTAGTCGCACCGTTCCGCATCCGCCATGATCGAGATCTTCAGGTCGGAGGGATTGTCGCCCACGATGCGCCGGATGTCCTCTTCCCGGCAGTATTTCCAGCAGCCGAACTCGCCCACCTTGATATTCTTGCGCGAGGAACGGTACCCAATCTCCATGTAATCAATGCCCGCCGCCACGCAGGCCTCATACACCGCCTTGACCACCTCGTCATCAAAGTGGTGGCTGTTCATCAATCCACCATCGCGGATGGTGCAGTCCAACACCCGGATCTCCGGGCGGTAGGACAGCCATTTCTCCGTGGCGGATTCCTTCTCCTTGGACTTGGGATGCGACGAAGCCGGGGCGCTGCTCTTGGATTTCATAGGGCGCACAGCAGACCAACAATCCGGGTCCAAATCAATGCCCAAGAACAGAGCCGCCCTGTGGCGGGGTCGTCCTCGATCGAGCCCTGACGCTTGATCTCCTCAGCAACGATCCGTTCGGACCGGACCTCCGCGCTCTCGCGCTTTAGCTCCCCGGCATGATGCTCTACGGACTGTCAATCCATTGGAGCAAGGCGCTTTTGCTGGAGTAGCCCAGGCCGCAGACGTCGCGCAGGCGCTTGGCCATGACACGGCAGGCAGTGGGCGAGAGTCGATGCCGGGACGGTAGCAATGCGCAGGCACAGGCGACAAGCGCGGGCGTGAGGGCCTGGGGCTGGTGAGCGGCGCCGCTGCTCTGGTTTGGCCAACGTGCCCAGCGCTTACTGGCGTCCTCCGGGGACCACGCCAGAAGCGTGGCAAACGGGCTCCAGCGGGACAACCTGGGGCTTACGACACCAGTGCGGCCAAGCGCCAGTCCAACGACAAACGAACGGGCCGTTACGATGGCAGTGCGGCAATCCGCCCGGGAAGTGTCCGCTTATGATAGCAGTGCGGAAGGCAATGGGATCGCGTCTAAATAGTTGACACGATCCATGATGCATGGCGGTCCGCATTCGCTTGCTTGGTATCCAATACATGGTTCCAATTCAATCCACATTCCTGTGAAGTTTAGGTGTCAAGTATTTAGACGCGACCCCATTGCCTCGTAATTTATTGGCTAAAGGTCGTTGATGTTGATGCCTGTTGGATCGCCTGGCCCGCTGCCGTCCTTCGGCTGTGCTGGCCGTGCGCACTTCGCAGCGAAGACGCAGCGCCAGGGCTGTGCGGCAGGCGCGGGTGGCCTGGGTTCCTCGGGCGTAAGCCTGCGCTCAGCTGATCTACCCCCTCTGCACGGAACAGCCGCTTATTCATAGTTCGAAAGTTCGGTGCGCAAAACCTGCTCAAGCCTCCTTGGCTCGATGGTAACTTCCTTGTCGTTCGGCGCAGGAAAAACCGCGACCAATCGCTGATCTCGCTCCATGCCCGGTAACCAACGGTCGAGCCAAGAATCAAGAGTGATTGCTTTGGGTTGGTAGCCCAACCACGCTCCCTCTGCACACAAGGCAGCATATCGCGAATGAGGCCAGACGGGGACGAGTTGGCGTCCTGCGTCGTCGCCTGCCAACGCCCATCCGCCTTCCTGCCAAAGACTCCAGACTTCCTGCTGGTCTGCAACCTTCTTAATCCAGTGCTCGTATCGCTTGGAGGCCTCCAAAGCCAACACTGCTTGGACTTCCTTTTCGCTGGGTGTCCAACTCATCAGTACCCTTCGTGTTTGTGTTGCAGCTTGTGCAGGTCAATGTCCTGCAAATCGCTGTGTTCATATCCATAACCCTTCTCGGCTTCAAAGCCCCGCCGATGCGCGAGATTCTTGCCAAGCGGAACTCGTATATTTGTCCTTTGCCGAACAGATATCGGTCTCTTTCCCCAGTCCATGAGGATTGGCCTGAAGCGCAGATGGCGGGTGCGTGACGGAATTGTAACCACCGGAGGGTTCAAGCGGCGGTGCGAGTCTGAAACTGGCTGGAATGGTTGATCTGGTTCCAGCATTCGTCCCAGCGATTTCCGAGTAAGGCGCAGCGGAGGGCGAGGATATTCTCGGCCCCGGATTGCGACCAGAACATCCCGGATTGTTTGAGCCGTTTGCCGATGACGGCGCGGCAACCGGCTTCCACGACGCCCGATCCATAGAAGAGCCCCTGTTGGCGAAAGGTTCCGTAGCGCATCTTGTCCTTGTTGTTGTCGAGGTAGCGGAGGTTCTCCTGAATCTTCTGCCGCGTGTCAGCGGAGAGTTCCCCCAGTTGTTCGGCCCGGCTTTTCATGGTGTCGATGACCGCCTGCACTTCATCCCGTTCCATCTGCTCCTTCCAGTGCTCCTGCATCCGAACGGCCCACGGGCTGTCCTTGCCGTAGAGCAATTGGCTCAGTTCGTGGAGGTATTCCATCATGTGATAGAAATCCAAGATCAGGATGGCCAACGGAAAATGCGTTCTGGCCAGTTCCCAAATCCAGGCCGCCCCGTCCCCAATAAACACGACCTTTTGAGATTGGCCGATGCCCCGACGTCGGGCTTCATCACGCAGCAGCGGAGCAAAGTTCTCCACCGATGCGAGAGTTCCCACGTAGCTGGTGGATTGGTAGTCACGCATCGGCCGGCCCTCCTGGTCCGTCTGGGTCTGGGAGAAGACGCACCCCAGCTTGACCTCCCGAGTCTTGGCGGTGCCATCGACCTGCTTGCCTTTGCGTCCTGCCAGTTCCTCGGCCACCATGGGGATGCCGGTGCCATCGGCTTCCACGTAGCAGATCGGCATGGGCTTGGCCTGGACCTCCGGGCTGGTGAGCTTGAGTTGAGCGGCGATCTTCGGGCCGCTCTGGGCCACCAGTCGCTGGATCTGCCGTCCGTCAATCTGGATCCCTGCCAGTTCCTTCAAGTCATCGCTGGCCGCCTCGAACCCCTCCCGGGCAGCGGCTCGGCTGGCCAGCCGAACCAACCCCGGAGAGGCGCCCTCGAACAGGCCCAACGCGTCGTCCAGCGGACAGCGCCCCTGCTTGTCCTTGGGCGAGTAGAGGTAGTCCCGTTGCAGTCGGATGGAACCGAAGATCGTCTCCACGCCGCGCGGTCGGTCGGCATGACACTTTTCGCCCTTCTGCGGCTGGGCCAGCGCCAGCCCATCGGCCACCGACTGCACCAGCTCTTCCAGCAGCGCGCGGCCATCCTGGAGCAGCGCCTGGCGCAAACCTAACTCGACGGCTTCCAGATTGTTTACTCCCTGTTGGGCCCATTGCCGACGGACGAGGGCTAGGAAGGCCTGGGTCTCCCGGAATCGTTCTTCCTGGCACTCGGAGGGTTCGAGACGTTTTTTTTACTGTCGTCGGCCACGCATTCCAACTGGGTGATTTGATCGGAGAGCGTGACGAACTCTTCAGCCAGGCCATTAAACCGCCGGAAGTTTTCAACGTGCTGTCCGACCTGCTCGGCGTCCTTGGAGGCAATCCGCTCGGAGCACTTCCTGCCCTTGAAGGAGGATTGCAGGACGAAGTAAGGACCCGCCTGGATGACCTTGCCATCCCGGCGGGATTTGAAGAACTGGCGGCTGAGTGAACCACGCCGCAAGTGGTCGATCTGCTTCATGCGCTCAAGAACGGCATCGCGTTGGGAACGGAGGGATTGGATGGAATCTGGCATGGCTGCTTGTATCCTACAAGATACAATCTAGCAACCCAAAAATGGGCGCGCCACGAAGCGCGCCCATCCTAGGTCACTTTTTTGTCATGCACCCGCAGATGGCCAGCAGCGTGGAAATGAATGGAAGCCAACGGGCCATTGTCGTCTAATCAATTCTTTCGGCACGACCATTGCCTTGGTTGGCTCGCAAGTTCATTCGCGCTGCTGGCCCTTCAAGATTTCCTCAAAGCTCCTTAGAACAAACGCCCGGTAGTGCCGCAGTGAGAGCATCCATTCCAATCCTTCATCGAAGATGTCGGGATCCTCCGCAGCCGTGTACCATAAATCGGGAAACCACCTCAAGAAATCCTGTGTGCGCAGCTCATCAATTTCATCGAAACGATACCAGTTGACATAGACTCTTGAGGAGGGTGTCACCTGATGACGATCGAAAGCGGTTACGATGTCTCCGGGAAAATTCCTCAAGTCATCTGTGATAAGGACTTGGCCTGTCTTTTCTATCGCTTTAACAATGGAAAGTCCGGCGGCATCTTCAGGCAAACCAGTGAGTCTGCCAAGTCGTGAGCGGATAACTTGAATCCCACTTGGCTCCAACGTCCTGAAAGAAGGGAAGTCTTCAGCGGGATGATTTGCCTTGAAGTCTAAGATCTTGCTTGGATTCATAGCTCACTCGATTGGGATCGCACCATCATGGGGCGGTCCGTGTCCCTTCCCGTGGTCCTCGTAGTTCCACCAGTTGTAGTGTGGCCCAGCCTCGGGGTCCCCTGGTGGTTTGTCAGGATGGCCGGGATCCAGCCGGTAGCCCTTTCTCGCGGTTCCGGCCTGAGGACTGCCGAACTTGCCAGGCTTACCCTTTGAGGCAATGGGGTCGCGTCTAAATAGTTGACAAAATCCATGATGCATGGCGGTCCGCATTCGCTTGCTTGGTATCCAATACATGGTTCCAATTCAATCCACATTCCTGTGGAGTTTAGGTGTCAAGTATTTAGACGCGACCCCATTGCCTCGCTGGGAGTGCGGGCGAAATCCCCAAAACCATGGGACGCCACTTCGGGCGTTTATGCGACGGCAAAAAAGTTCGCAACAGCTTGCCGGAAAGCTTCTAGTCGTCGGTTGTCCAGCGTAAACAAATGGCCATCTCGCTCAACCAGTCGAATTGGAGGAACGTCGCCGGGTTTAACAGTCCCATTCTTCAAACCGGCAACGAGGTCGTACAAACTGCCGCCATCTTTGAACGTGCTCTTAATACTACTCTGACTGAACCGCACCTTGGATGCGTCTATCGTCTTTGCGGCTACGAATCCGACCTTCGCAACCGGCGGGGTCCGGGGAGCGCCCGCAGTTCGCATGCTGGAAACCGGGTTTGAGTCGTAGGCAGGTGTCGCCACCGCTCCAACCGGAACGCTCAACGCTTGCGGCGTAGCAGGCGCAGATTCCGCGTCGTAAACCACGCAGGACACTGAACCGGCATCGTCGGCGAAGTTGGCGTTTCCCGCCTCGCGCTCCTCCCCGGCTGGGCAGAATGGCAATCCCTGCTCCGCCACGCTTGACAGGGCAGGCCGGGCAAAGCCCAGCGTTTGGCTCAAGAGCCAGAGCGCCAACCATAGCGTTTTCCAATACCATCTCATTTCGAACATTTTGGGCGCGGGTGGCCGACCAACCACGGCACGGCCAGCGCCGCTAGGTTCTTTCACACCACTTGGCGGGACACCGGCCACGTTTGTTACAGAAGCTTCTTCAACTTCTCCAAAGTCTTTCTTGCACTAGCCAGAAGTTCCTCGTCTCCGATGCCGTCAGCGCCTCTGATGGACGGATCAGCGCAATACGCATCCACGTCCCCAAACAGGATGTCGAGAACCTCGAAGATTCCTTCCGGCAATTCGATTTGCTCTGACTTGAACTTCTCCAAGTAGGTTGCCTCAAAGAGCCTCGGTTCAATCTTCCCGGCCAGCAAATCATTTACCAAAGCTACGTAGCTCTGCGCGCACACTCGTTGTTGCTCAGTCATCTTAACCTCCTCCAAGTGTGCCAGTCGTGAGAACGTGATTCAGTTGTTGGGGACTGAGCTTCCATCCGCTGATGAAGTTGCCAGCAGGACCGGCGATGGCGTTTAAGCCTGTGGACGGGTCAACGTAGTGAGTTACAGGATTGCCTCGATACGTTCCTTGGATTGCTTTGACGGATGGCGAGTTGATGTGCTGGTTGATGGCCGAACTAAACTTCGAGGCATTCGCCGAGTTGAAATTGCCTGTAACGCCGAAGTCACCTGCGTGCTTGAACTTGCTTTGAAGCTGCTGCTTCGTCATCCCAAGGATTTGCGACGCTTCTGTCTTTGCGGCATCCGCCGCCTTCTTGGCAGCGGCAGCGGCGCGTTCGCACTGCACGGCTTTCCTTGCCTTCAACAGCTTGTCTGCGGCCTGGTATGCCCCTTGCGCCTCGCCGGCTCCGCCCATCATCATCGCCGCATCCAAAATCCCCTTTGGCACCGCTTTGCCGATCTCCGCAGCCACCTCAGCACCGGTCTTGCCGTTGAAATCGTTGTCTATCCCATGCAGGGCACCGAATGAGTTGGGATCAACCGTTACCGGTGGGCGGTCGCCAATGAAGATGTCATGCCCCAACTGATTCCATGCCTGCTTGTCAAACAACACCCAGACTTGGCCGTATGGATCCACCGCATTGAGCGACGAGTTGCCCACAAACCCGTACAGATTGGCCCCGCCCGCTTCACCGAGTGGATCCTCGGTGAGCCACCGTTGGAGGTCGGGGTCGTAGTGGCGGTAGCCGTAATCGTAGAGCCCGCTCTGAGCATGGACGGGTTTGCTGGAAAAACGCATCCGGTTGGCTTGGGCGAGCGCGCCCCATTGGCCGACCTGCCTGCCGAAGGGGTCATAGAGGTAACGGGCAACGATGTGGTGTTGGGCGTCCATCAGCGCGGTGACGTTGCCGGCGCCGTCACTGTGAAAGTATGAATGCTGAAGGCTAAAGGCTGAATGCGCAGATCGGGCCAGGAGGCCACCGATGCCCCCGGCGCCTTGGCGGGTGCTGCTCAAGTCAAGACCCCGCGTGTACGTCACCAGGGGCGCGTTGTTGGTGGCGCGCTCCTGAAGGACGAGCATGCCGTTGTACACGAACCGCACCTCATTGGTCTGTTGCCACGCGCCGCCGGTCCAGGTGTAGTCGCGCTCAATGCGCTTGCGGCCCAGGCCCTCATAGACGAACTCGCTCCGCCACTGGCCGGGCACGCTGACGTTGGTCAACTGATTCTCAGCGTCATATTGGAAGCTGCGGAGGCCGTCAAAGGTGAGGTTGCCGTTCAAGTCGTAGGTGGGCGTGACGGGCGTGGGCAAATGCGTCACGGTCACGTTGGTCACGTTGCCCAGACTGCCCGCGCTTTCTGCCACGATGGTGAATGTGTTCTCGCCGTTGGTCGGCCAATGGTTCGTGCTGGCGAAGGTAAAGTCGCTGTAGCGCACGGCGCTCTGGCCGTTGACTGTCACGCTGCTGGCCGGGGCGGGTGTGTTGCCGCTGACGGTGAGGGTGCCCGTGCGGGTGATGGTCCCCAGCCGGTTGCGCTCGTCGTTGGCGAAGGTCTGAACCAAAGCGTTGTTGGTCCGGTGCAGCAGGTTCCCGGCGGGATCATAGGTCCAGTCGAGTTGTTCCTGCAGCCGGGGGGTGTTGTCGGGTTCCCGGGCGCTCCAGTGGACCAGTTGCCCAATCGAGTCATGCAGCGCCGTGGCGTGGTTGGTGGTCCAACCGAGGTTGCGCGTGACGTTGGTGCGCAGGCCCAGCGGATCGTGGCTGTAACCGTAGCCATCCAGCACCTGCCCCCACCCGCTGAGCAGGGCTGTGGATTCCAGCCGGCCCAGGGCGTCAAAGTGATTGGTGATTCGGGCCTGGTTGGGAAGCGTGATCGAACGAACGAGTGACTCAGGCGAGGACGCCTGCGCGACGCTGTAGCCATAGCCGAACGTCCCGGCGGGGCTGGCAAGGGTGTCGAGCCTCCAGGCGGCATCGTAGCTGTAGCTTTGCGTCCAGCCCGCGCCCAGCGTCAGGTTGGTGCGCAGTCCCTGCTCGTAAGCCCGCAGCACCGTGTCGTCCGACCACGGCCCGTCCTCGCTCTCCAACTGGCCGCCTGCCGTCCAGGTGAACTTCGTGGTGCCCACGGCGTCCACGAGATTGGTCAACTGGTTGAGCAGGTCGTAGGCGTAATCATTCTGCAATCCGTATTCCGCATTCCGCGTTTGGAGGAGGTTCCCCACCGCGTCATGGGCGTAGGCGGTGTCGCCAAACTGCGGTGTCCAGCGGTTGGTCACCCGCCCGGCAGGATCCCAGGCCAGGCGCAACACACTGTTGCCGAGTGCATCCAGCTTGTTGGTCAGCCGCCCGTAGGGGTCATACTGCCACCGGGTGCGGTTGGTGCGCGCGTCCCACAGGTCGGTGATCTGGTTGATCGAGTTGTAGGCAAAGGACTGGACCTCGAGATTGGCGTTGGTCAACGCCAGCAGGCGTCCCGCCGCATCCCGGCTGTAACGGGTCACCTGCCCGTTGGCATTGGTGAAACCCGCCAGGCCATTACTCTGCCACAGATAACCTTCGGACCCGCCAGCCCAGGAGCGGGCCGCCAGCCGGTGCAACGAATCATAGCGGTTGGTCACGGTGACGCCCAGCTCGCCAGTCAGGTGCAGGAGCCGGTCGTGTTCGTCATAGGCGGCGCTCCACACGCGGCCGAAGGCATTGCTGACGGAACTCAACAGGCCTTGGTGATTGTAGCCCAGGCGCAGGCCGCGCCCGGTGCCGTCCACCGCGTTGGTCACCCGCCCCAAAGCATCGCGCTGGTAAGTGACCGCGCGGTCGGGCTGGACCACCTGGCTGAGCTGGCCCTGGTTGTCGTAAAACAGGGTGGTGACCTGTTGCAGGGCGTTGGTAATGGATTCGAGCGACCCGCAATCGCACCAGCCCAGCCGGGTGATCGCGTTGTTGGCGTTGGTCAGGGCGGTCAGGCGTCCCAACGCATCATACCCAGCGCAGGTCCAGTGGCCGAGGCGATCACGCGTGGCCCCCAGATCGAGCCGCGAGTAGACGTTGGATTCGTAGGTGCCGTCGGGATAGGTGGTGCTGGTCAGGCGATTCAATCCGTCCCAGGTGTGCGTCAAAGTCAGCCCGCGCTCATCGCTGAGAGTGTGCGGCAGGCCGTTGGTCCAGGTGAACGTCAGCACACGACCCTGCGGTTGGAGGGTCAGGGTCTGCAGCATGCCGCCGTTGGGTGAAGCGGCGTTGCTCGAGTAGTAGGTGAAGTCGTTGGTGACGCCGCTGGGGGTGACGATCCGGGTGAGCTGACGCGAGTCCGGATTGTAGGTCAGGGCGGTGACTTCGTTCAGGGCATTGGTGATGTAGGTGGGCTGGTGATTGGTGTTCCAGCCGATCCGGGCATTGGTCAGGCCCGATTGCGTCACGGCGGTCAGATCGTTCCAACTGGGATAAACGTAGCTGTAGGTGTTGGTGCGCGTGCCCAGGGCGCCGTTCGAGGCGGTGTAGCTCTCGATGCGGCGGGTCGGGAAGTGCGCATAGGGATGGTATTCGACCGTGGTGAACCGCGTGGTGCCGTCGGGCAGGAGCCGGGCGATGCAGTTGAGCAACGGATCGGGCGGCTCGCTACTGACGGTGCTGGTATCCTGGTTGGCATAGCCGTACCACGTCCAAGCGCCTTCAACCTGGCCTGCGCTGTCTGGCGAGGGCTCGCGCTCGGACGAAAGCGTGTCGGTGATCGAGATGCCATCGGCACCCAGGCGCCAGTGGCGTTGGCGGGCCAGGTGGTGGGCCGGAGTGTTGCCGGCAATGCCGCTCAACACGTCGGTGATCGGGAAGCTGGGCGGGCTGAAGTAGAGCCCCATCAGCGCGGCGTATTGGCGCGGCCCCCAATGAAAGCTGTTGCGGTGGTAGAAGGCCGGGTGATTGGCTCCGTTGGCGCCGTTGTCAAACAGGTAACCTGTAACACTCGGAATGGGCGTGATCTGGGCGGGCACCATCGGATCGGTGCGGTGCTGGTAGAGAAAGAGTTCTCGCGACTGATCCGGGCGGGTGACGCGCACAGCCCGTTTCTGGACGAAGTTCTCGTTGCCGGAGGTTTCCCATTGCGCATGGAACTCGAAGCCGGTGCTGCCATAGGGCGTGGTCAAGCTGGTCATCCATCCGCTGTAAAGCAGGAAGGAGGTGCCGCTGTTGGTGTGCCAGACCGGCGCTTGATAACCAAAGGTGTTGGTCAGGCCGGCTCCATCCACAATCGCATCGAGTTGACCGCTATAGACGTCGTAGTCGAAGCGTGTCTGCCGCCCGTAGGGATCGGTGATGCTTGTCAGTTGGTTGCGGTTGGCGGGGTGGTAGGCATAGGTGTTGGTGCGACCGTCCGAGTCCACAACATACTTGACGGTGTAGTTCGGCTGCCCGGACGCGGGCGTGTGGCGCTCGTAAACCACGGTGGTAACGCGGCCCTGGGGATCCATGCGCTGGGTGAGCAGGGCGTGCGAAGTGTTGTTGGCCGCCAGGCAAGTTTGATTGTCGGGGCAATAAGCGCTGCCGGTTCCGGAGGTGGGGCTGCCTTGAACCAGCCCATAGACATCCCGGCTGCCGTCGGGATAAACCACTCGAAAACCATATTCAGGATTGTCCACCCGGATCAGGCCACTGGTGGGATAGGGATACGGAATGCTCGTCTTCTTGACCGGAACGCTCGGGGCGAAGGCATCGGTCCCGATCACCTCCAAGCGCCACTTGCCAGCGCCCGCAGCGAGTCCCGAGTTGACACCCTGCCAATACAAGACACCGCCGTCCCCGCGCATCACCAGAGCCTCGAAGTTCGCGCTCATCGGGAAATACGCCCGCGTCGGTGTCGCCGGCGGCGGCGGCTCGTACACCGGCCCTGCGGGAGGATCCGCCTCCAGCCCGGTATCCCAGAACACAATCTCCGACCAGAAGCTGTGCGCCCACGAGGCGTTGGTCATGGCCGCCAGTCCCACAGACGGAATGACCGAGTTCACTCGCAGCCGCACCAGCGCCTGGTGCGTGTCGAGTTCCCGCGTCCGGAACGCCCCGGTCAACTGGCCTCCTTGCTGATACGTAAACCGGAACGACATCCGTTGGCCCGACGAGGTCTGATAACTCAGCGGCTCGTCTGCCACCCACAAATTGATGTAGGGCTCGCTCACCCACCACACCGGCATTCCCTCGCAGGGCGTGCAGTGCGCCCGGTTGCCGCCGTTGCCCGTTACCCCCGATTCAAACGCCCCGAACCCTCCCGGCGTCATCCGGCATCCCAAATCCTTCCAATCATTGAATCGAGCCGCCGTGCAGGCCGGCAACGCCCACAGGTTGGCTGCCGACCACACCCCCGCGCCCCCCCAAGCCATCCACAATGCCAACCGTTTCACGACCCTCTCCCAAGTCTTCATGGCACACTGCTCCTGCCCGAGGGCCTGCCCACCCAAGCTCCCCAAGCCTCAGCCACCCCCGCCGCTGTCCCCGCCCGATATTCCTGCCCATTGTTCAACCCGTCCCCATCCGGGTCCGCTCCCGCATCCGCATCCAGCGGACTGGTCCCGTTGAGCAGTTCCCAACCGTCCGACAGCCCGTCTTCGTCACTGTCCACCGAACTCCAGCTCGCCGAACTGGTGTGGCTCACCAGGTTTTCGTAAGCATCAGTCAACCCGTCCCCATCTCCGTCCTGCATCGTCCCCAGAATGAAGTAGCATTGCTCTTCCGGCAGGCTCGACACCTCGAAGTTGGTCTGTCCCGTCTGTCCCCGCATCACCCACACCCAGTCGTTTAACGCCAGGTCCGCAATCGCAAACACGTCATACCGCGCACCCGCTTCGGTGTTCGTCGCGGTCAAGCTCAATGCACCCTCGCCCGTGAACACCGGTGGAAACAGCGCCAGCTCCCCCAGCGTCCACCCCGGCGGTCCCGGGTCCGGCGGATCCATTGGTTCGCCCTCACCCCCGCCCGGCGGCTCCGGCGCTCCACCCTCATCACCTTCCTCGGTCAACGCCACCATCCCTTCACCCGAATTGATTGAGAGGTTCGCATCCGCCGTCCCGGCCAGTTCTGCCTCCCACGACTTGATTGGTCCCAACCCCGTCTGGCGCCAATGCCCCCGGTAATACCACAGCAGATCTTCCTGCCCGAGAACCCAGTCCAGGGTCGTCAATTCCTCGAACTCACCCTGCGCCAGCCGCCCTCCCTGTTCATCGCTGCCCACCGTCAGCACCGGCAGTTCCTTGAGCCTGCCCCAGCTCCAACCCGGCCCCTGGGCCGCCAGTTCCCAATCCACGTAAAGCCGCGTCTCCTCCGCGCTCCAGGTGAGTGTGATCAGGTGCCATTGGCGGGCGCGCAGTTGAATCGGCACCCCGAACCAATCGGCTCCCTCTCCTTGGGCGTGCGCCGTCAAATACAGCCCGTCGCCCTCAGGCGTACAGTAGAGCGACCAGCCGAGTTCTGCCGCCTGCATTCGAAGCAGCATGGCGGGGTCGCCCGGCCCCGCGCCTCCCAAGGACTGGCTGGCCCAATCGGGCCGGAACCAGAACCGGACGCTTCCCGCCTCGACAGGCACCTGCGCCTGCCCCTGGCTGTCCAGGGCCGCCATGCTCAGGGGCGACTGGGTTTTGCCCGAACGGACGAGCGCATAACCGCTCCAACTCTCCACCACCGGCCCCGGCCACGCGTCCCAGACCCACGCCGACTCTACCCCCCGCTCCAGCGCCTCGTCGAAGGTCCACCGCATCAGCGTTCGCTCCGGAAACGGCGGCAACGCAGGACGAGGGGCGGCGTTGGCGAACAGAGCGCACCCCAGCAGGCCGATGGCAGAGAGGATGAGAGTCAGCCGATGGAGGAGGTTGCCCGGAAGATTGCCGACGCGGTTGGCGCCCGTTGCCTGCGGCCCGTTGAGTGGTGTCATGGTCCCACCTCGTGTGATGAGGGCTGCAGATTGAACCCGCCACCGCCCTTGTCAACCAACTAATCCCTACCAACTAATCCCTACGAATGCGTTACGAACGCGAGACTGACACGTGACTCAGATCCGCTCCGCCAACTCCAACAACCTCGCCGTTACCAACCGCGCCCGGCGGGCGAGAAGCGTGGGAATGCCAGTTCCACGCCTCTATTCCCGCAGCGGCAACTCAAGGCAAACCGCCTCCCGATCGGTGCGCAGGAACAGACTGGACCCCGCCACCGCCGGCGGATTCCAGGTCTTGCCCGTAAACACCCCGTGCCGGCCCAGCTCCCGCAACCCATCCGGACCGGGCTCAATCAGCACCAACTGCCCCGACTCGGACATCACCAGCAGGCGACCGCCCACGCGGATGACCTGTCCATGCCCATACCGCCCCTCCCTCCAGCGCGGCTCCCCGGTTTCCGACGGAAAGGCAGGTCAGAACGCCGTCGTCCAGACTGTAAATGAACCCGTCGTGCTCGATCAGGTTGGCAAACTTCGCTTTCAGCCGACGCGTCTTCCAAACCAACTCCGCCGCCCAATGACCGTCGGCATCCCGTCGGACGTCATACAACTCGCTCCCGTGCCCGTAACCGCTCGAGAACAGCACGTGGTTGGCCCGACCGGCAGCGGCGCGGCCACGTGCACATGACTCCGTGCGTACGGCTGTTGCCAGAGCAATGCGCCGGAATCCAGGTCGTGACCGGCCACCGACCCGGCATTGAACACCACCACCTGCTGAACTCCGGCCCACTCGTGCAGGATCGGCGAACTGTAAGAACAACCGTCCTCGCCCCCCGCCCACACCGTCTTTCCCGTCTGAACGTCCAAGGCAACCAGGGAACGCCCGCCGGAACCGCCCACACTGAGGATGACCCGTCCGCCAATCACCAGGGGCGATACACTGTAGCCCCATTCCGGCACCCGCCCCCCGTGTTCCTCCAACACGTTGCGCGTCCAAAACACGCGCCCCGTCGCCAGATCCAAACAGCTCAACCATCCTGTGGCGCCGACGGCATACACCCGATCCTGGTGAAGGGCGGGCGTGGCGCGCGGACCCTCGCCGGCAATGGTCGTGGCGTAACGCGCTTTGCAGGTCTGGGTCCAGATTCTCCGACCGGTCCGAGCCTCGAAGCAGCTCACTCGTTCCCGCGCCCCATCCTGATCCTGCGTGACGGCCCGCCCGCGCGCGACGGCAAATCCGCTCCAACCCGCGCCCATCGGGATCCGCCAGAGTTCCTTGGGCGGATGCGCCACCCAATTGGTCTCGATCGCCGGGCCTGCCACCGTGCCGTCACGATTTGGCCCCAGGAATTGCGGCCAATCGTCCTGCCCCATTTCGGCACCCTCCACCTCGGGTTGGCCAGGGCCCGCGGCGGGGCCGTTCGTAATCGGCTCAGAGTCCGTCCGCCACCGCCACTCCAGAATCGGAACGAGGTTGCCGTCCACGCCCTTGATCCGGACCAACCCGAGCACCACCACGTGCACGGCCGCGATGACGCCCAGTGCAATCCAGCGCGTGCGCCAGGGCAACTGCGACAACACCAGCAACCAGAGCATCAGGCACAGGAAACACACACCGCACAGCAGGTAGGTCCAGACGTTCTTGTCCTGCTGATGCACGTCCCAGAAGAAGCGCACCCAGGTCATCGCCCCGGCGGTCAACGTCACGAAGAACACCGCCGGCCACCAGCGGGGTCCGGGCGCCGCTTTCAGGGAGGGCTTTGGAAGGCTCATTGTTGCGGGATTACTGGGTCACGACAGTTCTCATAAACCGGCCGTCGGATAAGGACATCGCGCTGCGATGACCCCGCCCGCGCATCAGCGGGCGGAACGGGGGCGCCGCTCAACGCGGCGCGGACGGTGCAGCGCGACGTCCCTACCCGGTTCAACGTTCCATGCCCTGCCGATCACCGCACAAATTCCAGTTCCGGCAACCGTGGAATCAGCCCCTGCTGATGCGCCTGCCCCAGGAATCGCCGGATGGATTCCCGTCCTTTGTCCCCATAGTCGAGGGTCCAATGGTTGACGTACATGCCGACAAACCGGTCGGCCAACTCCACCCCCATGTCGCGGGCATACTGCAACGCGTGCCGCACCGCCTCGGATCGGTGGTCCAGGCTGTATTGGATGCTGGCCGTGAGCACAGTGGAAATGGTGTGACGATCGCCGGGATTGATCCGTTTGTGAACGACGTTACCGCCCAACGGGAGCGGCAGGCCGTCGTTGGACTGGCCCCACCAGACTCCAAGATCCTCACATACCACCAAACCCTCGTTTTGGTAGGTCAATTGTCCCTCATGGATGATCAGTCCCACCTCCGCCCGCCCGTCCTTCACGGCCTGAAAGATCTGGTCAAACGGCACCACGAGCAAATCCAGTCCGGCCGCTGGTTTGCCCAGCCAGAGTTGCAGGGCCAGGAAGGCGCTGGTCATGGTGCCCGGGACGGCAATCCGGCTGCGGGCCACCTCGTCCCGCGACCGCTTCTGCCGCGCCACCAGCATAGGCCCGTAGCCGTCGCCCATGCTCGCACCGGAAGGTAGCAAGGCATACTGGTCGCAGACGTGGGCGTAGGCGTGGATGCTGACCGCCGTGATGTCGAGTTCCCCGCGGGTCGCGCGCTCGTTCAAGGTCTGGATGTCCTGCAGAATGTGCTCGAACCGAAAGCCCTGTGTCGGGATCAGATCCTTCGCCAGGGCGTAAAACATGAACGCGTCGTCCGGGTCGGGCGAATGGCCCAGGGTCAGTATGCAATCCTTCATGCGCGCCGAAGTCTTCGACATCGGGCAAATGCTGTCGAACGAAAACCAGTCCCTCCCGAAGCTCAAAGACCGACTGCCTGAATCCCAGGCACTCCGTTTGAGGGTGGAGCCCAAAACCGCCTGCCGCTCAGTTCCGTGAATCGTGCGTGGCAGGCTGCCAACCCAGCCCGGCGCGGGCAAACTGGCATCGAATCTCGTCGAGATCACACAAAGAAACCACACCCGCGGCATTGCCCCAGGCCAGCCAGCGACCGGAAGGGTCAAAACGCGGGAATTGCGCGCTGGCCGAATGGAGACCGAGGTTCACGCGAAGGGCGTTGTCTTCAAAGAGCGCGACGCCGCGCCCGACTGTCGACCTCTCGTCGACCTGTTTGACCCAGAAGCCGTGGGGACCGATCGCCAAGGCTTCGGGCGGATGCGGCTGCGATTCGTTGCGGCGACCCGACAGGTCTTTGGATTGCCAGTGCAGTCCGTTGGTGGTGAAGGAGAGTTCCGAACCCGTCGGGAAGAACAGCAATGGACGGGCGGGGGCGTTCACGGCCAAATCCACCTCCCACACATTCGTTCCGGTTGGAACACTGATCGCCAGGATCTTTCGGCTCGTGCCCTCCTTGGTTTCGCCAACACCGTCGATGGCAAAAAGGCGACCGTCGGGAGAGGCGTAGATTCCCCTCACCCCTCGGTTGAATTCGGGCACCTCGCGAACGACCCGCCTCGGATCGGAGGCAAGAAGATTCCTCAAACGGCAGACCCGGGGGAATTCGCTCCAAGAATGCTCGCTGGTGGGCCACTCGGTTGCTTGCTGTGTCTCCACACGCAGGAGATAAAGTGCATCGTCCGCCGGGAAAGCCAGGGCGTCCGCCACCCCCCCGGGAAACCGCCATGACTCGATTCGTCCGCCAGTCCCCAAATCCCACAGCACCCCCTCTTCCCCCGCCGCACAGGCAAGCCGTCGGCCGTCGGGGCTGAATGCCAGCGCGCAGTTGTCGGCCGTAACTCCTTGGGGCGCCTGAAACACGTGCACCAACCCTGGCGCCTCCAGATCCCAGACACCGATTTCCCAGCCATGACTCACGGCTGCCAGGCGGTCTGCTTGAGGCGAGAAGACCACGTGCGTGATGCTGCTCGACAACCCTCGCAACTCGGCGACTCCGCGCCCATTTTGCAGTGCCCAGTGGCTGCGGCACCGGCCCAGGTCACGGTCTTGAAACCGGCCTTCGATCTCCGAACCGTCCGCGCTGAACCGCAACGTTTCACAGTAGTCCGGGCTGCGAAGATAAAGGATCGGCGCACCGGTGGCGGCATCCCAGAGACGTACGGGCACCCGCCCGCCCGAGGCCAGCAGCATCCCGTCCGGGCTGAACGCCACGACAGACACCTGATAATGTCCTCCTCGACAGATCACCTGAATTCGTGAGGCTGCGGTATCATACACGTGGATTGTGCCGCCCACGTCACCCGCGGCGAGGATCCAGCCGGGCAATTGCGCGGGTTGGCCGGAAACGCGGTGGGGATTGGGGGCCAACGCCAGGGAAGCCAAGGGAAGTTTGGACAGCGAAACAGGCGGCGTGGTTCTGCCGGATGGAATCTCCCAGAGTTGCGCCTCGCCGCCCCTGTTGCCCCAGGCGACCACCAAGCCATCGGGGGACAGGGCCAGCACGGTTGACTCGATTGCGATCGGCAGCTTGCCGAGATGATGACCGTCAGCCAGCCGCCACGCAGTCAGAATGTCCCTTTGGCCTGGACCCGAAAGTGCCAGTGCCAGAACGTTGGTCTGTTCAGAGACCGATCCCAGGCGGATTGAATCGATGGTTGGAGGAACGCCCTCAAGGGATGCCAGTTCGATGAATCGATGTCCCACCCGAGCCCGGACTTCTCCCGAGGCGGTCTCGACCACCTCGATGGGAATGCCATTGGGACAGGCCATCCTTCTGATCGGGACCGGGTAAACTTGGGGTGCATTCGTGAGCGAGGTTTCACCCGGGCTAAAGCGTGCAGCAGCGGTCTTGGTGGCAGGCATGTTTGTGTCTCTTACCCCCACCGAAAGGGCCGCCGGGTTGGTCAGTTGAAGCCGGTCGAAGGCCAGCAAGGAGGCATCCCATCCTTCGAGAGTCAGAGCGAACTGGTCACGATGATAGGCGCTTTGCGTGCCGAGTTCGGCTCGGGCAAGGGACTGGCTGAAGTCGTCGACCCACCCCATTTGACGCGGATTCTGTGTGAGGGCAAGGGTGATGGCCGACCCCAGTTCAATCAGCCGCTTGTTCTCTTTCTGCCTCGTCTCAGCAGCGCGGTATTGCCATGCCACGACACCCAGTGCCGCCAGGCTCAGCCCCACGGTCAGCCCCAACGCGACATGGAGCGGCTTGCGTTTGACCCACAGCCACAACCGCTCGTGCGGCCAGAAACGCCGTGCGGCAATCGGGTAGCCGCTCAAGAACCGGTCCAGATCCTCCGCCATTGAGATCGCGGACGCGTAGCGGTGCGCCGGTTCTTTCTCCAGGCACTTAAGGCAGATGATCTCGAGGTCGGCAGGAAGGTCCGTCCGCAGCGACTTGGGTGCGGGTGGCGGGCGGTTCTTTACCTGCTCAAGGATGTCGGACGGAGTGTTGCCGGCAAATGGCTCGCAACCGGTAAGGACGGCGTAGAGAATGGCGCCCAGGCTGTAGATGTCGCTGGCGGTGGTCACGAGCCTGGGATTGCAGCTTGCCTGCTCGGGCGAAGCGAAAGCAGGTGTGCCAAGAAATGCGCCGGTGCGCGTGAGCCCGAGGTCCTCCTCCAGGCATTTGGCCAGGCCGAAATCAATCAGGTGCGGCTCACCTTGTTTGTCCAACAGGATGTTTGCGGGCTTGAGGTCGCGGTGAAGCACGCCGCGTTCATGCGCGTGATGAACCGCGCGCGCGATCTTTGCGAGCAGCGCGGCAGCCTCCCGGGCCGGCATCAGTGGCCCTGGCCGGGCGAGCCGATCCGCCAGGCTCTCCCCGTCAACCAGATGCATTGCCAGATAGGGCTGGCCTTCGTGCTCGCCCACTTCATAGATGGGGACAATATTCGGGTGCTGGAGCCGTGCGGCGGTTTCAGCTTCGACGCGCAACCGCTGGGTGGCGGCTTCGGTCGCGACCACGCTGGGGTGCAGAATCTTCAGGGCTACCGGCCGGTCCAGGTTTGTCTCCTGGGCGTCATAAACCACCCCCATCCCGCCCCGGCCAATTTCCTGGAACAGCACGTAATTCCCAAAATAGGGGATGCGCCGGTTTTCCAGTTCGTTCCGCATGGCTGCTGCCGCAGGCGTTCACGGCCCGCATGGGTTACATGACGATTCCGACTGCTCTGTGACGAACAATCCCACCTGGTTCATGCCCCCTCACGCTTCTGGCGGCAGGTGCTTGAACAGCAACTCATACAGGTAGCGGGTCTCCTCGGCCCGATGATCGGGGGTGACGATTTCAGCCACCTCACGGTGGAAAGTCTCCCAGTGGCCGCGGCGCAGGCGACTGACTTCCTTCCGCACCGCCCCCGCGGTGCGCTGCAGGGGCTCGGCGATCTCATCCCATCCGATGCTCGTGTCTTTCAGGAACAAATAGGGTATGAGTTCCCTGGGAGGCTTCAACCGGTCCATGACCTTGCGGTGAATGGTCAGGGCGAAATCCACATCAAGCTGGCTGTCCTGGCTTGCCACAGCCTGACCATCGATGTCCTTGTCCAGCAGCGGAACCTCGGCCTGCTGGCCGCGCCCGCGTCGGCGCGCCTCCAGCAAGTAGAACCTCAGGCAGGCGAACAGGAAGAAGCGGAAGCGACCCGACCGCTTGGTTACTCGGGCCAGCAGGTTCTTGCTCAACAAATAAGCGAGGAACTCCTGCGCATGGTCTTCGGCGGTGGAATCGAAGGTCCTGCGTTTGAACCACCGGATAATCGGATCCCGATAGGTGGCGCACAGCTTTTCCAACGCCTGCCGCGCCTGCTCCGGACGGTCCGAGTTGCTTTCGATCACTACAGTCCACTGGGTGGTAGGAAAGGGAGAACTGCCAGCAGAGTCGCCCACCCGCCTTGAAGATGCCTCGCCCATAGATTCGTGCCAGCCTATCTCCCACCCCTCATGGGAAGCAAGTTAAGCAAGCGTTGGCAAACCGGTCGAAGTGCCCTGTCACAACTCGCCAGGTTCCGCCATTTCATTGGTGTGAACACGATGAAAGCCGGAGACGGACTTCTGCTTTCGACCGTTTGATCGTCAAATCAACTGATAAGTCATGAATGCAAACTCAAATGTCAAACTCCGGGAGTCCTCCAGCAGAGCTGGAGGGGTTCCCATCGCACTAAAGAAACTGGCGATGGAATGCTCTGTCGCTATGGTGAGCGCCGTCCTATTCACTGCGCCAGCCCAGGCTGAGCCCGTGTGGCAAAGTGTAACCATTTCCAGCCTTCCGTCTGGCAGTATCCTGGGCGGCGTTTGGGCTCGAACCCGCAACGAGGCCTACGTTTGGGCGTCCCAGCACCTGGGCAGTGGCATTTACAACGCGGGTCTCTACCGGTGGAACGGTTCTCAGTGGTATAAGGTCTTGGATGCTCCCGGATCCTTTGGATCCTCGGTTCATGGTGTGGGTAACTCCGAGGTGTTTGCCGGTTCGGAATCAACAATCTGGAGATCCACCGACAACGGGCAAAGCTGGATACTGCAGTCGCTTCCGAGCTTTACCGGCAGTTTGCGCAAGCTGAGCGGCACGGTTAACAACATCCAGATTGCGACCGACTCGGGGCAAATCCTCCGCTTTGATGGCAGTTCCTGGAGTATTGTCTTCAACGACAGCTACAATTCGGTGTATGCCTTGCACGTTCCATCGGCGAATGAAGGCTATTACGTCACATGCTGGGGCTGGGGCCGATGGAACGGCAGCGACTGGCATTTCAATGGAAGCCAATTCGACTTCTGCGACGTGGGGGACACCTGGTGGACACGGGATAGCTCGGACAACCTGCATTGGTACGCCGTTGGGAACAACAACTTCGCCAATGGTGTGCGGGTCTGGAAATTCGATCCAGCCAGCAGCTCCTTCGGTTCAAAGTATGACTACGTCTTCGCCGATGGGACGAATTACAATATCGGTGGGGCTTATCAGGTTTGGGGCTCTGCCGCAGACGATGTGTACGTGGTTGGGGCTCTGGCCGACACTTCGGGCGGCACACGGAACGGGCGGCTTTATCACTATGACGGGACCAACTGGTCGCGGGTAACGGAGGCGGGGACGTTCTTGGAGCCTTGGGGTATCGCTGGTACCGGTCGAGACGACGTTTGGATCTCGCTGCGTTACGAGTCACGGTTGCTCCACTATGCGCCCGTACCGCCCACACTGAACATCGCCATGTATGCCGGGATAACCGTTTCGGGACAGGTTGGTTCCACTTACCAGATTGAGTATACGACGGACATCGGCAACCCGACCAACTGGGTGGCTTTGACCAACCTGACTCTGGCCACTAGCCCGTATTTGTTCTTCGACGCCAGTTCGGCAGGGGAACCCAGGCGATTCTACCGGGCGCTGTTGGTCCCCTAGGACATCACCATACGGATTCGGCGGGTTTGGGCGGGGATTCCAAGGGGGGCCCAAACCCGCTTCCTTGGTGGCGATCTCTCCCGCGCTTACGCCGGCAGCAAGTGTGGCTGTGCGCCATCTTTCGGCGTGTGAGTTCATCACCCCAACAAGAGGCCTCCCTGTTGCAGAGATCACATTTTGCGTTGCCACCCGGTGCCTGCGTGTTTCAATGAGCAGCAGGAGGATGCCGGTGACCATCCCATTCGCAGGTCAAACACAACAATGAGAAAGGCATGGCAGCATGAACGCTAAAACCAAAAGGAACCTCCAGATTACCAGATTCACAACTGCGTTGTTGGTTGCGGGCAATTTGTTTGCGTTCTCCGCGCAAGCGGATTTCTTTGACGATTTCGAAGGCGCAAGCCTCGATTCGTTCTGGTCCTTGACCGAGGACTCAGGTTACGTGGTTCACCCTGGGACCACACGCGCCCATAGCGGCAGTCAGAGCGCCGAGTTGGTGACGGTGAACACCGGCTTGGGCAAGGGCGTCGGCATTTACCACGACTTTGCCACGCCCACCTATGGCGTGGCTTCTGTGTGGGTGTATGACACCGTGGCCTACGCGAACTCGGCTAACTACATCAAGTTGCTCGCGGGAAATGCAGCCATCGAATCGCAGGATTACAATTTGAACTACACCAACGGGGGCACGTATTACTGCTGGGCGGGAGAAGTTGGCGGTCCGACATCTGTCGTGCGAACCGAAAACTGGCACCTATTCTCCCTCGCGGTTTTGTCGAACTCGACCACGATCTGCATAGACGGGAATACGGTCTACAGCGGGCCAGCTACGGGGCCGATATCGAGGATATCTTTGAGGTTATCGGGGCCTTCCTGGCGTCCGCCATGCTCCGTGCAGTTCGATGATTTCCGGTTTGTTTCGCAGCCAACCCCCGGAGAAACGAGTTTGCAAATGTACGCCGGTTTGAGCATCAGCGGCACAGTGGGAGCACCGTATGAGATACAGTACAAGGACGACCTGAGCGCCGACTGGCTCCCGCTAACGGTGATCGCACTGCCCGCAAGCCCGTTTTTCTTCGTCGATGCCAATTCCCCTGGTTCCGCTAAGCGGTTTTATCGGGCCCTAGCAAAGCCTTAACCGGTTCTCGCTTAGCCAACGCCCAGGTTGGAATTCAACGCCAAGAGGCAAGGAGGCCAAGCCGCAGAGTGGAATGACCGCAAAGCCGGGTGGAGCTTGGCCCGGCAGCCCTCACCCAACCGTGCCGTCCAAAACTGCCAGTGAAGAGGTGTCAGCCATTGCATCTTTGCCGCTTCGCGTTTTTGCGTTGAGAGTCTTCTGCATGGTTCCGGGTCAGACCTCCCGTCGCCGCCAGCGGTTGAGTCCGCTGAACTGGACCCAGACGCCCCCGCTCGCTGCGGACGCAATTCCGCGCACCGCTTCCCGTTGACAAGACTTTGGCCGTTCGGCCACTCTGGGCGCATGTCGAAGCCAGCCTTGGGTCGCGGACTCGGCGCGCTGTTGGGATCCCACCCGGTCACTTCCAAGCCCGCCGTGGACGTGGTGGCTCCAGTGACTTCCACGGAAACCGCGCCCGCGGGCCAGGAACGCGAGCCGGTTCAGGAGGTGCCACTGAGCCAGATACACCCCTGTCCGCTCCAACCCCGGAAACAGTTCCCTGCCGAGTCCTTGCAGGAACTGGCTGATTCCATTCGCGAGAACGGCATTGTTCAACCGTTGATCGTGCGTCGGGGGCCGGCTGGACTGGAGTTGATCGCCGGCGAACGACGTTGGCGCGCCGCCCAGATGGCCGGGCTGGCAACGGTGCCGGTCATTGTGCGCCAGGCCGACGACCGGACGGTGTTGGAACTGGCGCTCATCGAGAATCTCCAGCGCGAAAACCTCAACCCGATGGAAGAGGCCCAGGGTTACGCGCAGTTGGTCGAACAATTTGAACTGACGCAGGAAGACGTGTCCAAACGCGTGGGCAAGAGCCGCGCCGCGGTCGCCAATGCCCTGCGTCTGCTCCGGCTGGAACCCGGCGTCCAGACACTGATTCGCGATGGACGCCTCTCGGTGGGCCATGCCAAGGTCATTCTGGGCCTTGCCGATCCAATCCAGCAGAAGCATGCCGCGGAACGCATCGTCAAAGAGGCCCTGAACGTGCGTCAAACCGAGGGGCTCGTGGCCCGCCTGCAAAAGCCGGGCGCTCACACGCCCAAGACCTCGCTGATCCCGCAGACCGATGCGCACGTCGCCCACCTGGAAGGCCGCATCCGCGACCGGGTGGGCACCAAGGTCCGGCTCAGCTACAAGGCCGGCAAGGGCAGCGTGGAGATTTCCTTCTTCAGCGATGACGAACTCGAACGCATCCTTCAATTGCTCGGGGTGCAAGCCGGCTGACCCCGACCCGATCCAGGATTTTAGCATTTTCCCATGAATGATTCACGACTCCAAACGGCCGCGCACCTCGAACAGGGTGCCGGACAGATCCCTGAACTGAAAACCTTTGTCGGCCTCGACGGCTTTGTGGATGAGATCTTCCACGTCGTGGACAAGCGGGACAGCGCCACCTCCTACACGCGATTGCCCACCATCGCGAAGTTTGCCGAGCGGCTGGCGAAGGCGGCGGGGAAAAGCACCAACATCGAACTGGTCAGCCAGCTCGTGAAGCTGGGCGGCAACGGCCCGATCATGGCCAACGCCCTGGCCACCTTCGGGTCGAAGGTGACCTACCTCGGCAATCTCGGTTACCCCAACCTGCACCCGGTCTTCGAGGAATTCAGCCGCCGGGCCGAGGTGCATTCCATCGCAGAACCAGGATACACCGACGCCATGGAGTTCGAGGACGGCAAAATCATGGTCGGCAAACACCAGTCGCTGAAGGACATGAACTGGGCCAATATCAGCGGACGGTTCGGCCGAGAACGCTCGCAGGCGAGTCTGGAGAACGCCGAGCCTGGTGGGTTTTGTGAACTGGACGATGCTACACCGCCATGAGCGACATCTGGCAGGCCATTCAGAAAGACATCTGCCCCCGCTTTGGGGGAACCGCGCCGCAGGATGTTCATCGACCTGGCCGACCCCGAAAAGCGCACCCGGGAAGACATTGCATACGCACTTGATCTGGTAGGCCGGTTCCAGTCGCACTTCGAAGTCATCCTGGGCCTGAACGAGAAGGAATCATCGGAGATCGGGCGAGTGCTGAACCTGGATGCTGCACGACCACTCGCCGTCCGGCCTGTCACGGTTGGCCGAGCAGATCCGCGGCCCGGCTGAAAATCAACTCGGTGGTGGTTCACCCGATCGCCTTTGCTGTCGCCGCCGATGCCTCGGGCACCGCCGCGGTCGAAGGGCCGTTCACGCCAAACCGCAACATCACCACGGGTGCAGGCGACCACTTTAACTCCGGTTTCTGCCTGGGCCGCACTGCTCGGGCTGAGCAATGAGCAAAGCCTCTGGACCGGGGTGGCCACCAGCGGCTTCTACGTTCGCACCGGCCAAAGCCCCGGCGTCCCGGACCTGGCCGGCATGCTGCGCCATGGCCGCAAAAGGAGACTGCCCCGACCCGCTAGCCGCCCATGGTCCTGCCCATCGTCAAATACGGCCACCCGGTGCTGCGCGCCAAGGGCGCCCGCATTGAGCGCATCACGCCGGAAATCCAAACGCTTCATCGCGGACATGTTCGAAACCATGTAGCGCCAACCACGGTGTCGGCCTGGCCGCGCAGCAGGTGGGCAAGGCGCTGCAACTCACTGTGATCGATGTGCGCGGCGTCACCGACCGGCCCTCCTGACGCTGAAGTCGACGGTCAGCGCGTGGACCTGGACACCTTCATGCCCTTGGTGCTGATCAACCCGAAGGTCACGCCGGTGGGCGAAGACGGTGACCGGTCCGGAAGGCTGCCTGAGTTTCCCGGAGATGTTTGCGCGGACATCACCCGTCCGGAAAGCGTGGATGTGAAAGCGCTGAACGGAGAGGGCAAGCCGATCAGGTTTCGATGTGGCGGACTGCTGGCCCGGGCGGTCCAGCACGAGGTGGATCACCTCAACGGCATCCTGTTCATCGACCGGATGAGTGCGGCCAGCAAACGAGAGTTGCAACCCGAATTGGACGCCCTGCAGGCCCAAACGCGCGCGCAACTTCAAGGGAGCGCCTCAGGGCACCGCCCCGCAGTCTGACAAGGATCGAGACGCCGAAAGCCGGGGTGGTCCGACCGGAAGCCACAATGGGCACGATTCTGCCCGATGAATCCGGGGTTCCGATGGCAGCACCGGAATGCGCCCGCTTCAAAGGGCTGGATCGGGTCAGTAGACCTTTCGCAGGTTCGACGGCAGGATGTTCAGTTCGGTGCGGTACTTGGCCACGGTGCGGCGGGCGATGACGATCCCCTTCTCCTTGAGCATTTTCACCACTTCCTGGTCGGAAAGCGGCTTGGCGGGGTTCTCCCTTGGAAGATGTCCGCGATCATGTCCTTCACGCTGGTGTTGGACATGCCCGTCGCCGTCGATCGGTCGAAATGCCGGCCGTGAAGAAATACTTCATCTCGAACAAACCCTGCGGTGTCTGTATGTACTTGCCGGAAACCGCTCGGCTGACCGTGGTTTCATGCACGCCCACCACTTCCGCCACCTGCACCATGGTCATCGGTTTGAGGGCCGCCACGCCCTTTTCCATGAACTCCCGCTGCCGGTGCACGATCTCCCGGGCAATGTTCAGGATGGTGCTCTGCCGCTGGTGCAGGCTCTTGATCAGGAATTTGCCGGCCCGGATCTTCTCCCGGATATAATTGCGCACCTCGGGCGATTGTCGGCCTGGTGGCCATCAGATCCTTGTAGGTGTTGCTGATGCGCAGGTGGGGGATCTGTTCGTTGTTGGTCGTAATGACGATAATCGTCGCCCGACCCGCTGGACAAACACCTCGGGCAGAACATACTGCTCGTTCTCGCCGGCAGAAGGCGCGGCCGGGACGGGGCTCCAGCTTGCCGATGTTCTCCAGGGCGTCCTGCACCTCGTCCACCTCCGTGCCGGTGGCCCGGGCGATCTCCGGAATCCGGCGCTTGCCCAGCGCCTCCATGTGGTCCCGCACAATGCGGTACTCCAGGGTGTCCTGCTCACCGGCACGCTCCAACTGCAGCATCAAACACTCCCGCAGGTCGCGTGCACAAACCCCTGGCGGCTCGAAGTTCTGAATGACCCGGATCACCTCCGCCACCGTCTCCGCCGGCACACCGGTC
>CAVVUP010000004.1:0-17498 GCA_963751435.1 uncultured Verrucomicrobiae bacterium | reverse complement strand
GCCCAAGATTTTTGACCTGCGCTCCGACATCACCACCAAGGCGCTGGATGAATCCGGCTGGGCGGTGGTCATCAACGAGCAGGAGGAGAACTTCAAGATTCAGGACTTGGAGCGGAAGATTTTCACGCCCGCCCGCAACCGCCTCATGTGCGAGGCGTTCCTGAAGGAAGCGCAGAGCGACCCCGGCGGGCAAACTGGGCAAGTCCATCGTGTTCGCGGTGAACCAGACCCACGCCACGGCCCTGACCAAGATTTTCAACGAACTCCAGCCCGGCATCGCCGTCACCATCACCAGCCGCATTCAGGACGCCTCGTCCATCGCCAAGGAATTCCGCGACGGCAAGCGCTCCGAGCGCATCGCGGTTTCCGTGGACATGCTGTCCACCGGCTACAACTGCCGCGACCTGCTGAACATCGGCCTGATGCGCCCCATCTTCTCGCCGACCGAATACATCCAGATCAAGGGACGCGGCACGCGGCTGTTCACCTTCAGCATCGGCAACACCGAATACGAGAAGAAGCATTTCTTCCTGCTCGATTTCTGCGCCGTCGCCGAATACTTCGAGGAAAAATACGACTACTCCCTGCCGCTGCAATCTGCCGCGCGAGAAGAAGCCGGAAGCCCGAAGCCTATCCGCCCGGCGGCGATGGCGGACAGTCATCCGTGAGCGGCGCCGGGAGGCGGAAGCCGGACCACCGCCGCCGCCCAAGGAAATCCCGACCTGGGAAGGCACGGACATACTGGTCAGCCGAGGAAATCCGCGTCGTCGGGCCGAACGGCGAAAAGGTGGATGTGATGACCTTCCGCGGCTCGTTCGAGCAGCGACATCAAAGAATTCGTCGAGCAGACGCCCGACTTGAAGGAAGCCGTCGAAGCCGAGGACGACGACGCGATTGAAACCATCGTCAACGAGCGGTTCTACCACCGCCCGGAGATGTTTTACTCGCCGGACAAGCTGGTCGTTTCCTATGGCGTTCCCGCGCCGACCCCGCCTTCGTTTACAATGCCGTTGGGCAAACGCCGCTGCCCACCCGCGACGCGATTGTTGCCGACACGGTGGATTCCATCGCGGCTCGGTTCAACCTCCGCTACAGCGAACAGAAATGGGTGGATGCCACGGCGCAACTGCTCGCGGAGGATTCCACGGCGCTTGCGGCGGTTCATGGCCGGCGACATGACGATTTTCACCGCCAGCCAGTTCAACCAACTCGGCGGCATCTCCGCGCTTGTCACGGTTCGATGAGCGCGAACAGGTCTTTGAAGCCTTGCGGCAGTCCACACTGGTTCGCCAGTCGCTTGCTGGCCGCAGAATACCAATAGCCACATAGAATCATGCGTTCATCCCCGACCAATTCCGATTCGCATCAAGCAGCTGCAGCCACTTCAGCCGCAGTCCAATTTCTTCTCCTCCGGCCTGCGCCAGAAGGTGGACCAGCTCATGGACATCCTCTGGGCTGGCGGCGTGAACAACCCGATGGATTCCATCGAGCAGATTTCCTACCTGCTGTTCCTCCGCCTGCTCACCGAGAAGGACGAAGTCCTCGCCAGCCTCGACAAGAAATACACCCGCATCTTCTCCGGCAAATGGTCGCGGTTCGCCTGGGGCAACTTCGTCACGCTCACCGGCGACAACCTGTTCAACGCCGTCCGCGACGCCATCGAAAGCCTGCACGAACTGCCCGGCCTCACCGACACCGGCAAACTCCTGTTCAGCCGCGCCACGCTCAAGATTTACGACCGGCCCACGCTCCGCGCCGTCGTCCAGGGCATCCACGAGATGGACTTGGCCGCCCACGAAGGCCACGACTTCAAGGGCGACATGTATGAGTATCTCCTCAGCAAACTCTCCGCTGTCCGGCACCAACGGCCAGTTCCGCACCCCGCGCCACATCATCGACCTGATCGTGGCGCTGGTGAACCCGCAGCCCGGCCAGCGCATCTGCGACCCGCCTGCGGCACGGCGGGCTTCCTCATCGCCGCCTTCATCCACATCCTGCGCCAGCACACCAAGCCCGCCGACCTGCGGCGCGGGCATCGTGGACGGCTCGCTGCTCAAACCCGCGCAATGGAAGTTCCTTGAAGAACAGGCGTTCACCGGCTTCGACAACGACGCCAACATGGTGAAAATCGCCATCCTCAACCTCTACCTTCACCAGTTGGAACGGGCGCAGATCGAGCATTTCAACCCGCTCACCACCGGCTTTGGCGGCGCGTATCCCGGCAAGATGTTCGATGTCATCCTCGCCAACCCGCCGTTCGCCGGGAAGGTGCAGGACGAAAGCATCCTCGCCGACCTCAACTACAAGCTGAACACCCGCGCCACCGAACTGCTGTTCCTGAAATGGTTCATTGACCACCTCGCGCCCGGCGGCCGCGCCGGTGTCATCGTGCCCAACGGCGTCCTGTTCGGCTCGACCAACGCCGCCACCAGCCTGCGCGAACTGCTGCTGACCGAGTGCGACCTGCAAGCCGTCATCAGCCTGCCCAGCGGCGTGTTCAAACCCTACGCCGGCGTCGCCACCGCCGCCCTCATCTTCCAGAAGGGCAAAGCCGACCGCAATCCGTCTGGTTCTACGACATCACCGCCGACGGCTTCAGCCTCGACGACAAACGCACGCCGATTGAAGCCAACGACATTCCCGACGTGCTGGCCAAATGGCCGAACCGCGAGGAAGGCCCGAACAGCTACCGCGTGCCGATTGAGAAGATTCGGGAGAACGACTGGAGTCTCGCGGCAGGCCGCTACAAGCCCGTGACCACCGAAGCCGTGAACCACGACGCCCCAGCGGACATCCTTGGCGACGTGCTTAAGCTGGAAAACGAAATCATCCGGCGCGGCAACGCGCTGCTCGCGCAAATCGGCGGCAAGAAATGAAACGCTGGCCGACAAAACCGCTGGGCGAAGTTGTGCACCATCAATCCGAAGCTCGCAGCGTCTGAAGCGCCGCACGGCTGAAACGGAAGTCACCTTCGTGCCCATGGCGGCCATTGACGAAATCAGCTGATACGCATCGCACGACCGGAGTTCGCCAGTACGGTCAGGTTGCAAAGGCGATACACCCCGTTCCGGCAGAATGATGTGCTCTTCGCCAAGATCACGCCCTGCATGCAGAACGGCAAGGCTGCCATCGCCCGCGAGCTTCGCGAGTGGCTTGGCTTCGGTTCAACCGAGTTTCACGTTCTTCGGCCGTCCGCCGCGCTGCGGCCAGAATGGGTGTTCGCGTTGATCCGCCAACCCGCTTTCCGTTCGGCTGCTGAAGCAAGTTTCACAGGGACGGCTGGGCAGCAGCGGGTGCCCGCTGACTTCCTGAAATCGTTCCCAATCCCCGTGCCCCCACTTGCCGAGCAGGAGCGGATAGTGACGCTGCTGGACGAAGCGGACGAGTTGCGGAAGCTGCGCGTCCAAGCCGACCGCCGCACCGCCGCCCTCCTCCCCGCCCTCTTCCACGAAATATTTGGGGAGCACAAATATCCCACCGCGACAGTTGCCGAGCTTGCAGAACAGCGCGATGGCAGTATTCGCACGGGACCTTTTGGCAGCGACCTCCGACACTCTGAGTTTGTTGAGGAGGGAATTCCGGTGCTCGGCATCGACAATGTTGTGGAGAATGAGTTCCGATGGACGAAGTTGCGATGCCTGACGCCGGCGAAGTTTGCGGAAATGCGTCGCTTCGTCGTGTTCCCCAACGATGTGCTGGTGACCATCATGGGGACAGTGGGTCGCTGCGTTGTCGCACCAGCCGATCTGCCCGTCTGCATCAGCACCAAGCATCTGTGCGCCGTGACGGTGGATCTAGAGCGAATCGCGCCACGCTACCTGTGGGCATCGTTCCTGTTCGATGAGACTGTTCGCAGCCAGACACGGACTGTCGGCAAGGGCGCCATCATGGAAGGCTGGAACTCCACCATCATCAAACGACTCCGCGTTCGCGTTCCCCCACTCCCCCTCCAACAAGAGTTCGCCCAGCGGGTGGCGGAGATCCGCGAGATGGAAGCCGCCCAAGCCGCCAGCCGCCTTCGCTTGGAGGGTCTGTTTCAGTCCATGTTGCACAAGGCATTCAGCGGAGAACTCTGACATGGCATCTGTCCCGCACATTCAGCCTTCAGCATTCATCCTCGCGCGTTTCCGCCCGTCCCTCCTCCACCACCCCCTCGCCGCATGACCCACGACAAATCAACACGAGGCAATGCCAGCCAGTTCTTCGTCGCCGGGGAATTGTGTCGCCGGGGCTATGCGGCGGTCGTGACGATGGGCAACACGCCGAACACTGATGTTCTGTGCAGCAACATCGCGGGCACCAGGTTTGTTCACATCCAAGTGAAAACTTTTGTGCCCGGCAACACGACGTGCAGCGTCGGGCTAAAGGCGGAGCGAGATTTTGCTCCGAACTTCTTCTGGGTGCTTGGAGGTATCCCCGCCCCTCATGCGGAGAAACCTTTTGAGTATTACATCATTCCATCGGCTGATATGGCCAGGAACGTCAGCACCATGCACCAGAAATGGCTGGCCACGCCCGGCAAAGGGGGGCGGCAGCATCAGGACAGCAAAGTTCGAGCGGTGAATGTCTCCGCCAAAAGCCACAAACTTATCTGGAGCGTCGCAGAATACAAAGACCGCTGGGACCTAATCACAAAGCAATTGGACGGCTAGACATGCAGTTCCTCGACTCCACCCTCCGCCACCTCCTCGCCAGATAACAGATCTATGCCCAAACGCACCCCACTCGTCTGCCAGCACCTGGAAAACGTCTCCCGCGACGCGCTGGAGCAACACCAGGACATCGTCCGGCAATACGTCCGCCATCGGCAGGGCGTGTACGCCCTTTACCGGCGCGGCAAGCTCTACTACGTCGGCCTGGCCAGCAACCTGCGCACCCGCCTCGGCCATCACCTCAAGGATCGCCACCACGATTCCTGGGACCGCTTCAGCGTTTACCTGACCATCGGCGACAGTCACCTGCGCGAGCTGGAATCCTTGATCCTGCGCATCGTCAAACCGCCCGGGAACAAGCAGCAGGGCGAGTTCGCCAAATCGGAGGACCTCCGCCGCCGTTTCAAACGCGACCTGAGCGCCGACATGCGTTCCATCATCAACGACATTCTCGGCAAGCCGACGCCAGTTCTGCCACGTCACCCGGTCACCACCAAGGACGACGGTCGCAAGCCCGTATTGGCTGACCACATGAAGAACGCGCAAGGCAAGCTGACGCTCCGTGCCCGCCACAAGGGCAAGACGCTACGCGCTTACGTGCGCAAGACCGGCCTGATCTGGTTCGACAAACAGCATTTCACCTCGCCCTCCCTGGCCGGTGCCCACGCCGTCAAACGCAAGACCTGCAACGGTTGGACCTTCTGGCACTACCAGCGCGCCCCCGGCGACTGGGTGCCCCTGGATGCACTGAGAAAATGACGACCAGAAGGATGCCCACTCGCTCCAGCAGCAATCCGGCACTCATGCGCAGCGTGAAAGCCCTCATGTCCAAGCGAGACGCCTTGCAGGCGCAGCCGGCATCGGACGACCAGCTCGCCTGCATCTGGTCGTTGTGGAACGCATTGCCGGCTGAGCTGCGCCCGGATGAGGCGTTTTTCATTCTCCGCGGTGGTCAAAACAACGAGCACTGGCAGCACCTTGCCGAACTCCGCCGCCGTTTTCCGAAGTCAGAGTTTCCACTTTCCCCAAAGTCTGACGAAACTGCCCGCGATCAAGAGTGCCGCGATGCGCATTACCAAGCCCTGCTTGCGGCGGAGCGGTGGAGCAGACTTCTCCATTTCTACGAAACCACATGCCGGCTGCATCGGGATCTGGTCGCCAAGCAATGGGCCTTCCGTGACGCTGACCACCACGCCAGCGGGCGCATTGCCATCTGGCGCGCGTTCCGGGAACTCGAAATCACCCACCCGAGATTCGACACTGTAAGCCCCAAGCTGGCCAACATCGCCTACGTAGAGGAACGATACGATGCCTACACCGCCGCGCTCGACCGTGCGCTCGCTGCGCTGGCCAAGCTGCTTTACAAGATCCCTGCCATTCAGAGCCTGCCTTCCGGTCCGCTGCCGCTGAGGGAACGCGCCCGTGGTGTTCCCCACCCGCCTGATAACCTGCCGAACTTCCTCTACGTCGCCCGCCTGGAGGCCCTCGGTATCTGTAGCTCGGACCGCTTTGCTCTGTTCATGCGGGGCGATTTCCCTAAGCTCGATCCCTCACGCCGCCAGCAGTTCTACCGGGTGGCTTCACGGCCTCATCATGGCAAGGATCCCTACGCCGCTTTCCTTGTCTGGGTGCTGGACAACCAACCTGTGTTCAACAGGTTTGGCTGGCAGGCCAACGACATTTTGAATGCCGCCGGCGAGAGGGGAATCCCATGTCCTTGCTCGCAATCCGAAGCGCGCACCAGCTTCAAGCAATGGGCTTCGCGCCACCGTCTCAACCTGTCCCTCAAACGCGGCACCGCGCCGTACAGTGATCACGACATCCGCCGCTCCAAGCCGCTGCTCTCGCCAGCGCCCGTGTTCGGGGATGTGTTGAGAGCCGCCTCCCCTCGCCGCCGCAGTTCGTAGCCTTTTCGTTTCCCGAATCGTTCCCATAGGTGCTTCGCCCGGTCTGTTCTGGTTGGGCGAAGGTGTCCACGTCAGCTTCGCATGCGCTGAAGTTGACCTGGACCGCGCAGGGCAGCGGAGTACCAAAGGCAAAATATGATACGTAAAGCAAAAAGACGGGCGGCAGACCGTGGACCGGCCGCCACCACTACCAGGGTTCACTGCACCGATGGCACGGCGTTCTTCACGCCCGCACAACTGGCCCGGCGGTGGGCATGGCACTCTGAGTCCGTCCGCCGCAAGCTCCGGCACAAGGAGATCGAGAGCGTTATCGTTGGCCGGCGCCGGCTGATCCCGGTCGCGGCGGTGGAGCGTGTCGAAGCCGAAGGGCGCGTATAACCCCAAACCGTGCATGAACCGAACAATGAAAACGACTAGGACTAATCGGGCACGGGCACAGCAACCCTCCACCACGCCCAGGGCAACAAACCCACCTCAACGACCACCGGCGAAATGCCGGTTGTCTGGCTGGGTGTTCAAGCTGGACGAATTGCGGGAGCTGAGCGGGGTGTTGGAGGACATCTCTGCTGCCTATGCGCCCGGGCGGGAAACAGTGCGCATCCACCTTGAACTGCTGCACCATCGCTGCGTTTGCCTCTATGCCGATCGAACACAGACCTGCGCCGCGATTACCGAACTGGCCAGTGCCATCTCTCAGTTGGACCGCATCCATCACCAAGGGCTTGGCTATTCCGCAGCCAACGGTTCCGGCACGAGCGAGGTCTGGTGCGCCGAGTGGCCGCGCAAGAATGGCATTGTCGAGGGGCTGCGCTTCAAGCTTTTCCCCAGCCGCAACATGCTCCGTTTAGCGGCAGGTTTCACGGATAACGAGGCCAGAACCTACCAGGTGCGCGCGGACTTGACTCGGACCGAAGCCGGGGCGTTGCTGCACGACCTCAAACGCGGTCGGGATGATCTTGAAAACTCCGGGGGTGTCGCATGACACTCCCGTCTTTTTCCGAACCGGAGGAATCCACCTTGCCGGCACCAGGCCCCAGTGCACCTGAGCCCACGCCTACCGCGGCGGCATCTCCACACCCCCGCCGCATCAATCCGTGGAAGCTCTTTGTCGGCGCCTTCATTCCCAATTGGCTCTTGGAACGCACAGAGGTCAGCCAGGGTGCGAAGCTCTGCTATGCACGCCTTGCCCAATTCGCAGGCAAGGACGGGCACTGCTTTCCGAAGCAGGAAACGCTGGCCACCGAGCTGGGGGTCGGGGAGCGTATGGCACGGGATTATATCCGTGAACTCGTCGAGTTCGGGCTCATTGAGACGGAGCAACATGGTCTCGGGACGTCGAACAGCTACCACTTCCTGCACCATCCGTGGATGCAGGCAGGCCAGCCAGGCCATCAAAGCACTTCCGCCCCTGACCGGCAGCCCGCTTCCGCTCAGGAACGGAAGGATTCTTCCGGTCCAGAACGGCAACCATCTTCCGGGCCAGTAGAGAAGAGATTCAGGGAAGAGAATCAAACCACAAACATAGAACGAGGGCTTCCACGCTCTGAGGAGGAGGCAGTAGCCGCAGCCGCCTTGTCCGGCGTACCTGAAAACTTCGCGCGCATCGAGTTCGACCGGATGCAAGCCGTTGGCTGGTTGGACGGAACACACCGGCCCGTCCGCAGTTGGTCGCACTACATCAAGATGCGCTGGAATCGGGAACAATCCGACGGAGCCGGACGCCACACCAACGCGCATGCTTCGCCCACCCCGCGTGCTCCAGTCTGGCAGCGGGCTCAGGCGCTCAAAGACAAGTTGGCGGCGGCGATCGAGGCTCACGACGCCCTCGACTGCTTGGGTGATTTCCACCCGATGGCCGTGGAGGCATGGGACGAAGTCAAACGGTTGCGTTCGGAACTCGCTAAGCTGGGTGTGGAAGGATGAATGGTCGGAAAGCCTCTGAATCGCAGTCGTGGTGTGCACTGCGCCGCCAGCCGCGCGAGTTTCCGTGCACGACGCCCCCCCGGGGCGCCCCATCGAGTGCCAACGCCACGCAGGCCCATTTCTGCAACGGCGCGGGCCACTCGCAACCTGGCACAACCCTGCCCGGAGCCTTTTTGTCGTGTCGCTCGCGCGCCACAACCGGTCGCTGTAGGCTGGCAGACGCTCCGCGCAACCTCACCTTCCACACAGGCAACCCCATGCCTCGATCTTCTTTTTCGCTTCCACAAGTTGGCCCTCGGCAGCCATCGCCTCGGGCAAGCCACCTGTTGCTTTTTCCTGCGGGTATTGGGGCGTTGCGGCACCAGCTGGGGACCAGGTCAAAGCCGGTTAGCTGAGCTGGAGATGCCTGCCGCTCGATGCCCAGGTCGGAATGCGCTGGCAGTTGCGGGTGTGAGGCAGTCACGGTTCGATGTCCTGCGCTACGGCAGACTGCGCTCAGCCCTTAACCGAAAAAACCGGTTCGCGCTCGTGTCGCTGAATGTCTGCGACCATTCGTCCTGCCAGCTTACGAGGTTGGTGCTCGACTCGACATGGACAGTGCCAACGGTCCCTTCAGGCAGGATGATCGTCTGTCCTGGCGGGAAGCTCTCCGGCTCGATCCTCACGTTTGCGAACATGTATTTCGTCGGCGTGCCACTGGGCATGATTTCCAACCGGACGATTGCCGGCCCAGCCACGACCACGGGGCTCGAAGGGAAGCTGGACCCGCCGCCCAGATAGACCTGAGCAGGCGAGCCGTTCGTGATCCCGTTCTTAATCACATTCAGGTAGATACTGTCACCTGCGCCATACAGGCTGGTAACTTTCCCAATCTCGCTTGCCTCAACAGCCACTTCGTCCGAGAGAATCACGGCCCCAACGCCAGGCTGATTGTTCACCGTGAGCGTCACATCTTTGGCTTGGGGGATGCCGCAGACACCGAGGCATAGCAGGACGGTTAGGAGCAGTGGTTTCATAGCGTCGAGTTCCTTTCCCGAGGATGGGCTTATCACCAGCCGGGTTGTGCGTCAACGCTTCTGGTTGTTTCGGGATGCAAAGGAGGTATTGAATCATTCGTTGTTCTACGCTAACTTTGGTTCGTGAGGCTCCCTCCTTTCGGATTCTGCGAGCCCTCGTGGGGCTCCCCGTCCGGATTCTACTCAAGTCCCAGTCAGCCAGGAGAACGCCTGGGTGTGCCGTGCCCGAGATGGAGATCGCGCCGAGGAGACGATTTATGAACGAACAGTCGCACCAGCCCGCAACGGCAGAGGAACCCGGTCCGATGGCGCCCGCCGCACTACCGACTTCTGCCAACCTCCATGAGCACAAAAGCGGTGATTCCTTGACTCGGGCGGCAGTCTGCATCAAGCCCGATGGCACCTTGGAGGTTTCTGGCTACGCGATGGGAGCTGTTGTCGAGGAGTTCTGGGGAGCTGATGACTACGAGTACCTGGTATCAAGTTGCGCCTGCGGACAAAGACGCGCTCCTCATCGCGCTCATAGTGGATCGCTTCGGCGGCAGGGCCGACGCAACCTCGGATTTCGAGAAGTATCTGAAGGAGCACAATATCCCGTACCGGTTCAACAACTGGGTGTGGGCATCTGTTCCGATTGTGGAGGACCGAACATGAACGAGTTGAATCTGTTTCCAGAGGCTGGCAGCAATGACCGGCCGTTACCAAACCCCAACCGCTCCTATTACAAGTCCCATGAGGACTGGCAGACAGCCCAACTGCTCTGCCCGCGCTGCCAGTGGCACGGCGAGGGCAGGACCGCCAGTCTGAACATGGCCAACTGGGAGGTGACCGAGGTGAATTGCCCCACGTGTGGCGAGGGGCTCACGCTGATTTCCCATTCCACCATTGAGGAAATGCGCGCCGACTGGGACAAACTGACCCCCACGCAGCAGCGGGACCTCGAAGATCTGGAACGCCGCCACGCCGCGAGGCAGCGCCTCAAGCTCAAGAGTGCCGACCAGCTTCCCGAAATCCGGCAGCCGTCCTTCTCTCTCACTTGGGACCATCAAGACGATGAAACCCTCATCAAACACGGCAACCAGGTGATTTGGGCGGAACCGGCCTACTACGAGTGCTATGAGCGGTTCATCCAAGTAGCCGAAATCCTCCGCCAACGCTATGGGACCGCGATTCGTGACCTGGTTCCGACCGAACGCAGCAGCACCTATCTCTACGGCGACCGGCTGTCCTCGCCAGGGATCGTGCAGGCGGCGCGCGACCGGATATTCGCTACGCCCCAGCCCGAACCCTCCTGCCGTGCCGCGGAAGCTCGCATCACCGCGGCGCTTGCCCACGCCGTGTGCAAGCGAATCACCAACCAGACACGACGCCGGCTTCAAAGCATCAAAGGGCGATACCGATTGAGCGGAGATGATTCGACGCTCCAGAACCTCTGGGAGGAGGTTTGCGTCCAGTTGCAGGGGGGTGAGGAATCAGTGCCTTGGTCTGTGTACGAGGAAACCATCCGGGGAATGGTGACAGGCTCTGCCGAGGCTTTGCCTGCGCACGAGGCGGAGGCGGTGTGGCTTCAGACCGACGACGCCCGCGAGAACCGCGAGGATCTTGAAATGGAGAACGGCGAGGAGGGCATAGGCACCCTCATTGACAAAGTCGTGGATTACCTCATCGAGGAATGCGTCTATCCCGAAGCCCTCAAATGGCACAACGCCCGCATCGAAGCCTATCTGGACAGACCCACCGACTGACCCGCGGCCACTTTGGAGAAATTTTGCCGACCGGAAATCCGATAAACATTTCACGGACCCTGCCCATCAGCCACCCCCCCCCCGCCACCTATTGGCAATGCGCCAGCCAAAATATGTCAATTGACGCCTTCCCATCGCCTGCAACACTTCACAACGAAAGGAAACCATGAAAACCACCTTCTTGGCACTCGCAGTTGTCCTGTCATCTTCGATGCTCAGCTTCGCTCAGTCGCGTTGGATCACACTATCCATCGGAGGTGAAACACAGGTCAGCTCGCTCGCAATCGGCACGAACGAGGTGGCGCACATCAGAGGCATCTGGGGAGCAGTGGCCGGACAGCACATTGAGGTTTCCAAGGACTCCTGTACCTGGAGGATCGAGGGTTCCACAGTCGCCTCTGTTGGCGACCGGGGTGACATCCCGATCGCCGGCCCCGCGCTCTTGGCGTTGAAAGCCGGAAGCGGGGTCACAACCAACAACGCAGTCGGCGCCACTATCGAGGTCACGCCGGAATCCTTCCCGCCAGACAAAACTATCATTCTCCCGGAGGGCACCGTAGGAACCGTCCACGTGGAAAGCTCCACCAACCTGATTCACTGGCAGGACGAGTGGACGCAGACCTTTGCCAACACCAACGACAACCGGTTTTTCCGGCTTCGGGCCGAACGAAGCCTGCCGTAGCAGGTTTCGCCAAGGGAATCGCATGCCCGGTCACGCAAGATTGGCCTTTTTGTCCCGCGCCAGAAATCGCTTCACCGAATTGACTGCGCAGGTGCATCCCAACAAACCGACCCCCTCCCCCCTCTGTGCACCAAGGGCATCTTCACCTTTGACGCTCAATTCATCCGGGACTCCATCCGGTCGAAGTACAAGATGAAGCCGGCTCCGTGACTGGCAGGTTGGTCCCCGGGTGGGTGTGCCTGAATCCCCGGCCCCAGTTCACCGGCTTGGGAGTCGCAACGCTTGGAGGAGCAGCCTGTGGGCGATCGGACGCCTGACCGCCGGTTCTCCCTGCCTTCGGTGCGGGGCCGGGCGGCGCCCTCAGACCCCGGAGGCCCACAGGTCCAGACCCGGCCCGGCGCGATGGAAAGGCGGTTGAAAACCTTCGGAGTGGCTCAGAAGTGGCTCAGTGAACTTTTTTTTGCAGCATTGTCAAAACTACCGGGACATCATAAAACCATTGAAAATGGGGCCTGAAACGAATGGCACGCCCGGAGAGATTCGAACTCCCAACCCTTTGATCCGAAGTCAAATGCTCTATCCAGTTGAGCTACGGGCGCGTCAGAACGTGGCTGATGTGGGACAGTCGATCGAATCACGGTCCCGGGTCCACTGTTCTGCGTCCGCTCTGGACGGGGACCCAACCCGGATCCTGTGTCCCCCTTCTCCTGCTCATCAACCGCGCGCGCAGTCTGCCATCGAGGTCAGATGGGCGGCAAGCAAATCGCAGGCACAGCCAAACCAGGAACGTCTGGCCACCGCAGCCACGGGCGTTTCCAAGTTAAGTGCTTTCCTACCCGCGTTCTTTCCGGTTGAATCCGGCCTCACGATGAAGGTCTTGGTCATTGGTTCAGGTGGACGGGAACATGCATTGGTGTGGAAGCTGGCGCAGTCGCCGCTGGCCACCCAGATGTGGTGCGCGCCCGGCAACGCCGGGATTGCCGGCGAGTGCCTGCTGTCCAACGGGCGGGCCGTCGAGTGTGTCCCGACCGGTGCGGAGGATCTGCCGGCCTTGCTCGAGTTTGCCCGGCAGCACCAGCCGGACCTGACCGTGGTGGGGCCGGACAACCCGCTGGCGCTGGGGATTGTGGATCTGTTCCAGAAGGATGGGTTGCCAGTCTGGGGTCCCAACCGGCGGGCGGCCCAGTTCGAGTCCAGCAAGGTGTTTTCACAGGAGTTCATGGAGCGGCACGGAATTCCAACCATGAAATCAGCCTCCTTCGCCGAGCCCGACGCGGCGAAGGCCTTTGCCTGCAGGCTCGGTGGGCGGTGTGCCGTCAAAGCCGACGGACTGGCGTTGGGCAAGGGGGTGCTTCTCTGCCAGAACCTGGAGGAGGCTCAGGCCGCGATTGACCAAATCCTGGTGGGCCGGGCCTTCGGCGACTCGGGGCGCCGGGTGCTCATCCAGGAGTTGATCGAGGGCACCGAGATCTCGCTGCACTTTCTCTGCGACGGCAAGGTCGCCCGGGTCTTTCCCAGTTCCCAGGATCACAAGCGCGCGTTGGATGGGGATCAGGGGTTGAACACGGGCGGCATGGGCACGTATTCCCCGGCCCCGTTTCTCAGTGACGCGGATTTCGCGCGGGCGGCGGACGGGGTGATCCAGCCGTGGCTGAAAGGGTGCGCTTCGGAGGGCATCGATTTCCGGGGGATCCTGTATCCTGGATTGATGCTCACCCGGTCCGGGCCCAAGGTGCTGGAATTCAACGCGCGTTTTGGTGATCCGGAGACGCAGGTTTATCTGCCGCGCTTGGAGAGTGATTTGTTGCAGCTTCTGCTGGCCAGCGCCGAGGGTCGACTGGTCGGGGTGGAGATGAAATGGAGCCCGAGGGCCGCCGTGTGCGTGGTCATGGCCTCGGGCGGGTATCCGGGCGGCTACGCCAGGGGCAAGGTCATTGGCGGTCTGGACGACGCGCAGAAACTTGATCAGGTGAAGGTGTTTCATGCCGGAACGGCGTTGAAAGAGGGGCAGGTGGTGACCAACGGGGGGCGTGTGCTGGGGGTGACGGCCTGGGCCGACACCCTTCAACAGGCGAGGGACAAGGCTTATGCCGCGGCGGACCGGATCCAATTTGAAGGGGCGCATTATCGGAAAGACATCGCCGCCAAGGCGCTACAAGGAGGGGTCCGATGATGACATTCAGCAACTCCGCAGTGATTTTGAATCCGGTTGAAGGCCTGTGGGGCGGCGACCCGCTCCCCCGGAACCAAAACGCTCAACATTCAACATTCAACGCTCAACGTCCAAGGGTTTGCCGTTCGGCGCCAGATCGGGCGTTCGAAGTTGAATGTTGGATGTTGAATGTTTCCCAGTTCATGCGCCGCGCAGCACTTGGGGGGTGCCTCTTGTGGCTGTCGGGATTGGGAGGCAGTTTCCCTGCGCACGCCGCAACCCATCCGCCTCCGACGTTCGATGAGGTTTTCAGCCTGGTCCGATCCAATCTCGTCGGGGTGAACGCCGAGGAACTGGATCGCCTGGCTGTGGATGGATTTCTCAAGGAACTCGGTCCCCGGGTGGTGTTGATCGACAGCGCTGAGGGTTCGGAACCGGCTGGACGGGGGAGCGGAGAGGTGGAGGCGCAGCTTTATCGCAGCAGCATCGGGTACCTCCGGGTGGGTCAAGTGGACGAAGCTTGCAATGAACAGGTGCGCCAACGCTATCAGGAATTGGCCGCATCGAACCGGCTTTCCGGCTTGGTGCTGGATTTGCGCTCGGCCGGCGGTGGCGACTATTCGGCGGCGCTGCGGGTGGCAGACCTGTTCCTGTCTGAGGAAGTGCCGCTGCTCAACTGGGGAGAGGGTCTGAAACGATCAACCGCCAAGGAGAAGGCCATCGCGTTGCCGGTGGCGGTGCTGGTGGACGGACAGACCGGAGGCGCCGCCGAAGCCCTGGCCGCCATGTTGCGTCAGAGTGGAGTGGCGTTGTTGATCGGTGGACGAACCGCAGGAACAGCCGGAATCCAGCGCACCTTTCCCCTGGCCGGCGGTCCATTCCTCCGGGTCACGGTGGCCGACATTCAACTGGGCGATGCCCGCAGACTTTCCGCGGACGGGTTGAAACCCGATGTGGAGGTCGAGGTCTCCCCCAGGCGGGAAGTCGCCTCGGCAACCGGTCGGGCCGGCTTGGAAGAGGATGCCGACATCGTCGGGCCGACCAACTCCCATGCACCCCGGATGCGCATGAACGAGGCCGATTTGGTCAGACGCTGGCGTGGCGAAATGCCGTCGGGCAAGCCGGCCGCCGTGGAAGGCGAGGAGCAGCCTGCGGCGATGCGGGACGCGGTGTTGTTGCGGGCACTGGACCTGATGGACGGGCTGGCCATCCTGCGCTCATGGCAGAAATGAGGAGTGAGGACAAGCCGGAGATGGAGAAGGAGAAAGAGGGGGCTCGATTCTGGGTTGACGCCCCCCGGTTCACAGCGGAATCTCCAATCGCTTTGATTCCTTGATGAAGACTGTTCTGTTTGTCTGCACCGGCAACATCTGTCGCAGCCCGATGGCGGAGGGCCTTTTTCGCCATGCGATCCAGGGGCGCGGCGAGTACCGGGTGATGTCGGCCGGGCTGGGAGCTCTGGATGGGCAACCGGCCAGTGCGCACGCGGTGCAGGCCCTCCGGGAACTGGGCTTGGACATTTCGAGGCAGCGAAGCCGGATGTTGACGGCGGCCATGGTGCGGGAGGCGGACTACATTTTTGGCATGACCCACAGCCATGTGGATACCATTGCGCTGCTTTACCCGCAGGCGGCCGACAAGACTTTCCTGTTGCGCGAGTTTGACGACACCCTCGAGGCTTTCGAGAAGGACATTTCGGATCCCATCGGCGGTTCCTATGCGCGGTATACGCTTTGCCGGGACCAGATCGAGCAGGGCATTGCTTCGATCCTGAACTTCATTGAACAAATCCAAACCACACCCGTTCCGCGCCCTGCGCGCAGCTTTATGAACACGATTGCCATCGGTGCCGACCACGGCGGATTCCAGCTTAAAAGTTCCATCATTGCCCACCTGCAAGCCCAAGGTTGGCCGGTCAAGGACTGCGGCAGTCATACGCCGGACTCGGCGGATTATCCGGACCAGGCCAAAGCCGTGGCGGAACTCGTCTGCTCGGGGTTGGCGGATGCGGGGGTGTTGATTTGCCGCACGGGCATCGGCATGAGCATGGTCGCCAACCGATTCCCCGGCGTGCGCGCGGCGTTGGTGTCGGACGCGGACACGGCTCTTATTGCCCGGCGGCACAACAACGCGAATGTGGTTTGCCTGGGGGGGCAGACCCCGTCGGATACCGCGGCGGCCATTGTGGATGCGTTTCTCAAGGAAGCGTTCGAGGGGGGACGCCACGAGCGGCGGATCAGCAAGCTCGAATCGGCGGGCGGCGGCTGTCTGAGTCAGGTCTGGCGCGTGGACCCGGAGATTGCCGAGGTGATCAGCAACGAACGGCGGCGGCAGCAGGAGAACATCGAGTTGATTGCCAGCGAGAACTTCACCAGCCCGGCGGTGATGGAGGCGCAGGGATCGGTCCTCACGAACAAGTATGCCGAGGGCTACCCCGGCAAACGTTGGTACGGCGGTTGTGAATACGTCGATGTGGCGGAACAACTGGCCATCGACCGCGCCAAGCAGCTCTTCGGTGCCGAGCATGCGAATGTCCAGCCGCACTCGGGCAGCCAGGCCAACATGGCGGTCTATTTCGCCATGTTGAATCTTGGGGACAAACTCCTGACGATGGACCTGAGTCATGGCGGGCACCTGACCCATGGGAACAAGGCCAACTTCTCGGGACGCTTTTACGAGATCGTGCATTATGGCGTGAGCCCGAAGGACGAGCGGATTGACTACGATCAGCTCGCCCGGATGGCGCATGAGCACAATCCGCGCATGATCACCGTGGGGGCCAGCGCCTATCCGCGGGTGATTGATTTCGAGCGCATGGGGCGGATTGCGCGCGAGGTGGGGGCGTATTTGTTGGCGGACATTGCGCACATTGCCGGTCTGGTCGCGGCGGGGATACATCCCAGTCCGATCGGGCATGCGCACTTTGTCACCACCACCACCCACAAGACGCTGCGAGGGCCGCGCGGGGGGCTGATTCTGTGTGGGGCGGAGTATGCGAAGGCCATTGATTCCCAGGCGTTCCCGGGCATCCAGGGCGGCCCGCTGATGCATGTGATTGCGGCCAAGGCGGTCAGTTTCAAGGAAGCCCTCGAACCCACCTTCAAGGCCTACCAGCAGCAGATCGTCGCCAATGCGGCGGCGCTGGCGGAGGGCCTGAAGCGCAACGGCTTCCGACTGGTCAGCGGTGGGACGGACAATCATCTGATGTTGGTGGACGTGGGCGCCAAGGGCATGACGGGCAAGGATTGCCAGTTGGCCCTGGACGAGGCGGGGATCACCGTCAACAAGAACACCATCCCATTCGAAACGCGTTCGCCGTTCCAGGCCAGCGGCATCCGTTTGGGCACCCCGGCGGTGACCACCCGGGGCATGCGGGAGCCGGAAATGGCAGCGATTGCCGACATGATCAGCGAAGTGCTGC
>CAVVUP010000003.1:0-12109 GCA_963751435.1 uncultured Verrucomicrobiae bacterium | reverse complement strand
ACGCATTGAGCTGCCACTGTGCCTTTGACAGCGACCTGATCAAGGAACACCCGGCGTGGTTCCTGCAGGAAAAGGGACGCGTGGCCCATCCCTGGTGCATGGAAGGGGAGAAGAAGGTGGTGTGGCGCGACCTGGCCCAGTTCGACCATGCGCATTCCAAGGACAAGGAAGGGTTGTATGCCTACCTGGTCGAGGTGGTCGAATACCTGTTGGGATTGGGTATTTCGGGGTTTCGTTGCGACGCCGCCTACCAGGTGCCGGCCTCCCTCTGGCGGCGGTTGATTCACGAGACGCGCAGCCGGCACCCCAAGACTTTGTTCCTCGCGGAAACCCTCGGCTGCTCACCCAAGGAAACCATCCATACCGCCAAAGCCGGTTTCGATTACATCTTCAACAGCTCGAAATGGTGGGACTTCCGCAGCCCCTGGTTGATCGAGCAATACCTGCTCACCCGGGAGGAGACGCGCTCGATCAGCTTCGCCGAGAGCCACGATACCGAGCGCCTGTCCGTCGAGGCGGGCGGCAATGTGGACGCCTTGAAACAACGCTATTTCTTCAGCGCCTTCTTCGCCTCGGGCGTCATGATGCCCATCGGATTCGAATACGGCTTTCGCAAACGACTCCATGTGGTCAAGACCCGGACGGAGGATTGGGAGGCACCGTCCGTGGACCTCACCTCCTTCATCCGGCAGGTCAACCGCGCCAAGGCGTCGAACCCGGTGTTCATCGAGGAAACACCGCTGGAACTGCTCCCCTGCCACAATCCGAATATCCTTTTCCTGTGGAAAGGGTCGCTCCGGGCCCGGCAGGAGGCGCTCATCATCCTCAACAAGGACGTGCACGAGAAGCAGCATTTTTACACGGACAACCTCTACCAACACATCCAGGCCAATGGACCGCTGCGGGATGTCTCGCCCGAGTATCCGCTTGATTACCTGCCCACACCCTACGAATACGGGCTGCGGCCAGGGCAGGGGATCGTGCTGGTGACCGAGCCGGGGAAGTGAGCGGGACCACGGGCGGGGGGAGAATTCTCCGAAGCCCGATTTCGCGCATTGAAGCCCCGGGCTTGCGTTTTCCGACATTCATCCGCCATCGTAGGGCATGGTCCGCGTTCGATTTGCTCCCAGTCCCACCGGTTACCTTCACATTGGCGGCGCCCGGACGGCGCTGTTCAACTGGCTTTACGCCCGACATTGCGGGGGGCGCATGATCCTGCGCATCGAGGATACCGATGCCGCCCGGAACAGTCAGGAGGCCATCCAGGTCATCCTCGAGGGGTTGCGCTGGCTGGGGATCGATTGGGACGAAGGCCCGGTGTCCGCCGATCCGGCGGGGGCGAGTCGCGGCGACTTCGGGCCCTACTTCCAGAGCCAGCGCCGGGGCAACTACCAGGAGCGCATCCAGGCGCTCTTGTCGCGCGACCTGGCCTACGAGCGGGATGGTGCCATCCGCTTCCGCATGACGCGCGAGCCGGTGGTGATCGACGACCTGGTGGTGGGGCAGGTCACCCGGGAACTCACCGATCGGGAAGCGGAGGATCCGGATTTCGTCCTCGTGCGATCCGACGGCCATCCGGTCTTTCATTTTGTGAATGTGGTGGACGACCTGGACATGGGTATCACCCATGTGATTCGAGGCGAGGATCACCTGAGCAACACGGCCAAGCACATTCAATTGTTCAAGGCGTTCGGGGTCCAACCGCCGAAGTACGCCCACATTCCCCTCATCCTCAACAGTGACGGGTCCAAGATGAGCAAACGCGACACCGGCGCCTCCCTCTCGACCTATGTCGAGGAGGGATTTCTGCCGGCCGCAGTCCAGAATTACCTCTGCTTGCTGGGTTGGTCACCCAAGGACGCCCGGGAGAAACTGTCCGTCACCGACGTCATCGAGCGTTTCGATCTGCCGCAGGTGTTGCGGCACAACGCGCGGTTCGACATGACGAAGCTCCAGTGGCTCAACGGCGAGTATCTGAGGGAACTGCCGGCGGAGCAGTTCTTTGCCGAGGCAGTTCGGGCCCTCGCACGGGCCGGCATTGACACCAATCAGTGGCCTCTGGATTACGTCCGGGCCGCGCTGACGACCTGCCTGGGCAAGGTGAAGCTGTTCTCGGAGTTGCCTGCTTACGCCGGGTTCTACTTCACGGAAGATCTGCCCATCGAGCGGGCGGTGTTCCTGCGGGATTTCACCCCGGAGAACGCGCCGCGGATACGGCAATTGCGCGACCAGTTCGCAGCCTTGACCGAGTTCAAGGCGGAGACGCTCGAGGCGGCCCTGAAATCCGTCGCCAAGGCCTGCGGGGTCAAGAACGGGGTGCTGGTGCATCCGACGCGTCTGGCCTGCACGGGCGCCGCCGCCGGACCGAGCCTGTATCACATGCTGGAAGTGCTGGGCAAGGATCGGGTGTTGCGTCGATTGGACGCGGTCCTGGAGGCCGTGTGAGTTCGGGGGGCGCCTGCATGGTCGAGCATTGTCGGTTCAGGAGGAGGATTCCCGCAAACCCGGTTTCGCGCAGTGAACCTTGACCCGGCTACATGACTTCCGCCTCGCAATCCGGTCCGAAGGCAGGCGGCCTTTCGCTGCGGACGACGCTCGTGCTGGGTTTTGGCTGCGTGCTCCTGCTGACGACGGCGGGGTTCGTGGTGAACAATCTCTATGCCGGCCGGAAGGTGGTGCAGAGCCTGTCGCGCGCGATCCTGGATCAGGCGAGCACGCTGGTCGAGGTGAAGATCGAGGCGTTTTTCGGCACTGTGACGGGCATCAACAGCGCGACCGCCGAACGGCTGGCGAGCGGTTTGGTGGCGTGGCAGGACTGGGATTCACTGCAGCGATTCTTCCTCCCCATGCTGCAGCGTCTGCCGCAGGTCTCGGGCGTGGGCGTGGGCGACAGCGAGGGGAACGCTTACAATCTTACCCGGTTCGGTCCCCATTGGCGTTCTCAAGAGATCCGTCCGGCTGCCTGGGGCACGAACACCTTGTGGAAGGAATGGACCCCCACCGGCGTTCTGGTGCGTGAATGGTGGGAAGGATCGGCCTTCGATCCGCGCCAGCGCCCCTGGTTTGTCGGCGCCGTCACCGCGTCGCGCCAGACGCGGACTGCGGACGGTTTGGAGCCGGTGACACCGCATTGGACGTCGCCGTACCGGTTTTACACGACGGGGGCTTATGGGGTGACGGTGGCGACGCGGGTGCCGTGGGATCGGGCGCTGGATGCGGTGGTGTATTGCGACCTGGCGCTGCGCGATCTGGATGCGTTTGTGGCGCAAGCGAAGCCCTCGCCCAACGGGTTCTCGATGGTGCTGAATGGCGACCTGGAGATCTTGGGCGGACTGAGACACCCGGAATCGGAGGCAGTTGGCGGGTCGGGAGTGAACGCAGCCGCCGTGGAATTGGCGTCGGAGCCAATGCCTCTGTTGACGGAGGCGTTGGAGGGTTGGCGGCGACGGAGTCAGCCTGACACCTGGCAGGAGCGAATCTGCCGGCCGGGAGGCAATGTTTGGGTGGGATGGCGCACGCTGGCGTTCCCGGGCGAGCGGTTCCATGTGGTGGTGGGGGTGCCCGAGGCGGATTTCCTGGGCGAAGCCCTGCGGGAACGGCGGCGCATGGTCCTGGTTCTGGGCTTGGGATTGTTGGTGTCCGTGGGCCTGGCCTTCTGGCTGGCCGGGCGCTACACCCGCCCGATCGGGCTCCTGGTCCACCGCAGCGCGGCGATCGAACAACTGGACCTTTCGGAACAAGGCACGGTCGAATCCCGGGTCAAAGAGGTGCGGCAACTGGCCGGGGCCCAGGCGCGGATGAGTGCCGCCCTCGAGTCCTTTGCCCGCTATGTCCCGCGCGAGGTGATCCGCGAGTTGCTCCGGCAGGGTGAAGCCGCCCGGATCGGCGCGCACCCGGCCGAGTTGACCGTGCTGTTCAGCGACATCCGCGGGTTCACCCGCCTCAGCGAGGGGCTTGCGCCGGATCGGGTGGCGCAATATCTGTCCGAATACTTTGATGCCTTGCACGACATCATCGCGCGGCATGAGGGCACGACCGACAAGTTCATTGGGGACGCCCTCATGGCCTTCTGGGGGGCGCCGCGGCCGGATGCGCGGCATGCGCTCAACGCGGTGCGCGCAGTGTTGGAATGCCAGGAGCGGCTGGGGGAGCTGAACCGCGGATGGAAGGCTGAAGGGCGCCCCGAGTTTCACACCACATTCGGGCTGGCCTGCGGTCCGGTGGTGGTGGGCAACGTGGGGGCGCGCGACCGCCTGAACTACACCGTCCTGGGCCACACGGTGAATGTGGCCAGCCGCTGTGTCGGACTGGCCCGGCAACTGGGTTGTGCCAGCCTCGCGCTGGAAACCGTGGCGCGCGCCACCGCCGCGGAAATCGAGTGGCGCCGACTCGGGCCGGTGACCATCCGGGGCCTGAGCGGCTCCGCGATGGTGTGCGAACCGCTGGGGCCGCTCGGGTCGGTGCCGGCGGACGTTCTGGAGTTTCGGCGGGACTACGAGCGGGCGTTGGACGCCTATCTGGCCAAGGATCTCGAGGGCGCACTGGCGGTGCTCGACGCGCTGGCGGGGCATCGGACGGATCAGCTTTCCGTGCGCTACCTGGCTGAGCGTTGTCAGGAATTGCGGCGCGCGGGAGCGGGTGGGTTCGAGACGGACCGGCTGTCGTTTCGATGAGGCGTGGCCGGGAAAATCGCCTGGGAAATCGGCTTGCCTCGATCGACCGCGGATGCAAGGCTGCCCCCGATTTGATTGGTATCGACGGGAGGCCGGTGTTCATCTGTGCGAGTGGCCTCACATTGGAAGAACTGACTATGGGATTGCTGAACTTAGGCAGCACGCAGGGTAAGCGGCAACGCTACTATCTGCTGGCGGGAATGGGGGGGCGCTCGGCCCGGCGCAAGGACCGCACACTTTTCGTCTATGCCATGCTCGCAGCAGCGATGGTGTCCTGCTTGCTGGCCGGACTCTTCTTGCTGATCAACGCGTTTTGATTCCGGCGACGCCCCGCTTTTCCCCCGCGCTCTACTTGCTCACGAGCTGCAGAGCAATCTGCTTCTCGAGTTCGTAGGCCAGAGTCATGTCCGTGCCCCCTCCCGAGGTGCGTGCCTGCACCACCACCGACGTCACCTTGGCATCCACGGGCTCCACGCGAATCCACACCTTGCGCTGATTGACGCGGCCTTCGATGGCGCGAGCCGGGATCTCGTCCTTGTGCAGGATGATTTCGTTCTGGAGAGTGCCGTTAAACTTGATCACGTAGAGGGCGGCGTCGTAGACCTGCTGAACCGTCCGCTCGTATCGACCCTCGATCTTGTCCTTGACCAGGGGCACCGCAGCCGTCTTGCGTTCGCTGACCGTGCCGACACAACCGGCTGCGAGGAGGGCGGGGACAAGAATGACCGACCAAAGCTTTATTTTCATTGGGGGTTAATCAATCAAATCGACGGGAGGCGTCAAGCACGGAGTGGAGACCTTCAGAGCAGGACCGTCCTGAACCCGCGCATGCGCACCTCCGCTCGACATCGGGAGTCCTCAATGGCAGCTTGATTGGCGTGTCTTCACAGGAACTACTCCGATTGCGCGAGGTGATGCGCGGCTATGACTCCTGCCTGGTGGCTTATTCCGGCGGCGTGGACTCCGTGTTGGTGGCCGTCGTCGCCCATCAGGAGCTCGAGGGGCGGGCCCTGGCCGTGATCGCCGATTCGCCGAGCCTGCCCCGCCGGGAGTTGGAGGAGGCGCTCGCCGTTGCCCGGGAGCATGGCTTTCCGGTCCGAGTGATTCAGACCCGTGAGTTCGAGAGTGCGGATTACACGGCCAACCCGGTCAATCGCTGCTACTTCTGCAAACAATCGCTCTTCTCCGAGCTGGCCCCCATCGCCGCGGCGGAGGGATTTGCGGTGATTGCCTATGGCGAGAACGCCAGCGATTTGACGGACCATCGGCCTGGAGCGAGTGCGGCGGCGGAGTTCCGCGTGCGCGCGCCCTTGAAGGAAGCCGGGCTGACCAAGACGGACGTCCGCGCCGTTTCCAAGGAGTTGGGATTGCCGACGGCCGACAAGCCGCAGATGGCCTGCCTCAGTTCCCGCATCCCGTATGGCGAACCGGTGACCCCCGCGAAACTTCACATGATTGAGTCCGCCGAATCGGTGCTCAGGAATCTGGGGTTCCGCGATGTGCGAGTGCGGCATCACGAGTTGGGTCCGGGCACCTCCGGCGCAGTTCCTCCGGCGCTGGCCCGGATTGAGATCGGCCCGGACGAGCTGGGCCGACTTTTCCGGGACGGCCTTCCAGAGCGGGTGGGACAGCAACTGATCCGGCTGGGCTACGCCCATGTGACGGTGGATCTCGCCGGTTACCGGCGCGGGAGTCTGAACGCCGTCCCAGGGAGGCCGGCGTCGGCCCCATCCTCCGCCGAACCTTGAGGACCCGGGCGGCGGGTGGTGAAACTTTCAATCCTGACAGGTTTAATAAAGCTATGCCTCAGTTTGCATACCGGGCTCGAAAACGATCCGGCGAGTTGGTCGAGGGAACACTGGAGGGCGGCGACCGGGGGGCCGCGCTGATCCAGATCGAACGCCTGGGGCTCTTTCCGGTGGCGGTGGATGTGGCCAAGGGGGCGGCCGCCAAGGAAGGACCGAGACCGCGCGTGCGCGGCAAATTTGAGTTTCACGCCCTGCTTCCGCCGACGTTGCGGGATTACCTGCAGCGCCCCAAGCGTCCGAAGCTTCGCGAGCTGGCCACTTATACCCAGCAACTGGCCAATCTGCTCCAGGCCGGCATGCCGTTGACGCTGGCGCTGAACAGCATGACTCACATCGAATCCAAGGGCATCAAGTCCGAGGTCAGCAAACAGCTCCGGCAGGAGGTGATGGAAGGGCGCGCCCTGTCGGATGCCATGAGCCGGCAGCCCGTGGTCTTCTCCGATATCTATATCAACATGGTGCGGGCGGGCGAATCCAGCGGCGCCCTGGTCGACGTGCTGCGGCGCATGGCGGCGCACTTCGAGCGATTCGCCGAGGTGCAGTCCAAGTTTGTGTCGGCCATGGTGTATCCCGCCATCGTAGCCTTCGTGGGCGTCACCATCGCCGTCGTGTTCATGGTGAAGATCCTGCCCACCTTCATCTCCATCTTCCAGGGCATGGAGATGCAGTTGCCGATGATGACGCAGATCCTGGTCAACCTGAGCAACTTCCTGCGGGGCTATTGGTGGCTGCTGGTGCTGGTGGGCATCGCCCTGTTCATCCTGATCCGCCGCTACCAGGCCTCGCCGCACGGCAAGCGCAACCTGGACGAGTGGAAAATGCGCGCGCCGGTCTTCGGAAGGGTCATCCGGCTCAACCTCTTTGGACAATTCGCCCGCACTCTGTCCACCTTGCTGGAGAACGGCGTGCCGGTCCTGACCGCCCTCAAAATCACCGAGCAGATCATGCCCAATCTCATCCTCAAGGAAGCGGTGGCCAAGACGCGCGAGGCGGTCACCGATGGCAAGGCGATTGCCCAGCCGCTGGCTGAAAGCCGCATCTTTCCCCAGTTGATGGTCGACTTGGTCCGCATCGGCGAGGAAACCGGGGATGTGCCGGGTTCGCTGCGAAACGTGGCCGAGACCTACGAACGGGACCTGGATATCGCACTGCGCACGCTGACCAACCTGATCGAGCCCATCATGATCATCGTGATGGCGATCGGCGTGTGTTTCCTGCTGCTCAGCGTCTTGTCGGCGATGTTCGCAATGACCTCCAACATCGCGCGCTGATGAACCTGCGGATTGTGAGACGCTTCAGTGAGATCGGGGCGCCGGGGAGTGCCGGGACGGGGCGCGGCTGCCCAACGCTCTTTCGGCCAGGGTTCCGGCCCCCCGGCTGTGCAGTGGCGGCCCGCCGGGCAGACGGAACCGTCCGCGACCCGCAACGGACACGGCCTTGCCGCAAGGGACTGGCTCTGGCCTTCACACTCATTGAAATCATGGTCGTGGTTTCGATCATCGGTATCGTGCTGACCATCAGCATCCCTGCCATCAGCCGGGGGCGGGATCTGGCTCCCATGGTCCAGACCGTGAATGAGATTAGGGAAGTTTGCAGCCTGGCCAGAGCTCGGGCCGTCTTCAGCGGTTCCACCGTGCAGGTGGTGTTCCGCCCTTACGACGGCACGTTTGCGCTCGCGGGAGCAGGAGGAACGTCCGACGGCGCACGAAGCGGGAAACGCTCGACCACCTCCGGCACCATCCATGAGCGTTTGACGGTCGAAATGCTCGACATCAATCTGATGGAGTTCAAGGACCAGCCGCTGGCGGTGGTGAATTTTTATCCGAACGGTACCTGCGACGAACTGACCATCGTTCTGCGTTCAGACGGGAACGAATGGCGCAAGATCAGCCTGGAGGTCACCACTGCACTGGCCAGTGTGGGGGGCGTGAAATGAGCCGCAACGCCATCCATCCGCACCGCGCCCGCCCCCGGCGTTTGTCGGGCTTCAGCCTCCTGGAGGTGATGATCGCCATCGGGATCTTCTTCATGGTGGCTTTCGCCGTCCTGGCGCTCGTCTCACAATGTCTGCGACAGGCTCGGGCGCTGGAAACGGTCCGCAGCCCGATCGGCTCCCTCGCCTCGCAAACGGTGCTCACCAACCAGTTGCAGGAAGGAATCGAGTCCGGGGATTTTGGCGACATCTTTCCTGACCACCGATGGAGGCGCGACGTCTTGGAGGCTGGAACCAACGGGTTGTATGAGGTGGTTCTCACCGTGACTCGAAGCGGGCAATCCAAACCGGAAGGTGAGTTGACCCTCTACCTGTTCCGTCCGGCGGGCGGGGCAGGGCGTCGCCCGGGAGGGATCCGTCGATGAGAGGTCGCGTCAGGCCGGCTCAAGGCGCTTTCACGCTGGTGGAGATCCTGATCGCGCTCGCGATCTTCGGTCTGGTGGTGGCGGCGATTTACGCCTGCTGGTCCGCGGTGTTGCGATCATCGAAAGTGGGTTTGGATGCGGCGGCCCGCACCCAGCGGTCCCGGATGGCCCTGCGGAGCATGGAGGAAGCCCTGACCTACGCGCGCATGTACGCCGCCAACGCGGATCTCTACTGGTTCGAGGGAAACAGCGGCAGTGACGCGATGCTGAGCTTTGTGGCCAAGCTCCCCAGGTCCTTTCCCCGCGGCGGAAAGTTTGGAGAGCTCACGCTGCGCCGCGTCGAGTTCAGCCTGCAGCCGGGCGAGGACCACACCCGCCAGCTCGTATTGCGTCAGGCCCCCCTGCTCATGGATTTTGACGAGGACGAGCAGAACTACCCGCTCGTGCTCGCCAAGGATGTGGAGGAGATGATCGTCGAGTTCTGGGATTCGCGCGATGAAGACTGGGTGGACCGTTGGACCGAGACCAACCAGATTCCCGAGTTGGTCCGCGTTTCCCTGGCCACCACACGCGGCAGCGGCTACAACGCCCGCAAGGTGGAATCCACCTTCCTGGCCAGCCCCGCCTCGCATGCCGTCCAGGCGGCCAGCCAGGGAGCCCTGCCGCCCGGCCCCCCACCGGGGCAGCCCGGCCAGCCGGGGCAGCCGGGGGTGCCCGGGGTTCCCGGCCAGCCGCCGGGTGGCGTGGCCATTCCCGGAGGGGCGCCATGACCTTTCCCCACCCCCAGCGCCAAGCCGGCATCGCTTTGATCATTGTCATGATCTCCGTGCTGATCCTGACCATCCTTGCCGGCGGTTTTGCCTATGCGATGAAGGTGGAGATGCGCCTGGCCATGAACTCGCGCAACTTTCTCGGAAATGGAGTGGTTCGGGCGCTCCGGCATGGAATACGCCAAGTGGATTCTGGCGGAGGACATGAAATTCGACCCGCGGGACGCCGGCTTCGATGTCTGGGCGGGAGGCTCGGGGGGCTTGAATGTCTCGAACAGTCCACTGGCGGAAATCCACCTCCCGATGACCGTCACCCTCGGCAAGGGCGAATTCACCCTCCACCCGATGGTGGATACAGAACGGAAGATCAACATCAACCGGGCGGATGAGCTGCTCCTGCAACGGGTGTTCACCGCCATGGGGGCCGATGCGGGAGAAATCCCCGGAGTGATCGGCTCCATCCTGGATTGGGTCGACCGCGATGACTCCGAGCATCTGCAGGGCGCCGAGAGCGATTATTACCAGGGGTTCGATCCCCCGTATGAAGCCAAGAACGGCCCGATGGACGATCTCACGGAATTGCTGCTGATCCAGGGGGTGAATCCGCTGATGTTCCGTGGAGGGTCCGCCGGGCAGTATGTGTTCAACGGGATGCACGGCACGGAGGCGGACGCTTCCGCGAGGAGGAGGTTCCGAGCTACGCCTTTGGCCTGGTGGATGTCTTCACCGCCGTCTCCTCGGGACGCATCAATGGCCTGACCGTGGACGTGCGAACGCTGGCGCTGCTGCCCGGGATGGATGAGTTCCTGGCTGCGGAGTACATCGAGATGCGCAACGGGATGGACGGCGCACCCGGAACCGAGGACGATCAGTTGCCGGATCTATCCTTCATCATCCCTGACCCCGCGGCCCGGGCCCAAGCGCAAGCGTTGCTCGACATTCGCAGCACCACATTCGAAGTCCGGGTCACCGCCAAATGGGCGGCGTCAGCCGCGATTTCGTCGGCCTCATCGCCCGCAACAATCCCAACGACGTGCAGGTGGTCAGCTTCTACGCGCCCGACGACAAGTGACCTGATCCGGCCCCGCAGGCGGAGCCCCCCACAAGGCACAGGCATCAAAACCCTGGGATTGGCCGCGTTGGCAGGGTCATCGCGCTGCGATGCCCCCGGCCCGGTCAGGGCTGGAAAGGAGTGCCACGCAGTGTATCCGAACCCTCGCCTTCCCGAGTCCCGTTGCGCCGCTGAACGCGGCGCGGTCGGCGCAGCGCGCCGACCCTGCCAACTTTGGATGCCTCTGCCCTGAGCCTCCCAACCGGGGCGTTGCGCGGGGTCGGGAGCAGTGGTAGGGTCCGCCCTCTGTCATGGCGACCAAACCGAAGCTCAAATTGAAGGAAGGGGATCCGGCTCCCCTGTTCACCGCGGCCACCAATGGGGGTGGGAAGGTTTCCCTGTCCGAGTTCCGCGGGCAGTCTGTGGTGCTTTATTTCTATCCCCGCGACAACACGCCCGGCTGCACCAAGGAGGCCTGCGGCTTTCGCGATCTCCACCCGAAGCTCAAGCGTAAAGGCGCCCTGGTGCTCGGGGTGAGCAAGGATTCGGTCCGGTCCCACGACAAGTTCGTGGAGCAATTCGGCCTGCCTTTCCTCCTGGTCTCGGACGAGGACGCCACCATCGCCAAGGCCTACGGCGTCTGGGGTGAGAAGAAGTTCATGGGACGCACGTTCATGGGCATGCATCGGGTGACCTTCTTGATCAATGCCGACGGGCGCATCCAGAAGATCTGGCCGGAGGTGAAGCCGGACCTGCACGCGCTGGAGGTCCTGGCCGCCTTGTGAGCCCCGGCGAACCAGCGTTGACACGTGCGCCGATGAAGACTCGTCAAACACGCCGTTTAGACAGCCCAATCAACAAAGAGAAAGACAAACAGATCATGGCAATCGCAGTTGGAACCAAGGCTCCGGACTTCACGCTCAAGTCCAAGAACGCCCCAAGGGGTAGAGGATGTAAAACTCAGTGACAATGTGGGCAAGCGGAACACGGTGGTGTTCTTCTTCCCGCTGGCGTTCACCAGTGCCTGCACCCAGGAATGTGCGACGTCGCCTCGGGCTTGAACGCCTACACCGGCCTGAATGCGGACGTGATCGGGATCAGTGTTGATCGCCCGTTTCCCCAGGAAGCGTGGGCAAACGGGCTACCCACACTGATCCCGGATCACGTCCGCATTCAGGCCGGTGTAGGCGTTCAAGCCCGAGGTGATGTCGCACATTTCCTTGGGTGCAGACACTGGTGAACGCCAGCGGGAAGAACAACACCACCGTGTTCCGCTTGCCCACATTGTAGCTGAGTTTTACATCCTTGACCCTTGGACTTGAGCGTGAAGTCCGGAGCTGGTTCCAGACTGCGATTGCCATGATCTGTTTGTCTTTCTCTTTGTTGATTGGGGTTGTCTCTAAACAGGACATATTTATAAGTTCTTCATGGGCATAGCACTGTAAACAC
>CAVVUP010000002.1:0-125403 GCA_963751435.1 uncultured Verrucomicrobiae bacterium | reverse complement strand
GCGTAGGTGGTCCGGTGCAGGATGTTGTATTGCATGTTCAGTTCCCCCGGCCGGTGCGGGAAATCAGGGAGTGCGCAAAATAGCCGGCGGCCAGCGCATCCGAGAACCGCGGCAGCCTGCGCAGCACGTATCTCAGCACCCGCGCGGTATCACTGTCCCCCCATCGGCCCTCCAGCTCGTTCAACTCCCGCGGATCGAGCAACCGCAAGCGGGCCGCGCAATCGATCAAGACCCGATAGGCCGGATCGGGCAAGGCGCTTTCCCGCACCAGCGGCAGCCGTTCGTAATGCTTGTGCAGTTGATCGAACTGGAACCGCATCGAGCGCGGGTTGGTATCATCCATCAGCACCAGGTCGTAAACCGCCGCCAGATTGGGCAGCACACTGTAGCGCGACCGGTAGGTGATGCTGCTGTCGGCGATCTCCAGGACCAGCTCCAGCGCGCTGGGATTGTCCGCCTCCGGCGATCGGAGGCTGTGGGTGAGGAAGGAGGCCAGCGACAGGGCCCGTTCCACCCGGCAACCCATGTCCAAAAAGCGCCAGCCCTGCGCCCGGGTCATGTTCTCCCGCGCCAGCCCATGCAAAGCCGCCAGATTCAGCAACAGGGTGTTGAGGGTTCGCACCACTTCCCCGCCCAGGAGCAGGGAATGCTGTCCTGCCTGGGCGAAGGGCGCCTCGATCTGGCTGAGCGCGCGCCAGACATCGTTCGAGGTCCGATCCCGCACCAGCATCCCCAACCGGAACAGGTGCGTCGCGATGCTTCGAAGGCTGCCGGGACGTTGGGAATCAAAGATGGCCGCCCTGAGTTCCACCTCCAGTGTCTCGGGCGCATCCTGTGTCCGGCCTCGCAACAATTGTCCCTCGCTCTCCAACACCTCGAGCAAAGGTGCGAGCAAGGACTCCTGTTCCGGCACTCCTTCGGGGGTCATGCGGATCAGCACACTGCGCAGCAGCCGCGCGGTGGCACCCGCCCGCTCCAGATAGCGTCCCAACCAGTAAAAGTCGTCCGCCAACCGGCTCGGCAGGTTGTTGCCCACCCGGCGCAGCTCAACGGATCGGTCGGCAGGAGGCAGGAGCGACACCTGTTCCACAGGTTTGTCACTGACCACCCAGACATCCTTGCTGGTCCAGTTCTGCCGCATTGTGACCGAGTGAACCGCGGCTGCCGGCGCCACCCGGGCCAAGCCACCGGGCATCACCCGGTAACTGTCGCCGGACGCCACCAGAAACACTCGCAACGTCACCGGACGCGCCACCAGGCCCGCCCCATCCCAAGCGGGCGCATGCGACAAGGCCAACCGGTCCCTGGCCACAAAACGTGTGGGTTGAAAACGGATCCGCTGCCTCAACGCGGCCAGCTTTTCGTCGGACATGTCGCCCTCGTATTCGGCCAGGTTCGGACGCACCCGGAAGGCATCCTGGATGCTGAATGCACGGAGGTTCTCCAGCACATGCCCGGCGGCTTCCTTCTGGCCGCACCACCACGTCGTCACCGAGGGAATCTGCAACTCCTCCCCCAGCAGGTGGCGGCAGAGTCCGGGCAGGAACCCCAGAAATGCCGGAGCCTCAGCCAGGCCGGATCCCAGGGCGTTGGCGATCGTGATGTTTCCCGCGCGCACCGCCTCCAACAGTCCCGGGATGCCCTGGATCGAATCGTTGCGCAGTTCCAGAGGATCGCAATAGTCGTCTCTGACCCGTCGGATAATGACGTCGACGGGCTCAAGCCCACTGAGGGTCTTGAGGAAGACCCGGTCATCGCGCACGGAGAGGTCTTCCCCCTCCACCAGCAGATACCCCATGTAGCGCGCCAGGTAGGAGTGCTCAAAATAGGTTTCGTGCTTGGACCCGGGGGAAAGCAACACCACGCGCGCGTCACGCCCGGGCTGCAACGACAAGCCGGCCAGGGACATTCTGCGCTCCTGAAAGAAGCCCGCCAGACGATGCACGTGCTGACTCCGGAATGCCGCTGGAAACACCCGTGAGGCGACCAGGCGGTTGGCCAGGGCATAACCCGCGCCGGCGGGAATCTGCGTGCGATCGGACAACACCCACCAGCCGCCATCGGGCCCGCGAGCCACGTCCGCAGCGTAGAAATGCAGATACACACCGCCCGTGGGTTCCACCCCGTGGCAGGCACGCAGGAATCGCGACTGGCCAAAGACCAGCGCCGGAGGGAGCCACTGCGAGTGGATCGAACGCTGCGGACCATAACAGTCCCTGAGGATCTGGTTCAACAGCTTCGCGCGCTGAATCAATCCACGCTCAAGGCGCTCCCAATCCTCAGGGGCAATCAGCAGCGGCACCGGGTCCAAATCCCACGCCGACCCCGTCCCCGGCTCGGTGTCGGGCGCCAGGAGCTGAATCCCGCGCTCCTGCACCAGCCGTCGGCTGGCCTCCACGCGCTCCCGAACTCCAGTCGACCCCATCGCCTGCAGGGTCTGGATCAGATGATTCCAATGCGGACGCACCGGGCCATTCGCAGCGAACAGCTCGTCGTAAGCAGTCTCCGGGGCGTGGTAACGATCCAGGAGATTCTCAGGCAATGCCGGTTTCACAGAATCGCTGCTCATGTGCGCAGACAGGTAACCGACTTGCCATCCGGAATCCAGCCCGGGTGTGGGCGACATGGAAGCCATGCAGCCGGAATCTTGGAACGCAGCGATTCGGCCGCTGCGTGCCGCCCTCCCCAACAAACGCAGGTATGCCCAATCACACCGACGGCTTCTTCGACGCCTTCACTTCCAGGTAAAGCTCCTTGAGCTGACGCGGGGTCACCGGCGCGGGAGACTCCGTCATCAGGCAGGTGCCTTTCGCGGTCTTTGGGAAGGCGATGACGTCCCGAATGCTGGGCGTGCCGCAAAGGATGGCGATGAGCCGGTCGAACCCCAGCGCGATACCTCCATGCGGAGGCGCGCCGTAACGGAACGCCTCCAGCATGTAACCAAAGCGCAATTGCGTTTCCTCGGGGGAAATCTGCGAGGATGTCCTCGAAGATGGTCTTCTGAACCTCGGGCTGATGGATCCGAATCGAGCCCCCGCCCAGTTCCACGCCGTTGACCACGATGTCATAGTGCTGCCCACGAACCTGCCGGGGCGAGTCCCGAAGCAAGGGAATGTCCTCCACCACCGGCGCGGTGAAAGGATGGTGGCTGGAATACCAGCGGTTCTGTTCCTTGTCGAAAGCCAGCAGCGGGAAATCCACGACCCACAGGAAGTCGAATCGACGGGGGTCGATTCCCAGCTTGCCGTCCTTCTGCAGGACCTCGGCGCAGTAGAGCCGGATCTTGCCCAGGATCTCGCAGGCGTTCAGCCATTGGTCGGCGGCGAAGAGGATCAGATCGCCCTCCTGGATCGCCAGCTTGTGCTGCAGGGCGGCTTTCTCGGCATCCGAGAAGAACTTCACGATCGGGGACTTCCATTCCCCTCCTTCGACCTTGATGAACGCCAGTCCCTTGGCTCCGAAGCTCTTGGCGTATTCGGTCATGGTCTCGATCTGCCCCTGGGTGGCGCAGGCCAGTCCCTTGGCGTTGAGCGCCTTGACCACACCGCCACTGGCGATGGCACCGCTGAACACCTTGAAGGTCGAGGCCTTGAAGTCCTCGGTCAGATCCACCAGTTCCATCCCGAACCGCGTGTCCGGCTTGTCGATCCCGTACCGGTTGAGCGCCTCTTCAAAGCTCAGGCGCTTGAACGGCGTGGACACCTCGACACCCAGGGCGGCCTTCCAGACACGCCGCAGCAACTCTTCGATCAGGGCGTAGATATCCTCGCGATCGATGAAGCTCATCTCGATGTCGATCTGGGTGAACTCGGGCTGGCGATCCGCCCGCAGATCTTCATCACGGTAACACCGGGCGAGCTGGAAGTAGCGTTCCACCCCCCCAACCATCAGGATCTGTTTGAACTGCTGCGGCGACTGCGGCAGCGCATAAAATGTCCCGGGTTCGCGCCGGTTGGGCACCAGGAATTCGCGCGCCCCCTCGGGCGTGGACTTGAACAAGGTGGGGGTCTCGATCTCCAGAAACCCCTGCTCCTCCATGAACACCCGCGTGGCCGTAGCCACCTTGGATCGGAGCCGCAGGTTGTGGATCATCTCGGGCCGTCGCAGGTCCAGATAGCGGTACTTGAGCCGCAGCTCCTCGTTGACCTTGGACGCGACATCCGGATCGTCCACTTGGAACGGCAGCACATCCGCGCTGTTCTGAACCACGACCGAATCCGCGACCACCTCGACCTGCCCGGTGGGAATCTTGGCGTTCTCCGTGCCGGCGGGACGGCGTCGCACCTTGCCGGTCACATCAATGACACTCTCGCTGCGCAAGCTCGCGGCCACATCGCAAAGCTCCCGGGCGATCATCGAAGGATCAAAAACCGTCTGCGTTCGCCCTTCGCGGTCCCGGATATCCAGGAAGATCACCCCGCCCAAGTCGCGTCGGGAGTGGACCCAACCGCTGAGCGTCACAGTCTGCCCGGCGTGCTCCGGGCGCAGTTCGTTGCAATGATGCGTGCGTTTCATGTCAGAATACCCCGGGAATCGGGTTCCGAGGTTCGGCTGCAAATGGACGCGGATGTTGGCCCGAACCGGCCCTCTTTCAAAGCTTTTTTGCCGGCCGCAACAAACCGCCACAAACCGCTTGTGCTTCCCTGCTGCAAACCCGATTCTCCGGCCACGGGTTGCGACACCAAGGCGTCATGAAAGCCACAAACTCATTCGCCGTCGTCCTGGTCACCACGCCCACGGCGGCGGTGGCCCGGAAACTGGTCCAGGCCGCATTAGAACAACGCCTCATCGCCTGCGCGAATATCCTGCCCCGGATTGAATCCTGGTACTGGTGGAAAGGCCGCATCGAGTCCGGCAAGGAACAACTGCTGGTCATGAAGACCCGCCGCACCCGGCTGCCCCGCCTGGAAAAGATCGTCCGCCAACTGCACCCCTATGACACCCCGGAGTTCATCGCCCTGCCCCTGAGCGCCGGCAGCCAACGTTATCTGGACTGGATCCAGGCGGAGACGCGGTAGCCCTGGATTCCAGTTCTGGATTCCAGCTCTTGCCAGCCGAACCCGGCTGAGGCACAGTGGCCCAGGATAAGAAAAACATCATGTCACTAGAACTGGAACTACAGAAATTCCCCAAGCGAGTGAACCTGAAGGGCGGGTTCTCTTGCGAACTGCGCCCCCTGCGGCGGACCGACGAGGAGAAGCTCCACCAGTTTTTCCAGACGCTGCCCGAGAAGGAACGCATGTTCATCAAGCACCGGGTCAATGACCGGGGGGTGATCCAGGACTGGTGCGAACGCATTGACTACACCCGGAACCTGCCCATTGTGGGGTTGGCGGACGGGAAGATCATTGCCGACGCCACCCTGCACCAGCAGCGGGGCGGCTGGAAGCGGCATGTGGGCCGGGTCAGTGTCCTGGTGCTGCCGGAGTACCGTGGCCGCGGGCTGGCCCGGGCGCTGATTCACGAGATTGTGGAGGTCTCACGCAACATCGGCCTGGAACATGTGGAAGCCGAGTTCATGGGGGATCAGGAGGCGGCCATCAAGATGTTCGCCCTCATGGGCTTCAGCAATCTCCTGACCCTCGAGGATTACGTGAAGGACATGCAGGCTGTCTCGCATGACTACGTCCTGATGGGGCTCCAGCTCAAAACCGACGAGGAATACGCCGGGATGGGATGAACGATCCCATGCCTCGCCAACGCCAGCCCCTGCCCCCGCCTCACACCCAACCCGCAGGTTTGCCGCGTTTTGAACCCATGCAGTTCCCTGCTGTCAAATCCCAGCAATGTCAGTCATGAAGATCCTTTTTCACCCGCTTTGCGCCCTGATCCTGCTCGCTGGGCTGCCCATCCTGTGCCCGGCCCAACAGGTGCCCGTCCAGGAACGTCAACTGGACAATGGATTGCGCGTGCTGCTGGTCGAGCGGCACGACGAACCCAGCGTGTCCGGAGGCTGGGTGGCCCACGTGGGCAGCGCCAACGAACGTCCCGGGATCACCGGCATGGCCCACCTCTTCGAACACATGATGTTCAAGGGCACACGCACCCTCGGCACCAAGGATTACGAACGCGACCAGGCCATCATCCGACGCCAGGAGGAAATCCGGTCGGCCATTCGGGCCGAGGAGGTGCAGTTGCGCGCCGCGTGGCGCAGGGGGGAAATCGACGACCTTCAGGATCCGGACCAGAAGCCGCCGCGGCTGCGGGTACTCGAGCAGGAGTTCGCCGCGCTGGTCACCGAACAGCGCGAATTGCTGGTCAAGAACGAGTTCGACCGCATCTACACCACCGGCGGCGCCTCGGGGATGAACGCGTTCACCACCACGGACCTCACCGGTTACTTCATCACCGTGCCCGCCAACAAACTCGAACTGTGGGCCTGGATGGAGTCCGAACGCCTGCTGAACCCGGTCTTTCGGGAATTCTACAGCGAACGGGATGTGGTGTTCGAGGAACGCCGGATGCGGACCGAATCCACTCCGCTCGGCAAGTTCACCGAAGCCTTCGAATCCATGGTCTGGACCTCGCATCCTTACCAATGGCCGGTGGTCGGATGGCCCTCGGACATTCCGGCGATCTCCAAGTCCGAGGCGGACACCTTTTTTGCCACCTTCTACGCCCCCCAAAACGTCACGCTGGTCCTGGTGGGCGATTTCGAGACGGACGCGGCGATGCGGATGATCCAGCAATACTTCGGCCGCATCCCACGCGGGTCCAATGCCGCGCCAGACCTGGTGACGCGTGAAGTGCCACAACCGGCGGAGCGCCGCATGAACGCCCAGGCGGAAGCCAACCCCCAGGTCTCGATCGTCTGGCACACCGTTCCCTTCGGCCACAAGGACTCCTACGCGCTCAACATTCTTTCTCAGATTCTGGCCACGCGCACGGGCCGCCTCTACAAGGGACTGGTCCTGGGTTCGGAGGTGGCCACCGAAGTCGATGCCGCCCCCAACACCCGCAAGTGGGCCGGAACGTTTGGCATCGCCGCGGAAGTCAGGGAGCCCCACACGCCCGACCAAGTGGAGCAGACGATCTACGCGGAGCTGGACCGTCTCAAACGCGAGCAGGTGCCGCCGGAGGAACTGCAGAAAGTGAAGAACAACTTCGCCGCCTACGAATACCGCCGCCTGGCCTCGAACATGTCCATTCTGATCCAGTTGATCTTCTATGATGGACTGGGCAATTGGCAGGAGATCAACACCGCCGGCGCCAAACACCAGGCGGTCACAGCCGAAGAGATTCAGCGCGTGGCCACAAAGTACTTCACGCCTGAAAATCGCAATGTGGCCGTTTACACGCGCAAGGCGCCGGAGCCGCGCGACGACACGGCTCCCCGTTCATGAAGCACACACTTCCTTGCATCGCCCTGCTGATCGTGGGACTGGGCGGCAACGGCTGCCGCACCGCCACCCCCGAAACCGCACCGGCAAGCACCGCGTCCGTCGCCCGCATCCCGGACCGGCCGGAGCAGTTGAAGTTTCCGCCCCTGGATTATCAGCCGCCGCATCCCGACGAGTTCCGGGTGACGCTCACCAACGGACCGATCGCCTACGTCGCCACCGACCGGGAATTGCCGTTGGTGAACATCACGGTGCTGGTCCGCACCGGCAACTATTTGGATCCCAGGGGCAAGGAGGGCCTGGCGGAGCTGACGGGCTATCTGCTGTCCAAAGGCGGCACCCGGTCCATGAGCGCCGAGGATCTCGAGGAACGCCTGGCCTATCTGGCAGCCGATTTTTCATCGCAGATCGCCGACACCCAGGGCCGGATCCATCTCAACCTGCTTTCCAAGGATCTCGAGGAAGGCCTGAGCCTGCTGCGCGAAGCCCTGACGGCACCCCGCTTCCAACCGGACAAGCTGGCGCTTCGCAAGGAGCAGCTCCTGCAGGCCATGAAACAACGCAACGACGACTCGTCCAACATCGAGGGTCGGGAACGGGGCTTCCTGGCCTACGGCGACCAGTTCTGGAGCAACCAGTATGACACGGAATCCTCGATCGCCTTGATCTCGCGCGCGGACCTCCAGTCATTTCATCAGCGATGGTTTCATCCCGTCAACTTCGTCGTGGCGGCCAGCGGGGACTTCGATCGACAGGCGATGATCGCAAAGCTTGAGGCGCTCTTTGCCGACTGGCCCTTCCGGGGGGAAACGCCGCCCGCGATTCCCACCAATGCCGCTTTTGCTCCGCCGGGCGTTTACGTCGTGGACAAGGACGTCAATCAAGGCCGGGTCTCCGTGATGCTGCCGGGCGTGATGCGCACGGATCCCGATTACTTTCCCCTGGTGCTCATGAATCGGATCCTGGGCGGCGGCGGATTCACGTCGCGCCTGGTCAGCCGCGTGCGTTCGGATGAAGGACTCGCCTACGCCACGTCGTCCACCCTGCCCCCCAGCGTGTATTTTCCCGAGCCCTTCGTCGCCGGACTCCAGACCAAATCACGCACTGTGGCCTACGCGATCTCGATCGTACTCGAGGAACTGCGACGTATGGCGGAGGAACCGGCGACAGCCGCCGAGATCGAGACGGCCCAACGCTCCATGATTGACACCTTTCCTCAGGCTTTTGCGAGCAAGGCGGCCACCGTGGAGCGCTTTGCGACAGACGAATTCACCGCCCGCTACCAGCGGGAGCCCGACTATTACGAGAAATATCGCGACCGCGTGGCGGCCGTCACCCTCGCGGACATCCAGCGGGTCGCCCAGTCGCACCTGGCTGCCCGTCCGCCCACCATCCTCGTCATCGGGGACAAGGCGGAGATTCTCAAGGGGCATCCGGACCACCCTGAGCGTCTGCAGGATCTGGCCGGCGGCAAGATTGTCAGCGTGCCCTTGCGCGATCCGATGACGATGCGCCCGGTGGCCGAGTAGCCGGTTAACCGCCGACACGGCAGCCGAGCCCTCGCTGCCCACAGAGCGCGGCGAGATCCTCGACGGCCTGCTGCACGGCTTGCTCCTCATCCCTTTGCTCAAGCACCGGGGGACGGAGGATGAAGATTTCGAAGGCTGTTCCCGCCGGGGCTCTGATGGCGAGCTGGTCCAGGCTTTCAATCAATCCGTCGCGATCCACCGGGCGCGGCCCGATCCAGTAGCCGCCCCCGCTATCGATCAGGACCGCATCATTGGGATTGAGCTTCATGCTGAATTCCCGACACCCCTCACTCCCCTGCACCAAGTTCCGCGCAATGGCGACTCGATCCTTGCAGAACCACACTCCGGCGACCTGGTCCGGCCAGAGCGAAAACCTGGAGTCGGCTATCTGGTTCACGAATGGCGAGGCGACTCCAATCCGCTTGGGGAAGGCCGGTGCCAATGCGCGCAACTCCTGAAGCTGCGCCTTGCTGAGGGTAAGGCGCCGCTTGGACTCGACCTCCTCCAACTGGCTCTGCGACAACGAAAGGATCACGTAGTCCGCCTCCGTGAAGGGTCCGGTCGCGAGTGTCTCGACACCCGCCGGCAGGAGACTGCAGCAACCCAGCAGGAAGCATCCGATGGCGAACAAGCTTCTCATGGCGATCCTCCTTGATTCTCTGGCGGATCCCATGCGACGAAATCCGCCAAACGACCCATCAGAGCTTCATGCATGCCACTCTGGCAGGGGAAGGCAAGATGCCCCCTCCCCCTCACACCTGGGATTCGAATGGGTGAAGGGCTGGGGCAACGGCGGGCGGTGTAGCGGGCTCAAGTCGGCGTTCCGCTACGCGGTCGCAGCGGATGCACCCACGATGGGATGCACCAGACTGCGGGCAACTGGAATTGACAAACGGGCTGGACCGGTTCGACCGCGCTATTTCTTCTCGGGAAGCGGGGTAAAGTCGAACTTCTGTCCGCCAATGCTGGCCTCCGCCATGAGCCCTTTTTTGGGCAGGATGATGACGGCCATCCCGTTCTGGTAATCGGCTTTCTGGGCGACGCCCTCGGCGGCTGCGACGGCGCTGACGCCGGCACTCATCTCAAACCGGCCTTCCTTGAACTTGTTGAGGGCGATGCGGTCGGAGAAAAGGATGACCTCGACAAAGGTCTGGCCGCCGATCTGGGCGCCGATGGTCGCCTGGGACAACGTGGCGGTGCCGATCTGCTTCTTGCCCTCATAAACCTCCCCGGCCCCACCCGCCCCACCCACAATGAACCCCCCTTTGCCAACGTTCGGAAAGATGGCGTACCCATGCGCCTTGCTGAGAACCGACTCGAAGGTGCTGTCCTTCGACTTCAACAGCTTGAGGGCTTCGTCGACTTGTTGACGCAATTCTTCCGGGGATCCGGCGGACACCGTCGAAGCGAACGCCGTGCAGAGGGCCAGAATCAACAACGCGAATCGAAATGTGTTCTTCATGGCGATATGCTTGTATGCCCGGCCCGTGCCGTCAAGTTCGGGCGCATCCTGGCACAGGCGGCCCCAGGGTGCTTCTCCGTTCTTTTGCCGCGCAGGAAGGGCGCAAAACCGAGCCCAAGCCGAAGCCCGATCTCCGAACTCTGATCTCCGAACCAAGCCCGAAGCCCGAACGTCCGAACCGACTCTCCGTGTGTGTGCGTGTTCCGTGAGTAGTGTCCTGATGGCGCGTCAAGCGTCGCCCGGCGAACTTTGCATTGCGTTTCCGACGCGGTTTTGACGCAATCATCCCATGCGCATCCTGGCTTTGGATCACGGAACCGTCCGCATTGGCGTCGCGGTGAGCGACGAACTCAAATTCATTGCCTCGCCGCTGGAATTCATTCCCGCCGAACCCTTGGCGGACGCGATGGAGCGATTGAAGTTGCTGGTTCAGGAGAAGAGCGTGGAACAGATCATCGTGGGCATGCCGCGCAACATGGACGGCAGCTACGGCCCGGCTGCGGAAAAGGTGCGTCAATTCGTCGCCCATCTGCAGGAATCCCTCACCGTGCCGATCCGCACGTGGGACGAACGCCTTACGTCCGCGGAGGCCAACCGCATACTGATCCAAGGCCATGTCCGGCGACAGGACCGCAAGCAGGTCGTGGACAAAATGGCCGCCGCGATCCTGCTGCAAAGCTACCTGGACAGCGGAGCGGCTGGGGCTCCTGGCTGATCGCCCTATGGGAAGTCATCACGCCACCACTCCCTCACTGCGCCGCCCCGCTGCCGCCGACACGGTCAGACTGCGGCTGACCATCGCCTACGACGGCACTCGATACTCCGGTTGGCAGGTGCAAAAGGGCGATACCGGAGTTCAGGACGTGGTGGAGCAATCGATCACGAAGGTCCTCTCCAGCCACCATCGCCTGCACAGTTCGAGTCGGACAGACACCGGCGTGCATGCGTTGGGGATGGTGGCTCACGTGGACCTGCCCAAAGACCTGCTCAAGGTCACCCCGCGAAAGCTCCGACTCGCCTTGAACGCGCATCTGCCCGAGGACATTCGAGTTGTCAGCGTCAGCCGCGCCCGGCCGGATTTCCACGCCCGCTTCGACGCCACCGGCAAGCAATACCGCTATTTCGTCTGGAATCATCCCGCGATGAATCCGCTGCTCCGCACCACGGCGTGGCACGTGCCTCAAACACTGGACCTGGCGGACATCCGGTCCGCGGCCGCACACTTTGTCGGCCAACACGACTTCCGCTCCTTCGCAACCAACCGTGGCTATGCCTTCAACAACACGGTGCGCACGCTGACCCGCTGTGACATCAAGCGCAACGGTCCGCTGCTCACCTTCGTCATCGAAGGCGATGGATTCCTCTACCGGATGTGCCGCGGCATCGTGGGAACACTGGTTCAGATTGGACGCGGACGGTTCACCCCGGGAATGATTCAGGACATGCTCCGGCACCAGGACCGCCGCGTGGCCGGCATGACCGCGCCCGCCCATGGACTGGTGCTCTGGAAGGTCAAATACGGTCGCTAGGCGTAGAGCACGGACTTCAGGTCGTGGCTGAGCACGCTCATGAACCCGTAGCGGTTGTCAGGGTTGAACTGGAGACATTTGAGGATGCACGCCTCGAGCTTGGGCGGGAGGTCCGGATTGTAATGGCGGGGCGGAACCGGGTTCTTGGAGCTGGCTTGTGCGGCCACGATCTCCGTGGGGGTTTCACCCTCAAACGGCTTGTAGTTGGTGAGCAACTCGTAGGCGGACACGCCGAACGCGAAGATGTCCACCCGATGATCAAAGGGTTCGCCCTTCAACTGCTCCGGCGCCATGTACGAAGGCGTGCCGGGATTCTTGGAGGGCCGGTGCGGCTTGCCGGTGATCGGCTGCGCGAGGTCGAAGTCCACCAGCTTGACCACCCCGTTGCGCGAGATGTGCAGGTTCTCGGGTTTGAAATCCAGGTGCATGAAACCGCACTCATGCACGTGTTCCAGCGCCGCCGCCGCATCCAGGATGATCTGCGCCACGTTCTCCAACAGCACCGGATCGTGTCGCGCGTACAGCTCCTTGAGATTCTCACCCTCGATGTAATCCATCACGCAATAAGGCTGCCCCTCCAGCTTGCCGTGCTCGAAATACCCGATGATGTTGTCGTGACTCTGAACCTTGGAAAGCGTCTCGCAGCCGCGATTAAACCGGCGACGGGCGGTGAAGTCCCGCTTGAGCGCCGCGCGCAGCCGCCGCAGCGCATAGGTCTTGCCCCGAGAATCCGAGGCGAGCCAGATGTCCGCCATGCCACCGCTGTTGATCAGTTCATGCAGATGAAACCGCCCAAAGGGTCCGGGGGCGGCATCGTCAGTCTCCTCGCCTTTCCTGAACAGGCTCAGCACGGTTCGGTTATACCACCCCAGCCTCGACATGGCCATACCCCTTTATGTCGGCGCGGGCCGTCAGGGGACAATCACAATGCGGTAGAAGCGGATCGGGGGCAGCGGCGGTCCGCCGGTCAGTGTGCCGTCGTCGGTGAACGTGAAGTTGCCGTCCGTGGATGTGATGGGCCCGCCCGGAACCGTGTTCCACACGGGCGGCAGCACATCCGAATACTGGACGTCGAATTTGTAAGTAGGCGGCGCCTGCCACTCGATCTTCACCCCGCCGGGCCCCACGGTGATGCGTCCGATGGGGATCTGCACGGCGCTGCCGGGATCCAACGCCACACCTTCAATCACGCGGAAAAAGTGATACGGAGACGGAAGCGGCACACAGTAGGTCGTCACCAGATCCGTGGCGGTAATGGTGTCCGAATGATCGATCCAGTCGGGATCGCTGAGGGTCATCTTGGCCTGCACCACGTAACGTGCGCCCGGCAGCGAGTTCCAGGAGAAACAGAAGCTGTTGGACTGCACGGTCGGGCCGAAAATCGAGATGGGCTGGCCGGTGACCGGCCATTGCGTGGCCCGGATCGCATAATCCGCCGGGCTGCCCGAGAGGTTCAGTGCGGTCAGGAACCATTCCCCGGCCGACGCCGCCACCGGCGCGCTGCCCGGCAGCACCAGGATGAACTCGTCATTCGTCCCCGGATTGGCGCTCAGGTAATCGAAGTCCGCCAGGCTGGGCAGCGGCAAGCCCTTGCGAACCAAAAGCGTCATGTCCGCCGTGGGGCTGAGGATGTCGAACTGCAACCGCGCCACCGGACTGGTCACCACGAACCGGTAATAATCCTGGGCTGGCGCGACCCCCGGGTTGCTGTTGGTGTAGGCGATGGCGTTGGTGAGGGTGATGATCGAGCTGAAATCATTGGTGAACTCGGTAGCCTGGATGGTGTAATCCACGGCTTGCGCGCCGCCCAAGGTCACCGCCAGATACCAACGCCCCGGCGTCAGCGGCACCGGCACGCTGTTGGTCAGGAGGGTGATGTTCTCGGAATTGGTGCCGGGATTGAAACTGCCGGCATCAAACCGCGGGAGCGGCAGCCGCCCCGATCGGGCCACGAGATTGGCGTTTGCGGTCAGGTTGAACAGATCGAACGAGACCGCGGTCGCGTTCGTCGAGACGTCGTATGAGAAGTAGCGGATGTACCCGCTGAACTGGTTGGTGCCCAGGGTCGAGGACAACGGGATGCCGTTGGTCAACGCCGTCACGTTGAACTCGACCTGGAAGGCGAAGGTCACCGCCACCGGGTTCGGATTCGTGACACTCAGGTAATAACGCTGGCCGGGGACCAGCGGCGGCGTCCCGGTGGTCGAAAGGGTGTTGGTGTCGCCCGTCGTCGGCCCCATCAAGAGCACATCGTTGACATTTGTGCCACTGGGCGGCTGGGTCTGGTTGAACCAGACCAGCACGGGATCCGTGGCGAAAATCAATTCGTTCGTGGCAAACGAGGCCCACCGTGGAACATCCACCACAAAGCTGAACATCTCCCCCGGCGGAATGGTGTTGGTGGTGGCAACCCCGTGTTCGAGCGGCACGGGCGTCTGAACCACCGTCTGGTAGATGAAGCGCAACTGCCAGCTCGTGATGGACGGCACCCCGTTGCTCGCCCCGGCCCGGTTGTCCCACACTTCCAACGTCCACAACCCTTCGGAACGGTCGCCAATGAGAGCGCTCAGCGATTCCTCGGGGAGGTAGTAGCGGTCAACCTCCAAGCCCTCCCGAATCTCGATGGCATCCAGAAGCACGCCGCTCGCACCCGGGGTTGGCGAATTGATGACCAGCACCGAGTTGGTGTCCGTGCAGACAAATGGAACGGAGGTCACCTGCCAGTTCAGGTTGGTCCACTCGCTGGCGCCCGAGACCGCCACCGTGGTCAAGACGTTGGTGCCGAGCAGGAATTGCGCTTCGGGAACCAGGGGCGGAGAGGCCGGGTTGCGCGCATAGGCAAAACTCAACAAGTACTCTTTTCCACTCACCAGCGACAGGTTCGTCTGAATGGTACCCGGCGCCCACCCATTGATATCTATGAATTGGGATCCCTCATAAGCGGTCGAGCCATAAATTCCGGATGGCAGGAGGTCGACTTGCCCGGATTGGAGAACCCAGCCCCCCGAGAACGCCGTCCCCGCCACGGTGTAAGTTCCAATCGTTCCAGCCTCGAACCCGTCCGCGAACGCTACCGCACCCGTCATCGCCAGATTCACCCCGCCCAACGGCGGCACCGCGAACTTGATCGGCGTGGTGGTCTTGCTGCGGTCCTCGGTCAGGACCAGGTAATTGAGCGTGCTCCCCACCACCGTGGCGGTGTATTGCCAGACACTGTTGGTGTCGGCGTTGTTCCCCTCGTTGATGGTGATGACCAGGTTGGTCGAGACGCCCGGGCCAAAATCCACCGAGAAGGTCCGGTTGGTGCCGCTCACCAGGCCGGTGTCGTAGATCGGCAGCCCGTCGTAATAGACCCGCATCCGGTCCGGCACATTGAAGAAAGTGTAGTCAACAAACAGCGTGCCGCGCGTCGCGCCCGCGTTCAGGACGTTCGTGTAGGCTTGGTAGGTGCCGTTGGTGGTCAATGGAAACACGTTGGTGAACACGGTGCCGCCGCCAAAGCCGTTGGTATCCAACCCACCCCGGTTCTCCACCAACAGAATCCGCTTGCCCGTGGGACTGATCAGGTGCGTGACCAGGTCGGACACTCTCGGGTGCTCGATGGCCAGGGCCACCTCCAGGCCCGCGATGCGCTGGTCCTGCTCCACATACTGGTAGGCGTAGGAAACCGCATCGTCGGTCACCGGCTCGCCGCCCAACGCCGTGATGTCCCGCCGCCCGCGCCCGTCCAGTCCGATGTCGATCCGCACCTGGATGCGCACCTGCTGGGCCGTGGAGTTGGGATTGTAGACGCCGAAGTAGTAGGTCCCCGGCTGCAGCGGCGGCACGTCGTAGATCGAAATCGAAGCGCACCCGCCGGGCGGGACGATGCTGGTCTGCAAATCGTACTGGCCAAAATCCGGGAAATCGCCCCGCCGGATGTAGAGCTCGACCGGAAGCGGGTCGGATCCGATCACCTCAATGCATACCGTGAAGTTGGTCGCATCGGGGGGCACCTGCACGACGTCATACCTCCAACCGAAGGCCGGCACCAAGGCCTCGACCACGTTGGTTTCGACGCTGCGTTCGAGTCGAATCACCAGGTTGTCCACCTGGCCGGTCTGGCTGAGGCCCTCGTCCACCATGGTCAGCAGCCACACGCCGACGCCTTCCTTGCCGGAGAAGTTGCGCAGGCTGCCGGGGCCGTCGGTGCGTTGGGCGCCCGGGATGTCGCCCTCCCCCAGGTCCTCGTAAATGTAGGTGTAGTTGGTGATGGTATCGTCGCCCCGGGGGAAGCTGTGGTTGTTCAACACGGCAAACTCGGTGCGGTGACTCAGGTTGCCCAGCAGGTCCCCGATGTTCTGGTGGGAGATCTCGTTGGTGACGATCACCCGTCGCACATTGATGGGCGTGGGCGCCACCGCCAGCACCAGCGCCGCCCCGGGATCCTCGGGAGAGCCGTCCGGAACGGGCGCAGGCACGGGCGTGCCGCGCAGGGTCACCCCATTGTCGTCTTCATCGCTGAAAGGCAGCAGGCTGAACGCGGTGTACAGACTGTAGTTGGCCGCCTGGTGATCCTCCGACTTCACGCCGATGTAATACACGCCCCCGACCGCGTTGCTGAGCACGATCGACTCGGTCCCGCCGCGTCCGCGGGATTTGATCGAGCTGTTGATGACCGCCGGAACCAGGTTCGTCAGCCCCGGATCGGTCGAGACGTAGAGATCAATGTCCGCCTCCTGGCGGGTGACTTCGTCAGGGATGCCCCCGTTCACGCCCATGCGCGGAATGGACAGGGTGCTGGGCAGGAAGGTGACGAAGGCGGCGTTGGTGTATGCGCAACCGCAAGATGGCTGGACCCTGTTGGTGATGACGTAAAAATGCCACTGGTTGACGATCCCCGTGTTGACGCTGTCGTCGATCCCGACATTGCTGCCCAGCAATGGCGTGTTCTCGCCCACCGTCTGGTTGATGACAAACGCGCCCTCGATGGTGTCGGTGCCGAACGTGGCCGCAAGAAAATCCACCGTCGGCCCCCCTGCCGTCGCCGCCAGCGTGTCAGTCACCGTGAGCGCCGACGCGACCGCCCCGTTCCCGCTCGAAATGACCAGCGCGTAATCCTGGGCGGTATTGTCCGGGTGCGTGGTCACCGCGTTGACGTTGACCCGGCGACCGATGATGGTGACGGAGAAGTTGGTGCCTTCCAGACCGGGCAGATACACGTTCTCGACGTTGTTCACCGCATCCCACACCGCCGTGACGGGTGGATTGGTGGCGGTGAAATCCAACCCGTCGGTGAAATCGCTGCCCGAGGGGAAGTTGTTGCCGAAGTAGACCTTGCCGCTATCCAGGTTGGTCACCACAAGATCGAGGTCGTTGACCAGTTTGGACGCCACGACGGGGTTGCCGGGCGGATCGGTCCACACCAGGGTGAACCGCAAGGGATCGGCCACAGCGGCGGCAGCCACCCTCACCGTCCGGGTGAATTGCTGTCCGGTCACCAGCGCTTTGGCAATGGATTGTTCGTAGAAATGAACGGCGGCGGCGGCGCCGGGAGCGGCGTTGGACATTCCCGGGAGCACGTTGGGCAGATTGAAGATCCCCCAGCCCTGGTCATTGATCTCTTTGGCGTTGCCATAGCGGTAGTCGCCGCTGACCGATCGCGCCCCGTTGATCAACAGGGCCTTGAGCAGGGCGGGGCTGGGATTGGTGCCGAAGACCTTGAGGTAATACTCCTGGATCAGCGCCAGGGTGCCGGAAACAACCGGCGCCGCCATGCTGGTGCCGCGTTCGTAACGATACCAGGGGGCCACGGACGCGTTGGCATCCTGCAAAGCCTGGGTCGCAACCGGATCACGGTTGGTGGTGGCAATCTGGTAGGTGATGGCCACAAAGATCACCTCCTCCGTCGGATTGCCCACGCCAAAATACCAGTCCACCCCCGTCGTTGTGGGGGTGAGGGTGACGCTGTTCGTGCCTTGCGGCGCGTCGTTGGTCGTCGGAAGACGATCGAACCGCACGTACACCGGAAGACCGACTCCCGGCAGCGGGCCGCTCTGGCCCGGGGCGTTGGCCACCGCGATGGTCAGCGCGACCACATCCGCCTCGATGCGACGCTGGTCCAGGAACAGTTCGCCCGGGAATATCGGCTGCACCGGCGGCACAGTCGGGAAGGTCACGGTGTTGGTGGGAAAATAATACGCGTCCGTGTCCCAGTCGGTGGACCGGGTCGAGACCACGAACGACCCCGGCGCCACCACATCGGGCTTGAACCGTCCGAACTCGCCCTCGACTCCAACCCCCACGTTGCCGCGGCTCGAGTACGAGGCCACCTGCTCCGCCGAATCGGTCATGTATTCGAACGGCGGCAGGTTGGTCTGGCAATTGTTCGTCCCCCCGCCCTGGCAGGTCACCACCTCGTTGGTCAGATTGCGCAACTGCTCGATCGCCCCCACCGTGATCACGTTCTTGGCCGTGGCCGGGGACCCGATGGTGTCGGCAAGGGCCGCTGGAACCGTCGTCGTTGCCAAATCCCTCGTTGCCCGCCGCGAACACAAACAGCACCGGCTGCGAGCCGTTGGTCAGCGGCAACGCATCCCGCACCGCCGCATCGTAACTGGCCGCCGCAATGTCATACGCCATGTTGCCCAGTTAGCCGCCAACTGTTGTTCGAAATCAACGCGTTGGTCCGCGCCGCCACACTCCTGCAGGAAGGAATCCGAGGCGGGTTCCGACCCGCGGATCGCCCCGATCGAGAACAGCCTCGCCCCGGGCGCCATGCCCCGAAACTGACCGCCCACCGCCGGCATCGAGCGAACCCGAGGCATTGCTGACCGTGGTGGACATCAGCCCGCTCCCGGCAATGATCCCCGCCACATGCGTGCCGTGACCGTCGGTGTCCGTGAGCGACGGTGGAGCCCCCAACACCCGACCCGCCAGGTCGGATGATCCCTGTCCACCCCCGAGTCCACCACCTGCACCAGGACGTTGCTGCCGGTCAGGCCAAGATAATTCACCCCGTTGGTGCTGGAATCCGCGACCCCGACACGCGTGACGGCTCAAATCGTTGGCCGGCACCCGCGCATAGGCGTGATCGATGATCTGCACGCCGCTCAACCCCGCCACCGCCGGGAGCGCATCCGCCGGCACACGCACCTTGAGCACCGGCCCGAAGGGCGTGCGATCCTCCGCCAACACCCGCCCGCCCAGCGATTCCAAAGCCGACACGGTCTCCCCCGCCGCATCCTCAAACAGCACCACCGTCAGTAGATTGTCCCCGGACAGTCGCCCGCCCTCGACCGCCGTCTTCAGGAGATCGCCCTTGAGCTTGTAGTAGGGTTCGAACGGGAGCACGGACTGCACCCGCGCCATTGCCCCGCAACGCGGAAGCAGCCGCCCCGGAAGCCCGCACCAGATAGGCGTTGTTGGGAACGTAGGAAACGACGGTGGCGCCCGCGCCGGCAATGGCCTGGCGAAACGCCTCCTTGATGGGACCGCGCGCCTGGACGATGTAAGTGCCCGGATCCCCCTGCGCCCGCAGGTGCTCGGGCACCGGCAAGGCATCGGGACGCGCGGTGTCCACCAGCGCGTTCTCCAGCAGCAACCCCGTCTCGGTGCGCATCAATTCACCCATCGGCACGGGCGTGTTGCGCAGACGATAAGGAAAGGCCGGATCTTGAAACTTGACCGCCTGCACGGTGGGGGTGAGGGCAGCCGGCTGACTGACCAGATGGAAGTCTCCGGTGGCCGACGAGGAGGCGCCCGGGGCCGAGGCGGGCGGCTCGGGCGGCGGAACAGTCGTCCGCCCCGCCCGCCGCTCACCCCACTGCCAGAAATAGATGGCTGCGACAAAACACAGCAGACTCACCACAAACCAGGCTAACGCTTTTCCACGCATCATCGACTCACTTTCTTTACAGCTCCACTCGCGAAAACTCCGCTTCCAGCCCCCCGTCCGGTCGGGGCCCTGTAGCGCAGATTTTCAATCTGCCGTATCGCAGAATTGAATTCTGCGAACCTCCCACAGATCCCGGCCCCCCCACATCTCCACCCCATGCCGATTGCAAATCGGCGATACAGCAGATTGCAAATCTGCGCTACGGGCTTCCGGGCTGCCCCTAATCCGGCGGCAACACATTAAAGCTCTCCACCACCACCTGTGGATTCGACGGGGCTCCCTCGACGCGCACCACGGCGCGCGTGGCGGCCTCGGCCATGATCTGGTAATTGGTGCACATGCCGAAGAACGGGCCGGAGGTGACCAGCGATCGCTCGGCCGGCTTGAGGGCCTGCCCGTAGGAATACACCACAAACCGCGGCTGCTCATTCCCGCGCAGCAACCCCAGGATCTGTTGCGGAATCCGCTCATACATCGCGTCAGTAATCCCCTTCTGCTGCTGGATACCCGAGAGATTCAGCAACGGCGAGCGGATGCTCAATTCCTCGACCCGCAGGATATCACCCACGGTCTCGTAGACCTTCTTCGGCATCTTGGCACGGTACCGAATTGATCCCCGCCACAATCTGGCGCACGGGCGAGCCGCCGTCTCCAAGGCCCGCCGGCGGAATCACAACCGGCGTGTTGGCGATGACGTAGAAGGGGTCGCTCTGAATCACGTTGTCCGGCGTGCTGTTGGTCAGCGCAATCACCCCCCCAAGCACAGCCGACCACGCCGCCAGCCCGTCCTGGTTCACCGACAACTGCCCCGCCGTCGCATTGTCGCTCAAGGCGGCTGTGAACAGGTCAAAGATCCTCCAGTCTTCCTGCGGAAAGGTGAGCGCGGCATCGCGCCGATTCTGGTTACCGGTCCATTCGCGCCATTCCTGTCCGGCCCCGCCGAACCGGTTCTGGCTCCGTTCGATTTTACCGGATTTCATGTAGATGGTCTGCCAGGGCGTGCCTCGGTGCACACGGCCCAGCCAGCCGACATTCGGGAACTTGTTCGTCGGGAACTGCCAGTCATCCGACCGCCGCATCATCGGATCCTTGAATCGGGGATCGAAGTTGCGGTCGCCCGTGCTCCCGGTCTGGGCGCTCGAATCCGGGCTACCTCCCCACGGCTGGTAACGGTCGTTCAGCCGCCCAATGTTGCGGAGGGTTTCCGGAGTATTCGACAGTCGAAGTTCCCGGACCCCGGGTCCAATGGACAACCGGGCCAGATCGCCGTCGGTGTAATGCACCAACGGATCGTTGGCCTGCCAGCTCATGGTCTGCTGAATCCGCTTGCTGGGCGAGAACGGCACCTGCATCACCAGGTTGGAACTGTAATCATACGGGGGATAGGCACTGCGGACCCCGAGCATGAAGGACCGGAAATGGTCAATCGCCTTGGCCGCCGTCTGACCCGCCGCCTGGCCAAAACCGTAATCCCGCCAGATGTCCCCCGGCGTGCCGTAGGCCCCCATCGACGCCTCGATCTGGTAAATCAACCCCAATGGCGCCGCGCTGGCCACGAGATCGTTACCACCCACCCGGTTCGTCACAAACATCCCGTCATACCGGCGACTCCCCGGCGGATCGGCAATCATGGCGGTCAGGTTGGTTCCCCCTCCGAGGCGAAGGTGGACGTAATCGAGGACCCGACCGGAAGCGCGATCCACCATGGCCACCTGCAACTTGTTGGTGAAAGCCAGGTGCATCTGGGGCAGCGGGAACTGGTTGCGCGCACTCCGATCAAAGGCCGGGCTCATCTGCACCTCGAAGGTGTTGTCGGCGCGGAAAATCGAGTTGGTGATGACCGTGAAATTCGTGGCGATGGCGGCCAGGAAGGACTGTCTCGCCGGAATCACGCCAGGGCCGGTTCCCACCCAAGGGGCTGGACTTCGACCGCTGCCGAAGATCGAGCGATAGGCTTGCACAGCCGCCGGCACAGCGGAGGGCGAATTGGAGGCCGTGATGTAGATGTCGATCTCGTTGGTCGTGTAAACATCCACAGTGCCCGGGAACTGGCTGCGATAGGAATTCCACGCCTCCACCCCCACCGAAGTGTTGATGCTGATCAGATACATCTGGTTGGTCTCGTTGGGTGCCGCAGTTCGCGAGGGCTTGCGCATCTCCAGCTTGCGCGTCACCTCGAACAGGTTGTCCACCGCCAGCTCGTTGAAGTTCGGCAACCCCTTCTTGGCACCAATGATCCAGGGGACACCGTAGACGTTTTCGACCCCTGTATTGTTCTTCAGCAAGGTGGCTACATCGCTGGAATTGAAAAGGTCCAGTGGCTTCTTCTTCCAGGTGTCCGCTGCGGCGCTGCCTTCATCGACTATATCCCAATCGACAATATAGACACCCGGCGGTGCACCTGAACCGTTTGGTGGCGCACCGAATAGAGGACGGAAAACAGTTGGAAAATCCACCGACCCACCCGCCGACCGATTGGTGGTTGCATCATACATGTTCGCCGCCAACTGGAGCAGCCGGTTGATCGAGGGGGTGTAAACAAACACCCCGTTGGTCACCACCGGAATGTTCCGGGCCAGGTTGTTATCCTTGGCGTAATCGGCCCCGAGCGCCCGCCGAAAGTGGTCCAAGTGATATTCCCGGAGCAGGTTGTCGGCCGCCTCGATGAAGAAGTCCGTGGGTTCCCAGGCATAGAAGTTGGTCGCACTGGCACTCCCCCGCGCGTTCCGCTTCACCTTGTTGTCATAGTTCAGGTTCACTCGGTCGCTCCGCTCCGGCCCCCCGTCTGTCCCCAATTGACTAAGCAATCGATAGAAGGTGTAACGGTCGTAGGTGCTGTTCTGCAGGCCCGCATTGTAAAGGCGGCCAGGAAAGCTGTTGCCGGCATTGATGTCGGCCTGAGACACCCCAATCGCCGTCTTGCTCGCGTCAAACAGATCTCCCGGCGTGAAGTAGTGCTGGGGGTTGTCGTCGCCAGGCCACTTCGAAGCTGTTCGACCCAAATCCGGATCAATCGTGGGCACCCAGACATTGGTCAGCAAAGGACCAGCCCCATACCCGTCGATCATGTCATTCTGGAAAGCCACGCCCCCAACGGCCCCACCGAACAGGTCCTCGACCGAGCGAAGCTGGTTGTAATCGGTGTCGTAGCGATACCGGACCAAGGCATTGGCATCCTCGAAGGCCGCTCCAGCTACCGTCGAGACTAGATCAAGAGGACGATAAACATAAGGGTTCGGCCTGACCGGGTCATCGTGGGCCGTCCAGAAATTCGTGTTCAGATCCACCAAAAATGCGGCCAGGTTCATCTCCCACGTGCCCACACCCATGTTCCGGCGGTAGTCGCGTTGGTCAGGAATGGGAAAATTCAGCATCAACACCCCATTATGAATCCGATTCAGATCCAGCGCCTTGCCCGACGGCACCACGACGGTGGCGTAGCGGGCCACGAAGCGGTTGTCCGGCCCGTGCGGTTCATCCGGCCGTTCCAGGACGCCGACCCACTCGGGATCGCCCACCATCAAATTGGTGATGGGATTGCCGCCACCATCGCTGCGATCCGGCTGTAACACACCCGCCGCCCACGATCGGCCATCGGAACCACCACCCGTTCGTGTCGTATCGGCCGTTCCGATTCAGATCCAGATAATAGCGGAAGTCCGGCGTGCCGGTCTGCGCCCGGTTGGTGAAGATGTAAACCGGCGGACGCGGGTTGTAGAAGAGGTTGGCGATGTTCCGCTCCTGATCGGGCGGGTTTAATGGATTGCCGTTGGGATAGGTGTAACTGACATTCGTCACACTGGCGTCCCCGGAGACGAATCCGGCCGGGTTGATGTAATTGGTGGTGACCCTGAAGTCGTAATTGAACTGGTTGGTGGTGGCGAGGACGCTGGCCAGGATCTCGGCCTGCACGCGTTCCACCCCTGTGTCCGCGGCCAGCGTGGCGATGGCCTGGTCGGTCGAGGTGGACACCGACCCTTTCTCGCTGCGGCTGATGACCAGGAAGGTGATCGCCGTGAAGGTGATGATGGCCAGGAGAATGAGCGTGATGACCAGAGCCACCCCCTGCTGTCGTTTGCATCTCATTGTTTGTAAGCCTCCGGATCCGCGCCGCGAATGGGCACGCGCTGTTTGAAGAGGTGCACCTTGCCCGCCTCCTTCGCCAGATATTCACGCCGGATCTGCCCGGTGGGCAGGGCCTCCGCCCGTTGCCACACGTCCGGCTCCACCACCCCGAGTTCGATCTCCACCGCGGTAGGCAGCGCGTCGCTGCGGAACGCATAGTAAGTGCTGCTGGCCGATCCGGCATCGTAGTCCACGGCGATGTTGGTAAACACCCCCCGGTCGTAGTAGGGATCCAGCAGGTAGCCGTTCGTCCCGTAGGCCTGGACCCGCAGATGGATGATCCCCTCGGCCACGGGGTTGGAGTTCGAGATGGTCGCACTCCGGTTGAAGATGTCGTAGAGATCGCGAAAGCTGCCCAGCGTGGCCGACAGGGTCCGCGCCGGCACACTCGTGGTGAACCGGTAAAGGGTGCCGATGCCGTCGGCGCCGCCGGAGACGTAGTAGGCCGTGCCCACCCATTCCTGATTCACTCGGCTGACAAAGAAGAATTCCTGCAGGATGTTGGTCCGCAGCAGGCTTGTTCCAGGCAACTCCTGAACCAGATCCGAATAAATGGGGTTACCGGAGCCGTCCTTGCTCACCTCGACGACGAAGTTCGTGACCTGATAGCCCGTTCCCGACATCGCAGCCATCTCCCCCATCTCCCGGGTGATCAGGTCCATCGCCGCCCGCCCGGACTCGAGCACGTCCACCTGCGCCATGCCCAGTTTGAACGCGCGCTGGGTCTGGTTAAACACCGCCATCAACCCCAGCACGATGAACGACAGCAAAGTCATCACCACCAGCAACTCGACCAGCGAAAAGGCAAGGCGACCGGACGAACGACCCACAGCCCTTGCCATGAACCGGTCCCCGGACCGCGGATTGTCCCAATCCGCAGCGGCTCCGATGATGCGGTGCTGCTGCGAGTTGAGGACAACTCGCGCTCCTTGCCCGTGTTCATGGTCCCGACGCGCGATCTCAGGGTCGTGGCGGCTTCCCACGAACCTGTCGTTCCGGAGCGCGGGTCCGCGACCCGCAGCGGCTGCGCCACGCAGGGCGTCCACGAAAGTTCGCTCACCCATCCGCACTTCGAGGCTGCTGCGGCTCATGGAGCCGCGCTCCTCCGCAACGGGTTCAGGGTCCCAACGCGCGCGCTCCGAGTCGGAGAGGCTCTCCTGGAACCCTTTCACTGGCAGTCGGCTGTTCATGAAAACTTCCTTCATCACTGGCCCCTGTGCTTTTCAAACTTCCCGGGCTGCAAACGCCAAAAACCCGGCCGCTCGGTCGATTGGGTCAACACCCCGGCGGTCAGGGACCGGAAACTCTGACGGCCATTGCCGACGCTGGTTGCCACGCCCAGCGCATTCAGGGGCGGACGCAGCGGCCACTCGAACCGCAACCGGACATCATGGAGATTGTTGGCCAGGTTCCGGGCATAGGCCACACTCGGATCCGCGCCCCCACCCGCCGCCACACCCTGGAACTCGGGATAGTCATACCAGCGGTCGTCATGCGCATAGAAGGGGATGACCTCCGAGGTGAGCCGATAAGCAAACGCACCCTCGCGCACCGTCGGGTTGTCCTGCGGCGACGCCTCAGTCGCACTGCCGCTGACGGAACGCACATACGCCACCACGTGGTTGCTGTAGAATCCCCCGCCAGGGACGGGACGATATTTCGGGGTGGAAAGCAGGCCGGTGATGACCACGCCGTTGGTGATCCGCAACGCCGGATCCGAAGCGATGGGCGTGTAATCAGCGGTGTTTCGCCCCACCTCCGTCGGCGGAACGCCGGAGGAATACTGCACCACCGTCACCTCAATCAAATCCACATAATCCACCAGGTAGTCGAGGCCTTCGGCCCCCTGGCGGATGGCGTTCATCCAGATCGAAGCGTCCTGGTTGATGATGGTTTCCTCGCGGTTCTCGCGCTGCACATTCAGCCCGGCGGGCAGAATGCCGATAATGGCCACCAGCGCGAAACCGATCACGGCCAATGCGATGGCTACCTCGACCATGGTAAACGCGGCTTGCGCAGCGCGAACATTTGTATCCGCCCGAGGCGCCGGAAGAGCGCAGGCGTCCCGCCTGCCTCCTGCCCCTCGGGCCAACGCATCCATCTGCCTCCGTGCAGGCGGGACGCCTGAACGACCGGGGTGAAAGCACTGCAACTTCATTCGACCTTCCTTTCCTCCAGCTTCGACCGGCCGGTCAGCCAGTCGATGTGGATGAGATTTACGACGTCCAAACTATTGCCGGGGGGTGATTCTTCGATGCTGGCGGCGGCCGCCGTGAACTTTCCGGCGGCATCCATCGCTGGATCAATCACGCCGCGCGCCAGGGGAATGAACTCATCTTCGCCCGACACCAACTGCCCCTGGTAATCAAAGGCGAGATAAGGCAGCATCCACTCGGACCCAGCCGGTGGCAGAGGGGCGTCCGCGGAGGGGAATGGCACCCGCACCGGATTGGCTGCATCATCTGTGGTTCGCTGAAACCCGCTGACCAGGAAGCCGCCGGAACCAATCGAGTAGTTGAGGGGCGCTAACAACCGTGAACCAAACTTGGACGGCGCAATGATCCAACCCTGCGGCAATGTCGTCCACTCACTGAGGTATTGGGGTCGATACTGTCCCGGCTGCGCGCCAATGCTTCGCAGACTGATCAGGGCGTAGGCGCGTCCCTGGCCCGCAGCCAGTTTCAGGGCCTGGGCTTGGTAGGCGGGCGGCAGGGAATTGAAAGCGTCCACCTGGGTGAGGTAACCGTTCGGCAGAAACACCATGTAAACAGTGGTGCGATTGGCGATGGCCAGTTGCCGGGCGCGGGCCACGCCGTTGAGCACCACGCGGGTGGCGGCGACCTGCTGATTGCTGCGACCGAACTCCTTGATCGCCGGCACCGCCAACGCCGCCAGAATCCCCGCCACCGCAATCACCACCAACAACTCGATGAGCGTGAAGCCGCGCGTTGAAATCTTCCGCCCGGTAGGGCGCCGGTGCCCCGGCGCCAGGCCGCGCGGCAGCGCGGCCCTACCATTCGGCTGAGGGGCAACCGCCAAGCCGTCCCCCTTAGCCCTGCTATTTGCGCGCTGCTTCATTCCTTCCAGCTCAATACGTTGTCCTTGTTGACGCCCTGATCGGCGAGCACATTGGGATCGATCTTCCCGTCCGGCCCCGCCGACCAGACCATGACCGCGGTACGAAGTTCCCATGTATTCGCCACAGCACCGGGTTTCACCAATCCATGGATGCCGCCATTGGAAACCGCGTCCCTTCTGTAGAACGCATCCCGGGCGTTTTCATCATAATTGAGGTCCAGGGTGATGATGTAGGGATTGCCCCATGGATCGCGATAGACCAGATCAGGTCCGACGCCCGGCAGGGTCACGTCACTTACCATGTTGGCGTTGAGATAGTGATATTTCTTGGGGTTCTTGACGTGGTTCTTATTCACGGTGTCGGTGTTGTCCGACGGGTATTTCTCCATATCCATCAAGATCGCGACCACTTCCGAGTTGTTGGCGGAGTAGGTTAGGCCGGCGAGCGTGGCCACGTTGACCCCTCCAATCGTGGCGCCGTAGGTAAAATCCTCTCGTAATGGTCCTGCCGTTGCCGCATCGCTGGCCGCTTTGGAGTTGGGCCAACGGCTGTAGGCCGACTCGTAACCCGCGATGGCATTCCGGAGGTCAATAACCTCCAACTGGGCTCGCTTGACCTTGGCGCGCTCCTTCACCTTGGACAGTGCCGGCAGGAGCATGGCGGCCAGGATGCCGATCACGGCAATGACGACCAACAATTCGATCAGGGTGAATGCGCGCGGGAGGCGCCACCGGGGGACAGGCATGTGAATGTTCATGGTTTGAAATCAGTTAAGGGTCAGTACGACACCATCTCGGGTTTGTCGCTCCAGTTGCTGATCCGGTTCGTCTTGCCGCCGATGATCACGTCCACCCAGAGGTCGAAGCTGGACGGATTCCTCAGCCACTGGGAAGTCGCCGCATAGCAGAACCGGCTCGGACCGGCCTCGGGCGCGGTCGGCCCCTTCACGACGGTGGAGAGGACCATGAGGCCCGAGGGGCCGGTTGAATACTGCGCCGGCTTGAAAGCTTGCAGGTAGTTCTTGGGCTCCGCCCCACCGACATTCGCATTCATGACACCACCGACACTAAACGCCGTGGTCAGGATGTTTTCCGCGACCACCGTGTTATCCACCAGGCTTCGGTAGCCCGTCCCCTCGCGCCTGGCACCGCCGAGTTCGTAGTAGAGCGAATTCTGAGAAGCCGGCGTGTTCACGTTCGAATAGAGACTGGCTTCCGTGGCATTCCGCACGGTCGAGTTGTCCGGCGGATAGAACGCCTTGTCGATCTTGTAGGTTTCGATCGCATTGGCGATCTGCGCCAGCTCACCCTCCACGCGCTTGAGGGTCGCCTTGCGCTTGACCGCGGCGCCGGCAGGGAACAACAACCCCGCCAGGATCCCGATCACGGCGATGACCGTCAGCAGTTCAATCAAGGTGAACGCGCGCCGACCGGCAGCCGCTGGGGGGCGCAGCCGGGCACTGCCCCTCGTTACGGACCGCGAGTTGTCCCAACTCGCAGCAGCCCCGCACCGCCAGAGCCTCCCGAAAACTGGGACGAGGCTGCACCCCGCCAGAGTGGGAGGCTGCCCCGAGCTTGTGGGCCGCGGGGCCTGTTCGAGGCGGCTGCGGTTTGAGACAATCCGCGCTCCGGGGCAGTGCCCAGATGCGCCCGTTGGTGGCTTAAAAGTTGAATGTGCTGTCTTCATGCCGTGCCGGTTCAGCGCTCGCGCAGTTCGTTTTCCATGCGCTCGCTGAGCCATTGTTTGATCATGCTTTGGTAGTTCAGGTACCGCGACCGGGCCAGCCGTTTGATCCGTGCCAACATCCGCGGGTCCATGCGCAGCGTGATGGTCACCGACTCCGAGGACTCGCTCACATTGGCCACCGCCGACTCCATCAGGCGCAGGCCCGGGCGGTTCGCCGACCAGAAATCCGCCTCCGCCTCTTCCGAGTCGAACATCGGCACCTCATCCCAACTGGCAAATTGTTCCATAAGGCTCTGTCCTAACGAGCCAGGTTCTGCTCCATCTTGCGCTCGTAGAAAAACTTCTCTTCCGGCTGGAAATGCCGGGCATACAGGACCCGGATCCGCTTGCCGTTGGCGTGATACACACTGAACACCCCGGCCCCAGACGCCGAAACGCCCAGGTTGAAAAACCGCGCCTGAGCCCCGAACCGCGGGGAATCCGGCATCAGCCGCACCGCAAACGGATCCTCAAACGATTCCTCGATGTCCTTCGGCGTCATAAAGTTGCTTAGCTCGAAGGGCGGGTTGTTCCAATCAAACTCCATTTCAGGGTCAACGGTATATCAATCGCCCATGCAATGTCTTTACTTTGTATTTACATGCGCACTATTCCCTCCGACCGCCGGGGAGTCAATGGATTTTTTCAGGTTCGGCCGAAAACGGGTGCGAATGGAAGTGGGTGAGGTCTTCAGGCGGGGCTGGTTTTGGAGTCAGGCTGGGTTCTTGTGCGTTGCGCTGTGGCTGGGAAAGGCATCGCGGGGTGACGGCAGGCGGCGAGCGCGTCTGGACCATGCCTCGGAGTGCGGATTGTCTCAATCCGCAGCGGCCTCGAACACGCGGGACGGCCCCAAGCTCGGGCCTGTCCGTGCTGACGCACTGCCAGGCTGATCAACGACTGCGGTGCGCCCCGGCAGACTCTTACCCCGGACCCGGCCTGCTCAAGGAAACCGAGATGTGGCGGGCTTCGGGGATGATGAATTTCTTGACCTCGACCCGGACGCGCTGCGGACGGTATTTGCCGAGGATGAGGTCCGCCAGGTCAGCGGAGAGCTTTTCCAGCAACTTCCAACTGCGCCCGTCTCCGAACGCAAGGATGTCCTGGCTGACGCAGTAGTAGTCGATCGTGTCCTTCAGGTCGTCGGTGGTGGCGGCGCGGGGGGCGTCCACCTCCATCTCGATCGTCACCATCAACCGCTGCGGTGCGGCTCGTTCCTCCTCGGGCACACCGACCCGATAGAACACCTCCAAGTCCACGATGCGAACCGTAAACATAATCAATAAAAGACCTCCCGCGCCGAGTCGGCCACGGAATCGCCCTGGCGCCGGGACAGGACATGATCCACGAGCACGCGGGTGGGATGGTTCAGTTCCAGGGCAAGGGCCCCCGACAATGGAATCCATTGGAACGCCTGGGCCTCGTCATTGAGCTTCACGGTGGTGTCGCCCAGCACCCGGCAACTGTAGTTCAAAAGAACGAAATGAGCGTCGCGATAGAACTCGCGCGAGTGAATGCAGTCCTGCACGAGTTCAAACTGGATCTCCGTGACCGCCAGTCCGGTCTCCTCGCGAATCTCCCGCTTGAGGCCGGCCAGACTCGGCTCGCCCCACTTGACCTTTCCGCCGGGGATGCCCCAACGGTTGGACCACTTGTGGGTGCGCACCATCAGCACCTCGTTGGAGTCATTGAAGATCAACGCCCCCACGGTCACGATCGGACGATGACGTTCGGAAAAGTCCCGGCCAGGAACGTGCAGGCGCATCTCGTTCTGGTCCAAAAGATCCTGCAATTCGCCCAGGTGCTCGACAATCAGGTCCGGCTCGGCCCGGCGCAACTGGTCAAGCGTGTTGTAACCGGTCAGCACCGCGCAGGAATGAATGCCGCCGTGACGCGCCGTTTCAATGTCGTGTTCCATGTCCCCAACGAACAGGGTTTCTTCAGGATGCAACTGGTTGTCGCGCAGGATTTCATCGATGCGTTTGCGCTTGTCGCGAACCCCCAGGTAGGCCGTCTGGATGTAGTCGCCAAACCCGGTCACTCGCGCCTGCACCTCGTAATACTGCTGGCACACGGTGCTCAACACAAAGGTGCGGAGCTGCCGGGCGCGGCAGAATTGCAGAAACCGTTCGGCATGCGGCAGCGCGCAGACCGAATCCTGCACCCGGGTGAAGCCACTGTGGAACCATTGTTCGAGCTCCGTGAGCGACACGTCCGGAACGTGCCGGTCATAGAACTGTGTGAACGGCAGACAGAAGGCGGCTCGAAACTCTTCCAGCGTCATCTCCGGTCGGCCGGCCATCTTGAGGACGTGGTTGGTGGCCTCCAGCACAGCCGGCAAATCATCCACCAACGTCCCGGACCAGTCGAAGATGATGTTGCGAATCACGCCCCCAGTGTAGGTCAGCCGCAAATGAAGGCAACCGCTCACCGGCGGTTCATAGGCGGTTCTCACACCCCAGGCCAGCCACCAACTTCACCGCCGCCAGCAGTACGTTCAAGGCCATGCCCAGAAAGGTCACCCGCAGGCTGCGTTTGAGTCTGGATTGCATTCAACCTTTCAGGACGCCTGCGAGCGATTGAACGCCACCGCGTCCGCGTAGCACACCCCGGTGCCGCCGAAGATGTCCAGCGCCGATCCAATGGTAAGATGAATCCTCCCCTGCCCCTCGCGCGCCACGGTGTGAAGGTCTTCCAGCGATTTGGCGCCGCCCGCGTAGGTCGTGGGGATCGGGCTCCAGTGTGCCAGCTTGCGCACCAACTCCAGATCAATGCCCTGGCACAACCCCTCGACATCCACCGCGTGAATCAGGAATTCGCCGGAGAACCCGGCAAACCGATCGAGCGTCTCCGGCCCCAGCGTGAGCTCGGTAAATTTCTGCCAGCGATCGGTGACGACGAAGTAGTCCTCACCGCGTTTCCGACAGCTCAGGTCCAGCACCAACCGATCGCGACCGGTCGTCTGGACCAACTGTTCCAGCCGCGTCCAATCCACGTTCCCCTGTCGGAACACCCAGGAGGTCACAATCACGTGCGACGCCCCAGCCTCCAGCCAGGATCGCGCGTTGTCCGCGCCAATCCCGCCCCCAATTTGCAGCCCCCCGGGATACGCAGCGAGCGCCGAACGCGCCGCATCATCGTTGCCCGGCCCCAACTTGATGACGTGCCCGCCTTTGAGCCCGTCCCGACGGTAAAGCTCCGCGTACCACGCCGCTGGGCGTTCGGACACAAAGTTGGTCTTCAAGTCGCCGGGTTCGGTCGAGAGGGAACCACCGACAATCTGTTTCACCCTGCCTTCATGCAGGTCGATACAAGGCCGGAACACGGCGACACGTTAGGCAATTGTCCCATGCATCTAAAGCGCAAAGGCAAACTGAAGCCTGACCCGGACCATTGGAACAGTTCTTGCCAGCCGAGAACGAATCCTGTAGCGAAAACGCCAATGAATCGACTGAGCCCCCTCCTTGCTCTGGCCTTGCTTCTCGGACTGAGTTGCGCGGAATCCCGCGCCTTGGTCAGCCGGAGCGCCGGCACTGTCGACCACCAGTTCTTGAACGCGGATGCCGTGGTGCGAGCGGTGGTCATGAATCGGGAACCAATCCGGAATGCCCAGGGACAGTGTCAGACCCGATGCACGCTCCAGATCGAGGAAACACTCAAAGGCAGGGTGCCCGCCCGTGTTTCCATCCTGCTCCCCGGAGAAATGGCCGGTCCGATCCCGGTCAGTGACGGATGCCAGCCTGCGCTGCGGATCGGTGAAAGGCGCCTCTTCTTCTTGAAACGAGGGCGTGGAGGGCACCTGCATCTGCCGGCGGGCCCCGCCAGTGCGCTGAAGCTTCCAGAGGACAGCCCCGACCTCGCCAAGGCACGGCTTCTGTCGGTCGTCTCCATGGAAACCGGCGAAGACCTCACCGATCAGGCTGTTTTCACCCCGCCCCTGTTCGCCTCGCAGGACGCCGCTCAAACCACCGCCACCAATCTGTTGCTGGACCCTGTGCTCGGGCTGCCCCCGCGCTTCGTCGCACCGGACCGCGGCGACCCGATTCCGTACCTGGTGGACGCGGATCTGTTACCGCCGGGAATTTCTTTGTCGCAAGCACTGACGGCTGTGAGCAATGCATTGGCCGCCTGGAAGGCTGTTGCCCCCCTGAACTTCGAGTTCCTCGGCGTCCAAAGCTTTGGCAATTCGGCCAAGTACGTGAACGCCTCGGACGGCATCCTGAGGATTCAGCTTCACGATTACTACGGGGCCATCCCCAGCACCGATACGCTGGGGATCGGTGGAAGCGGATACTATACGAACATTCTCAGCCCGGGGTGGACCACGGGGGGCCAGGTCCTCGGGAATGACTTCCACCTTTCTGTCCGGGGCTATGTGGTGCTGAACGACTGGAGTGACGGCCTGACCAACCTGCTGACGTTTCAAGAGGTGCTTTGCCATGAAGTCGGCCACGCGCTGGGCATGGCACACTCGACCCCGGACAGCCCGGCTCCCCTCCACAGCCCGGCGTGGGAAGCCCAGATGTATTACATCGCCCACGAAGACGGACGGGGGGCGGCGCCCACACCCTGGGACACCAATGTGCTGCAACAGATCCATCCCAGCGCCAACACGCCACCCTTCATGTATGCGAGGGTCATGGAGATCGTCACAGCCACGCCGCAACCAACCGTCCCCGGCATCAACCAGCTTCAACTCAAGGGCTATGACCTCCAGACCGGAACCCTCACCACGCAGACCGCGGACCCTTCGTCACTCAATGGTTCCTGGTCGATCAACGGCACCAACCTCAGTTATCTGGCAAACGCACCCTACGAAACCGGCCCCGGATTCGATCCCTCCGATTCCTCGTACCGCGACATCATTTACGCTCGCTGCAGCGATGGCGTTCACCGGTCACCCTATGTCAATATCCGGGTGCTCGGCTACCGCCATGACACCTCCCCTGCCACCAGTGACGGAATACCGGACTACTGGATGATCAATTACTTCGGCAGCGAAAACGGTGCGGCAGCCGCGGGTGACACCGATGCCGACAGGTTGTCAAACCTGCAGGAATACCGCACTGGTATGAACCCCACCAATGCCGCTTCCGCCCAACGGCTCAGCGCCGCTGCGGACGGGACGGTTTCCTGGCAGGGCAAGGCCTACGAGTTGTATGAACTGCACGGCTCGACCAATCTGACCCACTGGTTCTTCGTCAAGGCCGTGCTTCCCACCAACGACACGCCGTACGTAAAGGTCAAACCGTCCTCCTACGGCTCCATCGTTTACCGGGCTTTCAAGGTTCCGTAACCAGAACTTCGCACCCCTCGGACCTCGGACTTCGCCCTTCGGACCCGCCCCCAACAGCCGGACCCGACCGGGTAACGGACGGAGATTGGAAAGTTTGACCCCCGGACCGTATTTGTCCGACCCTGTTGCTCATGATGGAGCGCGATGAAAGGCAACATCATGAACAACGGACAACTGGAACTGGGCTTTCACAACCCCACACTGCGCATCACCGTTCGGCGCTCTCGCACCGCCCGCGCCCGTTGGTGGTTCCAACAGATGCGCCACGCGGTGGACTCCGCGATCGACTGGCGACCCCAACCGCCCGGTCGGCCTGAGCAGATTCAATTGATCCCCGCCCGACGCGCCTCCCTGGCTTGAACGCCCCGATGTTCCGCCAAGGCATCTTCGGGCGTCACTCGGGAGCGCCGGATTCATCCGGCAGCGGGCTGCGCATCGACAGCCGGGCCCGGAGGTGCGGAAAAGGCTTGGGTTAAGGGGCGTTGGGTCCGGCGAAGCAACGTTCGACGAAGCCGCGGATGACGTCCAGTTCGTCCTCGCCCGCGATGGTGTGGGCTTTGCGGAATTCGTGCCACTCGATGTTCAGCCCGGCTGAAGTCAGTTTCCGGACCTCCTCACGCACGGCTGCGAAGGGGACCATGGGATCGAGTGTGCCGTGGGTCATGAGAACGGGACGCTGACGGGCATCGGGCGCCAGTTCCTCGATGAGCTGCTGCGGTTCAAACACCCAGCCGCTGATCCCAACAATTCCCGCGACGGACCGCGGGTAGCGCAGCCCCGCATCCACAGCCATCAGGCAGCCCTGTGAAAAACCGCCAAGGATGCAGGTCTCGGTGGGGTAACCCTGTCCTCGCAGATCGTCCAGCAGGCTGAACAACAGCCGACGGCTGCGCAGCACGCCCGGCGTCATGTCCCCCGCGAAGTCGAACCAGGAATATCCCCCGTAATACTCGTACGGCGCGTTGACCAACACATAGTTCATCCACGGCAGGTCCATGGCCTCGGGCATCCAGCGATAGCCCTCCACGCTGTCGCCCAAACCATGCAACATCACCCACAACCGCCTCGCCCCATGGTTCCGCGCCGGGATCAGTTCGTAATTCAGTCCGGACATAACGCTGTTTTGAAAGTTTCAGCAGGTCGGCCCCAAGTTTACTCCAAGGCACCCGACAAGATCCAGTTCCGAATCAACTGGAGGTCCCCGGCGGAGGGTTGGGGCTTGCCTTCGGGCGGCATGTGATCGTCGTCCTCGATCGGCAGCAAAATGCGGTTCAGCAAGCGACTGCCGGACGCATCGCCAGCCACCAGTGCCGGGCCCGAATCGCCACCGGCCAACACGTGGGCGAGGGAATCCAACCGCAATCCACCCTTGGATTTCTCCAGCCCGTGACACGACACACAATAATCCGCAAACACCGTCTGCACCGGGCCATAGCCTCCCGAACCCACCGAAATCTCGAAAGTTTCATGTTCCGTACGGAACAAAATACCGGTAGGTGCGATGGCGGCGTTCGATAAGGTCTCGGGCTTGGACCTGTCGGCTGCCCAGGGGGATCGGCCTCCCAACCAAAAGGGGGCGTATCGACGCAGAAAATCGCTTCCATGCGTGAGCGAGGCCCCGAAATGCCCGGCTATCAGGGTCAACCCCACCCCAACCAGAAGCAACCCCCGATAAAGGCTGATCCAGCCCCGCAGATAAACCCATAGCATCAGGCAGGCTGCGGCGGCCACCCCCACCCCGGTCCAACGATGCAGGCAGAGCAACCGCTCGTCATACCCGCCGGTCCCGGCCAGCAACCAGCCGCAGGCGGCCGTGAGCACGGCCACGGGTGCCGTGAGCCACAAGATGAACCGGTTCGACAACGCGGCGCGGCGCCACTTCGGATGAATCGAGAGCAACTCCAGCGTCGCCATCAGCACCAGAAACCCAATGGGCAGGTGCAGCAGCACAATGTGCAACCGCCCCGCAAATAACATCATGTCACTTGAATTCTCCATCCCAGCGTGATGCCCAACCTAACGGTCGCGGGATAACATGGCAATCCGAGGAGCGGGGGCGCATCGACGCCGATAATCCTGTCGTGGATAATCCTTGCACCCTCCGCGTGCGGTGCGTAGTAACATGGGTCGGCGCTGGTTTCACCTCGCCACTTCCCGTGGGTTGGTAGCTCAATGGTAGAGCATCGGCCTTTTAAGCCGGTGGTTCTGGGTTCGAGTCCCAGCCAACCCACCATCCCGATTTTCCCTTACGCGGCCCCTTGATTCTCGCGTATCTTGCCTCCGTGCAGACGCTCGGTGACGCCTTGGATCGCGCGCCCTCGTTGACACAGGTGACTGTGCCGGACCTGTGGCAGCAGGAGGCGGTCACCGCCTTGCGCCGGGGCAAGGATGTGGTGGTGCAGGCACCGACCGGGGCGGGCAAAACGCTGATCTTCGAACTGTGGAGCAACCAGGGAAAACCCTCGAAACCCGCGATTTACACCGTACCCACGCGCGCACTGGCCAATGATAAACTGGCCGAATGGCGCGCGCGGGGCTGGAACGTCGGCATCGCCACGGGCGACCTGTCCGAGAACCTCGAGGCGCCGGTGCTGGTGGCCACCCTCGAAACCCAGAAGAACCGACTGATCCGCGGCGAAGGCCCCGGACTGCTGGTGATGGACGAATACCAGATGATCGGCGACCCCGATCGCGGCCTGAACTACGAACTGGCCCTGGCGCTGGCGCCACACCATACCCAGTTCCTACTGCTCAGCGGCAGCGTGGATAATCCGCACGAGGTCGCCCGCTGGCTGGGCCGGATCGGACGGGACTCGACCGTCATCCTCCACTCCGAACGTCCAGTGCCGCTGGATGAGATCCACGCCCAGCAACTCAGTTACCATCTCCCCCCGGAGATCCGCGGCTACTGGCCGCGCCTCTGCGCCAAGGCGCTGGCCGAGGACCTGGGCCCCATCCTGGTGTTCGCCCCGCAACGACAAGCGGCGGAACGACTGGCCGCGGAACTCGCGCGTCAACTGCCCAATCCCAACCCGCTCCAGCTCAGCATCGCCCAGAAACAACTGGTCGGGGAGCACCTGGCCAAAATGCTCAAGTGCCGCGTGGCCTACCACCACAGCGGCTTGAGCTACGGCGCGCGCGCCGGGGTGATCGAGCCACTGGCCAAGGCGGGCCAACTGCGCGTGGTGGTGGCCACCATGGGCCTGGCCGCCGGAATCAACTTCTCGCTCCGCAGCGTTTCGCTGGCCGGGGAATCCTACAAACGCGATGCCATCGAGCAGCCGCTGCGTGCGGATGAAATCCTCCAGATGTTCGGTCGCGCCGGACGCCGTGGCCTGGACGAAACCGGTTATGTTCTGATCTCGGCGAACGAGATCCGTTTGCTCGACGCGCGTCCCCAGCATCTGTCCCGGGCTGGGGCAGTGGACTGGGGTGCGCTGCTCGGCATCATGGCCGGCGCCGCGGATCTGGGGGCTGACCCGTTCGGTGCCGCCGTGCGCACCCAGGAGCGGCTGTTCACCAGCCGTCCGGTCTTGCTCGGCGTCGAACAGTCGTTAAAACACCCGGAGGTCCCCTGCGACCTCAAGACCGACGCCGAACGGGCCCGCCATGTGCGGCATCGCCATCGCGAGATCCTCAACAGTCGCGGGGAATGGGAACCCGCACCCGCGCCAGCCTTGGTATCCATCCGTGATGTGAAGGTCGGGCGCGCTCTCCCTGCGGGGGCGGGATCCGAACCGCCTGCCGTGCCGCCGCAGGCGGATGCCCTGGACTCCGGCCAGATCCGTTCCGTTCTCACCGAGCCGGCTGCGCTGGAAAAGATCGGCCAGGGTACGTTGGTCGAGATCGACAAAACGGGCGCACGGCCCGTTTACGGCCGAGCCTCGACGATTGCCGACACGTTGGCGGACGGCCGGGTGCTGCTGGCCAAGTGGGTCCGGCGCATGATCAACTGGCACGGACGCCAGATCACCGCCTCGGCCTGGACCGACAAGGTGCTGCCGCTGATCCAGTCCAAGCTGGCCGAACGGCACACCCCCGTGTCAGGCATTGTCACGCAGGGACATCGCGTGCTGGCATTCGTCGAACTCGGCGAACTCAAGATGCGCGTACCGGTGGATCGGCACGGCGTGGCGCTGTGGAAACCGTTGGAACGCGAGGTCCTGCCGCCGGACTGCGCCCGTTGCACCTGGATCGAGACGTGCAAGAAGCTTCAATCCGTCACGGGGACGGCCTTGCTCTGGCGTCGGTTGGGCCTGATCAATGAACAGGGCGTCCCAACACGCCGCGGTCGAGTGGTCAGCTTCTTCCACCAGGGTGACGGCCTGGCAATCGCGGCGGCGCTGGAGGACGAATCGTATCCGCTCGACGAATTGATCTACGACCTGGCCAACCTGGACGGGGGCTTTCGCTTTTGTGGGGAAGGCAACCGTTGGGAGGGACGGCTGGCGTTGGTCTGTCACGAGCGGTACAAGCTTCAGAGCATTCCCGGCTATCTGGAGAACGGCGTTCCGCCCAAGTATGGCGCCGGAGCCGAGCAGATCGTGGCCGCAGTTCACAAGAACCCGCAGAGCAAACACACCTTCGTCACGGACCTGGTCGGCGCGGGGGACATCGACCGCGTCATCATCGAGTGGCGCAGTCTGATGCGACAGATCTCCCATGCGCCGGACCTGGACTGGCCGCGTTGGTCGGCGCTGAAAGCGGCGGCCCGAGCCGTGATCCGGGAAACGGAATCCCCCACCCTGACCGATCTGCCGCCTCTGGAGTACCACCAGACCAAGCGCATCGAACATCGGCTTTTGTTCCGGCGGCATTGAGGTCACAAACAAGACTTGCAACAGGGACGGGGGGGGGACCGTTGAAACTCTTCATGCCTCGCCGTTTGTCTCGCCGATCAGACGGGCAACAGACGGTTGCCCCTCAACCGGATACCAACCAGTTGCCCGCGTCGTCATACAATCAGCCGCTGTTGGCGGAGAAGCCGTCACTTCGTTGGTCAAATGGCTGGCGGCGTCGTAGGCGTAAGCGGGTCACCACCACGCTGCCGTTGGTGATGGTCAACCCGCTATTTTCCACAATTCACGGCCCGACCCTTCACGCCCCAGCGCCGTAGGCGCGGCATCTTTGTAGAACCGCACCGCCAAGAACTCCAAAGCTCCGTAGGAGCGACATTCCCAGCCGATGCCGCTCCTACGGAGCTTGATTCCATTTCAGATTCGTGAACTACACAGATGTCGCGCCTACGGCGCTGAATCCTTTTGTGTTGTTCGTGGTTCAAAACACCTTCACTGCGATGTCGCGACGAACGTGTGCGCCTTCACACTGGATGCACTCCACGGTGGGGCGTGGGCGGCGGCTTGGGTGGCGGCGGAAATCCTGTAGCGGCGGGCGTCCCCGCCAGCCGTAGAGCCGTGGCTTCCGGCCCGGCGGCAAGAACCGCACACCAACCGAGCGCTCCCGATTCTTTCGGGACCCGGGCACTCGACTCTCAACTGCCGTGCCATCGTCGGCAGGGGAGGATAGGCCGACCATATTCAGCGCCTGGGCAGGGTCTCATGAGCCTGTAGGATGGCCTGGGCCGCCCGATTCACGTTCTCCGCCAGTTCCTTGGGTTGGATCACTGCGGCCCGCCCGCCCCAGCTCAGGATCCAGCGCTCCACCTCGCCCAGGCTGGACAGCCGAAGCCGCAATTCCACCCCGCCCCCGCGCAACTCTCTCAACGCCTGGGAATCATGCCAGCGCTTCTCGCGAATGTAGTCCGCCACCTCGGGTGCAAACCGGATCACCACATCGAACCGCCCCGCCCCGGAATGCACCCCAAAACTGTCCTTGAGCCGCTGTTCCAGAGAAAAACCCGGTCGCCGTTTGAACGGGTTGCCGGTGGCCCGCACCGACAGGATCCGGGCCGGGACGAAAGTCCGGATATCCTGCCGCAGGTGGTCGTAACCGAACAGGAACCATTCGCCGTTGATGTTGCCGAGGTGATACGGATCCACGAGGCGTGTGTCAGGCTCGGGCTGGCCGGGCTTGCGATACTGGATCTCGAGTTGTTCCCTTCGGGCCACTGCCCGGGCGAGCGCGTCGAAGGTTTCGAGGTTCAGGATGGGCTCCGCACGGGTCCGGAACGAAATGGCTTCTCCCAACTCGGTGAGGTTGATGGAAACGGTTTCCGGGAGGGATTGTTCCATCTTCTTCAAGGCGGACAGCAGCGGACGCTCGAAGCTGGTTCCCCGATACTGTTGCAGGGCCTTCTCGGCCACCAACAGCGCGAAAAGTTCGCCCTCGGTCAATTGCAGGGTGGGAAACGATCTCACCTCCTGCGTGTAATGATAACCGAACCGTTGCGGCTGGTATTCCAGCGGCAGCTCGAGACGATCGCGCATGAACTCCAGATCCCGCTGCACGGTCTTGGTGCTCACATCCAACTGTCGCGCCAGCGTGGTGGTGTTGGGGAACTGGCCGCCTTGGAGGGCTTGGTGAATGCGCAACATGCGCTCCAAAGGAGGCCTCGAATGCATCGCAACCTCCCGCGAAACCACCGGGAAAGGCTTGGATCGCCTGCTGGCCATGAATGAACCGGGCACGGCGGCAGCCGCGGGACGGGACTACAGGAGCTTGGACAGCAACTCCTCGTTGGTCTTGTGCTTGCGGCACGCCGCCAACAGGGTCTCCATGGCCTCAACCGGATTCAAATCCACCATGGTCCGGCGCAGCTTGCGGATCGCCTCGATGTACTGAGGCGGGAAGAGCTTCTCCTCCTTGCGGGTGCCGCTTCGGGGAATGTCCAGCGCCGGAAACAACCGGCGGTCGGACAATTTCCGGTCCAGAATCAACTCCATGTTGCCGGTCCCCTTGAACTCCTGGAAAATCAGCTCGTCCATGCGCGAGCCGGTTTCCACCAAAGCCGTGGCAATGATCGTCAGCGACCCGCCATGCTCGATCTTGCGGGCGGACGCGAACATCTTGCGCGGGATCTCCAACGCCCGGGCGTCCACGCCGCCGGTCATGGTCCGACCGCTGCCCCCATGCGCGCTGTTGTAGGCCCGGGCCACGCGGGTGAGCGAATCCATGAGGACGAAGACATCCTTGCCGGCCTCCACGATGCGCCGGCAGCGCTCGATGGTAAAGCGGGACAGCCGCACGTGGGTGTCGAGGTCCTGATCGTTCGAGGACGCCACCACCTCGGCCTTGACGGACCGTTGGAAGTCGGTGACCTCCTCGGGTCGCTCATCAATCAGCAGGACAATGACTTCCACCTCGGGATGGTTGGTTGTCACCGCATTGGCGATCTGCTTCAGAATGGTGGTCTTGCCGGTTCGGGGCGGTGCCACGATCAAGCCGCGGGTCCCTTTCCCGATGGGCGTCACCAAGTCAATGATGCGCGTCTCCATCAGGTCCGGGGTGGTTTCAAGCTTGAACTTCTCGATTGGATCAATGGTGGTCAGGTTCTCGAACCGGACCGCCTTGAGATAATCCTGGAAGAGCATGCCGTTGACCTTGGTCACCGACTTGAGCTGGGGGCTGTGGCCTCGGTGAGGCGGCTGCGTGGGGCCCTCGATCAGGCTGCCCTCCCGCAAAAAGCTGCGCTTGATCGTGTCCGGGGTGACGAAGATGTCTGTGGGCTTGGGACAATAGTGCTGTTGGCTGGTGCGAAGAAAGCCAAAGCCCTTCTCCGAGACCTCCAGATAGCCTGACCCCAAATCCCCGTTGCTCTTACCACCGTCGTTTGTTTCTGTCTTGCTCATAACGTCCTAGTAGGTCGAGGCCTTCCATAGAAACCCGGAAACCCAAGCTTGAAATGGGAACAGTTTAGAAGTGAACACCCAGATTCACCCGTCCAAAGAACTTGACCGGGGGGTGTTACCAGACCTTCGACGAACGCCTAATTACCGCTGAAGCGGGCGCGATGCAACAAGAATTTTTCCAGGAATTTCTCCAGTGGACGGCGCCTTCGGACCCCTTTCGGCTTGCACCCCCGGCCTGAAGCCGAACACTTCCCGACATGGACCGACCGGACCAACTCCGCGAACTTTTCCGCATGCAAAAGGCCCTGAACGAGCGCATTGGCGTTCGCACCGACGGCATGAGCGAGGCCGACCAGACCCAATGGGTGCTCAACTATTGCCGCGCCATGACCCAGGAAATTGCCGAACTGACCGACAGTGTCCCCTGGAAATGGTGGGCCAAGTACCAGAAGTTTGACCAGCAGAACGCGCGCGTCGAGGTGGTGGACCTGTTCCATTTCCTGATCAGCCTCGCCCAGGTGCTGGGCATGAGCGCCGACGATGTGTTCAACGCCTACCTCAAGAAGAACGAGGTGAACTTCAAACGCCAGGACACCGGCTACAACGTCAAGGACGAGCACGATTCCAAACACATCTAACCCCCCCCGGCGCCCAAGGCCGCCGAGCATGGGCGAAACATCCAGGCCACCCTTGACGCAATACTCGACACCCTTTTGCGTGGCGCATGGCGTGTCATGCCCACTGCGGATGTTCCCGACAACACTTGACGCCACACGCAATACCCAACACTCCTCGCGGGCGGCGCGTGTCGCACCCAGCGCTTTGCGAAGGTTTCGATGACTCTCGAATCAATAGGAAACGCCGATCCCGCCAGACCCTGGCTCGCACGGACGGATTGGCGTGAAGGCCGCATCCAATCCAGCGACAGCAAAGCCGCCTGGCTGTTCTGGCTCATGGCAGCGGCGTTCATCGGCGTCTCCGCGCCGGCGGTGTGGACGATTCCGGCGGAGTGGGCAAAGGGCAACAAAGCCATCCTGCTCGCGCTGCTCTTCCCGGTGGCCGGCATCGGACTGGCCGTCGCCGCCGCCCGCGCCACCCTGCGCCGGCGCAAGTTCGGACGTTCCGTGCTGGAACTCCACACCCTGCCCGGGGTGATCGGCGGCAGCCTGAGCGGCGCCATCGAAATCGAATCCAAGGTCCGCACCCAAACAGGTTTCAAGCTCCGCCTGACTTGCGTGGAGCGCAAGACCTCCGGCTCGGGGAAGAATCGCTCCACACACGAACACATCCTGTGGGAGGACGAGAAGCGGATTCTCAAGGACTTTCTTGAACACGAACGGGACCGGACCGGCCTGCCCGTGTTCTTCAACATTCCGTTCGACCAACCGGAAACCCGCAACGGCAACCCGGCGATTCTCTGGCGGCTGGACGTGGCCGCTGACGTGCCCGGCGTGGACTATGCCGCGCAGTTTGAACTCCCCGTGTTCAGAACGTCGGGCAGCCAGAACCCGACGCCACCGGCCGCAGATCCGACCCTCCCGTTTCAGCCGCCCGCCGAAGTCTACTCGCCCCCCGCCCGTTCGCGCATCCGGGTGGCCGAGACCCTGCAAGGCGAAATGGAAATCTGGTTTCCCGCCGCCCGCAATGTCGGGGTGATCCTGGGCCTGCTCGGCTTCACCGCCCTCTGGACCGGCGCCATCTGGTTCATGCTCAAGAAGGGCGCCCCGGTGTTTTTCCCCATCGTCTTTGGCGTGTTCGACCTGTTGCTGGCCGGAATCGTCTTCAGCATGCTGTTCCACTCAGTGCGCGTGGTCGCGAACCGACTGGAAATCCAGGTGCATCACCGGCTGCTGCTCTTGAGCTGGAGGCGCACCCTGCCCGCCAGCCAGGTGCAAGCCATCATCCCCAAACCCGGCCTGCAATCGGGATCCAAGGTCTTCTACGACCTCAAACTCCAGACATCCGCCGGAACAACCATCTCCGCCGGCAGCAGCGTTCCGGACAAGAAACACACCGAGTGGCTCGCGCAACAACTGCTGCAGGCGCTCGACAGAACCCTCCGTTGATTCAGGCCGAACCCGTGCCGCTCCGCATCACCCACCCACGCAGATCGCAGCATCGAACCGTTCCGGTCCGCTGGCGCCCGGAGGTGGACCGGATCCTGATTTCCGAAGACCGGATCGCGCGCCGTGTGACCCGACTGGCCCGCGAAATCGAGCGGGACTTCCGGGGCCGGGACTTCGTCATTGTCGCCCTGCTCAACGGCACGGTCCTGTTCCTGGCCGATCTCATGCGCCACCTGTGCATTCCCCTGCGCCTGGATTTCATCGGGGTTTCAAGTTACGGCGACCGGTCCACCCCGGGCGAACTGGTGTTCACCAAGGAACTGCGACTCGATATCAAGGGACGCGACATCCTGGTGGTGGACGACATCCTCGACACGGGCCGGACGCTCCAGCAGGTGCTGCGCAAACTGCGCCCGCTCAAGCCCCGTCGGCTCCGCACCTGCGTGCTGCTCGACAAACCGGCCCGCCGGGTGGCGAAGGTGCGGGCGGACTATGTGGGCTTCGAGATCCCCGATGTGTTTGTCGTAGGCTACGGACTCGACTTCGCGGAACGGTACCGGAACCTGCCATTCGTCGGCGTGATCAAGCCCCGCCGGACGGCGGAGCCAGCATAGCCACCGACATCCCCATGATTCCAGTCGGCCGATGGAGGGCTGGACTACTGCAAGGCTGCGCGCTGTCTCCACCACTCCATGACTCCAAGCCCGGTCTCAGCCTGTGTTCCCCAGTCCAAACCCGTTTCCCGTCGGCTCAAAAGTTCCGCGCCTCCGCCTCGGCAAAGCTGCCCCCCTGCCGCGCCCGCCAGACAGCCAGTCCGACCACCGGCGGATAGGATTGCCCCGCCCGCATGCGAGGTTCGACGAACTCGATGGCCTCGAACAAGAGACGGTTGGCCTCTTCGTAGCCCACCCCCGTCAGCAAGGCGATGTAGCGAGTGGCACGGTCGATCAACTTGAGGTTGCTCGCCACCACGTAGATCATCGTGTTGCCCAGCACCCGCCCCAACCGCGTCATGAGACAGGTCGAGATCGCGTTGAGGACCATCTTGACCGCCACCCGCCGGAGCCCGTCCAGCCACAACCCCTGGTCCGGCACCTCGATGGTGACCATCGTCCATGGATCCAGCCCTGCCCCGGGTCCGGCGCACCAGACACCGGACTCTTTCCCACAAACAAAACGCAACAACGCCACCGCCGTGAAACACTCCGACCGATTTCGTGTTGCACCTGCAACATGAAGTGGGACGCCCGATGGGCACCAGGTCTCGGAGGCTCCCGCCACTCCCAGCGTGAAGTCCTGGCTGCGGATTGGCCGCGCCGGCAAGCCGTCACCGCCGATTCTGAACTTGAGCAGTTCGGTGCGGCGGATGGTGTTCAAGACAGCAGCGGCCCGCTCAAACCGGTCCGGCGGCACCAACCCGCGAAGGTCGTCCGCCGTCCACTCGATGCAGCGCGGCTGGCGCTTGAGCAACCAATTCCACGCTTCCACCGTGGGCCGGTTGGGCAGGAACAGGAACGACCAGGACTCGGCCGCAACCTCATCGTCACACTTCCGGAAAGCCGGTGTGCTGAACGTGGGTGACCGCTCCGTGGTGTCGGTCAATACATCGATGGCAAAGCGGTCCGCATGGTAATTGGCCCTGCCCCCCGCCCGGTAGGCGGCTTCCTCGGCCTGCACCAGCGCGGCCAACCCGTCAATGACACCATCGCTCACCACGGCTTGTAGCAAGCGATCGAGACCGGCCAGGAATTGACCGGGCACAACCGACGGGTCTGCGGGGCTGCCCGGGGAGTCCCCGGACGCCGGAGGCACAGACGGCAACAACCGGCGCAGCACCATCTCCAGGAGGGTGGACAGCACACACAACTGAATGGTGGTGGCCTGCATGCGCGTGCTGCCCCGGATGGCCATGGGCCCGGTGGTGAGGTTGAGCTTGGTAATCCGCGGGTCCTGGATGACCTCCCGACTCCGCTCGACGTGACGACACAGAACGTCATCGGGATTGTTGTAAACAAAATAAACCCGGGCCCCCGCCTCGATTCCCTCCCAAGCGGTGCCGATCACAAAGGACGTCTCGCCACCCTCGGTGATCGCAAAGACCACATCCCCGGCCCGCACGCCGAGGTCGCGGAGCTGCTTTCGACCGAACGCGGTGTAATCCTCAAATCCTTCCACCGACTTGATGAGAGCGAAATCGCCGCCGGCCATCACGCTGAAGGTGCGGTTCTCCCAATCCTCGCCTGAACGCTCATGGCACCGCCCGGCGGCACATGGCTGCTGCCAGAACTCGCGCCACATGGAATCCAGCAGGATGCTCAGCCGCCCGGTGGCGCCGCAGCCCGTGAAGAAGATCCGCCCCCCGGTCTGCAATGCGCTGACAACCTGGCTGGCGATGGAAACCAAGATGCCGGAATCCGCCACCCGGCGGTACGTGCGCACCACATCCTCATCCACTTGGAACAGGAGCCGAAGGGCCGCAGCGGCATCCCGCTGCGCCACCTCGCTGAGGTCCCGCGTCACCGGATGAGATGCCTCGGTCACCAGTTCGCCCAGCTTGAACTGGTTGGCGATCCTAAGAAACTCGTCGGAACGCTGGCGGGCAGGCGGATTCATAGGGCGGGCGCTGCCCCGGCAGTCAGCTCCAGGCTGGCCAAGGTCGAATACCGGGAGCCCCCGGACGCGAGCACACTCCGCATCAATTGCAGGCCATGCACCCGCCACGGAGCACAAGCGGGCACGGCGAGGGCACGGATCGCACCCGCAATCTCCCGCAGCTCGCCCGGTCGCCGGGCGACGACCCGACCGAGCGTGAGATGCGGATGGAACCCCCGCTCTTCCAATGGGCCCCACACCTGGGTCGCCTCGATCACTTGCGCCTGCAGCCGGGCCAATCGTTCGAGGTCGCCACCCAACCCCACCCAAAGCACACGAGGCGATCTTGCATCCGGAAAGCAGCCCGGCTCAGCCAATCGCAGGATGAACGGTTCGACACCCCGAACCGCCTCCCTAAGGGCGCGTTGCATGGGTGCGACGTCGGATGCGAGGACGTCCCCGAAGAAGCGCAGCGTGAGATGGATGTTCTCGGGCTGCACCCACCGCACCGATTTCCGGGGAACACTGTCCCGGATGCGATCCAACGCCGTCGCCAACCCCTCTTGGACTTGGCGAGGAACAGGGATGGCAACGAAAGCCCGAAGGGGAGCTTGGCTGGTGTCGGCCTCGTCACTCATGTCCGGGGTGCGGGGAAATACGCTTCGTAGGCGCAGCGAATGGCCTGGCGGCAGCCGGCCATCGCTTTTGCGAACGCCTCGGGGGTGACGTAGCCACAGCGCACACTCACCCGATAGAACGGCGCGGGATCCACGGGCAGCACGGTTTCGCCTTCATAACTCCAGCGGCGCAGGATGGTTTCCACGCGGCGCAGGCGCAGGTAATTGGTGATCAACTCCTCCGCCCGGGGCAGGCACTTCTCCGCGTAACCCCGTTCCAACGCGCTGAGGGTATTGGGCTCATACCAGCCCCGTTCCATGCACAGGGCTTGCGCGATGAACTCGGCATCCATCAGGCCGCCCCGGCCGGTCTTGATGGCCAGGGCGTCCTGACCCGCCGGGGTGCGTTCCTTCTCGATCCGCATCCGCATCTCGTGAATCCGCTGCTTCCAGTCGGGTCCGTAGGCCGCCAGCGGCAGGCTCGGCTCGGCAAAGTTCGAGAGCCGCTGGATGAGCGACACGAACCGGCCTCCCAAGTCCGCATCGCCGGCGACAAACCGCACGCGGGACATGGATTGGATTTCCCATAACTGCGCGCGCTGGCGGTAGTAGGCCTCGTGCGCCGAGAGTGTGTTCACCAGCAGCCCGGTCTGCCCATCCGGCCGGAGCCGGGCATCGGTGACAAAAGCGATCCCCAACTCGGTTCGCGCGGACAGCAGATCCATCAACCCGGCGGCAATCTTCTGCAGCCTCGGCAGGTTCGCCACCTGGTCGTCCGCCACAAAAAGGATGTCCAGGTCGGATCCATAATTGAGTTCGCGCCCGCCGAGCTTGCCCAAACCCAGGAGGGCAAAGGGCGGCTGCTTCAACCGATGACGACGGGTCACCACGGCCAGGGCATACTGGAGGCAGGCGTCCGCCAGATCGCTGAGGCCCTCCAACGCCTGCTGCGGTCCCACGATCTGCAGAATGTCCCGGCACCCCAACCGCATCAGTTCGGCCTGTTGATAAGTGCGCATCCAGCAGTGCTGGTCCGCGTCCCCGATCCCATGCATCAGGTCGCGCAGAGCGTCGGGAGCCGACCGCTTCTGGCGTAACCGACCGCTCACCACCAGGTCGTCCACCATGTCCGGGGTGCGGATGGCCAGTTCCGCGAGGAACTCGGACCGGTCGATCAGCAGCATCAGCGCCTCGAACACGAGCGGATGGCGCGCCCACAGCTCGAACAGGGTGGCGCGCGCACCGTAGGTGCCGATGAAACTGTCCAGCCGCAGCAACACACGGTCCGGGTCGGACAACACGGGGTGCGTGATGCGATCGCCGTGCCAGCGCTCGTCCGTGCGCCGGCAGTAAGCGAACAGCTTGGGCACCAGTTGCCGGGCGAGACGGATCGTCCGCGCGGAGGTATGAACGTAGCCCGGGCCTTCGACGAACTCGCGCAAAACGCGGAAGGCCTTGTCCGGGTCGCGGAACTGGTGATCCGCGATCAACCGCTTCCACTCGGCTTCCCGCCCCTCGAAGCTGGCCGGCAACGAATCCTTCGGTTCGGACGTATCGCGGTTGAGCAGGCGCTCGAAGACGTCGCGCACGAACGCGCGATGCCCGTTCAAGGCGTTTTCAAAGGGCTTGAGTGTCCGAAACCCCATCAGGCGCGCCAACCGTTCCCGGGCGGAACCCGATTCCGGGATGGTGTGCGTCTGCAGGTTGGCCTGCATCTGGAGACGATGTTCGACGTCGCGCAGGAAGCAGTAGGCCTCGGCCAACCGGCTGGCATCCGTTTCCGGCAGGAGATGGTACTGCGCCAGCTTGGCCAGGCAGGGCAGGGTCTGGGAGTTCTGGAGAAACGGCTGCCGTCCGGCGTGCAGCACCTGGAGGGATTGCACAATGAACTCGATCTCGCGGATCCCACCCCGTCCGAGCTTCACGTTGCTGTCCACTTCACCCGACCGCACCACTTCGCTTTCGATGCGGTGCTTGAGATCCCGGACTTCACGCAGGGCGCCCTCGCTGATGGCGCGCGGGAAGCGGAACGGTTGCACCATTTCGAGGAATTCGCCGGCCACATCGTTGTCGCCGGCCACACGCCGGGCCTTGATGAGCATCATCCGCTCCCAGGTCTGTCCCCACTGCGCGTAATAATTCTCGTAGCCAGCCAGGGACCGGGTGAGCGGTCCGCTGTTGCCCTCGGGTCGCAGCCGCAAATCGATGCGATACAGGAATCCCTGCTCCGTCGTGCGCGACACTTCGTTGATGAAGGCCTCGCCCAACCGGTTGAAAAACTCATGGCTGGTCAGCACGGCGCGCGGCGCCTTCTTCCGGACCGGTCTCTCCCGGAACACACTCCCCTCCTCTTCATACACGAACAGCACATCGACGTCGGAACTGTAATTCAGTTCCTGGCCGCCGAGTTTGCCCATCCCGAACACGCAGGCCTGGGTCGGGCTGCCATTGGCCCGGGCCAACTTCGTGATAGGGACAGCCCAGGCGGGCCTCGATCTGGAGCCGGCACACGCGCCAGACGGCTTCCAGGCAGACATCCGCCACGTCCGACAGCTCACGGGTGACCTCGTCCGTGCGGCCCAACCGCGCCAGGTCACGCGCGGCAATGCGCAGCATCTCACGCTGCTTGAACTCCCGCAGACGCCGCAAGGCCCCGGCATGGTCCGCCGCCTGAAGCAGGGGATCGAGCCAATCCCCGACCTCCTTCCGCAACCCCTGGCTGCGGCGAGGATGCCGGGTGCTCTCCCCATCCAACACCGGCAGCCAGTCCGGACGGGAAACCAACAGGTCAGACAAGAATTCGGACCCGGCCAACACCGTGCAAACGATCCGTCCGGTCTCAGGCGTTGCCGCCTGCAGGAAATCGCGGGCGGCTGGCCCCGTCTTGCGCAGCCGGTCCAACTGCTCGCCGGCACGGGACGGGTCGGCGCTTGCGGCGATTGCCTTTTTCCAGCCGTCGGCTTTCATACATGCGACCCCTCAGACCGTGACACGCTCCAGCGTAACCTCGAATGTGGGTTTTCCCGCCCCTTTGCCGAGGGCGGTGAACAGACCTTTCCAGAATCCCAGGCCATACAGAAGGTGCGTCATGACGATCAAAGGCATGGCTGGCCCGGCCAGCCAACCGCCGCTCGCAATGAGAGCCAGCGTTTGGAGCAGCACGGCCAGAGCGTACGCGGCCAGCGGCCACAGCACCCAGGGCTGAATCGCCCCCAGCGGCAGGCAAAGGCAATACAAGCAGAACAACGGAGGAACGAAGTTGAGCGCCGACCCCACACTGGGATGCAGCCGGAACTGCTCCGCCCGCCCCCGTCCATAGGTCATCAACATCCGCGCAAACGCGGCCAGAGTGCGGCGCGGCCGGCGATGGGACACGAACTGCGGATCGTAGATCAGCTTGAAGCCCCTGGCCTGCAACCCGTCCATCAGGGCGTTCTCCTCGTTGGGATACAACGCCTCGTCGAATCCGCCCAAATCCAGCACGGCCTGTCGCCGGGCGGCGAGATTGCAGAGGATGAGTTCCTTTTCCGACGCCTCGCGCCGCGGCCCCACCCGACTGTAGCGCGCGCGGCTGGGACCAAACGCCAGCCAGGCGGACAGCACCAAGGCAAAGACCTTCTCAATCGTCGGCGCTTCCGGGGGACACAGATTCGGACCGCCCACCATCGCAACCTCCGGATCCTGGAACTGCGCCGCCATCCGCTGGAGGTTGGCCGACTCCGGCACCACATCGTCGTCCAGGAAATACACCAACTCCCCCGTGGCGGCGCGCAGGGCGGTGTTGCGCTGAACCGACGGCTGACGTCCGCGCGCCACGATCAGCTCCACCTGCCCGGTCGGGTAATCCAAGCGCCGGCCCGCCTCCGCCGATTTGACCTCGGCCATGCCTGGTGGCGCGGGAATGATGATGCTGATGCGGGGCAACTCGCAACTCACGCCGCCAAGACTAAGGGCCGGACGTAAACTTCAAAGGCGAAAGTGGGCGGGCGAAAGTGGATGCCGGTTATTCTCCCAAACATCTGGATGTTCAGTCCGCCCCACGTTGAATGGACAGGCGGGGCATTTTTCTGCGTGATTTTTTTGGGCGGGCGCCGTTTACTCCGGGCATGACCTTCTGGTTGCTTGCGCTGATTCTGTTGTTGAGCCTGGCCGGGATTGGGTATCGGCAGGGGGCGATTCGGGTGGCGATGTCGTTTCTGGGCATTCTGTTGGGCGTGTGGCTGGCGGGGCCACTGTCCGGCCTGGTGGTGCCGCTGATGAAACCCTTCGGGATCACCCATCCGCTGGCGCTGTGGATCTTTCCGCCGTTCATCGTATTCTGCGTCATTTCGGCGTTGTTCAAGACCGGGGCGGTGTTCCTGCACAAGAAGGTCGAGGTGTTCTACAAGTATCAGGCCGGTGACTTGCGCCTGGTCTTGTGGGTGCGACTGATGGCGCGGCTGGGACTTTGCATGGGCGTGCTGAATGGAACGGCGTATCTCATCCTGATCTCGTTCGTCATTTACAGCTTCGGTTACTGGACCGTGCAGGTTGGCGCGCCCGACCAGGCCAAGTGGCCCGTGAAGCTCCTGAACCGCCTGGCGTGGGACCTGGACGGGTCGGGATTCGTCAAGACCGCCCGGGCCATGGAACCGTTCCCCGAAGCTTACTACGACACGGCAGACGTGGCCGGGAAGATTTACCAGAATTCGCTGCTCGAAGCCCGTCTCAGACGCTACCCCCCCTTCCTGATGCTCGGCGAGAATCCGGCCTTTCAGACACTCGGAGCCGATTCTGCCTTCAACGATCTTCGCCTCCGCCAGGCGCCCCTCAAGGAGGTGCTGGCCAATCCCAACGTGGACGCCATCCTGAAGAATTCGAGTTTGATCAGCGAAATCTGGTCCACGGTCCAACCCAATCTCAAGGATTTGGATAAGTACCTCGACACGGGCATTTCGCCAAAGTTTTCGGGGGAACGACTCCTGGGCCGCTGGCGCTTCAATCCTTCCGCCTCCGCCGCCGCTCTGCGCAAGGAGCGACCGAACATCAGTTCCCGGGAAATGAAGCGGACCGGACAAATTCTCCAATACAGCTATGGAAACGCTTCCCTGGTGGTCGGAACCGAGGAACGGCTGGTGGCGAAGAACTTCTCGGCGCCGGACACTCCCCCGCCGGACCTCAGCCAGCCCAACCCGGCTGCCGGAACCTCGAATGGCCGGTGGAGAAAATCCGGGGATGACTACAAACTGACCTTCGAAGCCAACGGGAAGGAATTGCGTCTCGACGGCGTGGTGCAGGGCGAACGCCTGAGCGTCAGGGGCCTGGCCCTGCCACTGGTTTTCGATCGGGCGCTCTAAAGGCCCGTTCAGTAACTTGCTTCCTGATGGGGGCCGAGGTGACGAGGCTTGGATCTCTTAGCAGGGAGGAGACTCCTCAGAGACTCCTCACGTCGTCTCCAGCATCTTGACCGGGCCGCCAACCCGAGTTACGGGCGATGGCCGACCGGGGCGGTGTTCAACCCCGGCGTCAGGTCGAACAGGGAAGGACCCGGTGAGGTCTGCCATTGGTTCGAGGCGACCAAGGGCGCCATGACATCAGCGGTTAAGGGCTGGAACGCTTTGGAAGCGGACTCCTGCTCCGGGGCGGGCTGTGGCGTGGCATGAGTGATTTCTGCCAGCACGGACGGCATAGGCTGAGGTCTCTGGGCATCCTTCTCGAGGATCAACACCGCCCCAAGAACCAACGCGCACAATCCGGCGCCCACGAGACTGGCGAAAGCCGGACGCGCCTGCAATCGCTCCAGGAACGTCAAAACCCAGGCGGGTACGGACGCGCCTGCATCGACCGCCTCGCGCCGCGCCGATTGCGCCTGGATCGACGCAATCACGCGCCGGGGAAAGGCATTGAAATAGCCCGGGGGCGGCTGTTCGTGCCGTTTGAGGCTCAACAGGCGGCGCAGTTCGGCGAAATCATTCTCGGGAGGTGTGTTCATTTCAAGTAATCAGCCAGGAGCCCCTGCAACTGTTGCCGGGCGTAGAACAAGCGGGACCGGACCGTCCCGACATTGCAATCCATGATCTTGGCGATGTCATCGTGTGGCAGACCCTGCACATCGTGCAGCACAACCACCAGTCTATGCTCATCCGACAGCTTGAGCAGGCATTCGTTCAACTTTTCCTGCAACTCGGAGAGCTGGGCGTCACGGCGCGGAGTGTCATGGGAGATCAGCGACACCAGGTCAGGATCGTTCTCCACATGAGCATCGAGGTCGTTAAGGCTCATCTGGACCCGGTTCTTCCTTTGCTTCAGGAAGTTAATCGTCTTGTTGACCGCAATCCGATACACCCAGGTGTAGAAGCTGGAGCCGCCTCGGAAGGACTTGAGCGCCTGGTAGGCCTTGATGAACGTTTCCTGGGCGAGATCATTGGCATCCTCATGATTGGCCGTCATGTGGTAGATCGTGCCATAAACCCGCTCCTGACAGCGCCGCACCAACTCGTCGTAAGCCCGCAAATCGCCGCGCTGGGCCGCGCGCACCAGCGCCGATTCCTCAGGGGCGCTGCTTTCCGGAGATTCCGGTTCCGGGTTGGCCTCCATTCCAGAAAGATTTGGGGCGGCGGGTGCCATGGACTTGCGGACGCTCAACTTCCGCGAAATGAATCGAGTTGATGTTCCAGGTAGCGCGTGCAGCCCCGCAGGCGTTCGACGCCGACATTGGTTGGCAGCCGGTCCAAGGCGGTCCGGGCCGACTCCAGCCTGGCGCGGATCACCGATTCGCAGGCCTTGAGGATGCCGTGACGCTTGAGCAGGACCCGCAGGTCCGGCAGGCCCGACACCTCGCCGCACAGGAACAACTTCTCGAGCTTGATCAAATCGCCATTGGAAACCCGGCGGCGCAGTTCGATCAGCGGCAGCGTGAGTTTCCCCTTGGCCAGATCCGTGCCCAACGATTTTCCGGCTTGTGATTCCGACCCAAACACGTCCTGACAATCGTCAAAGATCTGGTAGGCGACGCCAAAGTCTCGTCCGAAACGCTTCAACGCGGTGCGCTGATGCTCGGGCGCATGCGCCAAATAGGCCGCCAGATCACAGGATAGCGCAAACAGCTCCGCGGTCTTCATGTCGATGATCCGCAGGTATTCATCAAGGCTCAACTCGAAGTTGCCCCGGCTACGGGTCTGGAGAATTTCTCCGGCGCAAACCGTGTTTGTGGCCGAGGCCACCGCCCGGCAGACATCGGGCGTCGGGAAACTGGCGGCCAGGCGCAGGGCCTCGGCGAACAGGCAATCCCCGAAGAGCACCGCTGTTTCAGTGCCCCACTTCGTCGCCAGCGTGGGTCGGGCCCGCCGGATCTCCGCCTCGTCCATGACATCGTCATGAACGAGCGTGGCCAGGTGCACCATCTCGATGACCACCGCCGCGGTCACATGATCCTCCCCCGCCGCGCCCAAGGTCCCCGCACTCAAGGCCACCAGCGCGGGACGAAGGTGCTTGCCCTGCCCCTTCAGCGCATAGTCCGCGTAGTCCGCCAGTTCGGGGTCGAAGGCGTCCACTTGCGCAGCCAGCCGGTCCGAGACGGACTCCAGGAAGGACTCCACCGGCTGGATCAAACCATGCCAGGACTGCCCGGAAATGTATGGGGCGAGGAAAGCCGCCTGGCTTTGAGCCGGGTTGGAGTCTGCCGTCAACATGCTGCCCAAGTCTAGGTTCCGCCCACAACCAAGTCAAACGGCTTGGCGGACTCTTGACGGAGGCCTGGGGGGGCTGAAAACCTGTAGGGTCGCGAGGACGATGCCGAGGGCGCGTCTCACTTTCTTGCAGCTCTGGCCATCAGAGGCCTGAACCGCGGATGCCGAAGCCCGAAGCCTGTGCAGGCCGAACCCGGTCAGGCAAAGGGTCCATGGGACATTCAAGCGCAGATTCGGAATTCGGTTTTGGGGCTTCTTTCGGACTCGGGCATCGGGTTTCGGGCATCGCACAGAAGCCGATGCGCCCCCTTTGATCCGGGCCCGTGCCTCAGTGGGGTTGACGGACGCCGGGAGATTCTCCAAGGTGAACCCGCCATGGTCATCCGGATTGGAAACACCTATTACACCCTGCGCCTGGGGATCATGGGCGCGCTCCTCGTCGGGCTCATCGTGCTGCTGGGCCTGGGCACCATGTTCTTCACCGTCAAGGCCGAGTATCAGGGCATCATCCTCCGGTTTGGGCGCTACGCCCGGACGGTCGAGCCCCGGACTGCAGTTCAAGATGCCCTTCGGCATCGAGCGCGTTTACCAGGTCCCGGTCAAACGCCAGCTCAAGCAGGAATTCGGCTTCGGCACCGCCGGCGCCACCAACCCCTACCAGAGTTCTCGGGACGACGAGCATGACCTGGAACGCAGCATGGTCACCGGCGACCTGAACGCCGCCACCGTCGAATGGATCATCCAGTTCCGGATCGAAGATCCCAAAGCGTATCTATTCAACTTCCGGGATCCGGATGGAACGCTGCGTGATGTGTCCGAATCGGTCATGCGCGAGGTGGTGGGAGACCGCACGGTGGACGAGGTCATCACCGTCGGACGCCAGGAAATCGAGGCGGAATCGCTGGTCAAACTCCGCGAGCGGGTGAAGGAATATCACCTCGGCATCGGCATCGACCAACTCCAGCTCAAGAACGTCAACCCGCCCCCGCCCGTCCAACCCTCCTTCAACGAGGTGAACCAGGCGCAACAGGAACGCGAGAAAGCCATCAACGTGGCCAACGGCGAGTATAACCGATTCGTCCCCCGCGCCCGCGGCCAGGCGGAGGAACGCATCCGCGCGGCCGAGGGCTACGCCATCCGCCGGGTGAACGAGGCCGAGGGCGACGCGGCCCGGTTCAACGCGCTGCTGACCGAATACATCAAAGCCCCCGACGTCACCCGCCAACGGCTCTATCTGGAAACCATGTCCGAGGTGCTGCCCGGGGTGACCCGAAAGATTCTCATCGACGAGGAAGCCAGCCGGCTGCTTCCCCTGCTCCAACTCAACCCCCAGGAGGGACGCTGATGAAACAAATCGCCTCACTCATCGTCGTCGCCCTCGTCGCGCTCACCGGCCTGATTGTCCTGTCCAGCTCGCTCTACACGATCTACGAGACCGAACAGGTGATCATCACCCAGTTCGGCAAACCCGTCGGAAACGCCGTCACCAACGCCGGCCTGCACTTCAAAACCCCGTTCATCCAGGACGTCAACCGGCTGGAAAAACGCGTGCTGCGCTGGGACGGGCGCCCGAGCGAAATCCCCACCAAGGACAAGACCTACATCCTGGTGGACGCCTTCGGACGCTGGCGCATCAGCGACTCCGAGCAGTACTTCCTGCGCCTGCGCGATGAGCGCAGCGCCCAATCCCGCCTGGACGACATCCTCGGCAGCGAAATCCGCAATGCCATCGCCAAACATGAACTCATCGAGGTCATCCGCGCGACGAAGGACCGGGTGCCGGCGGTGGACGAGACACTGCAAGGTTCCCGCGGCAGCATCAGTCAGCTCTACCCCATCAAGCGGGGACGTCATTTGGTGGAACAAGACATCCTCAGAAATGCCGCACCCAAGGTGGCCGAGTTTGGCATCGAGCTGCTGGACCTGCGCTTCAAGCGGATCAACTACAGCCCCAGCGTCCGGCAGCGCATCTACGAACGCATGATCAGCGAGCGCCAGCAGATCGCCGAACGCTTCCGTTCGGAAGGCGCCGGAGAGGCTGCCAAGATCCTGGGCCAAAAGCAGAAAGACCTGGAGGAAATCGAGTCCACCGCCTACCGCCGCATCCAGGAGATCACCGGCAAAGCCGATGCCCAAGCAACGGAGATCTACGCCAACGCCTATAACCAGAGCCCGGCGGCCATCGATTATTACCAACTGACCAAGACGCTGGAAACCTACCAAAACATCCTGACCAACGACACCACGCTCATCCTCACGACCGACAGCGACCTGTTCAAGTTCCTCAAGCGGCAGAATCCGTAGCTAGACGTTGCCTCCGAATCCCCGGGACACGCGGGTTTTGGTTTCGACACGCGAGGTGCTCCGGACCACAATCCCCCGACTTCGACATGGGCCCATAGCTCAGCGGTCAGAGCAGGCGACTCATAATCGCTTGGTCGCAGGTTCAAATCCTGCTGGGCCCACGTCACGGACGCCAACGCATCGGTCAAGGCAGGAGCGTTCGATAGAATCTCACCCGGGCGTTGGTTGGAACTTGTTCGTTGAACAGCACCGTGCCGCTCACGTTGGTCAAAAGACCGATGTCCGTCCACGTCGAGAGATTGGTCGAGGCCTGGACCTGGTACACCTGGCCGGGCCAGCCCGAGACGATCATGCTGAACTGGGTGCCGCCTTGCAGGAGGGGCGAAGACAACACGATGACCACCGGCGCACCCGGGATCACCGTGACCGTGACCAAGCCGATGCTGGAGCCGCCCGCGCCATCTGCGAGCGTGTAAGTGAACTGGTCGATGCCGGTGAAGCCGGTGGCCGGCGTGTAGCGCACCGTGCCGTTCAGGTTGGTGGCGGCAGTGCCGTGGGCAGGCAGGCCCACACTCGTAACGCGCTTGGGCGGCACGGTCACCGTGTCGTTGGCCAGAACGTCAATGTTCACCGCAGTGTTCTCGTAGGTGGTGGCGACGTCATTTGAAGCCACCGGGAGGGCCGCGGAATTCTGGACGGAATAGAGCACCTCGGACGACCAGTCGCCCGTGAGCGAGACGTCGTGCGCCCGGGCGCGCAACCAGACGGAGTTGGTGAAGCCGGCGCCCAGATCCAGTCCCGCGGCCCAACTGGCCCGATGGATGTGGCCGGTGGGCGAGGTGGTGACCGGGCCGTAAGCGGCGCCATTGATCGCCGCGAGGGTGGCGTTCGACCAGGAAAGGCTGTTGGTCAGGCGATACTGCAGCGCGGGTGTGGCAAGATTCCCCTCGGCATCCCAGAGCCGCAGGTCCACCAGCGCCAAATCGCGCCCCTGGTGGGGATCCGGCAGGATGCTCGTAATGGGCGCGGTTTGCGGCACGGCGGCGGGCGTCCAGAGTTGCTGCAGCGGCGGCCAGACAATCACGTCGCACCGGTTGGGCGCGGCGGGATCCACACACAGACCCACGAGGCTCTGCGCGGGCTCGAGCGTTCGGGCGCCGGCCAGGGCGTGCCAGCCCATGCCTGCGTATTGGGCGCTGAAAAGTTGCCGTTGCAGCGGGGCTGTGACGTCCGGAGCCGTCCACGAGAACACCTGGCCATCCGGTTCGGCGGTGAAGAAGACCTGCTGGTTGCCGTAGAGCACATCCACGCTGGCCAGCCCGTAGCTTGGGGCGAGGGTTGGGCCGGACAACGACGCGCGCTGAGGCGTGTTCGTCGCCACCGTGGTTCCGCTGTAGGAATACTCGGTCACCACGAAGTCGTCCCCGGCATCCATCGCGCCATTGAGGTTCTTGTCGTCCACAAAGGCATAGAGGACGGACACGGCGTTGGTCAGCCGCAGATCGCCGGCAGTCAGGGAATGCCCGCGCCACAGCAGCCGCGCGGAGGCGGACGATTCGCCGGCCCGGACCGAGGAACTGCCGAAACCCATCTGCACTCCGCCCACATCCAGCAGGCGCATACCGCTGCTGGCGATGCCATGCAGTCCGGGTTGGGTGAGGGCGGCCAACCCGCGTTGGGACGTATTCGTGTCGGCAATCAAGTTGGTCCAAGCCGAGGCAAACCAGAAATACCAGGCGCCGCCGGGAGGAGCGTTGCTTGTGGCCAGACTGGCGACGACGTCCTGTCCGGCGCGAACGCCCAGCACAAACGCCCGGTCGTTCGTGGACGTCGCGATCGTGTTGGAACTCCACAGGTTGCCCGCCTGCTTGAACTCCATCACCCCGCCCAACCCGCCCGCCCGTCGCAGGCCGATGTAGATGGCCGGGCTTGGGCAATTGGTCGGCTGGCCCACGGCGATCGAAGTAACGCCGACCGACCCCACCTCGACTTTCTGCGTGGACCAGGTGGAATGAGCCTGGGAAAGCACCAGCAGGAAATTGGTCGCGCCGCCGGGGTCACCGTCGGCGCTGATCACGATTTCCTCGGCGCCGAGGCCATCGAGTTGCCCGACACCCACCACGAAATTCGAGGGGGCAAAGGGCCACGAGATCGAGGCGACCTGCGTGCCGGCGCTGCCAACAAGGTCCGGATGGCTGTTTGGATCGAGCGGATTGGTGCCTGTCTGCCATTCCTGGTGATCGGACCATCCGTCGTGGTCGGTATCGGCAAAGGCGCTGGGATTGTTGGTCAAGCCGGTCAGGGATTCCCAGAGATCGGGCAAGGCGTTGGTGTTGGAATCCCGCTCCGCATAGAACTGGCGCACGAGGTTGTTGTTGGGATCATACTCGTAGCCCAAAGCCAGCCCGTTCTCGTGTTGCACGCCCACCAAGCGGTCCAACGCATCGTAGAAATACCGCGTGCCCGCGAACAAGGGGTCGCTCCCCGCGGCCACCTCCGCCTGGTCGCTCATCCCGTCCCCGTCGGTATCCGCCACGAGCGGATCGGTGCGGTGCAGGAACAGCTCGTCGGAATCATTCAACCCATCGCCATCGCTGTCGTCGTCCCGGGGGTCGGTGCGCCAGTGGAACTCGACGGCGCTGGCCAGACCATCGGCGTCAGCGTCCGAGGCGGCATCGGCGGGGTCGGCGGGATTCAAGCCGTTGGCCACTTCCCAGCCGTCCGGCAGGGTGTCGCCGTCGCTGTCGGACTCGATCGGGTTCAGATCCAACAGGTATTCCGAGAGGTCGGAGACACCGTCCTGGTCGGTGTCGTGGTATGGGCTCCACAAGGCGGCGGGTTCGGCATCGAGATGTTCCACGCAGCCCGCCGCCGGATCCAGGACGGGGGCCACAGCCCCCGGAGGCAGATCGAGGCGGATGCGCCCCGCGCCGCCGGCGCCGCCGACATAGGAGCCGCTGCGCCCTTCCACACCGCCGCGCGCGAGGACCACGCCGTCGGCCGGCAGCCAGTTGGCGGTGATCCAGACGGTGCCCCCCGCGCCCGCACCGCCCACGCCGCGCTCGCCGGCAACCTGGCTGGAACCGTCCTGGCCGGACGAGCTGATCCGTCCGCTGTTCGCAAGGAACCCCGCGGAACAGTAGAAAATCCCGCCCCCGGCGCCGCCGACCCCGCCATTGGCGTTGGCGTCACCGGTGTCGTTGCCGTCCTGTCCTCCCGAGCCGCCGCCGCTGCCCATGAGCAAGCGGGCAAGATTGGACGTGCCGTAGCTGCTGCCGCCGAACGCTGAATTCGTGGCGGTCGGCCTGTCGTTGTTGCTGTAATTGACCGGGGTGACCAATCCGATCGCTCCGGGCAAGCCGTAGCCGCCGCCGCCGCCACTGTTGCCGCTTGCATAATAACTACGTCCGCCCCCGCCGCCGCCGCCCAAGTTGTTGGTGATCGAGTGCACCGGCCAGGTGCCACCCAAGGACTCGCCCTGATAACCATCCACGTCCGCTTGCGCGTAATTCGGTCCCCCGCGATACCCCTTCCCGTCGGCGTTGATCACGCTGTTGCTGGCGAGCATCAGTTCATGTGTGAGGAAGGCCAGCACGCCGCCGTTGGTGCCGTTCCACGACTGGCAGGTCAGAGTGGAAGCCGACACCCAGGCGGGCGCATTGGCCCAGGCGCCGTGGTGGCCATGACCGGTGGCGTCCAGCACATTGGTGCCTCCGCCCTCGTCCAGCCGATAATACGCCACCAGGCCCGGTTCCTGACCCGAGAGCACGTGGTGCATGTCGTTCTGGATCTCAGCTTGGGTGCGCGCCTTGTTCCAGACGCGGAAGTCGTGCATGTCGCCGAAGAAGTTGAAGCCCAGCACCAGGTCGTACTGGCCGCGGGTGAAGCCGCTGGCGCTGAAATTGGAGACGGAATGATCCTCGATGCCGTTGAGGAACACCTTCATGAAGTTGCCGCTCTGGCTGGCCACCCAGGCGTGGTGTTCCCAGGCGCCAGCGGCTGGCGTCCGGACGTAATCACACCGGCCGCCGCTGTTCAGGTTGCCGAAATGCCAATAGCTCCAGTAGTTGTAGGGATACCGGCTGCCCACATGGGCGAGAAACCGATTGGCGGTGTCGTCGGGGTCCAGATAGAAGACCACAGGCCACTGATATTTGTTGGTGACCACGCGCAGCCAGGCTTCGACGGTGATCTCGTTGGTGGGCATGGACCAGCCGAAGTTCGGCACCCGCACGGTGTTCGTGCCATAGAAGCTCAAGGCGGAACCGTCCAGCGTCAGCGCGGTGTATTCCGGCACCTTGACCACCTGGATCTTCTGGGCGGTGCCGGGCGTGAAGGAGTTGGTGTGCGGGGCGGTGAGGACCAGGTTGGTGGCGCCCCCGCCCTGGGTCAGCGCGGCGATGCGCCCGAACTCGCACGTGCCGGCCTGGTTCAAACCCAGGTTCAGGTTCGTGTCCTGCATGCTGAGAATCAGCACGAGGTCGTTGGTGGCGAATCCATTGGTGGTCGAGACGTTGAGGGCCGTCCCGCCGGCCGGGTTGGCGCCCAGCACCCTGGCCCACACCGCGTCCGTGTAGTTGGTCTGGCCGGGATGCAGCCGCAGGGCGCCCGACCGTCCGGAGCCCATCCGCTGGTCCAGCCCGTACCGCACCTCCCACCAATCCGGCAGCTTGTCGGCGTCCAGGTCCGGGTCGGTGATGTCGAAGTTGGTGATGGCCAGCGTCTCCAGCACGAGGAAGGTGCCGCCGGGATGCCAGGCCTGGGCTTCCGTGAGGTCGGAGGCGTTGTTGGAGACCGAGTCGCGCCAGGCGAAGACCTGGTAGCTCCCGCCGGCGAACAGGTTCGAGAGGGTGAACGGTGCGTTGGTGAAGGGCACGGACGCCGGGACATCAAGCCGGGTGTGCGCGAACAGCGCGTTGGTGTTGAGCGAGGCGGCAACCCAGACCTCCCCGGTCTGACGCCCGAGGTAGGTAAGGGTGCCGGTGATGGAGGCCGCATGGGCCGTCAGGCTGCCGAGGGCCAGGCCGAGGAGGGCCGGGACCGAACGAAAGATCAAGGTGCGCATACGTTTTGCTCCTTCGTGGAAGGTTGCGTTTGGTTGTCGAAACGATGTCTTCATGTGATCCGCTTCCATGGGGTTGGCCGGCTAGAAGATCGACTTGATCCAATTCCAGGCGGACTTGGCGGTGGACTTCGTGGTTTGCCAGACCTCCTCGATGGCCGGTTGGAGGTCCTCCTGCCAGATCTGTACAGCGCCGCCCACAACTTCCTTCTCCACCCAGTTCACGATGCTCTGCCCGGTTTCCTCCCATTTACCCGGGTCCGGATCATTGATGAAATCCCAGACATCCTGCGCCGCGCCCCAGACCCACTCCGCCATGGATTTCACGTCCTCCCATGCAGCTTTGCCGGTGTCCCAGATATCTCCGGGGAGTGATTTGATCTCCTCCCACGCTGCCCGCCCAAGGTCTCGGAGATCTCCCGGCAACCCCTTGATGTTCTCCCAGGTCCCCTCGGCGAACTCCTTGCCGCGCTTCCATGCTTGCTGGGCTTCCGAACGGATTTCAGCCCAAGCGCCCACGGCGAATTCCCTGACCGCTGCCCACGCCTGCTCCAAAACGGGCCATTCGCCGGTGGGATCGGTGTAGCGGAGCGGGTTGCCGAACGCGTAGGCGTGGGGCATCGGTCGCCAGGTGGGACCCACATGCCGGATCGGTTCCGTGGACAGGAAGACACCGGCTTCGGCGGAATAGTAGCGGGCGCGCATGAAGAACAGGCCCGGCAGGTCCTCCATGACGCCCTTGCTGCCCGCAAACAGGTAGGGGTTGGCGGCCTGGGACGGGGTGTTGGTGCGACCCAGGCTGCGCCCGTAGGGCGTGTAGGCATACTCGGCCGCCGTGACCGCGTTGCCGTCGGTGAGGGCGATGATGTTGCCGTGGGGATCGGCGTGATAACAGGTCAGGGATCCGTCCGGCGTCACCTTGAAGGCCAGGTCGGGACCATGCACGTACCACGCGGTGATGGTGCGCGAAGGGCTCAGATCGCAGAGGATGCGCTCCATGCGGCCCGCCAGATCGAGCACGTAACCCATCTGCAGGCCGTCCCTGGTCTTGGCGATGCGGCGCCCCAAGGCGTCGTAACGATTGGTGAGGATCACATCGTTCAGCACCCCGTTCGACCAGCAGAGGCTCGTGGTCCGGTTGTCCTCATCGTAGGTCAGGGTCCAACTCTGACCGGCGCCGAAGGCGTTGGTCATGTTGCCGTTCTCGTCGTGCCGATAGGTGAAGTGGTTCGTGGGGTTCAACCGGTCCACGCGGTTTGTGATCCGGCCCGCGTCCGTGAAGCCCGAGGTTTCATCCAGCAAGGCGGGCTTGGGCCACTGGAACACCCCTTCCTGCCGCGCCATGGTGGTGTTGCCGTTCCGGTCATAGGCGTAGGACATCGCAATATCGAGGGTCGATGGCTGGGGGGTGAGGGCTGCATGGGAGAGGCCGGTGAGCCGTCCGGCGTTGTCGAAGGTGTTGGTCTGCACCATGCCGTTGGGATAGGTGCGGCGGATCAGGCGGCTGGCCTGATCGTAAGCGTAGGTGTTGGTAAAGGTCTTGAGCGGGCCGAACTGAAAGACCTGGCGGGTCATCCGGCGCAGGGCGTCGTAGGCCTGGGTCAGCGCCTTGCCATCAGGATACGTCACGTTCGTCAGCCGCCCGTCCGGATCGTAGGTGTAGCGGACGGTCTTGGAAAACGCATCCGTGTATTGCGCCACGCGATCCTCCGGGTCGTAGGCAAGCTGGCTGATGGTGGGCGGGCCGGACCCGCTACGGGACAGGACGATCGGATTGTCGTTGTCGTCGTAGAGGAACGAGTTCACGCGGCCCGTGCTGAACGTCAGCCGAGGTGATGCGGCCGCCCGCATCGTAGGTCAGCGTGCGCTCGGTGCCGTTGGGTTCCGTTTGCGTCCTTCAGCCGGCCCAGCGCGTCGTAGGTATAGACCCACACCTTGCCGTCCTGGTTGCGCTCCAGGGTCGCTCTGGTTGCGCGGGCCGTACTCCATCACGTAGTGGCTCGCCCAGGGCGTCGGTGATGTTGGTGATGTTACCGACGCCGTCATACGCGTAGCGCCAGACCGCGCCCGCCGCGTCCATCCACTGGATGAGGCGGCCCCGGCCGTCGAAGACATTGCAGGTCCGCGGAACCGTTGGGATCGATGGTCTGCTGCACGCGCCCGGCCTCGTCGTACACGTGCGTTTGGTGTTGCCCAGGGGGTCGGACTCGGCCACCACGCGGTTCAGGCGGTCGTAACTCCTCGTCCAGCGCTGCCCCAACTGGTCCACCGCGGCAATCGCGTTGCCGGCGGCGTCATAGACCGTGGTGAGGGTGTTACCCAACGGGTCCGTGGCGACGGCCCGGCGATTGGCCGCGTCGTAGTGAAAAGGCATTGGTTTGGTTGAGGGCGTTGATGAGGAGTGCGGGCTTGCCGCGCGGGGTGTAGGTGAACCGGCGGGTGGCGCCGGAGCGCTCCACCTCGTTGGTCTTCTGGTTCAGAGCGCTGTAGGCGTAGGACATCCACTGCCCCTTTCCGTCGGTCTGGGCCAACAGATTGCCGTTCCCATCGTAGGTGACCGCATAGGCCCGGCCCAGCGGTTCGAAGGTGAGGACCTTCCTGCCGTTGAGGTCGTAGGCGTAGGTGGTGACCTCGCCCAGCGCGTTGGTGATGGCGAGATTCCAGCCCAGTTCGTTGGGCACAAACCGCTTGGTGAAGCCGTCCGCGTCGGTCTGCGCGACGAGGAAGCCCTCGGCGTAGACGTTGCTCACCACATGGCCGTTGGCATTGGCGTCGGTTTCCACCAGGCCTTCGGGCGTATAGGTGAAGGCGGCCACTGTGCCGAGGGCATCGCGGTGCGACACCAGCTTGCCCTGCGGATCGTAGGTGTTGGTGGTCGTCCAGCCCAGGGCATCGGTGTGGATCAGCGGTTTGTTGAAGATTGGTGTCGTAAGTCCAGCGCATGACTTCGCCCAAAGCGTTGGTGACGGCAATGACGTTGGCGTGGTCGTCGTAGGCAAACAAGGTCTGGTTGCCCAACGGATCGGTGGTCGAGATCCGGTTGCCGTACTCGTCGTAGGTCGAGCGGGACTCGTTGCCGAGCGGGTCTCGCTGCGCAACCGGCCGGCCCTTGCGGTCGTGCGTGAAATCCACAGATAGCCTTCGGCGTCGGTGGTGGCGATCTGGCGCTTGCCGGGCACGCCGTATTGCGCGCGCGTCGAGCGGCCGACCGCATCCAGGGTGTTGGTGCGGCGTCCGTATTCATCGTAGGTGACCACCCGGTTGGTGTGGCCCCGGGGATCGACGATGGATTGGAGCAGGTTGCTGGACAGCCCGGTGGTGTGATAGTTGAACCGCCAGGTGGTGGCGACGTTCGTGTAAAGCCCGGAACTGTTGGTCAGCGTCTTGGACAGCAGGCGGCGGCTGGTCGGGTCGTAGGCGAACTGAACCGACCATTGGCCAAAGGAGAGTTTCTGCAGGAAGCTGTCGGCATACGTCAGCGAGTACTGGCCCCCGGCACTGTCCACAATGTTGGTCAACAGTCCCGCATCGGCTCCCGACTCCTGGTACTGAAGCCGGACCTTGTTCCCGTTGAGGTCCTCGATGGAAACCAGCCGTCCCCGCATCGCCCCCGGGGTGGTATCGCGCGCCCGGAAGGTGTAGATGAGGCGCTCCGGCGTGACCCACTGATGGTTGGTTCCCACGTTCGAGAACTCGCCGCGGTAGTCCTTGCGTCGGGTCTGGTAGGTTTCCGTGGCCCCCACCTTGTCCCAGGTTTCCAAGGCCCCATTCCAGAACAACAGACCAATCGTGCGCGAATCGCCGAAATACTCGATGGGGAGAACGCGGGTTTCGAAACTGTGCCGCCAGCGATTCTCCAGCGGTCCAGCCAGCGCCGGGTCGGTTTCCCCCGGCAGGAACCGGCCCGCGGCGTTGGCGCTGCCGTAGCCAATCCGGAACTCGAACGGCATGCCCGGCGTGGGCCGCGTCAGCACGGCCTGCTCCCAGGCGAAGGCGCCCGAAAGGGGCGCAATGGCGCCCGCCCCGCCGTTCCGGCCCGCGTCGAAGGCGGACTGCTCTCCGGCCTGGCTGGTCTCTTCATACGCGAGGGTGCCCGGGCCGGTGGGCAGACCGTCGGTGCCGGACGGGGCCGCGTTCGCGAGGTTGCGCAGGCGGTCACCCGGACTTTGCGCAAAGCCCAACTTGTAATAGCCCTTGAGTTTCGGGTCCGCAGTGTCCTGGTCTTGGAACAGGTAGTCCCGGATGTTGGTCGGCCCCAGGACGGCCTGATGAATGGAAACCTCCTGCACTTCCCCGTAGAGGTATCGGGCGCTGCCCCAACTGCCAATCGAGACGCCGTCCGTGGTGGCGGTGTTGCCGGCATTGATTTGCAGGTTGTTGATGGTGGGGACCACCGTTCCATCCACGTAGGCTGTGAGGAATATGCCGCTGCGCACCACGGCCACGTGATACCACCGCTCCGGGTAGGGCGCGCTGATCACCGTCCCCTGCCAGAATGCGGTCCCCACCCCCCACCGCGTCGAAAACTCAACGGTGCGCTTGTTCCTGTCGTAATAGAGATGGTAGGCATGCAAGTCATTCGTCGTGCCGGTGCGCCGGTTGACCAGGATGGTCATGTGGTCGGTAAGGCTGACGCCGGAGGGAACGGAGATTTTGAACCAGCATTGCACGGTCAGTTGATTGGTGGTGTTGTTCCAACTCAACCCGCCGGTGGAATCGGCAATCCCGACGCCGGCGTTGCCGGGAAAGGTCCCGGCGCGCAACGGCAGGAGGCCCGCCAACAGGGCCACAACCACAAGCAGCGGGAGCGCACACACGCCCGCCCGACGGCCGTTGTCGGATGAGAGCCAGGCGGACAAGGGGGTCCGCGATCCAAAAGACAGGGGGCTTGCATTCATCGGTTTGTCTCCGTGGTTAAAAGCTCAGGCCATCCATCGGCTTGACGTTGTTGAGGCGCACGACGCGGTAAACCGGCTTCGCAGTCGAAGGTTGGACGCCGGGCGTTGAGGGTTTGACCAGGACGACTTCGGCGCGGATCCCCTGGCGCTCCAGCTTGAACGCGACGCAGTCCTCGACGTTGACCCCGGCCTGGCTGGCCCACCCCTCCGCCTCGGCCGGAAACACTTCGGTGAGCGGACCGTAGTCCCCCTGCTTCCGCAGCACGGCCAGTCCTCGGGACGAAATCTCGTCGTTGAGCGCCTTGAGCAGGAACTCAGATTGCTCGGAAGCGCTTCGCCCCTGTACGGCGGCGGGGAGGACGACCAGGTCGAGGAGTTCCGCGCGGTCGGCGGAATGCAGCGCAGCGTCGAGGCGCGTCAGGCTGGCCAACGAATGCCGACGGGGTGCGTCCTGAACCCACCAACCGATCCCGGCCCCGGCCAGGAGAATCACGACCACGACGATCATTGTAGTCCACTTCCGTTTCATAGGCGGCTATCGGAGGCCCCAGGACAGACCGGCTCCGGGCGGGGTGTTGCTCCGGCGTCGCGCGATCGGGAACCGGGGCGGAGCCGATTGGCCAGAGCGGCGCCCGCCCAAGCGACGCGCGTAGGTTGTGGAGATCCCGCGGGTGTTGCTTCTGACCAACCGATTGGCCCCGACGCATGCATCTCACGCCCCTTCGCGCCTGCGACATCACAACACAAGACACCAACGCCAAGTCACAGGGTCCCCAAGGAAAGGGTGAGACCTGACGCTGTCGTAGGGATTAATAAGGCTCTGTACGCCTCAATTGAAAATTAGCAAGAGGCTTTTCCAGGAATCTCTCAGGTGGGAAGAAAATGGTTCCGGGATTTCCCGCGGGGCAGAACGGCTGGCGATGCGCCTGCGGTTTCAGAGAAGGTGGTAGAGGGCAGCGAGGACGGCGCTTTCGAAGGGCGGCGGAACGCTCGACTGCACCCCGCGCCTGCGAAAGCGGTGTCACGCTCGTGCCTCGCTGGCCACCGCACTCCACCAGGCTCACCGCTGCGGTTCAGGGGTTCAAAGCGCGGACTTGTTCGGGGAATTCTCCCCCGGCTACAGTTGGCGCGATGGAACGCATGTTCAGGCTGAGGGAACGCGGCACCACCGTGCGCACGGAACTGCTCGTAGGCACCACGACCTTCATCACGATGGCCTATATCATCGTGATGAAGGTCGTGGCCGGACGCTGGCGGGAGCTGAGCGCGGGCGTGGTCGTGCTGGGAGTCATGTGCCTGTTCTGTGTTCTGTTCGGTTTACGCCACTAGAGTCACCGCCGCCATGAAGATCATCACCGACGAAGCCTGCACCGGCTATCACTCGCCCGGGCACCCCGAGCGCCCGACCCGGATCACGCGCACCACCGCCCATTTCCGCAAGCAGGCGTCCCTGCCCATCGAATGGCGGGCGCCGGGGGAGTGTGTGGACGCCCAACTGCTTCGCGCGCACACCGCACATCACCTGGCCCGGCTCGAACAACCCATCGATTTTGACGGGGACACCGCCTATCACGACGGCATTGCCGGCTACGCGCGGACCTCGGTCGGCGCAGCCTTGGAGGCATTGCGCCTGGCCAGAGCGGGCGAAACGGTGTTCAGCCTGATGCGACCGCCCGGACACCACGCCACGCCAGACCAGGCGATGGGGTTCTGTTACCTGAACAACGTCGCCATCGCCGTTCTCGAGGCGTTGGACACCGGCCTCGAACACGTGGCGGTGTTCGACTTTGATGTGCATCATGGCAACGGCACCGAAGCCATCCTGCTGAACCGGCCGGGCGCCACCTTCTACTCGGTCCACCAATCGCCCTGCTACCCTGGCACCGGCCTGACGGATGCCGGCAACAATTGTTTCAACTTTCCTGTGGCCCCTTTCACCCCGCGCGAGCACTACCGCCAAGTGCTCGAACAGGCGTTCGAAACCATGATGACCGGCAAACCGCAGCTCGTGGCCGTGTCCGCCGGGTTCGACGCCTACGCCCGGGATCCCCTGGCGCAGGGCACGCTCGAACCCGGGGATTTCCACTGGCTGGGCGAACGGCTGCGGTCGGTGGACGTCCCGGTGTTCAGTCTCCTCGAAGGGGGCTACAGCACCGACCTGCCCGAACTGATCCACGCCTACCTGGCGGGGCTCACCGGCCTCTGACGGGCAATTGCCGGGGAAACAGGCACACCGCCGTCAGGGCGGGCAGCAGGCAACGCAAGAAAGCGCTCACGGATGCATGCGTTCGAGGACAATGGCCCGTCGTTGGCGAGTCTTTTCGGTCGCGCTCACCTGTTAGTTCCCGGGTGTGGACGGAGCGGCGCCGCTCTGTGCCAGGTCGGTATTGACCACGAACAGGCAGATCGAACCTTGGGGCAGGGGGAAGGTATGGCTACGGGCCATGGCGACCAACTGCGTCTGAATGGTCAGCGCCATCGCCACGCGGGGAATTGAAACGTCCCGCAGCCCTTCGAAAGTGCCATCACCGCTCCCGCTCTGTCGGCGCACTCCAAACGCTCCGCGCATTCCAAGGCATCACCGACCTGCGCGCCGGCATCTGGAGTGCGTGCGTCTTCATCGCCGCTCTTGGACCCCGGTTCATGGGGAGCCTCCTTTCGCGATTGCGCATGAAGTGGAAAGGAAGGCGGAGGGTGAAAATGCGCGTGCGCTGATCCCGGCAATGGGTTACCTCCTGAGGCGTGACTTCCAGTCGGTCCATTCGCAACATCGCGCTCATTGGGTTCATGGGCTCGGGCAAGACCAGCGTGGGCCGGGCACTGGCGGAGCTGCTCGGGTTCCGGTTCGTGGATACGGATGAACTCATCGAGGGCCGGGCCGGCCGGCGCATCGCGGAGATTTTTGCCCAGGACGGCGAGCCAGCCTTCCGCCGGCTCGAAAGCGAGGCCGTGTCCGAACTGGCCGGCACACAGGGCCTGGTGATCGCGACGGGCGGGGGACTGCCCACGAACCAGGCGAATCTCGACAGTCTCAAGGCTCACGCTCTCGTCGTGTGCCTCTGGGCCACGCCCGAGAAGATTCTCGAGCGCGTGCGCAGCCAGTCGCATCGCCCCCTGCTCAACGTCCCCGATCCGCTGGGACGCATCCGGGAGTTGCTCGAAGCGCGCACGCCATTCTACCGGCAGGCGGACGTGCTGGTGACCACCGAGGGACGACCCATCCGCGAGGTGGCCCAGCAGGTCGCCACCCAGTTCCAGATGGCACGCCGGTCGGTCTCATGAAAGAAGCCGTGCGCAGACGGGCGCTTGAGTTGGGATTCGATCACTGCGGCTTCACCTCAGCCGCCGCGCCGGAGTCCGCTGCGCGCTTCGCGGAATGGATTGCCGATGGCCGGCACGGGGAGATGGCTTACCTGGCGCGGAATGCGGACCAGCGGATGGATCCCCAGCGGGTGCTGCCCGGTGCCCAGAGCGTGATCTGTGTGGCCCTGAATTACGGCCAGACAACATGCCGGAAGTCCGAAGTCCGAAGTCCGAAGTCCGAAGTCCGAAATCCGAGGGCGGAGGGCGGAGGGCGGAAGCCCGAAGCGCGCCATGCCCGGCAGGGGTTCATTGCCCGGTACGCGCGGCACGAGGATTACCACGCGGCGATGGGGGCGGGGCTGCGGGAGTTGGCGGAATTCACCACGCGCCTCGCCGGGGAGGCAGGTCGGTCGCTGTGGTATGTGGATACCGGCCCCGTGCTGGAGCGTGACTTCGCCCAGCGTGCCGGACTGGGGTTTGTGGGCAAGCATACCAACCTCATCAGCCGCCGGTTCGGGAACTGGATCTTGCTGGGCGAGATCCTGACCACGATCGAGTTGGAGCCGGACCCGCCGGAGCAGAACCGTTGCGGCACCTGTGTCCGCTGTCTGGACGCCTGCCCGACCCGCGCCATCACGGCTCCGTTCCAACTTGATGCCCGGCGCTGCATCTCCTATCTCACCATCGAACTGAAAGGCTCCATTCCTGAAGAGCTGCGCCCCGCCATTGGCCACCGGATCTTCGGCTGCGACGATTGTCTGGAGGTTTGTCCGTGGAACCGGTTTGCCTCGGAGGCCAGGCGGATGAAGCAACATCGGCGCGCAGATCTGGAAATGCCCGATCTGGTGGAACTGCTGGCGCTGGATGCGACGGCCTTCAAACAACGCTTTCGTGGAACTCCGATGGAGCGCGGCAAACGCCGCGGTTTGCTGCGAAACGTCTGCGTGGCCCTCGGCAATGTGGGTGACGCACGGGCGCTGCCCGCCTTGGAGCAGGCGTGCCAAGACTCCGAGCCTTTGATCGCGGAGCATGCACTTTGGGCGATGGGCCGGATCACACAGCGAGCCGGAGGCGGAGCGCGAGAAGGGGAAAGATAAAGATGGGGGTCCCGCTCACTGCACCGCCTTCAACTCGACTGCCGACCACGGTTGGGTGCGGCCTTTGGTGGCATCCCGGGTGGCTTTGACCTGCTCGGGCGTGACCGGTGCGGCCTGGTTGCCCCAGGCGTTGCGCATGTAGGTGAGCACCGCGGCCAGATCCTCGTCGGGCAGTGCAGCCCCCATCGCCGGCATCGCCAGGTTCCATTCCTGACCGTTCACCGTGATCGGCCCGGCCAAACCTTGCAGCGGAATTCTAATCAACTGTCCCACATTCTGCGTGAGGACCCAGTCCGAATTGATGAACGGCGGAGCCTGACCCGGCTTCCCTGCCCCATCCACCCCGTGGCACAGGGCACAGACCTGTTCATACACCACCTTGCCCCGAATGAGCATGCGGTCGCCCCCAGTCGCGGGTTGCAGGGCCTCAATCTGTTTGAGCGAGGTATAAGGCGCGTGGACGACCGGGTTGAACCAAGCGCCATGCTGGTCAAAGTATAGTGCCCCGCCGAAGAAGAGCAGAATCGGCAGGACCATCAACCACACCGGCGCAGACGCCGTCCCCACCCGCGGCTCGGTCTCCCGTCCGGGGTTCACAGTGAGGCTGTGCAGGGGGGAATCGCTCATTGGGTCGGGGACACCCCGGTGGCGGACGCAACGGGCGCGGCGGCACTTGCGGCTGCGGAGAAAGGTGCCTCGAAGAGCGGCACGTCCGATTTCAGGCTGAGCAGATAGGCCACCAGGGCTTTGGCATCATCCGTCGGCACGATCTCAAATCCGGGTTCGGGCGACAGGTTCCCTGCCAGGACCAAGGCGTCCGGCGAGGGGGCCTGGCGGACTCGGCGCTTCTCGAACAGGAATCGATACGGCGGCATGCTGGACTTGTCGACCACCGTCGCGGGCGCATAGAGATGCTTCAGATGCCAGATCGGGTCGGGTTGGCGCACCCCGATGTTGGCCAGGTCCGGTCCCAGCCGCTGGGACCCCAGCAGGATGGGTTTGTCCTGGAGGTAATCCCTCGCCACCGAACCGCGCTGACCCCAACCACGATCGATGTCCGGGCCGGTCGAACGAATGCGGATCGCCACCTTGGCGCCTGCGTCTTCGAGGGTCTTCTGCGCAAATTCCGCCCGGCTCTTGTCGACATCCACCAACAGATCCCGCGGCAGCCCCACCAAGGGATTATCCGCCAGGCTCAGGTCCAGCAGCTTGAAGGCGGAGAGCACCTGCGCCTGGTTCGTGCCGACGCTGGTCAGGATCACATCTATCGCCGCCCCTCCCTGTTGCACCAGGCGGCTGTGACAGTGGTAACAACCGTTGGCGCGATACACTTGCGCTCCCTGCGCAGCCAAACCGGGTCGGGGCTGCGGATAAAGGTCCGATCCTCCCGTCACAGTGCCCATGTGTTCACGACCGATCTGGAGCTGCGGCACCAGGACGAAGCCTGCCCAGGAGGCGGACAAGGCGATGAAACCGGTCAGGAAAAGCGTTCCGGCGTGTTTCATGCCCGCCCCTCCGATGCCGCCGACAGCCCGCCCGGCTCATGAACGACCTGCTGGATCCGGGCCCGAACCGACCCGACCACCAAGCCGATCACGTTCATAGGTAGCAAAAGGTGGCCCAGGATGAGCAACACCTGGCCCAAGGAGGCCACCCGGATGGGCATGAGCGTTCCGGCCGCCACTTCCACAAAAGGCAGTCGGGCGTCGGCCAGTCGGGTGCCCTGCTGAAATCCACCCACGAGCAACGGCACGACCACGAGCAGGAGGCCCAAGGCAGCCAGCCAGAAATGAATCCGGCCAAGCGCCGGGAACGGCAAGGAGGCGCCCGCGATCCTTGGCAGGATCAGATACGCCGCGCCCAGCAAGGTCATGGTGGCGAAACCTTGCACGAGGAGTTGAAACAACGCCGGCTGCACCAGGGTGAACGCCGCGTTCTTCCAAAGCGTAGTGCTGTTCAAAACGATGACCAGGAGCGTCCAGGCCAGCCATGCGCGCAACCCAAACCGCAGGTAGCGCGAGGCGGCCACACCCTCGGACGCCCCGGCTGCGCGCAGGCTCCAGAGGTTGAGCAGGACGGCCAGTATCGGCAGCAGCAGGCAGACGGACAGGATGCGGCTCAGGGCAGTCATCCAGGCGGGTGCTGGCGCCTGAAGAGGTACGCCGGTCCAGCCACCACAGAAAGTCAAGGTGACCAACGCAAACAGCGCCAGGTGCCGGCTGGGCAGCGGCTGCTGTTTGATCGCCGGCAGGAAGTAGAACCAGGCTGCGACTCCGAACAACCCGAGCAACACCACCTGCATTTGAGCCAGGGACCACCAGTGCACGGCACCCTGTGCCATCCCACGCACCGGCCACTGCTGCAACAGCCCCATCGCGGTGACATAGACCCACGGAAACCAGAGGATGCCCAGCCCGGCGAACCATTGCGCCGGATGCAAGTCGCGCACCGCACGGTGCCGCAGCGTGTTCAAGCCGGAAACTCCGATCAGGAGCGACCCCAGAAGCAGCAGCCACGAGGCATACAGCGGAAACTCGATGTGCTCGAATCCGCTGCTGTCGCCCGCAAGAATTCCAATGATCCCCACCAGGACGCCCAGATTCCAGACTTGGGTGCCGATGAGGACCCACCCGGCCTGCGACAGCGGGGATTGCCCGAGCCGCGCCAGGATCCACAGGGCAGTTGCCCAGCCGGCGGGAATGCAAAACCCGTAAAGCAGAAGGTGATTCGCCACCGGCGCCATCCTCCCGTAACTCATCCAAGCGCTGTCCGCAAACAGGGCCGGCGCGTGAAAGCTCATCGACGCCACCAGGTAAGCCACCGCCGAAATGACCAGCCAGAGGGCGGCCCCGGAGTAGAGAGCCAACAACGGCCAGCGACAGGAGTGGTCGATGGGTGCGGAGGCGACGCCCGCCGGCGGCTCGGGGGCGGCGGGAGCAGGTTGGGGGGACAGACTCATCAATCGCTTGTGCCTACTCGAATTCGCTGGGCTTGGCGGGCGGCGGCGGCGGCACGAAGGTGGCCTTCTCAACCCGGTTGGAAAGATCCTCCCGCGCCAGGGCCGGATTCTGCCAGGCGGCAGCGGTCAGTTCCACGGCCCGGTCCAGAGGCAGGCGCACAATGCCCTTGACCGGATCCACCCACCCGTAGGAATCGATGGCCGCCTGCTCGGCGGCGCGGAGTTCGGCCAGATTGGCAGTTCGCAATGCTGCCCGTTCGGCGGTCAGGGACGGGGGCGTGGTGTAGTGTTTCATGGCCCAGACCAAGGCACCCACGATCAGCAACGCGGCCAGGGCCACCAGGAAGTTCAGGCCGCCGCGCGACCCACCGGCTGACATTTCGTTTGATGAATTCATCAGCGACCTTTCTGCACTTCAGGGGGGCTGTCCACGAAGTAATCCGCCTCGTCGATGTCGCCACCGGAAATGGGTGTGGCCACCGGATGCGAAAGCCCCATCGCCTCGATCATCCTCGGATCCTTCAGTGGGTAAGGCGCCGCGCTGCGGTATTTTTTGAGGAACAGCTTGGCCAGCAATCCGACCATGAAGGCGGTGCAGCCGGCATCCATCCACATCCAGCGCACGGGATATCCCTCCGGATGCAGCGCGGGCATGATGTTGAACGACAAGTCGAAGTAGTGCATCGACCAGGCCCAAGCGGCCATCGGCGCCATGATGAGCGGGGTGCTCTTGGCATCGATGCGCAGCAGGGTGAGGAACGGCAGGAAGAAATGGCCGAAGATGATGATCATGCTGATCCAGAACCAGGTGCCCTGCTCCCGGATCCAATACCAGAAGGTCTCCTCCGGCATGTTCGCGTTCCAGATGATGAAATACTGGGAGAACGTGACGTAGGCGTAGAAGACGGTAAAGGCAAAGAACAGCGTTCCCAGGTAATAGAACTGGTGGTTGTGCAGGACCGGCGACAGCACGCGCTGCCGGTCCAGCAACGCCATGATCGTGTAGGCGGTGGCGAGGGTCAGCCAGACGCTGCCCGCGAAATACCACACCCCGTACATCGTCGAGAACCACTGATGTTGCAGCGCCTTCATCCACATGATCGCGGCGAGCGTCGTGGTGATGGCGAACAGGAAAATGCCCCAGTAGGAATACACACGCATCTTGAAGGTGCACCGGGCGTCCCCGGTCTTGTCCTGCTCCAGCGACCAGCGCAGCAGCCCGCGGGTCAGGACCCACCAGACGACAAAATTGAACACCACCACCACGTAGAATCCAGCCGTGGTGAACAGCGGCAGTTTGGCGTGCAGGGCATGGTCTGCATGCGGATCACTCTGCATCCAGCCGTAAAGATACTTCGGCGCCAGGATCGCGATGGGGATGAACAGGACGGCCATCCAGGGCGACAACAGGGTGGCCATGTGCTCGAGGAAGCGGCGCTGCGGCACGGACCAACCGGCATCAAACAGGTGGTGCACCAGCACGAGGAACAGGGCCCCGAGCCCGAGGCTGAGGCAGAACATGAACGCCAGCAGCCAGGAATAGGCGAATTGCTCGAGGTTGCAGCCAACGCCAGCCCGCCACCGGCGAGCAAGCCCCCGCCGATCAGCAGCACGTTGGGCACCTTGCGCCACCTCGGAAAGGTCCAGCGCCGGCGGCAGTTGGGCACGTTGCTTGAGATCGCTCATACGCTATTTCCTCAGGGCGGCCTGCGCGGATGCAGGCACGTCGTTGGTGGTGCCCAGCCGGGCCAGCTGCAGCGCGCGCACGTAAGCCACGATCGCCCAACGATCCTGCAGATCGATCTGGCCGGCGTAACCCTGCATCAGGCCTTTCGCCATACGATGAGGGTGTTGAAGATCTCGCCGTCCGGCATTTGCACGATCCGCTTGTCGTGCAGGTTGCCGATGACCGCCATGCCGTATTTCTTGGTGATGCCGTTGCCGTCGCCCAACGTCCCGTGGCAGGGACGTGCAGTTGATGGTGAATCGCTCGCGGCCCCGTTGCAGAAGCTGCAGGTCCACCGGCAAGCGGATTCAGCTCGACAAAATTCGTCGTGCCGGTGATCCGGCCCGTGTTGACCGGGGCGTCTTCGTAAGGGATAAACCAGGCCGGCCGCCGTCTGAACGGGGGTGCTGCGCGCGATGGTGCCCGGCACCGGCAACTGCGAACTGCGTCCGTTGGCGAAAAACCCGTTCGGCGTCTGGGGACGCAGCTTGAGCTGGCGGTCCATGTCGGGAAACATCTCGATCGGCGTGCGGCGGCGTCAGGCTGCCGCGGAATCCGGCGATGGCCACCACGAGCACCACGACGACGGCGAAGATGAGTAAGAAAGATAGCGCATTATTCCTCCACCATTTCGATGCGCTTGCTGCCGGCGGACTCGAGCAGCTTGCGGGTTTCCGCCTCGTTATACTTCGGGTCCGCCGTCTCGATCACCAGGAAGAACTTGTCGTGCGTCGCCAGTGCGAAGCGCTTGTGCTTGAGCAACGGATGATGCAGGCGCGGCAGGCGGTTCAGGAACAGCATGCCGCCCATCGCGCCGAACGCGCCGAACAGAATCGTCAGCTCGTAAGACGGCGGGAATGCGGAGAACGGGCTGAACATTGGCTTGCCGCCGATCAACATCGGGTAATCGAACTGGTTCATGAACCAGATCATCAGCATGCCCGTCGTGTAACCGGTCACGCCGCCGAGGAACGAAAACCAGCCCACCTTCGAGTTCTTGAGCCCCATGGCCTTGTCCATCCCGTGCACCGGGAAGGGGGTGAAGACGTCCCACTTGCGGAAACCGGCGTCGCGCACCTTCTCGGCGGCGTGCATGGCATCCGCCGGCGTTTCAAATTCGGCAAGGATTCCGTAGGTTTGGATCGCTCATCAGTGATGCCCTCCATGTCTGGCGCCGCCCAGCGGATGATGCGGATCAGCCTGCGGCGTCACGCCCTTGACCTCCGAAATGGCGATCATCGGCAGGAACCGCATGAACAACAGGAAGAAGGTGAAGAACAGCCCGAACGTGCCCAGATACGTCATCATGTCCACTCATGGTCGGCTTGTAATACCGCCCAGTTTGCGGGCAGAAAGTCGCGGTGAAGCGAGGTCACCACGATCACGAACCGCTCGAACCACATGCCGATGTTCACCAAGATCGAGAGCACGAACACCACCAGCAGGTTCTCGCGGATCTTCCGGAACCAGAACAACTGCGGGAACAGCACGTTGCAGGCGATCATCGTCCAGTAGCCCCACCAGTAGGGACCGAACGCGCGGTTGAAGAAGGCGAACCGCTCATACGGCTGACCGCTGTACCAGGCGATGAACACCTCCATGCCGTAGGCGTAGCCGACAATCGAGCCGGTGGCCAGCGTCACTTTGCACATCAGATCCATGTGCCGCATCGTGATGATGTCCTCCAACCCGCAGATCTTCCGCATCGGGATCAACAGCGTCAGCACCATGCCGAACCCGGAGAAGATCGCGCCGGCCACGAAGTAGGGCGGGAAGATGGTCGTGTGCCAGCCGGGAAGCTGCGACACGGCGAAGTCCAGGGACACGATCGAGTGCACGGACAACACCAGCGGCGTGCTCAGGCCGGCCAGGATCAGGTAGGCCTTCTCGTAATTGCTCCAGTGCCGGTTGGAGCCGGTCCAACCCAGCGAGAACAAGCCGTAGGCGAACTGCTTGATCTTCGTCTTGGCCCGGTCCCGCATCACGGCCAGGTCGGGAATCAATCCCATGTACCAGAACAGCAGCGACACGGTGAAGTAAGTCGAGACGGCGAACACGTCCCACATCAGCGGCGACCGGAACTGGGGCCAGATGGCATTGGCGTTGGGGATGGGGAACAGCCACCAGGCCAGCCACACGCGACCGACGTGAATCACCGGGTAAATGCCGGCGCACATGACGGCGAAAATGGTCATGGCCTCGGCCGCGCGGTTGACCGCCGTGCGCCATTTCTGTCGCAGCAGGAACAGAATCGCGGAGATCAGGGTTCCGGCGTGGCCGATGCCGATCCACCAGACGAAGTTGATGATCGGCCCACCCCCACATGACCGGGTGACAGTTGCCCTAGACGCCGACGCCGGTCGAGATCTGGTAGGCGATCATCCCGAAACAGGTCGCCAGCATGCCCAGACTGATCGACGAACGCGACCCACCACCAAGCCGGCGTGTGGCCCTTCGGTGATCGCGCAAATCCGGTCGGAAATCCAGCCGATGGACCGGTTGTTTTGGACGAGCGGCACGCGCTCGAGTTCTTTCGGAACCGTGGGCACCGCCGTGTGACCGGCCAGAATTGTCGCGTCCGCAGCCATCAGTGGCCTCCTTTCTCCGCGCCGTGGGGAGCGGCTTCAGCGGCCCCGTGCTGCCCGCCGCCATGCGATTCAAAGGGACTGCCCATTTTGGATTCGTATTCTTCGAGGCTCAGCGGCGACTGCCGGTAATCCGGCATGGCCGGGTTCGGGATTGCGCACCCTGGCCAGATAGGTCAGGCGCGGCTTGGGTCAGCAGGAATTCCAGCACGCTGTAATCCCGCGCTCTGGCGCTTTGAGCTGCGACACCCGGCTGTTCGGGTCCGCCACGTTGCCGAACACGATGGCCCCGGCCGGACACGCCTGCTGGCAGGCGGTCTGGATGATGCCATCCGGCACCACCACGTCGCCCGGACGGGCCCGCCTTGACCTTCTGGGCGATCTTGGCGGACTCGATGCGCTGGACGCAGAACGTGCATTTCTCCATGACCCCGCGCATGCGCACCGTGACCTCGGGATTCTTCACCATCTTGATCAGTTCCCACTCGTCCTCGGGCCGACGCCCCAGCGGCCCCTTGTAGAGCTGGCTCGATCGGGCGCTTGTTGTAGTCGAAGAAATTGAAGCGACGCACCTTGTAGGGGCAGTTGTTCGAGCAGTAACGGGTGCCGACGCAACGGTTGTAGACCATCACGTTCAGGCCCTCGTGGTCGTGCACGGTGGCGTTGACCGGGCACACGCTTTCGCAGGGCGCGGCTTCGCAATGCTGGCACATCATCGGCTGCGTCACCACCTGCACGTCGTCAATCCACTCCTCGAACTGCTGCTCGCTTTCCGGCGCCAGAATGGCCTTGTTCGCAATGCTGCGGTCGTTGTCGCGACTGGCAAATTTCTCCTTGTCCGTGGCGTAGTAACGGTCCAGGCGCAACCAGTGCATCTCACGTCCGCGCCCCACCTGGTCCTTGCCGACGATGGGGATGTTGTTCTCGCTCTGGCAGGCGACCACGCAGGTGGAGCAGCCCACGCAGGCATTCAGGTCCACCGACATGCCCCACTGATGATGCGCGGACTTCGCCGCCTCCTCCAGCGGGTTGGGATAGAGCGGGGCCGGCCACTGAGGCGCCCCCTCGGGCCGGGGCGGTTCGTGCAGGTTCATCCCCGCCGCGAAATCCGGATGCTCGTTGAATTGATCCAGGTTCGCCTCGCGAATGATCGGGCGCCCCTCCATGGACCAATGTTCCTGCGGGCAGGAAAGCTATATGTGCGTCCGGTGCGGGCCACCTTGGCCCCCAAGGCGATGTGCGCGCCGATCGATGGTGCGCAGCGCGTAGGCGTTGTAACCGGTCCCCTGCCCCACCCGACCCACTTTGCGACGTCCGTAGCCCAAGGCCAGTCCGAGCACATGATCCGCCTGGCCGGGCTGAATCCAGATGGGGCCTTCGATGGATCGCTCGCCCAATTGAATGGTCACCACGTCGTTGTTCTGGCAGCCCAGGGCGCGCGCGGTCTTGCGGCTGACCAACACGGCGTTGTCCCAGGTGATCTTGGTGATGGGATCGGGCAATTCCTGCAGCCAGCCGTTGTTGTTGTAACGACCGTCGTCCAGGCTGTAATCACGGCGGAACACCACCTCCAGGTTGCCCTCACCGGCCTTGGCGGCATCCGCAGTCGCCACGAGGGACCGGACCTTGCCCGCATTGAGATCCACAGTGACCGGCTGCACCGCCGAGCCTGTGAGGAATCCGTCATGGAGAAACTTGCGCCAGGCACCCTCGACGTCCGCCCGCTGGGCCAGTCCGGCAAACGTCTCGCGCACGACATCATACGCGGAGGCCGCCCCCAACCCGGCGATCCGGGCGAGCACATCCAGTTCTGAAATGCCTCCGAACAAGGGGGCGATCAACGGCTGGATCGGCACCAGAGTGCCGTCTGAAGTCCGCGCGTCACCCCACGTCTCAAGGTAATGCGCCATGGGCAGATGCCAGGTGACACCCTCTGCCGATTCGTCCTCGAAATACCCCAGACGGACCACCGTCCCGGCCTTGCGCACCGTCTCGTTCCACTTGACCTGCGCGGGCGCTGTGTAGGCCGGATTGCCACCCAAGATGACGAGGGTATCGATCAGACCGGCGTTGAGCGCCCCCCCCAATTCCTCGATCGCGCCGTTGGCTTGGGATTGAACGGGCTGAAACTCCACAGTCTTGCCCAGGCTGCCCAAGGTGGAGTTGATGGCATGGGCGAGCGCATGAACCGCCAGGGGTTGACCCACCCCAGCCACCACCAGCACCTGCCCCGCGTGCGACTTCAAATCCTTCGCACATTCCTCGATCCACTTCGGATCGACGCCTTCTATGGTGGCCGACCCGACCGGGACACCAACCGCGCCGGCAAGGGCCTTGGCCACGCCCAACACCACGCTGCTGGGGATCCGGAGACGATGATCCGCATTGGCCCCGGTCAACGTCATCAGGCTCTCGACGACATAGAGGCGATTCATGGTGTCCCCCGACCCGGCGCCCCTGCGTGAACCGGCGAATGTGGTTGTGGGACTCCTCCTCCGTGCCCATGAAATCGCAATCGAGCGAGACAATCACCCGGGCGGCGTCGAACTTGTAGCGCGGTTGAACCGCCTGACCCAACACCTCGGAAGCCGCCAGGCGATGGACGTCGAAACCGACCGGTTCATGCTCATACCAGCGTGCCTTGGCCATGCGACCGCGCAGCATCGTCTGGAGGCGTTGGCGCGAAGGCGAATTGCCCCGCTCGAGCAAAAAGGCCAGACCCTCCCCCTGATTGGCCAAAAACCGCTTGCCCGTTTCCGTCAGAAAGTCCAGCGCGGCTTCCGCCGCGACCGTGTTGCCCCCGCGCGTGAAACGCTGCGCGCGATCAGGATCGTAAAGGTCAAGAATGGACGCCTGGGCAAAGCGGTCCGTCCCGCCGTTGCTGTCCGGATGCAGCGGGTTGCCCTCGACCTTGACCGGACGCCCGTCGTGCGCCTTCACCACCAGCGGGATGGCACCACCGCGTGTCGGCATGGCCGTTGCAAAATACTGGGCTTTGCCGTGCACATAAGCCTCCGGCTGCTGGGCGAAGGGTTCCAGCTTGAACTCCGGACGACGGCAGCCGGTCAAACCCAAGCCCGCCAGCGCGAAGGAGGCGGACATGATCTTGACGAAATGCCGGCGGGACACCGGATCCGTGAACTCGCTGGCGCCGGAAGGGAACTCGCGTTCCAGCCACTGCCGGAACTCGGGCGTGTCAGCCACCTGATCCAGGCTCCGCCAGTAAGTGCGGCCTGTTTCCGGCTCGGGACAGGAGGGGGGAATCGTCTTCATCGGTGGCAGGCAGAGCAGTGTTGCAGGGATTCAACCTTCCAATCGTGCACGAACTTCTCCCCGTTGGCCCGCTGCAGCTCGGCATTCTGCTTGGGATCCGTGCTCCACTGCCAGGTCAGGTCGGTCACCTTGTCCGCCGGCCGGATGAAGGCCGCGGGATTCCGGTGACAATCCAGGCAGAAAGCCATGGACAGTGGTTTGGCGTGGTAAACCTCATCCATCTCGTTGACCTGCCCGTGACAGTGAACACAACTGATCCCGCGGTTCACATGAACCGAGTGGTTGAAATAGACGTAATCGGGGGTTCGATGGATCTGCACCCAGGGAATCGGCTTGCCGGTGGCGGCGCTTTCCCGGACCAGCGCCAACCTGGGATCGTCCTTGAGCACCTGGCTATGGCAGTTCACGCAGGTGCCGGAGGCGGGAATATTGGAAAACCAGGACTTTTCCACCGCGCTGTGGCAGTAACGGCAATCCATCCCCAACTGATTCACGTGGATGGCATGGGAAAACGCCACCGGCTGCACCGGCTGATAGCCGACACGCGCATACTTGGGCGTGAAATAATACCAGACCCCCGCCGTCACCGCGGTGCCCACCAGGATCAGGCCCACGATGATCAACAGCGGCAGCCGGTTGGTCCACTTGGGAAAGATGGCCGACATGTGAAATCAAATACGGTCAGACCGGAACAAATTCTGATTCAACGCCCCCTCAACCGCCAGGAAGCATGTCGTTTCGATTGTTCATTTCGTGGCTTGGCCGTCAATTGTTTTTTCCGTCGCAAATTCTGCCTACCGGGTTTCTGAAACGAAACGGGCCGTCGAACCTTTCTCCGGCAAAACGGCGCGGGGCGACATATACGGGCCATCACCAGCCTGAGACAAGCGCCGTTATCGGCCAATCCGCAGTTTTTGATCCAATTAATGATTCAGATAAGACATTATATTGTGCGATGGACATCCGCCGGCCGGCCTGGCATCGGCGCTTGCCCGCCAGAACACCGGCCTCGATGCGCACGGCAATCGCCACGTCGCATCGGTCCAGGCTCCGCAACAGTCTTTGACTCCTCATGGGCCAAGTCTAGGATTAGGCATGAGCAGTTTGGCGGTAGCCGCAGTGGATGTGGCCGCGACACGCGGCCGGGTGGTCGTCGGGCAATTCGCCGGCGACAGGCTCACGTTCACCACGGCCCACGAATTCCCGGTCAATTATGTGCGATTCGGGGACCACTGCTATTGGGAACTCGGCGGAATTCATGAGCAGATTCTCACGGGACTGCGCAAGGCCCGCACCGCCTTTCCGGGGCTGGCGGGCTGCGGGGTGGACTTCTGGGGATGCGACCACGTCCTGCTCGGCAAGGGGGATCGCTTGCTGCAGCCGGTCCATTCCTACCGCGACCACCGCACCGGCAAGATCCTCAACGTGTTGAGCTCAACCGACCGCGAGCAGTTGTATGCCTGGACCGGCATTCCACCGCTGCTTTACAACACCTCGTTTCAACTGGCCGAAAGTCTGCAGACCCTGCCAAACCTCCGGGATCGGATCCAGCGCTGTCTTTTCCTGGCGGAATACATCAATCTCCTGCTCACCGGCGAAGCCATCAACGAAATCTCCGCTGTCAGTTCCGGCCAACTCCTGCAACTGACCCGACACCAGTATTCCCACGAAACGTTCAACTTTTTCGGGATCCCCGCGGACTGGTTCTCGGGACCCGCGATCGCCGGACGGTTGCTCGGCCGGATCCGGGGCATCAAGGATCTGGACGGTCTGGAGGTGACGCTCGTCCCGGCGCATGACACGGCATGCGCGTTTGAAGCCATGCCGAGCTTCGGTGTCAGTCCGCTCCTGGTCACGGGCACCACTTGGATCCTGGCCGGCTTCCGGAATCGAACACCCTATGACCGGCCCGATGGCTGTTACCTCGGCATTTCGAACGAACGCTGCGGGGACGGTTCGTATCGTCCGACCCGGATCCTGCTCGGGCTCTGGCTGGTCGATCGCCTGCTGAAATCGTTCGACCAGGTACCCGCCAGTGAACAGGAGTGGGAACAACTCCATGCCGCCGTCCAGCGGGTGCCGCACTCGCGCCAGGTGCTCAGCACATTCAATCCCGGGTTGTTGAACCCGGTCGACATGCGCCAGGCCATCGACGAACACCTGCGCGCGGAGAACCGGCCCCTGCCCGCCACCCTGCCCGAGTACCTCCGACTGGTCCTCGATTCCTTGGCGCATCACGTCTCAGGCTCGGCCCGGATCCTTCGGCACGCGGTCGAGACCCCATTTGATCATGTGGTGGTCAGCGGCGCCCTGGCCCATCGTTCCTCCCTCTGCCAGAGCCTTGCAGACTCGACCGGCAAGACCGTGGTCGCATGCCCGGCGCTGGGGGCCGCCGCCGGCAATATTGGCTATCAACTCCTGCGGTTGGGTGCGGTGCGGGACCTGGACGAGTATCGCTCGCTGCTCGCGCGTCACCTACCTCAAACCCGATACACCCCCACCGCCGGCAGTCAGCCGGATTTTGTGATCTGACACGCCCGGGCCGCACCGAGGTGATGAATGATCGCCCGCTTGACGCGAAGGCTGACCCCATCAATTGACAGTGCTGGCGAAGAACAGGCGCCCCTCCGGCGTGACAGCCCAGAGGTTCAATGGGGAGACGGCGTCCCTGTATCTGATGTAACGGACACTGCCATCCACCATTCCATAATTGGAGCCGCCGTCCCCGCCGCGGACAGCCCCGGCGTGGCGGTTCCAAGCCACCTCAGTCACATCATTGCCCAGCACTTTGGAAGCCCAGTCGGGCTCCAACAGGTCGCAATAAAAATGCGGCGATTCAGTGTCCTTCTCGCCGAACAGGATGGTGTCGCTTGGGAGCTTCACCATGGTCTCCTTGAAGCCATAGGCTTTGCCTTGGAGGAACTCCTGGAACTCGGCGCTCCCAGACCCACCCAAGGCGGCGCTGATGTAATCATTCCAACCGTTGATCAGGTAGCTGCGCGGGGCCACATCGGCCTCCACACCCGGACGGCCACCGCTTTTCGCGTCCACGGAATCGGAGGGGCAATGCAGCAGCTTCAAGTCGCGGTATCCGGACTGGGTCTGGGCCGGCCAGCGCCGGTCGCCGTTTCGGGGCGGATAGAAGTCCTTGTTGTCCATGGCGTACATCTTCACCGAAAGCCCCAGTTGCCGCATGTTGTTGTTGCAGGAGATGCGCCGGGCCGTTTCCTTGGCTCGGGACAAGGCCGGCAACAGCATGCTGGCCAGAATGGCGATGATAGCGATGACCACCAGCAGTTCAATGAGGGTGAAACCCGGCACCTTCCGAAGCATTTGGCTCAGTTTGATTTTCATTCGAGTCTTTGGTTAGACGGACATGACTGTCGGTTTGTTTCAACACGTCAATAACTTTGTCAAGGCTGCCGCCGGATCGAATAGGTTGCCCGCGGGGGCGTCCATTCGATAACCGTCATGACCAAGAAACAACTTCTCCTCCTCCTGCTCGCGGTGGTGCTGCTCGGCATCCTCGTCTACCTGTCCAAAGACTGGTTTGCCCCCGCAACTATTCAAATCGGCTCCACCATTCGACCCAACCGCGTCCCGGAACGCCAGCAGCAACGCCTGGGCCCCGCCCTCAAAGACCGCCCCTACACCGTGTCGTTCTTCTTTAACCGCAAATACCCGCTGAAATCGGTCCGCGTGTTGAAGTCTCAAGAACTCGAAACCAACCGCTTCGCGCACCCGCTCTGGCACCTGGTCTCGGACTCGAACTCCGTCCCCGTCAAATCCATTACCTACGGGGTCCCCATCCGTGGGATGCGCCCGGAAGTCAAAGGCGCCCAAGCAGATATGCTGGAAGCGGGCGTGCCCTACCGTCTGCTGATCGAGACCCCCGAGCAGCAAGCCACCTACAACTTCACGCTCGGAAAGAAGTAGGGACAATCCACTTGCCTGGAGGTCTAACAAGGTTACGTTGCTCGCCCTATGCAACGCGTATGGAGTGTTGGAATGCTCATGGCAGGATTGATTACAACCCTCTCTGGTTCGATCGCGCAGGCGGACCTCAAATCACTTGAGGACTACCAAGCTGCGGCAGCTCGCTTCGGATCCAAACTCACGGTCCCCAACCTGGAAACAAGCCCTGACGCACTTCAGGCCGCCGTGGACCAGGTCATCCAGGCGGCAAACGCGCGCTTCGACCGCGTCGGCGCCTTGGATCCGTCCGAAACCACTTTCACCAACACGTCGTTGGCCTTGGACGATCTTTCTTACCAGGCCAGCTTGGTCGGCAACCGCCTTGGACTGATCAAGGAAACCAGCACCAACGCCGCGCTGCGCGAGGCGGCCACTGAAGCCATCAAGCGCTTCGAGGAATGGGCGGTGGGTCTGGACTATCGCGAGGATGTTTATCGCTCCTCAAAGCCTTTGCCGAGACAAATCCCACCCTGAGCGGCGAAGACGCCAGACTGTTGGAGGATGCTGCGGGATTACCGACGCGCCGGACTCGCGCTCCCCAAGGCGCGAACGGGATGAGGTGGAACGGTGGCGCAAGGAACTGACGCGGCTTTGCACCGACTTCGATTCCAACATCCGCGATACCCAGAAGGAACTCGACCTTCAGCCGGCGGAACTGGCTGGCGTCCCGGACTCGTTCTTCTCCCGGCCGGGCATCAAGACCGGCGATGACGCCTTACACGGTCAAAATCAATGTCACCTGGCAACGGTTGATGATCCTGGAGAACGCCAGCGCGAGGACGTCCGCCGGAGAGTCTGAGGAAGCGCGCACCGACCTGGCCATGGAGAAGAACGTTCCGCTGCTGCAACAGATCGTTGAGTTGCGCGACAAGATCGCGCACCAACTGGGGTACGCGATCGTGGGCCGATTACCAGACTGAGGTCAAAATGGCCAAGACGGCGGCGACGGCCAGCCGAGTTCCTCAACGACTCTGAGCGCCGGGTTGCAGCCGAAATTCGCGGGCGAGCTGGCGGAATTGCGGCGACTGAAGGCGGACGACACCGGCGACACCAACGCCGTGATCCACCTTTGGGACTGGCGCTACTACGAGAACCAACTCAAGAAACAGCGCTACAACGTGGATGCCGAAGCGCTGCGAGTCTATTTCCCCTACCAAGCGGTGCTGGAAGGCATGTTCGACATCTATCAGCGGATTTTCGGACTGCGATTCGAGGAGGTCAATCCGCCCGCCGTCTGGGCGGAGGGCGTGCAGCTCTATGCCGTCCTGGACGCGCAATCGGGCGAGCCGCTGGGGCTTTTCTACCTGGACATGTTCCCGCGGGAGGGCAAGTACAATCATTTTGCCCATTTTGGCATTGTGGATGGAAAGCGCCTGCCCGACGGAATGTATCAGCGTCCGGTCAGCGCCTCGATCTGCAACTTCCCCCCTCCGCAGCACGGCGAACCGTCGCTGCTCTCACACGAAGAGGTGGAGACCTTGTTCCACGAATTCGGTCACGCCATGCACGCCACGCTCACCCGCGCCAAATCACGTGCGCTTCTCGGCAACCAGTGTCCCGCGGGATTTTGTCGAGGCCCCGTCCCAGATGCTGGAGAACTGGGTCTGGGACAAAAGCGTGCTGGATGGCTTCGCCGCCGATTATCGGGACCCGACCGGAGAAGATCCCGGCCGAAATCCTCGGCCAACTCGAAGCGGCCCGGAAATGCCACGCATGGCCATCTTCTACCGCCGGCAACTCGCCTTCGGCCTGCCTCGATCTGGCGCTGCACACCTCAGGTCCATGAAGGAACGCGCGGACCAATGCGGTCCAGCTCTCGAACCAGATCCTGAGCGACGTCTTCCTGCCGGTGCCGCCACACAGCGCATTTGTCGCCTACTTCGGCCATTTGACCGGTTATGACGCCGGCTATTACGGCTATGCTTGGGCGGATGCGATTGCCGCGGACATGGCGACGGTGTTCGAGCGCGCGCCGGACGGCTTCCTCGACGTAGCGCCGGGCGCAAGACTGCGCAGGGAAATCTACGAACCCGGCGACTCCCGGGACGTGACCGTGTCCATCGAGGCGTTCCTCGGCCGGCCCGCACTCCATCAAGCCCTTCCTCGAGGAACTGGGGATCACGACGCCATGAGGGCCGGAGGTCCCGGCAGACAGACCGGTGACGTTCCCCCGCTGACCGCCGGACCGGGAAGCGATTGCAAGAAACCGAGAAGCGCCCTGCGCCATAGCTGCTTTGCGCTTGCTCGAACCCGGCGGCGGGCTAATCCTCTTCACCCTATGCAATACAAGATTTCGCAACGCGCCGCCTCGCTCACCCCGTCCCTGACCCTGGCCATTGATGCCAAGGCCAAAGCCCTCAAGGCCGAGGGCCAGGATGTCGTCGGTTTCGGCGCGGGCGAACCGGATTTCGACACGCCGCAGCACATCAAGGATGCCGCGGTGGCCGCGCTGGCGGCCGGGTTCACCAAATACACGCCCAGCAGCGGGACGCCCGAGCTGCGGCAGGCGGTGGCGGACAAGTTCAAGCGCGAGAACGGCCTGGATTACAAACCCAGCCAGATCATCATCAACTGCGGCGGCAAGCACTCGCTGTTTCAACGTCATCTTCGCCACGTGTCAGGAGGGCGACGAAGTCCTCATCCCGGCCCCCTACTGGTTGAGCTACCCGGAGATGGTCAAACTGGCCGGTGCCCAGCCGGTGATCCTGCCCACCACCGACAAAACGGAGTTCAAGATGACCGCCGCCCAACTGCGCGCCGCCATCACGCCCCGGACCCGGCTGCTGGTGTTCAACTCGCCCAGCAACCCGACCGGCAGCGTTTACACGCCGGAGGAGGCCCGGGCCATCGGAGAGGTGTGCATCGAGAAGGGCGTGCTCATCATGAGCGACGAAATCTACGAGCATCTGCTCTACGATGGCGCCCGACACCAGAGCATGGCCAGTTTCAGCCCGGCCCACTCCCAGCACACCGTCATCGTCCACGGCCTGGCCAAGGCCTGGAGCATGACCGGCTGGCGGATCGGATTCCTCGCCGCCCCGCAGCCCATCGCCAGCGCGATCGACGCGGTGCAAAGCCACAGCACCAGCAACCCGACCAGCTTCGCGCAGAAGGGCGCCGTCGCCGCGCTCAACGGGCCGCAGGACCATCTGAAGGCCTGGATGGTCGAGTTCGACAAGCGCCGCAAATACGCTTGGGAACGGTTGAACAGGATTCCCGGGCTGGCTTGCGTGAATTCCAAGGGGGCCTTCTACCTGTTCCCGAACATCTCGGGCACCGGCCTCAAGAGCACCGAGTTCTGCGCCCAACTGCTCGAACAGGAAAAGGTGGCGGCCGTGCCGGGCATCGCGTTCGGGGCCGACGACTACATCCGCATCAGCTACGCGACCAGTCTGGCCAACATCGAGAAAGGGCTGGATCGGATCGACAAGTTCTGCAGGAGCCTGACAAAATAGGCTTGCCTTGGGATTTCGAACTGCGGGACTCACGTTCGGGGGGCACTTAACAGCTTGAGTCGGAATCGCTCTTCCCCAGAATGGCCCGGTGCCGCCACTGATCCTGACCCTCACCTTGCTGCTGATGGTGGTCGCCGGATGCCGCAGCCCAAGTTACAATTCCGATGATCAACCCACGCCAGAACCCAAGTCGGCGGAAAGCCAAGCTTCGCCGCCCGGCGTTCCAGCCGCAACTGAGCCGGCATCCAGGCCCTTAATCCGTCCGACACCGCATGCGCCAATTCCAGCTCCATGGGTCGCGACCTCAGACTGGGCGCGCACAAACCAGCTCCCGGAGCCGCAGCGGATCTCCCAGGGCGAGCAACCGGTGTTCGAGTTGAACTCGGAACGTGGAGCTTTTGCTTTTCAAATCGGGACCCAGCAAGCCAGGTTTGCAGGCATCAACCTGCTGCTCGGATTCGAACCCTGCGTATTCGCAGGCGAACCGTGTTTGCACGAGCTGGATGTTGAACGGAACCTGGAACCGCTGCTGCTCGCCGAACCGCTCGATCTCACCCAATACCACCTGATTGCGATCGATCCCGGCCACGGGGGGGGGAACACCGGCACCCGCAGTGCCCGGGGCGACAACGAGAAGGATTACACACTGGATTGGGCCCTCCGGCTGCGGCCTTTGCTCGAGTCGGGCGGTTGGACGGTGCTGCTCACCCGAACCAAGGACGTGGAACTCACATTGCTGGAGCGGGTGACCTTTGCAGAAGCCGCCGGTGCGGATCTTTTTATCAGCCTCCACTTCAATGCCTCCGGTGCCGGAACCCATCAGGCGGGATTGGAAACCTATTGCCTGACCCCACGCGACATGCCGTCCAGCCTGACGCGGGGCTCCGAGGACGATCCCGGCATCGAGTATCCCAACAACGCTTTCGACACGGAGAACCTCCAGCTCGCAGTCCAACTCCACCGCGCCCTGCTTGCGGTCAATGGCGGCGAGGATCGGGGCGTTCGCCGCGCGCGCTTCATGGGGGTGTTGCGGGGACAGAACCGACCGGCGGTTCTGGTGGAAGGCGGTTTCCTGTCGAACCCGCAGGAAGCATCTCGGATTGCGGATCCGGATTATCGCCAAAAGCTGGCAGAGGCTGTCGCCAAGGCTCTCGGGGCCAATACGAACTGGCCGTCCGGTCAGCAACCCTAAACCCTGGACCGGCGGTTCATGGTAAGCCTCCAAGACATGAAGCGGGCACGGGGACCCGGTCTTGGTGCCGCACCCGACGGATCAGCGCCCAAGTCCTTTGGGGCAGCCTGAAGCCCCCCCCCCCCATGCCGAATGGGTTCGTGGCGAGGTCGGGAGCAACCGGCTCTATCTCATCAACAACATCTGTCGAGCCTGCTTGGTAACCCTGCCCAGCCTGCGCTGGTAGTGGGCAGGCAGTCCGGTATACTTGCGGGGCAGCAGCCGCCCTTGATCCGTGACAAACTGCCGGAGAAGATTGGCGTTCTTGAAGTCGAGCGCATCCACGGTGAAATCAACCTTTGGCCGTGGACGTGAGCGGGATTCGCCGAAAGCCGTGCGCGAACGCCGGGAGCCGCGACGATCGGATTTGTCGGTGTTGGTTTTGCGTGGCATGGGATTACTTGATTTCGCGGTGCAGGGTATGACGACGCAGAGCCGGGTTGTACTTCTTGATTTCCAACTTCTCGGTCTGGAGTTTCTTGTTCCGGGTGGTCACGTAGCGCGAGGGCGACTTGCCTTCCTTGCGCGCCTCCGTGCATTCGATGGTTACAATCTCGCGGGCCATGATTATTCCTTTTCCTTCGTGGGCTTCTCTTCAGCCTCAACCTCCTCGCTGACCGGCTCGGTCACTGCGCCACTTTCGATGGTGCCCAAAGTTCCCAAGCGTCGCTGACGCATGGCGCCTTCACGTTCCAACTGCGCTTGCGCCTGCACGGTGAACCGCGTCCAAGGAATGGCCTCCAGCCGCGATTTCGGGATGGGCTTGCCGGTCAACTCACAAATGCCGTAATTCTTGCGCTCCATGCGACGCAGGGCTTCGTCGATCTCGTAAATCGCGTCCTGGTCGGAGGACAACAGGCTGAGGGCGAAATCCCGGTCAAAGTTGTCTGTGCCCGAGTCCGCCATATGCAGGCTGTAGCTGGCCATTTCCTGGGCGGAGTCCTTGGCAAGTCCGTCACGTTGCTTGAGCAGTTGCTCGCGCAACTCCAGCAGTCGCTCCTGAAACTTCTTCCATTCCGGCTTCACCTTCGTGGCGACCGGCGGGGGAACGTTGGTCCGCCCCCGAGCCACCGGCACACCCAGAATGGACGCCGCCGTGGCTGGCCCACCATCGTGTTGTTTCTTCACAGGAGCCGTCTTTGCAGTCTTTTTCTTCAATGTCACAATTTCAGATGGTCTGAAATCCAAATCTTGATTCCCCGCCCATGCGCGCCCTTCAGGCGATCCGTCGAATGACGAGGGTCGCGGAATGTACCAGAGGTTTTCTGGAAATCCACAAAAATTTTAGCTCCTGAACAGGCTCAAAGAGATCCGTTGTCGATCAGCCGGGTTTGCCCGATAAACACCGCCAGGGCCATGTGGGTTCCGCGGCGCACGGTCCGAACCGGCACCAGCGTGTCACCGTCAAAAAACTCCACGTAATCCAGCCGCGCCTCCGGCTGTTGACGGATGAGGTGCTCGATCTCGGAACGCAACCGGGCAACACCGAGACCCGCACGTCGCACGCGCTTGCGTGCGTGCTGGATGCAACGCCACAGGACCGTGGCCTGCCGGCGCTGGTCGACCGACAGGTATTGGTTGCGGGAACTCAAGGCCAATCCGTCCAACTCCCGCACGGTCGGCTCCACCAACACCTCCACCGGAATGTTCAGGTCGGATACCATACGCCGGATGATCGCCGCCTGCTGCCAGTCCTTGGCCCCGAACACCGCAACCGTCGGGCGCACGATGTTGAACAGTTTGACCACCACCGTCGCGACACCTCGGAAGTGGGTGGGACGCACACGTCCCTCCAGGACCTGGGACAGGTGCTCCTCCATGACAAAGGTACTGAAGCGCCCGGCTGCCCTGCCAGGATACATGGCCGAATCTTCCGGCGTGAACACGGCATCCACCCCCGCCCGACGGCAGAGCGCCAAGTTGCGTTTGAGCGCTCGCGGATAACGACCAAAATCCTCCTTTGGACCGAACTGGGTCGGATTCACGTAGATGCTCACGACCACTCTTCCCTTGGGCCCCACTTCCCGACGAGCACGGTCGATCAGCCGCAGGTGCCCGGCGTGCAAACAGCCCATGGTCGGAACAAATCCCACCCGAACACCACGTCGCAGCCAACGCCCGGCCTGCGATTGCATTCGCCCGATGTCTGTGTTCACCCTCACGGGTGCAGAGTGTGGAATAGCCCCCCGGCCCGGCAACCTCTTTTGGAAGCCTTCCGGCACAAGGGCGGAAATCGCTCAGCCTTGGGAGGAAATGCCGTGCAAATCCGGCTAGGACCTGAATGGCATCGGCGCGGCTTGCGGCATTTCATGCGCGCAAGGCTGATTGATCGGCGCTTCCGGGACCCCGCCATTCGGGCGCACAATCCCTTGGGAAAGCAGGTAGGTTTCCACCTCCTCGCCGCTGACATCCGCCAACATCTGGTCGCCAATCTCCACACAGGGACTGAGCATCTGGCCGCTTCTCTCGATCATTTCCTGCCGCTGCAGAGGGTCGTTGATGATGTCACGATCCTCGTAGGGAAGATCGTATTTCTTGAGAATGGCCCGGACCCCCATGCTCCATCCGCACGTCGGTTTAAGATAAGCAATAATTTTGGGATTGTTCATAAAATCAAATGCGCCACCACCATGCCACAAATCCGGGCCGTGGCAACCGGTTCGTTTCGACAATCCGGCATGATGCCGTGGCCCCGGAGTGGCTGTGGAGCGGATCCGCCCCCCGGCGATGGAATTCCGGCAAGTCCCTGCAAATCGCGGCTTGCAGCCGCCTGGATACGGCGTTTCGGATGCGAGCCCCCGAAATGCGCCCTTTCAGGCAATCAATCAGGAAATCAGGATAAAATCGCCAGAACTTTTGGATTGATTTTGAACTGCAGGCCGGTAGGGTTTCCTGCTTCGTTACGAACCGAAGATTCCACTTTGAACACAGAACTGGTAGCAAAAGCACTGGAAAAGGTGAAGAACCCCAACACCCTCGTGGGCATCGTGTCGCGCCGGGTGCGACAACTCAACTCCGGCGGCGGCGGCATCGCGCGCCCGCTGGTTGAGAACGCGGCATCGTTGGGGGCGGCGGACATCGCGTTGCGCGAGATCATCGAGGGCAAGATCGGCTGGGAAATGCCCACACTGGACACCGAAGCTTTGGAAGCCAAGCCTCGGCGCCGGAAGAAGTAACCAAGGCCGGCTCCGGCCCTTTGGCCGAACCGTTTGGCTGCGGCTGCCCTCATGGCGGATATCGTCCACAACCCCAAAGCGCGCCGCGATTACCACATCCTCGAGACTTTTGAGGCCGGCGTCGTGCTGCGCGGCACCGAGGTCAAGTCCCTGCGCGCCGGCAAGGGCCAGATCGCTGACGCCTTCGCACGGGTTGAAAACGACGAGGTATGGCTCCACAACGCGCACATCGAGGAATATTCTTTCGGCAATCTGCAAAACCACCGTCCGAAGGCCCCGCGAAAGCTCCTGCTGCACAAGGGCGAAATCCGCAAGCTCTTCGAACTGGCCTCGGTCAAAGGCCACGCAATTTTTCCCCTCTCACTCTATTGGAAGAACGGGCGGGTGAAAGTCCTTCTGGGCGTGGGCAAGGGCAAGGCTCATCAGGACAAACGCCAGGATCTCAAGCGCCGCGAATCCGATCGCGAACTGAAGCGCGCCACCATGCATCAGACCAAGCGCGGATAGGCGCCTCCCCGCCGCACCACCTGCTTCGCTGACACCGCATTCGTAAGGGAATTCCACACGGCCCGCGCAGACCGACCGCCCAACCCGGAGGAACTCCATGAACGCAACGTTCCACGCACAGTCTCCACCGGTGGTCCGATGCCAAATTCCAAGTTCTTGTCTCGTACGCGACACAAAATCTGAACTGCGCCGACGGCCTGCCCAGGAATGTCTTTGCGCAGGGGTCAGTGGGCTGAGGGGGTATCCGGGGAGTCCAAGGGGTGTCGCCACAACTCGCTCAAGGCTGCAAAGCGGAGTCCACGAGTGCTGACGCGGAGTTCCTGGAAACCAAACTGCTGCAGGATGGCCTCGAAGATCACCACACCGGCAAGAATCACATCGGCCCGGGGCGGCGGGAGACCCGGCAACCGCCGGCGTTCGGCCAGCGGCATGCGCCACAGCCGCGTCACCCAACCGCGGACGATGCCCGTGGTCAGCTTCACTGCCTCGATCCGGTCCCGGTCGAAGGTGGTGAGCCCCGCCTCGATGGCGGCCAGGACGCTGGCCGTTCCACCGGTGGCCGCCAGAATGGCTGGCCCGCCCGCCCGAGCCTGCTCCTGCGTCAGCGGGGGTTCCAGCCCGGGCCAAACCTCTGTCCGGATGAAATTCCCGATCCAGTCCCGGCAAGCAGCCAGTTCCGCAAGGGCGGGCGGATCGCCGTGGGGAAGGGCCTCGATGGTGCGAACTGTGCCCAACGGAAAGCTTCGCGCGTAATGCCGATGGCCCACGCAACCCAGGATGAATTCCGTGCTTCCGCCTCCGACATCCATCAAAAGGAACAGATGGCCATCCAGCGCCGGATGCGAGGCTGCTCCCTGAAACGCCCATTCCGCCTCGGTATCACCGCTGATGATGGCGAGGTTCAGGCCGCTGGCATCCCGGATGGCTGACACCAACTCATCCGCATTGTGAGCGTCGCGCGCCGCACTAGTGGCAAACGGCCGGACATCTGTCGCTCCCGCTTCCCAGGCCCGCCGCGCGAAGGCCCCGACAACCGCCGCCGTGTGCTCGATGGCTTCCCGACGCAACCGGTGGGTCTCGTAGAAGCCTCGCCCCAAGCGCGTTTGTTCACTGGTCTCGAAGATGGGGATGATCGCGTCGCTGACTACATCTGCAATCAACAACTTGACGGAGTTGGTACCCACGTCGATGACCGCGCGACGGGATGGAACAAGCCTTGGGCTCACGGAAAGCCTCCCATTCCGACAAGGCGGGCGCGCCTTGGGACCATGAACCGCACAAATCCCCTCACCCGACCTCCGGGCACCCTGGGGGAGAGGGATGGGGTGAGGGCGAGCCTAGGGTCATGGGAAGCCTCCACGTATCCGGAAACGCGCATTAGGACCATGAACACCTTAAAGCGCCGGTGCCCCGCCTGCCAAGCCGCGCACGGCCCGCCCCTACCGTGCGGTCCATGTGCAGGGACGCACGATGGAGGGTAGGCGTCACCCGGCGCACCGTCGGGCAAGCACGGCGGCTCCGGTGATGCCCGCGTCATCACCCAGTTCGCTGGCCAGGAATCGCAGGCCCCGTTCCGCGCCCGGGAAGGTGTATTCGCGGGCGGTGGTGATCACCCCATCCACCATGGCATCGCCCAGCGCCTGGATGACGCCGCCGCCCAAGACGATATACTCGGGATTGAACACGTTGATGAGATTGGCCGCGCCGATGCCGATATAGCGGGCGGCCTCGTTCACCGCGTCCTTGGCCAGCTTGTCTCCCGCCTCCAGCGCCTTTCGCAGGTGGCTGCTTTTCATTTCGGACAGGTCCTTGCCCACAATGTCGATCAACTTGGTGGATCGTCCGTCTTTGACGGCGGCCTGTATGCGCTTGAAAATCGCGGTTCGGCTGCCCAACGCCTCGAGACAGCCCCGGCGACCGCAGCCGCAGCGAGGGCCGTCCACCTCGATGATCATGTGCCCGATTTCCCCTGCCGTGTGGCCGGTGCCGGAATAGGGGCGGCCGTTCAGAATGATGCCGCCGCCGATGCCCGTGCCGATGAACATGCCGATCAAGCTGGAAGGTTTTCCGCCCAGCTCCTTCTCGAACACGCCCAGGGTGCAAACATTGCAGTCGTTGTCGAGGAAGACGGGAATCTTGAGGCGTTTCTCCAACTCCTTCTTGAGGGGCAGATCCTTCCATCCCAGGTTGGGGGCGAAGATGACCCGGCCGGCGTCGAAATCCACCGCACCGGGAGCGCCGATGCCCACTCCCCGGCAGCGTTTGGGCTCCAGGCCGCATGCTTCGACAGCCTCCCCGACGCAGCGGGCAATGCGATCCAGGACCTCGCCCGGTCCGCGCTCAGCCCGGGTGCGGAGTTTGGAACTGCCCAGGCACTTGAGGCCGGAGCTGAACGCGGCGGCCAGGATCTTGGTTCCGCCGAGGTCCACCCCCACAAAATAATCTTTGTCTTCAGGCATGACGCTCTCCTGCTGTTGGTTATCTGCCACCAACGGTGCCTTCCAACACCGCTTGTACCTTCTGCTGAAGTTCGGCGCTGACCCCCTCGGCGGAGCGGTTCCCGTCGATGATTTCGAAATCATACACCCCCTGCAGTCGCTGGAAGGTTGCTGCAATCATCCCCTGGTATTTCAGGAAGCTGTCGAACATGTCGCGTGACAACCCGAGGTCCATCCCGCTCTCCCAATAATCGAGCACATGCTTCTTGGCGAACGTGCGCTGCACCAATTGCTCGGGCGACACCTGCAGGTAAAACACGACGTCCGGAACCAGCGCGATGCCATACATGTTGCGCAGCCAGGCCTCGTCCATCCCGCGCACCAGGTCACGCGCCATGAGGGTGTAGATGTAGCGATCGGCCAGCACCATGAATCCGGCCCGGAGCGCCGGCAGGATGATGTTCTCGAGCTGGTCGGCAAAGTCCGTGGCGTAGAACAGGCTGAGCGTGGTGTGACTGAGGATGTTGCCGCCCTTGGCCGCATCCAGTTCCTCCGCCACCAGCGTGGACCTCTTGAGCCCCACCTGGGTGGTGGCGTGTCCGCGCGCCTCCAGCCAATCGACCAGACGGACGATTTGGGTGGATCGTCCGGAGCCATCGGCCCCCTCCACCACAATGAGGCGCCCGGAGAGCTTCGAAACGTCGATGTTGGGCACCCCCTGGCCGTAAAACCGGCGTTGACCCGGCGAGGGCACCGTGATCCGTTCGGCGACGACGGGCGCGCGGCGGCGGGAAAGCTTGGGCTTTGACATGGTTCAGTCCTTCAGGAACGCGCTCAGATCCAGGCGCGCCGCCAGCACCCCGCGAATCACTGTCTGCTGCGCCTCCACGGGCTGTGACGCCTCGATGTTGTAGAATCCAAACTCGGAACTCATGCCGAGGTACTGCTCCAGCAACCGACCCTGGAAAATGCGATAGCTTTCCTCCGGATCGATCGACAGTTTCAGGTCCAGCCCCGCCTCGAAGTACTTCAATTCCTTGCGTGCCGAGCGTGCCCGCTGCAGGAGCACGTCGAGCCGCGTCTTGAGAAAGAAGGTGGCGTCCGGCAGGGCGGCGAAGCTGTAGAGGCCGCGCACCCATTGCTGGGGGCAGCCGCGCACGGTGTCGCGGGCGAAAGCGGTGAACACATACCGGTCGCACAGCACCAGGTAACCCGCCCGCAGCAAAGGCAGGAACTGCCGCTCGTAACGATCCGCAAAATCCGTGGCGTGAATCAGGCTGAAGGTGGTGGGGGTGAGCAGGGTTTGTTTCTTGGCCTTGGTGGTCGCGCTGTGGACGAGTTCCGAGGAACTCCATTCGCTGAAGAAGACCCGCAGCCCCTGCTGCTCCAACCACCGTTGCAGAAGGTGAATCTGGGTGGACTTCCCCGAGCCATCCAAGCCCTCGATGGCCACCAACCGCCCCGGGAATCCCAGCTCAGCAAAGGTCTTGGTCATGCGCTGAATGAACATGGAAAAGCAACCCGCGGAACACAACGTTTTTCGCGAGCATTCCAATGATCCGACGGATCCGACCGATCGGACGGATCCGCGCCCGCCTCACGGCGACCTCCGGCGCGCCACCAGCCGGTACGCGAGGGCGCAGACCAACACCAGCACCACCAACCCGGCCGCGAGCAGGAAGGCGTGGTTCAGCAGCCTCCGGACATCGGTGCTGGTCTGCTTGGACACCTTCTCCAGAGCCGGGGATTCGATCGTTGAGTTCAGATTGCTGACCACGGAGTTCAGTTGCTGCGCCAACGCGGTCGCCTTCTCGGCGGTTTGGGCGTATTCGAGAATGTCGAACGGCTTGGCGTTGGTCTTGGGCGCAGCAGATGCGCCGGGCGGCTTGGGTTCTCCCACCCCGAACCGCTTCATCAGGACATCCGTGTTGGTGATCGTGATGCTCAGGGAATCGGAGAGTGCCGTGGCGGCGCCGAGGAGCGTGGTCAGTTCGCCCCCCTGGTGTTCCATCGCCTCCACCAGCGCCTGGCGCTCGGACGCGATCCGGTCGGGCAGTTCCGCCGCCGTCCGGCTGACGCTCTCGGCCGCGCGGCTGGCGCGATCCACACTCTCGCTGAAGCGTGTGACATCGGCGAGCGCCTGGTTCACTCCAGGTTGGGTGGTGGCATCGAGCAGCATCAATTCCACCTGCCCGCGCAGAATCCAGGGCATGCGCTGGAGGCTGAACACGGCGCGCTCGGCAAAGAGCCGGGTTTCGGCCACCTCGCGCACGGCGGGATCCAGGCTGCCGAAGGGATCGAAGGCCGACAAATCGAACAATTCCCCCCCGCCCTTTTGCGTCTGCATGGTGCGCGGCAGGGCGGACGCCATCCGGAGGGGTTGGACGAGGAAGGCGTCGCGCAATTCGAGGTTGGCCTTGTAGAAATCCTCGATCGACCGGCGGAGCTCCTGCTGCTGTGCGGGCGCGAGCACCTGATCGGCCAGTCGCCAGGCATTGGTCTCGACACCGCGGCTTTGCCTGACCCAGCCGTCAAGGATGGCCCCGTTGGTCAGTCTGGTTTGCTGATACTCGATCGACATCCGGGTCATCGTGGCCAGCGAGACCATGTCCAGCAGGCCCTCGTAGGGGTTCTGACGGGTCGCCACCGAAATCCCGGCCAGGGCGGCCCCCAGCTTGAACTCCATCGCGTGCCGCACCGAGAACGGCGAGCCAGCCATGCCCACCAACTCATCCAGCGATGCGGTCGTCCCCGATATGTAGGTGTCCGCAACCCGCATCAAGCCCTGCTGAAGCTCGCCTGGTTCGAGTTGATTGGATTTTCCGCCGGGAAAGAATGCCGCGACGGTGCGCTCCGGCACGGCCGCCGTGGTCTGAACGATTCTGCAGCCCGGGGCGGTGGCGAGGATCACCAGCGCCAACACGGCAGAGCAGAACACTCCCATGAACCGGAGGTCAGGGCTGTGCTGTGCGCGGCCCGGGCGCCGGGGCACCGGCGCCCTACCGGGTCCCTGGGAGCAACGCGCAACTCTGGAATCGTGGAGGCTTCCCAAGCGCTGGAGAACTCGTTTCATCCGTGCGCGGCCAGCGTGTCTGCAACCGGGCCGATGGACAAGCCTGAGCTACGTCGTGGCGCTTCCAGTCGGCCCTTCGGCGGGAGGCACCACCTGCACCTGGAGCGGGCGGTCGGAGTGGAGATGGATGTCGCGCTGCGGGAAATCAATGACGATCCCGGCCTCCGCAAACGCTCCGGCGATCATCAGGCGCAGGTCGCTGGCCACTTGGGCGGAATTGGCCTGGGTGACATCCACCCAGAAGCGTAGCTCGAAGGTGAGAGTGCTGTCGCCGAACTCGGTGAACAGCACCTGCGGCTTGGGCTCCTTCTCTACCAGCCCGTGCCGTTCGGCGACCTCGTTCAGCAGTTGAATGACCCGCCGCGGGTCCGAGCCATAGGCCACGCCAACGCTGACGCTGAACCGCACCCTGCGATTCGAGTAGGTCCAGTTGGTCACGTTGTTTTCCAGCAGGGAACTGTTGGGGATGAGAGTCTCGGTTCCATCCCACAATTGGAGCACCGACGCGCGCAGGCCGATGCTGGTGATGACGCCCTTCTGCCCGGCCACATCCAGCACGTCGCCCACCCGGAACGGACGTTCGAAGAGCAGAATGAGGCCGCTGACAAAGTTTTTCAGGATCGTCTGCATCCCGAATCCCAACCCGATGGCCAACGCCCCGCCGGCGAACGCAAACACCGTCAGCGGAATCTTGACCGACACCAGGCTGAACAGCACCACCCCGGCGATCATCGCCGCCCGCACCCACCGCCGGATCAGCCCGGCCTGGTTGGATTCCATCTTGAGCCGCCGCACAATGACCGGCTCGACAATCCGCGCGATCAACCCGGTGAGCCAGACCCCGCCCACCAGGATGAAGACCGCCATCACGATCTTGCCAATGGTCACGCTGCGTCGGCCGGTGATCTGCTGGCCGTCTACCGTGATCGTGTCCTCGGCGGCGAAGACCTCGAAATTCCAGAGCCTCTGGAGGAACAGGCGCGCGTCCGAGAAGACATTGCGCACCCGGTCGCCGACCGGGAGCTTGTCCTCGGCATCACGCAGACTTTCAGCCCACCGCTCGGTCAGGCGCTCGAGATGTTCGATGGACCGCACCAGGCGCAACAGCATCTGGTCGCGCTCGCGCAGCGCGGTCAACCGCTCCCGGGCCAGTGGGAGGAGATCGGCATCCGACGGCAGGCTGTTCAGGCGCGTCTCCTGGACCTGGACCTCGATCGAGGACCCGTCCAACTGCTGCCGGGCGTAATCCCGCCAGAGATCCAGGCGGCGGCTGAAGGTGTCGAGGCGCCGGCCGGACTCGCTCAAGGTATCGACGCTGCGACTGTCATACGCGGCGAACCGCAGCTCCCACATCGTGCGTTCCAAGCTGGCGCCTTCCAACATCAGGCGCAGAGCGGTGGTCGCGGTGTCGGCCGCGTCCAACTGGGCTTCGCGGGTGGCCACCAGTTCAAGAGCGCGGACGGCCTTCGGAGCGTCCTCGGCGCGACCCTTGAGCAAATGGCCTTCCTCCTGCGCGGTTTGGAGCTTGCGAAGCGCGGCCAATCGGCGCAACTCCGCCTCGGCGAGTTCGCGCTCGATCTGCCCCCGTTGCTGCTCGATCTGACTGGTCGCCTTGTCCAGGTCGGTTTGGGTGAACTGAACTCCGGCCTCGGCCAGGATGAGCTGCCGTTGGAGCAACCCCAGGCGGACGCGGCTTCCGGCCAGTGTCTCTTCACCGACCCGCCGCTCGGAATCGACGGCCGCGATGCTGGCGGCCGCCACCTGGCTGCGCAGCCGTTCCAGGTCCCGCAGCCAGGACAATCGGGCCGTCACCGCGGAGTCACTGGCGGATTCGAGTTTTTCGTTGAGCTGGCGAATCCTTTCCTCCGCCAGGGTGAGGGCGGCGCGGTTTTCCTCGATGATCTGTTTCAGCACGGAGGCGGAGGCGTCGCCGCTGCTGATCTTCCGCCGTTCAGCCTGCAGTTCCCCCCGAAGCTGGTCCACGAGCAGGATCGAGTACGGCGGCGGTTCGGCAAACCGCGTCCAGGCTTCCGCTTCGCGAACCGCCTCGGCTTTTCGGATCCGCGCCTTGTCCAGAGCCTCGACATTGCTCAACTGCTGCTCATAGAGCCGCACGAGCCGGCTCAACGAAGCGTTGCGAGTCCAGACGTCCTGCGGCGAGACGCCGGCGGGCACATTCGTGACGGCCGTGGCGCCAGCGGCCCTAAGACTGGCGCGGGCCTCAGCCAGCCGGGCCTCGAGAAGCTTGCCCGACGTCTCCAGTCCCGGGGTTGCGGCGTTGGCTTCCCCGGAGGTCGCAAGCACGCCCCCGGGCAGCGGCACCGGGCCCGAACTGGCGCCAGCCCCTCCCAGGCACACGGCCGCGACGACCGGGAGAAAAAATGCGCCCCGGAGGCTGCGCCTCGCGAAAAGCCGACCACCAGGACCCAGGGCGGAAGGAAAGCCAGCGGTCGAACGCCGGAGCGCCGACACGAGGCGCAACCGGAGAATCATGTTTGCGTTCATCAAATTCCGCTATTGGGCGAGCGTGTCGGGTTCGCCGGGCGTGGTGGGCTCGCCGATGATGCGGACGAGGGAAGGTAGCGTAGCAGTCCCGGCCGCATTCGCATCTGCTTTGGCAGACTGTGCAGGCGGGACGCCTGCGCTACTTTGATCCGAACCACTGACGAATCTTAGCCGGCTGCCGCAGGTGTTTTGCAGGCGGTTCTTAATGAGCGAAATGGCCAGTTGCGTCACGTCAATGCCGATCCAGTCGCGGCCGAGCCTCTCGGCGGCGTCAATCGTCGTGCCACAGCCGCAGAACGGATCGAGATGGACGAGGTCCACGGGCTCGTCCTTGAGGTGGGGGCGCAGGATGTCTAGGTTGTCGCCGTAGTAGAGCGTGCCCATGGGCGAAGAGTAAGTGTCTGTCGCAGGCCGGCAAAGTGAAAAGCAGGCCGTGTCTGGCGAATCGTCCTGCGAAAGGACCGGAATCGAAAACGAAAGCCGCTTACGTGGCGACGACTTCGACCCGCGGAGCGAACCCAATTCGGCGAAGCAACTCTTCGCAATCTTCCCAAGTCAGGCCAAAGGCCCGCACATCGGCCACACCAAGCCGGGCGATGACAGACGAAAGCGCGGCGGCATCGTCCCCGGCGATTTCACCTTCCAGAAGGACGTCCTCCGCCCAATCCACCAACTGCGCCAGCGTGATCTCGTGATGGAGATACGCAGCGATCTGGTCGGCTACGGCCTTCCTCGTGATCGTCATGGCCGTATCCTACACTTTCTGATGGCCTTTATCCACGGGGAATTTCTCGTGTGTTTCGATCAAGTTCCCTTGGTCGTCGTAAATCTCCTGCCAGAAACGCACCGTGCGTTCATCGGCATCCACGTCTTTGAAATAGCGCGCCAGCCAGCCCAGTTTACCCCGCACGTCGAGCCGGTAGCGCCGCCCACCGCCGGGCAACTCGTCCCATTGGCCAAACTTCTTCTCGTTTTGTTTCCGCGTGCTCACGCGTCAGAGGTTTTGCCGGGCGGGTCGAGATAGACGAGGTCCACCGTCTCGTCCTCGATGTGGCGGCGCAGGATGTCCAGGTTGTCGCCGTCGTTGAGCGTGCCCATGCGCGCAGGCTACGCATTGGCTGGCAGCGGGTAAATTGCAAAGCGGGCCGCGTCGCGCGGACGCGGCCCGCCCGTTCATGAACGAACGCGACTTACTGCCGCCCCAGCGCGGCGCGGATGGCGTCCTCCGGCTTGACCAGATGATCCGAATTGTTCGGGTCGTCGGCGATGGACAGCTCGACGCCCCGGACGTCGCCGTTGAAGTGGTTGCCCAGCGGGCCGTAGTCCGGCGATATCGCGGCGCCCGAATCCTCACCGACATCGGTGCCGTCGTCGGCGGAGAAGATCGTCGCCAGCGTCGCCTCGACGTTCCCCTCGCCGACCTTTTTGCCGTCGGTGTAAAGGGTCACCTGGCCGCCCTTACCGGGGCCGCCGCCGGCGTAGGCGAATTCCATGCGGACCTGATGTTGGCCGGCGGGGAGCGGATCCTTGGACTCGATGATGAAGTGTTTGAAACCGCCCCAGTTGTAGCAATAGCGGAGCTTGCCGTGGTGCGCGTACAAAGACCACCCGCCGATGTTGGCGCCCTGGCAGACAATGACGCCCTGTGCGCCCTTGTCGGGGACCACGATTTCTGCGGTGATGGAGTGCGACTTGTTCTTGAGGTTGAGGACGCAGTTTTCCGAGAGGCGTCCCATGCCGCCGGCGAGGAGCTGGGTCTTGCCTTTGATGAGCACAGGCCGACCGGCGAGGTCCGGGTTGATCTTCTCGAAGATCCGGTCGTCCAGGGGCAGCACTTTGTACCGCGCGGCCTCGATCAGCCACTGGCGCTGCAGCTCGTGGAGCTTCTCCGGCATCTGCTTGGCGAGGTCGTTCGCCTGGCTCCAGTCCTTCGTCCCGTCGTAGAGTTCCCACACATCCTCGTCGAAGGCGGGCTTCTCGGCCGGCATCCAGGGCGTGTAGTGTTTCGTGACCGCCGACCAGCCTTTGTAGTAGATGCCGCGGTTGCCCATGATCTCGAAGTACTGCACGTCGTGCTGTTCGGGCGCTTTGGCGTTGTCGAACGAGTAAAGCATGCTGGCGCCCTCGATCGGATCCTGCTGGATGCCGTTCACCGAATCCGGTTGCGGAAGGCCGGCGGCATCGAGGACGGTCGGGGCCACGTCGATCACGTGGGTGAACTGCGAGCGAAGTTCGCCCCTGGCTTTGATGCCCTTGGGCCAGTGGACAACGGTGGCGTTGCGGGTTCCACCCCAATGGGAGGCCACCTGCTTGGTCCACTGGAGCGGCGTGTTCATGGCGTGTGCCCAGCCCACGGCGTAGTGGTTGTAAGACTCGGGCCCGCCCAGCTTGTCAATCCGCGCCGCCAGGTACTCGGCCGTCTCCAGATCCTGCAGGCCGTTGAAGTAGCCCATCTCGTTGTAGCACCCGTTGATCCCACCCTCGGCCGAGGCGCCGTTGTCACCGACGACGTAGAAGACGAGCGTGTCATCGAGGATTTCCAGCTTCTCCAGCGTGTCCACGATACGGCCGACCTGGTGGTCGGTGAACTCCAGGTAGCCGGCATAGACCTCCATCTCGCGGCGCAGCGTGGATTTGAACGCTTCAGGCATCGCATCCCAGGCCGGAATCTCCTTGGGGCGCGCGGTGAGCTGGCAATCGGCCGGGATGACCCCGAGCTGCTTCTGCCGGGCGAAGGTTTGCTCGCGCACCTTGTCCCAGCCCTGGTCGAACTTGCCTTTGTATTTGTCGGCCCACTCCTTCGGGACGTGATGGGGCGCATGGGTGGCGCCGGGGGCGTAGTAGATGAAGAACGGCTTGTCGGGCGTGAGCGCCTTCTCCTGCGAAATCCACTTGATGGTCTTGTCGGTCATGTCCGTCATCAGGTGGTAGCCTTGCTCGGGCGTCCGCTTGTTCTCGACCGGCGTGGTGCCCTCGAAGAGGGTCGGATACCACTGGTTCGCCTCGCCGCCGAGGAAGCCGTAGAAGTATTCGAAGCCGCCGCCGCCGGTGGGCCAGGCGTCAAAGGGGCCAACGGGGCTGGTCTCCCAGACCGGCACCTCGTGGTTCTTGCCGAACTGGGCGGTGGCGTAGCCGTTGAGCTTGAGCGTCATGGCCAGGGGCGCCATGGAGTTGGGCCGGACCGAGCTGTAGCCCGGCGCGCCGGTCGCGATCTCGGTGATGCCGGCCATGCCCACAGAATGGTGGTTGCGCCCGGTGAGCAACGCCTGGCGGGTCGGCGAGCAGATGGCGGTGGTGTGGAACCGATTGTACTTCAGGCCGCCCGCCGCCAGCTTGTCCAGCGTCGGCGTCTGGCAGGGACCCCCGAAGGCGCTGGACGCGCCGAAACCGGCGTCGTCAATGAGGACGATCAGAACGTTGGGCGCGCCCTTGGGCGGGCGCAACTGCTCGATGGGGGGAAACTTCGTGTCCGGGCTTTTCGCATCATAGGTGATGAGGCTTTGCCGCACGGTGTTCGGCATGGGGAGGTGCGATCGGTGTTTGGACTCGATCGCGCCGGATGATCCGGACGCGCTGGTGGCTTGGTCCGCCGCGTGGGCCGGCGCCAGCATCGCACCGAGTGCAATACCGAGAGCGGCGAGTGTGGTGCATGGTTTCATAGTATTCGATGGGGTCGTTTGCGTTTGTTGGTTGGTTCGACGGGGAGGTGGAGTCGGCGCGAAAAGAGCACCCCGGAAATGGTTGGTGTGGTCGGGCCTCAGAATTTCCAGGTCAGGTTGAGGGTGAAAAACGAGAACCAGGTTTCCTCGTAACTTCCCGAAACCCGTCCCCGATACGCAGAATCCTGGACCACCGACAAATCGCCAGCCCAGAGGAATTCGTAAGCCGCCCCCAGGTTGACGACCGGGCTCACCTGCCATTGCGCGCCCAGGCCGAATCGGTAGGTCTCGCCCACGGGCAGCGACAGCGTCCGATCCTCATCCGTCACAGGCGAGCTGTCATAGGCGACGCCCGCCGACAGCAACCATTGCTCCGACGCCCGAAACTGGGCGCCAAAGGCCCCATGCCAGGTGTCCTGGTAGTTGAGATCGGCGGTCAGGCTGGTCGGGTTGGCTGAGTCCACGCCGATGTCCACCTTCCCGAACTGCGCCCAGTTCTGCCAGCCGACGTTGGCCAGAAGCGCCCACTTGGGGCTGACCTCCTGATAGGCGCTGACCATGACTGACTGCGGCACCGTCACCCCGAGATCCAGCTCGCGTGGGGTCTGAAATACCGGCAGCGCGCCGAGGAGTCCGAGATTGCCGCTGAAGGTCGGAACGTCGGCGAAGTCCAGTTCCACCGGCGAAAGGTAGGTGACGCCGAATCGGGTTCCCTCACCCGGCTCGATCAATACCCCGGCATTGGCGCCAAAACCCCACGTCTCGTCCTTGACCGTCAACAATCCGTCGTCCACGAGTGGGCCGGTTCGGACTGCGACTTCCGTATTCAGGTAACCGTACATCGCGTTGAGTCCGGCTCCAATCGAGAGCCAGTCCGTGGCCTTGAAACTCACCGCCGGCATCAGACTCATGCCCAGCAGCGCACCCTTCTGAAGATAGTAACGCCCCACCCAGCCGTCATCATATTCCTCCGCCAGGCCAAAGTAGGACAACGTTCCCAACCCGACCCGCCACTTCGCACCCAAGGGCGCCGTCACGAACAGGCTGCCGCCCGGCAGCCACCCAACCGCATTGCCGCCCTCGTTGCCGCCGCCGCTGACCCGAGTGCTGGAATCGGGGGAAAACGAGACGCTCCCGTAGAGCGCCTGCACGCCGCCCTGGAGTTGCGCATCCGCCAACCGGCTCATGCCCGCCGGATTCTTGAACAGGGTCGAGGCGTCGTCCGCGCGCGCCGCGTAACCGGCCGAGGCCAGCCCCACGTCCGGCGTGGCAATTTCGTACAGGGCAATACCGCCGGCTTGGACGGTCTGATTCACGGTCACACCGGCGATGAACACACCGCCGAACCACAGGCGGAGGGTAACAGGTTTCATGGGGTGGAATGGGTAGGGTTGGTCAGGATGGATTTGCCTCTCTGGTTAAGACGTGCCGGCTTGCGAAAAGGTGGAAACCACCCAGCCGTTTGTCGAGGCCGGAATAATGGGGGATTGGTTGCGCGGTCCGACGTGAGACAGAAGGCGACGGGGATCAATCCCGCTCATCTCCAGTTCTTCGGCTTCCTCCACTCCATGCACCGCAGGTTGCGCCGCAGCCATCGGTCGAGGTCTTCCAATACCCTTCTCGTGTCCGCAACGCTGAAATATGTTGCAGTCATCCGCATACCGGCAGAACCGATGCCCTCGCTTCTCCAGTTCCTTGTCCAGGTCATCCAGCAGGATATTCGAGAGCAGCGGCGATATCACTCCCCTCGCCGGGTGTGCATTGGACTCTAACCGACTAGTCAGTGCGCCCTGCCGGGCGCATAAAGAAACCCTGCCACGAGTCGCGGCAGGGTTGGAAAAGGTCCGACCAATCAGTGGTCGTGCTTTTCAGCTTTGTGGCACTTGCACTTACAGTCGGCGCCACAGTCCTTGCATTTCTTGCACTCGGTCTTGGGTTTTCCCTCGCCGGAACCGCAACTGCCGCAGTTTGCACTGGCCGTGCAGGCAAAGGCCACCAAGGCCACCAACGCAACAATCTTCTTCATCTGTGTTCCTTTCTTGGTTTTGGCTGGCTGACTTGAGTCAACCAGTGACAATGGTTAATCTAACTCCCTGCCTGGAAACAAGCAGGAAGTGGAGAAGTTCTCATGCTTAACATTCGAAAGCGCAACTCGGGTATGGGGTATCTGCGTTGTGGGCAGGGGGGGCCGCCGGATGCCACTCCTCGATCTTGCGCACTCGCCGCCCTGTATCCCATGATCGCCATGAACGCCGTTACTCAAACGCCAGGGACCCGCCATGAAGCCGAGCCTGCTTTTGTTTAGAAACGACCTGCGCCTGACCGATAATCCCGCCCTGGTGGCTGCCCTGCGCCGGGGTGGACCGGTGATCCCCGTGTTCATCTGGGCACCGGACGAGGAAGGCCTCTGGGCAACGGGGGGGGCTTCCCGCTGGTGGCTGCACCAATCCCTGCGCGCGCTGCAGACCGAATTGAGGGCGAGAGATTTCGAAGCTGATCCTCCGGACCGGCCCCACTCCGCGCACCGTCCATGAACTCTGCCGCGAAACGGGCGCTGCGGCGGTTGTTTGGAACCGCCGGTATGAACCCGCCATCATGGCGCGTGACAACGGGACCAAAGAATCGCTTCAGTGCGCAGGGATTGAGGCAGAAAGCTTCAACGCGGCGCTGCTCCATGAACCCTGGACGGTTCAGAACAAGTCCGGCAGACCGTTCCAAGTGTTCACGCCGTTTTGGAGGCATTGTCTCGCTTTGGAAGATCCTCCCGCCGCACTGCCCGCCCCCAGGATCCTCCCGGCCCCCGATCAGTGGCCGGCAAGCCTGGAACTGGACCGTTTGAAGATGGAACCCACTCTCAACTGGGCGGACGGCATTCGCGCCACCTGGCAGCCGGGCGAGGCCGGAGCCGCAGCCCAGCTCGGCCGGTTCCTGAAGGAGTCGTTTCATGGCTATGGCGAACAGCGAAACCGCCCTGATCTACCAGGCACCTCGCGACTCTCACCGCACCTGCACTTTGGCGAAATCTCACCACGCCAAGTCTGGCATGCGCTGCGTCGCAGCGCCGAGCAGCGCGGCCTGCCTCAGACCGCCTGGCGTCACTCCCAGTTCCTTGCCGAATTGGGCTGGCGCGAGTTCTCGCATCACCTGCTCTTCCACTTCCCAACCACCACGACCGAACCGCTACGCCCCGAGTTCTCGGGCTTTCCGTGGCGTAAGAACCCCGAACATTTGAAGGCATGGCAGGAGGGGCGGACGGGTTACCCGCTTGTTGATGCCGGCATGCGCGAGCTTTGGACGACGGGTTGGATGCACAACCGTGTCCGCATGGTGGCCGCATCGTTTCTGGTGAAGGACCTGCGGATCTCCTGGCAGGAGGGTGCTGCATGGTTTTGGGATACGCTGGTCGATGCCGATCTGGCGCAGAATACGTTGGGCTGGCAGTGGACGGCCGGATGTGGCGCCGATGCAGCCCCTTACTTCCGGGTGTTCAATCCGACCAGCCAGGGCGAAAAGTTTGATCCCAATGGTGATTACGTCCGGAAATGGTGTCCCGAACTGGCCCGCATACCCACCGCTTGGATTCATCGCCCCAGCGAAGCGGCCCAGTCGATCCTCCAGCAGGCGGGTGTGGCTCTGGGCCGGAACTACCCCACTGCGATCGTGAGTCACGCCATTGCCAGGGAGATTGCACTGGAAGCCTACTCCCGCATCAAGGCACGGCCGGACAGCGCATAAGCCACAGACAAGTTCCCCGATGGGCCGAGACCAACCCTGGTCCCAGCCCTCACTGACTCACGACCACCTTGAGTGCCTTGGGATGCGGACTTGCCGCCAAGTCAACAGCCAGTGCGGTTTGTTCCAATTGGAAGCGATGGGTGATCAAAGGACGCACATCCAGCTTTCGTGAGAATACCAACCGAGCCACCCCGGATTGCAGGGTCAAGTCGGCAGAATAGCTCCCGATGAGATCCACCTCGTCCACGCAGACCTTCGCCAGATCCAGCGGCGTCTCCATGCCTCGCTTGGTGTGTGCAAACAACAGAATCCGCCCGCCCCCACGCACCCACTGCAGCGCCTGGTGCACCACCTCATCCGACGGCACCGCAACCACCGCGGCATCCAACCCGCGTCCATGTGTCCACCGCAGGATGGCCGGCGAAAGGGAGGGAGCATCCGCACGAATCACCCGTTGCGCCCCGAACTGGCGGGCCAACTCCAACCGTTCGGGCAGGAGATCGGTCGCCAGCACACGGATCCCCTCCAATTGCAGCAGGCGAGTGAACATCAACCCAATGGGCCCTTGACCCGCGACCAGCGCGGTATCGCCCGGGGACAGCGCCAAACGATGCACCGCCTTGAGCACCGTGTTGACCGGTTCCAACATCGCCCCCTCTTCAAGCGAATTTCCTCGGGGGATCTTCACAACGCCGGGCAACACAAATGACATGACGCGCACATACTCCGCATAGCCCCCCCCGGCCGGCACAAATCCGGCGGTGACGCCGGTACGCTTGTAGGTGGGACACTGGGCAAAGGCGCCATGCCGGCAGTAATGGCATCCCCGACAGGGAACATGATGGTGCAGGGCTACCCGATCGCCCACCTGGAACCCACGAATTGCACTGCCAACTTTCGCGATGATCCCGGAGGTTTCGTGACCGAACACACGCGGTGGGTCCACGGTGCCATGCACGATCTTCTTGATGTCGGTCGGACAGACCCCGCAAACGGCGACGCGCACCAGAAGTTCATTCCGTCCGATCCGGGGCACCGGAAGCGTTTCCATTTGCAGGGCCCCCGGCCCCCGGTAAACCACGGCCCTCATGACTAATGGGATTTTGCTCATCAACGAAGCTCCTAAATAGGGGATCCCACCAATGCTGGAAAGCAGACTCTTCAGGCACAGAGGGCCCCGGGCGCCAATCACAGAACACCTGAAAGGCTGGTTCGGGTTCGGCAAAAAACACCTGAATCCGACCGTCCAGAGGCAGCACCACACGCAGAGCATGAAGCGCATGGCAGGTGAGGATGAGCCGTTCCTGCTGCCCCGGCGTCAGGCGCCCGCTGACGAAATCGAGGTAAAGTTGTTCGTCACCAGCATAGAGCTTGTCGCCAACGATCGGATGCCCCAGATGGGCCAGGTGGATCCGGATCTGATGCTTCCTGCCAGTTTCCGGTTCCACTTCCAGCAGGGAGAACTGCCCTTGGGAACGACCGAACTGCTTCAACAATCGGTAGCGCGTGACAGCCGGCGCACCATCTGCGCGGACACAATCCTTGATGGCGGTCCGCGCGGAAACGTCCTTTCCCAACGGAACCGTAATGCACCCGGCTTCCGTGCGCACTTGGCCGTGAACAATCGCCAGATAGCGCTTGCGAACAGCCCTAGCCCCCCAAGCCAGTCCCAGCACTCGGGCCACTTCGGGGGTCTTGGCCACAAAAGCGAGGCCCGAGGTCTCCCGGTCCAAACGATTGATCAAGTGCCCCGCCCGACCGAGGTAAAGGCGCACACGCCCCACCAGACTTGAGTAGGCGTCAGCCTTTGTAGGATGACACACCAAGCCGGCGGGCTTGTTGATCACCAACAGGCGGTCATCTTCAAAAATAATTGGAAAGAGGCGTTCCATAACAGTCATGCAGCCAACAAACCGCCGAACAGCGACCAAAGCGCATCAGGGCTGAATGGACGCTTCACTCGCCACTTGTGATTCGGGCCAGCTAAAGTATGATCGCCGCCGGTGAAAGAAAAGATCCTGCTACCTTTGGCGCTCCTGGCGGTGTTTGCCCTGTCGCGCCTGCCGGGAATGCTGCCCGAGAACTTCAGTGCGGCCTACGCACTAGCGTTTTGCGGGGGCCTTTACCTGCGCGGACGCATGGCGTGGTGGCTCCCCATGGCCGTCCTGATCGGGACCGACCTGGTACTCAATCTGTTTTACTATCATCACCCATTCCTCGATGGCTACATGGCCCTGAATACACTGGCGTTCGTGGGCATCGTAGGCCTAGGGCGGTTATTCAGGCCCGGGATGGCTTGGTGGAAACTCATCGGGGGCGGCCTCCTGGGCGCGGTGGTTTTCTACCTGGTGAGCAATACCTCCTCTTGGCTGTACGATCTTGGATATCCAAAGACGCTTGCCGGATGGTGGCAGGCGCTCACCACCGGCCTGCCCGGCTATCCCCCAACCTGGACCTTCTTCAGGAATACCATGATGAGCGGCGGCCTGTTTACGGCCCTGTTCGTCGGCAGCATGAAGCTGAACGAGGCTGCCGAATCCAAAGCGGAACAGGAAGCACCGGAACGGGACGAGGATGGACACGAAGCCGAGGCTCCGAACAGCGCCCAGGCTTGAGCGGCTGAACACCATCATTGCCGGCCTGACGGCCTTGCCAGACCATGAGAATCGGCATCCTTTCGGACACCCACAATTATCTCGATCCCAAAATCGGGGATGTCTTTCAAGGTGTAGACCACATCCTGCACGCCGGAGATGTCGGCCTGCCATGGATCCTGGCCGAGCTGATGACCATCGCTCCGGTCACAGCCGTATTGGGGAACACGGATGACGGGATAGCTCTGCGAGAAACGGAAGTTTGCGAACTGGCTGGCCGGAGATTCCTGGTTCACCATATTGTCAATCCTTCAGCACCCTCGGAACAGCTTCGGAGGCGAATCTTGCAGGCCCGACCGGATGTCGTGGTGTTCGGGCATACGCACCGGGCCTTTGAGCAAGTCATCGACAGCACGCTGTTCTTCAACCCCGGCTATGCAGGCAAACCCAGGTTTGCCCAACCTCGAAGCGTGGCGCTACTGCACTGCAGCCCGCAAGACCTGACTTCGGAATTCCTCCCTCTCTAAAGACTGGACGGCCCTGGCGGATTTCACCCGCACACGGGCAGGCATGCCCACACTTGGGACAGACACACAGCACAACCGTGCAGGATTAACCCGCGTATTTCCGTCCGTGTCCCGCCTGCATTCCCGTCTCAATGGCCGGGCAATTGCTAATTCCCACCTTCGGAAATGACGCAGGGAACCCGACAAATCTCAGCACCGCCAACCTGTCACGGAAGGTGGAACGCATGTTGCGGTAGTTCTACGGAGCCGCGGTCAACATGCGGGTTGTAAGCTGACGCGGACCCGGAACACGGAAAGCTTGAATTCATGATGCAACTGCCATTCTCGAACGCGAAAGCACCGAAACGGCGCGATCACGTAATCGCGGTCGATCTCGGCAGCCGAACGACCAAAGCGGTGTGTGTGCAACGCCGCGGGGACACATTTGTCCTGACAAGCTATGCGGTTCTGGACGCCCCAGTCTCGGAGCGAACGGTGTCGATGGAGGTGTTGGCGGAGCACCTGAAGAACATCTCAGCCAACTTGGAGGCGCGCTGCAAAGCCATGAGCCTCGCCATTTCCGTCAACGACTCCGTGATCCGTCAAGCTGAACTGCCCACCATGACCATGGAGGACATGCGCATGGTGCTCAAAACAAGCTCGAAGCTCTATCTGCAGCAGGACTACCCAGGCCACAGCTTCGACTGCCATGTCATGTCCGCCCAGACATCGGAGAAAGCTCCTCAGAAACCAAAAGCAGCCGGCATTCAAAAACAGAGGGTCTTGGTGGCAGGCGCAAAGACGCAATTTCTGGACGAACTGCAGGACGCGATCAAGAGCGCCGGGTTCACAGCGGATCAAGTTGTGCCCAACCTTGTCGGTCCCATCAACGCGTTCGAATTCGCGCACCCCCAAGAATTCGCCAAGGAGGCGGTGGCATTGATCGATATTGGATTCAGCGGATCAACCATTAGCTTGCTGCAGCAAGGAGATCTGGTCATGACCCGCGTGCTCACCACGGGTTCCGACCATCTGACGTCGGAACTGGCTGAGGCTATGGGCATTAGCTATGCCGAAGCGGAAGGCATCAGGGTCGGTATGCCTGCGGAAGTAGAGGGCCAACTGGCCGCGCTCATAGGGCCGCTAGGCCGGGAACTGCGCGCCTCGATGGATTTCTACGAGCACCAGAACGATCGCCCCGTCACACGCGCCTATGTGTCAGGCGGCGCAGCACGATCGGAGCTCATTCTCCAACTCTTACAGCAGGAATTGATGACAGAATGCAAGCCGTGGAATCCCACCAGCTTCATGGAGATCTCCGTGCCGCCTCAGCAGGCGGCTGAATTGGAGCAAGTCTCGCCTCAACTGGCGGTGGCGGTGGGGACAGCCATGGCGACCCTTTGACTATGCCTATCCGAATCAATCTACTGGCCGAAGCCCAGGCGGCTGAGGAATTGCGTCGTCGCGACCCCGTCAAGCGCGCAACCTGGATCGGGGCGCTGCTCATCTCGGCCATTTTGGCGTGGGCCAGCGTGCTGCAAACCCGCATCACTCTGCAGCGCGCGCAGGTCGCCAGACTGGAGAACAAGATCGGGGAGTTGGAAGTGGATTACAACACCATTGTCCGCAGTCAGAAAACGTTGGCTGAAACACGCCAGAAGCTGGTCGCACTCGATCGTCTGAGTACCAATCGATACCTCACCGGCAACCTCCTGGACGCCCTACAAAAGGCCTATGTCCCAGATGTGAGGGTGATCAAGTTGAAGACCAGCTTCAATTACCTCATGACCGCAGCCACACCTCCGAAGACGAATGCGTTCTCGGTGATCGAAGGCAAACCTGCCACCGCGACGGAACGCATCACCGTCCACATCGAGGCGGTCGACTCCTCGGGCAATCCCGGAGACCACGTCAACGACTACAAGGAGTCCGTTTCTTCACTGAAGCATCTGGATGATGTGTTTCAGAATACCGAACGCGATGTCCGACTCACCGGGCTCAACCCGCCACAGACCGACTCCAGCGGGCGCCAATACGTTTTGTTCACCCTCGAATGCAGCTACCCGGAGAAGATTCGATGAAACATTTATCCAAAGAAAAGAAACAACATCTCCTGCTGGTCATGCTGGGTACCCTTGGGGTGCTGATCGGGATCTGGTTTGGCCTGATCAGTTGGCAGCACGACCGTCTTGCCAAGCTCGCCTCCCAACGTGAAGCCACCCACACCAAGCTGGATGGGATGACCGACATGCTTGAACGATCAGCCATGATCGCCCAGGAAACTGAGAACGAACTCAAGCAGTTGGAGCGTGCAGAGGCGCAGATGGCTTACGGTGACTTGTATGCTTGGATCTACAACACAGTTCGAGGCTTCAAGGCGCGTCATCCGAATGTCGACATTCCCCAGTACAGCACCATTCTGGTGGGTGAGACAACCCTGCTGCCCAAGTTCCCTTATAAGCAGGCCACTATGACCATTGCCGGCAAGGCTTTCTACCATGACCTAGGGTCTCTCATCGCCGATTTGGAAAACGAGCTGCCCTACGTTCGCGTTCAGAATCTTGAGATCGAACCGTCATCGGCATCGGATGGAGCGCATTCCGAGAAACTCTCCTTCCGGATGGACTTGCTTACGCTTGTGAAACCAGACGCCTGAGACAATGGATGCAACTCAGGCGTGTCCTGAAAAATCATGAAAACCAATTATCAATCGCAAGGGGGCTTGCTCGCACAATCCTTTGGTCTCGCGCTCATGACCTTGACGTTGCTGGCTTCGCCCGCGGCGGCTGCCGATAGCTCAGTCTCCAAACCGCTGGAACAGACCAACCCGAGGCCGTTGTCCACCTTTGGTTCACCCACCACACTCAACGAAGGAAGGGACCCCTTCTATCCCAATTCCACCCGCGTGCTTGCCATGATGCGTCCCGTTGAGAAAAAGGGCCCTGGCCCGGCGACGCTTGAACTGAAAGGAATTTCCGGCACATCCGATCAGCCCTTGGCCATTATCAACAACCGCACCTTGGCGGTTGGCGAGGAGCAAGACGTGAACACAGCAGAAGGCCGGGTTCGTGTGCTATGCCTTGCCATCGAGGGAACAAAGGTCCGTGTGAAAGTCCAAGGTGAAACCCGGGAACTCATGCTCCGAAAGGGCATCTGACCACCACCAGACTCTTTCGTCCATCAGCCCCCTTCCTCCACCATCGCTGGGCAAGACGGGCGCAGTCGTCGCTTTCTTCGGTACGCTCACGGTTGTCGACGGATTAGACAAATCACAAGACTCTTGGCATTAACGACATAGGTTTAACAAAGCAGGCCGCTTGGCCGCAGTTGGCACCGCGACTGCTTGGTGAACGGACAGGAGAGAAAAAGGCCACTTGGCCCCTATCCAACCAAAAATCGGAAAGACAATGAAACAAATCAAAACATACGTTGTGCTGGCGGCAATGATGGCATTGACCTTCACCGTCCATGCGGAGCAAACCACGGCGCCGGCTAAAGCGGCGTTCACCAACACTGATCCTGTTCCGGAACAACACCGCCAGGTTCTGGACAGTCCGAGTCAAACAACCGTCGCAGACGCTGGGATCGACAGCGCGACGGTATCCAAAGAGGAAGCACTCTATGCTGCTCTTCGGAATGATCTCGTAGAGGATGCTAAACCGGCCGGAACCTCCGCAGCGCAGCCTGAAACAGAGGCCTCCACCGCGGCGACGGCTCCTGTCGAAACAAACGCAGCGTCATTGGCAACATCTCCCACAGCGCAAACAGAGCGGAGCATAACAGTCCAAGCGAACACACAAACCGAGTCCGGTCAGTTCTCCACGGGCTCTCAGGAAGCCACAGTGGTGATTCCGTTGATCGTCATGGACGAAGTGCCTCTCATGGATGCCATCCGCAACCTCGCTCGGCAGGCCATGATCAACTACATGGTGGACCCGAAGGTTCCCTATGGCCAGATGGGTGAGGATGGGACAGTGACCCCGCAGCCGATTCTCTCGATCCGCTGGGAGAATGTCACTGCTGAACAGGCGCTGATGGCCGTGTTGAACAACTACAATCTTCAGGTGGTAGAGGATCCAAAAGCAAAGATTTATCGGATTACAGTCAAGGATCCTGCCGCACCAGATCCGCTCGTGACCAAGATCATCCAGCTCAAGTATGCTTCACCCAGTAACGTTGTGGCCGCCGTGCAGAACACCTTTGTGGACAAGCGGAGCAAGGTGGTGGCAGATGTCCGCACCAGCCAAATCGTCGTGGTGGCTACGGAAAAGGAACTTGTGTCCATCGAGAACATGATTGGGGAACTGGATAAACCGACCCGGCAGGTGCTGATCGAGGCGCGCCTGTATGAAACAACCGCCAATCCGTCAACCATCAAGGGCATCGACTGGACCGGGACGTTGAAGGATCAGAACGTGACATTTGGCAATGATCCCGCGGGAACAGGCAACCTGTTCGCCCAGACGGTGGGGCAAGGCATGGCCTTCTCGCCGGACACCTTTTTCCTTACCGCCGACGGGCTCAGCATTGCGCTGAACTTCCTCAATGAAAACGCCGAGAGCAAAGCCGTAGCTACTCCGCGGGCTGTGACGCTGGACAACGAGACCGCGCGTCTGGAAGTCACCCGCGCCTACCCGATCTTCAAGAACACGGCCGGCACGCAAGGATCACCCGGTGGATCTGAAGTCACCTACACCAACCTCGGCGTGATCCTAAACGTGACTCCACGCATCTCGGCGAACGACACCGTCAACCTCAAGGTGCTCCCCGAGGTTTCCTCCATCTTCGACACCGTAAGGAAAGTGGTCGCGGACACCGTAAACGAGGCGGACGTCTATGACATTCGCCGGATCGAAACGCGCGTTCTCATCCCCAGCGGCAACACTCTGGTCCTTGGCGGTCTGCTGCGGGACACTACCCGAGAGGGTAACATCAAGGTACCGATTCTGGGGGATATTCCCGGGCTGGGACTCCTGTTCCGCCAGGACAGCAAGCAACGGGACAAGGTCAACCTCATCACGTTCATCACCCCCACCATTGTCCAGGACGCGGATTTCCAACCGACGTCCTCCGACTACCTGAAAACCAAGTTTGAGGAGGAGGAATTGCCGGATTGGAGCGCGTGGGACAGCGGCAAGCCCAAAGACTGGAGCAAACGCAAGGACTGACCTGTGATTAACGAACTGCCCGGAGAGCAGTTCATCACTCGATGCAAACCGCCGCCCCCCCCGGGCGGCGGTTTCTTCCTTTGAACGAGGGCTGACAGACGGCGGATGGGGCAGAAACCCCTCCAGAATCGTTTCAGGGTGGATCCATTCCACCTCCCTGCGACAGCGGTTCAAGGGTCGGCAGGCCGGCTCACGGACTTGGCCCGTATAAAGAATCACCGAACTGTCCCACGTAGTGCATCGTTGGGAAGGCACTACGAAACCCGCCCGCCCCCCTGCCCCATCGCCCTGAGATAACTGAACGAATAGAGCCCGGTCGTATGGCCATCCGACCAGACCGGCTGGAGGGCGTAGGTCCCCACGGGCACGATCCGGGTCAATTGAAACGAGTGCGGGGTCAACCGGACCTCGGGTCCTTTGAAGTGATTGCCCATGATGTCCGTCTCCCCCTTGCACCCGGCACAAGGACAATGCCGTCGCAAAATCTCCAAGCGGATGAATGTCTCCCCACCGTCATCCCACTTGATGGCCAGTTCCTCCCCCACAACCTGAAAATCCAGAATCCGCATAAGTGTTACGATTCAAACAACTGCCAGGAGGCGATTCAATTCTTCGTCCGAGTTGTAAAAATGGGGGGAGACGCGGACATACCGGCAGCCGGCACGGTCAGTTCGCAGCGTCGTCACCACACCCGCTTCCAGCAAGCACCCGTGCAACTGGGACATGTCTCGTGCCTCGCCTCGAAAGGAAACAATGCCGCTCGCGCTATCGTCTCCGGCGTGGGCATGCAACACTTCCCACCCACGCGCCAGAAGGCCGTCCACTAAGAGCGCGCGCTTGCGCAATAACTCGCCCCCCACCTCCAACAACAGTTCCATGGCCGCATTGAGCCCCACCAAAACCAGCAGGTTGTGAGTGCCCGCTTCATAACGCTGCGCCCCTCGCGGAACACCAGGGCTGCCGCCGCAACGAAGTCCGGGCATCGGACATTGTGCCAACCCAGCAGCACCGGATTCATCCGCTCCTGGATGCTGCGCCGGACATAGAAAATGCCGGCTGCACAGGGGCCAAGCATCCACTTATGCGCATCCGCAGCTAGAAAATCCACATGCTGCACGCTGGTTGGAAAGGCGCCCACGGTCTGAATGCCATCGACGCAGAACAGTATCCCCCGTTCATGAAGCGCCTGACCGATCTCATCGAGATTGATCCTGAGCCCGGCGATGAAGTGGCAGGAAGCCAACGCCACCAGACGCGTATGGCCATCCACCCGAGACATCACGCAATCGGTCGTAATCAGGCCCAATTCCTCAGTTTGCAAATGCCGAATCACGACCCCTCGCTCCGCCATCGCCATCCATGGATACACGTTGGAAGGGTAACCCAATCATCCACGGGGCAAACCGTGGTTTCCCTGAACCCGTGCTGCGGTACCGGTCCGGGAAAGTTGGGGGCGAACGCGAGGCGATCGGCGGCAACCATTCTGCATCCACAACCGCAGAACGATCAGCAATGCCTCGCGAACGATGTGCCCGGACATCTTAGATCGGCCTTTGATCCTATCCGTGAAGACGATCGGCACCTCCTCGATGCGCATGCCTTGCCGCCAAAGGCGGTGGGTCAACTCGATCTGAAAGCTATAGCCGTTGGATCTTATTTCATCCAACCTCAGAGCCTCCAAGGCTCTCCGACGGAAACACTTGTAGCCCCCTGTGGGGTCGCTGAAGGGCATCCCAGTGATGACCCGCACATACAATCCCGCACCCCGGCTGAGAATCAGCCGGCTCAATGGCCAGTTAATCACCCGAATGCCACCCTTGTATCGGGTACCCAATACGCAGTCAGCGTCGACAGCCGCATCCAGAAACGCCGGAATCTCGCGCGGATCGTGCGAGAAATCGCCGTCGAGCTCGAAGATGAACTCGAAGCCCCGTTCCAACGCCCATTTGAATCCATCAATGTAGGCACGCCCCAACCCTTCCTTGCGCTCGCGATGCAGAACATGCACCCGAGGTTGCTCGGCCGCCAGCGCCTCGGCTACCCGCCCCGTTCCGTCCGGTGAATTGTCGTCCACCACCAGCAGGTCCACTGCGACGGGAAGGCTTAGGAGTCGCTCGGCGAGCTTGGGTAGATTTTCGCTCTCATTGTAAGTGGGAACGATGACGAGTGTGTTGCTCATGTGGCCGCGTGTGCCATTGGATACCCCTAAGGCTTTGGTAAAACAAGCTGTGACTCAACCCATTCCATTGGACCAAAAAGGGCGTGCCACATAGACCAGCCCCAAGACGAGTATGACGCCATTCAGAACCTTGCTCAGTCGCTCACCCCCGGTCTGCCCCAAGCGCGCTTTCATGAGGCCCACTCCGTAAGTAATCCCAAGCCATAGGGTCATGCCCCCCAGGAAAACCGCAACTGCCAGACTGGCCATGTCTTGGACGTTCAGTCGGGCAGGAATTCCTCCCAGAATTGCCAGCACTGCAGTCATGGTCAAGAAAGTGATCGGATTCAGAAGCACCCCCAACAGGGAGGAAACGAACTGACTGGCCAGTCGCCCGCAGCAGTTGGGCGCCCCCTGCTCGGCCGGGCGGCTCCCACGGATTAACCCCAAGATGCCGGCAACAACGAGGAACACCCCCAAACCAACCATGAAAAACGGTTCGCGTCCCGCGACCAGTTCAGCCACCCGGCTCAATCCCTGTGCCGCCACGACACACCAGAAGGCAGCTGCAACGGTCAATCCACAGGCGGACACCAACCCGCACAAGCGCCCGTGGTCCAGCGTGCGCTGAACACAGACCATCCCCATCGGACCCAGCGGAATTGACGCAAGGAAGCCAACGGCCAAACCCTGCCATACGAGATGCGATGTCATGCAAAGCCACGAAGATAGCCCCCTCACCGAGGGCACTCCGAATTGTGTGACTATGCAGAATTGAGCCGATAAAACAAGCGTTTCTCGCCCCTACCTGGATTCTAGTGTGCTGTAACAGTGCTGGCTTTACAATGGTTCACCTTTTCTAGGATTTCGTCGACGCGCTTGGTCCACACAAACGGCTTGGGATTTTGATTGTTGGTTTTCACGTAGGTTTGGATGGCCTCGATCAATTCCTTCACGCTTTTGAAGACGCCGCGGCGAATCCGTTTCCGGGTGATTTCACCAAACCACCGCTCGACCAAATTCAACCAGGAAGAACTGGTGGGAATGAAATGCAGATGGAACCGCTTGTGCCGTTGAATCCATTGTTTGACCTTCGGATGCTTGTGCGTGGAATAGTTGTCCACGATCAGATGCAGGTCCATTCCTTCCGGGGTGTCCCGGTCCACCTGCCGGAGAAACTTTAGAAATTCTTCGTGCCGATGGCGCTCAAAACACGAGCCGATCACGGTGCCATCCAAAACATTGAGCGCGGCAAACAGCGTCGTGGTTCCGTGCCGAACATAGTCGTGGGTCAACGTTCCACAGCGTCCCTTTTTCATCGGCAAACCCGGTTGCGTTCGATCCAGTGCTTGAATCTGGGATTTTTCGTCCACGCACAAAACCAGCGCTTTATCAGGCGGATTGAGATATAGCCCGACCACATCGGTGAGTTTTTCCACAAACTGTTTGTCGCGCGACAGCTTGAAATTGCGGACTCGATGAGGCTGCAAACCGTGGCTGTCCCAGATCCGGGCCACCGTCATGTGACTGACTCCAAATTGGTCCGCCAAAGTCCGGCTGCTCCAATGAGTGGCGTCCTCTGGGTGTGGTATGCAGCGTCGCTTCCACGATGGCCTTGATCTGATCGTCCTTGGTGCGTTGCGAACTGGTCTTGCGCGGCGGTTCATGCTCCAAACCCGCCACTCCGCCTTTCAAGAAATGGTTGCGCCACAGAATGACGGTGGGCCGACTGGTTTTTAGTTGTTGAGCGATGCGCCGGTTGGGCAGGCCTTCATGCGCCAACAGGCAAATGCGCGCCCGCAGCACAATCTTCTGCGGCGTCGACGGAGCTTGAACCCAATTCTCCAGTTGCTGCTTTTGTTCGTCCGTCAGCGCGAGTGAATCGGCAGATTGCCACATGCCCGCAAGTGACACCCCCGGCCTATTGTAAAGCTTTAACTGTTACACTACACTAGATGCCTTGAAAGACACCCTTTGTCCACACACAGTCCGGTCGGGAACGCATCGAAGTCCGCAGCCTCCACGCCTTTGCCGTCGAACCCCTGCAAACCGACTTCCCCTTCGCCATAGCCCTGATCGTCCTGCGCAGCCAGCGCACGATCAAGAAAACCGGCCTCACCACGACCGAATCGCGTTATTACCTTTCCAGTGTGCCGCCCCAGCAGTATCAGCCAACCCAGTGGCTGGATGGATCCGGGGACACTGGGGCGGGGTCGAAATCCGCAATCACTGCCAGCGCGATGTCTCTGATGGGAGAAGATCACTCCCGCTCCCGCAACACCAATCTGCTGGCCAATCTGGCGCTCATTCGCAGTGCCCTATTGCACCCGCTCTCCCTGCACCTCCACGGAACAATCCCTCCAGAGTTGCGCCAAAGCCTCGCCTCCCACCCCAGGTCGATGCCTGGCCCTCCTCCTCAATTTGTGGACTCAAAACAAAAGACCCTGGGAGTGATCTCGCCCCCGGAACGCTGCGGCTAATGGCTGCAAGCCCCCTGCACACAAGCCGGGGAGCTGGGCTGTCGCCAACTTGGAATCAATTGACGACCAGCCGAAAGTTGGAAGGCGGCTGCGGCGCGACATTCCCACTGAACAGATCCAGGATGTCCTTGTCGGCCAGAACTCGATCGAAAATCCTGAGATCATCCGACCTCCCATTCAAGGCGTCTCCGCCATTGCCAGTGCGGCCGATCAGCAGCGGTTCCCCTGTCTGCAGCAATGTGCTGCTGTAGGAGGTGCTGCCTTCCAAGACGCCATTCACGTAGATTTTGGCCGCGCTCCCGTCGTAGGTGCCTACCAGTTGATACCACGTTCCGTAGTTCAAAGCGGTCGTGCCCAGGGCGTAAAGCCGGTTGCCATCCGTGCCGCTGACACCGAGGCGCGCCCGATAGGCACCATCCACAAGCTCAACGAAGAGTTCATAGGCGGAGAACGGATAGGCGTGGGAGCCTTCCTGCAGCACCTTGCTGACCAGCGACTGCCACTGGCCGTTGCTCTGCAGATTGACCCACACCGAGAGGCTGACGGCACTTACTGGTTCCAGCGAAGCAGCATTCGCCACACGAACATAATCATCGATACCGTCAAACCCTACGGCGCTCCCCATCGGCCCGGCAAGATGAGTCACACCATTGAGCAATGTCCCGGTATTGGCGTTGCCGGAGGCATCCCCGGCCATCGTTCCCCCCGTCTCGTTAAACGTCCAGTAACCGATCAACCCGTCATTCAAGGTGAGAGCCGAATTCTGGACGGTCACGAACACTGCTCCCGATGTCTTTTGGTTGCCAGCCCCATCCACCGCCTGTGCCTGAATCGAATGCGAGCCGTTCACAACCGTTCGGCTGTCCCAACTCAGCGAATACGGGGATGCTGTATCAACCCCAATCACCAGACCGTCCAACAAGAAACTTACACCGGCCACCCCGGACCCGCCGGCGTTGTCATTGGCAGTCGCGTTGAGCGTGATTGTGTTCGACACAACCACCCCCGCTGCGGGCGAAGTGATGCTGACTGTCGGAGCGGTTACGTCGGTCTGACTGGCACCGGATTGAACCGCTCCCCTGGAGATGCCGACGTTACCCCACCAGTCGGTGCGATACTCCACAGGCACAGTGCTATCGCCCGCCACCGTGCTGGTCGCCAGCTTGGCAAAATCAACCGAACTGACATTGAGGGTGACAAACGGATTGCCACTGCTTTGGGATCCATTGGCCTCACCGTTCAGGCCACCACTGTCCGCGAAATGGTTGTAATTGTGCTCGCTCACGCCGCCCCATCCAACGGTCCCGCCGTATGCCGAATTGTAAAAAAGGTTGTTCCGTGCCGGCACAAAGCCGTTGATGCTGCCCGCACCCGCCAACGGCCTCGGAGCACTTTGATTCACGTTAATGAAGGTGTTGTTATACACCAAAACATCGCTGTAGGGAGCTCCCGTCCATCCGCCGATCAGCCCGTGGTTCCCGATCCAATCGTCGGGCACATATCCAGTATCGCCTTCTTCGGTTTTGGGATTCCAGCCCTGTTCCCTATAAAACACGTTCCCATAGATCTTCACGTTTCGGTTGTCGATCATGATGCCTCCGGTCGAACTTACCCAACGGAAAATGTTCCACCGGATGGTTGCATTCAGATCATACCCGGAACCCGAAGACCAGATCTCTCCGTGGGCGTCAGTGGCAGGATTGCTGCCCGGCGCACGGTCGCCCACCAACCCACGTAACAATACTCCCAGAGGATGTCGCGGCAATTCAGGTTCGACTGCAGTGGGCAGCCGGAGGTGTTGTGCGTGTACAGATGGGACATGTGCAGATTTTGGATGAAACTCGCCTTCACTGCGGCGTCTTCCAGCAGATAACTTCCCGTTCCGTATATCTCGATGTGAAGGAGCTTGATGTTGCTGCCATGGCCTTGCGTCCAACTGTAGACTGAGTTATCAGGCTGGTTGATTCGGAAATGGCCATTGACCCGAAATCCGTGCCCGCTGCGCCAACTGCCAGGCCCCCCTCCCACCACACCGTCAATTGTCCAATTGTCTGTCCAAATGGAAATATCCCCGCTAAACACGGCCTGCCCATCGCCGTAGGTCGCATTCCAACCAGTCTCCGGCCCATGCGCTGCCACTGTTGCTTTCCTGATTGTGACGACCGCGGTGCCACTCTTCTCCAAATCGTCACACGTGTAACCGGAATAGTTCCGTCCGCGACGTAATAGGTGGCCCCGCGCACCGAAGTTGAAGGCGGCCGACGTGTAGGCGTTGCCCCAATCCGAACCGTTTTCGCGCCACTGGCTCCGGCACGAACACAATAAACAGCCTGGGCATTGGTGGAAATGGTCCCGGTAAATCCCGAAGATCGAAAATCGTCATACATCGTAAGAACGACACACATTTGCGGTATGCTGTTGACACAAATGGGCCTTGAAGCACGCGGCATTCCACACCAGCGGGCTCCCGACGGACACCGTATTCTTCCGCAAAGTCCGCCTCCCCCGCCTGTCCAAACCTCTCTCCTTCGCCACGGGAGCCCCAGAAACGGTTAAACACCGCAGAGGGATGCAACCTATTTATGCTCAGAGGACTAGGGCTGATTCAATGGGACGTCTCGCTGAAAGCACCCTGCGGGAGCTCGACGTCCTGTGACAACCGGGGAGCAGATGAAGAAGACACTGATCGCGACGCAGGTGGTCGGGATTCGACCGAAGTTGTGTTGCTTTGTTCCACCGTCACATTTGTGTTCCACCGCGGAGGAGGGCGGGCCTCACGCCCCTCAGGAAGACGTCTCAACATGGCCCAAGCGAGCATGCCCCAGCCCACAAGTGTAAGAAGAGGAGGAGCAATTTTTGTGGCCTCGGCTTCATTACGTATTGCTAGG
>CAVVUP010000001.1:0-53177 GCA_963751435.1 uncultured Verrucomicrobiae bacterium | reverse complement strand
TCGGCCTGCCGCACTGCCCCGGCTGCGCCCGGCGCAAGCGCTGGCTTAACCGTGTGACGGCGGGGTGGGCGAGAAGGGTGATGGGGATGGTGGTGGGGTGGTTGGGGGCGCCAGGCAACAGATGGCAGGAATCTGGCAGTTAGCGTGTAGCTCGACCGGAACCCTTCTGGGATTGAAGCATCAATCAAATCTGCCTCAAGGCTTCTTGGGCAAGGTTTGCTAGGTGGCGAATACTTGCAGGGAGAAGTTGGACGGCGCAGAATTAAGGGAGACCGGCGAGACCAATGAACGACAACCACACCGCCACTTCAACCCAGGCCCAGTGTGGCCCGTCAGCCATAAGGTCTAGCCCGATACGCACATGCGCAGGTCGCATGAGATTCTCGTGACAGTGGCAATCATCGGCGGACTCGCTGCCTACTGGATTGCTTCGGAGGTTAACTATGCACGCAGCATCTCGCCCAAGGGTGTTGCGACGGTGCGTGATTTCTTCGACCGGTTTGGCGAGCCGCAGCGCATTCGGATGGTCGAGCGCGACGGCAAGAGCTTCTATGAGTTCACTGGGCGGTTGCCCAGTTCGTGGTCGGCGGCAGTTCCATCCTCCGCTCCAGCGTATGTGTTCGACGAGCAGGGACAATTGGTAGCATGGTGTCGTGACCCGGGTGACGCTCCAAGCCACCGGCGCACTTGGCCTTTGCAGAGCACCAATCAGGTCGAGATTGGAGTTGTCAAAGAGAAGTTTGGAATATGATGACATGGGCCAACCAGATCACTGGACCGAACGCGGGCGGGCTGCGTCAGCTTCCAATTCGAACGCCACTGACCGCCCGCGTCGGTCAGTTCCGACGTTGAACTAAGCGGCCACATGAGCGATGAAATGAACGTCAAGAGCTTCCGACTGGCGCGGATGTCCCCGCTAATTCTCTCGCTGACGCTTCTTCTTCTGGTGCTGCCACCCGCATTCCTCGTCGGCGCGGTGTTCGGGAGACAGTCACTCGCGATTCCGGCCGTGTTCCTAATTGCCCTGTACGCTTGGGTGTGGTTCCGGTTTCGGCCAAGCCAGTTTACCGTTCATGAGGGCGGGCTCCAGGTGATCTGGCCGCTCAAGTGCCGCAACATTCCCCGAGAGACCATCGCAAGTGTACGAGTTATCGACAGACGAGAGCTGAAAAGGGAGATCGGATGGGGTATGCGAGTCGGCGCCGGTGGACTTTGGGGTGCATTCGGCTGGCTCTGGACACAGCGGCGGGGGGTGATCCAGATGTATGTTACGCGTACGGATTGTTTCGTGTGGATTGAGCGCACCGACGGTAGGCCATGGCTAATCACGCCGGAGGAACCCGAGGAGTTTGTTCGTGCCCTGTCGTGCTAGTTAGGGATGGATATGAGCTTCCGAGGACATTTGTTCAACGCGCGGACGTCCAACAGGAAAAAAGGAATGTAGAGAACCCGGGGGCAGGTTGAGGTCCTGCGAACATCCTCCAGTGAAATCAAACCCTCCAGCCCTTCACGCCCCCGCGGTCTCTGCATTCCCGGGCTGCCCTCTGAACACCGCGCATTGTCACCTCGGCCCGCCTCGACTTGAACTTCGGCCCGGCCTGCGCGTCCACGCGATAACCGCCCGCCTCGGCCTCCCCCACTGCCCCGGCTGTGCCCGGCGCAAGCGCTGGCTCAACGGCGTGAGGCTGGGTGGGTGAGGTGGGTGATGGGGTGGGTGGAGTGACGGCGTATGCTTCGTGTTCCGCAACGGGCCGGGGTTATCCCAGCGCGACGGCCCTGCCAGGGCCTACGGTAAGGTCCCGACACCGACCTTAATGCGAGAGCCCAAAGCCGACACCTGCAAGAACGCCAGCCCGTGCCTGCTTGCCTGCTTTCTGGTGAATAACTTCGCCTTGCTCTTTCTGCGCTATCTGATAAGCACAATCAGGCAGTAAACCAAATTCGGAAAGGGATTCAGTTATGAAGAGTTACTCTGTCGTATTGTCTGCCGGGGTCAGCCTCGGGTTTCTTGCACTTCCACTCCACGCCGACACGTTCGGCAGCGGCCCCAACCAGTTCGTCATCGATTTCGTGGGGGTCGGTAACGCGGGCAACGGAAATGATCTCGGAGCCGGCGGCGGAATCTACAGCACACCCTACGGCGGGGTGGCGTACAGCTACCGCATGGCCACCTATGAAATCAGCCAGGACATGATCACCAAGGCGGCCAACCTCGGCATGGCCAACGTCGTGGCCGGCGCGTGGTCGGGCAACCAGCCTGCCGCCACCATGAGCTGGTATGAGGCGGCGGCGTTTGTGAACTGGCTGAACACCAGCCAGGGGCATCAAGCCGCTTACAACCTGACCTACAGCGGCGGGTGGAGCATGAACCTCTGGGGCGCATCCGCCCAGGCGAGCACCGGGGTGCGCAGTGGGACCAACCCGTACCGGCACAAGGACGCATACTATTTCCTGCCCGGCGAAGATGAATGGTACAAGGCGGCGTATCACCAGAACGACGGGGTGTCTGCCAATTACTGGGATTACCCGACCGCCGGCAATGCGGTTCCCGACGGGATCGACTTTGCTGGAGACCCGAACTACCAGGCGGTGTTTTCGGATGGGTACAACCAGGGCCAGCCCAACGCGATTACCGATGCGGGCAGCAGCGCCAGCGCGTATGGGACCTATGGGCAGGGCGGCAACGTTTGGGAATGGAATGAGAGTGCTTAGGATGGGGTTAACGATAACGCTTCCGAGGTATCGCGGGTTCCGCGGTGGCTATTGGGACAGCTCCGGGAGCTTCCTGCGCTCTTCGTTCCGGAACGGCAACACCCGGCGAACGAGGGCACCGACATCGGGTTTCGTGTCGCCAGTGTCCCTGAACCGTCTGGCGGGCTGTTGGCTTTAATGAGTCTGGGAGCGCTTTGGCTGAGGTGGCGTACGAAACCTTCCCTTTGATCTTTGGCCCTTTGCCCTTTTCCCTTTTCTTTTTCCAGGCGTGCAGGCCAAGCGCATGCTCAGTCACATGCAACCCGCAGGGCGAATGAGGAACGCCGCGAAGGCGGCTTCGTTCAACGGCAGTGTATCTGAAAGGATGGCGATCCAGCCTCTCTGCTTGCCCACACCCCTGCCGCCATCCCTTCAGATACACTGCTAACACGTTTTCACCAATCGCACGCCAAACAGCAGCAACAACACAAACGAACATCTGCAAAGACAGGTAAATGGAAAATGAAAACACTTAGGATACTCGAACGCACGTTTCTATGCCTTGTGACAATCTGCGCCATGGGCTTTTGCGCACGGGACTGCTTTGCCCAAAGCGATATTACAGGTCTGATTCATTGGTGGAAAGGCGATGGTAACGCCGATGATTCGATCGGAGGGAACAACGGGACGTTGGTTGGCGACATAACCTATACCAATGGCATTTCTGGTCGGGGTTTTCTTTGCAATGGGGGACACGTTACCGTGCCATCTGATGCGAGCCTCAGCTTTGATCCGCTATCCGCAGTGACATTTTCGTTCTGGTGGTACTCGAACTAACCCCAACCTTCTCGGGGGTCATTTGTTTGCGAAGCGAATCGCCTGTGCCACTGGTGACGCCAACTATAATGTTTGGGGCAGTGCTCCTGTTGCGAATGCTTGGATTCATCTTGCGTGCGTCTCCAGTAACGGGATCACGCAGTTCTATGTGAACGGGGTCGGCGGTCCTCTATGCGATGGTTGCGTTATGGGGCCTGAAAACAACGCTCCTCTCGAAATCGCGGATTCCGGAACCTGCAACCAACCCGTTTATGCCATAATTGAGGATTTCTGCATCTACAACCGTGCCTTGTCTGCAAGCGAGGTGGCGCACTTATACTCGCTTGATCTGCCCAAGCTCAATGTCGTCTGCCAAGGAACCAACCTCATCTTGTCGTGGGCGAACGTCCCCGGCTTCAGCCTGACTTCAACCACAAACCTCGCTCCGTCGGCAACATGGGTTACCGTTTCACCACCAGCCGTATTAGCGGGAGATAGGTATGCTGTCACCAATTCGATTTCCGAGCCGGCCAGATTCTTTCGTTTGAGTTCACCTTGACCATGCGAGCCAACCGAACAAGCGGATTGAGGCAATGAGGAGGAGCGCGTTCAGGCGTCTTCCAGATTCGGCTGCCGTTGACGCGCTCCTCCTCATTGCCTCATCCTCTGCGTTGGGTCAAAACCGCGTAACGCACCATGTCACCTCTCGGCTTCCTTCTCATCGCGATCATAGTCGCACTGCCAATCGCATGGCTGGTGTCCGAGTTCCGTGGCAGTCGTGCCCTTGCGGATTTGCTTGGGGATTCTGGCAATTGGACGTGATGGCGACGTGCATTTGGGCCTTGAGCAGCGTGCTCACGCGCTTCAACTACAACGCTTGGTATGGGGGTGCGACGGGAGACCTGATCAGTACGTCACTTCAGCAGATTGAGGATGGACATCTTGACCGCGTGCTCAAAGTCTGGCGAGGACTCGACCAGCAGTATCGCCCGACCTACGAAAACCGGGCGCATTACAATGATCTGGTCAAGGAGGCGACCGCTCGGATGCGGGGCGACGTTGCGATTGAGGTTGGATCGGCTTGGGACGCTTCGGTCTTCAGGTCTGAGACTTGGCTTGGGCATTGGGAGGATGGGTATGGTTACTGGATCGTGATCAATGATATTGGACGACCTTTCGATGTGCTGCAGTCTGGGCAGCCGCGAGCCAAGGTCCATGATGTTTCGGTTTCGCCGGACTTCCGCGTTCTGAAGTTCAAGGAGGGTGATCAGTGGCAGCACACTCTCACGCTCAAGAACAAATACGAGGTGAGACTACGAGTGGTTCGATCTTCAGAAGAAGACAGTGTGGCAGACTAGCCCGGTGTACAAGTTGATCCGGGCATCCGAGGAGCAGAAAGCAATGACCCAACAATAAGGGGTGTATTGCTGCGGAGCGAAGCGGAGCCAGCAACTACGCCATGGGTTGAACAAGCCTAGTGGAGGTCGCAGGCGCTTGTCGCTTGCCAGGCGTGCAGGCCAAGCCCATGCTCCGTGACATGGAACCCGCAGGGCTCGCCTTGCCGTCCATGAATAACTTCGGATGACCTATATTGGGTCGTTAGCCGTCTTCGCGTCTCTATGCTCAAGTGGCTCAAGAAACAAAAGACACGCGAGAGCATTCCGACTGGGTGGTCGAGGTTTGTGGCAGGCGCAGCCCGATACCGGTGGACTCATCCCGACGGGAGGCATCGTGCCTACTTGATTGCGCGCACGGACGGTCTCTTTTCGTGCGGCAGCGAGTATTACAGCGATGCCGAGTTCGAGCATTGCTGGATTCCCGAAGGCGTGGGCGGCAGCCTTTACGATTCAGAGGAGACGGCGACTCGTGAGCTGCTCCTAATGTTTCCTTGGGCACGAGATGTTCAGAGAGAGGAGCGACGAGATGACTGACATGACGGCTAACGAGGCCACTCGAGCGGACAGCCTGAGCCGTTTTATTTTCATGGTTGGGACCATTTATGTCACTCGATCGGCTGCGGCGCCCGGCTCACCGGCTGCCGCTCAGTTGTTGCGTTCGACCTCAGCCCTATGAAGACTTTGCTCCAGCTGATGTGTGTGATGGCTCTGCTCTGCGGTTGCTCCAAGAGTGAGCAGCGAGGCGGTTCGGTTCCCTTGAGTGAAGCGGCACGAAAGGTCGTCGAGGAGGCTGACTATGTGGCTTACCTCGTTCGCGTGGGCAGCGGCACGAACGGCCTATGGCAGGCAAAGGAGGTGTGGCGGGCGAAAACGAATGCGGAACCGCCGCTCGGCACAAACAATTTTCACCTGTGGTTACAGACCTTTGGAACCGATGGTCCTCCGGAGGCCGTCTTTTGGCATATCCCAGGCCGCGGAGGCGAAGCCCAGCGTGTGAACGCAGGACAGATTCGGCTTCTCGATGGTCACGAGGTTACAGTTGAGCGGCTCAAGACCCAGGTGCTATCACGGCCAGCGGTCGAACAGGACTAAAGGAATGTAGAGAACACGGGGGCGTGAAGGGCTGGAGGGTTTGATTTCACTGGAGGATGTTCGCAGGACCTCAACCTGCCCCCGGGTTCTCTGCCTTCCTTAGACGTTCCTGACGCTCGCCTTCTCCGCCCTAGACTTGAACCTCAGCCCTTCAGGCTAACGCCTAAACCGGAGTGTGGTTCACGTCGGATTTCCGGGCCTTTTCGCATGCTGACGACCCGGAAATTTGGCGAAAGTTTGGAAATCGATCACAGTGCATCACAGTGCATCACAGTGCATCCCAAACCGGGGTTGGGCGGGGTCGGAGGGAGGGTGGCGAGATCGGGCGGCGGGCGTTCAACTCCGGCTCTTCGGCGTCGATTTCGGGGGCCAAATATTTGGCGATTATTTGGTTTCCTTGCACGGAATTGCCTATCATTGCAGGGTCTTGCACAGCATTGCACGGCGTGCAAGCGTACGCAATAAACCCCTGCGAGCCAGGCTCGTAGGGGCTTGAAATTGGTTGCGGGGATAGGATTTGAACCTATGACCTTCAGGTTATGAGCCTGAAGGTCACATGTTCAAATGTGCAGCAGCCCCGCGCCGCCGAAACCGCTGGAACAATGGGGCGAGGCCGCACACCGCTGCAACGGGAGGCTGGCGCGAGATCGGGACCGTCACGCCGGTTCGAGGGTGCTGCGGATTGAGACAATCCGCGCTCCGCCGTTTATGGACCGCGAGTTGTCTCGACTCGCAGCAGCACCGCACCGCCGAAACCGCTAGAGTCCTTGAACTTCAAAACATTCGGTCAACAGATCAAGTTTCAGGCGGCGAGTTTTTGGGTGGTGTAAGCGTCCAGGGTATTTTGAAAGCGAGCGAAGGCGGCGGCGAGGGCCGGGGCGTGTGAACCGTGCGGCGCATGCAGCTCTGAGAGCCCGGGACGCAAGAGGCGCTGATGGACGCGACTGTAGAACAGGGCGGTTTTGAGACCGAAGTCGGTGAGGCGATAGCGTTGGGTCTTGGGGATGCGCTCGATCAAGCCGTGCAGACGCAGGCGGCGCAGGTCGTAGGTCATGCGCCCGGGGCGGATGTGGGACTGGGGGAGTCCGAGCCACTGCGCAAGTAATGGCCGCAGTTGGCGGTTACGGAAGCCCTCGGGCTGGAGGCAGAACAAGACCAGCACCGCTAAGAGAGCCTGCACCCGCGGCTGCCCGAAGGGCAAGGCGGAGGCATGCTGGCCGTCGACCGCGGCCGGTTGTTGGAGTTTATCGAACGCCTCGGCTCCGATGTGACAGTCGTGCGTGAGTTGCTCGACTTGCAACACACGGCGGTTGGCGGCGAAGCCGATCTGGCGCAGCACCGGGAGGTTTTTGAGGCGTCGGCCCACCCCGAAGTCGTAGGTGTTGTTGATCGTGGTTTCGGTCCGCAACCCCCGGCCTTCCTTGTGGTACTGCTTGAGGTGGGTGTTTTTGTAGTAGACGTGCAGGGAGGGCACGACGCCCTCGGTGAGAATGCGCGTCCGGCATCGGCCGTCGGTGGCAGTCTTTCTTTGCATGGTGCGGGCAAAGATCAACTGCACCTGTTCAGGACGGCCCAAATCGATGTTTTCCCGAATGACCTCCTCGAAGAAGCAGCGTCCGTGGACCGCGCGATCCCAGACCTGGGTGAGGGAAAACTCGGCTTGGAGCACCGACAGATCGTAGCGGTAACCGGCCCGGCGGTCTTTGGCGCTGTAGGGATGAGGCAGGCGGGCGAGCCATTGGCGGAAGAAGGTGTCGATCTTGGCGGGGCTCAGAGCATCGCTGATGCGCTGGGCGGCTTTGATATCCGCACAGGAAAGCAGGCCGTTGTCCAGGGCCTGGAAGGCGATGCCACGCTGGGCCAGTTGGCGTTTGAGATATTCATGGCCATTGAGGCAGAGCTTGGCCGAGTAAGGGAAGTAGGAGCCGAATTTGAGGAAGAAGGGGCCGAAATCCCGGTCCAGGCAGTAGAAGTAATAGACGTTGATCAGGGCGGTGGAATACATGATCCAGGGCATGGAGCCGCCGCCGGGCAGGGCCTTGCGGGTGGTGCGCGGCACGCGCATTTTTTCCTGGGCGACGCCGACAAAGAGGACGCCTTCAGGTTTGGTAAAGCGGCGGAGGTAACGTTTCATGACGTCGTCCTTGCGCTGGCCCTTCTGGAAACGGACCAGATCCAAGCCTTCCTCCTCGATGAAGGTCCGGATGGATTTAATGAACGCATCGGTCATGGCGACGGCTTGCTTGGTGGAGGCAAAGCGGTGACCCAGATAGCCGCGGCAGAAGGCGGCGATGCCGGCCTCGCTGGTGAGTTTGGGGACATAGGCGTTGAGGTACATGCGGTCGATGCACTCCAGTTGCAGAACGACGTGATCTTTCTGGAGCTGGGCCAGGCTGTGAGTTAGGTTCATAGCGAGTTCCGGTTGGGCGTTTGTACTCCATAATTGGAGCAACCGCCGCTTGTCGGCAATACTCCGGTGCCTTCGGGTGCCGTGCTGCCCAACCGGGCTCACGCTTTGGGAATGAACAGCGAAGCCCATTATTTTAACGAGACAGGGCCTCAGAGCGGCAAGACACCTGAAGGCGCCACCGAACGTCTCAAGAATTACGCCGTCTTGCCGGTCTGAGGCCCTGCCTCGTTAGAACAATGGGAGGAGGCCGCACACTGCTGCAACGGGAGCCTAGCGCGAGCACGGGGCCGTCCCGCCGGTTCGAGGGTGCTGCGGATTGAGATAATCCGCGCTCCGGAGCGCCGTATCAGATGCGCTTGGAATCAACGGTGGGCCAAGATCCCGTCAAGGCCATTTTTGCTGCGGGTTGGTGCGTGTCAGTTCACAAGGACACCCCGGAGTTTCGTGGTTGTGCAGGAGGGTTGGCCGGGGTCCGGGAGGGTGCTGCAACACCCGTGTTAAGGTCGGGCGGCAGGGCATCTCCGGTCATCGGGCGAGGGGGGGGGGGGGGGAGCCGCCGAGAAAACTGAAAAGCGGTAAAGTTTTGGTAAAGAAACGGTCAACAGGCGTTGGCCTTCGGGGGGTGGCGGTGCCGAAGCGGGTGCGCTTCCAGCCCTTGTGGGAGTGGTGTCGCTGCCTGCGGCGTGGCGGATCTTGCCTGTGCCGGGCTGGTTGTTAGAGTGAGGACATGCAAGCGTTGATGAGGCATTTCTTGTTGGGGCTGGCGCTGGTGGTGGCGGCGGGCTGCACCACCGTTCCCGAGACCGGCCGCAAGCAGTTCAATTTTCTGAGCCCGGACCAGGAGATGCAGATGGGGCTGACCTCCTTCCAGCAGTTGAAGCAGGAGGTGCCCGTCAGCAAGGACACCAACACCGCCGCGATGGTCAGCCGGGTGGGCAAACGGATTGCGGGGGTGGCGCCGTTGCCGAATGCGCAGTGGGAGTTCGTATTGTTCGAGAGCAAGGAAGCCAACGCGTTCTGTCTGCCGGGCGGCAAGGTGGGCGTTTACACCGGCATTCTGCCTTACACGAAGGACGAAGCGGGTCTGGCCACGGTGATCGGGCACGAGGTGGCCCATGCGGTGGCGCGGCATGGCGGCGAACGGGTGAGCCAGCAGCTCGGGATCGAGGTGGTGGGGGCGGTGGTTAGCACGTCGATGAAGGATTCCAAATGGCAGGCGGCCGCGGCCACGGCCTACGGCCTGGGTTCGCAGGTGGGCTACGTGCTGCCGCATAGCCGGATGCAGGAGTCCGAGGCGGATGAAATGGGACTGCTTTACATGGCCCGGGCTGGCTACAATCCGGAGGCGGCAGTGGAATTCTGGCAGCGCTTTGCCGAACTGGAGAAGCAGGGTGGGGGAACGTTGTCGTTCCTGCGCACCCATCCGGTCAGCGAAGAACGGGCGCAGAAGCTCAAGGAAATGATGCCCCGCGCCCTGGAGGAATACCGGGCGCATGGAGGCAAGTGATCCGGATCTGGCGGGAGTCCGATAGGGCGCTGGCATGGATCCCAGCCATCAGCCACCTGGGCTGTGCTCGTGATCGTCCTCGTCATCGAAATCCCTTCGAGCATGAAGACAAGGACGATTTTGCGATGATACGGAGCATGGCGCCGACGGTTCCGTCCAACAACCATGAACAGAACGATGCCGACTTTGATGCCCGCCCTGCTTGCGCTTGCCGGCCTGGTGAGCGTCAGTTCGAGCCTGTTGCGCGCTGCGGCGGTGCCCAACCCAACTGCCATTGCCCAGAGCAACAACGCTTTTGCCACCGACCTGTATGGTCAGCTCAAGTCGGCTGATGGGAATCTGTTCTTCTCGCCCTACAGCATTTCGCTGGCATTTGGCATGGCTTGGGACGGTGCGGGGGGCGAGACTGCAGCCCAGATGGCCCGCGTCCTGCACCTGGAGGGCGCCGCCACCGAAGTGGCGGGCGGGCAGGGGGCGCTGCAGGACCTGCTCAACGGCATCCAAGCCAAAGGCCACGTCAAATTGGCCGTCGCCAATTCCCTTTGGCCGGAGCAATCCTATGCCTTTCGAGCGGATTACCTGGCCGCGCTGCGCGAACACTTCAAAGTGTCGGTGGTCCCCTGCGACTTCCAAGGCAAGCCTGATGCGGAGCGGCGGCGGATCAACCGATGGGTCGAGGAGCGCACCAACGACAAGATCAAGGACCTTCTGCCCGAGGGCAGCGTGAATCCGACGACCCGGATGGTTCTGGCGAATGCCGTGTATTTTAAGGGGGATTGGGAGAAGCCATTCAAGCCGAGCGCCACGACCACGCAATCGTTCTTTCTGGCGTCAGGGGGCGAGGTGAAAGTCCCCTTGATGACGCAGAAGGCGTCGTTCAGCCACGCGCAGCATCCCGGGTTCCAGGTGCTGTCCATGCCCTATGCCGGCGGGGAGCTTTCAATGGTCGTGGTGCTGCCTGAGGCAAAGGATGGCTTGGCGAAACTGGAGCGTGAATTGAAGGCCGACCAGCTGGAGGAGTGGATTCGCCGACTGCGGACGGCTGAGGTCACCGTCCAGTTCCCGAAGTTCAAGGTCGAGTCATCGTATGGCCTGAATCAGACGATGGTGGCGCTCGGGATGAAGGACGCATTTGCCGCCGGCCGCGCGGATTTCTCCGGCATGTCGGATCGCAACGACCTGTTCATTTCCGACGCGGTGCACAAGGCGTTCATCGAGGTGAACGAGGAGGGCACGGAAGCGGCGGCGGCCACGGGCATCATCATGCGGGCTACGTCCGTCCAGCCCCCGCCCGTGGTCTTCCGGGTCGATCATCCGTTCCTGTATCTGATCCGCCACGACGCCACCGGCGCCATCCTGTTTCTCGGGCGGGTGATGAATCCGCTCCAATAGCCCACGCCCATTTGTTGGCCGCCACCCGAGGCTAGGACGCCCTGCTGCGGCGCACCAATCCCGGGCTGCTTCACTCCACCACTCCATTGCTCCAGCACTCCTGGATGGGGACTGGGGGCGGGACGGGGTGATGTATGTGGTCGTGCTGGCCAAAAACGCGCACTTCCCGTCTGCCGGAGGAGGAGCTAACTTCCAGCCATGAGTATCGACCAAATCGCGTCGGAGGCGCTCAGGCTGCCTGCGAAAGACAGGGCCATGCTGGCTGAGTCCCTTTGGGAGAGCCTCTCTGATCCTTACAAGCTTCCTGCAGAGAGAGGCGATGCTGAGACTGTTGTGCTCGCCCTTGAGCGGGATCGGCAGATCGAGTCCGGGGAGGTCCAACCCGTGTTACATGATGAGATGATGTCGCGAGTGCGCCGATGAGGGTTGAGTATCATCCGGCTGTTGAAGCCGAGTTGAGGGAGATTCGGAAGTATTACGACGACCGGTCTCCAGGATTGGGTCCAAGTTTCTCGACGAGTTCGAAAGACAAGTATTTGCTCTTGAACTTCACCCCCTGAGGCTAGCGTTCTTCGTCAGGGTGGCGGGCGGTGGGTGGGCGCGCTGTTCCCATTCGACAAACTGCTGGCTGAGTTCGTCCCAGGACTTGCGGGGTGGACGCGGGCCCTTGGCCCATTCCACCTGACGACCGCGCCACAGCGAGTAGATGGCGGGGACAATTTCGAGCGTGAGAATCGTGCTGGTGATGAGCCCGCCAATCATCGGCGCGGCGATGCGCTGGATGGCTTCCGCGCCCGCCCCGTGGGCCCACAGCGCGGGCAGCAACCCCAGCGTGATCATCGCCACGGTCATGAGCTTGGGACGCACCCGCTGCACGGCGCCGTAGGTGATGGCTTCGAACAGGTCGTGCTGCGTTTTCATCCGGCCCGCCTTCTGGTAGGCGTGGAAGGCTTCGTCCAGGTAGATGATCATCACCGTCCCGGTCTGCGCTGCGAGGCCGGCGAGTGCAATGATGCCCACCCAGACGGCGATGCTCAGGTTGTAGTCCAGCAGCCAGAGCAGCCAGATGCTGCCGGTCATGGCGAAGGGAATCGAGAGCAGGATGATGAGCGTCTGGGCCACACTCTTGAAGTTTAGGTAGAGCAACACGAAGATGAGCGCCAGTGTCACCGGCACGACGACCTGGAGCCGGTCGCGGACCCGCAGCATGTGCTCATATTGTCCAGACCACTCAAGACGGTAGCCGGATGGCAGGAGTCCCGGCGTTTCGAGCTTGTCTTTCACGGCGCGTTTGGCCTCTGCGACGTAGCCGCCGATGTCGCGCCCGGCCATGTCCACATAGACCCAGCCGGTTAGGGCACCGTCCTCGTTGCGAATGACCGGCGGGCCGGTGGTGGTTCGCAGTTCGACAAGCTGCCCCAGCGGGATCTGGCGAACGCCGGGGAGGGAGGCGGTGCCATCCGCGGGTGACATGCCTTCCCCATCCGTCCCGGCGCCGGCCCCCGCCTGCATGGCGCTCGTCATCGGTACCAGCACGTGCCGGAGCTTGTCCACGTCGTCACGCAGTTCGCGGCTGTAGCGGATGTTGATGGAATACCGCTCGCGTCCCTCGATGGTGCGCTCGATGGCCATGCCGCCAATGGCCGTTTCGACCACCATGAGCACGTCTTCGACGTTCAGCCCGTAGCGGGCAATGGCTTCGCGGTCGGGAATGATGTCGAGGTAGTAACCGCCGGTCGTGCGCTCGGCGTAGACGCTGCGCGTGCCCGGCACGCTGCGCAGGATGAATTCGAGGTGCTCGCCCAGCTTGCGGATTTCGTCGAGGTCCGGCCCGAAGATCTTGATGCCGATGGGGGTGCGGATGCCTGTGGTGAGCATGTCAATGCGCCCTTTGATCGGCATGGTCCAGGCGTTGACCTGGCCGGGGATTTGGAGGGCTTCATCCATCTCAGCGATGAGTTCCTCCCAGGTGAGGGGCCGGGCATCGGGCCAGAGTGTGCGAAGGCCCCGCTTCAGCCAGTCCGGCGCCCAGGCCGAATACCATCGGGGGTGCGGCATGCGGCGCCACTGCGACTCCGGCTTCAATTGGACGACGGTTTCGAACATCTCGAGGGGCGCCGGGTCGGTGGCGGTCTCGGACCGTCCGGCCTTGCCATGGACCGTGAGCACCTCGGGGAACTGCTTGAGGATTCGGTCCTGGATCTGCAGCAGGCGCGTGGCTTCCGAGATGGAAATCGTCGGCAGCGTCGTGGGCATGTAGAGAATGGTGCCCTCGTTCAGCGGCGGCATGAATTCCGAGCCGAGTTTCTTGTAGATGGGGACGGCGGAGGCGACGGCGGCCAGGGCGATGGCGACGGACAGGAACCGCCGGCGCATGAGCAGGCTGACCCAGGGGTAGTAGAGGCGGTGGAGCAAGCGGCTGATGGGATGGCGGTGCTCGGGGATGACCTTGGCCCCGGTCATCAGCACGATGAGGGCCGGGCCGAGGGTGATGGACAGGAAGGCCGCCCAAGCCATGGTGAACGTCTTGGTAAAGGCCAGCGGTTTGAACAGCCGCCCCTCCTGGGATTCGAGCGTGAACACCGGCAGGAAGCTCACCGTGATCACCAGCAGGGCGAAGAAGAGGGGTTTGCCGAGTTGTTTGCAGGCCCGGATGATGATCTCCTGCTTCTCCTTCCGGCTCAGGCCCGGCGGGGCGTGTTCGAGGTGCTTGTGCACGTTCTCGACCATGACCACCGCCTCGTCACAAAGCGCGCCGATGGCAATGGCGATGCCCGCCAGCGACATGATGTTGGCCGTGAGGCCCAGGAAGTACATCGGAATGAACGCCAGGGCGACGGCAATGGGCAGCGTGATGATGGCCCGCAGTGCGCCGCCAAAATCCAGCAGGAACACGATGACAATGAGCGAGACGATGAGGGATTCCTCGAGGATCGTTCGCGTGAGCGTCCTGATGGAACGGTTGATGAGATCGGAGCGGTCGTAGGTGGTGACGATTTCAACACCCTCCGGCAGGGACGTCCGGACCTCGTCGAGCCGGGCCTTAATGCGGTCAATCACCTGGAGCACGTTCTGGCCGAACCGGACGACCACGATGCCTCCGACCGTTTCACCCTCGCCGTTCAAGTCGCCTGCTCCCCGCCGCATTTCGGGGCCCAGGGCGATGTTCCGGGCCACGTCGCGCAGCAGGATCGGTGTGCCGTTGACGTCCGCCCCCACGACGACGCGACGCAGATCATCGAGGGACTGGATATAGCCCTGGCCGCGGATCAGGTAGGTGGTGCCGAAGCGATCCAGCTCGCGCCCGCCCACGTCGTTGTTGGCGCTGCGGATGGCGGCGACCACGCGGGTGAGAGGCATATTGTAGGCCAGCAACCGGTTTGGATCCAGCTCGACCTGATACTGCTTCTGGAAGCCGCCGAAGGTGGCCACCTCGGCCACGCCCTCGACGCCCTGGATCCAGTAGCGCAGATGCCAATCCTGGAAGGATCGAAGGTCGGCGAGGTCGTGCTTGCCGCTCCGGTCCACCAAGGCGTATTGGAACCCCCAGCCCACCCCGGTGGCGTCCGGCCCCAAGGTGGGGGTGACCCCGGGTGGAAGGCTGCCCGTCAGGCCCTGCAGATATTCGAGCACCCGCGAGCGCGCCCAGTAGATGTCCGTGCCGTCCTCGAACACCGCATAGACAAACGAGTAGCCAAAGAACGAATAGCCGCGGACCACTTTCACTTTGGGGGCCGCGATGAGTTTGGTGACAATCGGATAGGTGATCTGGTCCTCGACCAAATTCGGGCTGCGGCCTTCCCAGTCCGTGAAAACGATGACCTGCGCATCCGAGAGGTCGGGAATGGCGTCCAGCGGCGTGTGGCGCATGGCATAGACGCCCGCCAGCGTCAGCGCCGCCACCATCATGAACACCATGAACCGGTTGCGCGCGCTCCACTCGATGATGCGCTCGATCAGAGCGTCGCGGTGGGGTGCGGGCGATTGTGAAGAGGGGGTGGGCAACATGGTGGGGGAGCGAAAGCTGAGGTTAGTGTTGGTGTCCGCCCGCCGAGCCCATGCCGGCGATGGCCGCCTTGAGCTGGCTCTCGGAGTCCACAAGGAAGAGCGCCCGGGTGACAACCCGCTCGCCCTCCTTCACGCCGGACAACACCTCGTAATAGTCATCGGTCTTGGCGCCGAGGGTCACCTCGCGCGGTTCGAGGTGCTGGTCCGGTCCCTCGACGAATGCCACGTAGCGCGTGCCGGTGTCGATCACTGCGCTGGCGGGCACGGCCAGCTTTTCACCGGCTTCGATTTCAAGTTCGACATCCGCCCACATGCCGGGTCGGATCCGGTGTTCGGGATTCTCCAGTTCAAGGCGGACTTCGCCGCGGCGTGTCTGCGGATCAATGTGCGGGTAGACGAAGGTGACCTGGGCGGCGAAGGATTCCGGGTTCAGGTAGGGGAAACGGATGACCGCAGACTGTCCGACCGCAACCCACGGAAAATCGAATTCAAACACAGCCGCCCGCAGCCAGAGGTGGGAGAGGTCGGCGATCTCGTAAAGCGTCTGGCCGGCCATGAACGACTGGCCTTCGGTGGCGTTCCTGACCAGCACATGACCCGAGAGGGGCGCGCGGATGGGAAGTTCCGCGCTGGCCTTGCCGCGCTGCTCCAACGCCCGGATCTCCTCCTCGCCGACCTGGAACAGGGTCAGGCGGAGCCGGGTGGATTCGAGCAGGGCGTTGGCGGAATCCCGCTGGCTGGCGGGTGCATCCGCCGCGAGTTGCTGGACCGCGCGCCACGCGACCAGGTACTCGTTTTCGCTGGCGAAGAGTTCCGGGCTGTACACGGTGAACAGGGGCTGGCCTTTCTCGATGGGTGCGCCGGTGAAGTTGACGTGAAGCTGGCTCACCCAGCCTCCAAACCGCGGCGCAATCCGTGCGTAGCGGGTTTCATCGTGTTCCACGGTCGCGGTTGTGCGCACGGTGCGGCTCAGGTTTCGCGTTTCCACCTTGGAGAGGGTCAGGCCGATCAACTGGCGCTTCTCGGGCGAAAGCCGGATGCTCACCCGGCCGGGCACCGGGGTGGGCAATGCCGGCTGGGCATGCTGGCCTTGGGCCGGGGCCGGCTCCGTCTTGAGGACCAGCTTCATATTGCATTCCGGGCACAGCCCGGGTGCGTTGCTGACCACGTTCTTGTCCATCGGACAGTAATACTGGCCAGGCTGGACATGTGAAGCGGAGTCAGCCGGCGTCGGCATGGCTGGTTGGGCGGTGTCCTCATCCGCGCGGATGAGCACCAGCTTCATGTTGCAGATGGGGCAATCACCGGGCCGATCACTGACATACGTCGGGTGCATCGGACAGTGGTACTTCGCTTTGCTTGAGGAAGATCCACTGGTGGAATCTGATGGACCGCAGCCGACGAGCAGAACGCCAAGGGCGAGGATGCCGGCCAGGAGGATTGTGGAGATGGGTTTCAGGTGCATGCTATTCCTTTCGGGATGGGGCCAGGGATGAGCTTGAGCCCAGCACGGGCGCGCCCGGCGGTGGAAGTCCGGCGATGAGCAGCGAGAGTTCCGCCAGGGCAAGCTCCCGTTGCGTGCGCGCGTCCACTTCGGCCAGTTGAAAGTCCAGCAGCGAACGCTCGGCCTCCAGGACGTTGATGAAGTCTGTGGTTCCGGAGCTGTAGGACGCGTGCGCCAGATCGAGCGATTGTTGTGCCTTGGGGAGCAGGACCTCGCTGAGCACTGCCAGGTTGCGCGTGGCTTCGCGATACTGGAACGAGCGGTTGGCGAACTCGACCGTCAGCGCAATCTGTTCAGCGGTCAGCCGGGACCGGGCGGCCAGTTCCTGCGCCTTGGCCCGGGCGATGCCGGCGGCAATCTTGTCGCGCCAGATGGGCAGGGTCATGCTGGCGTCCGGACGGACGATCACCGGGTTGGGCTGCACGTCGGTCGCCACACCGAGGGTGAAGTCGGGTACGTTCTCCTTGTAGGCCACGGCAATCCCGGCCTGCATGGTGCGCACCTCGGATTCGAGGGCCTTGAGTCGCGGATTGCGCTGGAAGGCAATGTCGAGCAACTGCTCGTCGGTCAATGAACGGTCGCTGGGTTCGAACCGGGCAGGCACGGGCGGATCGGGTTGGTCAGGCGCCATGCCCAGCGCCGCCTTGAATGCGGCCAGGCTGGGTCGGCGCGAGTCCCGCAGGTTCTCGAGGTCTGTCGCGACACGGTCCCGCTCGATCTGGGCGCGGAGCACGTCCTGAAGCGGGACCTTGCCGGTCTGGTGTTGAGCGCGGGCGATCCATTCCACATCGGTCAGCAGACCCAGATTGAGTTGGTTGATGCGGAGGCGTTCATCGAGAAAGTGAAGTTCGAAAAAGGCGCGTTTCAGGTCGAAGGCCGTCTCGATGAGCGCAGACTCGAACGCGAAGTAACGGGTCTGGCTCTCGGCGGTGGCCAGCCGGGCCCGGGCCGTGAGCTTGCCCGGACCGGGAAACGCCTGCATCAGACCCGGCATGAGGGTCATCAGCGTGTCCGCAATGTCCGCTTCGAAGGTGAGTTGAGGATCCGGGAGCGACCGTTCGATGGTAATCCGCTCGACCGAGGCGGCCCAGTCGTAGTAGGCCGCCTCGACGCGGGGCGAGTTGAGCAGGGCGTAGGCGAGGTAATTGCTCAGGCCGCCATCCGGCGCCAGCGGCGGAAGGTCCGGTTTCCACCCCGACGGACGATAAAGCTGGCCGACCGTGTCGAGTTGCTGGCGGGCTTGCTTTTCGCCCTCGCCGGGGATGCCGCGGCATCCCGGAAGCAGCGCCCCGGCGGCCAGGGCGGCGGCGCACAACTGTGTGGTTCTGTTCATTTCTTTAAAATTTGCCTGTTCCCAAGGTTCTGCAGGGACGAAACCGATTCACCACGGACGCTATGGAACCGGGGTGTGTCGAAGCGTGAAGCAACCGCGCCGCCCGGTCAGGGCACAGCACGGCCTTGGGGAATCGTCAACAGAGGAGTGAACAGTGCAGGCGGTAGAGCGGAGGCGTCAACGCATGGCTGGGCACGAGGCCGCACCCGATCCGGCCCACGACCGTGCAGGGGATCGGGTGGCAGATCGAAGGGGAAAGCGCCTCGCCAAGGCACCGGAGTTCTTCGGGATGGAGGGAACCGGGAGTCGCTGGCGCAGGCAGGGAAGGCAGGGATTCGGATGCCGAACAATCGCAGCCGGCACAGCCGCACGAGGCGGTGGTCGCGTCGTTGCCCACGGGACCGGACGATACAGGTCCCACGGGGGTTGGGAACCCCAACCCCAGGCTCAACAGAATGGCGCAGAGCCAGTTCACGACAATTCTTGCGTCGGGCCGGACGGCTGACAGCTAGTTGGCCGGCGGCGGCGCGGCGGGTTTCAGTTTGGCCAGGTACTTCTCGGGATCCTTGTTGAAATCCTTGAGGCAGCTCTTGCAGCAGAGCTTAATCTCCTGGCCGTGATGCACAAAGGTGTAAGGCTTCATTTCCGGATCCGCCCCCAGTTTCTCCCCGCTCACCAGGCAGGTGTCCAGCGGGTAGGGGATCGCGGCGGTCTCGGACGGTTCACGCTGCTGCGCGCAACCGGCCACGGTCAACCATACCGCCGCCACCAGGGCGGCCATTGCGGAAAGGTTCACTCGTTTCATAAGGATGATCCTTCTGATACGACACCTTTGAATGATTGTCATTCAAAATTCTTTTCAGTGCAGGGACGCGCCCGGGCCCAAGGTCCAATGGCGGCCGATCCGGCGGCTACGCCCGATGGCGTGCGAGACGTACACTTTGGCGGCGGTGACCGACTCGATGAGGGTCAAGCCTTTCGCCATAAAGGCTGCAATGGCCGCCGAATAGGTGCAGCCGGTGCCGTGGGTGTGAACGCCGCGAATGAAGGGGGCGGTGAGGAGCAGTTCGGTGCTTCCGTCCCAAAAGATGTCCACGGCCTCCTTCAGACCCTTGAGGTGGCCGCCTTTGACGAGGACGGCGCAGCCGCAGCGTTCGTGGATCATTCGGGCGGCCTGGCGCAGGTCTTCGGGAGTGGAAAGGGGCTGGCCGGTGAGGAGGGCGGCTTCGTCCAGGTTGGGCGTGACCAGGGTGGCCAGCGGCAGCAGCCGCGAGCAGAGGGTCCGGACAGCGGACGGTTGGAGAAGTTGCGCGCCGCTGGTGGCGACCATGACCGGGTCCACGATGAGCGGCGGACGGCGGGTGGATTTGAACAGATCGGCCACCACGCCGATGATCGTCGCGGAATAGAGCATGCCGGTCTTGACGGCGGCGGGCGGGAGTTCGTCGAGGACCGCCTGGATCTGTTGGCGAACGATGTCCGGTTTCGCGGCCTGTACGGCGCGTACTTCGCGGGGGTTCTGGCAGGTGAGGCAGGTGATGGCGGTGGTGCCGTGGACCCCCAGCGCGTTGAACACCTTGAGATCCGCCTGGATGCCGGCGCCCCCGCCGCTGTCGGATCCGGCGATGGTGAGCGTCACGGGCAGGCGGTGGGGAGTTTTCATGCTTGGGGTTCAGGGGGTTTTTCGGACGGTGGCGCGCTCCTTGAGCCAGATCAGGTCAGGATTGGACGGGGCAACAAACTTGTAATGGCTTCCGTCGCCGAACCCGCCATCCTTGGACGCTTCGATGGTCTCGGGATCCTCCCATTTCCGTGCTTCGACGTGGCCGTCGGCAAAGGCCAGGGTGCCCGCGCCCCGGTGCTCGGCCGAGGGTCGATGCCAGAACCATCCGGAGCCGCCCGTATAGAGGACAAAGGCCGGGGTGCAGACATTGAGCGGCGCCCCGTCCACGAACGTGAACAACTGGCTGGGACTGTGACGCGCAAAATCGGCCGGCCTCCGAAACAAGGTGGCCGTGCTGCTGAGGATGGCATTGGCGGGATGCGCCCATCCCATGTGCGCGTTCAAGGAATAGCTCCGCAGTTTGGGAAAGCTCACCCCCGCCCATTCGGGTTCGCTCCGGTCCGCCGGACACTTGTAAACCCCAGGACCCTTGATCGAGTCGGCGAACAGCGCGTAACGCGAATCCGTCAGGGCCGCCCGATTGGTGAAGAACTCGGGGTGCAAATGTTCTCCGCCAGCCACCCAGAGCCGGGCTTCGTTCATCGCACTGAGGTAGCCGTTGGCCACCAACCGGTCCTGATGCTCGTCTGGGTAGATCTGCCATGCGATCGCCAGTTGCCGCAGATTGCTGATGCATTGGGTCTTGTAGGCCTGTGCTTTGGCCCCGGACAAGGCGGGCAGGAGCAGGGCGGCCAGCACCGCGATGATGGCGATCACCACCAGCAGCTCGATGAGCGTAAATCCGGGCATCGTCCGGGCGCTTGGCCGGTCGTGTTCCGAATTCGCCGCTGGATGGCAGAGGTCCGCTGGCATCGCCGCCCCACTGGACAGCACAATGGGGCGCATTCCACCAATGTTCAATCGCAAATCGCAGCCCGCCCAGCATGTATCCCGAGGGGTCGGAGCACGGACAGGCGGTCGGCTTCGGGCTGGCTTTGGGCGGGAGAGTCGGGAGGATGCAGGAACGCCCCATGTGGACCCGCGCCGGAAAGCCGACGCTCCGCACCCCCGATTGCAGACCATCCAACCACTTGTGGACGCGATCCCCTGCCCCTGCGGAATTGGGCTTGAGGCGGGTTGCGGCAGGGGGCTAGGCTGCGCGTCCATGAGGGCGGTCATGGAGAACTGCGGTCGAGGGATTTCCCCGATGCGGATTCCGTTCTGGGTTTTGCTCGTGCTGATGGGCTCACCGGGGTGGGGTGCGTTGGCCTCCACCATTCGCCATGACCGATCGGACGCGGATTATCTCAGTCTCGCCCAACTCCCCGAATACGCGTCGGTGGGTACGTTCGTGAACAGTTGGGGGCGAACCGGGTCGGGGGTTCTCATTGCTCCGGATTGGGTGCTGACCGGTGGACACATGCTGACATTGGCCAGTTCCGGCACCTTCACCATCAACGGCACGCCTTACGCCTCGATCCAGCTTTTCACGCATCCCAACTGGCGAACCGGCAGTGAATTCGCCGGATACGACTTTGGCCTGGTGCAATTGAGTTCACCCGTGCTCGGGGTGACTCCGGCGCTGCTCTACAGCGGTTCAGGCGAGCGGGGGCAGATGGGAACCTTCGTGGGGTTTGGCATGACAGGAACCGGATTGACTGGTTACCAGCCTCCGCCGGACAACCAGAGACGGGCGTTTCAGAACCTTATTGACGGAGATTTCGGCACGCCCGATGTCCTGCTGGGCAGTGATTTTGACAATCCGCTGTCCACGGCGGATAGCGATTTCGGGGACCCGAGTCCGCTGGATTTCGAGGGGATGGTGGCGCCGGGGGACAGCGGAGGAGGGGTGTTCCTCACGTGGAACGCTGAGACTTACCTGGCCGGAGTCATTTCCTTTGTGGCCGCCCGCGATGGCCAACCGAACGCGGATTATGGGGACGTGGCCGGCTTCGGCCGGGTGTCGGCGGTTCTGCCCTGGATTCAAGGCACGAGTGGACTTCCCGAACCCGCGGCGTCGGGTCTGCTGGTGGTGGGAGGAGCCTGGCTCCTGGCCGCCCGGCGACGTCCGGCATCCGGAGCCGCAAGGACATGAAGGGGCCTTCTGTGCCGCCGCTTTCGGGCTTGTGACGGGATCGTGGCGTTCGTACTTCTGCCGGCATGGACAAGCAGAAAGTGGCTGACACACTGCTCGAGATCGGCACGCTTCTCGAGTTGAAGGGGGAGAACCCGTTCAAGACCCGGGCCTATCAAAACGCCGCCCGGGCGGTCGAGAATCTTTCGGAACCCATCGAGACGATCGTGGCCGAGGGTCGCTTGGGCGAGATCAAAGGGTTCGGGGAGGCGCTCCAGCAGAAGGTGGCCGAGCTTGTGACTACCGGCCGGCTGAAGTATTACGAGGATCTCAAGGCGTCCATTCCAGCCGGCCTCATCGCGCTGCTTGAAATTCCGGGGTTGGGGCCAAAACGAATTCTCACCCTGCGCCAGAAACTGGGCATCGAGTCCGTCGAGGCGCTTGAAAAGGCCTGTCAGGCCGGGCGGGTGGCAGAACTGGACGGATTTGGCGACAAGTCGCAGGCGAAGATTCTCGAGGGCATCGAACGAACCCGGCTTTACGCCTCCCGACACCTGCTCAGTGAGGCCCTGCGGGTCGCCGAGCCCGTCCTCGAGAACCTGCGGGCGCATCCAGACGTCATCCGTTGCAGCATCGCCGGCAGCCTGCGCCGTTGGAAGGAGACCATCGGCGATGTGGATTTCCTGGCGTCTTCCAAGTCGCCGGGGGCGGTCATCGATTACTTCACCCGGCAACCCGGAATCCTGAACGTCATTGTCAAAGGCGAAACCAAGACGAGCGTATTGCTCGAGGGGGGCATTCAGGCCGATCTGCGGGTGGTGACCGATCCGGAGTATCCGTTCGCGTTGGCTTACTTCACCGGCAGCAAGGAACACAACATCGTGATGCGCCAACGCGCCATCGACCGGGGGCTGCGCCTCAATGAATACGGCTTGTTCCGATCCAAGGAGGAAACACGCGATCCAGAGCTGCGGATCGCCTGCCGGGACGAGGAGGACATTTTCGCCAGACTGGACCTGGCCTATGTCCCACCGGAGCTGAGGGAGGACCACGGGGAATTCCAGGTGGCGGAGCGGGGGGAACTGCCCAGATTGCTGGAGTGGACCGAACTCAAGGGCTCGCTGCACAACCATTCGACCTGGAGCGACGGCCACCAGACGCTGGAGGAGATCGCGTCGTCGATGCAGGAACTGGGCTTCGGCTACTGGGCCATCACGGACCACAGCAAGTCGAGCTTCCAGGCCAACGGGCTGGATGCAGCCCGGCTGCGCCAACAGTTGCAGGAGATCCGCGGCATCAATGAGCTTCTGGAACAGGCAGGCGCCGACTTCCGGCTGTTGACCGGGACGGAGGTGGATATTTTGAAGGACCGGTTGGATTTCGACGACGATTTGCTGGCGGAGCTGGACGTGGTGGTGGCGAGCCTGCACGTGCCGGCGAACAACGAGGTGGACAACACCCAACGCATCCTGCGCGCCGTCCAGAACCCGCACGTGGACATCATCGGTCACCTGACCGGGCGGCTGCTGCTGGGCCGGGAACCGTATCCGGTCAATCAGCAGGCCGTCATGGATGCTTGTGCGGAAACAGGGACCTGGATCGAGTTGAACTGCAATCCGAAGCGGTTCGACCTGGATTGGCGCCATTGGCCCTATGCCAAACGGAAGGGGGTCAAGTGCGTGATCAACCCGGACGCCCATCGGTTCCAGCATGCCGGATTCCTGCGTCTCGGGGCGGGGGTGGCGCGGAAGGGATGGCTGACCAAGGCCGACGTGATGAATACGCTCCCGTTGGATAAATTGCGCAAGCAGTTGCAGGGGTGAGCGCGCGTTCAGTGCAGGAACGGGGCGCCGGGTGTTGTGGCGCCTGGGCCGCGCGGCAGCGCAGCCCTGCCACACGGTCAATGGAGGGCCCCCTGTTCCGTTCGGACCTGCTCACCGGCCATGAGCCGTGGTGTGCTGCACACTTCAGCGGAGCGTCCATCCTTTGGGCAGTGGAGCGTCAAGGTCTGCGCGGTCGAGGGCCGCACAAACATGCGGTGGGAATGAGGTGTGTCTTTGGTGCAGAATACGATGACGGGCCAAAACATGAGACTGGACTGTGAGAGCGGGATTCTCCTGCATGTGACTTCGCTGCCCAGCCGGTATGGCGTGGGGGAGTTCGGTCAACCGGTGATCGACTGGCTGGATCAGATGTTGGGGATGGGCCAGCGCATCTGGCAGGTGCTGCCGCTGGGGCCGACCGGCTACGGTGATTCGCCCTACCAGAGTCCCTCCGCCTTTGCCGGGAATCCGATGTTGATCGGCATCGGGCTGTTGGTGGAGGCGAAATGGCTGGCGGAGGTGGAGGTGGTTCCGTTGACCGGGTTGCCCACGAACACGGTGGCCTACGAGCAACTCATTCCCATCAAGAATGCCCTGCTGCAAACCGCCGCGCAGCGATTTCTGCGCTATGCCCGGGGCAGTCCGGCGCACGATCGGTTTGAACAATTCTGCCGGCAGGAATCCGGTTGGCTGGACGACTTCGCGGCGTTTGCGGCGGTGAAGGAGCGGGAAACACTCCGGCCCTGGTTTGCGTGGCCCGACGCATGGCGCAATTATTCGGCGGACGCCCTGGCCCATGCGCAGCGCCTGCTGGAGGATGTCATCGCCGAGAAGAAAGTGATCCAGTTCTTCTTCCGCGAACAGTGGGTCGAGATGCGGAAGGCCGCCGCCCGGCGCAATATCTGGATCCTGGGCGACATCCCGATCTTTGTCGCGCACGACAGCGCGGAGGTCTGGTCCGACCGCTCGTTGTTCCAGTTGGATGCGAAGGGAGAGCCGACGGTGGTGGCGGGGGTGCCGCCGGATTACTTTTCTGCCACCGGCCAGCGTTGGGGCAATCCGCTTTATGACTGGCCGGTGCATGAGCGCAACGGTTTCGAGTGGTGGGCGCGACGTTTAGGAAAGGCCATTGAACTGTACGATTGGGTGCGGGTGGATCATTTCCGGGGTTTTGTGGATTATTGGGAGATCCCGGCGGAAGAGCCGCTGGCCATCCGTGGACGTTGGCAGCCGTCGCCGGGGCAGGCGTTGTTTGAGGCGATGCGCCGGCGGTTTGGGGACCACCTGAACATCGTGGCTGAGGACCTGGGCGTCCTGAGCCGGGAAGTCATCGCCTTGCGGGAGGCATTTGGCTTTCCGGGGATGCGCATCCTGCAGTTTGCATTTGGGACCGATCCCGGTGCCGCCACCTTTCTGCCCGAGGCTTATGTGCGCAACACGGTGGCCTACACCGGCACGCACGACAATGACACCGTGGTCAGTTGGTTTCATGACCGCGGCGAACACAGCATGCGCTCACCGGAGCAGTGTGAGCAGGAACGGCAAGCTTGCATGCGTCACCTGGGCATTCCCGGACGCGAGATTCATTGGGAGATGATCGATGTGCTGCTGCGTTCCAGGGCGGGCGCGGTGATCTTCCCACTGCAGGACGTTCTGGGGCTGGGGTCGGAGGGTCGGATGAATGTGCCCGGCAGCACCACGGGCCACTGGCGCTGGCGCCTGCAGCCTGGCCAGCTCACCCCTGTGATCCAGGAACGCCTGCGTCAAGCCACGCTGGGTGCGGGCAGAAACAAGCCGTTGGCGGAGGTGCCCGTTCCTCGATCGCGGGGCAGGGCCCCCCAAGTGGCAGGGAAAGGTGATCGATGAACCATCACGCGCAAGCCGTCACGCCGGAGCGCAAGCCTGTACTGTCTTTCTGGCAGATCTGGAACATGAGCTTTGGGTTCTTCGGAATCCAGTTCGGGTGGGGGCTCCAGATGGCCAACATGAGCGCCATCTACCAATACCTGGGCGCCGAAGAATCCGACATCGCCTTTCTTTGGCTCGCGGCACCCCTGACCGGGCTGATCGTGCAACCTATCGTCGGCTATTTCAGCGATCGCACCTGGAATCGGTTGGGGCGTCGGCGTCCCTACTTTCTGGTGGGTGCGCTGCTCGCCAGTCTGGCCCTGATCGCCATGCCCAACTCCGGCGCGGTGTGGATGGCTGCGGGCCTGTTATGGATTCTGGACGCCAGCATCAACATCACCATGGAACCGTTCCGCGCCTTCGTGGGGGACATGCTGCCCAAGAGGCAGCGCAAGACCGGGTTTGCCATGCAAAGCCTGCTGATCGGGTTGGGCGCCGTGCTCTCCTCGGCCTTGCCCTACCTGTTGACCAACCTGGGAGTCGCCAACGGTGCTGGAGCCGGGCGCATCCCCCAGACGGTGCGACTGGCCTTCTACATCGGCGCATTCGTCTTCTTCCTGGCCGTGCTCTACACGATCTTCACCACGCGGGAATACCCGCCCGAGGACATTCCAGCCTTCAACCGGCTGAAAGCCGGGTCCGCCGGGGTCGGAAACGCCTTTCGCGAGATTCTCGGCGGCATCGTGTCCATGCCCCGAACCATGCGGCAACTGGCGTTGGTGCAATTCTTCACCTGGTTTGCCCTGTTCTGCATGTGGATCTACTTCGTGCCGGCGGTGGCCACCCAGGTGTTCGGCGGGCTGCCGGGCACGCCCGAGTACCAGCGCGGCAATGAATGGGGCGGGGTCTGCTTTTCAGTCTATAACGGAACCGCCTTTGCCTTTTCCTTCGTGCTGCTGGCCCTTGTCCGGAAGTTCACCGCCCGCGCGATACACCGCACCTGCCTCCTGGCGGGCGGGGCCGGGCTGATCCTCGCCGCCGTCCTCAAAACTCCGCACCCGCTGATCGTGTCCATGCTCCTGGTGGGCATTGCCTGGGCGAGCATCCTGTCCATGCCCTACGCCATGCTGGCCAACGCCATCCCGCCGGACAAAATGGGATTCTACATGGGCGTGTTCAACTTTTTCATCGTGATCCCGCAAATTCTTGCATCCTTGGGGTTAGGCATGTTAATGAAAAACCTCCTGGGCGGCAACCCGATGAACGCGGTGGTGCTGGGTGGGGGCTCGATGATTGTGGCGGCCCTGTGTGTCGGGCTGGTATCCAAGTCGGTTGATGAGTTCAGCGAAAATCAGGAGACACCATGAGGTTTTGTGTGGGAGGCTTTGAGCGCGCGTCGGCTGCTCCTCGGGGGGGCGGTCCGGTGCACCGGCGCCCGTGGCTGGCTGTCGTCGCAGTCTTCTGCCTGGGTTGGGCGTGCGTTTTTGCGGCTGGAGAACCGCCGGTGGTGCGAACGGTGGAACCGCCGGGTTGGTGGCTGGGGCACGCGTACCACCCGGTTCGCCTGCTGCTCACGGGCCAGCATCTGCAGGGGGCCGGATTATCAGTCCCGCCGGGGCTCAGCGTCTCGAATCTGCGGGTCAGCGAATCAGGGAACCACCTGTTTGCCGACTTGGACATTACGTCCGATGCGCGGCCGGGGGTGCAGACCCTCCAGGTGAGTACCGCTGACGGGCGGGTCTCGGTGTCCTTCCAGTTGATGGAGCCGGTTTGCGAGTCGGCGAGGGTCCGGGGATTTTCCACGGACGATGTGATTTACCTGCTCCTGCCGGACCGGTTTGCGAATGGGGATCCATCGAACGACGATCCTCCGCCATCGCGCGGGTTACTGGATCGCAGCCAGCCGCGCCACTATCATGGAGGTGACTTCAAGGGCATCCGGGATCGGCTAGACTACCTGTGCGACCTTGGGGTGACGACGCTTTGGTTGACGCCCTGGTATGACAATGCGAACCGGCTCAACCAGCGGGAGAAATACACCCCGCAGAACCAGCTTTCTTCCAAGGGCCTGCCCTCGACGGACTACCATGGATACGGCGCGGTCGATTTCTACGGGGTGGAGGAACATTTCGGGTCCATGGACGATCTGTTGGGATTTCTTGACGCGGCGCAGCAGCGGGGCCTCCGGGTCGTGCAGGACCAGGTGGCCAACCACACCGGTCCCTACCATCCTTGGGTGACCCATCCGCCGACGCCCACCTGGTTCCATGGGACCGAGGCCGATCACCTGGCCAACAGTTGGCAGATCTGGACCACGGCGGCGACGAATCCCCCCGCCGACAAACTGAAGTCCACGCTGGAGGGCTGGTTTATCGACGTGCTCCCGGATTTGAACCAGAACGATCCGGAGGTGGCCCGGTATTTGATCCAGAACTCGCTCTGGTGGGTGGGGATGACGGGAGTGGACGCGGTTCGTCAGGATACCCTGCCTTACGTGCCGCGCACGTATTGGGCGCGCTGGACCAGCGCCCTGAAGCGTCAGCATCCCAGGCTCACGATTCTGGGCGAATTGTTTGATCCGAATCCGCAACTGGTTTCCTTCTTTCAAGGTGGGCGGGCGCGATTTGACGGGGTGGATTCGGGCGTGGAAACCCTGTTCGATTTCCCGCTCTATTTTGCGATTCGGGATGTCTTCGTGAAGGGCGCACCGATGAACCGCCTGTCGGGGACCCTTGCGGCGGACACGAACTATGTCGACCCCGAGGTGCTGGTGACCTTCCTGGGACTGCACGACACCAGCCGGTTCATGAGCGAGCCGGGCGCCACGCTGGATGGGCTTCGGCAGGCATTCACGTTTCTGCTGACCTCGCGCGGCACTCCCCTCATTTATTATGGGGACGAAATCGGGATGAACGGAGGCGGCGATCCGCATAATCGGCGGGATTTCCCGGGCGGCTGGACCGATGACAAGCAAAGCGCCTTTGAGCCCGAGGGGCGGACGCCCCGGCAGGAGTCCATCCATCGCCACGTCAAGAAGCTGCTGGCGCTGCGTCGCGAGCTGGCGGTTCTGCGGGACGGGCCGCAGCGGTTTCTGCTCGCTGATGCGGACGCGTGCGCCTTCGAGCGCGCCGGGTCGGCTGAAGGTGTTCTGGTGGTCATCAACAATGCCCCTCGGGAGCGTGAGATCCAGTTGGAGCTGGACCATCCGGTGTGGAGTGCTGCTGCGGGTTTGGTCGACCGGCTCGGCGGGTTGGAGGCGGTGAAGGTGCACAATGGACGACTCCAACTGGTCATGCCGGCCGGCCAGGCCGCCGTGCTGGTTCCCGACCTGGCCCTCGTCCGTTCAGGCCCGTGACCCGCGGCTCGTGCTTGTTTCTGACGGAGCGCGTTTGCATACTGCGACCCATGGACCACCCGCTTTCCCGAGCCACCGACGTCCGGGGCAAGCGCATGAGCCCTGCCGTGCGTGGCGTCAGGACGGCCACGTCCTGCTTCGCGCTGCTTCTGGCCGCCGTGCTTTTTCCGCTGGGACCTGCCGGTGCGGTCGTGTTGTGGAGTGACCTGGATCCGCGGGTGACTCACAACACGGGGGACGGGACTGACCTGCTGGGCGGGGCGGTGAAGCGGGACGACAGTGCCAGGGATGCGCTGTATTTCAGGTTTCAGGTGGACCCTCTTTCGGATGTTGCAAACGAGGAGTATTACGCCGTGCTGCAGCTCTTCGAGGGGGACCAGCCACGCCTGGCGATCGGCAATGCGCCGGAGGCGTGGGGCTACTCCGCCTTTTGCACTTCTGAAACCGGCCCATTCAACAAGGTGGCGGGGGAGTACAACCTGAAATCCTCGCAGCCGGAGGCCGCAGGACTGGGGGTTTCGAGGCCCTACGAGCTGCCGCGCCACAACCGCCAGCGGACCCTTGTCTTCCGGGTGCAATACGTCCCGGGCGGAGACGACCTGGTCACCGTCTGGCTGAATCCGAAACTGGACCGGGGCGCGACGGACGAGAACCAGCCCGAGCTGCTCACCACGAAGTTCAAGGCAAACGCATCCTTTGATCAGATTCGCCTGCGGCATGAAGGCGGGGGCAACGGCTGGATCTTCAGTGACATGGCCATCGGCACGTCCTTCAGCGATTTCATCGTGGTCCGGTTCTGGCAGACCTGGTGGTTCATGAGCCTGTCGGCGTTGGTCGTTTTGGCCGGGGTGGCCGGCCGCGTGCGAATGGTCGAGCGGCGGAGGTACCAGCAGCAGCTTCGCGTGGCCGAGCAGGAGCGCGCGCTCGAACGTGAGCGGGCGCGCATCGCACAGGATCTGCATGATGATCTGGGATCTTCGCTGACCCGGATCACCCTGCTCTGCGATCAACTGATTACGGAGGCTTCGCCGACTTCCACCGCCCGTGTTCAGGCGGAGAAGATCTCGCAATCCGCGGCGCAGACGGTGCAGGCCCTCGAGGAGATTGTGTGGGCGGTGCGGCCGGGCAGCGACACGTTGCAGGGTTTGGTGGATTACGTGGCGCACTTCTCGAACGAGCTGTTCGAGGGCAGCCGCACCCGATGCCGCCTGGACCTGCCCCATGACCTGCCTTCCGTGCCGTTGCCACCGGATCTGCGCCACAACATCTTCCTGATCGTGAAGGAGGCGCTCACCAATGTGCTCAAACACTCGGATGCCCGGGAAGTGCATGTGCAGGCCTTGGCCACCGAGGAGGCCCTGGAATTCGTGGTGCGGGATGACGGGCACGGTTTCGATCCCGCACAAGCCCCCCATCCGAACCGGCGGAACGGTTTGTCCAACATGCAGCGGCGCGCGGCTGCCATGGGTGGAACGCTGACGGTGCAGAGCTCCGGCACTGGCACCCAGGTGCGCTTGCTGGTTTCAACTTCCGGCGCGTCTGGCCGGAAGCCCCAGGCGCCGCCGGGGGGTGCGGCATGATCCCGCGCGTGCCCTGCAGCGGGCCCCTCGCCGTTGAGTCGCACCACATTTCCAAAGACCATGCCTATTAAAGTTTCCATCGTGGATGATAACGACGGAATCCGGTCCAGTCTCGCCGCGCTCATTCGTCGGTCTCCCACCCTTGAACTGATCGGGGAGTACGCGGATGGGGAGACGGCGGTGAAGGAGATTCCGGCCCGTCCGCCGGATGTGGTGTTGATGGACATCAATCTACCCGGCATGGACGGCGTCGAATGCGTGCGCCAGTTGAAATCGATTCTGCCCAAGCTGCAGGTGTTGATGCTGACCGTTTACGAGGACAGCGATTCGCTGTTCAAGTCGTTGAAAGCCGGCGCGAGCGGGTATTTGCTCAAGCGGACGGCCTCGTCCCGCCTGTTGGAGGCGATCCGGGAGGTGAACACCGGCGGCTCACCCATGACTCCGCAGTTGGCCCGGCGGGTGGTCCAATACTTCTCCGCCCCGGCCCAGACCGAGTCGGACCTGGACAAGCTCACGCCTGGGGAACGGGATTTCCTCGAGCAACTGGCGGGGGGGTATGCCTACAAGGAGATTGCGGACCGCATGAAGATCAGCATCGACACCGTGCGCAGCTATGTGCGGACGGTGTATGAGAAGCTTCACGTCCATTCCCGCACCGAGGCGGTGGTCAAGTTCCTGAAGCGTTGAGGCGCACGGCTTGAGGCAGCGAGGAGCGCCGGCTTGCAGCCGGCTTTGGGCGCGCGTTTGTCAGGGGCGCCTCGCCGTCTCGGAACCTTGCTCCAGTCGGGTGCCCAAAGCCGACACTATCCTGGCACTCGTGAACTCGCGGATGCGTCGCGGGCTACTGCGAAGCCCCGCGCTGATAGATCCGCCACTCGAACCCGCCCAACTGGAACTCCGGCAGGGGGTTCTTGGCGGGTTCCGGCACGCCGCGGATGCTCACCGGTTCGAACCCTGCAGGCTCCGATAACCCGAGGGTGCCCTTGACGGGGTGGTTGGAAAGATTGATGAGGATGATGAACGATTGCTCCTTGTCTTTCCGCATGAAGCTGACCACCTGGTCGGAGACGTCGCTCGGGAGCCAGATCACCTCGTCGTTCAGGAAGGCGGGGTTGGCCTTCCGGAACTGGATGAGGCCGCGGTAGATCTCGCGAAGGGGGGGGCGCCCGCCCGGATTCCAAAACACCGTCAGTTTCTCGAACAGGGCCGGATCGCCCGATTCCGTGGCGTCGCCGACCTCCATGCCGTTGTAGAACAGGGGGATGCCGTCGAGGGTCAGCATCAGCACTTGAGCCGCCAGGGCGCCTTGGACGCCGAACCTTGCCACCGCCCGGGTTTCGTTCTGGCCGTCGGAAAACCGCATGTGCAGCGCTCCGGCCGGGAACTGCTGCCGGGTGTTCTGCCAGGATTTGGAAATGAAATCGGCCGTGGACAAGCCGCTGATCACGCGACTGACCGCGTAGAGCAGGGGCCAGGAGTTGTCCATGTCGAACGCCTTGCGCAGCAGCTCGGGTTTGACGTTGGCGTCCGCAAACAGGATGACCTCGGGATTGATGGCGGCCAACTCCTCCCGGGCGGTCTCCCAGAAGTCCGTGGGCACCGTGAACGACACGTCGCACCGGAATCCATCCACATCAAACTCGCGTTCCCAATACTTCAGCACGTCGATCATGTAGCGGCGCAGATTCTGATTGCCGTAATCCAGCGCGGCGACATCCGCCCAGGCCGGGTTGGGCGGCAGGATCTTTCCCTGCTCGTCCTTCTTGTAAAACTCGGGTTTCTCCATCATCACGCTGTCCCAAGCGGTGTGGCCGGCGGCGATGTCCAGCACCACCTTCATGTCCCGCCGATGGGCCTCACTCACCAGGCGCTTGAAGTCCCCGGCCGTTCCGTAGTCCGGATTGATCGCGTAGAAGTCGCGCACGGCATAGGGGCTGCCGACCGATCCCTTCTTTCGCTCCTGGCCAATCGGGTGAATGGGCATCAACCAGAGGATGTCCATTCCGAGATCCTTGAGTTCGTCCAGGCGCGCCGTGATGGCGTTGAAGTCGCCTTGGGCCGAGAAGCTGCGCGGGAAGATCTCGTAGACGACCGAGCGCCGCAACCACTCGGGCGAGGAACGCGCGGTTCCGGCTGCACTGTTCTGGGCGCGGGCGCCGGGTGCGAGGACAACGAGGACAGTCAGCAGAAGGGCCAGGAGTTTGCCGGAGGGCTGAGGCATGGTGTTCATGGTGATAAAGAGAATATGGGGGTTATCCCATGTCAAATGCCACCGCACGTTTGTGCGGGGGGGACGGCATCGGGGCACTGCCCCCGGGACGCCGGATTTATCCGGCTGCACGCCACGATCTGCGCGGCCACGCCGGATGAATGCGGGGTCGCCGCAGGTGCACTGTCAGGATGGGGCAGTGCCCGGATGGGTCGGCCGCAGGATCGGCAACTCGACAAGATCACCGGGGCACGGTTCGTTGGTAGATAGCCCATTCAAAGCCTTTTAGCTCAAACAGCGGGAAACAGTTCCCCGACACGGCCGGCATCCCTGAGAGGCTTACTGGCTTGAACTGATCGGCATGCATCACGTTCACCGAGCCAAAGACGGGGCGGTTGGAGAAGTTGATCAGCACGACAAATTCAGCCGATTCGTCCAAGCGCAGGAAGCTCACCACATCGGCAGGTTGCGAGTTGTCCAACCAGACGACACGGCCATGGGTGAAAGCCGGATGGGCTTTGCGAAGGCGGATCAGGTCACGATAGATCTGACGGAGCGGAGGGCGTTCCTTGGGTTGCCAGAACAGCGGTAGCTTTTCGAACAGGGCCGGGGCGCCCGACTCGGTGGCGTCGCCCACTTCCATGCCGTTGTAGAACAAGGGTACCCCATCCAGGGTCAACATGAACACCTGCGCGGCCAGCGCGCCCTGAATGCCGAAACGCGCCACCGCCCGGGCTTCATCGTGGTTGTCGGAGATTCGCAGATGCAATGAACCTTTGGGGAATCGCTTCCGGGAGTCCTCCCAGGTCTTGGGGAACCGCGTGGCCGGAGCGCCGCGCAGCAGCACGTCATTCAATGTGCCGTGCAGCGGCCACGAGTAATCCATGTCAAAGGCCTTGAGCAACAGTTCCGGTTGGCTGGCTTCGGCGAGCATGAAGAGGCCGGGCTTCACGGCATCGAGTTCCTTCCGGGCCTCCTCCCAGAAATCGGTCGGGACCATGAACGCCACGTCGCACCGGAAGCCGTCCACGCCCACGTCCCGCACCCAGAACTTGAGCATGTCGATCATATAGCGACGCAGGGCGGGGTTCGCGTAGTTCAAACCGGCCACGTCGGTCCAGTCGTCGTTGGGCGGCAGGATGGTTCCCCGGGCATCCTGCCGGTAGAAGTCCGGGTGCTCCATCATCACGCTGTCCCACGCCGTGTGGTTGGCGACAATGTCGATGATGACCCTCAGCTTTCGGGCGTGCGCCTCCCGAACCAGTCGCTTGAAATCGTTCATGGTTCCATAAGCTGGGTCCACGGCCAGGTAATCGCGCACGGCATACGGACTCCCGATGCTGCCCTTCTTGTTCTTCTGTCCGCAGGGATGGATGGGCATGAGCCAGAGCACATCCACGCCCACTTCCTTCAGCTCATCCAGCCTGGCTGTGATCCCGTTGAAATCGCCCGTCGACGAGAACGCGCGGGGAAAGATCTCGTAAATGACGCTTTGGCGCAGCCACTCGGGGGTGGGGCGGGCGGATTGGTTGGAGTAATCCCGGTCCTCGGCGCTCAGGGCGGTCGAGGCCAGAAGTAATGTTGCCAGGAGCAGCGCGAGAGGAGTGCGGACAGTCCGGTTCTCGAGTCGGTTGCAGGAAGATCGCGCGGACATGGGTGTCCGCACTCTTTTGTGCCGGAGCGCGGCTCCATGAGCCGCAGCGGCCTCGAAGGGCGGATGGGTGATTGGGCTTGTGCTCATGGGGTTTTCTCCAGGGGTGTGGATCCGGTGCATGGCCGCTCGACTCAAGGCAACAGCTCCACGCGGTAGAATCTCAGCGGCGTTCCGGGAGCGTTGGTGACACTCAGGCGGGTCTGCACCCCCGTGGCGGTCTGGGTGCTGCCTTCGAGCACCGACCAGGATTCCGCCAGCGATTCCCGGCAGAGCACCCGGTAACTGCGGCCAGGGACGCAGGCAAAGGAAAATCGCAAGCCGCCATTCTCCGGGGTGGCCGATTCAATCCGGAAATCCATGCCCGGATCGAGTCGGTCGTAGACCCCGTCGCCGTTGACATCCTTGAATGCGATCAATGGTAGCGCGAGGAACTCGCCGGGATCCAGGTGGGGTCCGCTGCCGGTCGGCGCGACACTGACCAGCGTGCCGCCATCCGGCGTGGTGTAGGCGGCGGCGGCGACATAGACCACCTCGGGCAGTGAACCGAACGCCGCGACGAGGTCCAGGGTGCCCTCAAGGACTCCCGAACTGGACGAAGCCTTGGTCACACTGGAGCCCGTGGGAGCGTTGAACCAGCTCGAGTAGTTATTGGCGCCTTCAGCCCCGATGAACGGTTTGGCGGTGCTCACTGCAGTCAAACCCGACTTGGCCCAGGGCGCCGCTGCGCTCGCGCTGCCCAGCAGTTGATCCGTGACAAAGAGGAAATGGTCGTTGGGACTGCCGTTGGCGGCGGACTGGCAGGCCACATAGAGTTTCGACCCGCGCACCGCCGCATAAAGCTGGGGGGCGTTCGTGTTGAGACGGTAGCTCGCAAAGTCCGCGGTGCCGTCCATCACGAACGGCGGGAAGTTGGTGACGACACCGGAAGGCGTGGTGGCGCAGGCTGACGCGGAGGGCGCGGAGGTGCCCACGGTGTTGGTGGCCGTGACGGTGTAACAGTAGGGGGTGTTGGGTTGCAGCCCGGTGTCGTTGTAGCTGGTCAACGCGGTGGTGCCGAGCGGGGATCCGTCGCGTGAAATGGCATAGCCCGTGGCGCCATACGCGGCGGACCACGTCAGGGTGATTTGATTGCTGCTGACCGCCGTGGCCGTCAGGCCGGTGGGTGGGACCGGAGGTTGCGGCGTGCTGTTGGTGGTCACGGCGAAGTGCCAGTCGGAACCGCCGTTGTTGTCCCAGGTGCCGGCGCCGTTGTTGAACACGCAATCGAGCTGGGTGGCGTTCACCGGCACGTTGGTGTTGAATTCCCAGCGATTGGAAGCGGTGTTGAACGTCATGACGGGATCGGGGTTCACCACCGTGCTCCAGTTGTTCCATCCGAGGTGTATCCGCACCGGGTTGGCGGTGGAAAGGGGGCCGCCGGTGGCGTCATAGGAAACCGTCACCGCACTGCCGGCGACCGGTGGGTTCGGGCTGACCGCCACTCGCGGGTTGGTGGCGTCGTCTCCGCTCCCTGCGTCCACCCAAACGTGCTGGATGTCCGAGCGGTTGGTGTTGCCGCGGCTGTCCACGGCCAGAACGTAGTAATCCAGCAACACATTGGTGTAGCCCGTTACCTTGGCCCAGTAATAGTCCGCGATGACCTGCGGTTCCAGGAAGAAATCGATCTGCCCGTTGCCCGTCACGTTGCCGGTGGGCACGGTGCGCTTGTTCATCGGCAGCGCCACCCAGGCGCCGACCTCCGCTCCGCCGGCGTAGGTTTCGTTCTGGTTGCTGTTCAGCGGATTGACCCCGTCGAGGTCGGCGCGCACGTAGAGGGTCACGTTGGTGATGCCGCTCACGTCGAACACATGGGTCCAGATGTGGAAGTCGGACGAGTAGGCCGGTTTGCCATCAAACCCGACGGCCCGATAGCCGGTGAGCGGCCCCCAGCCTTTGCCGCCCGGATTCCAGGGGAAACGTTGGGGTTTGAAAACGGTGGGCGGTGTCTGGTCGAGGGCGCCGTTGCCGATCACGTTGCTGGCGAAACTCACCGCGCGGTTGACCGCCAGGGTCTGCTTGACCTCGTCGTCCAGCGAGGTGCCGTAATACATGAAGCCGCTGTCCAGGCCGCCGAGGTAGAAATGCCAGGCCTGCTCGGCGGCGTTGGGGTTGTTGCTGTTGCCATTGGTCTGAACGGGTTCCTGGATCTTGTAGGCCTGCACCGAACCGCCGGTGCTGAGGGTGATCTGCTCGGCCGTCTCGCAGTAGTTGGCGCCCGCAATCAGCACGGCCCAATTCCGCCAGTCCTCGGTCCAGCCCGGCGACTCCAGATCATACCAGGTGCGGGGATCCAGCCCGTTGTAGGCCGGGTCGCTCGAAGGTCGTGTGGGCGGCCAGAGCCAGTTGATGAACTGCGGATGCCCCCAATCGTCGGCGGCGTTGACCCAGCCCCCGTCCTCGACATGCACCACGTCTCCGGCCGGCACGGGATGTTCCGCCAGAAACTGCTGGAGGGTGGTGGGTCGGTAACCCTGGTTGGCGGCATCCCGGAAGAGGTTTTGAACGGAACTCATGTAGTAGTCGTTGCCGCCGCCCCAGGCGTTGTCGCCGTCGTGCGCCATGAGCACCAGGCTGGGTTGGGCGGGGTTGTTGAAGGGGGCGATGTGGGCATCGATGTCCCCCGTGCCCATGGTGGCATATCCGTTCTGGTAACTGAGCAGATCGCACATGGGCACGACGGTGATGAAGGTTTCGGCGCCGGTTTCCGGATTCACGTATTTGGCGCGGTGCGCCTGATAGGCGAAGGGGGCCGGGAAGGCGCCGCCCCGGCCATCAATCTGGCCGCTCCACCACTGGTTGGCGGGAACGAACGGCCCGAGTTGATCGGCCCGATTGGGGGGATCCATGTTCCAGCCGCTGGTGCCCTTGAGGGCCACATCGAGGTAGTTGGTGCAGGTGCGGGCCAGGTGGCTGTTGGCGACGATGCTCCACTGGTAGCCTTCCTCGAGCAGCACGGGAATCATGTGACGCGAAAAGGCGCATTCGATCGGCCAGAACCCCTTCGAGTGATCGCTCTTGTCGGGGTTGCCGCCCCAGCTCTTCCACCAGATCTCCTTGAAGATTTGAATTTCCTTCCGAAGCACGCTCCGGGGCAGCAGCGGGCCAAAGGAGTGGTGGTAGGTCATGCCCACCATGTCCGTTCGCGGATGCCCGCTGGTGGTCCGGTAGTTGGCTGAGGACCCACGGGTTTGGGTGTAGCCGCCATTCCACCCGGATCCATAACCGTAGCGGCCGGCTCGCCCGAGGCTGCCGATGTTCTCCTGCAGCGCACCGGAATAGCTCACCGAGGCGCCGCCATCCGGATGGTCGTTGGTGATGGTGTTGATCGAGTCCCGTCCGCCCTGCTGATAGGCGATCACCCGGTCCGCCTTGTCGAACACGGAATCATATTCCCCGCCGTCCCCGCTGACCAATGCGTTGCGGGGGTGCTTGTAGGCCGACCCGGGATAAAAGTTCCCGGCGTTGGTGGTTTTTAGCGCGATGGAGTCCGCAGCGAACTGGTAGCGGTTGGTCTGCGGCGGGAACGGATTCACCTCGGGCCAGTAAATCGGCTGGTGTAGGTGCCAGTGATAGGTGAGGTGGACGGCACTGCTGGCGCGCAGCGCGGGCGGCGCGCCCGCCGCGAGCGCGAGGCCGGCCACGAGAATGCAGGAGCGAAACTTCATCATGCGATTGGCTGACATTAATTCCCAGCCGCGTGGTGCGGCCCTGTAGCAATGTGTCGGCGATGAAGCGAGCATGCAACGAACGGTCGGCCCTTTACCACCGCACGTTTGTGCGGGTTGACCGTCTTATGGAGCTGGTTAACTTGGCTCCCATACGGACCACGACTTTTCACATGCGCTTTCCAAATGCTTCCCATGAACCGGCCCCCGGACCGCGGATTGTCTCAATCCGCAGCGGCTCCGATGATGCGGTGCTGCTGCGAGTTGAGGACAACTCGCGCTCCTTGCCAGGGTTCAGGGTCCCAATGCGCGATCTCAGGGTCGTGGAGGCTCCCCATGAACCGGGGGCTCGCCCTCAACCCCTCCCTCTCCCCCGGGGAGAGGGTGCCCGGAGGGCGGGTGAGGGGAGTCGTGCGGTTCATGGTCCCGATGCGCGTCCAAAATTGGAGGTGGATGCTCCCCACGAATCGCAGTTGGAGCGCGGGCCGCTTCGTCCGCCAGGCACCGCCCGGCCCTCCAATCTGGCCAAGACTGTCCGCCCTCCGGTTTGGCGGTTGCTCGCGCTGCTGGCGTGCGCGGCGACGGTCCAGTTCGGCTTCACTGGCGCGGTCCGGGCCGAGGCCATGCTGCAGGTGTTTAATGTCGAGTGGAGCGAGTTGACCCGGAAGATGCCGGAGATCGCCGAGGCCGGCTACACCAGCCTCTGGTTGCCGCCGCCCGCGAAAGCCGGAAGCGTCTTCTCGGTCGGCTACGACCAGTTCGATCCGTTCGATCTCGGGGACCAGAACCAGCGGGGCACCATTCGGACCAAATACGGCACCAAGGAGGAGTTGCTCCGGTTGGTCGAGACGGCGCATCGGTTCGGGCTGCGGGTTTATTTCGACAACATCATGAATCACCGCGGATTCGATGTGCCGGGTTACAACAGCAGCACGCCGACCAACCTTTATCCCGGGTTGACGGTCGAGGATTTCCACGTGCGCCGGCAGGCGGATGGGACGTATCGGAACTGGGACGCCATCGCCGACTTCAACAACCTGTTCCAGGTTCAGAACCGGCCGTTGTTCGGGCTGTTGGACCTGGCCAACGAAGGCGGGTCCACCAACAACAACTTCGGCCTCACCGAGGGCAGCCGGGCGCCGAAGGTGTCCTTCGTCCGGCAGTCGACCCGACCCGAGTATTACCCCGACCAGGGTCTGCCCTCCATCGGCGGTCCGTGGCGGCCGTTCAACGGGACCAACGGCGATCCGGTGATCGAGGACGTGAACTCGTACCTCATCCGGGCCGGCCTTTGGATGATTCACGAGACGCGCTGCGACGGGTTCCGGTTCGATGCGGTCAAGCACACGCCCTCGGATTTCTTTGGTAACACGGCGGACAACACCGATGGCTACACGGGCGCGATGCAGACCATGTTCGATTACGTGCATGGCTACGGGAACAATGTGCTCGGCAACGGTTACGCGGAGACTGGCGGCAATCGCGACAGCCTGTTCAACACCGACTCGGTGCGGAACGACGCCATGCTGTTTGGCGAGCACCTCGGACAGCCGCCCTCCTTCTCCGAGTATATCGATCGTGGCATGCGTTTGCTCGGGGTATCCCTGCACTTCCATCTCAACAACGTGCTTGGGAACCCCTCGGCCAGCCTGAGCGGCCTGGACCAGCGCGATCCGGCGGCCGCCTCCTTCAGCCCGGTCAACAGCGTGTTGTTCGCCCAAAGTCACGATGATTCGGTGGCCACCCGCCGCGAGTTGCAGAATGGGTACAACTTCCTGCGCGAAGGGCTGCCCGCGATCTACACCGACGGCTACAACGAGTCCGTGCCACCCCCTGGCGAACAACCGTTCCCGCGTATCGCTGACGCGCCCTATCTGGGCCAGTTCGGGGACCACAAGATGCCCGACCTGGCGTGGTTGCATCATCAACTGGCCCGCGGCGGCACCCGCCCGCGCTGGAGCGACAACGACCTCGTGGCCTTCGAACGTTACGATTACCGCGAGGTGGATCTGGCCACCGCTTACAACAACCCGGATGCAACCGTGGTGCTGTTTGTGATGAACGACAATTACGCCGGCACGCCGGATGGCGAGATCAGCTTCGACGACGGCGTGGCCCAGACGACCGATGGCACGTTCTACGAATGTTTTCCAGTGAAGAACTCGCGCGGCGTCGGGTTGGCGGTCGGCTTCACGCCCCAGTCGGTGCTCCATCAACTGGCCGACTCGCCGTCCAGCGACCGCGCCTGCAGTCAGTTGCTGGTGCGCGAGGCCACCACCAATTACGCCGAAGCTCTCAGCACGGCCAACCACCCGAATCCCTGGCAGCGCAAGGTGTATGTGGGCGGACAGACCATTCCGCCGGGCGGTGGGGCCATCGAGTTCAAGGTGCCCAGTGGTAGCTACGTGGCCTACGGCTACCAATGGCCGGGCCCCAGCCGGGCGGCATGGCGCGACGCCATCACCCTCCAGCAAAATGGCGCGCCCGCACCTCGAATCACCCTCTACCGCACCGACGGCGTGGATGGCGATGCCGGGTTCAACCCGCTGTATCCCTTCAAAGTGCGCGGCAGCGTGGACACCTCAGGCAATGTGATTGGCGGACAGTATGTCAGCAACCGCACGTATGCCATCGACGTGCCGCTCGTGACCAATGCGCCCTTTGACATCGTGCTGCGTTCCGACGCCTCGGCCAACAATCATCTGCTCAAGCTGGACGGCGGCATCGATGTCAACAGCCACTTGTTGCTGGGGCCAACCAACGGTCTGGACCGGCGCGACAATCGTCCCGGTTACTCGAGCGACGTGTTCCTCGGTTATGAACAGACCGCCTTCAGCTTCCGGACGGGACCGGAGAAGTTCGGGTCGGTGAACACGAACCACAACACGGTCATCTCGTTCGGGGCGGACACCTATCACTACGAGGTGGGTGGAGGAACGACCAATATCCCCGGAGGCGGCGGCGGGCTGGGCGTGACCAGTGAGACCGCCACCTGGGTGTGGCATTCGCCGGACAGCGGCACCACCGTGTCGAACGGTCCTCCCACCCAGCGCCATCCGCTGGCGCCGGCGCCCGGTCAAGCCGTCCAGATCTGGTTCCGGGCCGGGTTCCAGTTCCAAGTCAACAAAGCCTGCGTCTATTACACCACCGACGGCTCGGACCCCGAGGGTTCCTTTGGCCAGGGCCTGGGCAGCACCAAGGTGGTCGAGGCGTTCTTTGCCGGCGATGACACGCTCAATGACACCATCGACTGGTGGATGGGGGAGATTCCCGGCGCCGACCACGGGTCCGGGACGACGAACCGTTACAAGGTCGCGGTGTACAAGCAGGGGATTGGGCCGATGTCCGACGCCGATGCCGCCCGCGTGCAGGGTCTGGCTGAATACGCCGTCACGAACTTCAACCCCGTCACCGCGACCGTGTGGCTGCACAACAATCTCAACACCAACCACACCCGGACCGGCCTGGCCGAGGGATTGCATGTGTTGCGCGCGCGGCCGTTCCTGCCGCGCGACGGCAAGTCCAGCGTGTTCAACACCTTTGTGCAGACGTTCTACTACGACGCGGCCCCCCCGCAGGTGGCCATCGCCCGCCCGCCCACCAATGGGTTCACCATCACCGGCCCTTCCTACCTGCTGGTGCTGCGCACCGACACCAGCGCCACCGGCGTCGAGGTGAACATCCAGGACAGCATCTCCGGCAATGACGACGTGACCACGGGCCAGCCCAACGGCAACGGCCTGAGCAACGGCGTGCCGGTGTTTGTGCCCGCGCCCGAAGTGACGCCGGACGCCGGGTTGACCGGGCAGTATCCCGGCCTGCCGCGCGAGTTCCGCCTGAACTACCTCGGGGTGCCCAGCAGTGGCAGCGCCACCATCACCTTCCGGGTCAGGGAAGCGTCGAGTGCCGTGTTGCCCGACCGGCTGGCCACCGCGACCGTCACGGCCAACACACTGGCCCCGAGCCGGACCCTGTTCATTGATTCGCCCGCGACAAATGGCACCATCCAACTCGCCAGCACCAACTCCGCCATCACCCTGCGCATCTGCAATACCACGTCCACTCCGGAGACCGCCGACGTAAACAAATACTCGATCCTGGTCAACGGGGTCCTGCAACCCCGGACCAGTTATTCGCTGAGCAGCGGCGGTGTCTGCGGTCCGGGCTACACCTCCCTGGGTTATCGCTGGGGTAACATTGCGCCCGGCACCAATGTGGTCGAGGCGGTGTTCAGCGGGTCCGTGGTCCTGAGCGACACCCGGATTCTGAACATCCGGTATCCCGTGGATCCGAACCTGGATTCGGACGGAGATGGTTTGACGGACGCCCACGAGCAGATTGCCGGGACCAATCCCAACGATCCCTTGTCCGTCCTGCGCATCACGAATCTCGAGGATGGCAATCGGCTGGTGGTGTGGGACAGCGTGCCGTCAATCATCTACCAGGTCCTGGCCACCAGCGACCTCAACGAGCCGTTGCAGCCCATCAGCGGACTCATCCAGGCCAGCGGCACCACGTCCTTCTACTACGACGCCGGCGACCCGGAGACCAACAAGTTCTACCGCATTGAAGTCGTGCCATAGCCCATGAACATGAGGCGAGTTAGCTGCAACCGGAAACCGGCTCCCGTGCGATTCCTGCGAAACCTCCACGACGTGACATCGCGCGTTGGGCCCCTGAGCCGCAGGCATCCCCTCACCCGCCCACCGGGCACCCTCTCCCCGGGGGAGAGGGATGGAGTGAGGGCGAGCCTCAGGTTCATCGAAAGCCCACTGGCAGCCCCGGACCCGCATCAAGGCTGTCATTGGAGAGGGGGTGCGGGATGCTCGCTGTTCCCGCTGGCTTGCAATCGCACCAAGTGGCTTGGCGACACGAGGTCGCCTCGGCCGTTCCGAACCTGGCTTGCGACGGCGCTCAGTGTCGCCGCGCTGATGTGGCTCGCCCATTCCCCGGCCCAGGCGCAGCCGGTGCTGAGCGTCAACAGCCTCAACGCCAACTACACCACCACCCACGTGTTCATCGATGAAGTCGCCGCCACCAGCGCGCCCCTGACTATCCTCTTCCAACCTAACGCGGCCAATCTCACGAACGTCGAGGTGTTCAGCAACTTGAACCGACGCGACCGCGCCGCGCTGGATGCGGATGGGGACGGCATCCAGGATGGGATTCTGCCCCCCAGCGGGAACCTGGTGGTGGCCGGCAGCGACGCGCATTACTACAAGGCCTACACGATGACGGACCTGGGCGGCGGCCAGTTCTCGCTGACGTTGCTGGCCAGCAACACCGGCGCCTACCGCCTCACGGCGCGATACAAGGTGCAGGGCAATACCAATTGGATCTACTACAACGACTTCGATGGCTCGCCGGGCGTGCGGCAGCGCGACCATGCCATCGTGGTCTCTCCGGTGACCGCCCGCGACATGCGCTTCTACGAGTTGAACGCGCTCACCGTCGAGGCCGAGGGCACCCTCGAATCGCAACGCAGCACCTTCGCGGACCTGTATGACGGCTCCGGCGCCACGCGGACGCCGCGCTGGAACCTCACCTACGTGACCAACCTGGGTGTCAACTGGCTCTGGTTCCAACCCATTCATCCCTATGGTGTGGACGGTCGTCATCTCAGCGCCGCCGACATCAACGCCCGCGGTCCCGGGGCCTGCAACTTCACCACCTGGCGCTGGAACGGCGGGGCGCCGTTCGAGGATGTCAATTATCCCTACGCCCTCGGCAGCCCCTACGCGGTGAAGAACTTCTGGGAGGTCGAGCCGCGCCTGAGCAAGGGCACCAACCGGGCCGCCGCGATGGGCGAATTCACCAACTTCGTCGCCGCCGCGGATGCCGCCCGCGTGTCCGTCATGCTCGACGCCGCGTTCAACCACACGGCCTGGGACGTCGAACTGGGCGAGTGGGGCCGACAATTGTTCGCGCCTTGGACCAATGCGACTGCGCAGATTCGGCAGGTGGAGGCCCGGTTTTTCTCGCGGACGGACGATTACTACCAACGCGCGTCTGACGCCGGGTCGGTTGCGCCGGCGCCCGACCGCTACGACTTTGGCAAATGGCTGGACGCCAAGGACGTGTTCTTTGGCCGCTACGCGGCGCTCTGGCAGAACAGCGGGAGCACCGGCAAGCAAACCGACGAGGGGGATTGGTTCGACTACACCACGGCGACCGGCAATTTCGACAGCTACACCCATAACGTCTGGCGCTACTTTGCCGAATACGCGATCTACTGGATGGACAAGACCGGTCACCCGGCCGGCACCCCGAAGAATCAGTCGCACAAGGGCATTGACGGCCTGCGCTGCGATTTCGGACAGGGCCTGCCGCCGCAGGCGTGGGAATACATCATCAACCGCTGCCGGTCGGTGAAATGGAATTTCGTCTGGATGTCCGAGTCGCTCGACGGCGGCGCGGTCACCTACCGTTCGAACCGGCATTTCGACATGCTGAACGAGGATTTGGTCTTTGCGTTGAAGGGCGCTGGCAACACCTCCGCCTATCGCACGGCGTTCGAGAACCGGCGCAACTGGTATGGTCAGGGCTTGATGCTGCTGAACAGTACCTCGCACGACGAACAGAACTTCTCCGACCCCTGGCAGGCTCTGATCCGCTTTGGCGTCGCCAGCACCATCGACGGCGCGCCCATGATTTTCCAGGGCCAGGAACTCGGCCTGTCGGACTTCTTCGGGTTCGACCTGATGGAAAAGAACCTCTGCAAGTATGTGCCGCATTTCAAGACCTGGAACTCGATGATGCCGCTCTGGGCGGACGCCGATTACGGCAACGACCAGTTGTATCCCGTCTATTCGGGCATTAACAAAGCCCGCGAGGCCAGCCCGGCGTTGCGCAGCTCGAACCGATGGTTCCTCAACCAGACCTCCGGCTCGACGCAGGAATCCATCTTCTCCGTGGCCAAGTATGAGACCGCAGGTGCGCCGCCCAACGTCTCCGATGTGGTGCTCGCGTTCATGAACCTGGACCGCAACAACCCGCAGTCTGGCACGTTCAATCTGAACATCAATTCCGGCGGCTCGAACCTCTTCGGGATCAAGTCCGGCCGCACCTACAACATCAAGAACCTCGCCGCCTACACCGGCGCGAATCCCAACCGCCGCAGCGAATGGGTCTGGACCACCAGCCGGACCGGCGCCGACCTTCTCGCCAACGGCATCGGGGTGATTCTCAACAAGGTGCCCACCACGGTGGCGGATTGGACCAACGCGCCGTTCGAGGCGCAGTATCTCAAGGTCTATGATGTGACGCCGCCGCCCGCGATGACCGCGCCCACGAGTCCGAAGCCTTATGTGATCGGCACCAACGCGTTGTTCTCCTGGACAGCCGCCAGTGATCCGGAGGGCGGCATCAGCGGCTACCGCCTGCTGGTGGGAACCAGCCCCGGCGGGTCCAATGTGTTCAACGGGATCCTCACCGGCACCTCGCAGACCGTCAGCGCCGCTCTCGGCCAGACGCTGTATGCCACGGTGATCGCCCTCAACAACGCGGGCATCGCAGGCCCCGCCAGCCCGAGCAGCACCGGAGTGCTCCTGCTGGATGCGGCGGTGGACAACGATGGCGATGGAATGACCAACGGGAGCGAGCATTTCGCGGGCACCAACCCGCTGGATGCGAACTCGGTGCTGCGGATTCTGAACCTGGGAGGCGGCGGAGCCTTGCTCACATGGAGCAGTGAGTCTGGCAAGTCTTACCAGGTGTATGCGACCACGAACCTGAGCCAGCCCTTCGCGCCATTGAGCGATGTGCTGCCCTCGGGGGGCGCGCAGACCATGTTTACCAATCCGGCCCCGGACGCCGGCGCGCTGCTCTATCGCGTGGCAGTGCTGCCGTAGGCCCGGCACCGCATCGCACCGGCGCCCGGGCGGGGTCAGGCTCCCAACGCGTGGCTCTCACTTTCTTGCAGGTGTCGGAGCGCCGACATGTTGTCGGCTTTGGACTCTCGCATTGCGGTGAGTGTCCGGTGTTGTCGGCAGCGTGCGCGTCGCGGGTGGGCGCCGGGCTTGCCCCATCAAACCCATGCGGGCTTGAGGCTCTTGGCGGGCCTGCAAGAAAGTGAGTGCGCCCTCAGCGGTGCTTTGCCGCTTGCAATGCCGGTCGCCGGGTCGAGAATGACTCACGCCTATGTGGCAGCTCTTCAGAGAATTCCTGGTCTTTCTCCGGCAGGAGAAGAAGTGGTGGCTGATCCCGCTGGTCATGCTGCTGCTTCTTTTGGCGGCGTTGATTGTGTTCAGCGGCGGATCGGTCCTGGCACCGCTGATGTATCCCTTCATGTAAGGTCTCCGCGTGCGGCATATCCTCGGCATCTCGGCGTATTACCATGATTCGGCCGCCGCCCTGCTGGGCGAGGGCCGGATCCTGGCCGCGGCGCAGGAGGAACGGTTCAGCCGCCGCAAGAATGACGAGCGCTTTCCCCGCCATGCCGTCGCCTTTTGCCTCGAACACGCCGGGATCACAGCGGCGGACCTCGATGCGGTGGTGTTTTATGACAAGCCGATCATCAAGTTCGCCCGGCTGCTCGAGTCCTACCTGGCCGTCGCTCCCGGCGGCTGGCTGACGTTTCCCCGGGTGCTGCCAACCTGGCTGGGCGAGAAGCTCAATCTGCGGGGTACCATCCGATTCGAGATGCCCGAGCTGCGACCGGACACGCCGATCCTCTTCACTGAACACCATCAGTCTCATGCAGCCAGCGCGTTTTTCCCGTCGCCGTTCGAGGAGGCGGCGATCCTGACCGTGGACGGGGTGGGGGAATGGGCCACCACGACCGTGGGGGTCGGCAAGGGCAACGCGGTCGAGATGCTCCAGGAACTGCGCTTCCCGCACTCGCTTGGATTGCTCTACTCCGCCTTCACCGCCTACTGCGGGTTCCGCATCAATTCCGGTGAATACAAGCTCATGGGTTTGGCGCCTTACGGCGAACCCCGGTTTGTCGATGCCATCTACGAACACCTCATCGAGCTGCGGTCTGACGGTTCCTTCCGGCTCAACCTGGACTACTTCCACTTCCTGCGCGGCCTGCGCATGACCCACCGGAAGTTCCACGACCTGTTCGAAGGCCCGCCGCGTCCGCCCGAGACCCCCATCCAACAGCGGCACATGGACGTGGCCCGGTCGGTCCAGGTGGTCGCCGAAGAGGTCATGCTGCGCCTGGCGCGGCACGTGAAGGGGGTGACCGGACAACGCAACCTCTGTCTGGCCGGCGGCGTGGCCCTGAACTGCGTGGCCAACGGGCGGATCCTGCGGGAGAAGATCTTCGACCGGCTCTGGATTCAACCGGCTGCGGGTGATGCCGGCGGGGCGCTCGGGGCGGCCCTGGCCGTCTGGCACATGCGCGAAGGCCGGGAACAGCCGCGCACCGTCATCCAGCCGGACGCCATGCAGGGGGCCTTCCTCGGACCCGAGTTCAGCGATGCGGACATCGAAACCGTTCTTCGCGCGCACGGGGCGGTTTATGAGCGGTTGGAGCGCGAGACGTTGCTGGACCGGGTGACGGACTTGCTGGCGGACGAGAAGATCGTGGGCTGGGTGCAGGGACGCATGGAATATGGTCCCCGTGCCTTGGGGCACCGCTCCATTTTGGGCGACCCGCGCTCGCCTCGGATGCAATCGGTGCTCAATCTCAAGGTGAAGTTTCGCGAGTCGTTCCGGCCCTTCGCCCCGGCGGTGATCGAGGAGCGCGCGCCGGAGTTCTTCGAGTTGGACACCGCCTCGCCTTACATGTTGTTGGTGGCGCCGGTGCATCCTTCCCAACGCCTGCCGGCCGCCGGTCAGGCTCATGGGCTGGACCGGCTCAGACAGTTGCGGTCGCGCATCCCGGCGGTGACGCATGTGGACGACTCGGCGCGGGTGCAGACGGTGTCCGAGCGCCAATGCCCGTTGTTTTATGCCCTGCTGAAACGGTTCGAAGCCCGGACCGGCTGCCCGGTGCTGGTGAACACCTCGTTCAACGTGCGCGGGGAACCGGTGGTGTGCACGCCGGACGACGCCTACCGTTGTTTTGTAAACACCGAGATGGATTACCTGGCCATCGGCGGCTTCCTGCTGGAGCGGGCCAAACAGCCGACCCGTGGGGTCAAACAGAAATTTCACCCGGTGCCGGATTGAACTGGGATGTGGGTTGGAACACACGAAGGACATGTTGCGACTGAAGGAAAAGCCGGTGGAGTGGATCAAGTTCACGGCCGTGATCGGGGTGGCGGTGAACCTGGTGGCGTGGATGCTCTGGTGGCGGGGGCGGATGGCTTTCGAAGTGCCGATCGCCACGGCGGTGGGCGCCGCGTTGGCTGTCGGGACGGCGCTGGTCCGGCCCCGGTGGTTTCGCGGGTTCTACCGCGGGGGCATGACGGTGAGCTTCCATATCGGCCAGGTGATCGGGAAGGTCCTGCTGACGCTCTTCTTCTTTCTGGTGGTCACGCCCATGGGGCTCTTGCTCCGGCTCTTCGGCAAAGACCTGCTGCATCTGCACTGGGATCGGCAGGACACCACTTGGTGGCAGCCGGCGAAGAACAGCCGTCAGTTTGACCGGATGTTCTAAAATGCCCGGACCACATGAACGTGCGGATGCGGGGAGGGTGGGGGGTGTGTTACCCTGTTCCGATGACACGGAGTCCATGCGCGGAAACGCCCTGCTGGCGAGGCTTGCAAGTGCGGGCGCGCTGCTGGCCGTGCTGTTCCTGGCGTCCGCTGCGTGGGCGCAGTCCAGTCGCCCCGGCATGGGCGCCACGCCTTACGCGGATGCCGACGGCACGGGAGTAACGTTTCGGGTCTGGGCGCCCAATGCCACCAGCGTGGCCGTTCCCGGCAGTTTCAACAACTGGAGCACCAGCGCGCATTATCTCACGAAGGAAGGGACGTCCGGCCTCTGGTCCCGGGACGTGCCCGGCGTGCCCACCGGGGCGCAATACAAGTTTCACATCAACGGCTCGGTCTGGAAGAAGGATCCGCGCGACCGCAATCGTGCACTCCGCCGGGCAACTCCATCGTTTACGATCCACGCCTTTAACTGGGTGGGCGACACCCGGCTGGCCGTCACCCAGTCCAACCTGGTGATCTACGAAATGCACGTGGGCGCGTTTTACGATCCGACGCCCGCCAACGGCGGGCCCGGCACGTTCGCCAACGCCATCAGCAAGCTCGACCATCTCGCCGCTCTGGGCATCAACGCCGTGAACTGATGCCGGTCATGGAATACCCGACCGACTACAGTTGGGGCTACAATCTGGCCGAGCCTTATGCCGTCGAGAACACCGGCTACGGCGGTCCGGACGGGTTGAAGAGCTTCGTGAAGGAGGCGCATGCCCGCGGAATCCACGTCCTGCTGGATGTCGTCCACAACCATTACGGGCCCGGCGACCTCGACCTCTGGGGCTTCGACAACGGCGCCACCCCGGGCATCTATTTCTACTCCGGCGCCCTCGGCCAGACCCTCTGGGGCGATACCCGGCCCAACTATTCCTCCGACGGGGTTCGCTCCTTCATCATCGACAATTTCAAGATGTGGATGGATGAGTATCACGTGGACGGCTTTCGCTGGGACTGCCGTGGGGGCATGCGGTTCTACTCCGGCGGCAGCGTGCCCGGGGCGGATTCCTGATCCAATACATCAACAACACCGAGATCCGGGCCAACCGCCCGGGTGTGATCAGCATCGCCGAGGATGAAGCCTCCGGGCAGGGATTTCATGGGGAATGGGACCGTGGCTTTGGCGATTTCCTGATCAACCTGGCGGTCGAGACCAACGACGCCAACCGGAACATGTTCGACCTTTGGAATGCCATCAATGCGCAGTCCGGCTTCTTCCGTGTGGCCTACTGCGAAACGCACGACCTGATCGGCAACTCTCAACGGCCCGGCCGCCAACGGCTCCCCACGCGCATCCAGCCGGCCGACCCGGACGGCTATTATGCCCGCAAGCGTTCGATGCTCGCCGCGGCCGTTATCATGACCATGCCCGCCATGCCGATGCTCTTCATGGGCCAGGAGATGCTCGAAGACGAACAATTCGCGACAACAACCCGCTCGACTGGTCGCACGCGACCACTTACTCCAGCGTGGTGAGTTTCTACCGCGACCTGATCCATCTGCGCCGCAACCTCGACGGTGTGAGCCTCGGTCTGACGGGGCCGAACATGACCCAGCAGCATCTCAACAACAGCGCCAAAGTGCTCGCCTTCCATCGCTGGGGCGCCGGGGCGAACGACCAGGTGATGGTCATCATGAACTGGTCCGCCAACACCTGGACCAACTACGACCTGTCCTTCCCGGCCAACGGCACTTGGTACGTGAACCTCAACTCCGACTGGACAACCTACGGCTCGGACTTCGGCAACGTGGGCCGCTCGGTGGTCCAGGTCTCCGGCAATAGCGGCACGGTGGCGGTCGGCCCTTACAGCGTCCTGATCCTTTCCCGCCAGGCCCATCCGGACTTGGACGCGGATGGCGATGGCCTGCTCAACGGCTGGGAGCAGGACTATTTTGGCGACCCGCTCGCGGCTGTGGCCGGCGGTGGATGACGACGAGGACGGGGCCGACAACCTCGCTGAACAGGCGGCGGACACCGATCCCACTCCGCCGACTCCGTGCTCAAGCTCCTTTCGATTGCCCCCGCTGATGGCAGTTTGACCCTGCGCTGGAAGGGCGGCGTGAATGTGCGTCAGGTCGTACAACGAGCCGCGCAACTCGGCGGGCCGTGGACGAACCTCTACACCAACAATCCCCCGGCACAAATCACCAACACGCTGGCGCTGACCGCCACGACCGCCGAGGCCTATTTCCGGGTTTCGGCGGGGCCGTGACCTGCCGTCGCTTCTCCTCCTTACCGACGGTTCCACAATGTTTTCTGTTTTCTGTTGTTCTGGTGTCACCCGGTTAGGTTTTTCTGGCTGGGATGCCTCACCACTCCACAGCGCACCATGTTCAATTCGATGTAACTCAGGCAGCGCCACAGATAGTCCCCGTTGTCCACCAGCGTGGCATGGAAGTTATCGCCCCAAACCGCGTTGAGGCGTCGCTTGCGTCGGTTGTACTGCCGGGCAAACTCCCCCGCCACTTCCCGCATGAATCCACTGATCTGCAACCTGTCTTTGGCCTCGACCAGCAAGTGCACGTGATTGCAGGTGGGATACGCGGGATACGCCCCATCTGCCAACTTCGGCGCGCGGGGTGGGCCAAGTGGCCCGTGTTAGCGCATTTCAAGTGCTCCCAAATCCGGCAAGCCCTCTATCTTGGCGCCCAAAATGTCGGCTCGCACGGCTAGTCCGCCCGGCAGGCCGATCTTATCCTGGGGAATCATTGGAATGGGTATTCCCCGGTCTTTCACCAGTTCGATATTGCGCGGGATGTAGTCGGAGAGGTTGCTGCCGCCAGGGCAGTGGAACTGCGGGTCCCCAATGATCGGTGCGCGATCTTGAATCGGCGCGTCCGATGGCCAGATGTCGGGACGAAGAAACAGGTTGTTCTTGAACAGCACTCCCGGAATGGCCGTTGCCTGGCCGGTGTCCGGGCGGCTTTGATCTCCGAGCACGGTTTCGCTGCGTCCCTTGATACAAAAAACGTTGTTGGCGATGAGCACGCCGCGCGCGGTGGGCGCGACCGCAACTTTGGCGACGATCTCCTCACTTACGTAAATGGTGTTGTTGTAGAAGTACGTGTTGAACGGGCCGCTTCGCGGGCTTTTGTCGCCGGTGTAGCCGCTCAACCAGAAGGTCTTCCCCTCCTGAAACGCGCCGTTCCGGCCTTTGACACGATGCCCGTCATTGATGCTGACGTTGTAGCGGTAGGCGATATTGTGATTGTTGCCGAGGATCTCGCAGAAGCCGCCGGCGTTGTTGGCACTGAGGTTGTATTGGACGATCACGTTGCGGCAGTTGAAATCAATGTGCACGCCAGTGGAGTCGCCCGGGCCATTGGCATTCTGGAAACGGCTGTGCTCAATCATCACGTCGCTGGACCCCCAGGTCCAGAGTCCACTGCCACGACCCCAATTCCGGCTGTCGTTGGTGCTGCCGCTGCGGTTGACGTCCAGGTGACTGAAGTGGCCGTTGCAGACGCCGGACATCTGGATGCCGGGGCCGCCTGTATCCGCGAGGCGGACCCGCTGGACGCGCACATTGTGCAGCCCGTTGCTGGGGGCCGTGAACTTGAGTCCGGTGTGGCTGACATTGCTGATGCTGCAGTCGCGGATGACGATGTCCTTCATGACGGCAGCGGCGGTGGAGTTGATGAACCGAATGCCCCAACCGTAGTTCTGGGTGCCGTTGGCGCTGCGCACTTCTTCGGGGCCCCGGGTAAAGCCCGGTTCCTCGAAAAACACGTCCCGGACCACCAGGTTGGAAAGGCTGAAGCCCGCGTATTCTCCGGGTTGATCGACCTGAATCAGCACGCCGCATCGCATCCCCGCCTTGACCGGTTGCGCCCTGTTCATTCCGCCGCCGTTGCCGGTGATGTGGAGGTTTCGAAGTTCCACGTGAGCGCAATTCCTCAAGAGCACGCCAGCCTCACAACCCCGGGCATCGATCCCGGGCAATCCATCCGGGGATCCCTCTGCGGTGGCATAGCTGGCAATCACCACCGGATCACGCTCCGTTCCGACCACTCCTTCCAAGCCCAACTGGCCGGGGAACCTTTGCCCCGCCGCCAGGAAGAGACGATCTCCGGCTTGTAGCCTCAGACTGGCCGCCCGGAGTAACGTCCGAAGCGGCATCTCTGGGCTGGTCCCGGGGTTGGAATCGTCGCCCGTCAGGGGGTGGACGTAATAGTTGGCGCTCTCGCTGGGGAAGACCGTGCCCAGGCACGCGCATAACGCCATGTTCCTCAGGAACCGGGATGCGATGCTCCGCCTCATTGGGCTTGCCCCTTCTTGATAGCTTGGAGCCGGGCCTCGAGCTTCTTGGCCTCTTTCGGATATTGCTTCGCAACGTTCGTCGTTTCGTTCGGGTCCTTGGCCAGATTGAACAACATCGGCTCGGGGATCCGGCTGGCGGAGAAGCGCGCTTCTGAGGGATCCGCGCCATTGCCCATGCCCGCGGCTTGGCGTTTGGCTTTGGCCGGAATGTATTTCCAGTCGCCCTGCCGGATCGCCAGGGTGTCCGAGATGCCGTGAAG